>CAXXGL010000018.1:0-366422 GCA_963676555.2 Geopsychrobacteraceae bacterium
GGTTATATTCGTAATTACGCCGAATTGATGAACGTGGATTTGGTGGAGTATGAACATCTGTTTCCGGAAGCCATTCAAATCGGTTCCAGCCTGCAATCGGTCGATTTGGAAGAGCAAACGGCCAAGCCATTGCTATCCATCGCCGCCATGCGCATCATTACCGTGCTGTTGATCATTGCAATTGTTGCGCTGCTCATCACCCTCAATGTTTAACGTTTCGATTACCCACTAAATTAAGAGAAAGAATTCAGCTATGTCAAAACAAATTACGGCTATTCGCGGCATGAACGACTTGTACGGCGAACAGGCGGAAGCGTTTGATTACCTGGTCAATACAGCGCAATCGGTTTTGAATCAATACGGTTTTGCTTCCATTCGACTGCCGTTGGTGGAAAAGACCGAATTATTCGCGCGCTCCATCGGGGAAGTGACCGATATTGTCGAAAAAGAAATGTATACTTTCGACGACCGCAATGGCGATAGCCTGACCTTGCGTCCGGAAGGCACAGCCGGTTGTGTCCGCGCCGTGATTCAAAACGGTTTGGCGCACAACCAAATTCAAAAACTGTATTACACGGGGCCGATGTTCCGTTACGAGCGCCCGCAGAAAGGCCGTTATCGTCAGTTTCACCAGTTTGGAGTGGAAGTTTTCGGGCTGGATTCGGTCGATATCGATGCCGAATTGATCGTGTTGTCGGCTCGTCTTTGGGAACGTTTGGGGTTGGAAAATCTGGAGCTGCAAATCAACTCCTTGGGAAGTCAGGAAGCACGTCAGGCCTACCGCGATTTGCTGGTCGAGTATTTGGAAGCGCATAAATCGGAACTGGATGAAGACAGTCTGCGTCGTTTGGAAAGCAATCCGTTGCGGATTCTGGATACCAAAAACCCGGATATGAAAGCCGTGGTTGACGGTGCGCCGAAATTAATCGATCACTTGGATGCCGAATCGAAACAGCATTACGATGAGCTGAAAGTTTATCTGGATGATGTGGGCATTCCGTATACGGAAAACCCGAATCTGGTGCGCGGCTTGGATTACTACAACCGAACCGTATTCGAATGGGTCACGACGGAACTGGGTGCTCAAGGCACCGTGTGTGCCGGTGGGCGCTATGACGGTTTGGTCGAGCAGATTGGCGGTAAGCCGACACCGGCGGTCGGTTTTGCCATGGGCATCGAACGTCTGATGGCGTTGCTGATCGATAAAGATTTGGTCGAACACAATGCGGCACCGGATGTCTATCTGGTGCTGGCCGGTGAAGCGGCAAAACGCCCAGGCCTGGTGATTTCCGAGCAAATCCGTGATTATCTGCCTGAATTGACGGTGCAGATGAACTGCGGGGGCGGCAGCTTCAAGAGTCAGTTCAAGAAAGCCGATAAATCCGGCGCACGCGTGGCGCTGGTGTTGGGCGAAGACGAAGTGCAACAGCAGAAAATCGCCGTGAAATATTTGCGAGAAGATCGCGAGCAAGCGTTGATGGATTGGTCAGACTTACTGCCACATTTGTCCGAAGTCTTTCAGAGAGCTTTGCATGAGTGGGGCGCGAGTAAAAAATGAGATAAAATTTTTCTGAATTAGGCGGAAAACGAAGCTAATAGCTGGCTATTAACGAGTTTTTCAACGACATTCAGGAAGATCTTTAGCCATTTTTAGCCGTGAATCCATCTCGTGCAAAGCTCTCTTTCAATAAATCGAATTGAAATATTGATTACAATTAACACCGTTTAGCCTCAATTAGGATGAAATTATGAGTCGTTACGAAACAGATGAAGAACAAGTCGCTGCACTGAAAAGCTGGTGGAAACAGAATGGTACCCAGTTGTTGTCCGGTATTTTGGTCATCGTACTGGCCTGGACTGGTTGGACTTATTGGAGCAATGCCAAATTAGCGGAATCCATGAACGCATCGGCCGTTTTTGAGGTGATGCAATCCAAGCAGCAGCAAGGCGCTTTGGGGGATGTGTTACGTGATGGTTTGAAACTGATGGAAGAACAGCCGGGCAGTCCTTACTCCTCGGGTGTGGCCTTAATGATTGCCAAACACTATTTCGAAGAAGGCAATATGGACAAGGCGGTTGAAAACTATAACTGGGTGGTTGAGAACGCACCGGGGCAAGCGATTCAATTCATTGCCCAATTGCGTTTGGTGGAATTGTTCATTCAGAAAAAAGAATTTGCTGCGGCGCAAACCACCTTAAGCACGGTTGCGACGGATTCTTTGAGCCCGGCTGAGAAAGGAAACTACGATTTCCAAGCGGCTGAATTGGCGTTAGCGGAAGGTGAGATTGAGCAGGCCAAAACCGCGTTGCAGAAAGTATTGGACAACAATGACGCGCCACAGGGGCTGCATAATCTGGCCAGACTGAAACTGGATGATTTGGCCGGTTAACGAGAGGTTAGAGAAGTTACGTGAGAATGGATTGGTTAAAGCTGGGGGTGGCCGCTGTGCTGGCGACCCAATTGGTGGCATGTTCTTCACCGAAGGTGGTTCGGGTTCCGGCCCCTTTGATTGAAATGTCTTCGCCTTATCAAGCGCATAAGGACTGGCAGCTTCAGGTGGACGGATTCAAATATTCCGACAGTGAAGGTCTGTATTTCGCCAAGGGGGAAGACACGATTTATTTCGGTGTGCCGTCCGGAAACATCACCAAGGCTTTAACTCAACCGCAAGGGCGGTGGACCGATCAGGTCGTTTGGCAGAAGAAACTGAACGAACCGGTGGTGTCGGGGCCGACGCTTTATGACGATTTATTGATTATCGGCACTTCCAAGGCGCATGTGATGGCGTTGTCGCAGAAAGACGGACACATCGTTTGGCAAACGCCGGTTTCGAGCGAAGTTTTGAGCCGTGCCATCGTTGTGGAGGGGCAAGCTTATGTCCGCACGGTGGACGGGAAATTGTATTCCGTCAATGCCACGTCCGGCAAAATTAACTGGGTGGTCGAACACCAATTGCCGAATTTGTCACTGCGCGGCATCGCGCCCGTTACCTACGACGAGGGCACTTTGTACGTCGGGTGGGAAAGCGGCAAAGTCGAGGCTTTGGATGCGGCGACCGGCGAGCGGCGCTGGCAGGTGCAGGTGATCATTCCGAAAGGCCGGACCGACTTGGAGCGTATGGTCGACATTCAAGCGGCTTTGATTATGAAAGGCGGTCGCTTGTTCGTTCTGGGCTATCAAGGCAAGTTGGTGGCGTTGAATCCGGAAAACGGCAATTTGTATTGGGCCAAAGACATTTCCGGTTTCCGTGATTTTTTGATTGACCAACAGGCGCTTTACATCGTGGATGAGGACGACATCGTCTATGCGATTGACTATGTGAACGGCACGCAGCTGTGGAAGCAGGATCGTTTTAAATATCGTCAGTTGGCCGACCCGGTTTTCTATGGCACGAACCAGATTTTATTGGCCGACGACCTCGGTTACATTCATTGGATTGACAAAATCGACGGCACGGCAGTCGCGCGCGTCGAAGTCCGAAAAGTGCTGCGCCGCTGCTTCAAACAAACGGATTGCCCGCCGGCCGCTGATTCTGCCGCTGATTCTGCAACTTTAACCGTCCAACCGCTAACCCGGGACAAAGAATTTATGGATATTTTTTCCGCCTGCCTGCTCGGACTGATTCAGGGCCTGACCGAATTCCTGCCGTGGTTTCCTCGTCCGGCCACCTGGCCATTACGCAACATTTCCTGCCCGGATTCGCGCAGCCGGGACTGTTGTTCGACGTCCTGCTGCACACGGCGACAACCCTGGCGGTCGTCATCTATTTCCGCCGCGATATCCGGAACCTGCTGAGCTGCTGTTTCCGCCGCGATGCACAGGCGGCGGCGGATCGCCACCTGTTGCGGATGATCGTCCTCGGCTCCGTTCCCACAGCGATCATCGGATTCAGCGGCAAGGATTTCTTTACCGGCCTGTTCGAAAACCTGCCGCTGATCGGCGCCATGCTGCTGGTCACCGACCGCACTGTTGATCGCGGCGGAGAAACTGCGCCGGGACGGGCGGCCCTTAAACCGGATCAACGCCCGGGATGCCGTGATCGTCGGTATCGTTCAGGGCCTGGCCATCATTCCCGGCATTTCCCGCTCCGGCTCGACGATTTCCTGCCTGCTGTTGCGCGGCGTCGACGGCGAGGCCGCAGCACGGTTTTCTTTCCTGCTCGCCCTCCCGGCGATCGGCGGCGCCCTGCTGCTGTCACTGAAAGACCTGCAGCATGTCGCCCTGGCGGAACTGCCGGCCTACAGCCTGGGCGCAGTGGTTGCCTTTCTCAGCGGCCTGTTCGCCATTCGCTGCCTGCTCGACGTGGTGCGGCGCAAGCGCCTGATCGGCTTTGCCGTCTATTGTTTACTGGTCGGCGGCGGCATTATCGGTTATGCTTTGCTGAATTAGGATCGATGTGAAGACTATGAGCAAAGAGATTCCCGAAATCCCCGCCGACTATCGCATGCGCAAGGAAATTCTCGGCCTGATCTGGCTGGCGCTGGGTGTTTTTCTGTTCGTCTGCCTGGCCAGCTACAGCAGTAAAGATCCCTCTTTCAACAATAACCTCAACCCCGAGCGGATTCACAACCTGATCGGGGTGTTCGGTGCGCATCTTGCCGACCTGCTCTATCAGACCTTCGGCCTGACCGCCCTGCTCTGGCCGCTGGGGTGCCTCAATCTGGCCTGGCGCTGGCTGAAATTCCGTGAAGTCCATTTGCGCCTGGTGCGCCTGATCGCCTTCTTTCTGCTGCAGATCACCCTGGGTGGGCTGCTGGCGCTCAAGTTCAGCTCGGTTTCGCTGTTCGGCAGCCAGATCAATGAAGCCGGCGGCGCCATCGGCCGCGTGCTGGTGCATTTGCTGTCCCGCTATCTGAACCTCGGCGGCGCGGCGCTGATCCCTGCTCGTTTTTTTCCTCGTCTCGCCTGATCCTGTCGACGCGTTTTTCCCTGGTTCTGTTCTTCGAGGGCATTCTCGAACGCTTCGGCCGGCGGGTGGAATTGCGCCGCGAAGCCCGGGCGGCACGCAAGCAACTGCGCCGGCAGGAGAAAAAACCAACCGCGCTCAAAGCCCCGACCATCGTCGCGCCCGAAACGCACGAATTGCCGGCACCGAAGGGCGCAAAGGCGAAAAAAAACCAACCGCGCAGCGATGCGGAAAATCAGGAAGCCTTTGCGTTCCTGGAACCCGGCGGCACCTATCATCGACCGGTCGTCTCCCTGCTTGAGCACGAAGGCGGGCCGCCGAAGCCGCTCGACCGCGACGCCCTGACCATGGCCGCGCGCATGCTCGAGAAAAAACTCCTCGACTTCGGCGTCGAAGGGGATGTCGTCGAAGTCAAACCCGGTCCGGTCGTCACCATGTACGAGTTCGCTCCGGCTCCCGGGGTCAAGGTCAACAAAATCGCCAATCTGCAATATGACCTGGCCATGGCTCTGCAGGCCGTATCGATCCGGATCGTCGCCCCGATTCCCGGCCGCGGCGTGGTCGGCATCGAAATCCCCAACAAGGAACGCGAAACCGTCTACCTTAAGGAGATCATCGAAGCGGAGGCCTTTCACCGCAGCGGCGGCAGGCTGCCGCTGGCGCTGGGCAAGGATATTTTCGGTCAGGTGGTGGTCTCCGATCTGGCGAAGATGCCGCACCTGCTGGTTGCCGGTTCGACCGGCAGCGGCAAATCGGTATCGATCAACACCATGATTCTGTCGCTGTTGTATCGGGCGACTCCGGACGATGTCCGGCTGATCATGATCGATCCGAAAATGCTCGAACTCTCGATTTACGAAGGGATTCCCCACCTGTTGCTGCCGGTGGTCACCAATCCGAAAAAAGCCTCCCTGGCCCTGGCCTGGGCGGTACGGGAGATGGAACGGCGCTACCGGCTGATGGCCGATAAAGGGGTTCGGAACATCGACGGCTACAATCGCAAATTGCAGAAAGAAGCTCAAAATCCCCGCGACCTGCCTCCCGAACCGACCGAGGAACCGTCGGGCGCAACGGCCGAAACCGGGCCGCAGAGCGCCGCCCCCGAAGAAGAGCTGGAACATGCCCACCTGCCCTATATTGTCGTGATCGTCGATGAACTGGCGGACCTGATGATGGTTGCCGGACGCGAAATCGAAGAATCGATCGCCCGGCTGGCCCAGATGGCCCGTGCCGCCGGTATTCACCTGATCCTGGCGACCCAGCGGCCGAGCGTCGACGTCATTACCGGGCTGATCAAGGCAAATTTTCCCACCCGCATCTCATTCAAGGTGTTCTCTAAAACGGATTCCCGCACCGTGCTCGACTCCATGGGGGCCGAGACCCTGCTCGGCATGGGGGATATGCTGTTCCTGCCGCCCGGCGTCGGCTACCTGCAGCGGGTTCACGGAGCCTTCGTCTCCGAACTGGAAGTCCAGCGGGTGGTCGATTTCCTTGCCAAGCAGGGCAAACCCGACTACGACAAATCGATTCTCAAAGCTCCTCCGGCGGCGGAAAGCGACGGCCCGGGCGAAGAGGACTACGACGAACTCTGGGACGAAGCGCTCAAAATCGTGACCGACAGCCGCCAGGCATCGATCTCGATGCTGCAGCGGCGCTTACGCGTCGGCTACAATCGCGCCGCCCGGATGATCGAACGGATGGAGCAGGACGGAATCGTCGGCCCGTCCGACGGCAGCGGCAAGCCGCGCGAAGTCCTGGCGCGCAAAATGGAGTAATTCATCCGCCCCCTTACCCGACAGAAAAGATAAACAAAATCAGGATCATAAGATTCTCCGGCGGAGCATTTTATTCATTGCATCCTGAGCCGACTTCCGCTACTCTTGCGAGCGGCTATCATCCAAAATTCCATATATTGTATTTAAAAAACTAATAGCCGTCCGGCGAAAACCCCGCCAGCACCGATAACCGCCGGTAGCGATATCTGTCCCCGGTTTCCGTGTACCGGAAGCCATTTAAGTTTTTGCTCGAAACAGGAGGATTCGTATGAGGAAGTTACCGGGAAAGCTGCTCTTTTTCACCCTGCTCACGGCCCTGCTCTGGGCGGGACCGGCGGCCGCCATCAAGCATTCGTTTCATAACGGTTTGCTCCAGGGTCCGTTCAACAGCGGATCGGAAGTCACCAAAGCCTGCCTGGAATGCCATGAAGATGCTGCGGCTCAGGTGATGAAAACCACCCACTGGACCTGGGAAACCGAACAGATCGTCGACGGGAAACTGGTCAAGCGCGGCAAGAAAAACGTCATGAACAACTTCTGTATCTCAGTCAAGTCGAACGAACCGCGCTGTACCAGCTGCCACGTCGGTTACGGCTGGACCGATGACGGTTTCGATTTCACCGACGAAGCGAAGGTCGATTGCCTGATCTGCCATGACACCACCGGCACCTACAAGAAACCCAGCGCCGGAGCCGGCCACCCGGCCGGTTACACCGGCAAGGCCAAATTCGACAAAAAACCCGTCGACCTGGTGTACGTCGCCCGCAACGTCGGCCTGCCCGAGCGTGATGACTGCCTGACCTGCCATGCCAACGGCGGCGGCGGCAACAATGTCAAGCACGGCGACATCGACACCTCCCTGATCAACCCGACCAAAGCGATCGATTTCCATATGGGCACCGACAGTCTCGACTTCAGCTGCCAGGAATGCCATGTCACTTCCGACCACAACATTTCCGGCAGTTCACTGATCGTATCCCCGAACAATGTGGAACCGGTGACCTGCGAGCAATGCCACGACAGCGACCCGCATGCGGAATCGATCCTCAACAGCCACGCCTCGACCGTCGCCTGCCAGACCTGTCATATTCCGGCGTTCGCCAAGGAACACGGGACCAAAATGAGCTGGGACTGGTCGCAATCGGAACAGCGGCCCGAGGATCAACTGGTTGAAAAGGACGAGCACGGTCACCCCGTCTTCCTGGCCCATAAGGGCCGCTTCACCTACGCGGACAACGTGGTTCCGGAGTACCGCTGGTACAACGGCACGGCCGGGGCCTATAACCTGGGCCAGAAGATCGACCCGAACCAGATCACCAAGCTGAATTACCCGCTGGGCGACATCACTGATCAAAAATCCAAGATCATGCCGTTCAAAGTCCATACCGGCAAACAGATCTACGATACCACGAACAACTACTTCATCACCCCGAAAGTCTGGGGTCCGAAAGGCGATCCGGAAGCTTACTGGGAAAACTACCTGAAGAAGGACCCCGAGGAAGCCTGGAAAGTGGCCTCCGCCGCCGGAATGAAAGCCAACGGGCTGGAATTCAGCGGCAACATCGGCTTTGCCCCGACGGAAAGCTACTGGGCCATCAATCATATGGTGGCCGAAGCCGACCAGGCCCTGGGCTGCCTCGACTGCCATGGCGATAACGGCCGTCTCGACTGGAAAGAGCTCGGTTACCGGGGCGACCCGTTGAAAAATCCGGCTTACGCCAGAAACAAGTAAGGGTTCCGGAGCGACATCAGAACCGCAGACAAAGCCCCTGAATTTATTTCAGGGGCTTTGTCGTTGATACTTTTTGTCCCCGTGCCGGTCGGCACGATCCGCCGGAATCCTTTTGACCGCGCTCTCCCATGGCACCATGGTTTACGCTCTAAGCGGACATTCCCCGCCCCGACAATAAAGCCCTGTGCACCGATTCCCGCTCCGACCCGCCGCCGGGGACAAAAAATGTTCCGAGGCGGCAACAAACAATAAAAAACTGCGGGAACACCATCGACCGTATGGCACTGCCGCGCCCCCATGCCTCCACTTTTTCGACCCGACGTGTCGCGACCTTAAAATGATTGGTGAAAACAGCATGAATCCGGAGCCAACGGCCGGGCGTCATGTGCCCGTGGAAAACCACGGCGTTATTGACAAGATCGCCTGAATCAAGTTTAATCTTAATACCAAAAAACATGAAATATAAATTAACTTGAACAACCAAGCCCAAGAAAGTTCATCATGCCGAGAAAAGCGCTTTTGAACGACGAACACATCATCCGCGACTGCATTAACGCCATACGGACGCTCCCGGCAGCGAAAATCGAGTTCATGGTCCGGAAAAACGGCGGCCCGTTCAGCGGCACCTTCCGGCTCAGCGGTCCCTGGGGCGATCACTACTACTATATCAAGGTGGTGGCCAGGCTGTCCCCGGTTGTGACCGACCTGGTGATTCACCAGATCAAAACCTCGGCCGCGCCCTCAGACGCCAAGCCGTTACTGCTGAGCCATTATATCCCGCCCAAAACGGCGGCCCGACTGAAAGGCAAGGGGATCGAATACGCCGACTGCGCCGGTAATCTCTATCTCAACCGGCCGCCGCTTTACATCGAAATCGGCGGTCAGAAACATCCCCCCAAAGCGCCGACGGCCGACCGGCTGTTCCGGCCTTCGGGGCTGAAACTGATTTACCAGTTGCTGCGCAACCGCCAGGCCGTCAATGCCACTTATCGCATGCTCGCCGAAGATTCCGGCATTGCCCTGGGAGCCATCGGCAGCCTGTTCGGCGAACTGGAAAAACGCGGCAATCTGATCACTCTGGACTCCAGAGAACGGCAGCTTACCGCCGTGGAGGAACTGCTGCAGCGCTGGCAGCTGGGTTATCTCGAAACCCTGCGGCCCAAGCTGCTGTTGCAGCGCTGCCGACCGGCGCCGGGAACCGCGGTTTCACAGTTGCCGGAACAGTTGAAGCAACTCACCGACGCCAACCGGATCCTGCTGGGCGGCGAGCTGGGCGCAGCGCTGTTGGGCGGCAACCTCAATCCGACCGGGGCCGTGCTTTATCTCGACCCGGCCGAGCAGTTGAAAACCATGGTTCAATTGCATCTGATTCCGGACCCCGAGGGCGAGGTGACTCTGCTGCAACCGTTCGGCCGACAATGCAACTGGAGCGGCTGGCAGCCGGAAGGACTGACCCTGGCGGACCCGCTGCTGACCTTCGCCGAACTCCGGGGGCCGGAAACCGAACAGGCCGCGGCCAGGCTCTATCGTCAATACCTTGTCCCGCGTTTCACCTGAAGCGAATGGAACGGCTCAGACAACTGCTGCAAAGGATCGACGGCCAGGGCTATAAAGCCTACAAACACCTCGGCGGAAGCTATGACTTCAACCTCTTCCGGCTGTCCGTCGACCATGTTCAGGGCGACCCCTTCGCCCTGCCGTCACGGATCAGCGTCCAGCTGAACGGCGCCCAGCACGGCCTGCCCGCGGCGTTCGGAAACACGCCGGAAAGACAACGGGCGCTGGAAGACTTCCTCGGCCGCGCGCTCGACGGCGCCATCAGACAGCATTGCCGGGGTTGTCGCGGCAGCGGCCGCAGCGGCCTGATCGCCATTGCCGTCAACGGGCAACAGGTGTTGAAACGCAATGCCGTGCTGGCCACGGAAAACGGCCTGGAGGCGCGCTTGCTCTTTGCCCTGCCGGGCTCGGGCCGTTGCGTTGCGGCGCGCGACGCGCAAGCCATGTTTTTCGACGAACTGCCCCGGATCGTCGCCCAGGGCTTGAACTGGAACGGCCGCTCCCTGAAGGCGCTGCAAACGCATATTGAATCCGTCGAGGATCAGCAGGCCTTGCGCGACCGGCTTCCGCGCCTGAACGCCGTGGCGTTCATCGCCGACGGTTCCCGGTTGCCGCGCCGCAGCGGCGACGATGACCGGCCCCTGCACAATGCCGTTGCCTTCCGCTCACCGGCGGAATTGCGCCAGACCCTGACCGTGCCGAATCGCGGCGCGGTGTCCGGGATAGCGATTCCGCGCGGGGTCACCCTGATCGTCGGCGGCGGCTTCCACGGCAAATCGACCCTGCTCCAGGCGCTGGAAAAAGGGGTCTATGACCACCTCCCCGGCGACGGCCGGGAACAGGTCGTCTGCGATCCTTCGGCGGTAAAAATCAGAGCCGAAGACCACCGTTCGATCACCGGGGTCGATATCAGTCCGTTCATCACCACCCTGCCGGGAAACCGCCGGACGATCGATTTTTCCACGTCCAACGCCAGCGGCAGCACTTCGCAGGCCGCCAACATCATCGAGGCGCTCGAATGCGGTTGCCGCTGTCTGCTCATCGACGAGGACACGTCGGCCACCAATTTCATGATCCGCGACCGGCGCATGCGGCAACTGGTCGCCGACCGGCAGGAACCGATCACCCCACTGCTCCACCGGGTCAGGGAGCTTTACCGGCAATACGGCGTCTCAAGCGTCATTGTCTGCGGCGGGTCCGGAGATTACCTGAGCGTTGCCGACCGGGTCATCATGCTCGACAACTACCGGGTCCGGGATGTGACCGGGCGGGCCGCGCGTCTGGCCGGAGAGCCGCCGCAAGCAGTGCGGGAGAACCCGCCATTCCGGCCGGAGAAAATCCGGCGCATCGATTTTTCCCTGGCTCCCCTACCGCGCCAGAAACAGGCGAAAATCGTGGTCCGCGCGGGGCGGCAGCTCGACTACGGCAATCGCAGGATCGACCTGTCCGCGGTCGAACAGTTGCTCGATGCCGGTCAGATGGAAGCGATCGGACGGATTCTCGCCTGGTGCCGGCAACATGACCCGGAACAGCCCCGGGGCCTGATCGCCGCTTTGCAACAGGCGTTGCGGCAAGTCGATGAGCAGGGTCTCGATCTTCTCCTGCCGTGGAAAGCCGGTCACCTGGCGGTGCCGCGACTTTACGAAACCGCGGCCGCGGCGAACCGGCTGCGGCGGCAACGAAAAACCGACACCTGAACCGGACCGCGGGCAAACAGCCTGTCCGCTCCCGGGGCGAACAAGCCGAACAGGCGGAACGCCTTGACGCCCTGCGGTTGTGAATGAGGGGAACAATCAACCGCTTCAACGGCAGGGGAACAAAACCCCCGCAGGGGTTTTACATCAAACCGAACAAATAAAGCCTTTTCCCCATCTTTGCCTTGTTCATGAGAGACGAAACTGTTAAACAACTATCCGTGACCACGCGGTTTGCCTGCTGTACAGTGCAGGCCGAAGCCGGGAGGTTGTCGGCACAGGGCCGCAGTGCGACAAATAAATCAGGTCGGCACTGACTCGAGGAACCGAAACCAGCTGATTTGTACATCAATCCATGTCCATGCCACTGATTCCGAAAATACTCAATGTCCTCGAACGCACCGGCTTCCGGCTGCTGATCCTGGCGGTTCTGGTCGGCATCGTGTCCGGCTGCGGCGCCGTGTTTTTCTACTTCGCCACCAACAGCGTCGAGCACCTGACCCTGGGGAAAATAGGCAATTTCCATCCGCCCCTCGAAGGCACTCCGGAAAGCGCCTTCGATTATTTTATCGACAGTCTCTCCACGCCTTACCGCTGGTGCCTGTTCCTGCTCCCGGCGCTGGGCGGACTGTTTTCCGGCTGGCTGGTTTACAGCTTCGCCCCGGAAGCGGAAGGACACGGCACCGACGGCGCCATCGAGGCCTTTCATCGCAAGGGCGGCATCATTCGCGCCCGTGTCCCTTTTGTCAAAACCATCGCTTCGATCGTCACCATCGGTACCGGCGGATCGGCCGGGCGCGAAGGCCCCATCGCCCAGATCGGCGCCGGTTTCGGTTCTTTCGTCGCCACCAGACTCGGGCTGTCGGCCATGGACCGCCGCATCCTGCTGCTCGCCGGCATGGCCGGCGGCATCGGCGCGACCTTCCGTTCGCCTCTGGGCGGGGCGCTGTTCGCTGTTGAAGTGCTGTACCGCGACCCCGATTTCGAACACGAAGGCCTGATCCCCTGCATCATTTCATCGATCATCGCCTATTCGCTGTTCGGCGCGGTGACCGGCTGGGAACCTCTGCTGGCGACACCGACCTTTCGCTTCGATCAACCCTCGGAGCTGTTGCTCTACCTGATCCTGGGCATTGTCTGCGCCCTGTTCGGGGTGCTGTACGTCAAATCCTTCTACGGCCTGCGCACCCTGTTCCGCAAAGTCCCGCTGCCCAATTGGCAGAAACCCGCTCTGGGCGGTCTGGCCCTGGGCATCCTGGCCCTGTTTATCCCGCAGGTTCTCGGCTCGGGCTACGGTTGGGTGCAGGCCGCCCTGTACGGCAAAATGGCGCTCTGGATCATGCTGGTGGTCGCCGTGGCAAAAATCATCGCCACCGGGCTGACCATTTCCTCCGGCGGCTCGGGCGGCGTTTTCGCCCCCAGTCTGGTGATCGGGGCCATGCTCGGCGGCGCCTTCGGCGCGACGGCCGAAATTCTCTTTCCCCTGCTGACCCAGGACCCGCGTTCCTATGTCCTGGTCGGCATGGCCGGTTTTTTCGCCGGCGTGGCCAACGCTCCGGTCGCAACCCTGATCATGGTCAGCGAGCTGACCGGCAACTACGGCCTGCTGGCGCCGTTGATGCTGGTCTGCGTGATTGCCATGATCGTCATGCGCGGCAACACCATTTACGAAAAGCAGGTTGCCGGCCGGTTCGACTCTCCCGCTCATCTGGGGGATTTCGTCATCGATGTCCTCGAAGGGGTTCGGGTCAAAACCCTGAATCGCAAAGGCCGCAAACCGACCTTGATTCCGGAGGGCATGCCCCTGCCGGAGATTCTCGACAAAATCGCCACGGCGAAAACGACCTACTATCCGGTGGTCAACGCCGAGGGCCTGATGACCGGGATCTTTTCCATGACCGACATCCGCAGGATTCTCAACGAGGATATCCCCCCGACCCTGGTTATCGCCGGCGACATCGCCACCCGTAACGTGATCACCGCCGTACCGGACGAATATCTGACCGGGGTGATGAAAAAACTGACCGCGCGCGACCTCGATGAAATCCCGGTCGTCGACGCAGAGAATCCGCAAAAGGTTCTGTACATGCTCTCGCGTCGGACCCTGCTCGCCCATTACGCCGAGCAGATGGAGAAAACCAAGCAGGATTATCAGGGGTAAAATTCGAAGTTCGAAAAAACTATAAAATGAATGAACCAGCACAATATTTGCTGGCGGTGGATGTCGGCCTGTCTACCGGCCTGGCCCTGTTCGATGCCGGCGGCCGTCTGCTCTGGTACCGGTCCCATCATCCGGCGACGCCGCAAAAGCTGAGAAAGTTGATCGCCAAACTCTTGCGCGACGCTCCGCGCCCGACCCACCTGTACCTGGAAGGCGGCGGCCCACTGGCCGATCTCTGGCTGCGGGAGGCGGAAAAGCCGGCGCTCAGCGTTACTCAGATCAGCGCCGAACAGTGGCGGACAAAGCTGTTCCACGCCCGGCAGCACAAAAGCGGCAAGGTGGCAAAAAAGCAGGCCGACATTCTGGCGCGGACCGTCATCCGCGAACTGGGCGGGAAAAACCCGACCCGACTGCGCCACGATACCGCCGAGGCGATCCTGATCGGCTATTACGCTCTACACCAGCTGGGCTGGATGGAAACGGGATAATCGGAAGACCGGCCTGAATGGCGGCGCTGGTCTAAACAATTTTGCAATACATGCATAAACATGTTTTTGCCCCACCATTCCCGTATGACGCAGCCGGAAAGGAACAGCGGATTTGAGAAACTTCAGCGGGAAATGTTTGAGCGCAGCAAGTTTTTGCCGCTGAAGTTTCTCAAATCCGCTGTGGCATGACAACAGAGTCAAGGCGGCGGGCGGGGACGCAACCCCGCGACCTTCTTGTCTGCCGGCCTCTATTTCGGGAAAGAGGGCCGGAGGTGGAGACAAACCGACCAATGCCTCCGCGCAACATCCATGGCAAGGGTATCTGTTGCCCGGACAGCGGCAGCCAAGCTCCCGGGATGGATTCATGCGTCCCTGACTATGGCTGTTGCGGGTCCGGCTCTACAGACTATGGGGCAAAGCGTGGCATAATATAGATCCGTAATACGGGCTTCTATTCCGGGGACACGTATCTGATCCCCGGAATACTGCGTGACCCCATCCTCACAGATACAAGCAGGGAGCAATTGATGCAAAACTATGATTTTATCGTTATCGGCGGCGGGATCGTCGGCCTGGCCACCGCCCGCGAATTACAGCAACGGTACAACCGGGCCAGTGTCCTGGTCCTGGAAAAGGAGTTGCGGCTGGCCATTCATCAGACCGGGCGCAACAGCGGCATTATCCACGCCGGGGTTTACTATGCCCCGGGCAGCCTCAAGGCAAACTTCTGCCGGGCCGGGAATATCGAAACCAAAGCCTTCTGCGAAGAGCACGGCATCCCGTTCAGAACCACGGGCAAACTGCTGGTGGCTACTGATGAAACCGACAAACGCAACATGCAGGACCTGCTGGAGCGCTGTCGGCTCAACGACATCGAAACGGAAAAGCTCGATCAACAGCAGCTGACCGAAATGGAACCCAACGTCACCGGCGTCGCCGCCACCTGGGTGCCCGCAACCGGGATCGTCGATTTCGCCGAGGTCACCAAAAAGCTGGCCGAGCAAGTCAGCGCCGACGGCGGAAAAATTTTGCCCAACTGCCGGGTCACCGGCCTGCGCGAAACCGGCGGCATCGAAGTCGACACCATCCAGGGCCGCTTTTACGGCAAGTTCCTGGTCAGTTGCGCCGGACTGCATTCCGACCGCATCATCCGCATGCTGGGTCAAAAGCCCGACTTCAAAATCCTGCCCTTCCGGGGCGAATACTTCCAGCTGCCGGACGCCAAGAGCGCTATCGTCAGTCATCCGATCTATCCGATCCCCAATCCGGAACTGCCTTTTCTCGGCATTCATCTGACGCCGATGATCGACGGCTCCCTTACCGTCGGCCCCAACGCCACCCTGGCCCTGGCCCGCGAAGGCTACAGCCGCTGGACCATGAATCTGCGGGACATGCTCGATATGTTCAGCTACCCCGGCCTGTACAAGCTGGTCATGAAATATCCCCGCGCCACCCTGAACGAACTGAAAAACTCCCTCTACCGGCCGGGTTACCTGAAGCTGGTCAACCGCTATTGCCCCAAGGTGCGACTCAACGATCTGCTCCCCTATCCTTCGGGCGTCCGCGCCCAGGCGGTCAGGACGGACGGCACCACCCTCGACGATTTCCTGTTCGTCGAAAGCGAACATGCCCTGGTGGTCGCCAACGCCCCGTCGCCCGCCGCCACTTCGGCCATGCCCATCGCCCGGCACATCTGCGAGCAGGTCGACAAGCTGATGAACGGAGACAAACGTCGCGACACTGATCCGGTTTGAGCGGGGCAAGAACCGGCCCGCCGGGGATGTCATTCAGCGCTTGCGAAACCGCGGGAAAAACCGCTGATAAATTTCCGGGTATTTCTCACCGCAGACCGGATCAGGGGGTCGCTTTGGATCGCCGCTTTCCGCGATCGCGACAAGTTCTGCAAGGCGGTTATCTTGCGGCACAGGCATAGCCGGTTCTTTTTGAAGGACGGAAACGACAAAAGAGTGGTGCACAATTCAAAGCCGCAGGAGGCTGAAAAACGCTTGCGGCTTTGAGACCTTACCGGCAATCCGGTCTCAACAGGGGGGTGAAAAAGTCCCATCCGGTTGTTTTCAATGTCGCAAGCCGAAAAGCCGATTTTCAGCTTGTTCACAGGATCAAGGAGCGATAAAGCACTCCTCAATTCGGGTCGCCCATCCATGGGCTCCACAGACTGTTTTTCAACAGCCTGCCAAGGAGGAACCATATGAAACTTGAACCGTTCAAACTTGAGCGCTATTTCGCACAGCACGAATTTTCAGTCCCCTATCCGCTCTGTTCCTCGGATTGCGAGAGCATGGAACTACGGGATCTGTTGGCGCTTGATCCCGATGCGGCCGAGCGCTTCTCCTCGCTTTGGCTCGGCTACACCGAGGCACTTGGTGATCCAGGGTTACGGCAGGCTATCAGCACGCTGTACGAAAGAATCGCGGCCGACCAAGTGCTCGTACATGCAGGGGCGGAAGAAGCAATTTTCAATTTCATGAACGTCGTTCTCAGCCCCGGCGACCATGTCATTGTGCATGCACCCTACTACCAGTCACTCGGCGAAGTGGCGCGGGGGATCGGTGCCGAAATTTCAGAATGGCGGGGCGATCCGAAGTGCGGATGGGAACTCGATCTTGAGGTTTTAAAGGCTATTCTTACTCCCGACACGAAGCTGGTGGTAGTCAATTTCCCGCACAACCCGACGGGATTTCTGCCCGCTTTCGAGTTTGTCCGCGAACTCTCGGCACTGTCCGAACGGAACGGTTTCATTATCTTCTCCGACGAAGTCTACAGAGGTCTTGAACTTGATCCCTCCGAGCGCCTGCCGGCTTTAACCGATATAAACAACCGCGCCGTATCCCTCGGCGTGATGTCGAAAACCTTCGGCCTCGCGGGACTGAGGATCGGTTGGATCGCTACCCGCAACAACCGTCTTTTCAGTGAGCTTGCCGCATTTAAAGATTATACGACCATCTGCAACAGTGCTCCGAGTGAATTCCTGGCAACTCTTGCACTACAAAAAGCCGAGATCATTGTCGAACGGAACCTCCGGATAATCCGCGCAAACCTCGATCAGCTCGACGCCTTTTTTAAAGACCATGCGGATCTATTCGACTGGCAGCGGCCGAAAGCAGGGACGGTCGCGTTCCCCACTCTGCTGAAGGGAACGGTTCATCGGTTCTGCACCGATCTGCTCGAAAAAGCGGGAGTCCTGTTGCTGCCCGGAACACTCTATAGTCACGGGTTAAACTCGTTTCGCATTGGTTTCGGCCGCAAGAATATGCCCGAAGCCCTCACGAGGTTTGATGAGTACCTGCGGAAAACCGGAGCATTGCACCGTCAGGCGGAACGAAAAAAGGAACTTAACCTTTATGGGTACTGAAGCCGACAACTTAAATTCGATCAGCCCCCCAGGAATTCAAGGGGACGGCAAGGACATCCATGATAAGTTTCAACCAGGGGAAAACGAAAAAAACCGGACCGTTTTTTGACGGACAATGCTGCTGCCCTGAGCCCATTCCCCCGGAAAACGAATGCTGATCCCGTTCCAATCCCAGGGCTGCCTTCTTTTGCGGCAGCGGCCCGCCCACACTTCTCCCTAATCCAAAAATACAAATAAATACATAAGGTTGACAACTTCCAAGGGGAAACTTATTACTGTTGGCTGACATTTTAATTTTTTAACCCTATGGAGTTGAGTGTGAAAAATTTTTTAATCGGTCAAACCCTCATTGTATCACTTGTACTGTTCGGATTTACTGTTCCAACCCAGGCGGATGAAGTCATTATCGACGACCTGATTGTCAATGGCAGCGTCTGTATCGGGACGGACTGCGAGCCGGACCCGGACTTCGGTTACAACACCCTGATTCTGCAAGAAGAGGACATTCGCGTCGAGTTTCAGGATACCACGAACAGCGGATCATTTCCCTCCCAAGACTGGAAGATCATCATCAACTCCAGTGAAGAGGGCGGTGACGACTTTTTTTCCGTGAGCGACGGCAATGATCCCGACGGCTATGATTTTGTCATCGACCCGGGCACGAACAGTTTCCACATCATGGAGGATCGCGTTGAAGTGGGAACAGCAACGGACACGCGCCGGTTGAGCAATGTCGCTGCCGGCGTCGACGCCGGCGACGCCGCAACCATGGGCCAGTTCCAACCCGTACAGGAGAGCCTCGACGACCTTTTGGCTGCGGGAACCAATGCCGGCGTCGTCATCAGCAATCTGCAAACACAAGCCGACACCATGGAGGAGTCGCTGACCGACATCGGTTCTCGCCTCGACACCGCCGAGGCTCAAGGCGACGACCTGTCCGACCGGCTCGACACCGTTGAACAGGGGCTGACGGATCAGGGGACGGTTCTCAATACCGCCCGGGAGGATCTCACCGCTGTCGATGCCGACGTCACCACCCTGGCCGCACAAGCCGATGCCGCCACCGCGGCCCTGACCACCCAGGCGGAAACGCTTGAAGCTCTCGACACCCGGGTTCGCGCCAACAGTGAGGCGATTTCAACACTGCAAGCCATGCCGGATTACTTCAGCGCAACGGGGGACGGCACTGAGGCCGCCACCTCGGCAAGCGGCACCGGAAGCACCGCGCTGGGCGTGGGAGCCTCGTCCCGCAGCCGCGACACGGCGATTGGTTACAATGCCCGAATTTCAGCTGACGGCAGCGTCGCCGTCGGTGCGGACAGCGTTGTCGACTCCGAAAACAGCGTTGCCGTCGGCGCCGACAGTCAGGTTTCCGCCACCGCCGCCGGCGGGGTGGCCATTGGCCAGAATGCAACCGTCCTTGAGGGTGCCGACGGCAGCGTCGCCCTGGGGCAAAACGCCGTTGCCGACGAAGCCGGCACCGTTTCCGTCGGTTCGGCGGGCAATGAACGCCGCATGACCAATGTCGCCGCAGGCATCAACACCACGGATGCCGTCAACTTGGGGCAAGTACGTGATGTCGAAGCGGAGCTGACCAGCCGGCTTCAGCAAGCGGACCGCAAACTCAAACACGTCGAACAACGCCTTGATCAGGTCGGCGCCGTCTCCTCGGCTTTTTCGGCGCTGGTTCCCAACCCGCGCGATCCGAGTCCCACCCAGGTTTCTCTGGGCCTGGGCCACTACAGCGGCTCAACCGCCCTGGCAGCCGGGATTTTCCATTCCCCGTCCGACTCCATTCTGCTCAATACCGGTGTCAGCACCGCGTTCGATTCGAACACCACGGCCGGTCGGGCCGGCATCACCTTCGGCTGGTAGAGGTGGAGACCATGAAAAAATTCGGACTTGTTTTATTCCTGCTTGGAATCGCTTTTGCCTCCTCCGCCTGGGCGGATCGGGTCATCTTGGAGAATTTGATCGTCACGGGAGAAACCGCTATCGGCACGGACAGCATCAACGGTGAGGTTTTTGACGATACGACCCTGAAATTCAAAGAAAACAATCTGCGGATCCTGTTTGACGATACGACTGAAAATGCGACGGATTGGTGGATCACGGTCAATGATGAGACCAATGAAGGCGCAAACTATTTCGGCGTGAGTGATCAGAATGTCGCCGAAAATATCACTGTCGAGTATACCCTGGAAGTGTATGCGGAACTGATCGGCAGCGCAATTGTCACCATTGATGGCGGGTATGTATTTATTCAGGCCGGAAGCATCACGCAATGCGTCGATTCAGCGTATCACGAAATAACTTGCCCCGATCCGGCGACCACAACCATCGACATAACGACAAAGATCGCCCGTCCCGAGCAGCAGGAGTTCTGGATTGATCCATCCGGAAACAATTTTCGCATCGCGCAGGATGCCGTCCTCGTCGGCACCGATACAACGCCGCGCCGTCTGGTCAATGTCGGTAACGGGGTCGACGACCACGACGTGATCACCATGGACCAGCTGACGACCGCGGAAGAAACCCTGGCCGCGGTGATCGCCCTCGGCGATGATTCCGTGGACGGTGCGGATGCCCTGACGACCCAACTGAATGAGATCGAGAGTTCCATAGCACCCCGGGAAACCCAACTGGATGCGGTTGAAACCCAACTAACCGCCATGACGCCCGAGGTTGAGGCGGCGGAAAACACCTTTGCCGACCAGGAAGCACAGATCGAGCAGTTCCGGTCCGACGTCACAACATTGCAGACAACGGTCGCCGACGTGGCAGAGGATGTTGCGGCGAATAACGCAACCGAGGAGGCGCTGGCCTCCGGCATGGCGGACACGGCGGACCAGGTGTCCGGCAACAGTGAGTACCTTGCGTCCCATTCCGGAGCGATCCAGTTCACCGGTGACGAGACCATCGACGAGCCGAGGACCGCAGGCAGCGGCAGCACGGCGTCCGGCAGCGGCGCCTCGGCCCGAACCCGTGACACAGCCATCGGCTACCGGGCAACGGTCACGGCGGACGGCAGCGTTGCAGTCGGCGCGGACAGCCTGGTGGAATCCGAAAACAGCGTCGCCGTCGGCGCCGACAGCCGAATCGCCGCAGCGGCAGAGGGTGGTATTGCTCTGGGGCAGGCAGCGCGGGTTTCTTCCGGAGCTACCGGGGCAGCGGCGATCGGGCAACAATCCGTGGCCGCTGAAGCCCAGACCGTTTCCGTCGGTTCTTCGACCAACCAACGACGCATCACCAACGTCGCGGCCGCACAACAGGACCACGATGCCGTCAATTTTTCCCAACTGATGCAGATCTCGAACCGGTTTCAGGACGGGCTCACCCGACTGGCGGAACAAATCGATGACGTTGACGGCCGTCTCGATGAAAGCGGAGCGATGATGATGGCGTTTTCCGCGCTCCTGCCGAACCTGCGTTCACGGGGAACGACACAGATCGCTCTCGGCCTGGGCCATTACAGCGGCGCCAATGCCGTTGCCGGGGGGATCTTTCACTACCTGTCGGATAAAATTTTACTCAACGCCGGCATCAGCAGCGCATTCAACCACGACAGCACGGCCGTTCAGACCGGTCTCGTCATCAGCTGGTAAATAAAGGCCCTTTCCCGGTCAAAACGCCCATGAATCCAGAATTCATGGGCGTTTTCCCGTGCTCCCCCGACAATCTCTTCGCCAAGCGGGTGTTCTCTTTTCGGGTTGAACCCTGTTGGGGAATTCGGAGAACAGAGCATCTATCTCAGACCTGACCAACCGGCTCCGAACCCGGCCCTCTCAAAGCCTAAAACATGAATTCCCCCCGACCTTGCCCGTCTTTCAAGTCACCATCCTCGCAGATCACATCTCCCCCGTCCGGCTGGGCACGTCAGGAAGAACCTTGCAGGTATTCGGGAACGGAAAGCATTCGCCAGCGGCTGCGCCCCTGCAATTCCAGCACATTGTCATGAAAATCGATGATACTGGGACGATGGCCGACACTGATGTAACGAATGCCCAGTTGCTGCAGGCAGTTGTAAAGATTGGCTTCATTTCCTACGTCCAGGGCGCTGGTCGCTTCATCCAGCACCGCATAGGCGGGCCGGTTGACGAGCAGACGGGCAAAAGCCAGCCGTTGCTGTTCACCCAGGGACAAAACATCGGCCCAATCCAGTTCAACATCGAGTCCGCCGACCCGCTCGGGTAGATCGTCCAGACGCACCGTTTTCAGCACCTCGTGTAACTCTTCGTCGCTGATGTCCTTGTCAAGACGCGGGTAGATCAACTGCTGCCGCAGCGAGCCCAGCAACATGTAGGGCCGCTGGGGAAGGAAAAAAATTTCATCCAGAGGCGGCCGTTCGATAACCCCTTGCCCCTGGTTCCACAATCCGGCGATCGCCCTCAGCAACGAGCTCTTGCCGACCCCGCTCTCGCCGACCAGCAACAGATTCCCCCGGCTTTCCGGCGTGACGCTCAGGTTCCGGACCAGGGTGTGCTTGCGATCCGGCGTCAGCAGGGTCACCTCGTGCAGGGCAAAACCTTTCGCCTCTTCCGAGCGGATTCCGGCGGCGACCTCCCGTTCCGGGGCAATGGCCTCGGAAAACACCGAAAGCCGCTGGACGCCGGCGGCAAAGTTGGTGATCGGTTCGATCTGGGAGACGATCAGCGAAAGCGCAGCGTAAACCTGGGTAAAGGCGAAATTGGCCTGCACCATGTCGCCGTATTCGATTTCGCCGCCGAAGTACTGCGGAAACAGAATCAGGAAAGGGAGAACCACCGGCAAATAGCTGTACGCGGTGGTGAAGAAGGACAGGTTCCGCTGCCAGCCGATCAGCAGGCCGAAGTTTTTCAGCACGTTGCGGAAGCGGCCCTTGATCTGGTCGATTTCCGGTTTCTCCCCCTGATAAAAGGCGATCGACTCGGTATTGTCGCGGACATGTACCAGCGAATAACGGAAATCGGCTTCATAGCGCAACTGGTTGAAGTTGAGGCGAACCAGGCGCCGGCCGATCAGGGCCGTGATTCCGGTGCCGATGATCGAATAGCCGAGAACCACGCCCACCAGCAGCGCCGACTTGGACCAGAGGATACCGGAAAACGAAACCAGATCCATCAGCGCGCCGAGGATGATCAGCAAAAAGCCCAGGGAGGTGCGGGTGAAGGAGCGGATATCCTCCATGATCCGCTGGTCGGGATTGTCGATTTCCCCCTCGGCCTCGATATCGTAATAACTGCGGTTCTTGAAATAGTTGCCCAGGAATTCCCCGGTCAGCCATTCGCGCCAGCGCATGCCCAGGTAGTCCCGGACGTAACCGTAGAGGGCGACGATCGGAATCCCGACGAGAAAGCTGCAGAAATAAACGGCCACGAAAGTATAGGCCATGCCCTGATCCTTTTTCACCAGGGCATTGGTGAAGTAGTTGCCGACGTAACTGAAGGCCACGTTGATCCCGGTCACCGCCAGGGACAGCAGCAGGACGACGGCGAGCAGAACCCAGGCCTGCCGCCGCAGGCGCAGATGGCGGCGGAAGAAGACGAAGACCAGCAGCGGGACGGCGAGGATGGCGGCGACCAGCCGGCTGTTGGCGAGAAACAACGATTTTACCGCGGTGACCAGTCCCGGGGCGATTTTGGCGGTCATGTCCGGGGCGAAATAATCGGCGGTCAGGATCAACCCGGAGACGATCAGAAACAACAGGCCGAACAGCAGAACCAGCAACATGCACAACAGCAGCAGGGTCTTCCAGGCCCCGCCGCGGATGCGGGGAAAGAAATAGGGCTGGGCAATGGCGACGAAACTTTTCCAGAGAGCGTTTTTTTGCGGCGGTGTGGTATCGGTTGTCATTTGATCCCCTTGACTGCGCCGGGCTATTGGGCAGGAGATATCTTTTTATGCCCCGCGGCTTGGTTTGTTATTGACGTTATTTTTTCAAAATACAAAATCACGACCGTTCGATTCAACTTACAAGTAGTTCATCTTTCTGTTGCCAAGCTGCATACCGCAATCATGGAATACGGGTTCACAGGCAATAAGGTCGCGGGGTTGCGGCCATTGTCCCGCCAACCGGCGCAATTAAAAGCACTCCCCCGATTTGCAGGGAAAACAATACCAAGCCGCCACGATCTGCTATGATGTCCCTATCCCCAATGGGAAAAAACACACACAAAACAACCTGAAAGGAGAGCTTATTTATGGGGCGGGAAAAATTTGTCCTCAAAGTCGAGGGAGAGGATTTCGTTGTCAGCCTGCAGGGCGAGGGCAATTCCCGTACGGCAAAAGCTGCGGTTTCAAAAGCGTTTTCCGGACTGCCGGTGAAAGTTCTCAGCTTCGGAACCGTTGATCGTGCGGATATCGATGGCCATTAGCAGGATGATGAAAAGTCCCATTCAGGGCTTTTTCAACAATGCAAGCCGAAAATACGATTGTCGTCTTGCCGACAAAATCAAGGAGTTATCAAGCCCTCCTTGATTCTGGCCGCTCGTCCATGGACTCCACGGGCCGTTTTTCAACCTCCGGTCAGGACTTCCGGGTAGAAGTTACGAAACACGACACCGGTCGAACCCGGACCGGATCAGTACTTATTTGGATTTGGGAGCTGTTTATGTTTTCCAGACTGTTTTTACTTGTCTCAATAAGCGTTCTTCTCTCCGGCTGCGCCGTCAATCCGGTGACCGGCAAAAACGAGCTTGTCCTGGTCGGCGAACAATGGGAACTGGAAACCGGCGCAAAACAGTATGCGCCGGCCCGTCAGTCCCAGGGCGGGGACTATGTTGCGGACCCGGAACTCAGCGCTTATGTCAGCCGGGTGGGGCAGCGACTGGCCGCGGTGAGCGACCGCAAACTTCCCTATGAATTCAAAGTGCTGAACAATTCCGTCCCCAATGCCTGGGCCATGCCGGGCGGCAAGATCACCGTCAACCGCGGTCTGTTGACCGAACTGCAAAGCGAATCCGAACTTGCGGCGGTGCTCGGCCATGAGATCGTCCATGCCGCGGCCAAACACGGCGCCCAGGGCATGACCAGGGGCATATTCCTGCAAGCGGGCGTGGTCGGCCTGGCGGTCGCGACAAAAGATGAGGATTACGCGCAATGGGCGCAGACCGGAGGCGCCGTCGGCGCCCAACTGATCAACCGGAAATACGGGCGCGATGACGAACGCGAGGCCGACCACTACGGCATGTTGTACATGTCGCGGGCCGGTTACGATCCGCAGGGCGCGGTCGATCTGCAACGCACCTTTCTGGCGCTCCAGGACGGCGGGCGGCAGGACTGGATCAGCGGCCTCTTCGCCAGCCATCCCCCCTCCCAAGAGCGCTTGCAAAACAACATCGCCATGCTGGCGACCCTGCCGAAAGGCGGCGAAATTGGGGGGCAACGCTATCAGGCCAAAATCGCGCACCTGGTCAAAACCAAGCCCGCCTATGAAGCTTTTGACAAGGGCCGCGAGGCACTCAAAGAAAAAGATTTCAACAGCGCCCGCAAACTGGCGCAACAGGCGATTGCACTGGAGCCGAATGAAGCCGTTTTTTACGGCTTGCTCGGCGACGTGGAGCAGAAAAACCGGCACCTGCAACAGGCGGTGACACAGTACAGCAAAGCGATCAGCCTGAACCCGGATTACTTCTACCACTATCTCCAACGCGGCATCGTCAACCAGCAACTGAACTTTGCACAACAAGCCGAAGCCGACCTGAAACACAGCGTGCAACTCTTCCCCACCGCGAACGCCTACTATTCCCTCGGCAACCTGTCCCGCCAGGCCGGGCAACTGGATGTCGCCAAGGACTATTATGCCAAAGTCGCGGCCGGCGGCAACGAAATCGGGCAGCAGGCTTACGGCGCCCTGGTCGATCTCGACCTTAAAGACAACCCGGCCGATTACATCAAAGTCAAAACCCGGCAGAACGAGCAAGGGGTTGTGGTGGCGGAAATCAGCAATCCGACCCCCCGGGCTATCGATAGAATCGAACTGGCCGTTGACTATAAAAACGCCCAGGGCCGGAGCCGGCGTTTAAACGTTCTGTTGCGGGGCAGCGTGGCCGCCGGGAGTAAACGGCTCTTCGATCCCGGCATCACCCGAAGGCTTATTCAGGACAAAGCCACGGAATACAGTATAAACATCATTGCCGCGCAGATCGTGAACTGAGCCCGGGGAGATTAAACGCCGGCGGTTTTCACTGCAAAAGTCCGGACCAGAACCCGAGCGGGAACCGTCCCGGTTTTGCTCAAGCCTTTCCCCTTTGTCCCCGCCGGAGCGAAGCCAAGCCTCGGCCAAACAAGCGAGGAAGGTCCGCAGAGCGAAGGTCAGGTTCTGCAAGCGCAGAGGGTTTGCCTGCGTAGCGGAAGGCACCCGCCGTCGCCAAAGACGATGGCGGGCGGGGACATTGGGGCCGTTTCTTTTGCTTGCGTTTTCTTTTCGTTATTGCTCCGGTGGATAAATATTTCGTCACCCTCGCATGACTCTATCGGGGGCGGGGATCCATGCTTGAACAGATTAAAACAGCTATGGATTCCCGCCTTCGCGGGAATGACGCCCCGGGCCACTTTTTTCACGGTTTATTCACCGGAACAATAAAAGAGAATGAAGCCGGTTGTCGGTCCGGGAACCGACGGTTTTCTTTGCTCGCACCCAGGAAACGCCGGAACCCCATAGCGAACATTTGCTTTTCACCGGATTATCCCCCATTATCCTTGCAGCAGTTTCCCTCTTTCGACGAAGAATCCGATACCCATGTACGAAACCGCCATCGTCGCATTTACCACCTTCTTCGCCACCATCGGACCGATCGATGTAGCGATAATGTTTGCCGCCATGACTCCGAAAGCCGCGCCCGCCTTCCGCCGGACCATGGCCGTGCGGGGCATCCTGGTGTCGAGCATGATCCTGTTCGTTTTCGCTTTCACCGGCGACTTTCTGCTGCGCAGTCTGGGGATCTCCCTGGCCGCACTGAAGGTTTCGGGCGGCATTCTGCTGCTGTTGATCGGCATCGACATGGTCTTTGCCCGCCATTCCGGGAGCACTTCGACCACCGCCATTGAAACCAACGAAGCGGCCGGAAAGCAGGACATCTCCATCGTTCCCCTGGCGACCCCGCTGATTGCCGGGCCCGGAGCCATGGGTGCCGCAGTGCTGCTGATGGCGAACGTCAAAGGGCAGATTCTGCAGGAAACCGCAGTTCTCCTGGCCTTGCTGGTGGTGCTGCTGCTCACCCTCGCGCTGCTGCTGACCGCCACCAAAGTCCAGAGTTTTTTCGGCGTGACCGGGATGCAGGTCGTCAGCCGGGTCTTCGGCGTATTGCTGTCCGCCCTCGCCGTCCAGTTCATGTTCGACGGCCTGCTGCTGAGCGGCCTGATTCCACGCTAAAACCGGCACGACGCAATCTGACAAGCGGATTCGGCCGGTTGTTTTCTTGATCATTCGATTTTTTTTGCTAATCTGTAAAAAGGTTATTGCAGGTTCATCTTGAGGGGGCTGGAGATGACGCAAAAACACCGGCAGACGCATCGGAAGCCGCAGGAAGCTGAAAAGCACCTGCGGCTTTTTGCGTTTCCGGCCTCTATGCTGTGCGACAGACCTTTTAAGCGCAATCCGTTCATCCTCCGGGGGCTTTCAATCCCGGTAAAAACCGCCCGGTGAACCGCTGCGCCCGGAACGGGAAAAAATCATGAAAAAGTGGCTGCTGGCGATTGCGATATGCGTGGCTCTGGCCCTTGCCGTGTTTTCGTCCAGGATCGGCCTGATGCCCGGGATCATGCCGATCACGGTCCCGACAGCATCAGAAAAACAGGCCGCCCCGGAAAACGGGGCATCTGCTCAAATCGGGGAGATCGACAGATTATTGAAGCGCATGGAACCGGCAAACTTGGCATTCAATGCCCCGCGAACCATCAATATCAAGGACGCCGCCGAAATAGAATTGGTTCTTAGTCCGACAGATTCAATCGAGCAGCTGAAAGCAGCGCTCACAGCCGCAGGAGAAAAAGTCGGCGCCACCGTACGAGTCAGTGAAAGAATGGAAGCGAGGCTGTCGGGGCAAAATTTCCAGATCACGGCTATCACGTCCGAACTGCAAGCGGTTTCAAGAACCCGGGAAACCCGCTGGAGGTGGGAAATACACCCGCAAGAAACAGGAGAGCAAAAACTGCACCTGACCCTCACCGCAATTCTGGAAATCGATGGGAAGAGCACGCCGAGAACCTTAAGGACTTTCGATAAGCACATAGAAGTGACCGTCACCCCCGGCCAGCAGATTGCCGCATTTTTTAAAAACAACTGGCAATGGTTGTGGGCCGTAATTCTCGTTCCGATTGTCGGCCGGCTGTGGAAACGCAGGCAGGCCGCTGATAATGCAGATTGACACAGAGATCCGCAGCTGTTCAGCCCGAAAATAAAGTAACCGAAAAACAACCCTTGAGCGAATAAGGAGCGAAGATAATGGCCCATATCGTGATCTGCGCCGATGGAACATGGAACCGGCCGGAAGAGGATATCGAAAAGGATTTTCCGACCAATGTCCTCAAGCTGGCCCGCGCCGTCAAACCCTCCGCCGACGGCCTCAAACAGCATGTGTTCTATGACTGGGGGCTGGGCTCTTATCACAACAGCCTGAGCGCCGGCGCAACCGGTCGCGGCATCCATAAAAACATTCTGGACGGGTATCGCTACATCGTACAGAACTATGCCGCTGACGACAAAATCTACCTGTTCGGCTTCAGCCGGGGCGCCTACACCGTCAGGGCCCTGAGCGGCCTGATCAACAACTGCGGCATTGTGAAACGCCCCGACGCCAAGCTGATTTCCGCAGCCTGGAAGATCTACAAAAGCGCCCACTCGAAAAACCATCCCGACGGCACGGCGGCTAAACAGTTTCGGGCCGCCCACAGCCACCCCGCCAAGGATGTACATTTCATCGGCGTCTGGGACACGGTCGGCGCATTGGGCATCCCTCTCAGCCTGATGGGGCTATTCGAAAGTCACGATGAATTTTACGACACTAAAATGGGTCCGAATGTAAAATTTGCCCGCCATGCTCTGGCCATCGACGAGCAACGGCAGGATTTCGAACCGACGATCTGGACGCCGCGGCCGGGCGTGGACCTGAAACAAATCTGGTTTGCCGGTGTTCATGCCGACATCGGCGGCTCCTACCCGCCCGACGCACAAACGGGCATCAGGGCGTCGGATACCCCACTGGCCTGGATGCTGGACGAAGCGGCGCACGCCGGTTTGCAGGTCGAGCCGTACCTGACAAATTCCCTGACGGACGGCAGCAAGGGCAAACTGCACAAATCCCGCAAGCACGTCTACCGCTTTAAACAGCCCCTGCATCGGCCGCTGCTGATCGAGGGCAAGCCCATCGGAATTCATCCCAGCGTCAAGGCCCGTTACCTGGCCGACAGCAGCTATCGGCCGCAACAATTGCGGAAACTGGTTGCGGAATCAGGCTGGGACGAACTGGATGTAGGGGAATGATCCAAGCGACAGCCGCCGGCGAGGGTCAAAGCACCGGTGACGGCGTCCTTGATCGCCCCGCCGCACGACAACACCCACTTCGAACTTGTTTTCCCGCGCCCCATAACAGTAGATTCCCTACCTGTTAAGTCAAAATCATTCCTCGTTAGCTTCGCCTTTCTTGATAATAATTATCAAAAATCCACTCCCCCCTCTTACATCGGCGATCTGAGTTCGAGTAAAATCTGCCTATGGCGAAAGCCATAGACCGAAAAATCGCTGTCCGCCATCATCACCGGCGCGGACAGCACTTTGACCGCAAACACGGAGTCGGCAATCGCACCGAGCCGCTGTTCGGACTGCCGCCTCTGAAATGTCTTTGGAAGGAGTCAACCATGTCCTATTCCCTCCCCGATCTTCCCTACAGCTATGACGCCCTGGAGCCGCACATCGATGCCCGGACCATGGAAATCCACCATACCAAGCATCACCAGGCGTACATCAGCAAAGTCAATGATGCGCTCAAGGATTCGCCGCTGGGCGAACTGGCGGTGGAAACCCTGATCACCCGGCTGGACGAGGTTCCCGAAGCGGTGCGCACCACGGTCCGCAACAACGGCGGCGGTCACGCCAACCACAAGCTGTTCTGGACCCTGTTGAGCCCCGACGGCGGCGGTCGCCCGGGCGGCGACCTGGCCGCGGCCATCGACCGCGAACTGGGCGGGTTCGATCAGTTCAAGGAAGCCTTCAGCCAGGCGGCAATCACCCGTTTCGGCAGCGGCTGGGCCTGGCTGAGCCTGAATCCGGCCGGCCGGCTGGTGGTCGAAAGCACCCCCAACCAGGACAATCCGTTGATGCACGGCAACCGGCCGCTGCTGGGCCTGGACGTCTGGGAACACGCCTATTACCTGCACTATCAGAACCGGCGACCCGATTACGTCAGCGCTTTTTTCAACGTCATCAACTGGGCCGAAGTCGAACGCCTCCATCAGGCGGCTTAGACCGTCCTCTAACGGCTCACCGGCCACGTTTACGCAAAAGCCGCTCCTGCACAAAAGGAGCGGCTTTTGTTATGATAACGACTCAGGCAGCATCAATCCGTTACCAGGGAGCAATCGACGCCATGTTACTGCTGCGCCTGCTGCTTATCGCCCTGTTGCTTTATGCCGCGTTCGGGATTTATCTCTACCTGGCCCAGCGCTCTTTCATCTACCTGCCGGTTCGCGACGAACACCCCGGGCACGACAACTTTTTCCGCGTGCAGAGCGGCGGGGAATCGATCAAGGTCTGGGAGGTCACGCCCGGCCGGAACAAGGCCGTGATCTACTTCGGCGGCAATGCCGAGGATGTATTTCACGCCCTGCCGGAGTTCGGCAGATTCCTGCCCGACCACAGCAGCTATCTGGTCAACTATCGGGGCTACGGCGGCAGCAGTGGAAACCCGAGCGAGCAGGGTCTGTTCGCCGATGCGCTGGCGATCTACGAGCAGGTGCGACAACGGCACGAGCAGGTCGCCGTCATCGGCCGCAGCCTGGGCAGCGGGATCGCCGTTTATCTTGCCGGCCGCCGGCCGGTTGACAAACTGGTCCTCGTCACCCCGCCGGCCAGCGCCCTGGCCGTAGCCCGGACCGCCTATCCCTTTTACCCCGTCGCCCTGCTGCTCAAAGACAAATACGAAAGCATCCGTTACGCCGCGCAAATCACCGCTCCCACCCTGCTGCTGATCGCCGCGCGCGATGAAGTCATCCCGGTGAAACATTCCCTGACTCTGTTTGACCATTTTCCACCCGGAACAGCGGAAAAGAGCATCTTCCCGGACGCCGGACACAATGATATTTCCTCCTTCCCGGAGTACTGGGAAAAAATCGTCGATTTTCTCGAAATGCCGTAGCTGCGCATAGCCGGATGAAAACCGCCGGCTATTCTTTCTGTGAAGCCAGTCCCCCGTCAGGAACTTCTAAGGATATTTGCGTCTGGTTTTGATGCAACAGATGAAAAGACAATTGGTGGGGATTCGGTCGCGGGTCTGCCGGTGGCCAGAATTCCAGAGCCAGCAGATATGTCCCTCCCCTGATTGATTATAGCTTGACCAAGTTGATATAGTCATTCAGGGATTTTTTAAACACGTTGACAAACTCATTGTCATTGTCCCTTTTTGTTAAAACCACAATTGAGCTTGTTGCCTTCAGATCCCGTATCGGAACAAAAGTTACGTCGCTTGGGTTTCTGTCACCAACACATTTCCCGACAATAGTGGCACCAAGCCCTGCTGCCACTAAAGCGATAGCTGTATGTATCTCTATAGCCTCATATTTAACAATGGGACTTCCTCCAGCAGCTCTGATAATTGAAATCAAGTCATTGCTGAAAGTACTGTATGGATCTTTGGGATAGATGATGAAAGGCATACCATCAAGATCGGACAAGCAGATAGATTCCTTTTGGGCCAAAGCGTGATCCGAGGGGAGAACAGCAACAAAGGGTTCATGGAACAGCAAATCGTAATCCAGGTCATTAAACTGAACGTATGGTCCTAAAAATCTGGAGATTCCTATATGAATAAGGCCTTCTCTTAGTTGGGAAACCTGATAATCAGACAAAGCTTCCACTAAATTCAACTGAACCTCCGGAAGCTCTTTCTGAAAAAAACGAATTGTTTTGGGCAACATGTTGAATAACGTTGATCGAACAAATCCGACCCCCAGCCAACCTTTTTTTCCAGCGGCAACCCGCTGTGTTTCAGTTTCGAGTTCATCAAACTCTGAAAGAAGCTTTTTGGCTCTGGTGTAATAGAAAGAGCCTAAAGAGGTTAATTTCATTGGTCGGTAAGACCTGTCAAACAGCACTCCTCCCAGCCGATCCTCAAGCTGTGATATCTGCATACTAACCGCCGTTGGCGCAACGAAGAGACGTTCTGAAGCTGCGGTTATACCACCTGCCTCAACAGCAGTGCAGAAATATTTGAGACTCCTTAAGTTCATGTTTATCTTAACTTGTCTTCAATTATCAATCATTGATTCTGCTTTTAGTTTATTTAAGGATAGGTCAACAATGAAATAAGGACAATACAAAAAAATAAAGGGTGGAAAACCCTGCAATAGGTGAAAGGGTAGGGATATTAAAATGACGGCTCAGACAGATGCAGAAAAATATCAGAAATTGTTGGAGCTTGGCTCAGCGACTGTATGCGAGGCGCAAAATTCCAAAGGAGTCCTGGATGGAAGTATTCGACCTATTCATAGGTCAATGAAAATGGTAGGCCCGGCGGTGACGCTTGACGTCAGGCCTGGCGATAATTTGATGCTGCACTATGCTCTTTCAAAAACTCAACCTGGGGATGTTCTGGTGGTTGATGCAAAGGGTTTTCTTGGCGCCGGCGTCTGGGGGGATCTTCTGGCCGAACAGGCTCTGGCCAAAGGCCTTTCCGGCGTTGTTGTCCATGGTGCGATTCGTGACACCGAGCCGATGATAGAGATGAATTTTCCTGTATTCTCAAAGGCAGTATGCATAAAAGGAACGACAAAAAAGCAACTAGGGGAGCTGAATGTTCCCATTGTAATCGATAATGTCAGAATTAATCCGGGAGACATTGTTCTCGCGGATTCAGATGGGATTGTCATTATCGAGAAGAAAGTTCTTGACGATGTCCTTAAAAAAGCGCTTGAACGCGATGAAAAAGAAATGAAGTTCCGGGAGCTTATCCGAGATGGTGAAATCACAGCAGATCTTTTGAACTTGAGAAAATAGAAAAACGTTGGAAGAGAACAATTTCGTTCTCGGTTGATTGTGCTGTCTGGTCAAATGGAAGAATTTTGCAGGTGAAATATCAACTTCTAAAAAGGAGAAAATGATGACTTCAAAAATCAAGGCAATGACAGTTTTAGCAGCGGTAGGTTTTTTACTGTCTGTATTTATCCCGGCATCAAATGTATTTGCCGGTAGCTATCCAGATAAGCCAATCACGGTTATTGTGGCATTTGGTGCCGGAGGAAATACTGATGTTGGAGCTCGTATCCTGCTGCCTTACGTCGAGAAAGAACTTGGTGTTCCTTTGACTATTGTGAATAAGCCCGGTGGCGGTGGTTGGGTTGGCTGGACCCGGTTAGTCAATGCCAAAAAGGATGGTTATACGATAGGCTACATAAATACGCCAAACCTGATTACCGGTTATCTTGATCCGCAATTTAAGAGAAATAAGAGCCTCGATGATTTTGCTCTGATTGCGAATCATGTTACTGACTACGGCTGTATTTCTATAAATAAAGATGAAAAACGGTTTTCAAATATTAAAGAATTAGTAGAGTACGCAAAAAAAAATGACCTTACCGTAACCACTACAGGTGCCAACGGTGATGATCATATCGCAATGTTAAAAATGAATCAGCATTACGGCACTCGTTTTATCCCGGTTCATACAAAAGGAACAGCAAATCAGAGAGCGGCAATCATTGGTGGGCACGTAGATGTTAACTTCTCAAACGTCGGAGATACTAATATTGCACATAAGGATGGAGAGTTGAAGATCCTTGCGGTTATGGCGCCGAAACGGTCACGCTTCCTGCCGGATGTCCCTACTCTTGAAGAAGAGGGTTATCCAAATGTGTATTCGTGGAGTTCTCGTGGTTTGTCTGCTCCCAAAGGAATTGATCCTGCCCAGTTGGAAGTATTGAAAAATGCCTTTGAAAAGGGGTTGGCAAACGCAGTACATCTGGAAAAAATGGAAGCTATGGGGCTAGAGGTTGATGTTCGGACCGGTGAAGAATACAAAAAAATGTTGGAAGGCGAAGAGGAGCGTGTTCTTGAACTGAAATCAACCTTGGGTTGGTAAAAAACTTTCTACCAGGGAAATGGTGACATAGCCATTTCCCTGGAATTTCTGTAATGTCACAGAATATTTTAAAATTTTAAATAATAAGAATAAGAGCGTTCCTATGGGAAAGATACATTCTGATATATATATAAGCGTTGTCATGCTGGTTATTTCTATCTCTTTGACTATTATGACATTTGATATGCCTGAAGGACCGGAAAAATTCCCCAGAATAATTCTTTTCTTTTTGACCATCTTCAGTATTTATATCCTTGCAACTGGGATTAAAAAAAGCTTAAAGAATATTGATTCTGATAGAAAATTCATAAACATAAAGCATCCGATTATAAGCTTTATACTTATATTTTTATACATTTTTCTTATTGATAAATTAGGGTTTTTCTCATCTACTTCAGTTTTCATGATAGCTTTTATGCTCTATTACAATATAAGAAATTACATAACTGTTGCTCTTTGCCTTCTTGGATTGAATTTATTTGTCTATGTTCTTTTTGTTTATCAACTGAATATTCAACTTCCCACCGGTATTCTTTTTTGAAGGAGAGGGCGCAATGGGTTTTGATCTGACTTCTATGACGTCTGTTCTTTCAGGCCTTGCAAATGTAAATGTAATATTAATGCTGTTAGTGGGTGTTGTTGGGGGGATTGTTATTGGGGCTCTTCCTGGACTTAGTGCCACAATGGGCATCGCGCTGCTTATTCCGATGACCTTTGGCATGGATCCGATCGCAGGATTAATCCTTCTGTCCGCGATCTACACCGCAGCTGTCTATGGTGGCTCGATTACCGCCATTCTGATTCATACTCCCGGCACTCCAGCTTCCGCAGCTACGGCGTTAGATGGATATCAGATGACAGTCAACGGCAAAGGCTTGAAAGCTCTGGGAACAGCGACTGTGTGTTCAATGATCGGTGGTTTTTTTAGCGCTATCGCTCTGTTGGTTTTAGCACCACCTCTTGCTATGATTTCCATCAAATTCAATGCTCCTGAGTATTTTTTGATGGCAGTATTCGGGCTCACTATAATTTCCAGCCTGTCCTCAGGGTCGATGATAAAAGGTTTGTCTGCCGGATTGTTCGGTCTTCTGGTCGGCACTATTGGTGTCGATGTTATGTCTGGCTATGCTCGCTTTACTTTCAATATCACCTCATTAGAGTCTGGCATTTCTCTTATCCCGGCCATGATTGGCCAGTTTTCCATCTCACAGGTTCTTATTCAGGTGGAAAAACTTCACGCCAAAGAAGATAAATTTATAGGCGAGCTGAAAGGAAGCCTTTTTCCGACGCGTGAAGAATGGCGATTGATTTGGAAAACGGTGATTAGATCGTCTTTTGTTGGTCTGCTTGTCGGAATATTACCGGGGGCCGGCGGTGATGTCGCTTCGTGGGTTAGTTACAATGAGGCAAAGCGTTTTTCCAAAAATCCTGAAAAATTTGGTACGGGACACATAGAGGGCATTGCTGCCTCAGAAGCGGCAAACAACGCAGTTGCGGGTGGTGCAATGATTCCTCTATTGACACTCGGCATCCCTGGTAGCGCAGCGACAGCAGTATTGCTTGGTGGACTTCTTATTCAGGGTTTGCAGCCTGGCCATGAGTTGTTTACCAAAAATGCGTCAATCGTATATGCCGTGATTATTGGGTTTATTCTGGCAAATATCATTATGGGAATTGTCGGACTTGGGATCGCCAGATACGTGGTAAAGGTTGCAACAATTCCATCAGGTATTTTGGCACCAATTATCGTTGTGCTCTCTGTTGTCGGTTCGTACTCAATGAATAACGATATATTTGATGTCTACGTGATGGCGATATTTGGACTGATCGGCTACGTTATGCGGAAAACCTCATTTTCAACTGCGGCAGTTGTTCTCGCAATGATTCTCGGCTCTCTTGCTGAGATTGGATTGATGCAATCGATCGTCATGTCAAAAGGGCATCTGCTAAAATACTTCTTTAGTCGCCCATTCTCAATAGTGCTGATTTGTCTCATTGTTATGTCTTTCCTCTCCCCGCTTTTGATTAAATGGAGAGTTAAGAAAACAGGCATTGCACTTGCTGAGTCCGAAGAGTAGCTAAGGCAGATCGATAAAGTCGGGATGGATTTTATCAAATCGCCGGCATCTCATCGGCTTCATAAGCGTCACAAAATAAAGCCCCGGCATGTGCCGGGGCTTTGTCGTCTTGCCATCTCGAATATTTCCTCCTGGCAAGTGTTCACGACTGCTGCAGTCCTACTGGCAAGAATCATTACAGGAGGAATTTTACGGCAACTTTAGCTACAACAAAATGTCCCCGAAGGGCCGGGGCATCATTCCTGAAGAGGTGCGCAAGCGTCTTAATCTCAAGGCCGGCACGCAGTTCGTCGTTTGTCCGTGAGAGTGACGTTGTGATCCTGAAGGCCATTACCCCGTCATCTATGGATGAGTTTGACGGGATTAGTTGCAAAGGCACGCCGCCAGGCCAAAACAGCGGGGCTTAAAAAGTCCGCCATTGCTGAGGCCCGGGGCGGCAAGTGAAAGTTATTCTCGATACCGATGTTTTTATTCCGGGGATTTTCTTCGTCGGGCCACCGGGAAAAATACTGCAGGGCTGGCGTGACGGCAGGTTCGCGCTCGTTCTTTCACCGGAAATTTTGGCCAGAGTATCAGCAGGTCGCTGAGATCCTGAGCAAAAAGTATCCACCTGTTGATTTGGCGGAGATGCCGGAATTGATCGTTGTCGAAGCAGACATGATCCGGACGGAACCGTTAAAAGAGCCGGTAAGCGCCGACCCCGATGACGACATGTTTATCGCGTGCGCACCGGCAAGCGGCTCCAAGATGATAGTCAGCGGTGACGGGCACCGGCTTGACGTAAACGACTTTAGCGGCATCGAGATTCTGAAAACCAAGGCTTTTGCAGATCGGCATCCGCCTAATTGGAAACCAGGGCATTACATGGCAAGAACGAAGAGAAAAACACCTGTTTCCGGCATTACCGCCGGCGTTTCTGAAAAGGAAGATAAGCAAATCGCCAACAGGGCTTGAAAGACGAATCAACAAGGCCCTTCTCGCCGGGTCCGCTGATGACGGCTCATTGAAATCCAAGTGAGAAGCAAGCAATGTCTGGGGGTTCGACAAGGCAGGCTTTTCCGGCTAGCCGGATTCTAAAACGGACATTTCGGACGTTTGCTCGTCTCTCAGACTCATGGTTTTAAGACCGTCATTTATCCATTTTCATCCGCTAAAAAATCCGTGCAGAAAATTTGCGGCAATAAACAGCAGGGTGGCAGAGACAAGAACCGTAATCGATATCTTAACGACATAGATGTAGCTGCCGCCTATCCCTGCCTTGAAATAATCCCTTGTCACAAGAAAACAGAGGTGTACCGGCGACAGCATCATTCCCATGTATCCGAAAGTATATGCAAGTACTGCGTACAAGAGATAGGTATAGGTATCATGGGCGGGGATGAGAGGAATGATAAGCGGAAAGGATGCCCCCACAAAACCAATAGCAATTCCCAGGATAAAACCGGAAAAGAAGGGCATTATGAGAATGAGCAGAATCGGCGGTATCCCGTATGTCATAAGCTCGTCTCTTATGCCCTGAACAGCTCCCGAATCCGTCATCACACCCTTAAAAAGCATTATGGATATGATGAGAAAAATCATTGTCAGATTTGACTTGCCGAGGGTTGCCGAAAGAAGGCCTGAGGGTGCAATCCCGTTTGAGCGGCAGACCCAGGGCGATTGCTCCCGAAATCCCGACAATGACGGAAACGAGGGAAGGAATGTTGACATCCGGATTGATCAGGGTCAATACCCCGGACAGCCCGGTTATAATGATGATGGATGAAATGATGATGGTGATCGGCATCATTTCATAAATAAATTCTTTGATTCCCTGCCATGAGACCCGGCTCTCAGAGTTGGAACCGGTTGTCCCCATGGGCCTGATGATGAATAAGTAGCCTGCCGCGACCGAAAGAAGAGTCAATGGGGCCGCAAAAATCATGTACCAGCCAGGTCTGGGTATTGAGCAACGCTATGGCCAGGATGACGCCCGGATACAGCGGCCACCAGTATTCCCATATATGCCTGAACCAGTAATTCAGGGCGGTTTTGTGTTCGGGACTTGCATTGACCCTGGAGGAGGGCTTCACCCACCAGCGGTGCCGAGAAGAGCGCACCTCCCGGCATAGGCAAGAGGCCTATAAGAGCCGACATAACAGTGCCGACGACTCTGGCGTCCTTGGTCAGGGAGGTAAAACTGCTGACCAGCCTCTTCATGTGTCCGCTTTTCTCCATGATGCCGCTCATCACCATGATCAGCCAGACGATCAAAGCAAGACTCAGTGTTTGGATGATTGATTATGCTCTTATACAGACAGGTCAATAACTCCAGAGGTGTCATTCCCGTCCATATTCCCAAAGATGTGGAGCCGACCAGAAGTGACACGGCCAGATGAAGGCCGAATCTGTTGCAGGATCAGGATACCTGCAAAGATAATGATTATTTTTATGAGCATCGGGGTTTATCGCTCCGGATAAAATGGACCTGTCGGAAACGCGGTCAGACCCTCGGAAATATCAGCCTGAGAATGGTGATTTATAGTCCATGTCTCAGGTTTTTTGCACATAAAATCTGAATCGTCCCATAAAAGCCAGATAGCGGCGGGTCTCAAATGTCGTAACGTTTTGTTGGACCGCCGCCCACTATTCAGGTGGCGGTCAAGTAAGAAGCGGTGGGCCGACTCAGGCAAGAAGATGCAAGTTGACGGCTCTCACATATGACAGTGACAGTCCCAAAAAAACAACCCAGCTTCGCGCTTAAAAATCACAAAAAACACCGCATTCCAAACAATTCCTCCGATATTATTAATTTTCACAAATCTCATTCCAGTTCGCTTATAATGAGGTCCGCGCAAGGAGGCCGTCATGTCACTGTCCATCAATAACAATCTCGCGGCGCTCAAGGCATTGGGCGTTAAACAAAACACCAGCCGCCAACAACATCGCCAACAGCGAGACCGAAGAGTTCAAAAAATCGCGCACCGTCCTTGCGGAAGGATCATCCGGCAGCATCACGGCCAAAACCCAGCCGGTCAACACCCCCGGCACCCTGATCAACCGTCCGGACGGCTCGGTGACGGGAAACTTCGAACGTTGATCCGGCCACGGAAATGACCGACATGATTTCGACCAGGCATGCCTACCAGGCGAATATCAAAGCCTTGCAGGCCGGCGAGGAGATGGAAAAAAACCACCCTCGACCCTGATCGGCTGAGCCCGGCTCCAACAGCTGCGACAAACAGGGGACAAGGCCCGGATGTTCACTCATCCGGGCTCTTTTTAGTTCCCGGCAAACGGCAGGATCGGCGGCTATCAGCCGCTGCCGTCATCCTTTCTTTCCCCCTGGTACAACACGAAAATGCCCATCAGCAGCAAAAACCGCACCGATGATCGCAACCGGGCCGAGGCGTTCGGCAAAGAAAATCCACGCCAGAAACAATTGCGACCAGCGGCTCGATCAGGGTCAGAATCGCCGCCGTCGACGCCCGGATAAAATGAATTCCGCGAAAGAAAAACAGATATCCGAGAGCGGTCGGCACCAACCCGAGATAGGCCAGCAGCGCCCAGACTTCATGTGAATAGGACCCTGCCGGGCCGGCGCAAACGGCCAGCGGCAGCAGCACCAAGGTTCCGACTCCGAACGAGACCGCGGTGGCATTACATGGGGTGACAGTTGCCGGCCAGCGACCGGCCCAGCAACGCAACCGCCGCATAGCCTCCGGCGGAAGCGACAGACAGGCCGGCACCGATGACGAGAGCCCTCGATTCGACGATTTCTCCGGGTGCGCCGACCAGCAATCCGGTGCCGAAAACCGCCAGGGTCAAGGCTCCCAGGGTATATTGCGTCAGCGTTTCCCCGAGGATCGATACCGAAGCCAGGGCGACGATCACCGGGGCGGTACACAGGGTGACCAGAGTGGCAACGGCCACCCCCGCGAAATCAACGGCCATGAAATAGCAGACCTGATAAAAAGCCAGCATCACGCCGATCAGGATCATGCGCCGATAATGCTTCCGCCGGACCCGGAACATCGCCCGGCCGACAAACACCCAACAACCCAGCGCGACCAGCGGAAAGCCCAGCGCCAGCCGATAAAACCCCACCACCAGCGGACCCGCATCGGACTGCCGATAAATCGCCTGTGCGGCAATACCGATGGTTCCCCAAAGAACCCCGGCCAGTACGACCAGCAGAACCCCCTGCCGGGTCCCGGAGTTAAAAAGATGAAAACGCATAACAAACCCTTCCCCTTTATACACGAATAAAAGTCGGTCCGGATTTTCCGTCAAAGCGTTGCAATCTTCAGGAACAATCCGGGTGGAAAAACCGGCGAGGAAGGGTCGGGGCGCAGATATCCATCCCGGGCCGAAACCCGGGCGCACCAGCACATCAGGCGGATGCGTAAATCATGAGGACAGGACGGTTACGGCCGGGAGGGCCGGATCCTGTGGCTAAGAACCTTCCTCGAATCAGAGAAAGGCGGGCGGCGGAGGGGTTTGTCGGAAGTACATATAATTCATCCTTATCTAAGTTGTTCACCAGAGCCAGATGCGGGTACTATAGCAATGTTCACCGACAGCAACAATGAAAATCGGGCCGTAACCTTCGGTGAATTCCGTTATGACGTCCCGGCGGACCATGCCATTTCGTGCAACGGCGACCGCTGGCTCGTTACCAATCATGAATACAAATTTTACTGTGTTTGTGCTAAAATAAAAGTTTATTTTTGCGCGTAAGGTTCAGACCGGAAACCACGCGCCGACAATAAAGAGGGGGAAAAGATGAATATCGATCTGGCCGAAGAAGTTCAAGAAGGCATCAAAGAGGCCAAACGCGGCAACACCCAGTTGGGGCTGCAACTGCTGCAGGATTCCGCTTGCTTCAATAACGTACCGGAAGCCAAAGCCTGGTTCGGATACTGCCTAGCTTACGAGAAAAAGGATTTCAGAACGGGCATTACCCTGTGCAGAGAGGTGATTCAGCAACATCCGGGCCTGGCGGAAAGCTATCTGGCGCTCGACGGATTTACCTGCACAGCGGAAACCGCAAGCAGGCGGTCAACATTCTCGAACAGGGCTTGAAAATAGATCAAAACCGGGAGATCACCCAGTTGCTGCGTAATATCGGGGTGCGTAAAACACCTGTCATTCCCTTTGTGAACCGCGATAACCGCTTCAATATAATGCTGGGCCGCCTGTTCGCCAAGATACACTTGCGCTGAAGCGCCCTTCTCTTTTTCAATCCCGGCCGGCAAGTTCCTTGCGCAAGCGGCCAAACAGTCTGCTACAGCGCCGCTTTCCGGAAGTGAGAAAGCAGCTCACTCTTTTACCGGCCAAATGATTGGGCCGGCAGGCAGGCCACAAGCCATCCGCACCTTCTCCGAATAAGAGAATCCGCATCGGACTGACGATCAACCGCTTGCGTACACAAAAAAAGCGGGCTGCAGAGCAGCCCGCTGGAAGGTCATGGATATGTCGAGCCGGGCGCTACGGCTCAATAGCCTTTGAGGTAATCGATGTATTCCGGCAGCCAGAGCGAGATCTGCGGGATGTAGGTGATCAGGACCAGGAAGGTCAGCAGCACCAGCAGCCAGGGCAGCGCGGCCTTGAGCACCCAGGTGATATTGTGCCCGGTAATGCCGGCGGTGACGAACAGGTTGAGCCCGACCGGCGGGGTGATCATGCCGATCTCCATGTTGACGACCATGATGACCCCGAGATGGATCGGGTCGATCCCCAGCTGGACGGCAATCGGGAACAGGATCGGCGCCATGATCAGCAGGATCGCCGAGGGTTCCATGAAGTTGCCGGCGATCAGCAGCAGGATATTGACCACGATCAGGAAGCCCCAGGCGGGCAAGCCCCAGCCGACGATGATTTCGGCCAGATGGTGCGGAATCCGCTCGGTGGTCAGCACGTGAGCGAAGAGCATGGCGTTGCCGATGATGAACAGCAGCATGATCGACACCTTGGAGGCGTCGCGAAAGACCTTGTGCGTATCCGCATGAAAGACCGATTTCGGGATCGCGGTCAGGGTCAGGAGCAGGTTGCGGACGATGCTGCTGCCGAGGGACTCGTTGGCATCCTTCTTCCACGGAATCCCCTTGAGCGGCCCCATGTCGCGGTAGATGAAGATGGCGATGAAATAGGCGTAGACGGCCGAAACGGCCGCGGCCTCGGTCGGGCTGGCGATGCCGCCGTAGATCGAGCCGAGGACGATGACGATCAGCATCAGACCCCAGCCGGCGCTGATGCTCGAACGCACCAGGCTTCTGAAGCCGACCCAGGGTTGCGCCGGCAGCCCCTTGATCCGGGCCACGATGTAAATGATGACCATCAGCATGCTGCCCATGAGCAGGCCGGGCAGAAACCCGGCCATGAACAGGCGTGCCGCCGATTCTTCGGTGGCCGCGGCATAGACCAGCATGACGATCGACGGCGGGATCAGGATGCCCAGGGTGCCGGCGTTGGTGATGACCCCGGCCGCCAGCGATTCGGGATAGCCGGCCTTGACCATGCCGACGATGACGATCGAACCGATGGCGGCCACCGTGGCCGGGGACGACCCGGACACCGCGGCAAAGATCATGCAGGCCAGCACCGAGGCCATGGCCAGGCCGCCGCGAATCCAGCCGACGCAGTCGATGGCGAAATTGATGATCCGGTTGGCCACCCCCCCGGTCGACAGAAAGGTCGACGACAAAATAAAGAACGGGATGGCGAGCAGGGTGTAATGCTCCGATTCGGCCTCAAACAGTTTCAGCGCGATCGAGGCCAGGGAATCGTTGGAAAAAACGAGGATCGTCGTGATGCTGGAGAGCCCCAGGGCGAAAGCGATGGGCATGCCGGTCAGCAGGCACAGCAGCAGAATGATAAACAGGGCAGCGGTTGTCATGCCGATTCACCTCCTTGGCCGGCCTTGGCTTCTTCGGCCAGATGCATGCTTTCCTTGGCTTCATCGGCCAGCTTGAAGCCGTCGGTTTTGCCCCTGAATATATTCACCAGGAGAATCAGCAGCCGGATCGCCATCAGGACCATGGCCGATAAACAGAATGCTGTGGGCGATCCACTTGGGGACCGGCAGGTCCTCCATTTCGATGCCGATCATCTGGATCTTGGACAGGTAGGACCCAGGCCCCTTTCATGAACAGTCCGCAGTAGGTCAGGCAGGCGATGACGGCAATGCCGCTGATCACCCGCCGCACGTTGGTCGGCAGAATCTTGACCAGGGCATCGACCCCGATGTGGGAGCCGACTTTAATCCCGTAAGACACACCGAACAGCACCAGCCAGGCGGACAGGTGCAGCGTGACCTCCTGAGCCCACATAATGCCCTGCCCGAAACCGAAGCGCAGCACCACTTCGACAAAGACCAGCAGGGTCATTGCCGCCAGAAGAAGCGCAATGATCGCTTCTTCTATGCGGTTAATTATCCGGCTAAACATATTCAAACCTCATCTGAGCCATAAAAATAAAAGACTGACGGGCCTCGTTGCCGAGGCCCGTGGGACATTGCGGAATCAGTTCGACGCCACCGCGGCATCGATGTACTCCTTGCCGATCTCTTTTTCGAACTGTTTCCACACCGGCTTCATGGCATCCACCCATTGCTGCCGCTCGGCATCGGTCAGCTCGATGATTTTCGACCGCTTCGAGTCGATGATCTTCTGCCGGTCCTGAATGGCCTTTTGCTCGGAGATTTTGTTGCCGAAGGCAATCGCTTCGCTTCGTCCAGCGCGGTTTTCACTGCGGTCCGGGTGTCGTCCGGCAGGCCCAGCCAGAACTCGGACGAGGTCACGATCAGATAATCGATGACCCCGTGATCCGTTTCGGTAATGTAGGGTTGGACCTCAAAGAATTTTTTCGAGTAGATGTTGGACCAGGTGTTTTCCTGCCCGTCGATGGCTTTGGTCTGGAGCAGGGTGAAAACTTCGGAGAACGGCTTCTTCAGCGGCATCGCATCGACGGCTTCGAACTGGGCCGCGAGGACATCGGAAGATTGAATCCTGAACTTCTTGCTTTTGGCGTCGGCCGGCACCCGCAGCGGATCGCTGGCGGAGAGCTGCTTCATGCCGTTGTGCAGGTAACCGAGGCCGATCAGGCCTTTTTTCTTCATCGACATCAGCATTTTCTGGCCGACCGGGCCCTGCTGGAATTTTTCCACCGCAGCCATGTCCCTGAACAGGAAGGGCAGGTCGAAGATCTGCAGCGATTGGGTGTATTTCTGGAATTTCGACAGGGACGGCGCAGCCAGCTGCACGTCGCCGAGAATCATGGCTTCGAGCACTTTGTTGTCGCCGAACAGCTGGGAGTTGGGAAACACTTCGACCACCACCTTGCCGCCCAAACGCTGGTCGACCAGTTCCTTGAATTTGATCGCCATCTGGCCTTTGGGGGTGTTTTCGGCGACAACATGGGAAAACTTGATCACGATCGGCGCGGCCGATGCGATCGTTGCGGAAGCGACAAAAGCGACCGCCACCAACAGACTTGCCAGAATCAATTTGTTTCTGCTCATCTTGCTCTCCTCTACTAAAAAAGATTGAGTGTGCAATGTTGCCACCATGGCGACATTAAAAATCTCATTCCGGCTTCCGGGAAAAAGACAGGAACAGATATAAACTTGCCTTGAACTGACATCGGTTCGCATGAACCGGACCGGGATTTAAGGATTATTCCTGCCGCCCTCCAGCCGACGAACAAAAAAGACTCTGTTCTATAAAATCAAAGCAACTAATATGCCGCATAAATAATAAACAGATTAACTTATTAAAATTATTGAATAAAATATTAATTTTTAGAAAATAACGGTTTTATAGAAAATTTATCAAGTTGGATTTTGTTCAATAAAAGAACAGTGCGTTCAACTTAAAAACAGTGGTTGGCTGAAAGAGAGAAAAGACTGGGTTTCAATTGGAGAAGAGTGTTCGGCATTTCAAATACCGAAATCACCAGGTTGAAATTCTCAACACTTCGGTTCCCCCAGGCAGAACAGCATTGAATCTAACCTCAAACAAGCTATAAAGCGGCCAAACGCAAGAGCACCTCGGCAATCTCTTGCCGTTCGGCCTCGGCCAGAGAAAGCTGTGGAGGCAGCGGATCGCCGACCGGGAAGCCCTGGATTTCAAGCGCGGCCTTAATACAGGCGGCCAGATTATATTTGGCGAAAACCCGGTTAATGCTCCACAGTTCACGCTGCAATGCCATTGCTTCATCCCAACGCTTTTGCTCGGCCAATCGGTACAGCCGGACGCTCTGCTCCGGCACAACGCAGGCCGGACCGGCCATCCACCCGACTCCACCCAAAAGCATCACACAGACCGGGATATGTGCAGATGCACTGAAAACCTTCAGTCTGTCACCGACAAGATTCATAATCGAAAGCAAGCGACCGGTATTGCTCGAGGCGTCTTTCAGGTAGAGAATATTGCCGATTTGAGCCAATTGCCGAATCGACTCCAAAGACAGATCACTGCGCTGAAACTGTGGGTTAGTGTACAACACCACCGGATATTCGGGAACGGCATGCGCTATGTTGCTGAAATAATCCACGACACCGGTGTGGCTGATCGGGAAATAAGCTTCAAGAATCGCCAGGATACCATTGACGCCCCGTTTAACGAAATGCCGCGCCTGATGAGTTGCTTCAGCAGTTGTCGTAGCCGCCACGACCGGAACTCGACCGGCATTCGCCTCCACCACGATATCGACAACGCGGCACCGTTGCGACCAGTTCAAATAAGCAAATTCGCCGGTACTGCCCAAAGGGGTCAAACCATGAACCCCGGCTTTTATGAGATGCTCAACCAGATCCCCGAGCACCGTGCCGAGAATGTTCCCGTGAGCATCTACAGGAGAAACCAGGTAAGGGAAAACCCCCTGCAACGATTTGGTTTTCATAATCATCTCCCAAGCTCAACACCGGCTTATTAACGAATAATCCATATCCCCCCCCCCGACGACTCACTTCTTTAACACCTTGCGCAAACTGTACCCGGAATACAGTGCCCCATGGGATTATGAGCCAGCACCCTGTCTTTCACCGCAAAGGTCGTAACCGGAGCTTCGGAATGCCGATTGAAGATCATATCGTGGCCGATGCACAGCCCCAGAATAATATTGGCATCCGTTTTATGTTCTCCCAGAATAAGGGCTTGGCCGACCGGGTTACAAGTTGCTTCATAGCGTTCCGGGTTAATATGGGGCATCCCATAATCATCCTTGTTCAGCCCTCCGTTTTTACAGCAGATCGTAAAAACTTTGAAGTGCCGGGAGAGAATCTTGGCCAACAGCGCGGTCTCCTTGGCAAAGCCGACACAATTGGCGATTCCGATCCTTTGGTAGCCCATCTGCTGAAAAAAACCGATCAACTCCTCCAGCCGATTCCATTGCATATAATGCCCCGCTTCGATGTCAGCGGAGACCTTGAGCATTTTCAGCGTTTCCGGATCGGCAAAAGCGGCCCTGGAAAGCTCGTTGGTTGCACTGAAATCATTGCCTTTGATACATTCGCCGCCCTGATAAACCTTGCAGACCGGGCAGCCGTTACAATCACTCATCGCCTCTCTCGCTTTCCTCCAATTGTGTCCAGGATTCACTTTTGTGTTTCAGATTCCGGCAGCAGCGTCCTTGCCAGGGAAACAAGTTTCAGAGCCTGACGATAAACCGGATAATCGATAAACTTTCCCTGAATTTCGAGCGCGGCAATTCCCCGTTGCTCCGCATCTTCAAACGCATCGACCACCTCTTGCGCCGCGGCGATCGCTTTGCGGCTCGGTGTAAACGTCGCATGGATCGACTGCAATTGTTTGGGATGGATGGCCAGCTTACCGAACATCCCCAATTGCTTGACCTGATTCAACTCGGCGGCAAACCCGGCAGCATCGGCCAGATCGGGAAAGACCGTGTCGACCGGAGGCAATAAATCGGCGGCCCGAGAAACGATAATCAGTTGTGAGCGTGCATACAGCAAGGCGGTTCCGTCTTTCGGATATGCGGTTCCGATATCCGCGGTAAAATCGACAGCACCGAAAGCCAGCCGGGAAATCCGACGATGACAAGCGGCAACGCCATGAGCGTTCAACAATCCCCGTGCCGTTTCCACCAGAGGAATGAAATCGCATTGCTCCGGCAGCAGCCCGGCAACTTCGGCCACCACTTCGGGAGTTTCCGCTTTCGGCAGCATGATGCCGTCGGCCCCAGAGGCCACAGCCCGCTCGAGATCGGCATATCCCCACGGGGTTTCCCAGCCATTGATGCGAACATAGACCCGCCGCTGCGAACGGACGGAGGTTTTCAACAGATCGGCAACCTGCTCTCTGGCGGCTTCTTTTTCGGCCATTGAAACCGCGTCCTCCAGGTCGAGGATCACGGCATCGGCACAACTGTTCAAAGCCTTTTTCATGACGGGGGCATTGCTGCCGGGAGCGAACAAAAAACTGCGAAGATAATTCATCTGCTCTCCTTCAGTGGTCTGAAAAAAACAAACCGCCGGCGGCCGGGAGGCCCGACGGAACAAAACCAACAGGAAGCTTATCTGCTCCTGGAGCCCGTGTGCGCGTCCCGGCGCCTGATACGGTATACGGAACGACCTTCGGCAAGGACATTGTCCGGCGAACCCTGCGGGTAAATCATCGTGTGGGCGTTACCCACCCGACCGCCGACATATCTGACCCGCGCTGCGGCGATCAGGTCGACGCCGGGAACCGGGCGCAAATAATCGATGCTCATATCGATGGTGACGATTCTATCTTCGGGGCTGCCGGTCGACCAGACGGCAAAGCTGCCGCACGTCGCTACCAGCATCGACAGGACACCCCCATGGAACGTCATCTTCCGGGCATCACCGATCAGTTCGCGGCGAAACGGCAAGCAAAGAGCGCAGCGCCCCGGCTCCAAGGCGTGAAGCTTGACCCCGACATATTGATTGAACGGAATCGCTTCCTCAATCGTCTGCCGAAAAAGCGCGAAAGCTTCAGGCTTCATCACAAAATCCGCCGAGCAGAAAAAACATCAGCTTAGTTTTGCCGTCAGTGCCGGAACCAGCTGCTTCAGATCGGCGACGGCCAGCACATCTGCAACATCGCCGATCGGCGCATCCCTGTCGGTATTGATGGCAACGATAAACTCCGATTTCTGCATCCCGGCCAGATGCTGAATCGCTCCGGAAATCCCGCAGGCCACATAAAGTTTGGGCGAAACCGTCTGGCCGGTGGTCCCGATCTGACGTGTATGTTCGGCCCATTCGGCATCGACCACCGGACGGCTGGCGCCGTACTCGCCGCCGAGCGCCCTGGCCAGTTGATCGATCATGTCCAGATTTTCGGGCTTACCGATCCCCCGCCCGGCGCTGACGATAATTTCGGCCTTGGACAGATCGACCCCGCCGGCTTCAGCCTCCTCGTAACCGCTGAAATCCATTTGTGCAGAGATATCGCCCGCCAGTGCAACCACGGTTGGACTTCCGGCCGCTTCAGCGCTTGGATTAAAGGCTCCGGGCTGCAGGGTCAAAACGGTTCTCGTGGTTTTGGCTTTGACCTTGCGACGCAACTTGGCATTGCAGACGGGAACGACCGGAAGCCCGTCGACGATATCGACCACTTCGGAAACCTGGGCGGCTCCCAGCGCCAGAGCAATGCGCGGCGCCAGGTCCCAGCCATAGGATGAATGGGCAAACACCACCAGATCGGGCTGTTCCCGTTCTACTGCATCAAGCAGCAGATGTTTATGGGCCGACGGGTTGAATTCTCGATATATGTCGCTGTCGGCCAGATAAAGGGTTCCGTTATAGTGCGGCAACACAGTATCGCTGCCGACCAGAAACATGGCCGAAGCGCAACCAAGCTGCTCGGCAAAAGCAATCAGTTCATATGTGGACCCCAACAGTTGTCCAGCTCGATATTCGGCAACAAGTAATGCTTTCATGATGGTCTCCTTGTCAGGACAGAACGCCGGTTTTTTCTTTGAGGAGCCTAACCAGACGGTCGGCGAGGTCATCGATCTCACCTTCCAGAATCAGTCCGCCGCCGGTTTTTTCCGGAAAATAAGTAAGCAGCGTTTCCTGCCTCGCTTCGACATGCAGCAACTCGGCGGCGGCAATCGCCAGCAGCTCCTTTTTTTTCGACTTCATGATATTCGGCAGGGTGGGATAGCGGGGCGTATTCAAGCCCAGTTGACAGGTCACCAGCGCCGGCGTTCCACTTGCCACCAGAGCCTTAAGGCCCCCTTCGAGTTCCCGTTTGGCACTGATCCGACCTGCGGCATAAGCAAATTCAACGATGGTTGAAATACTCGGCAAATTCAGCAGTTCAGCAACCAGAACACCTACCTGAGCACTCCCGCGGTCCTGTGATTGCATCCCGGTGAAAATCAAATCGAAACCCTTATCTCCGGCAAATTCAGCGATCATTGCCGCAATCTCCAAAGGGTCTCTGCCGTAAGCCTGGTCATCGCTGATATGAACGCCGCGGTCGCAACCCATGGCCAAGGCTTTTTTAATCGCTTCCCTGACCCGCTCCGGGCCGATGCTCAGGACGCTCAGATCGGCATCGCCGAGCTGTTCCTTGAGTTGCACGGCTTGCTCAACCGCATACTCGTCATACTCGTTCATCCGCCAGGCAAGATCGGTCTCTGAGTACCAGGTCCCCTCGGCATTGACTTTGAACTTCGATTCCATATCCGGAACCTGCTTGATACACACAAGAATCTTCATTGCAAACCTCCACATGCTCAGGAGTTGAGTGATAAAAAAACCACGGAGCGACTGGTTTGTTGAAAAGAGCCCCAGACTCTTTCAACAGGAGGAGGAGCAGTCCCTCCGCGGCAAAAAAAATCATTAACAACACAAAAAATTACAACTGCGCGGCCAAAATCTCGACAATATCCCTGGGTCTGATCCGTTCCTCCAGGTCTGCGCCCTTGACCCCGTCCTCGAACATGGTCAGGCAGAAAGGACAGCTGGAAACCAAAGTATCCGAACCGGTTTCAGCGGCCATTTCAACCCGCCGCAGGTTGATACGGCTACCGAGCTTTTCCTCCGCCAGAATTCGCCCGCCGCCGGCACTGCAGCAAAAGGCCTCGTTGCGGGATTTTTCCATTTCTACAATTTGCCCGCCGACGGCTCGAATCAAACGGCGTGGAGCTTCATAGATCGCATTATGCCGCCCCAAATAGCAGGAATCGTGATAAGTACAGGAAAACTCATCAATTTCAGTTTGAGCCGCCCACTCCGCACCAGCCGGTCAAGATAAGCAGTATAATGGGAAACGGGAACCGCCAAGCCGAGATCCCGGTAGTCTTTACTCAAAGTATTGAAGCAATGAGGGCAGCTGGTGACAATCTCTGCGACTCCGTAGTCCCTGATCCGTTCGATATTTTCCTTGGCCAGGGTTTGATAAAGGTACTCGTTGCCCATTTTGCGCATCGGCTCACCGCAACACCTTTCTTCCTTGCCAAGAATCCCCACCCTGATCCCGGCAGCCCGGCAGAGCCGCACAAAATCCCCGGCAATTTTGATGTTGCGCTTGTCGAAAGAGGCATAGCAGCCGACAAAGTAGAGAACATCCACAGCTGCATCTTCGGCCAGCGTTTTAATGCCGAGATCGGCACTCCAATCGCCGCGTGCGGCATAGCCCATTCCCAGCGGATTTCCATTGATTTCGGTCTGTTCCATGGCGGTCATCACTTCTTCACCCGGAAACTCTCCCTCCATCAACACCAGGTTGCGACGCATGGCGACAATCTTGTTCACATGTTCGATCGTGACCGGACAGATATCCTCACAGGCCCGGCAGGTTGTACAGGACCAGATGGCTTCTTTATCACAGGCCTCGATCAGACTTGCCCCGGGATCATTAAAAGCGCTGTCTCCGACCTTGTTGACCAGAGACATCGGCGACAGCGGTTTGTCGGTGCCGTATGCCGGACAGCGGTCCTGACAGCGTTTACACCGGATACAGGCATCGCTGTCGAAAATATCCTTCCAGGTCAACTCCGCAACCTTAGCCGCCCCAAAGCTTTCAGCCTCTTCGTCCTCCAGATCGATAGTGGCGAGCTTCCCGACCGGCCCCAGATCGGCAAATAAAGCATTGAGACTGCCGGTCACCAGATGGCGCAATTTGGTTACCGGTACGGCAACGATAAAAACCAGGGTCAACAGCAGGTGGAGCCACCAGACTGCCACGTGCAATGTCCGCAGGTCGTCGGCGGCCACCCGGGAAAAGCTTTTGGCGACCAGCAATCCGACCGGGGACCATGACGCCAGCGGCGTACCCAGCTCAGTAACGGCCATGCGGGCGCCCTCGATGACGAAACCGCTGATCAGGATGGCAAACAGCAGACCGTGCATAACGGCATCGTCGCGCCGGATTTCCAATCCTGCGGGACGGATCAGATAGCGCCTGACAAACAACCCGGCCAGCATAATAACGGCCGTCAGGCCGGCAACATCGAGGACCAGAGAAAAGATCAGGTAAAAGTTACCGCTCAGGAAACGGATATCGAACAGCAGATCGGTGAAATCGGCCTGAACGACAATCAGAACGGTACCGAGGAACAGCAGACAGAAACTCCAGAAAAACAGCCCGTGAGCTATCCCCGGCCCGCGCACCCGTAAGACCCGGCTCTGCAACAGCCCCAATCTGATCATTGCGGCAACGCGTCGCGGCAGTTCGTTGCTGCGCTCCAGCGGCTTCCCCTGACGATAGACTTTTATCCGCTGCAGAGACAGGTAAACAGTCAACCCGACCGCGACCAGGGTCAGCAGATACATCGGCAGCAACGTTGCCATGCCGTGACCGACATTCCAGTAAATTTCTCGGGTCATTTCCATCATCTTCCCTTAGTTTCAAACGGCGGACTAATAGCCAAGGTTTTCATTCACCAGACAGACGGTGATCTGCGTATCCCGCGGTTGTCTTTCGATTATCGTTGTGATCCGGCAGACCCGCTCCGGCGAGTCGCAATCAACACAGATTCCGGTCTTCGTGCAGGGTGGGGCGTAACCCATACGATGAGCGTTGGGCGGGACAACCTCCTCTTTGATCCGTCGCAGAGCGCTATCAAGATCGTGCACAATCTTATTGACACCAACGATCACCACTACTTTGGGCGGCCCGAACGCCATCGCCCCGACCCGGTTCCCCGTGCCGTCGATATTGACCAGCTGTCCTTTAAGCGTCAGGGCATTGGTGCTGCTGAAAAAAATATCGCAGCTCAACTGGCGACGCATCAGGGCAAAGCGCTCTGCCGGGTCCAAACCAGGACGTCCATGAATGAGAAGTTTTTTGCCCGCCCGTTTCAGTTCGCCGGCAAATCCTATTTGCGCAAGCGTTATCGAGCCGCCGAAACCGACGGTCTCGGCATCCCGGGCGGCGGCAAGCAGGAATGGCCGAACTTCCCGGCGATCGGCAAACACGGCCGCGCTGAAACCATTCCTGCGCAAAGCTTCGGCGGTTTTTTCCAACAGCAGCCGGCGATGCCAACGTAAACTTTCATCCATAGTGTAGCTCTTTCCTCAGGCGTTAAAGAAATCCTTCAGCTCGGGTGTGCTTCTCAGTTGCCAGATCCCGGCGATAATCCCCCGCATTTCTTCTGACGTAGCACCGCCTTGACTGACCGCCAACCGGATCGCCTTATCTTCCAGTTCTGCCCGGGACAGGCTGTTTTCCGGATCTCCCTTGGGGATATCGACACGCATCTCCAGCTGCCGCCCGTCACAAGTGACAACTTCAACCTGTCCCAGCCAGCGTTTCGGATAAGCCTGATCGACCCTGACATCCAGCACCATTTTCACTTTATCGCAGAACTCCCTGACTGCCTGATCACTCAAGGCGGATTCAGTGAACTCCGCAATCCCGGCCCGGCCATTGAGAGCGATCAGCGCCAGGACAAACCCCATAGAAAATTTGGACTGATGAATCGATTGCGGATTTGTCACCGGCCCGAGCACATCGATCGCACCCTGATGCACATGGGCCGTGACCTCCGTAATATCGGCGGCCGTGAGCTTGTATTGCTGCATCAATGCCAGCAGGGCGTCAGCGGCGGGATGAGTATGACGGCAACTGGCATGAAATTTAAAGGAGGTTTCCCCAATCGCCCAGCGGCTGCCCAGACCATCGACGAGCAGAGCCGGGTCGGCATCCTGCGACATCCCGGCCGCCATCCCCTGCTCGCCTTCGATAATCCTTCGGGCACCGGTAAAGCCGTCGCGCGCGATGTAAGCGGCCAGCAAACCGTCAGCTGCTGCTTTGCCCGTATGCAACTGTTTCGAATCGGCGGCGTCGCGCAAAAACTCCCAGAGTCCTGCCGCCATGGTGCCCGCCGAGCCCAAAGCATCCAACATCTGTTTACTATCGGCACCCAGAAGCCGGGCAACAGCGACGGCCGCAGCCAGGGTCCCTGCGGTTCCGGTGGTATGAAAGATTTTATAATGCGAACGCCCCAGAGCCTCGCCGATCCGGATACCGGCTTCATAACCGGCAACGGCCGCTACGATCAGATCGCGCCCGGCACATCCCTGCTCTTGCGCTGCAGCAACAACGGCCGGAAAAACCACGGTTCCGGGATGGAAGACAGAGCCGTTATGCACATCGTCCTGTTCCGCGTAATGCGAGGACGCGGCATTGATCAATGCGGCGAAAAACGGCGAAGTATGCTTACGGGAAACGAAAATTTCGCTCCTTCCGCCTGCCGGTCCCATCGACGCGGCAAACCGTTCAAGAATTTGAATCCGGCGCGCATTGCGCCCGGCCAACGCCGAACCGAACCAGTCCAGGAGCAAATCTTCGGTACGGTCAACAATGGGGCCGGGCAGGTCCTCATAGCGGAAACCGGTCAGAAATTCCGCCAGCTCTTGCGTTGGGCCCATCGCAATCCCGTTCATGGCTTTCCGTCCGGCACCATCCGGGCGATGACAGGAGCACATCCCCGTTTGTACACCATCAACACACGTTCGAAGGTGATAACGACAACGCCTTCCTGATTGAAGCCGGTGGTTTTTACGGTTACGATCCCAACATTGTCCCGCGATTTCGACTGTCGCTTATCCAGGACTTCCGACTGGGAATAGATTGTGTCCCCTTCGAATACGGGATTAGGCAACCTGACCTTATCCCAACCAAGATTGGCCATGACGTTCTGCGAAATATCGGTCACGCTCTGACCGGTAACCAACGCCAGGGTAAAGGTCGAATCGACCAGCGGTTTGCCGAACTCCGTCTGAGCCGAATAATGATGGTCGAAATGAATCGGAGCCGTATTCTGCGTCAACAGGGTAAACCAGCTGTTGTCAACCGTCAGCACCGTGCGCCCAAGCGGATGAGGATAAATGTCGCCGATTTCGAAATCTTCAAAAAAACGTCCTTTCCAGCCTTCTTTCACACTCATGTCAAACTCCTTTTTTGCAGATAATTAAATGGCATGATCGGCCTTCAAACGGGCAAGGTCCTCTGCGCCGTAACCAAGCTCGGACAAAATCGCCTCGGTGTGCTCTCCCAGCGCGGGGATAGCGTCCATACGCGCTTCAAAAGCGGAAAAGGTTGCCGGCGGCAGTAAAGCTTGTACCTGTCCCGCCGGAGTAACGACGTCTCTCCAGCGCTGCCGGGCGGCGAGTTGGGGATGATTCCAGACTTCCTCCATGTCGTTGATCCTGGCATTGGCAATACCGGCCAGTTCCAGTCGCTCCACCACCTGAGCGGAATCCAGCCCGCTGAAAGCAGCGTGGATGATCGCCGTCAACTCTTCCATATTGGCAACCCGTCTGGAATTGGAAACGAAGCGCGGATCGTTTTTCAGTTCGGGAGACAGCAGAACCTGCTCGCAGAACTTTTCCCATTCGCGCTCGTTCTGCAGCCCGAGCATGACATCCTTGCCATCGCCGACACGAAAAGGTCCGTAAGGAAAAATCGTCGCATGCCCGGCTCCGTTGCGTTTCGGCGGACTGCCGCCGTAATGGCTGTAATACAGCGGGTACCCCATCCATTCGCCGAGCGACTCCAGCAGCGACACCTCAATGCTACCGCCCTGACCGGTTTTTTCCCTCCGATAGAGGGCCGCCAGGATACCGCTGAAAGCGTGCATTCCCGCAGCGATATCGGCGATCGAAATTCCGGCCTTGGAAGGAGCGGAAGGCGTTCCGGTAACCGATACCAGTCCGGCCTCGCTTTGGATCAGCAGATCATAGGCCTTTTTGTCACGGTAGGGACCACTGTTGCCGTAACCGGAGACATTACAGATCACCAGGCGGGGGTAACGTTCGATCAAATCTTTTTCACCCAGCCCCAGTCGCTCTACCGCACCGGGAGCCAGGTTTTGCACGAAGACATCGGCCTTCTTGAGCAACCGCTCCACAATCCGCTGACCCTCGGAATGTTTCAGATCCAGGGTCAGGCTCTCCTTGGAGCGGTTGGTCCAGACGAAATGCGAAGCCTGACCCAGTACCGTTTCGTCATAGCTCCGGGCAAAATCGCCCACCCCCGGACGCTCGATCTTGATCACCCGCGCGCCCAGATCGGCCAGTTGCCGGGTGGCAAAAGGGGCTGCAATGGCATGCTCCAGAGAGATGACGGTTATTCCATCCAGCGGACGCATGGACTCAGTAAGACCGCGGCATGCCGAGAACATGCTGCCCGATGTAGGAAAGAATCAGATTGGTCGAAATCGGCGCCACCTGATACAGCTTGGTCTCTCTGAATTTGCGCTCGATATCGTATTCGGCGGCAAAGCCGAAGCCGCCGTGGGTTTGAATCGCGACATTCGCCGCTTCCCAGGAGGCATCCGCCGCCAACAGCTTCGCCATATTCGCTTCTTTGCCGCAGGGTTTGCCTGCGTCAAACAATTGCGCCGCCCGAAAACGCATCAGGTCGGCGGCCTCGATATTGACATAAGCCCGGGCAATGGGAAACTGGATGCCCTGGTTCTGCCCGATGGGCCGATCAAACACCACCCGCTCATTGGCATATGTGGAGGATTTCTCGACAAACCAGCGTCCGTCGCCGATACATTCAGCCGCAATGAGAATCCGTTCGGCATTCATACCGTCGAGAATATATTTGAAGCCCATATTCTCTTCGCCGATCAGACTCTCTGCGGGAATCCTTAGGTTATCGAAAAAAACTTCATTGGTTTCGTGATTCATCAGATTGATGATAGGCCGAACCGTCAGTTCATCCTGACTGACCTCGCGCAAGTCGACCAGAAAGACCGACAACCCCAACGATTTCTTCTTCACTTCTTTCAGCGGAGTCGTTCGGGCCAGAAGGATCATCAGATCGGAATGCTGAACCCGCGAAGTCCAGACCTTTTGTCCATTGACGACATAATGATCGCCTTTACGCACAGCCGTCGTCTGCAGCTTGGTCGTATCGGTTCCGGAATTCGGTTCGGTGACCCCAAAGGACTGGAGGCGCAGCTCGCCGCTGGCGATTTTGGGCAGGTATTTCTCCTTTTGTTCGTCCGAGCCATGTCGCAGCAGAGTGCCCATGGTATACATCTGGGCGTGGCAGGCACCGGAATTGCCGCCCGATCGGTTAATCTCTTCAAGAATAATCGAAGCATCAGCGATCCCCAATCCCGACCCGCCGTATTCTTCGGGAATTAACGCCGCCAGCCAACCGGCCTCGGTCAATGCCTTGACGAATTCCTCGGGATAGCCGCGGACTTCATCGATTTTCCTCCAGTACTCGAGGGGATAGCAACGGCACAAATCGCTCATTGCGGAACGGATTTCCGCACTTAATTCCGTCTCAATCATCTGTTCACTCCATGACAAAAGTTTTTAAATTTAATGATGTCACAGAATAGCAACGGCTATGCCAGATCCGGAACGCCCTCCCAACTAATTGATTAATAAGCCCTTTTTTAAAAAAATAATTTTTTACCCAGATCTCGGCAGAAAATTATGTTTAATTTAAAAACCTACGTGTTCACATTTAAAACAAAATCTTTCAATCACGCTCGAAACTCACAAGAATAGATACACATAAACAGCACCGCAGCAAACTGCGGAGGAGACAAGAGTCTTCAACATAGGAAGGAGGTAGACAGGAAAATAGACTGGACGGGATGTCAATCAGGTCGAACTAAACATAAAACGAATAGAAAAAAATTCGGTATCCACCCGGAACAGCTTCGGCTTCAGGTTTCCTGCGGACTGTTCAGCTTCTTCCACAGGGTTGTGCGACTGATGCCGAGAAGCTTGGCCACTTCCGAACGGTTGCCTTGAGCCCTTTCCTTGACGGCATCGATCAACTGCTTCTCCATTTCTTCCAGCGTTCCTATTCTGACCGCGATACGCTTCTCACTGCTCTTGCCGTCGTGGATGATTCCTTCGTCGGACTCCGCAATCAACTGTTGTACCCATTTTGTATCCAGTTTTCCGTGGTCGGTCAGAATCACCAGGCGTTCCATGAAATTCCCCAGTTCCCGAATATTTCCAGGCCAACTGTAAGTTTTCATCCAGGCCATGAGGTCTTGGGGGATTCCATTAATCTTCTTATTGAATTTCCGGTTAAATTCAGCCAGGAAATGGTCGGCAAGCAGCGGGATATCCTCACGGCGGTCTTGCAGGGACGGCAACTCGAGCTTAAGGACATTCAGGCGGAAATACAGGTCGCGGCGAAAACCTCCCTTTCTAACGGCCTTCTGCAGGTTCTTGTTGGTTGCTGCAACACATCTGACATCGACGGGAATGACGCTTTCGCCGCCGATTCTCATGACTTCACGTTCCTGCAGCACACGGAGCAGACGCGCCTGGACCCCCAGCGAAATACTGCCGATCTCATCCAGAAAGATCGTCCCGCCATGGGCCAGCTCAAAAAGGCCCGGTTTTCCACCTTTCCTCGCCCCGGTAAAAGCGCCTTCTTCATACCCGAACAGTTCACTTTCCAACAGCTCCTCAGGCAGCGCCGCACAGTTCACCGCCACAAAAGGCCCACCGGCCCGGGCGCTGGCCCGATGAATACTTTGCGAAAACAATTCCTTGCCGCAACCGCTCTCCCCGATGATCAGCACGGTAGAGTCGACGCCCGAAAAACTTTCCGCTTTTTCGATAAGATCCCTCATCGCTTCGTCACGCGTGAGGATATCGGCAAAAGTAAACCGGGCAATCAATCCTTTGCGATGCAACTCCTTGCGAATTTTCTGTTCCAACTGTTGTAACTGCGAAACTTTCTGTAAAGTAAAAACCTCGCCGAAATGCTCTTTTCTATCGTCAACTTCCGCCCGGTTGACAACCAGGTCAGTACCGTTGATGAAACACTTCTGTCCCGCACCCAGAGGCAACTTGAACAAATCGGAAAATACCTGTTTCGCCTCGTGGGCTTTTTTCCCCGACAGTTCGGAGCAGTTGAAGTTCAACAGTCTTTCCGCCATTTCATTGGCGAAAAGAACCTTATCGGCGGCATCGATACAGACCACTCCTTCATCGACAGCCTGAATCATGGTACTCAACCGGCGGGAATATTCCTTGTCACGGCGCCTGATTGACAGAACCTCCTCCGCCCGTTCCAGGGCCTGCGTCACGGAACGCAGACTTGAATAAATAATCAGGCCCGTCATTCCGACATCGTCGGCCAATCGCTGACCCCATTCCGCCCCGCTGACCACAACCTTAAAACCGTCGGCGGCCGCCTGAGCGATCTGCCCGGCAAAGTCGTCGGAATTCCGGTAGGTGTACTGCCGAACCTCAACCCCAAGAATCTCCATCAGCTCTTCGAATTCGTATGCTTCACGATAAGCCGAGCCCAAATAAGCGATCTTATCCCCGAATTTTCGCGCCTGCCATAAAGCGCGCAGCAAATCGAAATCGTTGAATTCGGCCGTGACCACCGGGACGTCCACAACCGCCCTGATCGCCGCAGCCGTCCCCCCCCGACTGACGACAACCTCATACTCGGCCTTATGGATCTCTTCGGCAACAAGTCCGGCGGCCTTTTCCAGCAGAGCTTCTATAATCTTAACTTCGAGCTGTCTCTCCCGACCGACCTGTTTAACCAACTGCGTAAATTCCGGGTAAGGAGAAGTCACAAGAATCTTGGGTTTCAAATTGAACAACCTTTCCAATGGACTAAAACAACTAATGCGATGAGTTCGGAAAACCTTTTTAAAGTGTTTTCAATGAATCCCGCAAGCGGCGGAAAATTTCCCGGGCGGCGCGCCTGTCTTCATGTTCGTGGGTCGAGCGTGCCAGCCGGGCCATGGCCTTGCGGTCGATGTCCGGGGCCAGTTGCAACAGCTCCGCGAAGGCCGCATCGAAATCATCCGCCCGGCATAAGCGATCACGCAGATCCTCCAACTGATGAAACTGTCGTTTTTCGGTGCGGACGACCTGATCGAGATCGTCCAACCGGGCGTTGACGGCCGCCTGCACACCTTCCGTCTTGCGCAGCAGCCCGGCGACATGCTTCACCTGGCGGCGGTGCGAACTGCGACCCCTGGTGGAGCGGGCCAGAACGGCTTCGGCGGTGATCTCCTGCGGCAAGTCAAGTTGCGCAAACTGGTTGTCCGGCAGCGCGACGATCCGCTCGGCCAGCCGTTCGATTTCCTTGGCCTGCTGTTTCCGCTTGGTTCTGCTCGGCGGGGCGTCCCCAGGTTCAAACCTTTTCATCATTGTCCTTTCGTCTCAGAGTTGACAACCTAACCCGCAACGTCTAAGCGGTCAACGATCTTTCCAACCGTCAATCGCCGGAATTTACATTGAAAATCAACTCCTGTGCTTTGGTCCGGCGCGCTTTTTTGCTATGATGGGCGGATTCTTCCGCAGCAGGCACTTGAAAAGCAGCCTGCCGGGTCCGGGGATGGACGACCGGGATCAATCGCAGCTTTTCGTGCGCTCGAGCTTACCGGGCCGGAAAAACCCGCCGGGCCGGCAAAGGGCCATCCCAGGACGATTGCAACAACCTGTTATGGAGGCAGGAATGGATTACGGCATCACGCGCGAGCGCTCGCTGGAACTGCTCGAGCAACATTTAAGCAACCCCAATATGGTTAAACATTGTCTTGCCAGCGAGGCGGTCATGCGCGCTCTGGCCCGCTACTTCGGCGCGGATGAAGAGCTCTGGGGGCTGACCGGCCTGCTGCATGATCTTGACGCCGAACTGACTTCGGACGACCTGTCGCGCCACACCCATGAGACCGTGCGGATCCTGCGTGCAGAGGGCGTGGCCGAGGAAATCCTGGAAGCGATCCGGATGCACAACGAACATGCTCACGCGGATAAACGCAGTCAGAAATTTCATCACGCTCTGGCCGCCGGGGAAACCATCACCGGCCTGATCACCGCCACGGCGCTGATTTACCCGGATAAAAAACTGGCCGGCGTCAAACCGAAATCGGTCCGCAAACGCTATAAGGAAAAGATTTTCGCCGCCGGAGCGGACCGCGCCATTATCGCCGAGTGCGAGCAGATCGGCATCCCGATCCCGGACTTCTGCGATCTCTGCCTGGAGGCCATGCAGGGCATCGCGGACGACCTGGGGCTGTAAAGGGCGAAGCATGAATCATAAAGAACTGACACGCCTGCTCCAATCCCTGGCGGACGGCCAGATTGAAGTCGATGACGCCGTGGAACGCCTGAAACGGCTGCCCTTTGAAGACCTCGGCATCGCCCAGATCGATCATCACCGGGAACTGCGTCAGGGCGCGCCCGAAGTCGTTCTCGGGGAAAGCAAAAGCCAGGAGCAACTGAAAACCATTCTGTCGGCCCTGGCCAGGGAGAAACGCAACATCCTGGTCACCCGGCTGGACGCGGAGAAAGCCACGACCCTCTGCAATCAGTTTCCGGATGGCGAGTACGATGCCGAAGCGCGGATTTTCCGCCTCATCCAGCAGAAGGTCGAGATCACCGGCAAAGGGAAAATCCTGATCGTCTGCGCCGGCACATCCGATCTTCCGGTCGCCCGCGAGGCCGCGATTACGGCCCGGATGCTGGGCAATGAGGTGGAAGAACTGGTCGATGTCGGGGTCGCCGGCATCCATCGCCTGTTCGCCCGCCAGGATCTGCTGCGCCAGGCCGCGGTGCTGATCGTCGTCGCCGGCATGGAAGGGGCTTTGCCCTCGGTCATCGGCGGGCTGGTCGCCCGGCCGGTGATCGCGGTGCCGACATCGGTCGGATACGGCGCCTCTTTCAACGGGATCGCCGCACTGCTCGGCATGTTGAATTCCTGCGCCAGCGGCGTGACGGTGGTCAATATCGACAACGGTTTCGGTGCCGCTTTCGCGGCCAACCGGATCAATCGCACAACCCCTTAAGGTTCAATGCGCTTGAAGCGGCAACGAGAAGATCGATCGCGTTGCCCCGCCGACCCTGTTGTCGCGGAACAAAAAAGCCAGGCGGCGAGCGGGGCCGCAATCCCGCGGTTTTGACTCCGCCGCGGAATAAATCGGACGCACCCGGAGCTCGCCCCGAATAGGACCATTTTTTATGCGTACTCTCTACCTCGATACCTTTTCCGGCATTTCCGGCGACATGTTTCTCGGTCTCCTCCTCGATCTGGGCGTTGACCGGCAGCAGCTGGAAACCGAGTTGGGCAAACTGCCGCTCGACGGCTACCGGATTGTCAGCGAACGGGAACAGCGTCACGGCATCGAGGGCTGCCGGGTCCGGGTATTGTGTGAAGAAACCCACCACCACCGCAGTTGGAGTACGATCGACCACATGCTGGCGGAAGCCGATCTCGACCCTGCGGTGAAGCAGCGGGCACGCAATTTTTTCCTTAAACTGGGCCGCGCGGAAGCCAAAGTGCATGGGATCGATATCGATCAGGTCCATTTCCACGAAGTCGGCGCGGTCGATGCGATCGTCGACCTGGTCGGCGCCGCCATCGGCCTCAAGCTGCTCGGGGTCGACAAAGTTTTCTGTTCCCCCCTGCCCCTGTCGCGCGGCATGGGAGAATGCGCCCACGGCAAGCTGCCCCTGCCGGCACCCGCCACGTTGGAAATCCTGCGGGGCAAACCGATTGTCGACAGCGGCTGCGCCAAAGAACTGGTCACCCCGACCGGCGCGACGATTGTCGCCGAGCTGGCCGAGTTTTCGCCCTTGCCCGCCCTGCCCCTGGGAAAAATCGGCTACGGCGTCGGCGGCTGGCAGCTGGATGACCGACCCAACCTGCTGCGCGGCATTCTCTACGCGACCGGCCCCGGCATTGAAGCGGACAATCAGGTGCAGTTGCTGGAATCCCACATCGACGACAGCACTCCGGAACAACTCGGGGACCTGATGGAACGGCTGCTCGATGCCGGTGCTCTGGATGTCGGCTTTTTGCCGTTGCAGATGAAAAAAAACCGCCCCGCTCATCTGCTCAAAGTCGTGGTCGAACCGGTGCGGGCGACTGAAATGGCCGCGCTGATCCTGCGTCACAGCAGCGCCATCGGCGTGCGCAGCAGCCATTGCCGCCGCTATCGGCTGCGGCGGCGCGTGGTCACGGTCGATACGCCGCTGGGAGAAGCCCGGGTCAAACTGATTTTCGCCGGCGCGGAGTTCCTCCGCCTGGCCCCGGAGTACGAAGATTGCCGCCGCCTCGCCCGGCTTCACGATCTGCCGTTGGCGCAAGTTTATCGCCGGGTTGAACAGACCGCCCATGCCCGGCTTGATTACATCATTCACGAGGATAACGATGCCTGATTCAATCGACCCCGCTTTGAAACCTTATCGCCGCCTGATTCTGTATCTCACCAGTAATGCCGGTCTGGGCTATGCTCCGCTGGCGCCGGGAACGTTCGGCACCCTGGCCGGAATCCCGGCCTTTTATTATTTGTCGCATTTTTCCTGGTTGCTGCAGTTTTTCACTCTGACCGCATTGCTTTTTCTCAGTTTCTGGTTGTGCGATGCGGCGGGCCGCTTTTATCAGAATGCCGACGACGGCCGGATCGTCCTTGACGAATTGGTCGGCTATCTGATCACCACGGCTTTCATGCCGTTTTCCTGGTCAGCGGCAATTCTCGGTTTTCTGTGGTTCCGGGTTTTCGATATCGTCAAACCGCCGCCCGTGAACTGGTTCGACCGGGAAATGAAGAATGGTGTCGGCGTCACCCTGGATGACGTTGTTGCCGGTCTCTATGCAACGGTTCTGCTGCGCCTCTGCCTGGTCCTGTTTTTTTAGTTCGCGTCTCCGGAGCCCATCATGTCCAGTTATGACATCGCCGTGCTGACCACGGGAAACGAGCTGCTCAACGGCGAACTCAACGATACCAATACCGCGACGATCGCCGCGATTCTCACCCGTCACGGCTATCGCCTGCGCTGTTCGCTCGCGGTTGCGGATCGGGAAAAAGAAATCACCGACGCCCTGGCCTACCTGGCCGGACATGTCCGGTTCGTCATCGTTACCGGCGGTCTCGGTTCGACGGCCGACGACCTTACCGCTCGCGCCGCGGCCAGAGCGCTGGGCCAGCCTCTGGTCATCAACGAGGACGCACTGGATATGATCCGGAACTGGTTCGCCCAGCGCCGGCGGCCGATGGAACCGAACAACGAACGTCAGGCCCTGTTGCCCCAGTTGGCGCACCCGTTACCCAACCGAATGGGAACGGCGCCGGGCTTCCGTCTCTTCCACGGGGAGTGCGAACTGTTCTTCCTGCCCGGGGTGCCGACCGAGATGAAAGCCATGTTCGAGCATGAAGTGCTCCCCGTTCTGCGCGAGAGGATGCCGCAGGTCAGTCCGATCCGGCAGCGCATGCTGACGCTCTTCGGCCTGTCCGAACCGCGGATCGACAGTCTGATCCCCTATCGTCACCTGCCCCGGGGAATCGAGGTGGCATTCGCCCTCGACTACCCGCTGGTGCTGCTCAAGTTCAAAGCGGCCGGCGATAATGCCGACGCGCTGCTCGACCGGGCCGAAGCCCTGGTGCGGCAAAATCTCGGCGGCCATATCATGGCCGCCGACGGTGAAACCCCGGAAGGCAATGTCGCCAGGCTGTTGACCGACGCCGGGCTGACCCTGTCCCTGGCCGAATCCTGCACCGGCGGTCTGCTGGCCAGTATCCTCACCAGCCAACCGGGAGCATCCGCCTTTTTCGAACGCGCGGGAGTCACCTACGCCGACTCGGCCAAGCATGACTGGCTGCGGGTGCCGACGGCCATTCTACAACAGCACGGCGCCGTCAGCGAAGCCTGTGCGCGGGCCATGGCCACGGGCCTGAGAAGCACCGCCGGAACCGATCTCGCCCTGGCGATCACCGGTATTGCCGGCCCGGACGGCGGCACTGCGGAAAAGCCGGTCGGAACCGTTTATATCGCTCTGGCCGCCGCCGGCGGCGTGCATGCCCAGAAATACGATTTTCCCGGAGAACGTACCAAAATCCAGCGCATGAGCGCCTATATGGCGCTGGAATGGCTCCGCCGGTTCGCTCTGGGCCAACTGGATGAAACGCATGAAGAATAGCCTGTTGCGGCCGGCTGCAACCATTCCCGAGCGGCCGAATTAATCTCTCGACAGCGCGAAGAAAAAGTATTAATGTTATTTAAGAGGGAGGGCCGCACAGATCAACACACCCCCGCGACAACGGGAATTCTTCCTGTGTCTTTTTCTGACACACACGAATGAGACAGTGTGAAAAAACGAAGAATTTTGAAGCTGTATTTCCCCTGACACAACAAAAATAAATGGAGAGAAGCATGTCCGACGACAATCGCAACCGCGCCCTGGAACTGGCCATGAGCCAGATCGAAAAGCAGTTCGGCAAAGGCAGCATCATGCGCCTGGGCTCCGATTTTCAGATGCCCGCCGTGGCGACCATTCCGACCGGAGCACTGAGCCTCGACCTGGCGCTGGGCGTCGGCGGCGTGCCCAAGGGACGCATCATTGAAATCTTCGGCCCCGAATCCTCGGGCAAAACCACCCTGGCCCTGCATATTCTCGCCGAAGTCCAGAAACAGGGCGGCGTAGCCGCTTTTATCGATGCCGAACACGCCCTCGACATCCAGTATGCCCAGCACCTCGGGGTCAAAGCCGACGACCTGCTGGTCAGTCAACCGGACACCGGGGAGCAGGCCCTGGAAATCACCGAAATGCTGGTGCGCAGCGGCGCCATCGACGTGCTTGTGGTCGACTCCGTCGCCGCACTGACCCCGCGGGCGGAAATCGAAGGCGAGATGGGCGATTCCCACATGGGCCTGCAGGCGCGGCTGATGTCGCAGGCATTGCGCAAATTGACCGGTATCGTCAGCAAATCGAACTGCAGCATCATTTTCATCAACCAGATCCGCATGAAAATCGGCGTCATGTTCGGCAATCCGGAAACCACCACCGGCGGCAACGCCTTGAAATTCTACGCTTCGGTCAGGCTCGACATCCGACGCATCTCCGCATTGAAACAGGGGCAGGATGTCGTCGGCGGCAGAACCCGGGTCAGAGTGGTCAAAAACAAGGTGGCGCCGCCGTTCAAAGAAGCCGAATTCGATATCATGTACGGGACCGGTATTTCCCGGGAAGGCGACATTCTCGACCTCGGTGTCGACAACGACATGATCGAGAAAAGCGGATCCTGGTTCTCGTACAAGGGCGAGCGCGTCGGCCAGGGCCGGGAAAACGCCAAACAGTTCCTGAAAGAACACCCCGAAATCACCAATGAAATCGAAAGCAACCTGAGGGAACTTTACGGCATCGACGCCGGCACGGCCGCAACCGCCGACGAACCGACAAAATAAACCGACGGCCGGACTTCACCCCTGATCGCCGCTGGTCGATCTCCAAGTAACGGCAACTGCAAAGGCAAAAGGGACGCAAAAATGACACTGAATGACATTCTCGGTATGGCCCTGAAAGCGAGCGCTTCGGATATCCACCTGAAAGCGGGACTGCCGCCGGTCTTTCGCATTGACGGCAATCTGAGACCGCTCCCCAAAGCGCCGCGGATGACGGCGGAATCGGTGCGCAGCATGTGTGAGTCGATCATGAACGACCGCCAGAAAATCAAGTTCGAAGAGGCCAGTGAGGTCGATCTCGCTTACGGCGTCCCCGGCCTGGGCCGCTTTCGCGCCAATGTCTTCATGCAACGCAATTCCGTCTCTGCCGTGTTCCGTGCCATCCCTTTCAAAGTCTCGACCCTGGACGATCTGCTGATGCCGCCGGTGCTGAAAAAAATCTCCGATGAAGCGCGCGGACTGGTCCTGGTCACCGGTGCCACGGGCACGGGCAAATCCACTACCCTGGCCGCCATGATCGACTATATCAACAGCACCCGCACCGCCCATGTGGTCACGGTTGAAGACCCGATCGAATACCTGCATCGCGATCGCAAATGCATCATCAACCAGCGCGAGGTCGGATTCGACACCACCGGGTTTGCGCCGGCGTTGAAAAGCGCCCTGCGCCAGGACCCCGATGTCATCCTGGTCGGCGAGATGCGCGACCTGGAAACCGCGGAAACCGCCCTCGCCGCTGCGGAAACCGGCCATCTGGTGCTCTCCACCCTGCATACCATCGACGCCCCCGAAACCATTACCCGGATCATCTCGATGTTTCCACCGCACCAGCAACGCCATATCCGCCTGCAACTGTCCAACGTGCTTAAAGGGGTCATCTCCCAACGCCTGATTCCGCGCATCGAAGGCAAAGGCCGGGTCGCGGCGGTCGAAGTCATGATTTCCACGGCCCGGATCCGCGAACTGATCGACGATCGGGAGAAAACCGTCCTGCTCAAGGATGCCGTCGCCCAAGGGTACACCACTTACGGCATGCAGACCTTCGATCAGGCGCTGATGGATCTGGTGAAACGCAAAGTGATCAGTTACGAAGAAGCGCTGCGCCAGAGTTCCAACCCGGACGACTTCAAACTCAAGTTTTCCGGCATCGACTCCACTTCCGACACCTCATGGAGCGACTTCGAACGCGGCAAGGAGCAGGAAGAACACGACCTGCAGAAAACAGCGCAGGGAACGGAAAGGCCGGATGCCGATGGCCAGGTCGAAATCGAACGTTTCTGACCCCTTCTCCACGGCTCTGCGCCTGCTGACCCGTTGCGATCGAAGTGAAGCCGAACTGCGCCGGAAACTCCGGCAGTTCGGCTTTTCCGTTGCGGCGATCGATGCCGCCGTCGGCAAATGCCGTTCCTATAACTACCTCGATGACGCGCGTTTCGCCACGGAACGCGCCCGCAGCCTTGCTCGCAGCGGCCGGGGAATCGGTCTGAAAATCCGCCGGGATCTGCAGCGCCGCGGGATTGCCGAGCAGCATATCGAACAGGCGCTGGAGCTGGTGGATAATGAGTTTTCCGCGCCCCGCCTGCTGCGCGAACAACTTGAACGGCGGTTCCCGGACTTCGATTACACCGGCGCCGATGACCGGCAACGGCGACGCGTCATCGGTTTTTTCCAGCGCCGGGGCTACCCTCTCGAGTTGATCTTCAGTGTCCTGAGACAACCCAGCGACTAAAAACCGCTTTAAAACCTTTTCAAAACCGGCAGCTTCAATTAATATCGCACATTCATCCGGCTGCGGGCCGGAGGTTGAAAACATCTCAATCGCATAACCGAAAGGCCGTATCACATGATCACTGGAAACGAAATCCGCGCCCGTTTTTTGCGCTATTTTGAACAGCACGGGCATACGGTTGTCCCTTCTTCTTCTTTGGTTCCGCACAACGATCCGACCCTGCTGTTCACCAATGCCGGCATGAACCAGTTCAAGGACTGCTTCCTCGGCGACGAAAAACGCGCCTATGTGCGTGCCGCCACGGCACAAAAATGCGTCCGCGCCGGAGGCAAACACAACGACCTGGAAAACGTCGGCCGCACCGCACGTCACCATACCTTCTTCGAAATGCTCGGGAACTTTTCCTTCGGCGATTATTTCAAAAAAGAAGCCATTGCCCAGGCCTGGGAATTTCTGACCGTCGATCTCGGCCTCGACAAGGATCGCCTCTATGTCTCGGTCTACACCGACGACGACGAGGCGGCCGACATCTGGCACCGCCAGGAGGGGGTGCCGCGGGAACGCATCTTCCGCTTCGAGGAGGATAATTTCTGGTCGATGGGCGATACCGGTCCCTGCGGTCCGTGCTCGGAAATTTTCTACGACAACGGTCCCGAAGTCGGTTGCGGATCGCCCGACTGTACCGTCGGCTGCGACTGCGACCGCTACATGGAAATCTGGAATCTCGTGTTTATGCAGTTCGATCGCCAGCCCGGCGGCAAGCAGGTGCCGTTGCCGAAACCGGCCGTCGACACCGGCATGGGGCTGGAACGCATCACCACCGTTATGCAGGGAGTCCGTTCCAACTACGATACGGACCTGTTGCGCACCATCATCCGGCAGATCGAAGAGTTGTCCGGTAAAACCTACGGTGCCGATGAAGACAATGACGTTTCGATGCGGGTTATGGCGGATCACAGCCGGGCCACCGCCTACCTGATCGCCGACGGCGTGCTGCCCAGCAACGAAGGCCGCGGCTATGTGCTGCGCCGGATCATGCGGCGGGCCATGCGCCATGCGAAGATGCTCGGTTTCGATGACCCCGTGCTGTTCAAGACGGCGGTGTTCGTCCTTGAATCCATGACGCAAGCCTATCCGAACGAGGCCCAACGCAAAGATTTTGTCGCCCAAGTGGTGCAGAACGAGGAAGAGCGTTTTATCCAGACCCTCGGCAACGGCTTGCGGATTCTGCAGGACAAGATCGCCCGTCTGGCCCGCAACGGAGAGAAAACGATTTCCGGGGAAACCGTTTTCAAGCTCTACGATACCTACGGCTTCCCCCTCGACCTGACCGCCGACATCGTTGAAAAAGACGGCTATTCCCTGGATGAAGCGGGTTTTGAAACCTGTATGGAAGCGCAACGCGCACAAGCCCGCGAACACTGGAAAGGCTCGGGCGAGGAAGCGGTGGCCGCAGTCTACAAACGCCTGGTTGAAGGCGGTGTGCAGAGTCGTTTCAGCGGCTATGACACCCTTGAAGATCAGGGTCGGGTTCTTGCTCTGCTGCGCGGGGGCGAGTCGGTCGACGAAGCCGTCTGCGGCGAAACCGTCGACGTGATCACCTCGGTCACGCCCTGCTACGGCGAATCGGGCGGACAGGTCGGCGACCAGGGGAAAATCTCGACCGCTGCCGCGACGCTGACGATCAAAGACACGAAAAAGCCCCTTGACAATCTTATCGTCCATCACTGTGAGGTCGTGACCGGAGCAATCAGAACCGCAGAAACGGTCACCATCACGGTGGCTGCCGAGCGCCGCCGCAATACCGTCCTGAATCATACCGCGACGCACCTCTTGCAGGCGGCGCTGCAGAGGCTGCTGGGCGACCACATCAAGCAGGCCGGGTCCCTGGTCACCCCGGAGCGGCTGCGTTTCGATTTTACCCACTTCTCTCCACTGAGTCCCCGGGAACTGCTGAATATCGAAGCTGAAGTCAACCGCGCGATCCGCGACAACGCCCGGGTCAAAGCTGAAGAGATGGCTGCGGATGCAGCTCAGGAGGCCGGAGCCATGGCCCTGTTCGGCGAAAAGTACGGCGACGTCGTCCGCGTCATCAGCGTCGGCGACTACAGCATGGAACTGTGCGGCGGCACGCATGCTGCGGCGGCCGGCGACATCGGCCTCTTCCATATCGTCAGCGAGGGGGGAATCGCGGCCGGGGTCCGACGCATCGAAGCCGTCACCGGAGCAACGGCCCTGGCCCATATGCAACAGCAGCAGCAGGCATTGCAACGGTTGGCCGAGCTGGTCAAATCCGATCCGCAAAAGCTCGAACCGCGGGTGCGGAAACTGGTCGAGCACGAAAAAGAACTGGAAAAAGAACTGGAACGACTCCAGGCGAAAGCCAACGCCGCGCAGAGCGGCGAACTGATCGATCAGGCGCAAACCATCGCCGGAATAACCTTCCTGGCGGTTAAAGTGCCCGGTAAAGACGGCAAGGAACTGCGTGAGCTTTCCGATCAATTGCGCGACAAACTGCAATCGGGGATTCTGGTTCTGGCTTCCGACGGCGGCGGCAAGGCCGCCCTTCTGGTGGCCGTCACCAAAGACCTGGTCAAGCAGGTCAAAGCCGGGGATCTGATCAAGCCGCTGGCGGCGATCGTCGGCGGCCGGGGCGGAGGAAAGCCGGAACTGGCCCAGGCCGGTGGCCCCGATGTCGGCAAAATCGAAGCCCTGCTCCAGGCAGCTCCGACCGAATTGCAGAAACTCCTTTCCTAGTGTCCCGGCTGGTGAGTTGTTTGAATGAATGCCGAGACATTTTTGCTGCCGTCAAGGCGTGCCGCCGCAGGCCCGGCCGTTAGCCAAGCCGAGAAGGCAGGACGCAGACAGCGGCAAAAAGGGCCGGAATAAGTCTAACGAACCAACCGCACGGGGCACTGGAACCGCCTGCAAAAATCGTCATGGCCAAGCAACCGGACTGGACAATTACGGTTGCTTGGCTATATTTGTACGAATGGCGATCCGCCCGGCGTTCATCCCACGCTGAGAAAAGCAGGCAACGATAACGGCAACCATGGAAAATTATTCCGCCCAGGACAAAAAGACTCTTCTCTGCGTTGATGACGAACCGATCATTCGCGAACTCTGCTCCAGCGCATTGGATAATTATCATGTCCTGCCCGCGGCAAGCGGCGAGGAAGCGCTCGCCATTCTGGCGACGCAAGCGGTCGATATCGTGCTCAGCGATGTCATGATGCCGAAGATATCCGGACTGGAATTGTTGCGCAGAATCAAGGAACGGCAACCCGATCAGGCGGTTGTTCTGATGACCGGGTATTCCGACAAGGACATCATCCTGGAGGCGCTGAAAGCCGGAGCGGATGACTTCATCAACAAACCGATCAACATCCTGCAATTGCGCACCACCGTCGACAAGGTTTTCGAGAAGCAGAGAATCCGCCGCGAACTGGCCAACCTGAAACGTATCGACAAACTGAAAAGCGATTTTCTCGGCCTCATCTCGCATAAGCTGAAAACCCCGGCAACCGCCATTTCGCTCTTCATCCAAAATATCGCCGAAGGGATTGAAAGCCCCCGGGATGCCGACTTCAAACAGATGCTGGCCATGGTGCAGGCCGAAACCGTTCATCTGGAACAGCTGATCCAGGATCTGCTCTACTTCAGCGAAGCGACCCTGCAGGACGAAGAATTGCCCCTGGAGCCCATGGATCTCGGTACCGTGGCGGATCAGCTCGTCCTGTTCCTGCGACCGGCGGCGGCAAGCCGGAAAATCGACTTCCAAATGACCATCGATCCGCCCCTGCAAACGGCCCCTCTGTTGCTCAACTCGCAGCGCATCAATTTTGCGATCCGCGCCCTCATCGACAATGCGATAAAGTTCACCCCTGCCGGTGGAACGATCCGGATCGAGGGCCGGGAAACCGACGATCGCGTGATTTTGCAGATCCAGGACAACGGCATCGGCATCCCGCAAGCGGAATTGACCAAGATATTCAACAAGTTTTATCAGGTTGACCCCGAACAGACGGGCCAGATTCGCGGATTCGGACTGGGCCTGTATTATGCGCGCGATTTCGTCCGCAGCATGGGGGGACAACTGTATATCAACAGTCTCCCCGGACAAGGGACGGAAGCAAAAATAGAGTTCCCCCGGCCGAAGTGAACGGCAAAACGGAAAAAACCGCCCCAACCCGTTAAATTTCCCCCTATAGGTCCTTTTTCATTCGCGCTTTTTTTGCTATCTTGCGTCTTTTACGCTTTTGCGCTAATGATTGTCCTCTTGCGGAGTTGAAATGTTTAAAGGAACAACCATCTGTTGTGTCAGACATGGCGATAAAGTGGCCCTGGCCGGCGACGGCCAGGTCAGTCTCGGCAATACGGTGATGAAACACAGTGCCAAGAAAATTCGTCGCCTTTATCAGGATCAGGTGCTGGCCGGGTTCGCCGGCAGCACGGCCGACGCGTTCACCCTGTTTGAAAAATTTGAAAGCAAGCTGCAGGAATTCCGCGGCAACCTGCCGCGTTCCGCGGTCGCCCTGGCCAAGGATTGGCGCACCGACCGGGTCCTGCGCCGGCTTGAAGCCCTGCTGATCGTCGCCGACCAGGACGTCAGTCTGGTGATTTCCGGCGCCGGAGACGTTATCGAGCCGGATGACGGCGTCGCCGCGATCGGCTCGGGCGGCAGTTACGCCCTGGCGGCGGCGCGGGCCATGATCTCCCATTCCGATCTGGACGCCGAGAAAATCGCTGCGCGCGCACTGGAAATTGCCGCGGAAATCTGTATTTACACCAACAATCATATTGCTGTCGAGGTTCTGGAGTGACCAATTTTACCCCTCGCGAAATCGTTTCCGAACTGGATCGTTACATTATCGGTCAGAATCAGGCGAAACGCGCCGTTGCCGTGGCCCTGAGAAATCGCTGGCGCCGCCAGCAGGTGCAGAACCGGGATCTGCGGGACGAGATCGTCCCCAAAAACATCATCATGATCGGCCCGACCGGGGTCGGCAAAACCGAAATCGCCCGCCGCCTGGCCAAACTGGCACAGGCCCCGTTTATCAAGGTTGAGGCCAGCAAATTCACCGAGGTCGGTTATGTCGGCCGGGATGTCGAAAGCATGGTGCGCGACCTGCTCGAACTCGCCATCATTATGGTCAAGGACGAAGAAGCGAGAAAACAGCATGTCAAGGCCGAAGCCAACGCCGAGGAAAGGCTGATCGACCTGCTGTTGCCCGGCGACCCCGACCGCTCGCCGGACAAACAGGAGCAGCAACAGCATACCCGGGACAAACTGAGAAAACTCCTGCGCCTGGGCGAGTTGGATGAACGTTTCGTCGAACTGGAAACGGAAGTCAGCAGTATGCCCCAGATGAACATCCTGACGCCCCAGGGCGGGGAGGATATGGGGATGAACATCAAAGAGATGTTCGGCAATCTGTTTCCCAAAAAGACCAAACGCAAGCGCATCAAAGTCAGTGAAGCGCGCAAGATGCTCATCGAAAGCGAAGCGGAAAAGCTGGTCGACATGGAGAATGTAACCGCTTTGGCCCGCGAGCGCACCGAGCAGAGCGGCATCATCTTCATCGATGAAATCGACAAGATCGCCAGCCGCGAGGGCATGGGCGGCCCCGAGGTGTCGCGTGAAGGGGTCCAGCGCGATATCCTGCCGATTGTCGAAGGCAGCACGGTGAACACCAAGCACGGTCCGGTCAAGACCGACCATGTCCTGTTCATCGCCGCCGGAGCATTTCACGTCAGCAAACCGGCAGATTTGATTCCCGAATTGCAGGGCCGGTTTCCCATCCGGGTCGAACTGGACAGTCTCGGCGAGGAGGAATTTTTCCGCATTCTCACCGAACCGAAGAACGCCCTGATCCGGCAATATCAGGAACTGATAAAAACCGAAGCGATCAACCTGTCCTTCGACGAAGAGGCGATTCGCGAAATCGCCCTGATCGCCAAAACGGTCAACGAACGCACGGAAAACATCGGCGCCCGCCGGCTCCACACGATCATGGAAAAACTGCTGGAGGAACTGTCGTTCAGCGCCCCCGAATTGACCGTTGACAACGTGGTGATCAGCGCGGACGAAGTCAGGCGTCGCCTCGCGGACATCAGCCGGGACGAGGATCTGTCGCGCTACATTTTATAACCGGCACCGGAACGCCCCCAGGGGTTCGCCTTTGTTGCCCACGACGGCCCGATCCGGGCGAACACAGGGGGCCCCTACAGGATAGGAAGAGATGGAAGAACTCATCGGAAAAGCCAGGGTACTGATGGAAGCCCTGCCGTGGATCAGAACTTTCAGCGGCAAAACCATTGTCATCAAATACGGCGGCCACGCCATGGTCGAGGAACGGCTGAAAGAAAGCTTTGCCCGCGACGTCATCATGATGAAATACATCGGCCTGAACCCGGTCGTGGTTCACGGCGGCGGACCGCAGATCGGCAGAGTCCTCGAAACCATGAAAATCGAAAGCCGCTTCGTCCAGGGCATGCGGGTAACGGACAGCGCCACCATGGATGTCGTCGAAATGGTTCTCGGCGGTAAAGTCAACAAGGAAATCGTCGCCAACATCAATCGTTACGGCGGCAAGGCCGTCGGCATCACCGGCAAGGACGGCGGCCTGATCCGCGCCCGCAAACTGGAACTCAAAACCCTCAGCCCCGACAATCTCACCCCGGAGATTATCGATATCGGCATGGTCGGAGAAGTGGAGACCGTCGATCCGGCCATTATCGACAGTCTCAAGGAGAACAACTTCATCCCCGTGATCGCCCCGATCGGCAGCGGGCTCAACGGCGAGACCTACAACATTAACGCCGACCTGGTCGCCGGCAGGATCGCCGGCGCCCTGCGCGCGGAAAAGCTGATCCTGCTGACCGACATCGAAGGGGTCAAAGACAAACAAAGCAAACTGATTTCAACAATCGACATTCAAAAAGTTCCCGAACTGATTGACGACGGGACGATTTCCGGCGGCATGATCCCCAAAGTCCACTGCTGCGTCGAAGCGATCGAAAGCGGCGTAGCAAAAACCCACATCATCGACGGCCGCATGCAGCATGCCTGTCTCCTGGAGATGTTCACCGACAAGGGAATCGGCACCGCGGTTGCGAGGTACGACAAATGAACTTGACGGAAAACTGGATTGAACGGGGCTTGTCCCATGTTGCCGCAACCTACGGCCGCTACCCGCTGGTCGCCGCCAGGGGCCAGGGCTGCTGGCTGTACGATATCGAGGGGAAAAAGTATCTCGACTTTCTCGGCGGGGTGGCCGTCAACAACCTCGGACACTGTCATCCCAAAGTGGTCAAGGCCCTGCAGCAACAGGCCGAAACCCTGATCCACTGTTCGAATTTCTATCATATCCCGGCCCAGATCGAACTGGCGGAGAAACTCTGCGAATATTCCTTCGGCGATCGGGTTTTCTTCTGCAATTCAGGCGCCGAAGCCAACGAAGCGGCGATCAAGCTGGCGCGCAAATACAGTTCCGATCAGGGGCAGAAAGAACGTTTCGAGATCGTTACCGCCAAGCGCTCGTTTCACGGCCGGACCCTGACCACCATCAGCGCCACCGGGCAAAAAAAGATGCAAGCCGGCTTCGAACCGCTGATGCCGGGTTTCCGCTACGTCCCCTATGGCGATATTGAAGCCCTGTCGGCGGCTGTCGGCCCGGCGACCTGCGCCGTCATGCTGGAACCGATCCAGGGCGAGGGCGGAATCAATGTTCCCCCTTCCGGCTACCTGCAGGCGGTACGCAAGCTCTGCGACCGGCATGATTTGCTGTTGATTTTCGATGAAGTTCAATCGGGGATCGGCAGAACCGGCGACCTGTTCGCCTATCAGCACGACAACGTCGAACCGGATGTGATGAGTCTGGCCAAAGGTCTGGCCGGGGGGCCGCCCATCGGAGCCATGGTGACCCGGGAAAAATATGCCGCAGCGTTCGGCCCCGGCACCCACGGTTCGACCTTCGGCGGCAATCCGCTGATGGCGGCGGCGGGACTGGCCGCCTTGACCGCCGTCGTTGAAGACGGCGTGCTGGACAACTGCAGGGCCATGGGCGATTACCTGCGATCGGGACTGGAAGAATTGAAAACCAGATATCCTTTCGTGGTCGAAGTGCGCGGCCGCGGTCTGATGCTGGGCATGGAATTGTCCATGGACGGAGGCGAAATCGTCAAAACCGCCCTGGCCAAAGGCCTGCTGATCAACTGCACGATGAGCAAGGTATTGCGTTTCGTCCCCCCGCTGATCGTGGCGCGCGATGAAATAGATCAGATGCTGGCGCTGCTGAATGAAATTTTTGCTGAACTGTAACGGAGCCGTATGATGAACAAGGACTTTCTGACCCTGTCGGACTGGTCGTTAGAGGACCTGGAAAACATTTTCGCCCTGGCGCGGGAGTTGAAAGAAAAACAGCAGGAAGGAACCCCGCACCGCCTGCTTGAAGGGCAAACCCTGGGCATGATCTTCGAAAAGAGCTCCACCCGGACCCGGATCTCCTTCGAAGTCGGTATGTATCAGTTGGGCGGGCATGCCCTGTTTCTGCATTCCGGCACCACGCAGATGGGGCGCGGCGAGCCGATCAAGGACACGGCACGGGTCATGGCGCGTTACTGCGACGGGATCATGATCCGCACGTTTTCCCATGCGGCGGTCGAGGAGTTTGCCGCGCACAGCTATGTTCCGGTCGTCAACGGTCTCACCGATTTCTGCCATCCCTGTCAGATTATGGCGGATCTGTTGACCGTCACCGAGCATCGGGAAAGCTACAAGGACCTGACCTACTGCTGGATCGGCGACGGGAACAACATGGCCGCCAGCTGGATCAATGCCGCGACCGTTTTCGGCTTCGAACTGCGGATCGCCACTCCCGCAGGCTACGAACCGGACGCTGCGCTGCTGCGGCAGGCGGAACAGGCCGGAGCCCGGATTGTCCTGACCAACAGTCCGCAGGAAGCGGCGCAGGGGGCGGATATTTTAAATACCGACGTCTGGGCCAGCATGGGCCAGGAGGCGGAGCAGAAAAAACGCGAACAAGCCTTTGCCGGCTTCCAGTTGAATTCCGCGCTGCTCGGTCTCGCCGATTCCGATGCCCTGGTCATGCACTGCCTGCCGGCCCATCGGGGGGAAGAGATCACCGACGAGGTGATAGAAGGACCGCAGTCGATTGTGTTTGACGAAGCGGAAAACCGCCTGCATGTCCAAAAAGCGATTCTGGCGACCCTCATGGCGCGTTGATATGCCGCTTGTCGCCTGTCCCCACTGCGGCTTCGCCAAAGACGTCGATCCGACGCAACTGCCCGCCGGAACGAACCGGGCCAAGTGTCCGAAATGCGGGCGCGGCTTTCCTTTGCGCCTCGCTCAGCCGGAGGCTGCACACCCCCCGGCTCCGAGAGCGTCCGACCACAGCGTGAAACCGGAACCAGCCGCCGCCGACCGGCCGAAAGCCGGCTTCTGGATGCGCCTGGTCGCGACGCTGGTCGACGCCGCCATCGTTTTTGCCCTGCAGTTCGTCCTGGGGACAGCGCTGGCGGCCGCCGGGGTGGCGTCATCGGGGGCAAATACGGAAACTTTCGGCGCCATGGCCGTGCTGGTGCAAATATTCGGTTACACGATCAGCCTAACGTATTATATTGTCTTTACCGGACATTGCGGACAGACCCCCGGAAAAATGGCGTTGCGGATCAAGGTCATTCGTTGCGACGGGTCGAATCTCGGTTACGGCCGGGCGGCTTTCCGCGAGGTTCCGGCAAAATTTCTGTCCGGCATTCTTCTCGGTATCGGTTATCTGATGGTCGCCTTCGATGAACAGAAACAGGGTCTGCACGATCGCATGGCCGATACCTACGTGATCAAACTTTAGCAATCGGTTAGCCGCCGAGCGACATTCAGGAGTATGAAAATGGGTCAAAAAGAACAAATTAAAAAAGCCGTTCTCGCTTATTCCGGGGGACTGGATACTTCGATTATCCTCAAGTGGTTGATCGAGGAATACGGCTGCGAGGTGGTCGCTTTCTCGGCCGATCTCGGGCAGGGGGAGGAACTCGACCAGATCCCGGAAAAAGCCGAAAAAACCGGTGCCTGCGCCTGCCATATTCTCGATCTGAAAGAGGAGTTCGCGCGTGACTTCGTCTTTCCGATGTTCCGCGCCAACGCAATTTACGAAGGCCGCTACTTCCTCGGCACCTCGATCGCCCGGCCGCTGATCTCCAAAGCGCAAATGGAAATCGCCGCCAAGGAAGGCGCCGACGCCGTTTCGCACGGGGCGACCGGCAAAGGCAACGATCAGGTCCGCTTCGAAATCGCCTATTATCATTTCGATCCCGCGGTCAAGGTCATCGCCCCCTGGCGCGAGTGGGACCTGAACAGCCGGTCGGCGCTCGAAGCCTACGCCAAAAAACACGGCATTCCGATCCCGACCAGCAAGAAATTCCCCTGGAGTTCCGACCGCAACCTGCTGCATATCTCCTTTGAAGGCGATGTGCTGGAAAACCCCTGGGCCGAGGCTCCGGAAGAGATGTATGTCCTGACCGTCGCCCCCGAGGATGCGCCCGACCAGCCCGAATATATCGAAATCGAGTTCGAAAAAGGCGATGCCGTGGCCATCAACGGCGAACGGCTCTCAGCGGCGAAGCTGCTGGCGCAACTCAATGAACTGGGCGGCAAGCACGGTATCGGCCGGGTCGACCTGATGGAAAACCGCTACGTCGGCATGAAGAGCCGCGGGGTGTACGAGACCCCCGGCGGCACGATCCTGGAGGAGGCTCACCGGGCGGTCGAGTCGATCACCATGGACCGCGAAGTGATGCATCTGCGCGACTCCCTGGTGCCGCGCTATGCGGAAATGATTTACAACGGCTACTGGTTCGCGCCCGAGCGATTGGCGCTGCAGGCGTTGATCGACGAAACCCAGAAAACCGTCAACGGCAAGGCCCGGATCAAGCTCTACAAAGGACATTGCCGGGTGGTCGGCCGCGATTCGGCGACCGACAGCCTGTTCAACGTCGACTTCGCCACCTTCGAGGCCGACGAAGTCTACAATCAGGCCGATGCCGAAGGCTTCATCAAGCTGAATGCCTTGCGTCTGCGCATTGCCGCCATGCAGCGGGCAGCGAAAAAATAGGGTCTTTAAAACCGTAACAAACCAAGCTCCGGAGCGCTCCGGCACATAAGCGCTCCGAACCTTGCTCAACCGGCAAGTCGTCCACCTTGAATTTTCTTTCTCTTTTCTTGCGGACGGCTTGCTCCAGGTGTTTTTTATCAGGCACCATCTGCGTAGGACGATACATGGAACAGAAACTCTGGGGTGGCCGTTTCACCCAGCCGACCGATAAATTCGTCGAGGAATTCACCGCGTCGATCGCCTTCGACCAGCGCCTCTATCGCTATGATATCGCCGGGTCCAAAGCCCATGCCGAAATGCTCGGCCGGCAGGGGATCATTGCCGTCGAAGAGGCCGACCGGATCATCGGCGGCCTGGACGAGATCCTGGCCGGGATCGAAGCCGGAGAAATCAATTTTTCCATCGCGCTCGAAGATATTCATATGAATATCGAGGCCCGCCTGATCGACAAAATCGGCCCGGTCGGCGGCAAGCTGCACACCGGCCGCAGCCGCAACGACCAGGTCGCCGTCGATATCCGTCTGTATCTGCGCGACGAAATCGACATTGTCCTGGACGCGCTGAAAAAGCTGGAAGCCGCCTTCATCGATCAGGCCGAACACAACCTCAATGTCATCATGCCCGGGTATACCCATCTGCAGACGGCCCAGCCGGTATTGTTCAGTCATCATCTGCTCGCTTACCGGGAAATGATCGCCCGCGACCGGTCGCGGCTGCGGGACCTGCGCGCCCGCTTCAATGTCATGCCGCTCGGCGCCGGAGCCCTGGCCGGGACCACCTTTCCCATCGACCGGGAATGGGTCGCCGCGCAACTCGGCTTTGCCGGGGTCACCCGCAACAGCCTGGATTCGGTTTCCGACCGCGATTTCGCCATCGAATTCTGCTCTTTCGCCGCCATCCTGATGATGCACCTGTCGCGCCTGTCCGAAGAGCTGATCCTCTGGTCGAGCGCCGACTTCGATTTTATCGCCCTGAGCGATGCCTTCTGTACCGGCAGTTCCATCATGCCGCAGAAGAAAAATCCGGATGTCCCCGAGCTGGTGCGCGGCAAAACCGGCCGTGTCTACGGCCACCTGGTCTCCCTGCTGACCCTGATGAAAGCCCTGCCGCTGGCCTACAACAAGGACATGCAGGAAGACAAGGAGCCCCTGTTCGACACCATTGATACGGTCAAGGGCAGCCTCAAGATTTTCGCCGCCATGATCGCCGAAATGACCGTCAAAGGCGGCAATATGCGCATCGCCGCGGCCCGCGGTTTTTCCACCGCTACCGATGTGGCGGATTACTGCGTGCGCAAGGGCCTCCCCTTTCGCCAGGCTCATGAAGTCGTCGGCAAAACCGTACGCTACTGCATCGAAACCGGCAAAGACATCCCCGAACTGAGCCTGGACGAATTCAAAAGTTTCTCGCCGCTGATCGAAGCGGATATCTACGATTTCGTCACTCTGGAGGCCTCGGTCAATGCGCGCAAGGCAACCGGAGGCACGGCGCGGGAAGCCGTCGAACGGGAACTGAGACAGTTGCGCACGGATTCTGCGTCATGACCCGCATCCGCTGGCAATCGGCCCTGGTTGCGCTCGCCTGCCTGCTGCTGCTGAGCGCCTGCGGGAAAAAAGGCCCGGTACGACCCATCGACGCCGGCGGATCGAACGGCATCGCTGCCGAAGAGCCAGACAAGCCATCGCAAGGGCGCTGTAACTAACCGGTTTATTGTCTCTTTTTTTAAAACAACTAGCTGAACTCTTTACATTTTTAAGATGCTATGCTAGCAATGTCGTGACATTTCACGAGTGAAACAGGGAGGTCATTATGTTTCAGGGATCCATGGTCGCCATCATCACCCCCTTCGATGCCGAAGGCCGGTTCGATGAAGAGAGCTACCGCCAACTGGTTGAATTTCAAATTGAAAACGGCACCGACGCCATTATCCCCTGCGGGACGACCGGGGAGTCGGCGACGCTCGATTACGCAGAGCACGATCAAGTCATCAAAGCCTGTATCGAACAGGTCGACAAACGCATCCCGGTGATCGCCGGTACCGGTTCCAACTCCACTGCGGAAGCAATCGAAATCTCCCGGCATGCCAAGGAGATGGGCGCCGACGGTCTGCTGCTGGTCGCGCCCTATTACAATAAACCGACCCAGGAAGGCCTCTACCAACACTATAAAACCCTGGCCGAAAACGTCGCTCTGCCGCAAGTCCTTTACAATGTCCCCGGCCGCTGCGGTATCAACATGGCGGCGGCAACCACCATCCGGCTGGCTGAATTCAGCAACATCGTCGCCATCAAGGAAGCTTCCGGCAATCTGGTTCAGGCAAGCGAGATCGTTGCCCGCGCCGGCGATAAAATCGATGTTCTGTCGGGGGACGACTTCCTCACCCTGCCGTTGATGGCCTGCGGCGCCAAGGGGGTCATTTCGGTCACCGCCAACATCTTGCCCCAAAAGGTTAAAGCGATGGTCCTGGCCGTCCGGGAAAAGCGCTGGGACGATGCCCGCGCCCTGCACCTGCAATTGCTCGATTTGCATCAGGCGATGTTCCTCGAAGCCAACCCGATTCCGGTGAAAACCGCAGCCGCGCTCATGGGTAAATGCCGGGGCGAAATGCGCCTGCCGTTATGCCCCATGCAGCCCGACACGCTGGAGAAGCTGAAAACGATTCTGGGCCGGCACGGATTGCTGTAACGTCTCGATGAAGATTCACCCTGACAAAACGGATGAAACCATGAAAGTTGCAATTGTCGGAGCCGCAGGCCGGATGGGCGGCCGTCTGATCAAGGCGGTTGCGGAAACCCCGGGGCTGGAAGTGGTCGGAGCAACCGAACGTTCCGGGCATCCTCAACTCGGCGAGGATATCGGACGCGTTGCGGGCCTCCCTGAGTTGGGGATTCCGCTCAGTGACGATCTGCCCGCAGTGATGCACCGGGCCGATGTCCTGATCGACTTTACCTTTCCCGAGGTGACACTGAAAAACCTGGAGGTCTGCCGCGAGCAGGGGAAAATGCTGGTCAGCGGGTCAACCGGCTTCAGCGCGGAACAGAAGGACCGGGTCGCTGAATTCGCCCGGCGGATTCCGATCGTTCTGGCTCCGAACATGAGTATCGGCGTTAACGCCTGTTTCAAGCTGCTCAAGGAAGCCGCCGCGATTCTCGGCAACGATTACGACGTCGAAATCGTCGAACTCCACCATAACAAAAAGAAAGACGCGCCCTCCGGAACCGCCGTGCGCATGGGCGAAGTCGTGGCCGAAGCTCTGGAGCGCAACTACGATCAAGTCGCCAACTATCACCGTGAGGGCATGTGCGGGGAACGCAGCAAAGAAGAAATCGGCATGCAGACTCTGCGCGGCGGGGACACTGTCGGCGAACATACGGTCTATTTTATCGGCATGGGAGAGCGGATTGAAATCAGCCACCGGGCAATGAGTCGCGACATGTTCGCCCGCGGTGCGGCCCGCGCCTGCCTGTGGCTGCAGGGGAAAGCTCCCGGTCTCTATGACATGCAGGATGTTCTGGGTTTACGCTGAAAAAGGGAGAGAACAATGAAAAAACCGGCGCTTCTTCTGATCCTTCTGGCACTGTTCGTCATGACCGGTTGCGAAACCACCAAAGGGCTGGGTAAAGACATTGAAAAAGCCGGTCAATGGATGCAGGAAAAAGTCAATTAAATCCACACGGCACTTTATTCTCATGACCAAAACAAGGCGGTTTGCGATATCAAACCGCCTTTGTATTATTTGAATCCGACCTATTGACACAGGAGAAATTTCCATGGCACGTATCAACGATAATTATCTGAAACTCCAGGCCGGGTATCTGTTTCCGGAAATCAGCCGGCGGATCGGCGAATTCACCCGGGCCAACCCGGAGGCGCAGGTGATCCGTCTCGGTATCGGCGACGTCACCAAACCTTTGGCCCCGGCGGTTCTGGAAGCTTTCCATGCAGCGGTCGACGACATGGCGGCGGAAAACAGTTTCCACGGCTACGGCCCCGAACAGGGCTACGATTGGCTGTCCCAGGTGATTATCGACAAAGCGTACAAGCCCCTCGGCGTGGAACTGCAGACCACGGAGATTTTCATCTCGGACGGCTCCAAGTGCGACAGCGCCAATATCCTCGATATCTTCGACCTGAGCAACCGGGTGGCCATCGGCGATCCGGTTTATCCGGTCTACAACGATACCAACGTCATGGTCGGCCGCACCGGCGCGGCCGACGAAAACGGCTACTATGAAGGCATTGTCTACCTGCCCTGCACCGAGGAGAACGGTTTCAATCCCGATTTCCCCACGGAAAAAGTCGACATCATCTACCTTTGTTACCCCAACAACCCGACCGGTGCCGTAGCCGACAGGGAGCAACTGCGGGCCTGGGTCGAATATGCCCTGGAAAACGAGGCCGTCATCCTGTTCGACGCCGCTTATGAAGCGTTCATCACCGAACCGGATATTCCCCATTCCATCTACGAGATCGAGGGCGCGAAAAAATGCGCCATGGAATTCCGTTCCTTTTCCAAGACCGCCGGATTTACCGGGGTGAGATGCGGCCTGACCGTGGTGCCGGAAGAATTGCTGGGGACCACCGCCAACGGTGAAAAATACAGCTTCAACAAACTCTGGAACCGCCGCCAGTGCACCAAGTTCAACGGCGCCTCCTACCCGGTCCAGAAAGCCGCGGCAGCGGTCTACAGCGATGCCGGCTGGGCCCAGGTCAAGGAGGTCATCGACTATTACATGGAGAACGCGCGGATCATCCGCGAAGGGTTGTCCGCCGCCGGCATCACCTGCTACGGCGGGGTCAACGCTCCCTACATCTGGCTGAAAACTCCCGACCGCATGAGCAGCTGGGACTTCTTCGACAAACTGCTCAACGAATGCCACGTGGTCGGCACCCCGGGCAGCGGCTTCGGGCCGAGCGGCGAAGGCTATTTCCGGCTCTCCGCCTTCGGCGAGCGCGACAATGTGGCGACCGCGGTGCAACGCATCAAGGATAAGTGGGGACGTTAATGCCGCGGCAGGCATAACCCGGCGCAATCCTCCGTCAGCGCAGCGGCGAGACAACCCCGCTATCTGCGCTACGAAGCGGAACAGGGGCGAATTTCGTCTGTTGCGCGGGCAACGCAGGCGGCGACATATCAAGCCGCCGTCATTATTGAAATCCAGAGATTCTGTTGCGTTACATCGCCCTGCTTGATGCAGTTGGCGTAAATCCGGCACGCGATGGTCAGGATGCGTCACCTCAATGGCCGGATGAGCCCGGCCATTGAGCATTCTGACCACCCTTTTGCAATTGCGGCAAACCGGGAAACCGGAGCCCTCATCCCCACTGATCTTTACCGACAAGCGGCCGCAAGGCCGCTTTCTTTTTTGCGCTCCCGAACGGCCGTGACGCATGACCGGCCCGCAGCTGCGAAAGCTTATTTTTCTGCTATATTTTTAAACGCAGAGCACAGGATGCCGAGTGGCACATCCGCAAGCATTTTAACCGATCCGCAAGGAGGATGAGATGAAGAAAGTGTATGTCGTCGGAACCTGCGATACCAAGCACGAGGAGCTTTCCTATGTGAAAAGGATCATCGACGACAACGGCTTTGCCACCTGTCTGGTCCATATCGGCAGTCGCGCCGCCGCAGGGCCGGTTGATGTCGACAACCGCGAGGTGGCGGCGCATCACCCGCAGGGCGGCGCATTTCTCGAAGGGATTGACGATCGCGGCAAATTCGTCGGGATGATGGCGGAAGCCCTGGCCGCCTACCTGCAGGAGCAGGTTGAGGACGTCGCCGGGATCATCAGCCTGGGCGGCTCCGGGGGAACCAGTCTGGCCACGCAAGGCATGCGCGCCCTGCCCATCGGCGTGCCGAAACTGATGGTTTCGACCGTGGCCTCCGGCAATGTTGCCCCCTATGTCGGTCCCAACGATATCGCCATGATGTACTCGGTGACCGACGTTGCCGGCATCAACAACATTTCCGCCCGGGTCCTCGGCAACGCGGCCACCGCCATGGTCGGCATGGTCAAATTCGACCTTCCCGTTCAGGAAGGCATCAAACCGGCACTCGGCATGACCATGTTCGGGGTCACCACGCCCTGCGTCGATGCCGTGCGCAGCCGGCTCGAGAGCGAGTACGAATGCCTGGTCTTTCACGCCACGGGCACCGGCGGCCAGTCGATGGAAAAGCTGCTCGACTCCGGTATGCTCAAAGCGGTGATCGACATTTCCACCACCGAAGTCTGCGATCTGCACATGGGCGGCGTCATGAGCGCCGGCGAAGATCGTCTCGGCGCGGTGATCCGCAGCGGGCGTCCCTATGTCGGCTCGGTCGGAGCGCTGGATATGGTCAATTTCGGGGCCAAGGAAACGGTACCGGAGCAATATCGCGACCGCAATCTCTACGTTCATAACCCTCAGGTCACCCTGATGCGGACCACGGCCGAGGAAAACCGCCGGATGGGAACCTGGATTGCGGAAAAGCTTAATCAGTGCCCGGGCAAAGTGCGCTTCCTGCTGCCTTTGCAAGGAGTCTCGATGATTGACGCCGCAGGGCAGCCATTTTATGACCCGGCAGCGGACCGGGCGCTGTTCGACGCCCTCGAAACAACCTTCGAACAGACCACCGAACATCAGCTGATCAAGTGCGACATGCATATCAACGATCCCGGGTTTGCGCAGGCTCTGGTCAATGCCTTCCGGGAAATCATCTGATCCCGAACCGCCAACCTCAAGCACGAAAAAGGACTGATCATGAAAAAATTCGACAGAAAAGAACTGGTCAACAAATTTCAGCAGATGTGCACAGAGAAAAGACCGATCATCGGCGGAGGCGCGGGGACCGGAATCTCCGCCAAATGGGAAGAAGCCGGCGGCATCGACCTGATCGTCATCTATAACTCGGGACGTTACCGCATGGCCGGCCGCGGCTCCCTGGCCGGACTGATGGCCTACGGCAACGCCAACCAGATCGTCACGGAGATGGCCTACGAAGTGATTCCGGTGGTCAAGAACACGCCGGTCCTGGCAGGGATCAACGGCACCGACCCGTTCGTCATCTGGGACGAATTTTTCGACCGGCTGGAACAGCTCGGCTTTGCCGGGGTGCAGAATTTCCCGACGGTCGGGCTGATCGACGGCGTGTTCCGCGCCAACCTGGAAGAAACCAACATGGGTTACGACCTGGAAGTCGAGGCGATCCGCCGGGCTCATGAGCGCGACCTGCTGACCACCCCCTACGTGTTCAGCGCCGATGATGCGCGCAAAATGACCGCGGCCGGAGCGGACATCATCGTCGCCCACATGGGACTGACCACCAAAGGCTCGATCGGCGCCAAAACCTCCAAAACCCTGGACGACTGCATCAAGCTGATCCAGGATTGGGCCGCCGCCGCCCGCGAGGTGCGGGAAGATGTCATCGTGCTCTGCCACGGCGGGCCGATCGCCATGCCCGAGGACGCCCAGTACGTCCTTCAGCGGACCGAGGGCATCAACGGCTTCTACGGCGCCAGCAGCATGGAACGCCTGCCGACCGAGCTGGCGATAAAAGCGCAGATCGAGGAATTCAAAAAATTGAGTTTTTAATTCACCGGCAGCCGGGAGGTCACCTATGCCTTATATTTACGAAAGCGGCTTGATTGCGGCTCCGCGCGGAGCCGTATGGGAAAAAATCAGGGATTTCAATGCGCTGCCGGACTGGCATCCGGCAATCGCCTCAAGCGAACTGGAAGGCGAACCCGGAGTGGGAGTTGTACGCCATTTCTTCCTCCACGGCGGAGGAGAGTTGCGGGAAAAGCTGTTGGCCCTCTCCGACCAGGAATTCAGCTGCAGTTACAGTATCCTGGAAGCGCCGATGCCGTTAAAAAACTACCTGGCGACGTTCCGGCTCCTGCCGGTGACCGCCGGCGGCCAGACGTTTATGGAATGGTCGGCTTTTTTCGATCTGACTGACGCCGCCGCCGAAGCCGAGACCGTGGAAACGGTCCACGGGGTGTTTGCCGGCGGGATTCAAAGCCTGACGGAATACTTCTCCCGAACCTGACGACCGCGCAACGCGGGACCGGACAAATTACGGTCCCGCGTCCCGCCGGGATATTCAGCTGCTGCGCTTCGGGAGTTTCCAGACGGAATGCGAAGACGGCTGTTCCGGATCGCTGTCGACGAAGACGCCCTCGTAACCGAAGGTCAGAGCGACCGCCTCGTCAGGCAACTGCAGCGATTTGCTGAATCCCGTCGCGGCTTCGAGATTGGTGCTGAGCGTGCGGGCGATATCCAGGTATTTAACCACCCGCAGATCCTTATCCACAAAAAACGCTTTCAACTTCAAATCCCGGACATGGGTGTAAAGAAGTTTGGGATTATCGGAGAAAGTCAGGTCTCCTTCGATATCGAAGGTCCGTCCCTGTTGTTTGACACGATAGTCGACCGTGACATAAAGATCCTGCCAGTGCTGTACACCCTGCCGCGCAGCGGTTAAACTGACGGCATCCATATCAACGGCGCTGGCGCCTTTGTAAAAGGTGAAAGTCGTCGGCTGACAACCCAGCAAGGAGACCAGCATGACCATGATGATGAAAGCGTATCTTTTATTATTCATAAAATTCTCCTCTATATATTGATTTCCATATATAATAACTCCCGGTGCGGATTGAAGGCAATATCCAGCCGTTTTTTTCGGGGATGATAGGATGAAAAAAATAAGTGTTTTCCTGCTCGGCCTGCTCGCCCTGGTCTATTTGCTCAATCCGACCGCCGGAATCTTCGAACTGATCCCGGACAATATTCCGTTGATCGGCAATCTGGACGAAGCCGCGGCCATGACCCTGCTGCTGATGTGCCTGCGTTATTTCGGTTACGAACTTCCCGACCTGTTCAAGTCCCGGAGACAATGAGTCATTGCCTGCCGGTCTGGTGATTTTTAACCCATATTTCCCTGGCCCGCTGTTCCAGCCATTCCGGATCGCGCAAAGCCACCTTCATCAGCTTCGCATAGTGCAGATCAAGGATTTTACCGCCCGCTTCAGAAAACCTGACCCGGACTTTACCGTTCTTGCTCTCGCCCTGGATATAACCGGCGCCCCATTCCGGTCTGCCCAGAATGCGCACCCGGTCGCCGTGGAAATAGTCCATCACGTCCTCCCGAAAACCGCCTGTCTGAAACCGCCGACCTTTACATTGATAGCTTCGTTCGGCCAAAAGTCAATTCGGGAAAAATTATTTTCTTCTGTTTTTCAGCTGGTTAGCCTTTCATAGCCGTACCGTGAAGAGAGCGGACCGGGAACAACACCTCAAGCAGAGGGATATCTGTCCACCGGCAATCCCCCGGCCAGCCAGCCGAAAATTCCATCACAAACATTATAGATGTCCGTTCTTGTGGTCGTTTCGATCAGATATTCGCAGATCAGACCCGTCCGGTGCCCGGTACGACAGAGAAGGATCAACGGCCGGTCGGGCGGAACCAGCCGGTCCAGTTCCGACACCCAGCTTTCCGGCCGGCTGTGGCCGTCTTCATCGAAAAACGTCAACAGATGACTTCCGGATACGGTTCCGGTCAGCGTCCATTCCGCTTCACGACGGATATCGACAATGGCAACGCCCTGCTGCAGCAGGGCCGGGACATCGCGGCTGAAAATATTACGATACGCCCGCCCCGGCGGCATGCTCCGTGGTCCGCCCGATGACGGATTGATAATATAATCGCTCATAATCTCACTTGAAAACGTCCCCGGCAGATCAACAGTCGCCGGCGGCCGCTTGTCCGCCTTGTGCGTTACGGTTATTTATGAAGTTCGGGGAAAAATAAGTTATAATTCCAATGTATGCCGACCATCCACTAACCCCTTTTCCCGACGAGGTGACATCATGCTGCCACTTTATAAAAAAATCCTGGTCACAACCGATTTTACCCCGAACTCGGATCATGCTTTCAAGCATGCAGTCATGCTGGCGCGCCAGAACGACGCCGAAATTCATCTGCTTCACGTGCTGCCGCAGGTCGATTCCTCCATGCGCAGCTATCTGTCGTCGGTCCTGGGGGAAAACCGGCTTGAGGAATTCGAACACAGCAACCTGGAAAAGGCCAAAAAGGAGCTCACCCAAAACCTGGAAGACTTTACCAAACAGGAACTGCAGGACTTTCCGGAAGACTACGCCCGGTTCGCCGGCGCGACGGTGGTCACCGGTCATCCCGTGGTCAAGATCCTGGAAACCGCCGACCGCCTGGGCATCGATGTCATTGTCATGGGCACCCACGGCAAGGGTCCCCTGGAACACGTTTTCCTCGGCAGTGTCGCGGAAAAGGTGCTGAAAAAATCCACCCGCCCGGTTTTCGTTATCCCCTTGCCCGGCTAGTCACACCGCAACAAACCCGACGGGGAGCGGCCATGCCCGACCGCTCCCCGCTTTGCTGCGGTCCGACTCTTTTTTGCCTTACGGCGTTAAGGCTTCACTCTGAAAATTGAATCGATAAACGCTGAATGCGCCGTCGCCCTTATCGAGCAGACTGATCGTCACTTTGACCTCGCCGCTGCTGTAGAGCGTATCCAGCTGATATGTGACCACCGGCCGGGTGACATCCGGCAGTTCATTCGCCGCCGATTTGTATTTGAATTGAACCTTATCGATCTTTTCCAGTTCGCCGATACGGCTTAAAGTCTCCATCAGGTTTATCCGCGCCGACGGCAAAACCCGCTCCAGCACTTCCGTCGCCATATAATCGTCGAGCAACTCAGGCTGCCAGGTCGAAATAAGCGGCAGCACCTCTTTAATGTACGGCACCGCAGTCTGTTCATACGGCGAAGCCTGCATTTTCTTGTAGATGAACAGGCCCGAAAACGCACAGATCAACACACAGAGAATATAAATTATGAGTTTCTTCAATTGCGACTCCATCTCAGTCGGGGAAGCAGAACAAGCCTAAACGATCCTTTCCGGCGGGGCGAAATTCTTTTCGAGTAAAAACTCAAAGCGCGCCAGCGAGGCCGCGCGCTTCAATTTCCCCAGATCCCGCTGTAATCTTTCGTCGCCGACAAAATTCAGAATATCCTTGAGTTTCATCAGCGCCTGGCGCTCGCCGCAGAATCTGGTCAGATAACGCGGCATGAGATCGGCCATCAACCCGGCCAGTTCCTTGCGCAGCGCCGGTTCTTCCGGGGCGGCGGAAACATCACCGCGCAGACGTTGAAACAGCAGCGGATCGGCCAAGGCGCCGCGCCCGAGCATCAGTCCGGCGATCCCCGGGTCGGCCATGAGTTTACGTCCGTTTTCGGCCCGGTTCAGATCGCCGTTGGCGATCACCGGCATGCGGCTATGGGCGGCCACCGCGCAAGTCAGGTCATGATCGGCGCTCCCGGCATATTTCTGCACGACCGTACGCGGGTGCAAAACCAGAAAATCGACGCCATGATCGGCAAAAAGCGGCAACAGCTTAAAGATCTGCCGGGGATTGCGATAACCGGCCCGGCATTTTACCGAAAAACTGCCGCTGACCGCTTTACGCAAGGCTGTCAGCAGAGCCGGCAGCAGGGCGGGTTCGTTGAGCAATTCCCCTCCTGTGGCCCCGGTGGTCATGCGCCCGTAAGGGCAACCCAAGTTCAGATTGACATGCCGGCAACCGGTGTCCTGAATCTTCCGGGCGGCATCAGCCAGCGCCCCGGGATCGCGGCCGATCAACTGGACCACCAGGGGTGTCCTTGCATGATGGCCGGTTATGTCGCGCAGATCGGCTCGAACGATGCGTTTACGCGAACGTTCCTGGACCCGAACGAATTCGCTGAACACCACATCCGGCTGATAGCGTTCCATATAACAGGCGCGCAGGGCGGCGTTGGTCAACCCCTGCATCGGCGCCAGCATCAATGGTTTCCTGTGCTCTTTCCAGGGCAAAAAGGACATGCGGACTCACGGCGATAAAAACAATAGGATCGTCTTTTTACCATGAAATCCCCATCTAAATCATTGCCGAAAGAAAGAAAATCGGAATGACTTTGAACAATTAACCGTTTAAAAATTAAAATCATCCCATTTTTTGCAATATTTTCTTATTATGACTTAATTTCACCCTGTAGATTCCCGCTTATGCGTTATCTGAAACGATTGTTCATATCTCCCTGGGCTCTGAACCTGTTGCCGGCGCTGGTGCTGATCGCCGCAGCGCTGGTCGATCTTCCACTATTGGCGAAGCTGGAATATCCGTTCAGCGACCGCCTGCAGCAATATCGCCGGGTGCAAAAGCCCGATCCCGTCGTTCTCATTGCCACGGAAACATCGACAGCATCCGCTCGCGGCACCCGCTCTCCGTTCCCCGAGCCGGTGCTTGCCGAACTCCGCCGTCTGGGAGCCCAGTCGATCACCCTGCTCGCCCCCCCGGCAGATTCGCTGCATGCGCCCGCAACACGTGCCGGCGAGACACAAAAAATCGTTCCCCCGGCGCTGCCCTCTCCCGTGCCGTTGCCGCCGCCACGCGCCCTTCTCCTCAATTGCCGGAATCCGCTGGCCGGATGGAGCTGGAACGACGCCTTCCGGCCGCCCCCGTATCCGGACGATCTCAGGCCTGAAGGACACCTGATCTTCACCCCCGACAGTGACGGCAAAATCCGTCACCTGGCGCTGTTCCTGGAGGTTGAAGAAAAACTGCTGCCGGCCCTGCCGTTAACCCTGTTGCTGCGGCAACTGCGGATTGATCTCAAGCAGCTGGAGCTGATTCCCGGAGAGCTGAGCGGGTCTATCCGGGCCGACCGGACGGCGATCCCCGTATTCCGGAACTACCGACTGGCCCTGGACCTGAATCCCGCTCACCGGGCATACGTAAAGTTTTCGGCGGCGGAACTGCTCGAGCACCGGATTCCCGGCCGACAGTTGAAAAACCGGCATGTTCTGCTGGGTCCGGGCGCCGCATTCGGCGACCGTCATCTGGTTGCCGGTCACGGTTTTTTAAGCACCAGCGAACTGGCCGCGCTGGCCGCGTCCACTCTGCTGAACGGTACGGCCGTGCAACGCCCGCACTGGGGCTGGCTGGTTGAAGCGGGCGTAATTCTCAACCTCGCGCTCCTGTTCGCACTGCTCATGCCGAAACTTTCCGGCCGCGCGGCCGCGGCCATCACCCTGACCTCACTTTTGACCTGGGGAATCCTGGTTGCCGGAAGCCTGCTGGTCTTCGGTATTCAGTTGAAGTTCATGCCGCTGCTGCTGTTCTGCCTCGTCAGCTTTTCCTTCACCCAGGCCCATAACCTCTACCAGCGGGATAAATCCCTCGCCCAGGCCCATAACCGCCTGCTCCTGCAACGCTTCAAGGAACAGGGTCTCTACGATCTTGCCCTGGAGAGAGGTTTGTCCCTGACGGCGGAAAAAAAAGCGGACAAGGAAACCCTGTACCACCTGGGGCTGGAATTTGAACGCAAGCGCCTGCCGGACAGTGCGGTTTCGATCTATCAGCACCTGCTCGGTTACGGCCGCTTCCGCGACACGAAAACCCGCCTGGCCCAGCTGCGGGAGCAGAATCATTCAACTCCCGGTGACAATGCCCGGCAAACAACACTGATCGCCGCCGGTAAAGAAAAACCGACCCTGGGACGTTACCGGATCGAACAGGAATTGGGACAGGGAGCAATGGGGGTGCTGTACCGGGGCGTCGATCCGAAAATCAATCGCCGGGTCGCCATCAAGACCCTCGACTACGCACATATCGAACCGGAAAAACTGGAGACCACCAAAAAACGTTTCTTCCGCGAAGCCGAAGCGGCAGGGGCTCTCAATCATGCGCATATCGTGACCATCTACGACATCGGTGAAGACAACGGTCTGGCGTATCTGGCCATGGAATTGCTGGAAGGGCAGGACCTGAGCCGTTTCTGCACCGTCGCCGCCCGGCTGCCCACAGCTCAAGTTGTCGATATCGGCGGGCAGATTGCCGCGGCTCTCGATTATGCCCACCGGCATGGGGTTGTGCATCGCGACATCAAGCCGGCCAATATCATTCTGCAGCCGGACGGACGGATCAAAGTCGTGGATTTCGGTATTGCCCGGGTCGTCGATCATACCCACACCGACAGCGGCATCATCCTCGGCACGCCGAGCTACATGTCCCCGGAACAGATCGGCGGCAAGAAAATCGACGGCCGTTCCGACCTGTTTTCCCTCGGTGTGCTGCTCTACGAGCTGTTCAGCGGGAAAAAGCCTTTTCAGGGCAATGACCTGACCACCCTGATGTATAATATTTCCCTGGCGAAATATCCGCCGCTGAAAAGCGTCAGTCCCGGACTGCCGCCGGATTGTTACCGCATCGTCGCCAAATTGCTGCAGAAAACACTGACGCGACGCTACCGATCCGCCGCTATCGTCGCCCGGGAACTGGCGGCCGTCTCGTCCGAGCTGAAACGATCATGAAACTGGAATTTTGTGCGCACAGCCACATCGGCCTGAAACGCGGCAACAACGAAGATTCCTACGCAGCGGAAGCCGCCGGGGGCCTGTTCGCCGTTGCCGACGGTATGGGCGGCCACGCCGCGGGCGAGATCGCCAGCCGCATGGCGATCGACGTCGTGCGGGAAATCTGCACCGTCATCGAGCGCGCTCACCCGCTCGAACAACTTTGTTCCGCCCTCGGGCAGGCCCATCTCGCTGTCGCACGCGCCGCGCGGGAAACCGCCCGCTGGCGCGGCATGGGGACCACCCTGAGTGTTCTGCGGCTGCAGCAAGGCCGCGGCTATCTTGCCCACGTCGGCGACAGCCGGATCTATCTCCGGCGGCAGACTGAAATGCGCCAGTTGACCGAAGATCATTCCCTGCTGGCCGAACAGATCCGCCGGGGGCTTGCAACCGCGGGGCCGGAGAACTCAAGGCTGGGCCATGTCCTGTTGCAGGCCATCGGGCTGAACACCGAGCTGCATATCTGCCGGAAGGAATTTGACCTCGAAGCGGGAGACCGTCTGCTGCTGTGCAGCGACGGCCTGAGCGATATGCTCGGCGATGCTGAAATCGATTCCATCCTGAAAGGTACTCAACCCGTCGTCCGGGTCTGCCGAGAGCTGATCGAACAGGCCCTGGCTGCGGGCGGACACGATAACATCACCGCCGTAGTCGTCGACGTCACGGCGCTTGACCGAACCGATCCGGACAACAAATGAAAAGGAGATCATGCATGTTGCACATCGAATTGAATTATCAGGGCAGAAAGATCGCGACCTACGAAACCGAAAACGAACAAATCAGCATCGGCCGCCACGCCAAAAACGACATCCGTATCGACAATCTGGCCGTCTCCGGCCGCCACGCGCTGATCAAAAAAGTCATGGACGCCTACTTCATCGAGGACCTGAACAGTACCAACGGCACCTTTGTGAATGAAAAAAAGGTCGGCAAGTATGAAATTATCGACGGCGACGAGGTGATCATCGGCAAACACAGCCTGATCTTTCACTATCGGGAGCAGCCCGCGCTCTCATCCGTCGATCTGGACCGGACCATGGTGCTCGACACCCGCCGGCAGAAGGAACTGCTGCGAAAGAACAGCTGAAGCGTTACTCCTTGACCGCGGTCAGAATGTAGACCGGGTCGTAAGCCTCGAACATTTTATAGTTCGAGTGCGGCCGGGTCCGGGCGATATTGACGGTAACGACTTCGACCTGATAACCGGCGTTGCCGAAAAACTCGTTGGCCGCCGTCAGGGTATCGAGGGTGATGGCATTAAGAACGATCCGGCCGCCGCTGGCCAGACGCTGGTCGGCGGCATCGAGAATCTCCCACAGACGACCGCCGCTGCCGCCGATAAAAACCCGGTCCGGGTCGGGGAGTTCCTCCAGGCAGGCGGGGGCGTCCCCTTCGATCAGCATGACGTTGCGGGTATTGAATTTCTCCAGGTTTTCCTTGATGAAACGGCAACTTTCCTGATTGCGTTCAATGGCGAAAATACGTCCGTTCGGCAACAGTTGGTCGGCTTCGATACAGATCGATCCGGAACCGGCGCCGACATCCCAGAAGCACATATCGTGGCGCAACTTCAATTTCGCCAAGGTCACGACCCGCACCTCCTCCCGGGTCATCAATTTTTTGATGCTGACAAATTCATCGTCGGGGATGCCGAGGGTCGGAACATACTGCTGGGCGTCGTCCTCGTATTCTTTGATCAGCAGCAGGACATTGAGGGACGCCGCTTCAAGGTCCAGCAAACCTTTGACATCGGTGATCCGGATTTTTTCATCCGCGGTCCCCAGGTTCTCGCACAGGTAGGCCTTGTAGCCGCTGCGCCGGCGACTGAGCAGTTCGTGCCCGATCATGGCCGGGGTGTTGACTTCATCGGTCAGAACCGCCGCCTTGTCGTTGGCGACGATACGATCGACGACATCTTTCAATTCCCGTCCATGCACCGAAACGAAAACCGCATCGTCCCAGGGTTCGCGTATTTTGGCGAAAGCATACTGCACCGAGGTCACGTTGGGCAGAAATTCGATCAGGTCTTCCGGCAGGTTGCGCAGCAGGTACCGTCCGACCCCGAAAAACAGCGGATCCCCGGAGGCCAGGACAACCGCCCGCAGCCGGGGTTCCTGCAGGGCGCTGATCATGGCTCCCGGATTCCGATCGTCGATGGCGAACTTTTCCCCCGGGTAATCGGGAAACAAGGCCAACAAGCGCTCCGCGCCGAACAGAATATTGCTCTGCCTGATCAATTCCAGCGCTTGCGGCGTGAAACCTTCCTGCCCCGCGATCCCGGCACCGATAACGTGAATCGACTTCATGCTTGCTCTCCCCGTCATTGTTTGAGCTTGAAACGTTTTTCCCTGCGGCGGTCAGCCGTTCAGTTTTTTCACCACGGCGATCCCGTCGGTAAAATAATCGATAATATTGTGGCAGCCGTAATCCTGCTCGATGTGAAACAGCCGTTCAAGCGGCGCGCCGATGGCATCCAGCAGCACCACCCGGTTGACCCCGCCGTGCGCGACGACAACGATTTCTCCGCCGGCGTGAGCCGCGACGATTTCCCTGATGACCGGCCGCACGCGTTGCGCCATTTCCAGCAGGTTCTCGCCCGCGGGCGGCGCCACATTGACAATATCATCCAAACGGGCCTGCCACAACTCCGGATAGCAGCGCTGTAATTCCTCCCACTCCCGGCCTTCCCAGTCGCCGATATGCAATTCACGCAGTTCCCGGCGATAAATCGGCCTGACCGCCTGCAGCAGGGCAATCTGATCCGCGGCAGCCCGGCAACGCAGCAGGTCGCTGGAATAAATGGCGGTCAATTGCCGGTGCTGGAAGCGACCGGCAAAAGCCGCCGACTGTTGGCGCCCGAGAGTGGTCAGGGGCGTGTTTCCCTGGCCGTTATAGCGTTTGGCCTCAAACCCTTCGACCTGCCCGTGACGTAATAAATGAAGACGCGTTGCTTTCATCACCAATCCTTTGGCCCTGCAGACAATTCGAGCCGAAGCTTCAGCAGCACAGCGCTGATGCTTAATTCAAATCCATCCCCAACGCCTGTTCGATACGTTCCCAGATATCTTCCCGCCCCTCGCGACTGGCGGCGGAAAAGAGACTGAAGGCATCGGCCGGCAGCCCGGTCGCCGCGGCGATCTGCGCGATCCGCTGCTGTCGCTGCCCGCGATTGACTTTGTCGATCTTCGTCACGACCGGTATCGTCGGGATCCCGAATTCTTCCAGCCAATCGAGCAGCTGAAGATCTTCGGCACCCGGTAGCCGTCGAATATCCAGGATGAAAACCACACCCTTTAACGTGTCCCGTAATTCGAGATAAGTTCTTATCATCGGCCCCCAGGCCTTTTTTACCGCCAGAGGTACCTTGGCGAACCCGTAACCGGGCAGATCGACAAGATGGAAACAGCGGTTCACGGAAAAAAAATTGATCAGCTGCGTCCGGCCCGGCGTCGAAGAGGTCCGCACCAGTTTTTTGCGATTGACCAGCACATTGATCAAGGAACTTTTCCCGACATTGCTGCGTCCGGCAAAGGCGACTTCAGCATAGCCGGACAATGGATATTGTGCGGGTTTGGTTGCGCTTTTAATGAAATCCGTCGAAATTATTTTCATGCTCGATCGACTCGTCCGCGTGTCCGTTGCAGGGTACCGGGTCAACTGTCAAAGCGGAAAAACCGTTCCCGCTCTGATCGCCGACACCACAAAAGCTTCACGAGAATAGCTCAGGGTGGACGCTTTGGCAACTGTCGGCGCTGTCCGGGGCAAAACAATGTCAACGTTGCCCCGGCCCAAGCCTCAACTGCCGCCCGAATGAGTGAGCAGGTCCAACAACCTCAATGACATACACGCGCTGCGGAGTCGAGCTGTCGTCGCTGCCGTTCTTGCCCGGCATGGCCGCGCGGCAGCCCCGATCGCGGCGTCCCGGCAGGGTTCCGTAAACCGCCCCTGGTGCGAAACGGCAACCCCGTGATTTTTAGTGATATGAAGCATCGGTTTCTGTTATCATGCCCCAGCTTTCTTTGCAGCGGGGAGCATTTTTCAGTATACTTTTCAAATACGGCTACGATTGAAAAGGAATTTCACTTCAAGGAGATGGGAAATGCTCAGTTCTAAACTTGTCGATGCGATTAACGATCAGATTCAATACGAATACTTTTCCGCGTTCATTTATAAAGCGATGCAGGCTTATTTTGAAGACGAGGATCTTCCCGGCATGGCCAACTGGATGGATGTTCAGTTTCAGGAAGAGATGGCCCATGCCGAAAAAATGTTTCAATTCGTCTGTGAAGCCGGCGCCCGCGTGGAGCTGAAAAGCATGGACGCACCACGAAACGCATACGGTTCGCCGCTGGAAGCGTTCGAAGTGTCTCTGGAGCATGAACAGAGCGTCACCGCACGAATCAACAACTTGATGAATCTGGCGCAGGAAGAAAAAAATCATGCGGCGCAGATTTTTCTACAGTGGTTCGTCACCGAACAGGTCGAAGAGGAAGCCAGCGTCAGCCATATCATTGCCAAGTTGAAGCGGGTCCGGGATGACGGACGGGGACTGATGATGATCGATCAGGAATTGTCCAAACGCGCTTTTGTCCCGCTGGACGCCGCATAAATGCAGTTGACTTTTTAATCACCAAGAAAAAGGAGGATCATCCAATGCTGAACGAGACTGAAGTCAAAAAAGCCCTGGCCAGTTCGGTCCAGACGGAAAAAAACGCCATGAACTTTTACGAGATCGCCAGCAAACATATGAACAACAAAGAGGCCATTGCCACTTTCGAACTGCTGGCGCGCGAAGAACGCGAGCATGCCAAGCACTTTTTCGATAAGTGCCTGTGTGAAGACCTGTTGCCTCCGTTTGAAGAATTCATCGAAGCGCCCCCCGAAAAAGCAAGCGAATGGCTCTCCGACCTGGACAAGGCCCTGCTGGAAAAATTCGACGACCGCAAAGCCATGGAACTGGCCATGGAAAAAGAACAGCGCCTGGCGGAAAGTCTGCGGGCCATGGCGGGAAAAATCGAGGATCCGGAAGTTCGCGCCGTCTTTGAGGAAAATGCCAAGTCGACCGAAAACCATTATGCCCTGATCGAGTCCGAGTACGCCCGCCTGATGGGCATGGTGCACGAAACGGATATCGATACCTACGTCCGCGAATAATACGGGCGCCGGAAACTGAACGGCCGGATGTTTGTGCCGGCTGTCGGCGATTTGTGAAATCCCCGTCTCAACGGACGGGGATTTTGCTTTTTCAGCACGGCCGCAAAGCGACTCCGCATTGTTGTCCGTCCCGTTCAAGCGCCGGAAACCCGGCAGGCAGGTTGCGATGAGCCATCCCGTTGAGCCCCTCTTTACCGTGGATCATCTGGTCGTTGCGGCGACCACACTGGACGCCGGGATCGACTACGTCGAGCAACACCTGCAGGTTCCCCTGCAACCCGGGGGCCAACATCGCGACATGGGCACGCATAACGCCCTGTTGCATCTCGGCCCGCGCTGTTATCTGGAAGTGATCGCCATCGATCCGACACTGCCCTCTCCCCGGCGGGCACGCTGGTTTGCCCTCGACTCTCCCCGGCTGCAGCAACGTTTGCGACAGGGACCGGCCCTGATCCACTGGGTGATGCGCAGATCTTCTCCGGCGGCCGCAGCCGACGCCAACGACACCGGCCGGTTCGGGCCCGCCCTGACCTTATCGAGAGGCCCGTTCAACTGGACGATTACCGTCCCGGAAGACGGGTCCCTGCCCGGCAACGGCATCCTTCCCTCACTGATTCACTGGCACACTTCCACTCATCCCGCCGACGCTCTGCCTGATCGCGGCTGCCGATTGCATTCCCTCACAGCCGGCGTCGACAATCCGGAAAGCAGCAGCTCACTGTTACGGCAACTCGGTATGGAAAACTTTCTCAGGCTGGAAAACAGCACTGAAATCCGTCTGCAGGCGGACATCGATACGCCCCGCGGTCTGCGAGTTCTGGGATAATTTCACAGTGACTGTACAAATCGCAAGTTTTCACAATAATCCATATAAAACAATGAGTTAATCGTTGACTCAAAACGGCAGTTGACACAGTATAACCCCTTCCCGATTGTTTCGGTTCGTTTGTCACCCCTCATCGGAGGCACAGATGAAAGGCATATACTGGTTTATCCGTCTGCTCGACGGGTTGAATGAAAAAGTGGGCAACTGGACGGCCTGGTTGAGTACCGGGCTGGTTCTGGTGGTCTGTTACGATGTCTTCACCCGGTATTTTTTGCGTAAAAGCAGTGTCGGGGTCCAGGAACTCGAATGGCATATTTTTGCCGTCCTGTTTCTGATCGCGGCGGCTTATACGCTGAAGGTCGACAGCCATGTCCGGGTTGATGTTTTCTACACGCTGATGTCGCCGCGCGGGCAGGCCTGGGTGAATCTGATCGGCTGCCTGGTTTTCCTCATCCCTTTCGCGGTGCTGATCATCTGGACCAGCAAAGGGTTCATCGCCATGAGCTGGGCCATCAAGGAAACCAGTCCCGACCCCGGCGGACTGCCCGGCCGTTATGCCCTGAAAGCGATGATTCCGCTGGGTTTCAGTCTCGTCCTGCTCCAGGGCGTATCACTGGCCCTACGTTCTTTCTGTACGATCATCGGCCGACCGCTGGATGAAGCCGACGCAAAAAAAACCCGGGAAATGGAGCGACAAGATGCCTGAATATATGTCCATCGTTCTGTTCGGAGTGGTTTTTGCGGCGCTGCTGATCGGCTTTCCCGTCGCCTTTACCCTGGGCGGCGTGTCCCTGATTTTCGGTTATTTCACTTTCGGTCTGAATTTTTTTCAGCTGCTTCCCCTGCGCATCTGGGGAACCATGACCAACTACGTGCTGATTGCCGTCCCCCTGTTCGTCTATATGGGATTGATGCTGGAAAAATCGGGTCTGGCTGAAGAGCTGCTGGAAACCATGGCCATGCTCTTCGGCAAACTGCGCGGCGGCCTGGCTATTTCCGTTGTCGTGGTGGGCGCGGTTCTTGCGGCCTCGACCGGCATCGTCGGCGCGACCGTCGTCACCATGGGCTTACTGTCGTTGCCGACAATGATCAAACGCGGTTACTCCCCGCAATTGTCAACGGGAACCATCTGCGCCGCCGGCACCTTGGGGCAGATCATCCCGCCCAGCATCGTCCTGGTTCTGCTCGGCAGCGTCCTTAACATCTCCATCGGCGACATGTTCATCGGCGCCGTCATCCCCGGTCTGGTCCTGGTCGGCCTGTACGTTATCTGGATCATTATCGTCGCCGCCTTCAACCCTGAATCCGCACCGGCCATGCCCGCGGACGAACTTGCCGACTTCAGGGAATCGGGCATGTATCGCCGTATCATCCGCGCCTTTCTGTTGCCCTTTTTCCTGATCCTGGCGGTTCTCGGATCAATATTCGCCGGCATCGCCTCGCCTACGGAAGCCGCGGCGGTCGGCGCCGCCGGGGCCACCCTGCTGACCGTCTGGCAAAGAAAGTTCAACCTGCAGACCCTGCGCGAAGTCATGCGCGGCACCACCACCCTGACCTGCATGGTGTTTATTCTACTGGTCGGCGCCACGGCCTTCGGGCTGGTTTTCCGCGGCATGGGCGGCGATCATTATATCACCGGACTGATCATGGACGCCGGGCTCAGTGCCCATCATTTTCTGATCATCGTCATGCTGGTGATCTTCGTTGCCGGTTTCTTCATCGACTTCATTGAAATCACCTTCATCATCGTTCCCGTGGTTGCCCCGATCTTCCAGCACATGGGCGTCGACCTGTTGTGGGTCGGCATCCTCATCGCTTTGAATCTGCAGACCTCGTTCCTGACGCCGCCCTTCGGCTTCAGCCTGTTCTACCTCAAGGGCGTCGCGCCGCCCGGCATCACCACCATGCATATCTATCGCGGCATCGTTCCCTTCATCATCATTCAGCTGGTCTGCGTATTGATCGTCGTGTTCTGGCCCGAGGCCGTCACCTGGCTGCCCCGGTACATGTCCGGGCATTAACTCCTCCCGGAAGGCGGCGAGCGCAATCCGGTTCGACCGCTCGCCGGCAGAAGATTGTGCCCCACAAAAAAAGGCCCGCATGCAGCGGGCCTTTCCATTCCCCTCGCTCAATCTTCCAGGGTCAATCGAACAGTGAGTAGTAGGCGGCCTCGGACACCTTGCCCCAGCGCTGGTAGTTCTCGTGGAATTGCTTGAAACTGGCATAAACCTTGTTGCTCATCGGATCTTTCGCGGCGATATCTTCCAGCACCTCGACCGCATAGGTCCGGAGTTGCTTGATGACGTCATCAGGGAAGTACTTGAGCTGGACGCCCTCTTCCTTGATCATTTTCTCGAGATAGAAGTTGTTCTTGGCTTCCGACTCGCACAACGTCCACATGTTGGCCGCCATGGCCGCCTGCTTCACAATGGCCTGCAAATCCTTGGGTAAAGCCTCAAACGCATTTTTGTTGACGAAACATTCAAGGACGGTTCCCGGCTCGTGCCAACCGCGGGCATAGTAGTATTTGGCGACTTTATAGAAACCCATCTTGTAATCGTTATAGGGACCGACCCATTCGGTGGCGTCGATAACGCCGCGCTCCAGGTTGGTATAGATTTCACCGCCCGCAGAGAGAACCGCCGTCCCGCCAGCCTTGGCCAGCACCTTACCGCCGAGCCCCGGGATCCGCATTTTCAACCCCTTGAAATCATCGACACTCTTGATTTCACGGTTGAACCACCCCCCCATCTGGACTCCGGTATTGCCGCCCGGCATCGGCACCAGGTTGAACGGGCGGTAGAGTTCTTCCCACAGCTCCAAACCGCCGCCGCTGTAAATCCAGGCATTCATCCCCTGAGCATTCAAACCGAAAGGAACGGCCGCAAAAAATTGGGCGGCCGGTGCTTTCCCGGCCCAGTAATAGCCGGCGCCATGCCCCATTTCAACCATGCCCTGGCTGACGGCGTCAAACGCCTGCAGCGGCGGGACCAGTTCTCCCCCGCCGTAGACCTGAACTTTCAGCCGCCCACCGGACATGATCCCGATCAGTTCAGCCAGTTTATCGGCCCCTTCGCCCAGAATCGGAAAGTGCGGCGGCCAGGTGGTGACCATTCTCCAGTTGTAGGTTTTTTCCGCTTTGACAATAGCCGGAGCACCAATCGTTGTCGCAGTTGCAGCCACTGCCGTCGCCGCGGTTGCTTTTTTGAGGAAATCACGACGATTGTTTTCTTTCATGTACGCCTCCCTTTCGGTCATTGGTGAGTGATGAAACACGATGTGAAGGCTAGAATATAACTGTGTTATAGAATAAGTCAAACTCTGGCAGGCCGCTGCAGCGGTTTTTCCTAACTTTTTCTCGCCACCGGAAAATCGACCAGAAAGGTCGCCCCTCCCCCCGGTGTTTCCTCAACCCAGGCATTGCCGCCGTAAACCCGCGCAATTTTGGCGACGGTGGCCAAACCGATCCCGGTCCCGGGGGTTTTCTGCATCCCGTTGCCCCGCTGGAACGGCTCGAAAATCCGCTCCCGATCATGCGCATCGATACCGGGTCCGTGATCGACGACACTGTAGCGCACGCGATTGGAAAATTTGCGCCCGGAAACCTCAATCCGCGGATCCTGCCCGGCTGCATACTTGAGCGCGTTGGCCAGCAGATTCCTGAACATGTCGGCCAACAAAGGCTCGGGTATTCTGATTTCCGGCAGCGCAGATATTTTGATCTGCGCTTGATGCTCAACCACCTTGTCGGCCAATTCCAGCAGCACGTCCTCGGCGATGGAAGTCGCATCCTGCGGGACGGCCGGATCCTTCAATTGCCCCACCCGCGACAGGGAAAGCAGGTCTTCCAGCAAGGCTTTCATTTTTTCCGCGGTCTTTTTGATCTCACGGATACATTCACGGCCGATGGCATCCAGCCCGGCGCCGTAACGTTCTTCAAGCAAATCGGCAAAGCCGATGAGAGGCGTCAACGGAGAACGCAAATCATGGGAAACCGTTGAGACGAAAGCATCCAGTTCGCGATTGGCCTGCTGCAACCTGCGCCGTACTTCCAGACGCTCGGTGATGTCGCGGCAAACCCCCAGTTTATGGGTCGGATTACGAGCCAACGGATAAGGCGTGTGAATGATTTCATAGATTTTCCCCGACTCGTCCAACGCCCGTTCCTCGCGGACGATTTCCCCGGCCAGAACTCTCTGCAACGGACACTCTTCACAGACCCGGTCCAGGTGATAGATCGCGTTATGGCACTTGGCGCCGGCCGCCTTCCCGACGACCTCCTGCATGGCCCGATTGGCGAAAGTGAGCTGATGGTTGCGGTCGCAAATATAGGCGGGATCAATCATGCCGTCGAGAACCGCCCGCAGGCCGGCCTTTTCAAGCTCCAGTTCCCGGGTTTGTTTCTCAACCGCGGACCTGAGGTTATTTTCCAGTTCCTTGAGCCGCGAAATATCGACAAACGCTTCTATGCCGCCAATGACACGCCCCGCTTTTCCGCGCAGCAAATCGAGATTCTTCGTGGTCGTAATCCTGCGACCGTCTTTGTGGCGCAGGGTACAAATCAACCCGATAGCCGGCTTGACCACGGACTCCGCGAAAAGATCACATTCCTGGTCGCAGGGGGTGCACCCCAGAAACGAACAGTGGCGTCCGATAACCTCGGTTGCCGAATATCCGGTGATACGTTCCGCTTCGGCGTTCCAATAAACAATGGTTCTATCGGCATCGACCAGAAGCAACCCGGTAGGGATGGTTTGCAGCAGGGTATCGAGGGGATAGTCGGCCAGTAAGCGATGCAGATTCGATTCCACGGGATCTCCTCGGGAATGACACATTATCTGAATCAGATGCCGTCGCAGCGAGATGCCGGACGCACCACTCACCGCTCGGCCGGAGAAACTACCGTAACTATAACACACCCCCGGCGCGATCCGAAAAACAAGCCTGGAAGCCGAATCTGTGCCGCCGCAACGAGAGGACTGAAAAACCGCCGGTTCAAGCCGCCCGGGCCAATACGGCAACCGAAACCCGTTCCGCTCCGCCCGCCATCAGGATCTGGGCGCATGCCGCAACCGTCGCCCCGGTGGTCATGACGTCGTCGATCAGCAAAACATGTTCTCCCGCCAGGCGCCGTTGCAGTTGAAACACCCCGCGCAGGTTGGTTTCGCGCTGCCGCGCCGACAGATTGTGCTGGTCTTCCGTCGCCCGGATCTTCAGCAGCAGCTCTTTGTCTAGGGACCAGCCCCCGAATTTCGCCACTTCTTCAGCCAGCAGTTGGGCCTGGTTGTAATGCCGCTGCCGCAAACGTTTGAGGTGAAGCGGTACCGGGATAACCAGGTCAATCTCCATCCCGGCCGGCAGGGCCTGAAACAGCAGGCGGGCCAACGGCCGGTCCAGGGCAACCCGGCGATTGAACTTGAACTGGTGAACCGCCCGACGCAACCCGCCCGCGTAGAGCCCGGCAGCGAATACCCGGCTGAACGCCGGTTGCGCGACGGAACAGCGTCCACACAGATGCTCGCTGTTTTCCGTTCCCGCATAGGGCAGGGCGCAAAGCGGACAGCGGGCGGACGGTAAGGGGTGGAAATCCGCCCGGCAGGAAGGACAGAACTCTTCATCATGTCTCAGGGGTAAAGTCTTCAGGCAGAGCGGACAGGCGGGAGGGAACAGGGTTTGAAACAGCCGCGCGGCCGGCCGCAGCAATGGTGTCAGTCCCCCCATCCCCGTTCCTGCCGCGTCAGCCTTGCAGCAGGCTGTGTCCGGTCATCGCCGCCGGTTGCTCGAGGTTCAGCAACTGCAGGATGGTGGGAGCGAGATCGGCCAGAATACCGTCGCGCAGTTGCAGGCTTCGGTGCCCGGCATCGACGAAAATCAAGCGCACGGGGTTACTGGTATGCGCGGTATGCGGGCGGCCGTCTTCATCCGCCATTTGCTCGGCATTGCCGTGATCCGCCGTGATCAGCAGCGCGCCGCCGGCGGCGACAACGGCTTCGACAACCCGCCCCAGGCAGCCGTCGACGGTTTCAACCGCCTCAACCGCTGCAGCCAGAACCCCTGTATGGCCCACCATATCGCAGTTGGCAAAATTGAGGATAATCAACTGATATTGTTCTTCGGCGATGCGTTTGACCACTTCATCCGTCACTTCAACCGCACTCATGGCCGGCTTCTGATCGTAAGTGGCCACATCCTGCGGCGACGGGATCAGGACCCGGTCTTCTCCGGGCCAGGCTTTTTCAACCCCGCCGTTGAAGAAAAAAGTGACATGGGCGTATTTCTCCGTCTCCGCGATGCGCAACTGTCTCATGCCGGCCCTGGAAACGACTTCGGCCAGGATATCCGGATAGGATTCGGGCGGAAACGCCACAGGTAAATCAAAGGTCTCATCGTATTCCGTCAGGCAGACGAAATCGACCAATTGCGGGGTTTTCCCGCGCCTGAAGCCGGTAAAGTCGGGCCGGGTCAAAGCGCGCGTTATTTCCCGGGCCCGGTCGGCGCGAAAGTTAAAAAAGATAACGCCGTCGCCGTCGTCGATGGTCCCCGGACGGCCGATCACCCAGGGCTCGACGAATTCATCGGTCTGCCCGGCCGCATAAGCCGCGGCAATCGCTTGCGCAGCAGTCTCGGCCTGATGGCCCTTGCCCTCGGTCAACGCCAGATAAGCTCGCTCGATCCGTCCCCAGCGATTGTCGCGATCCATGGCCCAATAACGCCCGGTCACCGTCACCACGCGGCCGAGACCGATCCGCGCCAGTTCCTCCTCCAATTGCTGCAGATAAGCGACTCCGCTCTGCGGCGGCGTATCGCGCCCGTCGAGAAAGGCATGGATACAGACGTCCTTGACGCCGATTTTTTGCGCCAGGCGGACCAGGGCGTAGAGGTGAGAGTTATGGGAATGGACGCCGCCGTCGGACAGCAGTCCGAGCAGGTGCAACTTGCCGTCGGCATCGAGCAAACGCTCACAGACTCTGTTCAGCGCCTGGTTGTCGAAAAACGAACCGTCTTCGATCGCCAGGCTGATGCGCGTCAAGTCCTGGTAAACGATGCGTCCCGCCCCGATATTCAAATGTCCGACTTCCGAATTGCCCATCTGCCCGTCGGGCAGACCGACAGAGCGACCGGAGGTTCCGAGACGGCTGCTCGGCCAGTTTTGTTGCAACCGGTCGAGAACCGGGGTTGCGGCCTGGCAAACGGCGTTGTTTTCGCAGCTTTCGCGGATTCCCCAGCCATCCAGAATGACCAGTGCGACAGGTCCGGCGGTCATGATGCTATTCCTCCCGCGCGCCATGCGGAATCATTTTCGGCGGTTCCAATTTGGCGTCCCGGATCTGTTTCCGTTCCGGCAAAGCCAGCGAATCCCAGGTCTTGCACTGCGGACAACGGCTGTGCCATTCGGAAAATTTGGCATGACAGTTTTCACAGATAAAACCCAGGCGCAAATGATGATCGATGCCCAGAGCCTTCTGGTACTCCGCAACCGCTTCTTCGATATGGTTGCGCCGCCGCTGAGCTTCGGCCAGCAACAGGTGCAACTTGGTGAAATCGATATTACTGGTTTCCAGATCGCTCAAGTGCTGCATGGCCTCGTCGACCATTTCCAGGCGCAGACACAGGCGGCCGAGATAGAGCTTGAGCAGCAGATCCTGCGGGTCGGACTCCATCTGGGTCCGGTAGAACGCCAGCAGGGCCGCGGGCTCTTCCGCATTGATGTAATGGTCTTCGAGCCGGGCCAGAAATACGCTCTTTTTCAATGCCTTGTAGCCGTCCTGATAGATCTTGACGGCATCGGCCGACCGGCCGGACCGGGCATAGGCGTCACCGAGCGTCACCCGGGCGGGGGTAAAGGAGGAATCCTTCTTGATGATATCGCGACAGGTATCGATGGCCGCTTCAAACGCGCCCTTTTCCAGGTTGACCCGGGCGACTTCGTAACGCAGTTGCAACAGAATCGTTTTTTTCGGTCTCCGCCTTGGGGCCGGACGTGATCCTGATGATTTTCTTCTGTAATTCCAGAGCGTCGTGCCAGTTGTCCAGATTCATCTGAATATCGCGCAGGGCGCGCATGGCTTTGCGGTTTTCGGCTTCGCCGGACAGCAACTCCTTGTAAATCGCCATGGCTTCTTCAAAGCGGCCCGCATCTTCAAACGTCGTCGCCAGCTTGAACAGAACTTCCAGGCTTTTCGGATCCAGTTTCCGCGCCTGCTGCAGCAGTTCGATCCCCTCGTCGGTACGGCCTTCCTGCAGTGCCACACTGGCCAGGGCCAGGTGACTGTCAACCCGCCTGGGGTCCCGGTCCAGGGCTTTTTTCAGCAGCGACCGCGCCTTTTTCAGGTCGCCGGACAACAGGCACCCGACGCCGCTATGATAGATATTGCTGATCTCTTCGGCTTTCTTCTGTTTCCAACCGCCTTTCCAGTTGCGGAACGAAAGCAGGAAGGCGCTGAAAATATGCACTCCGTTGCCGATCAACAAGCCGATCAGCAGCACACAGATCAACATGATCGTCGTCGGCAGGGTATAACTTAAGTCACTGGTCAGAAAAACCGTGACCTCCCCCGGGTTGATGCCCCAGAAATAGAGAAACCCCAAAGCAAAAAGAATAAAAATAAACATAAACAGGGCAATGACGATCATGGCCATCTCCAGTCCGGTCCACCGTTAAGCGGATCAGGTCAATTATTCACCGAATTTTTCCACTTCCGTTTTACAATCAATACAATAGCGGGAAAACGGACGAACTTCCAGCCGTCGCGGCGAAATTTCTTCTTCACAACTCACGCAGAGTCCGTAGACCCCCTGATCGATCCGATCCAGGGCGGCGTCAATATCGCGCACCAGCGCCCGCTGCGTCTCGCTGAGATTCATCAACACTTCCTGATTGTAGCTGTTTGAAGACATGTCGCCGATATCCGGGACCCCGTCCCGGCCCAAGGATTGCGACTCCGCATAGACCCGCTGTGACTCTTTCAACATTTTGTCACGCATCTCCAGCAGATGCGCTTTAATTTCCGCCAGTTTTCCCTCTTCCATCTTAAGTGTCCTCCTCCAACCTTATTGCCGGCCTATCGATTATGATAGGGTTCATTTTTTATAATCGTCGCGCAACGATACAACTGTTCGAGTAAAAACACCCGCGCCATCTGATGGGTGAAAGTCAGCTTCGACAACGACAGAACCATAGCGGCGCGCGCCCTCACGGCGGCATCAATCCCATAGGGACCCCCGATCACCAGGCACCAGTCGCGGCCGGCGTGCAACATCTCTTCCGCCAACTGGGCCGCCAGTTGTTCCGACGAGAACTGCCGCCCGCGCTCGTCAAGCAGAATCATCACCGCCTGTGCGGGAACCTTGGCCAGGATGCGTTCCCCTTCACGCTTGAGCAAAACATCCTTTCCCCCCTTTTTTTCCTCCTTCAGTTCGACCAGTTCGACGGCAAAATAACGCCGCAGACGGCTGAAATAGTCTGCGGCCGCGTCACGCTGCCACTTTTCCGCCAGTTTGCCGACACAGACCAGCTTTATCTTCACTTAAAATGCGACCTGTTCGACAATGATTTCCGGAGCCTCACTCCACAGGCCTTCCAAGTCGTAGAATTCGCGCATCTGCGGTTGGAACACATGAACCATCAGATCACCGTAATCGAGCAGAATCCAACGGCCCTGATCCATTCCCTCGACAGCCAGGGGCAGCAGCCGGTGTTGGTGCTTGAATTCGGTGCGGATATTTTCCGCTATGGCCTGAACCTGACGATCGGAGCGGCCCGACAGGATGAGCAGAAAATCGGTCAGCGACGAGAGTTCGCGGACATCAAAAATTTTGATGTCGAAGCCTTTTTTTTCCTGGCCGTAGTTGACGGCCAGATCGACCATGTCACGTGCTAGCAAATCCCAACCTTCTCTTTCATTGGTAAAGGCCGTGAACCTGAATATATTCAATCACCGCCGCCGGCAGAACAGAACTCACATCCAGATGCAGGGCGATTTGACGGCGCACCGCCGTAGACGATATGGGGAGGCAGGTATGAGCCACTAAAATCAACGAAAACCCGGTATCGCACAGCAGCTTTTTGGACTCGGAATCATAACAGAAGCGATCTGCGATAGCAACCGGCAGACATTCCTCGAGCGAACCGGCAAATCCGGGCCGCGCGGTGACCACAATGTGGGCGAAGTCGAACAGGCGGGGATAGTTTTTCCAGAGAGAGATTTCCTGAAACGAATCGGCCCCCATGATGAAGAAAAACTCGTGTTGCGGAAATTGCCGATGCAGTTGTTCGAGGGTTTCAACCGAATAGCTGGCGCCGCCGCGCCGCCCTTCGATATCGCACACCCGGAAGCGGGGATGTCCCTGCAACGCCAGTTCAACCATGGTTCGGCGATCGGCGAAAGAAACCTCCGCCGCCAGCGGTTTATGCGGCGGACGGCAGGTGGGGATGAACCAGATCTGCTCCAGGGCACAGTCTTTCATCACCGCTTCGGCAATGTGCAAATGACCGTAATGAATCGGATTGAATGTGCCGCCGAGCAGGCCGATACGCATCAAACCCCCATCACCGCGCAAGCGCGGAGTTGAAATCCCCAATTTGAAATCTGAACCGGATAAGGCGGATTTCCGCCGCGGGAATCCGCCTTACCGGACCTGTCCATCCCCCAGCACGACGAACTTGCGCGTGGTCAGGTCCTCCAGCCCCATGGGACCGAACGCATGCAGCTTGGTGGTGGAAATGCCGATCTCCGCCCCCAGGCCCAGTTGATTGCCGTCGGAAAAACGCGAAGAGGCATTGACCATGACGACACTTGAGTTGATCTCACGCAGGAACTGCTGCGCGCGCCGGTAGTCGTTGGTCACGATCACCTCGGTATGCAGCGAGCCGTAAGTCTCGATGTGATCCCGGGCCTGGTCATAGGAATCGACCACCCGGACCGCCAGAATCAGATCGAGATATTCCGCGAACCAGTCCGCTTCCGTCGCCGCCGTCACCCCGTCCAGAATCGCCCGGGTCGCGGCGCAGCCGCGCAGTTCCACGCCGGCCGCGGTCAAAGACTGCGCCACCCGCGGCAAAAACGACGCGGCGACATCACGGTGCACCAGCAAGGTTTCCATGGCGTTGCACACCCCGGGCCGCTGGACTTTGGCGTTCATGCAGATCTCTGCGGCCATCCGCAGGTCGGCGGCGGCATCGACATAAGTGTGACAAACCCCCTTGTAGTGCTTGATTACCGGAATACGGGAGTGTTCCGTCACAAAACGAATCAGCCCCTCGCCGCCGCGCGGAATGATCAGGTCGATCTGTTCCTCCAGCTGCAGCAGTGCGGTCACCGCGTTGCGGTCACTGGTGTCGACCACCTGCAGCGCCGCCTGGGGCAATTGATGCTTTTCCAAAGCGGACCGTAAAATCTCGCCGATCGCACGGTTCGAACACAGCGCTTCCGATCCGCCGCGCAGGATCACCGCATTGCCGCTTTTCAGACACAGCCCCGCGGCATCGGCGGTCACATTCGGGCGCGATTCGTAAATGATCCCGATAACCCCGAGCGGAATGCGCTGTCGTCCGACCCGGATGCCGTTCGGCCGCAACCGCATCGCCGAAATCTCGCCGACCGGATCGGGCAGGGCCGCAACCTCACGCAAACCGGCGGCCATGGCGGCGATGCGCTCCGGGGTCAGTTGCAACCGGTCGAGCATGGCGGCGGCCATGTTATTGGCGCGCGCACGGGCCAGATCTTTTTCGTTCTCCTGCTGCAAGTACTCCCGCGCCGTTTCCAGATCCGCGGCCATTTGCAGCAACAACTGATCCTTCACCCCCGTCGATAAAGCGGCCAGTTCCCTGGATGCCTGCCGGGCGGCCTGCGCCAGCGCGAGCATTTCATTGGCGATCGTCATCAATCAACCTCCTGTTCTTCCTCGACGGTCAACACCAGATTGTCCCGGTCAACAATCTCGTCCCGATATTTATAGCCGAGAATTTTTTCAATCTCGCAACTGTGCTTACCCATGATCTGCAGGGTTTCGGCCAGGGAATAACTGATCACGCCGCGGGCGAATTCCCGTCCGTCGCTAGCGCAGAGACGCACGGCGTCGCCGCGTTCGAAACCGCCTTCAACCCCGCAGACGCCTGACGGCAGCAAACTTTTGCCCCGTTCGACGACGGCCCGCCGGCCGCCTTCGTCGACCAGCAGTTTCCCGCGCGGCTTTTTCGAAAAAGCGATCCAGTGCTTTTTCGCCGTCAATTTCGATTGCGCGGGCAGAAAATAGGTGCCCACCTCTTCACCGGCAAAAACCCGGGCCATGATATGCGGTATGCGACCGTTGACAACCAGGGTTCCGACCCCGCTGAGAGCGGCTTTTTTGGCCGCTTTCAGTTTCGTCGCCATGCCTCCCGTGCCGAGTGGGCCCGTACCGGTACCGGCCATCCCCTCAACCGACGGCGTCACGCGTTCGACGATCGGAATCAGGCGCGCGTCGGGATGCGCGACCGGGTCCCGGTCATACAACCCGTCGACGTCGGACAGAATGATCAGCAGATCGGCTTCAACCAGACTGGTCACCAGCGCGGACAGGTTATCGTTGTCGCCGAAACGAATTTCCTCGACCACAACCGTGTCGTTTTCGTTGACGATCGGCGTGACCCCGTATTCCAGCAACGTCATGACCGTATTGCGGGCATTCAGGTAACGCCGCCGATTGGACAGATCGTCGCGGGTCAGCAGCACCTGGGCAACATTGTAATCATGCGTGTGAAAGGTATCCCGGTACTCATGAATGATCCGGGTTTGACCGATCGCCGCCGCCGCCTGTTTCTGCGGAATGGTCTGCGGCCGACCGACGATGCCCAGTTGCCTTTTACCCGCGGCCACGGCCCCGGAAGAGACGAGAATCACCTCTAAACCGTTATTGAGCAGGGCACAGACATCCTCGGCAATCGTCGCGACCTGGTTGTTTTCCAGTCCGTCGACATTGGATATGACGCCGCTGCCGATTTTCACCACCACCCGCCTGACATGTGAAAGTAAACTTTTACGCATTTTTCCTCTGGCTGAAAACAGCCCCTCCGTGAACCGGTTCAGCCCTGCTCCCGCAACTGATCCAGAGCCCTGCCGACCGCTGCGACCAGCTCCTGCAATCCTTCGCCGGTCACCGCCGAAACGGCGAACACCGGATAACCCAAGGACTTAAAATACTCACGCAACGGCTCGATCCGTTCACGCACTTCCGGAATATCGATCTTGGTCAATACCACCAACTGCGGTTTCTGCGACAATCCCGCGTCATAACGGTTCAACTCGACATTGATCAACTTAAAATTATCGCCGGGATCGCCCTCCTGCAGATACGAAAGATCGATCAGGTGCAGAAACAGATCGGTCCTTTCGACATGACGCAGAAACCGGGTACCCAGGCCCTGCCCTTCACTCGCTCCGGAAATCAGCCCCGGAATGTCGGCCAGCACCATGGTCTTGTATCCGGCGTAACGCACCACCCCCAGATTCGGGACCAGAGTGGTGAAGGGATAATCGGCGATTTTCGGCTTGGCCGCGGACACCGCGGCGATCAGGGTCGACTTGCCGGCGTTGGGCAACCCGACCAGGCCGACATCGGCCAGCAGTTTCAATTCCAGACGCAAAGTCTTGCCCTCCCCGGCCACGCCCGGCTGGGCATGACGGGGGGGCGCGATTGGTACTGGTCGCAAAGCGGGCGTTGCCGCGGCCGCCGATCCCGCCGCGCAACAACGGCAACGGTTCGCCGACCGCGGTCAGATCGGCCAGCAGTTCGCCGCTGACGTCATCGTAAATCAGGGTGCCCGGCGGCACCTTCAGGGTCAGGGACGCCCCGTTTTTACCGTGCATGGTCTTGCCCAGGCCCGGGGCGCCGTTTCGCGCTTTGTAGTGCCGCAGATAACGGTAATCGAGCAGAGTCGACAGCGCTTCGTCGACGACGAAAAAGATATCGCCTCCCTTGCCGCCGTCGCCGCCGTCGGGACCGCCCCGGGGAATGAATTTTTCGCGCCGGAACGAAACGCAGCCGCGACCGCCGTCGCCGGCTTTGACTTCGATTTTAACCTGATCGACAAATTTCATGGATACTTTCCGCATACGGACATTGGCAAGAACGGCCGCCGGCCCCGGCACGGATCAGCCGGTCCTGAGCCGGTCTCCCCGGCGTCTGTTGTTCATCACCAGTTCGAGCCCGGGCGATGCGAAAAGTTGCGGAGGCAAGGATTGCGAATGCTTTCGCAACTAGGCATGGCGGAAGCTGCGTTGAGAAAGGAAGGATTCGCGTAACGCAGCAGGCGCTCTTTTTCAATCGCCCCAGTTCGCTTGACTCGTGAGGAATTCGTCGTGCAACCGACACCTGTGCGCCGAATCAAGTCAAGCGCGGTGATCTGCCCTGCAGGCGTACCTGCAATCGTCGGTTGCGACAGAGGGCTTCATGAGTGAAGCGAACTTTAAAGAGAAAAACCCGGTGACTGATCAACACAGTACCGGGTTTTTCAAGCCGTCATTCAGGTTCGATCAGGCGGCATGAATACTGATGTACTTACGCCCTTTCGCCTTGGTTTCGAACTTGACCACCCCGTCGACCAGCGCGAACAGGGTATAATCCTTGCCGCAGCCGACATTGTCGCCGGGATGGAAGGTCGTTCCGCGCTGGCGAACCAAAATCGATCCGGCGCTGACTTCCTGGCCGCCGAAACGCTTGACGCCAAGCCGTTTACCGGCACTGTCGCGACCATTCCTGGAACTACCGGCAGCTTTCTTATGAGCCATGAGTTCGCCTCCTTAAGCTTCGATTGCCGCGACTTTAAGCCGGGTAATAGGTTGACGGTGGCCGTATTTCTTACGATACCCTTTGCGCCGTTTGGATTTGAAGACGATAATCTTCTTGTCCTTTTCCTGCGCAACGATCTGTGCCTTGACCTTGGCACCTGGTACGAGAGGTGTTCCGAGTTTGACCTCTGCGCCACCGACCATGAGGACTTGATCGAGTTCAACGGTGTCGCCCACCGCGCCGTCGATCATTTCGACCTTGAACAGGTCGCCCGCGGAAACTTTGTACTGTTTTCCTCCGGTCTTGATCACCGCATACATTGTTGACATTCTCCTATGCAAAAAACAAAGAACAGCAGTCGCGGATAGTGCGCTGCAACAGCGAACTATAACGATCCCTCATGACCCTGTCAAGATTTTTCCAGCCGCGCCCGTCCGCGACCCGGAACTTATCCCAAACCCGCCTGTTGAAACTGGCCCATGGCTTCCAGCGCCTCGCAGCCGTAAACCACTGCCGGCCCCCCGCCCATCAACACGGCAACACCAATCGTTTCGACGATTTCCTGCCGCGTCGCTCCGGCCTTCAGGGCATCGTGGACATGGAAGGAAATGCAGCCGTCGCAGCGCACGCTGATGGCAATCGCCAAAGCGATCAGTTCCTTGGTTTTGGTGTCGAGAACTCCGTCGCCGACGGAAGCCTTGTGCAGTTGCGCAAAGCCGCCCATGGTCGCCGGAATCTCTTTCCCCAATTCCCCCATCGCCTGCTGTAAAAGCTCAAGATTTTTCGGATAATTCTGTCCCATTCCCATGTTTGTTCTCCTTCCTTTGCGCGCTAAACGGCGCCGTCCCCGAAGCGAGGCGCGGCGCCTGAAAAATAAAAGGAATGAATACTCTTGCTTAGATCTTAGCGCTAAAAACCGGCTTGGCAAGCGCGGGCCAACCACCCTGCGCGTCTCTTCCGGAGGCTGGAACCCGCAAGGAAGAACTCCGGCCTTGCCGGCACAAAAATGGGGCCGCCGCAACAGTCCGGCGGGGCTGACGGGGTTACTCCCAGGGTTTGATGGCGCCGGACTCGAGCGCCGCCCGCTCGACTGCCGCGGTCACGGCCCGGTGAACCTCCGGATGCAGCAGCGACGGCACCAGTTCGTTTTCCTCGGCGTATTTGGCGATGGTCTGGGCCGCGGCAATCTTCATTTTGTTGTTGATATGAGTTGCGCGCACATTCAGCGCGCCGCGGAAAATCCCCGGAAAACCCAAGGCGTTGTTCACGCTCTTGCCGTCCGCCGCAAAAGAGGCGCCGTGCTCCACGGCCAGTTCCGGTTCAATCTCCGGGTTGGGGTTGGACAACGCCAGGATCACCGACCCCCGGCGCACCATCTCCGGCCGGATCAATCCCGGACAGCCGGTCGTGGCGATGACGATATGACTGTTTTTCATCACCTCATCCAAGGTCCCGGGCTCTCCTCCGGCAGCATCGAGCCGATCACGGGCGGCCGCGTTCAGATCGGTGCCGATCACTTTCTTGACGCCGTAGGACAGCAGCAGCTTACTGATCCCCATCCCCGCGGCGCCCAGGCCGATCACGCCGATGACCGATTTTTTCAGCATCATCCCGGAAAACCGGGTAGCGTTCAGCAGCGCCGCCAGCACCACTACCGCAGTGCCGTGCTGATCGTCGTGCAGGACCGGGATATCGAGTTCGGCGTCAAGCACATCCTCGATCTCGAAACATTCGGGAGCCTTGATATCCTCAAGCTTGATCGCCCCGAAGGTCGGAGCGATGTTGCGCACCGTCTCGATGATCACCCCGGGGTCATGGTTCTGGATCAGAATCGGCACGCCGCTGACGCCGACCAGATGGTCGAACAGCGCCGCCTTGCCTTCCATCACCGGCATTCCGGCCACCGCCCCGATATCGCCCAGGCCGAGGATCGCCGTGCCGTTGGTCACGATCGCGACCTGGTTGGGAATCGCCGTATATTTAAACGCCAGATCCGGGTTTTCCTGGATATCGCGACAGACCGAAGCGACGCCCGGCGTATAGATCTTGCGCACATCCGAAATGGTTTTGATCGGCAGACGGCTTTTGGTGGTGATCTTGCCGCCTTCGTGCAACTGGTGCACCATATCGATCACATCCTCGACAATGACCCCGCTCAGATTCGACAGGGTGTCGACGACCGTCTCAAGCTGTTGCTCGGTATCAACATAGATAACGATTTCACGCGTATTATGGGTCCGCCCGACCCGCACCAGACGAATGTCCCCGATACTGGCCTTTTCCTCGGCGATGACGGCCGTCACTTTCGCCAGATGACCGGGCTTGTCATACAGCATGACCCGCAGGCATTTGGCCATTTTCCCCGTTCCGCGTTCAATCTCCATAGTCTTACTCCATCAGTCCGCTTGCGGTCGTTGATAGTCATGGAACCCGGCAAAATAACTGCTTTAAAGCTTATCATCCCGCCCCGGTCAGGACAATTGGAAATGTCGCCGGCAGACGCCTGCCGTTCTAACCCCTTTTGTTCCGGGGTAATTTTCTGGTAGGTTAAAAAGGCACGGCGAAAAGCCCGCGAGCAAAGCGCTTCACCGCCGCGCCGGATTCAGGAACTCTTGCCTCGGCCGCCGACTTATGAAACTGATTTTCGACCTTTTGCAGCAGATGTCCGTCTTTCTGGTCATCGCCTATCTGTTTACCAAATCGCCGGCCTTTCGTCCTCTGACCAGCGAGGTCATCGGCGGTCGGCACAAACTGCTGCTCTACGTGATTTTTTCCACCTTTTCGATTCTCGGTACCTATTTCGGCCTCCCGGTCCACGACGCCATCGCCAATACCCGCGCCATCGGACCGGTTCTGGCCGGTATTATCGGCGGCCCGCTGCTCGGCGTCAGCACCGGCCTGACCGGGGGGCTGCACCGTTATACCCTGGGCGGGTTCACCGCCTTTTCCTGCGGCGTCTCAACCACGATCGAGGGGCTGGCAGGCGGCCTGGTGCATCTCTATCTGGTCCGGCGCGGCAAAACGGAACGGATTTTCAGCCCCGGCGTGGCCCTGGGCACCACCTTTGCCGCCGAAGCCCTGCAGATGCTGATCATCCTGCTCCTCTCCAGACCGTTCACGGAAGCCGTCGACCTGGTGCGCCTGATCGCCCTGCCGATGATGCTCGCCAACTCGGTCGGGGCCGCCTTATTCATCAGCATCATCCGCGATCAGCGCAGCATGTACGACCGCTTCGGCGCACTGTTTTCCGCCAAGGCCCTGGAACTGGCCGAACGTATTCTCGGCATTCTCGGCAAAGGTCTCAACCCGGAGACCGCCACCGCAATGGCCCGGGTGATCCAGCAGGAAACCGGCGTCGGCGCGGTGTCGATCACCGACCGGGAAAAAATCCTCGGCTTTGTCGGCCAGGGCGCGGACCATCACCTGCCCGGCAACCCCATCACCTCGCCGCTGACCCGGCAGGCCATCGCCGAAAACCGGGTTATTTACGCCGACGGGGTCCATACCCATTTCCGCTGCACCCTCGCAAAAGACTGCCCGCTCGATTCCGCCCTGGTCATTCCGTTACAGGTGGACCGGGAAGTGATCGGCACCATCAAGCTTTACGAACCCAAAAACAAACTGTTCCTCAATCTCAACCGCACCCTCGGCGAGGGCATCGCCGCCCTGCTTTCCGAGCAGTTGCTGCGCGCCCGCTTCGAGGAGCAGAAAAACCTGCTTATGCATTCGGAATTGAAGCTGATCCAGGCCCAGGTCAATCCGCATTTCCTCTTCAACGCTCTCAACACCATCATGGCCGTCGTGCGCGAAAACAGCGAACGCGGCCACGAACTGCTGCAGCAGCTGTCCAATTTTTTCCGCAAAAACCTCAAACGCACCGGCGACCTGGCCACCCTGGCGGAAGAACTCGACCACGTCGGTTCATACCTGGAGATCGAAAAGGCCCGCTTCGAAGAACGTCTGAACGTCGAAACCGACATCGATCCCCAACTGCTGGACCTCGAAGTTCCGGTATTCACCCTGCAGCCGATTATCGAAAACGCCGTCAAGCACGGCATATCCAACCTGCTCGACGGCGGCCTGGTGCGAATCGTCGCCCGCTGCGAAGGCGACCGGGCGATCATCGAGATCAGCGACAACGCCGGCACCTATTGCGGACAGGTTGACGAAAGGGGGCTCGGTATGAACATCGTCGACAAACGGATCAGAAACCTCTACGGCGACGCTTACGGCGTTGCCGTTTCCTGCCGGCCCGACCACCGCACCCTGGTGTCGATCACCCTTCCCCGCCGCCCGGAGCGAGCCGCATGATCCGGGCGCTGATTGTCGACGACGAGCAGCGCGCGCGCCAGACTCTGGAAAATCTGTTGCTGCGCACCGGGGCCTTCGAAATCATCGGCTCCTGCGCCAACGCCTTCGAAGCGATCAAGGAGATCAACCGCGCCCGGCCCGAGGTCCTGTTCCTCGACATCCAGATGCCGGTGCTCAGCGGGTTCGAACTGCTGGCCATGATCGATGAAACGATCATGCCCCATGTGGTGTTCGTCACCGCCTACGACGAGTTCGCCCTCAAAGCGTTCGAAGAAAAAACCCTGGACTACCTGCTCAAGCCGATCGAACCGGCCCGTCTGGAGAAAACCGTAGAAAAACTCACCAGCGCCATCGGTTCGGGAACCCAACCGCGTTACGATACCGCGCCGATCCGCCATGTCCCCTGCGTCAGCACCAATAAAATCCGGCTGATCGATCCCGACCAGATCGAATACGTTCATTCCGATCTGACCGGCGTTCACGTCATTGCCGCACAAGGCGTGTTTTTCACCGAATTGACCCTCAAGGTGCTGGAAAATCGTACCGATCTGCTGCGGTGCCACAAACAGTATCTGGTCAACATCGACCGGGTCGAGGAAATCGTGCTGCTCGATGCCGGGCTGGCCGAAATCAGAATGCACTCGGGCCGGCAACTGCCGGTCAGCCGCCGCTACCTGAAAGCCCTGAAAGACCGCTTCGGGATCTGAATCCCGCCCGTCCGCCGTTACCGCTTTTCCCCCGTCATAACCGCTTACCACGACATACAACCGCTTGCCTTAGCGGTCCTTTCCCGCCGCCGCCGCCGAAGTTATGCTGCAGACCAGTTCAAATGGCCGCTTCACCGCATTGACATCGCGCACATTTTTCTGAGGAGGTAAAACATGATCTATTTCTTTGGCTGCATCGCCCTGCTCCTGGCCGGTTTCTTCATCTACGGCAAATTCGTCGACAACATCTTCGGCCCCGATCCGCAACGGCTCACCCCGGCCAAAACCATGGCCGACGGCGTCGATTACCTGGAGATGTCCCCGAAAAAAATCTTTCTTGTCCAACTGCTCAACATCGCCGGCCTCGGCCCGATCTTCGGCCCCATTCTCGGCGCCCTCTACGGCCCCTCGGCGTTGCTGTGGATCGTTATCGGCTGCATCTTCGGCGGGGCGGTTCACGACTATTTCTCCGGCATGCTGTCGATCCGCCACAACGGCAAAAGCATTCCCGACGTAGTCGGCTACGAACTGGGCAACGGCTTCAAACAGTTCATGCGCTTCTTCTCCATCGTCCTGCTGCTGCTCGTCGGCGTGGTGTTCGTCCTCGGCCCGGCCAAGCTGCTCGGTAACATGACCGGCATGGCGGTTCCGGCCTGGGTCGCGATCATCTTCGCCTATTATTTCCTGGCCACCATCCTGCCCATCGACAAAATCATCGGCCGCGTTTACCCGCTCTTCGGAGCGGTCCTGATCTTCATGGCCGTCGGCCTTTCCGCCGCCCTGATTTTCAAAGGTCACACCTTCTTCCCGGAACTGACCCTGGCCAACCTGCACCCAAAAGAACTGCCGCTCTGGCCGCTGATGTTCATCACCATCGCCTGCGGCGCAATCAGCGGATTCCACGCCACCCAGTCCCCGCTCATGGCCCGCTGCATAGGTAACGAACGTTCCGGCCGCAATATGTTCTACGGCGCCATGATCGCCGAAGGCATCATCGCCCTGATCTGGGCCACCTTGGGCATGAGCTTCTACGCCGGAGCCGAAGCCCTCAACGCCGCATTGGCCCAGGGCGGACCGGCCTTCGTCGTCAACCAGATCTCCACCACCCTGCTCGGCACTTTCGGCGGCCTGCTCGCCGTCATCGGCGTCATCATCCTGCCGGTTTCCTCAGGCGACACCGCGTTCCGCAGCGCCCGGCTGATCATCGCCGACACCATCAACCTGCCGCAGAAACTGGCCAGCAAACGCCTCTATCTGGCAATCCCGCTGTTCGCCGTCGGCTTTCTCATCACCCGCGCCGACTTCGGCGTCATCTGGCGCTACTTCGGCTGGGCCAACCAGACCCTGGCCACCATCGTCCTCTGGACCGCCGCCGCCTACCTGATCAAGCAAGGCAAACTGCACTGGATCTGCACCGCTCCGGCCACCTTCATGACCGCCGTGGTGACCACCTACCTGGGTTACGCCAAAATCGGCTTCAACCTGCCGCTGAACATCGCCACTTACATCGGCATCGGCGTCGCCATTGCCAGCTTCGCCATCTTCATGATCAAGTTCCGCAAAGGAGCGCAAACCGTTGAGGATGTTACCGTCGAGCCCGATCCCGCCTAACACGGACAAAGATCGACAGAACGGCAAAAAAGGGTTCCCTGGTTACAGGGAACCCTTTTTTGCGTTCGGAGAAAGGGATTTCAGAGGGATCTGTGTGAGGGAAGAACGATCACGGGACAGATTGACAGCCGATCCCCCTTGCGTTTCAAAATTATACAATGCAGCGAAGAACTCTCAACAGCCTATACGGCAGAGAGCTTTCATTCCGCTATTCTCTGTTTTTTCTAAGCCGCCTGTGCGGCGGTCAACCTTCTATTTTAACGTTGAAACCTTCGGCCATTGGATTTCCCTGTCCGTTTTGCTATAATGATTGTGCAGGCGCTGGTTGAGCCGTAGCCTCGATAACCAGTTAGCCGAGCGACGCAGGCTGCACGGAGCACTGTAGTCTCGTTATTTCCTCCCAAAGACCAGCCGGCCTTTGCGGAGGTTTTTTAATGCCGTTTTGCTGCCCCGGAAAAACGTCAACCCCGTCCACAGTCCACCCTGGGTATCAGCCACAAGGCCGATCGAGCGCGTTTTGTCGACCTGCACCATCTTGACGTAGCGCCGCCGCAAAGCCACCCGGCCGGAAACATCGCTGCGAGCGAAGTTGATCCAGATCTCGGCCGGATCTGAGATCAGCTCCGGTATCAGCGGGAAAAACTCTTCGCGTTTGTCGAAGCGTTGCCCGGAGACCATGTGATCGACAAGGGATTGGGTAATGCGCACCCGATCTCCGCTCGGATCGGTAAAGTTCACGGCATCGCCGCCGATCGCTTCGCGGAGCGCCGGTGGCGGGATCGTTCGGGCTGGCCGGGGCCTGATCCGAGCCGCTCTTGCCCATGCGTTTCAGATCCCGCTCACCGACGGAAAACACTTTGCACTTGCAGCCCCAGCCGTTGGGCGTGTAGTGGGTCTGCCACTAGGGATCGTCCGCCGGCAGCACGGTGCCGTCCCAGGCCAGGTGCGGAAGCCGCGGCTCGGCGCTGTCGCCGTGGCGGTAGAGCAGGTAGGGCCTCAGTTTTAAAAGATCTTTCTAAGCCGCCTGTGCGGCGGTCAACATTACCACTCTCGCAGCTTCGGTGACCGCTTTTTTCTAAGCCGCCTGTGCGGCGGTCAACGGCATCGCCACCGGCGACGAACTCAAGCGCGCTTTCTAAGCCGCCTGTGCGGCGGTCAACACAAAGCCGTATTTGCGGATCTACGAACGCCATTTCTAAGCCGCCTGTGCGGCGGTCAACATCGCCAAACCGGCGCTGAGCGTTGCGTTGTTTTTCTAAGCCGCCTGTGCGGCGGTCAACGTTCGGTGATCCCCATATCACGCCTCCATTACTTTCTAAGCCGCCTGTGCGGCGGTCAACTTGGTGCGCGACGTTCCACCATCGACAATGATTTTCTAAGCCGCCTGTGCGGCGGTCAACCCGAAAAACCGTCAACATCGAACTCGGTTATTTTTCTAAGCCGCCTGTGCGGCGGTCAACCTCAAGACAAGCCGGAGACGTGGGACGCTGCGTTTCTAAGCCGCCTGTGCGGCGGTCAACTCCTCCCCATGTTCTCTTGCATATTCAGTGATTTTCTAAGCCGCCTGTGCGGCGGTCAACTTATTATAGATGCGGACCCGCGGGCCGATCGCTTTCTAAGCCGCCTGTGCGGCGGTCAACTGCAGCGGATCAGGGATGTTTACGCGGAGATCTTTCTAAGCCGCCTGTGCGGCGGTCAACATCTGTTTCGCCCTTGTTATCGCAGTAATTAATTTCTAAGCCGCCTGTGCGGCGGTCAACCTTGTTGAGCGCGGCGTACTCTGCCAACACCATTTCTAAGCCGCCTGTGCGGCGGTCAACGCCCGCTGTTTTCAACCGGTCGAGCCCCTGGATTTCTAAGCCGCCTGTGCGGCGGTCAACGTGCGCGGCCCTGGCGTCCAGGGCCAGTGTCATTTCTAAGCCGCCTGTGCGGCGGTCAACAGCAATAACACTATACAAACGTATAGTGGACATTTCTAAGCCGCCTGTGCGGCGGTCAACGCTCGATATGCAGATAAAGAAAATGTCGGAGATTTCTAAGCCGCCTGTGCGGCGGTCAACTGGTCAAGTCCGCGGTGATCACGGACGCTGATTTTCTAAGCCGCCTGTGCGGCGGTCAACGATTTCAGTACATTGTGTTCAACAAGTGTTCATTTCTAAGCCGCCTGTGCGGCGGTCAACGATGGCGGTACTTTTTAATCCTGTCCCTAAGTTTTCTAAGCCGCCTGTGCGGCGGTCAACTGATCTTAAAAACCTGCGGGTATGACGTTTTGTTTCTAAGCCGCCTGTGCGGCGGTCAACAAACTGCTTTTATTTTGTTGTGTCCCGGTCTTTTTCTAAGCCGCCTGTGCGGCGGTCAACTGATCTTAAAAACCTGCGGGTATGACGTTTTGTTTCTAAGCCGCCTGTGCGGCGGTCAACAAACTGCTTTTATTTTGTTGTGTCCCGGTCTTTTTCTAAGCCGCCTGTGCGGCGGTCAACCCGACTATAAAGGCCTGCCTGGCCTGGTTGACTTTCTAAGCCGCCTGTGCGGCGGTCAACAACGACGCGGTTGCCGGATTCATGCGCTCGCCTTTCTAAGCCGCCTGTGCGGCGGTCAACTTTATAGCGCCGAGCACGAGATTGGCGCTGATTTTCTAAGCCGCCTGTGCGGCGGTCAACTTTCTTGCGGAAACGGACTCCGGCTTCGCGCATTTCTAAGCCGCCTGTGCGGCGGTCAACCCCGGAGATCAGTTTTCGGACTGGGTCATTGCTTTCTAAGCCGCCTGTGCGGCGGTCAACTAAAAAATAGATTGACATTGAATAGCATTTGTTTTCTAAGCCGCCTGTGCGGCGGTCAACGACTGCGACAACTGCGAACGAAGTCAAATCAATTTCTAAGCCGCCTGTGCGGCGGTCAACCATGTCGACCGCCTTCTTGCCCTTCTTTTCGATTTCTAAGCCGCCTGTGCGGCGGTCAACGTCGTCCGTGAACTCATCCGCCAGCGCCCGCATTTCTAAGCCGCCTGTGCGGCGGTCAACACAGAACAGGTGGAGATCGTCAACGGACAGGCATTTCTAAGCCGCCTGTGCGGCGGTCAACATTCTGTCGCATTTGAGCATGTCATTGACAACTTTCTAAGCCGCCTGTGCGGCGGTCAACTCGACCGCGGCGGACAACCAACAGGCGGCCATTTTCTAAGCCGCCTGTGCGGCGGTCAACTCTATCGCAACGGATACTCCGCCGCCGCAGAGTTTCTAAGCCGCCTGTGCGGCGGTCAACCCTGTTTATGCTCTCGGCGTGCAGTCGAGTGATTTCTAAGCCGCCTGTGCGGCGGTCAACCGTCGATCGCTTACCCCGGGGCGACCATGTTTTTTCTAAGCCGCCTGTGCGGCGGTCAACTCGACCGCGGCGGACAACCAACAGGCGGCCATTTTCTAAGCCGCCTGTGCGGCGGTCAACTCTATCGCAACGGATACTCCGCCGCCGCAGAGTTTCTAAGCCGCCTGTGCGGCGGTCAACAAAAAGCTTCGTAAAAGAATCGCTCCTAAAAATTTCTAAGCCGCCTGTGCGGCGGTCAACGAGTGATGAAGATCAGCCGGGTCAACGAACATTTTCTAAGCCGCCTGTGCGGCGGTCAACTGTAACGACATATTCGGCCATGACTAGACAGCTTTCTAAGCCGCCTGTGCGGCGGTCAACTTTCCGTTTATTTTTCCGTCACTCGACCGGTATTTCTAAGCCGCCTGTGCGGCGGTCAACAAAAAGTTAGTCATTACACTAGTTTATCTGGCTTTCTAAGCCGCCTGTGCGGCGGTCAACTTCACGTCCACCTCGAGTAATGCCGACGGCACTTTCTAAGCCGCCTGTGCGGCGGTCAACATCAGATTGTGAAGTTTTAAATCGTGGTTGGTTTTCTAAGCCGCCTGTGCGGCGGTCAACCCACTATTACTACAACAATAACGAATTCTGATTTTCTAAGCCGCCTGTGCGGCGGTCAACTATTACGACGAGACCTTTTCCGATCGCGTTGCTTTCTAAGCCGCCTGTGCGGCGGTCAACTTCCAGTCGGCCATGCGTGACTGCAGGGTAATTTTCTAAGCCGCCTGTGCGGCGGTCAACACCATGTCTTTAAAGCTGGACTTTCCGGTCATTTTCTAAGCCGCCTGTGCGGCGGTCAACCGCGAATTCGGTATCGAGCTCCCTGATTCTGTTTTCTAAGCCGCCTGTGCGGCGGTCAACTACGGGTGACTCGACGCCGTTCACGTCGGCAATTTCTAAGCCGCCTGTGCGGCGGTCAACATCAACTCGATCCTCGCGGATCTCGCCCGTCTTTTCTAAGCCGCCTGTGCGGCGGTCAACATCCCATCCTTCACGTTCACCCTGCTTTTTCATTTCTAAGCCGCCTGTGCGGCGGTCAACGCGGTCGGCGTTGCGCTGTACCCCGACCACCAGTTTCTAAGCCGCCTGTGCGGCGGTCAACGCCGGGATCATGGAAAACAATGATGCGTTCCATTTCTAAGCCGCCTGTGCGGCGGTCAACGGCGTGATCTCGTCGCCATTGTCGCCGACAAATTTCTAAGCCGCCTGTGCGGCGGTCAACATTGAGAGTGTTGTGTCATCATCTTGTGTGACTTTCTAAGCCGCCTGTGCGGCGGTCAACTTGATTGGCTTCCGTCAACTGCTGATCACTCCTTTCTAAGCCGCCTGTGCGGCGGTCAACTCCTGCTTGCCTGCAATGTCATTGCCGTTATTTTTCTAAGCCGCCTGTGCGGCGGTCAACTCATAAACAAGATCGTCTTCATTGCTGTAGCGTTTCTAAGCCGCCTGTGCGGCGGTCAACTCAATCGTGTCATCGTTGCCTGTCTGGGTGTATTTCTAAGCCGCCTGTGCGGCGGTCAACCAGCACAGTGCGGATATTTCTTTTTTTGAGATTTTCTAAGCCGCCTGTGCGGCGGTCAACGTCAGTTGGTCACGGTTCGCGTTGTCCCGCAATTTCTAAGCCGCCTGTGCGGCGGTCAACAAGTTGGCTGTCGCTATCAAGGCGGCGAACGATTTCTAAGCCGCCTGTGCGGCGGTCAACATTGAGAGTGTTGTGTCATCATCTTGTGTGACTTTCTAAGCCGCCTGTGCGGCGGTCAACGAGCGCGAACCTTGAAAGAGCTTGAACAGGTTTTTCTAAGCCGCCTGTGCGGCGGTCAACAAGACCAATACCTCAGACTTCTGTTTTTAGTTTTTCTAAGCCGCCTGTGCGGCGGTCAACGGAAACAGAGTCAGGATTCTCTGCGTTCGGATTTTCTAAGCCGCCTGTGCGGCGGTCAACCTGTGCATCGGCTTTGATTTGTCACGCGGTGATTTCTAAGCCGCCTGTGCGGCGGTCAACTGAACTGAGCGATCTTGCGCCCGATCATGGCCTTTCTAAGCCGCCTGTGCGGCGGTCAACCCATCCTGGTTGAAAGCTGCGTTGCCTGAAACTTTCTAAGCCGCCTGTGCGGCGGTCAACCTTGACAGCCCACTGAACACACGCCTTCTGATTTTCTAAGCCGCCTGTGCGGCGGTCAACCAGCGCACAGGGGATCAGATCGGGGCGCTGTTTTTCTAAGCCGCCTGTGCGGCGGTCAACTCAATCGTGTCATCGTTGCCTGTCTGGGTGTATTTCTAAGCCGCCTGTGCGGCGGTCAACGAACAACCATCAGCAGACCGTGACGCGATCAATTTCTAAGCCGCCTGTGCGGCGGTCAACTCAGAACAGTGAAATCAGGACCGTCCGTCTTATTTCTAAGCCGCCTGTGCGGCGGTCAACGGGCCGCTGGTTTTCGTGCTGAGTCGATTGATTTTCTAAGCCGCCTGTGCGGCGGTCAACACCTTGACTTCATGAGCCGTTATTCTGTAAAATTTCTAAGCCGCCTGTGCGGCGGTCAACGCATAGATCAGAGTTTGAGCCGCTGCCGCGCATTTCTAAGCCGCCTGTGCGGCGGTCAACCGTGGTTATGGTTCAGACTGGTACAGGTTCGATTTCTAAGCCGCCTGTGCGGCGGTCAACGCTCTGGTGGGGACAACGCAACGTGGTGAAACTTTCTAAGCCGCCTGTGCGGCGGTCAACCGGTGCATTGTGGCAACCCGCCTTATCTCTTTTTTCTAAGCCGCCTGTGCGGCGGTCAACAAAGGTGGTGATGGCAAAAACAGAGATATATCTTTCTAAGCCGCCTGTGCGGCGGTCAACGCTCCGGTCAGCGTTGCAATCTCAATCCTTAATTTCTAAGCCGCCTGTGCGGCGGTCAACATAGCCCGCATCCGCAGGAATGCCTCGATACTTTTCTAAGCCGCCTGTGCGGCGGTCAACTCCTTAAGCGTCCGCCGCCGCTCCGGGTTGGACTTTCTAAGCCGCCTGTGCGGCGGTCAACGGGTTATCCCAGAAAATTGAATAGCTGCTCTTTTTCTAAGCCGCCTGTGCGGCGGTCAACTTGGTCGGTGGAAAAGTACTCTGGGGCCTGGTTTTCTAAGCCGCCTGTGCGGCGGTCAACTCAGATACGGTTCTTGATGTTGGCGCGGACGTTTTCTAAGCCGCCTGTGCGGCGGTCAACCTGGCCGTTATGATCCCACTCTGAATCCGGGTTTTCTAAGCCGCCTGTGCGGCGGTCAACTCCGTTTCATTTTGTCGGTACTTCCGCAGCATTTTCTAAGCCGCCTGTGCGGCGGTCAACGACTGGTACAGGTTCGAGGGAAAAGCAGAAATTTTCTAAGCCGCCTGTGCGGCGGTCAACCTCCGAATAGCCTTGATACATCGGGGCTTGAGTTTCTAAGCCGCCTGTGCGGCGGTCAACTCTCGCGGTTTTTCTAGGCAGTCCTGTTTTCGTTTCTAAGCCGCCTGTGCGGCGGTCAACATGTCCTTAATGCTCAGCTGGTTACGGCAACAGTTTCTAAGCCGCCTGTGCGGCGGTCAACCATCGCTGGCCAAGCCGCCGTCGTGGAATCTTTTTCTAAGCCGCCTGTGCGGCGGTCAACTGTTCCCATAATTTTTTGAATAGCGGATGTGATTTCTAAGCCGCCTGTGCGGCGGTCAACACATCATCCGTCACCCGGATAAGATCGCCACGTTTCTAAGCCGCCTGTGCGGCGGTCAACGTGTGGCAACCTCGATTCTCCCCGCATGGGATTTTCTAAGCCGCCTGTGCGGCGGTCAACCCTTGCCGTATTCTGCCGCGGCTTCGAGAACATTTCTAAGCCGCCTGTGCGGCGGTCAACATGAGCAAAGCAAAGTTTTTCATCTTCATGCTTTTCTAAGCCGCCTGTGCGGCGGTCAACCAACCGGCGGCTCTGTTCCGGGCTGTCTTTCATTTCTAAGCCGCCTGTGCGGCGGTCAACAGAACCGTTTTGTTCGCGGTTGAGTACAGTGATTTCTAAGCCGCCTGTGCGGCGGTCAACTCAAAACGGCCCTTGAGAGCAAATATGGAAGATTTCTAAGCCGCCTGTGCGGCGGTCAACCGGTCTGAGAGCGGCAACGGACAGATAGTAACTTTCTAAGCCGCCTGTGCGGCGGTCAACGATAAACATCGCGGTCAACCGTTGCTGTCTTTTTTCTAAGCCGCCTGTGCGGCGGTCAACAGACTATCCAGCATTGACGCAACAGCGGCCACTTTCTAAGCCGCCTGTGCGGCGGTCAACTACGTAAAAACGCTTCCCATGATGTACATGACTTTCTAAGCCGCCTGTGCGGCGGTCAACATTTAAAACCGTTCTGAATGGCTTTCTGTCGTTTTCTAAGCCGCCTGTGCGGCGGTCAACGGGGGCGCCGGGGGCGCCGGGGTGTCGGTTACTTTCTAAGCCGCCTGTGCGGCGGTCAACACGGAACAGATAGACGCATGGATAAACATCGCTTTCTAAGCCGCCTGTGCGGCGGTCAACTTCAGATAACCTACACAACCGCGCTTGAGTCTTTTCTAAGCCGCCTGTGCGGCGGTCAACATTGGGTATTTCAAGGGCTGCGTTTACGTCCATTTCTAAGCCGCCTGTGCGGCGGTCAACCAGCAGGATCGGAATATTCTGTTTGCTTACATTTTCTAAGCCGCCTGTGCGGCGGTCAACGCGATCCGCTAAACTCAACTGCGTATTTATTATTTCTAAGCCGCCTGTGCGGCGGTCAACGATATCAATTCCTTGGGGGGGAACAGCAAATTTTTCTAAGCCGCCTGTGCGGCGGTCAACTGAAGGGACAATTTGTAAGCGGCCAAGCGGATTTTCTAAGCCGCCTGTGCGGCGGTCAACTTATTCACGGGAAATGATCCATTCTTTTTCTTTTTCTAAGCCGCCTGTGCGGCGGTCAACAGTTTCCGGTGACGGGACAGGGACGCCATGGATTTCTAAGCCGCCTGTGCGGCGGTCAACTTTTTCTCCGATTTCAGACGCTTTCGGTAAATTTTCTAAGCCGCCTGTGCGGCGGTCAACGCAATTTTTCATCGGCGCCCAATCTGACTAATTTTCTAAGCCGCCTGTGCGGCGGTCAACTTGTAGGAAATCAAGTTTTTGTAACTGAAAAATTTCTAAGCCGCCTGTGCGGCGGTCAACACCCCTTACCCCGGTACACAAAAACCCCGTGGTTTCTAAGCCGCCTGTGCGGCGGTCAACCCGGATATAGTTGCAATGGTTCGGAAGTTTATTTTCTAAGCCGCCTGTGCGGCGGTCAACTCGCCAGCCTCCCGGTTTGATTTCCCGGGCCATTTCTAAGCCGCCTGTGCGGCGGTCAACTTGTCCAGCCGATAAGGTTACGTTCCCGAGGCTTTCTAAGCCGCCTGTGCGGCGGTCAACAGTTAAATTCAAACAAAAAAAGAAGTTGCAACAAACACTTAAAAAGATTGGCTTTGTTAACCAAAATTTTTAGCCCAGTTGCAACTCCCTAAAAATACAAACATTCCCCCCCAGATAAAATTTTTTGGTCAAAACAATGGTACTGTGGCCGTATGACTCAACCCATAGCAGGAGAAATATCCACTTTGAGGCTGCGCCATTGGCTGCTTTTCAATAAATAATCGAAAATGCTGACCGTTCGTCTGACTGACCATGTTGATAAACGGCAATTTGCTCCGCGGCTCTTCATAATCCGCAAAATGAGCCAATGCCTGTTCCAGCGTTTCGCCTTTGCGCTTTGCCCTGCGCCTGGCCATCTTTTCCTTGCTGCCTTTCATTTTGATATGCCTGAAACAGGCATGCCCGGCTACTTTCTCTGGAACAGGAACAATCGGCTTCACATGCACGTAATCACGAAGCCGCTCCAGCCATGTCTCGCATTCCATACTTTTCAATGATTGTTCATCCTCTGCAAACAGCCGCAGCTTTGTCCCGAGAAAAAATTCATCGGCGTTGTATTCGGGAAGAGATAATCCAACCCTTGATGAATTTTCAGCAATCTTGTTCTCTGCCAAAGCAAGGTGGATTTGCTGATAAAGCTTTTGCCAGATGAAATAAAGGCTGATATCGGCACTGGGAAACAGGGTGATATCAATATAATATTTCATTGTTGCTACTCCTTGCCGCTTTCGCCAAACACTCCACCCCGAACCAATACAGCCATAACGTAGTGTTCGTCATTTTTGCTTTCCAGCTTTCCCTGCATAGTGAATTTGTCGAACAGGGTGAAAAAATCCGATTTTGCTTTGGGGTTACGATAGGCAAGCCCTAAATTGGTGACCGCACCGTAAGGTTCAATCGCAATTGGGCCGGTATTTACATCAGCATATTCAGGATACCAAGTGTCGATGGTGCGGATGGCATTGCCAATTTTCTGCGAGTGCATGGCAGCAATATCGTTGACAGCGTACAGAACTTTGCTTTTTTTACCCTTTTTGTTGTCACTGCTTTTATCCAGCACCAGTTCCTCGCTGGGATAAACATCCTGCGCTTTGCCAGTCTGTGCGTAAGCGTCAATTTCCAGTAGCAGAAAATCAGTTTTTCCTGATAGTGCAGCTGCGATTTCTTCAGCGAGGTCATTGATGTCGGTGTTGTCCGTATCAAAATCTCGTGTACTGAGCCGCGTGGCGTCGAATGTCCAACTTACATCTTTACCACTGACCTGGACCACCACTTCGAGGTTTTCCACGCCGACGCGATTACGCCACAGGAAACGTCCATTTGCAATATTGACAGCATAGCGTCTGGCCAACTCGGTAAAACCTTCGGCTTCGATATAGCTAGCTGCCGCATCGGCATATTTCTTCTGGAATTCATTATTGTTGCATGCGGATGGCCGGGTGATACCGCTTAGAACTTTTAGCGTGAAATGAAGCTTGAGGGTGTCCTGGTCCGTCCCCAGTGCGCAACTATCCACAGTTTGCAAGTTGGGTTTTTCTACTTCGGCGTTGAGTTTTAGGGGGTCATTTTTGATCTCTGCCTTGAGCCGGTTGGAAATTGTTCCGCGAACGGATTTCATTTGTAACTTTAATGCCCGGGCTTGTTTCGTATCGCGGCGATCATCCCAAGTGGTTCCGTACATAAAACCATCAGAGGGGACGAGTTTCTTTTCAAATGCCAATACAGATGCGATAGCGCTATTTCTAGCCATGAGTGTTCTCCTCCTTTAATTCGGTTACAGATTGGTTTTGTGTGCAAAGATATAAATCATTCGGGGTATCGACTTGGTAATGCCAAAGAATGGTGTCCAGTTCATCAATCCGGTATGGCATAACGAATTCGCCCAGTGTGACCACGCTTTCCGCAAAACGGTGCGGGGTATCCGGGTCGCGTTGCTGCTCGGCATAACCTGGTTCACTGAGGCCATGAAAGCCGGTGGCAATAGGGACGATCCAGCCTTTGCTTTTGCGGCTGCTTTGCCAGGTTATCTGGCCATTGTCATCTTCTACGGATTGATGCGTGACTTTCAAATAATCCAGCAGGGCCTCGATGGCATCCTGCCCATCCGCCATTGCCTGCTGCATTAAGTCCCGGCGCTCGACCAGACAATGACCGGGCATCACTTTTCCCATCAGGCGACGCAAATCGCTTTCATCTTTAATCTGTTCCCGCTGTGATGGCTGGGTTTTGATGATGTCGCCTCCGGCCATTTTCATCTGGCTTTGCAGTAAAAGATCGACGCTAGCAGGTAGCTCCTCATCGCCATCCGGCGCACGGTATTGAATCAGCAGGGAAACGGTTAAATCACAACGGGCTTCTTCGATAAACGAGGAGCGCTTGCCCGTTTTATCCAGCGGATTGCCGGTACCGACGATGGATGACACAAAATCGCGTTCGCCCCGGCAGGTATGCAGTTTGATATCATGGCAGACCACGGCGATGCTTTTCAATTCCAAGTCTTCAAATTCATTATCGAAACGCGCACTGTTTCGCAGTTTGCGTTGCAGGGCATGCATCGCGCCAAGCCAAGCGGTCATTGCCGGAAAACCAATGGTGTACGGGCTGGAAAGCGCGTTGGCGTTGTGGATTTGCAGTTTGGGAATCAATAGAATGCTCTTGTTCATCGCAAACCTCCTTCGCACTCATCCAATAAAGCTTTGATGTTGATAAATTCGATATCTGCCAGAGGTAGGGCCTTGTCGTTCAACAAGGTTTTATAGCTGTTGGTGAACCAGCGGGTCATGCCTTGCTTGATCTCGTCCAGCCAGCCTTCTTCCATCTGACGCTGCTCACGGTATTGCTGATCCAGCCAGATTTTTTGTGATTTTGGCAAAGCATGATAATGCCCTGAATCCGACCAGCCTGCAGGTAAATAACGAATCGTCCAGGAGTCATCAATCAGTTGATAGAAGACCTCTTTAATGAGCCACTTGATTTTATTGCGGATATGAATGTTGTTATGGTCACCCAATAAACTATTATGGAAAGTTTCAAAGGCTTCAACATAGTGCTTCGGGTTTGAATAGAGGCCAAATAAATTATCCCGTGGCGGGTTACGCCGACGCTTTTCCAGGGTTGGTGGCATTGATGGTAGCAGGTAGGCGACACCGCCGTTTTGGCTGTTCATTACGCTGATGTTTTGTGGTTTCGTGCCACCAAAGCCAATGGCTGTCAAATCGTAAATATCTGCAAATCCAGTATCATGTGGTTTGCTGGCTTTTCTGGCTTCGCGTGCAGATTTGGCATTTTCTGAAAACCGCATGTCGTTAATACGCTTTTTAAGCTTGTACATTAGATTGGAAGGCGTCAGCACGGACAGCAGGTGATAATCATTTTCTATTGGAAAATACACCTGTTTAACCCCACCACTAGTGATGTCCGTGTTGCTTTTGTCCTGCTTAATTGCCAATAGTCCAGCTTGCAGTTCCTCCATACTTGCGGTGTTCATTGTGAACTGTTGCTGGATGGCTTTGCTGTTTTCTTCGAGATGTTGCAAGACTGTTTTGCCATCACCAAGCTTGAGCATCAAAAATTTATACACATCCATCGCGGCAGCATTACCGAAAACATCCAGTTCCGCCTCGACATTACCGGTACGCAGATAACCATCGGCCTTACGTTCTGCCTTGGCTATCAGTGCAGAGGTTTTTGCTCCAGGATGGGTGAATTTGGATGGATGACTCACCAGTGAAAGCTGCCCGGCGCGCTTTGCAGCATCCGGCAGCCAACTGCTCAATGTAAAGGCCTCATTAGCTTGTTGCTGGAACTCGCGAACCTCTTCTTCAGGAGTATTGATTTTTATTTTCTTTTTTAGCCAAAGTGTTTTGCGCTCATCGAGAAAATCCTGTATTGCCTGATCTAACATTTAGACCTCCTTCCATATCGTTACTTTCTCATCAACCCCAACTGGCTTGAGTAAACAAATTCAGCTGTGCTTCCATCACCGTAAAGCGGCAGGTTTAATTCACCGTAAATCATCGCGGCAGCTTCAAGATCAGTTTTGCCCGTCGCTTCCAACAACTGTTGATAATCACGTTTTAGCCAAAGCCGTGTTTGTTCCAGCTCTGTCAACGCATCATCGTGCTGAATGCCGCATTCGTGTTCTACCGAGCCGGTTGTTTTTCCTGACTGGTCTTTTTCCACAAACTTGAAAGCACCCTTACCGTTGGGAGTGAGGTAAAGTGTCCGGGTGGGTGAGGATTCGCGAAACTTGACATATTCCTGCGGCATTGCGGTCAGCCACCAAAGGCTTTCCAGCCAAGCCTGCATATCGCCTGCGTCATTTGCTTCATAGATTGTCAGCAAACGGTGGGTGGCTTCGTGCTCCAGATCCGCCAGCCACTTTTGCGGTTCGAGTTTTTTGGCGCGTGAGATGCGCGGGCAGGCATCCAACTTTTTTCCTATAGCGCTGACATCCAATAATTGTTCAAGGTCTTTATTGCTCAGTTGCAACATTTTTGATTCGTACCCAGGGCGATTAAATGCTACGTCCTTACCCAGCAGCCCTTTACGGTTGTATTGCAACAGCGCCATATTGGGTTCTGCAATATCTTCGGCTAAATTTTGGTGCCGCAATACACGCCCGGCCAACTGAATAAAGGAACGGTAAGACGAAGGCTCGACCACAGCCCAGTCAAAATCGTGATCCCTGCCGACTTCCTCGACCGGCGTAGCAACCAGAATATAAATGACATGGTTGCTTTGGCTGTTATTGATGTGCTGACGGATGATGGGATGCTCCAATGCCGCTTGCTTACCCAGCTTGCGCTTCAATACGGCATCCAGATGTCTTTCCTGAGCGTTGCGCATGATCAAGACTTGCTGGCTGTGATAGGCCATGCAACGAATGTCGATATCGTTTCCCCAGTTAACATTCAACAAATAACGGGTAAGTTGAATGCAGGGAGAAATATTTGCAACACGCACAACTCCGAAGCTGACGAGCTTGCCGGTTTTTTCGTCTTTTGCGGCGTGCTTAGTGTGCTGACGGATGATGGCCTTTTGGATGCTTGCGTAAAAATGTTCATGCAAACCGGCGTCATCCAGATCATCCGTCTTTTGCAGCGGGACGATTTCAGCCTTGCGCTTGACTATCTGCTTTGCCAGAAATGTCAGACGTTTTTTAATAAAAGCATTATGTTCAGCTTGATAATGCTGAATCTCGCCGCAACCAATAGTTTTAACGTCAGTTCGATTTTCATCCATCCAGGCACAGCCAATGATCGGCTTTTTATCCCGCATTTTGCTGAATATCAGCCAACCTGCCTGATAGACATTAAAATAGCCTTCGGCCAGATCAGGAGAAATGGTGGCCGAGGAAATCATAACCTTACGTCCCAACATGCCTGCCAGATGAATCAGGCGACCAATCGCGATTAGATCTTTGCCGTCAAAATCGTCAATTTCATCAATGACCAGATCAGAATACATCAGGCGCAGAGTGGGCAGGATGTAACGGCCACCGCGTTTGGTCTCCGTCGCCGCCATCAGATGGTCGATGGTGCAGACCAAAACAGGGGCGTAGAGAAATTGCCGCTCTTTAGCGGTGCGTAATACGGTACTGAGCGATTCATCGACGTACGGCAGCGAGTCAAAATCCAGCTCGTTATCCAGCAATATTTCCTCGGATTCAGATCCGGTGGGTGCGTCGTCTTCTGGTTTTTCCTGTTCCCTTCTGTTTTGCTGGTGTAATTCCAGTACAGCGCGGGAACCGATCAGCACCGCTAAATCTTCATTCGTGAGACCGATGCGCTCACGATATTCATCGCCGGTTTGCAAGGTCAGGGTACGTAATCCCAGCGCCAGCACGTAGCGCAACTTATCGCCGCTGACAGAGAGGGCCTGCATGATTTTGGCATTGGCGAAGGTTTTGCCTTTTCCGGTACTGGCCATATTTACAGCAAAAAAACCAAAATGTTCATTATTCAGCTTATCTTCTTGCTTGCGCCAGAGCCTGATGCTATCAACCGCTTTGTCCTGCCAGATAAAGTTGGGACTGGTACTGCGCTTTTTCAGCGCACCGATGTTTTCAGCGTGCTGCAAAACAACCTCTCCATTCAAAGCTTCGCCTGCAAAAAGAGGTAGAAAGTGAGCATTCCGCAAAGCCTGCTTTTCCACACCTATCAGGTGTTCGTCCAGCGTCTGCTTGGGCTTATTGTGTTTGTCTGTATTGGCGAGTAGCGATAGTTCCTTTTGTTGTATGCGATGCTTGCTGACCGGCTCCAGCGAAGAATAATAATGATCACCCAGCATCAAACACAGCCGGCAATGTTGAACAATCTCTCGCCAGCAACCATTCCTCAGTGACTCTTCCAGTAATGGTAATGCTGCTAGCAGTTTCTTTGCCTGCTTTTTGACTTCTTTTAACCATGCATTGGAACTTGTGGGTAAACCATCGGGGTAATCAAAACATCTTGCCAGGTTTTGTTCATAATCGTCATATCGGTTCTGGTAACCCCAGATTTGGCTTATCCTTTTCAGAAATCGTTGCAGCTCGTCGGAAGCATCCTGAGTACTGGTACCTCTATCCATCGGAAACCGGTGATGACTGACAATCAACCAGGCCACCGTAATGGCAGCATTAGGTAATTTACTGAAAGGCTTTTTATGGGTTTGCAACTTGATTTTGATGGTCTCTAGGTCAAAAGCACCGTCGGACATTTGCGTCAGCCACTGCTCGTCGGATTTTTCCTGCGCGTACAAGCTGAAAAACAGCAAGGAAATCCATTCATGCCGCAGCGGATCGCCTATGATCTGCTTTTGCAGCAACTTCCATTGAAAAAACTCTGAGGCCTTACCCCAGTCGTGAAATAGTGCCGCCAGTGCGGTTAATGCCTTGATTAACGGCAGGTATTGCCAATCATTTTCCCATTGACTGTTGATAATGGTTTTTTGGGTGCTATTCACCGGCACCACACCCCGCTCATCAAACTTGCTTTTATTCCCCACCACCCACAAAAACTGACTTCTGGAACGACTTCTGATCCAGTGGCAACTGACGGCGGTGCTTTTGCTGGCGGTCTGGCGCAGCATTTTCTTGACGGTGTTGAGGCCTTCTTCGGTAATGACCGTTTGCCAGGTATTGTCGCCTATGCGGTCGGCAAAAGCGTCCAGGACCCGGCGGGTTTTCTTGAGGGCCTTTTTTTCACATTGCGAAACAAAAGTGACCATCATAACGGCGGCTTCCCTTGCCTCTGTTCACTCCCCTGCAGGGCCGCCGCCTTCACATGATTGAACATAAAATCCAGGGATCCATGATCGCTGAAAGACTGAAGACACTGCTGGCGGAATTCCTGCTCAGTCGCATTTTCTTTGGCACAGATAAAGGACCAAGGAAGAATTACGGCATCTTTGACCAGATCGGCGACATCAAACACCAAGGCACCACGGCGGGTTTTCCCGTGCATCACGGCAAAACCGTGTGGGATGCCCAAGACCCAAAGTGTGCTTGCAGCAAGACCGTAGGCAAGATAATTTCCGTGATTGAGAAACGTGTTGGCCTTGTCCGTGGCTTCACGTTCACGGACAAAATCGGAGAGATTGGTATGCCGGGCGGCGATTTTATAGAGGTGTTTGGTTAATTTGGCTTCGGCAGCCAGCAAAAAAGATGTTTTTGCAGCTGTGCCGATTTGCGCAAGAGAAGCTTCCAGAGCGTTGACAATGACGGGATCATCAGCATCAAACCCTGCCAGTTTCAACTCGCGATCCTTGCGCCATACCTTTCGCAGATAGTCGATGCGCGCTTGTTGCAAAGCCTTGGCCACCTGCAGACGTTGTTCATCATCAAACCAGAATGAAAGCCATCCTTGCAGATACTCCGTAGGTCTATACTCGCTTTGCGGTGTCAGCCATTCGATTTCGCTGCCCATATAAAGCGGGGTACCACCGCCGCCGCAAAATCCGATAAGCACTCCGGCCTGGGCCAGCATCCGCACCGCTGCCTGGGTGATGGAAGTTCCATTCCCCAAAAGGATTACGGTCGTATTGGCAATGGGGATATTGAAATAGAGGTTGTCCTTTTTCGCCTCGGTGAGATACAGCACGCGACCGTCTTTCTGCATGACCCGGCAATATTCAAGGTAGTACAGATTGGCCCGCTTCGAATGCAGAATCGTTTTCAAATCAGAAGGTGACAGATCGTCCATTTTCCCTCTCATTTCATTGAAAAACAAAACAGTTATAAAACGGATTTTATTTCTTCCGGCATTCCCAAGCTGCTAATATCCGTCAATCAGGGTTCACTCCGGAAGCGCATAAAACTGTATTATACCACCTCCAACCCCACCTCAACCTTGACCATCTGCCATGGCGCACTGTTCATTTCCCGCTCCAGTACTTTGGCCCGCAGGCTGACACCCTGGCGCAGCAACCTGCTGATGTGACGGTTGTCGCTGCGGGGCACATAACCGAGTTTGTTGCCGTGCCACGCGATGCGGACGGCGTAATAGTCATGGCGGTTGTCCGGTTCGGCAGTCAGATCGAGGGCGGCTCCCGGAGATAAGCGGTCGATCAAATCCGGGCCGGAATAATACTGGAACCCGGCGATGGAAAAACGATTCATGCGGAAGTTTTGCGGCTTGGTTTCGGCGGCGGCGGGTGTGCCGATCCCGAGCACGGCCAGAAGAGCAGTCTGCTTAAAAAACGTTCGACGATTCATGATCATGCCTCCTCCTTTTAAAAGTAAGTATCCCCCGATCAAACCGGGTGCTTAGCCATTGCCGGCCCCTCAAAGGGGCTGTAACACAATCTTAAAAAGCAAAAACACGGCTTGCCGTCATTCCCGCGCAGGCGGGAATCCACAGATCTATTGCCTGACCAGGCGCTGCCGTCACTTTCGCCTGCGCGGGAGTGACGGCAAAGGAAAATTGTCGTATCGCGGGGGTTCATATGCCCGCAACCGTCAAACTTTTTGGGGTCCCCCGGCAAAGCCGGGGGATTACTTTTTGTATTTCTCCCGCCTTAAATCCTACCCCATCCCTATGACAAAAAAAGTCACACAAGACCGATACCCCCATCCACACATCAGCCCGGGCAACCGCAACGACCTGTCCCAAACGGCATTTCCGCCCCTGCGTACAGATGATGACCAGATAAGATCCGTCCGCGGCATAAATCATAATTCCGCAGCCGGAGCAAGCGCCGCCGGTGATTATCGGGATTGGGGTTCACTTCTTACCCGCTGCCGGAAAGACAAAAAAAGCGCACGAAGGACAAGCCTTCGTACGCTTTCGATTATCTTTCAATTTCGTTCCCACCATGTCCCCCCTCGTCAAAACCGCCGGCCCGGTTATTAAAGCATAGCGCTTATCCAAACCCCGGCAACTGCCGCGCAAGGGTCGCCCCGGCTACAGGCAAACCCCGGGGATCAGTGCTCGTGGGGTATGCCCCGGATATGCAGGGCCAGGTGGTCGTCGCCGCCGGCGTCTTCCACCCAGCCGTAATCGGCGTCGGGCTTGCTGTCGAGATCCTTGAGGTAGGGTTTGATATCGAGCAGCGGGGTCCCGTCGAACACGTCCAACCCGGAGGTGTAAACGCGATTGGCGACGATTTTCTTCAGGCGCACAACACTCAGGCCGACGGGGTTGGGCCGCAACGGCGAACGGCTGGCGAACAGGCCGACCTCCCGGCCGTCCGCCCAGGGCGGGTTGACCCGCATGCCGGCTTCTTCGGTGAGGCGGTCGAGATAATAAAGGACATAGATATAGCGGAAAGAATTGAGTCCTTTCAGCCCGGCGGCATAGTCGCGGTCGAGTTCGAGATAAAACTCGTCGGCGGCGTCTGCAACCGGCTGGTAGGGAGCCCGGTCGACATAAGGGGTTTTGATCGTGCCGATGGCATTGAAAATAACGCTGATGGATTGTCCGTATCTGTACATGGGCAACTTTACCGGGTGATGTGCAGACGCTTTGCGAGCTGCGGATTTTTTTCTGCTTTTTACACCTGAATCGAGTTATATTCAATCCCGCTCGTTATTTCGTCAAGGACTGAACGGTTCGGACAACACCAGGCAACGGCAATCACTGAACACATCATGCGTTTTCTGCTGGTCTTTTTCATCTTGGCCGTCTCGGCACCGTCCCTGGCGGCGGATTTCGGCTTTTACCGTCATCAGGGAGCAGGCAACGGCCCCACCCTGCTGGTCATCGGCGGCGTCGACGGCGACGAACCGGGCGGGTTTCACGCCGCGGCGACCCTGATCACTCATTACCGGGTGCAACAGGGCGAACTCTGGATCGTGCCGAACCTGAATTTTCCCGCGATTCTCGAACGTCGCCGCGGCAACATGAATCTCAAGTTCGCCGGGGTCGACAAAGACGATGAGGACTATCCGGCGGTCACCCGTATTCAGCGGATGATAAAACGGCCCCAGGTCGATCTGGTTCTCAACCTGCACGACGGCAGCGGTTTCTATCGCCCCGAACGCAGCGACAGCCGGCACGGTCCCCGCCGCTGGGGCCAGAGTTGCGTCATCGACCAGCATCGGGTGCCCGGCGTTCCTTTCGGCAACCTGCGGCAACTGGCCCAGACGGCCATCGGACAGATCAACCGGAAGGCGGTGCAGGCGGAACACTTCTTTCATCTTAAAAACGTAAAAACTGCTGCGGGGGGCGATATCCCGGCGCAAAAATCATTGTCCTACTTCGCCGTGCGACACAATAAACCGGCCCTGGCCGTGGAAGCCAGCAAGAGCCATCCGGTGCATCTGCGCACCTATTATCATCTGCTGGCGCTGGAAAGCTTCATGCGCCAGTTGAACATCCGCTTCAGCCGGGATTTCGAACTCACTCCGGCGGCAGTGCACAAGGTCATCCGCGACGACGCCCTGATCGCCCTGGCCGGAGACCGGGTTCAACTTGAGTTGAACAACATGCGGCCGATCCTGCGCAACTTCCCGTTGTCCAGGGATAACCCGGCGTTTTTTTCGGCTTTGAATCCGCTGATCAGCGTGCAGGCGGAAGGCGACGGTTTTCGCATTCATTACGGCAACAACCGGCTGGCGCTGCTGCAACCGAATTACGTTGATCTGGACCCCGGCCTGGCGGCGATCAAGCTGTCGGTCGACGGACAAACCCGGCGTATCCCCTTCGGCAGCATCATTCCCGTCAACCGGCACTTCAGCGTCGCAACGCCTCAGGGCTACCGGACCAATGTCGTCGGCTTCACCCGCCGCAATCATGCCGACGACGGGCACGTCAGGATCGCCCGCGGACAACTGGATCGAGATTATTCCATTGACAGGAAAGGGTTGCTCTACCGGGTGGAGATCTATCGGGACAACCGCTTCAGCGGCATGATCCTGGTCGATTTCCGGCCGCAAAGCCGCAGCAGGGAACCGTTCGTCGCACAAGCGGCGCGGCAGCAGGCGATCAGGGTCGAACACCATAATTAGTTGTGTTTATTTTCGAACCCTGAAATTTCAGCCCCGGAATAAGATCTCAGCGCCGCAGCCGGTTCAGCAGTTTCTGAAATTTGTCCGCGACCTTTTCATCATCTTTGGCCTTCAGTTGCAGGCGTCTGACCGCGGAACTCAAGGACGACACATCGCGCCCCAGCCGCTCCCCCAACGCGGTCAGGGTGGCGCAGCCGGTTTCCAGATAGAGCCAGGCCAGGTAAGCCCGCGCTTCGGAACAGCGCCGGTTTTTCCCCGGCGCGGCCAGTTCCCGTTCCGTCAGATTGAAACGTTCGAGCACGATGCGCAGAATCCGTTCGGAGCTGATTTTCGGCTGGTACTTCTGCCGCGCCAGTCTCAGCGCTCCGCGCACGAATTCCTCCCCTCCCAGCACCCGGGGATCGGCGGGACCGCCGCGACTGAAATCGACGGCTGCCGCGGTTTCCGACCCCGCGTTGACGAAGGCATGGAATTTCATCAGCGCGCGGATTCCGGTCTCCTCAATTCCCAGCAGAGTGCGGTCCAGCGTCAGCCAGACCACTTTTTCCCGCCCGCAGTAGGCGCGGTGGCTGCTCCAGGCAAAGCGCATCGGATCATCCTCGATTCCGGCCCGTAACGGGGCGAGGTGAACCTCTCTGACCAGTTCGAGCAGATATTTTTCCGGATCGATCAAGATCGCCTGATAACGTCCCTGGAACAGGTGCCCGGCCTGATTGTGCCGGTCGTTGAACCAGCGGGTATAGCGAAACCCGAGCTGCTGCATGACTTTGGCCAAGGGGACTTCGTCCACCTCGACGACCAGCCGCAGACAGGTCGGCATGAGGCAATAGGCATGGACCCGGTGGCCGAATTTCTCGATCCCTTCCTGAATCAGCAGCAGCAGCCGGGTACGGTCGATCGCGTCGGTAAAGATTCTCTGGTTGCCGTTGGCGTACAGGGCGACATGATAGACCGCGCCGGGAAAATGCAGCCGGGGTTTGCGTGCCATAGCCTCTCCTTCCCTGATCGGAAAAAACCAAATTACAAGCCTGCCCCTATTGAAGCCGGAGCATAACAGTTTTAATTTAAAATATAAACCGGGAAAACATGGAAAACACAAAGCGCGGATGTTAATATTTCTATTTTACCTGTCCGGCGGGAATTGACGACGGACATTGCTGTTGCTGAACCGTCGGCAGCGCAAACCGATTCCCCCTGGCGCCGCTGCCCCGGTGCGGGACGCGGCAGCAGCTATTCCGGGACACGAGAGGTCTGCCATGGCATTCGTCAGTATTTTCAAGCACAGAACCGGCATTGAAAAGGAAATCGACAATTTTCTCGATCTGGCCAGCGAGTCGGGACTGATTTACCTGCAGGGCATCAACGCTTACCTGGTCGACAAGCTGGACAGCTTCGCCGAGCACCTCAGCCATATCGTGGAAACGGAAAAAAGCGCCGACACCCTGCGTCGTTCCGTTGAAGACCTGCTCTATCGCAAGACCCTGATTCCCGAATCGCGGGGCGATGTGCTGGAGCTGATCGAACGGATGGATGCCCTGCTGGGTCAGTTCAAGGGCGTGATGTTCCGGGTGGAAATCGAACGCCCGTTTATCGATCCGTTGTTCCACGAGGATCTGAACACGCTCAACAATGCCGCCGTGCAGGCCGTCGAGGCGGCCACGCTGTCGGTGCGCGCCTATTTCAAGGATGTTTCCCAGGTCGCCGATCACATGCATAAAATCGCCTTCTGGGAAACGGAATCGGACAAGGCGTCGACCCGTATGCAAAAAGTCATTTTCGCCGATGATCGGCTCGACCTGGCGAAAAAGATGCAGTTGCGCGACATGGTCAAACATATCGACAGAATCGCCGACCAGGCCGAGGATCTGGCGGAGAGACTGGCGATTTTCGTGATCAAACGATCACTCTAGGCGGCGGAATGTTTCTCTTTTTTCTTTCCAGCGGCATGTTCCTGGGCTGGTCCCTGGGCGCCAACGACGCCGCCAACGTGTTCGGCACGGCGGTCGGCACGCGCATGCTCAGATTCCGTACGGCCGCGGTGCTGTGCTGTATTTTCGTGGTCGTGGGTGCGGTCGTCAGCGGCGCCGGAGCCTCGCACACCCTCGGCAAACTCGGCACCATCAATGCCGTGGCCGGAGCTTTTGTGGTCGCCTTTTCCGCCGGACTCAGCGTCTACCTGATGATTCTCGCCCGTTACCCGGTTTCCACCTCCCAGGCCATCGTCGGCGCGATTGTCGGCTGGAACCTGTTTTCCGGCTCGCCGACCGACACCGGAACCCTGGTAAAGATCGTCATGACCTGGATCGCCTGCCCGGTTCTGTCCGGTATCGTCGCGGTACTGTCGTACAAGGCAGCGGCGTTTTTCATCCGCAGATTCAAGGTTCATCTGTTCAAACTGGACGAGATGACCCGCTACGGTCTGGTGCTGATGGGAATCTTCGGATCTTTCGCCCTGGGCGCCAACAACATCGCCAATGTCGTCGGCGTATTCGTCCCGGTCTCACCGTTCAAAACCATCCAGTTGCCGGGCGGTTTCTCGCTGAGCCCGGCGCAACAGCTGTTTTTCATCGGCAGCCTGGCCATCGCCCTGGGCGTCGTAACCTATTCCAGCCGGGTCATGGAAACCATCGGCACGGGGATTTTCCGGCTGTCGCCGGTCATGGCGTTCACCGCCGTCTGGTCGCACTCCGTGGTCCTGTTCCTGTTCGCCTCGCAACAGCTGGAACAGCTGCTGACCGGCCTGGGACTCCCCACCCTGCCCCTGGTTCCGGTTTCCAGCTCGCAAGCGATTGTCGGCGCCATTGTCGGCATGGGACTGTTGAAGGGCGGACACAACATCCGCTGGAGGACCGTGGGCGGCATCGCCGGAAGCTGGGTCACGACGCCGATATTCGCCTGCCTGATCAGCTTCGTCTGCCTGTTCATCGTGCAGAACGTTTTCCAGCAGACGGTTTTCGTTCTGCAACCATGACGGCAAGCGATCAGTTCCGAATCACAGCGTCGCGACCAGGCTGAAGTCGATCCGGCGGCGCCAGGTTTCGACTTTCGTCAGCCGGACCCGGACCCGCATCCCGACCCGATAGCTGCGGCGGCGGCGTTGTCCGCTCAGGGTCAGCGTGGTCGGATCGAAGTGGAAATCATCCCGCTCCAGGGTCCTGACGTGAACCAGCCCTTCGAGGGGAAGATCGTCCGGCTCGACGAAAAAGCCGAATTCGGTCACCGCGGAAACGGTTCCGACGAATTCCTCCCCGACCCGGTCGGCGATCACCTGACAGCAGCGCAGCTGGATAAGATCGCGCTCCGCTTCCAGCGCCCGGCGTTCCCGGGCGGAACACTCCCGCCCGAGCGCCTCCAGCGCGCAGAGCCCCGGCCCCGCGCCGGTGGCGGCTCCGCCCAGCGCCAGCTTGAGGACGCGATGAACGCAGAGATCGGGATAGCGCCGGATCGGCGAGGTGAAATGACAGTAACAGTCCGCGGCCAGCCCGAAGTGACCGCTGTTATGGGGAGAATAGCGGGCCTGTTGCAGACTGCGCAACAGCTGCTGATTGAGCAGACGGCCTTCCGGCCGTTCGGCGGCAGCGGCCAGCAGTTGCTGCAAAGCCTGCTGCAGATTTCCTTCCGGAAGCGCGCCGCAGCCGCAGGCGGCGGCCAGTTGCCGGAAGTCCTCCAGCCGGTCCGGGTCCGGTCGCTCATGAATGCGATAAAGAAAATTCCAGCCGTTGCGCCGGAGGAACCGGGCGACCGCCTCGTTGGCGGCGAGCATGAACTCTTCGATGATGAGGTGCGCCGGGTTGCGTTCGGCCCGGACCAGGCCCGTGGGCCGACCGTTGTCATCCAGCAGGATCTCGACCGCGGCCAGATCCAGTTCAAGGCTGCCGCGGCGCCGGCGCATTGCCGTCAGGGCGGAGGCCAGCTCGGCCATCTCGCGCAATTGAGCGCTCAGTCCCGCGTCCGCTTTATGAATCTCCGCCCCGGCCAGACAGGCCGCGACCCCGGCGTAGGTGAGGCGCGCCCGGCTGCGCATCACTGCGGGATAGAAATGTTCCTCCAGAACCTCACCGGTGCGATCGAAATGCAGTTCGACGGCCATGACCAGCCGCTCTGCGTCCGGATTGAGCGAACAGATCCCGTTGCTCAGGGCTTCCGGCAGCATCGGCAGGCAGAAGCCGGGGAAATAGACGCTGGTGCCGCGCTCCCGGGCTTCCCGGTCGAGCGGGCTGTCCGAAGCAACGTAATGGGCGACGTCGGCGATACAGACCCAGAGCCGGAAGCTGCCGTCGTCCTCCCGCCGCAGGGCGACCGCATCATCGAAATCCCGGGCCGTTTCACCATCGATCGTCACCAACGGCAGGTCGCGCAGGTTCCTTCTGCCGGCCGTATCTTCCGGGTCGACAGCGGCCGGAACCCTGTCCGCCGCTGCCAGGGCGGCGGGCGGGAACCGGTGCGGCAGATGATGACTGCGGATGATCGTTTCGATGTCGACCTGCGGATCGTCGACCGAACCGAGACGGGCGACGATGCGTCCCGCAGCGGGCAAATCGCCGTCGGCATAGCGCTCGATTTCGACCTCGACGACCTCGCCGGCAGCACCGGCGGACGTTCCTTCGATCCGCACCGGACCGTCCAGCTTACGGTTCAGCGGCCAGACCAGCCCTGTTTTCCCCCGCTGTCGGTACTGCCCCACCAGCCGACGATGGGCGCGCCCGAGGATTCTCACCACCTTGCCGTAAGGCCGGCCGTCACGGGTCGAGATCAGGCGACTGACCAATACCCGGTCGCCGTCCATCGCCGTACCGACATGCCGGGCCGGGATAAACAGGTCGGCCTGCCCGTTGTCCGGCCGCAGAAAGCCGTATCCCTGCTCGGCCCGGGAAAACTCGCCTGCGGCCGTTCCGCGCCGGGAACCGATCCGGTAGCGGCCTTTGCGCATCTCGATCAGCTGGTCGCGGACCAGAGCGTCCAGCAGCCGGGTCAATTGTTTCCGCTCGCCGCCCCGCAAGCCGAGTTGTTCGGCTATCTCGCGTCGGCCGCAGGGGCGCTTTCCCGCCTGGTTCAAAAGCTCGAGAACCTGCGCTTCAAGCGCTCGCAGCTTGTCCTTTCCAGCGGGGCGGAGGCGCTTCATCAGGCGCTCAACCGACGGCGATTTCGAACTGTTCGATATGAAATCCGGGCCGGGAGTTGATGGCGACCGAACGCCCGTATCGTTGCTCCAGTTCGTCCAGGCCGCAGCGTTCTTCGTCGACCAGCAGGCCGGCGATTTCCGGATGGGCCAGCAGCGTCACATGTCCGGCCGGAAGGTCGGCCAGTTCCCGGTGCAGCTCGCGCAGAATTTCATAGATGATGGTGAGCCGGCCTTTGACATAGCCCTTGCCTTCGCAGTAACTGCAGGGTTCGCACAGGGTCCGGCCGATGCTTTCGCGCACCCGCTTGCGGGTCATCTCCACCAGGCCGAGTTCGGAGATTTTGAGAATGTTGGTCTTGTTCTTGTCGCCTTTGAGGGCATCTTCAAAAGCCGCGTGCACTTTCTCGCGATGGGCCTCTTTCTCCATGTCGATGAAATCGATAATGATCAGCCCCCCGATATTGCGCAACCGCAGCTGAAAGGCGATCTCCCGCACCGCTTCGAGGTTGGTTTTGAGGATGGTGTCTTCCAGGTTGTGCTTACCGACGTAACGCCCGGTGTTGACGTCGATGGCCGTCAGCGCCTCGGTCTGCTCGATAATGATGGAGCCGCCGCTTTTCAGCCAGACCTTGCGCCCCAGGGCGCGGGAAATCTCCACCTCCAGGCCGTAAGCGTCGAAAATCGGCTCATTGCCCTCGAACAGCTCGATACAATAGTTGAGCCGCGGCATGAAAGTGCGCAGAAAACGCACGATCTTGTTGTACTCCTCGACATTGTCGACAATGATGCGCTTGACGTCCTCGGTGAGAATATCGCGCAGGACCTTGCTGGTGACGTCGAGATCGGAGTGAATCAGGCTGGGGGCCGAGATCTCATCCAGCCCGCGACTGAGATTGTCCCAGAGGCCGACCAGAAAATCCATGTCGTTGCGCAGGTCCTCCTCGCTTTTGCCTTCGGAGACGGTGCGCACGATGAAGCCGGTTTCCGGAGCGCGCATCGATTCGATGATGCTGCGCAGGCGTTCCCGCTCCTCCTCGCTTTCGATCCGGCGCGAAATACCGACATGGTCGACCGTCGGCATATAGACCAGATGCCGCCCCGGCAGTGAAATGTGCGATGTGATCCGCGCCCCCTTGGTGCCGATCGGTTCTTTGGAAATCTGCACCAGCAGTTCCTGACCTTCGTGCAGCAGTTCCTCGATCGGCGGCAGCTGCAGGGCTTCGGCCCCTTTTTCGTCGTCGTCGAGGTGCTCTTCGCCCTCGATCGTTCTTTCGACCTGTTCCATTTCATCGTGAACGTCGGCCACATAAAGAAACGCGGCTTTTTCCAGGCCGATATCGACGAACGCCGCCTGCATCCCCGGCAGCACCCTGATCACCTTGCCTTTATAGATATTTCCCACGATTCCGCGCTCGCGCTCGCGCTCGATGTACAACTCGGCGATATGCCCGCCTTCCAGCAAAGCGACACGGGTCTCGTGGGAGGTGGTCGAAATCACCAGCTCCTTGGTCATGTCATGTTCTCCTGATTCCTTGTATTTTTAATCCGTCTGTAAAACTGGATCCGGTTATCCGTTTGCCCGCGGGCGATCAGAAAATATTGCTCCGGTGGATAACTATTTCGTCATCCCCACATGCGCCACGTCACCCTCGCATGACTCTATCGGGGGCGGGGTTCCATGCTTGAACAGATTAAAGCAGCTATGGATTCCCGCCTTCGCGGGAATGACGCCCGGACAATTTTTTCACTGTTTTATTCACCGGAGCAATAAGTTCAACAGCTCCATGGCCGGGTATCGACCGCCCGGGCTTCACGGCACGTCCGCAAAACCCGCCTGCAATTCGGTCGTTCCCCGCTAAACCGTGAAGCTCCGGCGGTCCGGTTGCAGATCATAAATTAAATGGAACGAATCGGATCGCCGGAAAAACAAATCCCCCACCGTCCGCCGGTCCGCGGCGCGACAATGGAATCCGGAATTATTCTTTCAACCTGACCGCCGTTTTATGCACCCCCAGCCGCCGGATGTCTTCGGCATCCCGATCCAACAGTTTAGCAGCAATCAACAGCGGACTCCCTTTTTTTAATATTAGCCGCAACTTCTCCCCCTCCAGGGACAAACCGAGCAGGTCCGCAGCCATATCGAGCTGTTCCTCGCGGCCTTTTTTAACCCGCGATACCGGCAGGGTTTCCGCCTGCAGGCAGGCCGTTATCCGCTGTTCCAGATCATCCGGGGCATCCGGCGGCAAGCGCAGCAGGTATTCGCTCGCGGCCACCGCAGCCGAAGGAGAAGGGGACTTCCACGGGATTTCCGCTGCCGAAAGCACCTCGAACCCGTCCGGCAACTGGCGGTTGACCGCGGCGACGATGCGCTCCGGTGAGATGTCCGCCAGCAGTTCCAGATCAACCAGTTCCGCGACGCTTGAAACTCCCATCGGCAGGGCTTCGAGAAAGGAAACCTTCGGCATCGGATGAAATCCCTGGGAATAGCGCAGCGGCAGTTTGGCGCGCCGCAATGCGCGCTGAAACATTTTCAGGTATTCCAGATGGCCGACCATGCGCGCCCGCCCGGTCTTGCTCACCACCAGCCGCACTCTCAGCCGCTGTTCGTTTTCCCGGCTCCCGGCCGCGGTCCGGTCTTGCCGGGGAGCGGGTTCCTTCTTGTTCGCCTCGACCAGTCTCATCTTCAGCCGTTCGAAATCGCAGACTCCGCAGCCGCGGCACCGGCCGTCGCGACAGTCGGGCGTGGCGACGCCGCTGAACGCCTTGTGCCGCTCGACCAGGAAAAACGTTTTCGGCACGCCGCAATCGATATGGTCCCAGGGCAGGATTTCATCCTCGCGCCGCTCGCGCAGGTACCAGCCCGGTTCGATCCCGCAGGCGCTGAACGCCCGGAGCCATTTGTCAAAGTCGAAATGCTCGCGCCAGCCGTCGAAACGGCAGCCCAGCCCGACCGCCTGTTCCAGCACGGCGGACAGACGCCGGTCCCCGCGGGCGAACACGCCTTCGAGAAAAGAGGATTCCGCACCGTGATACTTGAATTTGAGTTTTTTCCGCTGCAATCCCTCGCGCAGCAGCCGTTGCCGGCCCAGTGTGCCGTCAATGCCGATCTGCGCCTCCCACTGGAACGGCGTATGCGCCTTGGGCACAAAGGTGGACACCGCCACATTGACATCATGTCCGCCGCTGCCCCGGCCGCTGTTCTTGACGGCGGCGGCCAGATCGATGATGGCTTCGAGATCGGCGTCGGTCTCCGTCGGCAGGCCGAGCATGAAGTACAGCTTGATCAGGCGCCAGCCGGAATGAAAAGCGCTCCTCGTCGTGTCCACCAGATCGGCGGCGCTGATGCCTTTGTTGATCAACCGGCGCAGGCGTTCGCTGCCGGCTTCGGGCGCCAGGGTAAAACCGGTTTTACGGACTTTCCGGATCTCCGCCATCAGTTCTTCGGTCAGGGAGCCGACCCGTAAACTGGGCAGGGACACGGCCACCCGATCCCCGGCATGTTCCGCCATCAACTGTTTGAGCAGCGGTTCGATGCAGGTATAGTCGCCGGTGGACAGGGAAAGCAGCGAAATTTCCTCATACCCCGAATGCGCCAGCGCCTCGCGGATCAGGGTGCGGATCTTTTCCGGGCTGCGTTCGCGCACCGGACGGTAAATATACCCGGCCTGGCAGAAGCGGCAGCCGCGGGTGCAGCCGCGGGCGATCTCCACGGCCACGCGGTCATGCACCGTCTGCATGAAAGGAACAATCGGCTGCGTCGGAAAAGGAGCGTCATCCAGATCCGCCACGAAGCGGCGGCGCACTTGCGGGTATCCTGCTTTGAGGGGAATCAGTGCCGTGATTTCACCACTTGCGGCATACTCCACGCGGAAAAACTGCGGCACATAGAACCCTTCCTTTTTTGCCAGTTCTTCCAGCAGACGGGTCCGCGACCACTGTTCTTCCCCGGCCGTACGCAGCGCGACGACCAGTTCAATAATCGCTTCCTCGCCGTCGCCGATCAGGGCGACATCGAAAAAATCCGCCACTGGCTCGGGATTGAAGGCGCAGGGGCCGCCGACCACGATCAGCGGATCGGCCTCCCCGCGTTGCTCGCGCCGCAAAGGGATGCCGCCCAGTTGCAGCATTCTCAGCAGGTTGGTGTAGCTGAGTTCGTATTGCAGGGTAAAACCGACGATATCGAACTGCTTGAGCGGCCGCGACGTTTCCAGCGAACACAAGGGTTGGTTCCGCTGCCGCAGCCAGTCGTCCATATCGACCCAGGGTGCGTAAACACGTTCGGCGGCGACCCACTCGACCGCGTTGAGAATCCGGTACAGGATCGGAAACCCGATATGGCTCATGCCGACTTCGTAAACATCGGGAAAAGCCAGCGCCATGCGGACGGCAACGCCGTCGTCCGCCTTGCGGACGCTGCCCAACTCACCGCCGACATAACGCGAAGGCCGCGCCACCCGGGACAAAGCCGCATGTTGATTTATCGTCGCCAAAAAAACACCTCACCGACACAAAAGGAGCTAAACTACCACCCCCGCAGAGACAAAACAAGCACCTTCGCCGGTTCGATTTTATTCCGTTCCGACCGGGTCTTACAACCGCAGCCCGGCGTTTTTTCCAATTTGCCGTTCCGAAAGTCCGGGCCCGACAAGCGCCGCCGCCCGATGGCGGTGACAACCGACAAAACCCGCGCGGGAAAACGGCCGCCGGATTGCTTTTTACCCCAGCCATCACTTAAAATATTATTCAATCGGATAGCGGTATAACCCGCAGGGAGAAAGCTGTGCGCTATTTGCCGGTCCTTTTGTCGCTTCTGCTCTACGCGTATTCCGCGGTCGCAGCGATCGACAACCCGCATCAATGCCTGAATCAGCCTGAAATCATCATCCTCTCCGCAACCGCGGATGAAAACGCCGCAATCTGTTCCGCCGCGGAGCAGGCGATGACCTTTCTCGCCGGTTTCGACCTGCGGCCCAAACGCAAGATTTCAATCGAAGTTATTGAAGACAGCATCGACAGTCACGGCTATATCGCTTACGGCAGTTATGACAGCCGCAGCGACCGGATCAGCCTGATGTCCTATGCAGCGATCCTGCGCAATTCCGCCGCGCCGATGATGTACGGCGAACCTTTTGACCGGGTTCATTACTCCGGCGCCATCGCCCACGAGGTGGCGCACGCAGTCGTGCAGCACAACCTGAAAACCGAATTGCTGAGCACTTCCCCGCAGGAATACCTGGCCCATGCAACCCAGCTGGCCGTCCTGCCGCCGGCCAGGAGACGGGCGATTATCGCGGCCATGGATGTCAGACCCTGGGAATCGGGCGATGCCGTCAGCGATGTCTACATGGCCATGGAACCGGGAAAATTCGCGGTCAAATCATACCGCCACCTGCTGGCCATGGACGACCCCTCGGACTTTGTGGAAATTCTCCTCAACGCCAAATGGTTTTACGTCTATGTGCCCTGAAACCACCGGGAAACATCTTTGACCGGTGCGGCATACGGCAGAAGAACAGGAAGGTCGGTTGAAAATGGCGGCACGGGGACGCTGCACGGCCCCGGATTCGAGGCCGGAGAAGGCTATGAACAACACAGGCTCCGCTCGTCCGCTTTATCCCTTTTCCCCCCACAGCCCCAGGTCGTAAAATTGCTCGCGCAAACGTTCTTCCGGATATTGCGCCCAGAAGCTTTCCTTGGAAAAGTCGAAACTGTAATGGCCGATATAATCGTTGAGAATTTTATAGGCGGCATTGATCCGGCGAATCCGCTCATTGTCCGGTTCTGCCCCCTGATCGGGGTGGTAGCGTCTGACCAGTTGCCGGTGGCGGGCGCGGATTCTTTTTAACGTCACCCGTTCGGGCAGATCGAATTCCGCCAAAGCCGTCTGCAGTTCTTCATAGGTCATAAGCCAACCCTTTTCATCCCTGATCAATCGGTTCAGCCTGCCGCTTTGTTCTTTCTTTCTCGCCTCTGCCGCTACTGCGCCGGAGTATACATGATCTTGAAGCGGGGTGAAAAGGTTCTTGTCCGGATCTTGACGGCGCGATTGACAGCCCGGCAGCGATCAGCATAGGATGCGCTGTCAACCGGCCAACGGAAACGAACGACGGGAGTTCAAGTGGCGCGCCCCAAAACCATATACAGTTGTCAGCAGTGCGGTTTCCAGAGCCCCAAATGGATGGGCCGCTGTCCCGATTGCCGGCAGTGGAACACGCTGGTCGAAGAGCATCCGGTGGCGCCGGGAAAACACGGCCGGGCGCTCCCCGAACCGGGCAAGCCGTTGAAGCTGGCCGCCATTGTCGGCGGTGAAGAGGACCGCCTGAGCTGCGGGCTGGCGGAGCTGGACCGCACCCTGGGCGGCGGCGTGGTCCCCGGTTCGCTGATTCTGGTCGGGGGCGATCCCGGCATCGGCAAATCCACCCTGCTGTTGCAGGCCTGCGTCCGCCTGTCCGCCAAAGGAACCGCCCTCTACGTCACCGCCGAGGAATCGGCCCGCCAGGTGAAACTGCGCGCCGACCGGCTGGGGATCGGCAGCGACGCGCTTTACCTGCTGGCGGAAACCTCGCTGGAACAGATCAAACAACGGATCAAGGAACTGCAACCGGCGTTTCTGGTGATCGACTCCATCCAGACCATTTTCACCAGCACCCTCGATTCGGCGCCGGGCAGCGTCAGTCAGGTCAGAGAATGCACCGGTCAACTGATGCTGCAGGCCAAAAGCTCCGGCCTGCCGACCTTCCTGGTCGGTCACGTCACCAAGGACGGCGCCATTGCCGGCCCGCGGGTGCTGGAACACATGGTTGACACGGTCCTCTATTTCGAGGGCGATCCCGGTCATCCTTACCGCATTCTGCGGGCGGTCAAAAACCGTTACGGCTCGACCAACGAAATCGGGGTTTTTGAAATGGGCGAACAGGGCCTGCGCGAAGTCAGCAACCCCTCGGAGCTGTTCCTCGCCGAACGCCCCGAACAAAGCGCCGGCAGCGCCGTCGTCCCGGCGCTGGAAGGCAGCCGCCCCATTCTGGTCGAACTGCAGGCCCTGGTTTCGAGCAGTTCCTTCGGCACCCCGCAACGCACGGCCATCGGCATCGACCACAAACGGGTCGCCCTGTTGATCGCCATTCTGGAAAAAAAAGTCGAACTGATGCTGGCCGGCCAGGATATTTTCCTCAATGTCGCCGGCGGCGTGAGACTCGACGAACCGGCTGTCGACCTGGCCGCAGTCGCCGCGCTGGCGTCCAGCCATCTGAACCGGACGATCGATCCGCAGCTGGTGCTGTTCGGCGAAGTCGGCCTGACCGGCGAAGTCAGGGCCGTATCCCGGCCGGAGTTGCGTGTCAAGGAGGCGGCGCGGCTCGGTTTTACCCGGTGTCTCCTGCCGCAGGGCAATCTGAAGAATCTGGACGTACCCGCCACCATCCGACTGACCGGCATCAGGCATGCGGCTGAAGCCCTGGATATGATTTTTATCTAACACGGAGAGACCGGCATGAGCGAAGAACTGACCCATTTCGATGCGGAAGGCCAGGCCCTGATGGTTGATGTCGGCGCCAAACCGTTATCCGCCCGGGAAGCCGTTGCCGGTGGTTGCGTCCGGCTGCGACCGGAAACGCTGAAAGCCGTTCTCGATCGCCGCATCACCAAAGGGGACGTGTTTGCCGTCGCCCGCCTGGCCGGAATCATGGCGGCCAAACAGACCTCCGCCCTGATTCCCCTCTGCCATCCGTTGCCCCTCGGCGCCGTCAGTATCGATTTCCGGCCGGAGAGCGACCGGGGCCTGATAACCCTGACCGCAACGGCAAAAGTGACCGGCCAAACCGGCGTCGAGATGGAAGCCATGACCGCTGTTTCCGTTGCCGCTCTGACGATTTACGATATGTGTAAAGCGGCCGACAAAACGATTGTCATCGACGATATCCGGCTGCTGAAGAAAAGCGGGGGCAAGAGCGGAACATTTATCCGCCCGGATAAGCAGGTGGGAGTTGGCAAAAACGATCAGACCTGATAAATTTTGAGGCAATCATTTTTACCCGTACCGGTGACGGATAAAAGCTCCGCTTCGGCCGAACGTTGGACAGGATAACCATGGAACCCTCAACCTACAGCATCCGCAAAAGTTTCCTCCTGCCTCTCGGGCTGGTGGTGATGCTGAGTTTCGCCCTGCTGATCAGCGCATTAATCCTGCAGTTGCCGACGGCAAAAACCATCATCCTTGCGGCCTTCATGGTTCCCGTGTGTATTATTTTTGCCGAAAGCAGTCTGCGCAGAGTCAGTGTTGACGAAGAGGCCATAGAAGTTAAAAAATTATTCCGCCGCAAACGCCTGGAATTTGCGGAGCTGACCGCGGTCGACACGATCCGGGTCCGGAAACGGGCTTTCATCAGTTTGAGCAGCGAGGATGATTTTCTGATCCTGTCCAACAGCTACGAGCGTTTCGGTCGTCTGCTCAAACAACTGGTGCAGCAGGTTCCCGCAGCCGTCGTCAGCGATCAGACCCGGCAGTTGGCGGAAAATCCACCGCAAAAGTGCAGCGACATATTCTCGGCCTGGCTGGCTGTCGCTGTTCTGACCTTGATTATTTATGTGCAACTCAGAGGCATATTCTGAAATTCAATCAGGGCCTTGAGTTTGGGGAGGATGGACTTATGAACAAAAAAGAGCTGGCGGAATTCAAAGCCCTGCTGACGCAGCAACTGCAGGCGTTACAGCAGGAAGCGGGCAGAACGGTCTCGGAAATGACCGAAGAGAAATCCAATTTTCCCGATCCGACGGATCGCGCATCCCTTGAGTCTGACCGCAATTTTGAACTGCGGATCCGTGATCGCGAACGCAAGCTGATTAATAAAATCCGCGAGGCCCTGGCCCGGATCGAAGACGGAACTTTCGGCCTCTGCGAAGCCTGCGAGGAACCGATCGGCCTCGAACGCCTGCGCGCCCGTCCGGTGACGACGCTCTGCATCGATTGCAAAACCGAACAGGAACGTCAGGAAAAAATCGGCTGACACCCGTGAGGGAACATGTTTCACAAGGGGTTCACAAGGGGTTATTCTTTGCCCGGCCAAGGCGCCCGACGTTCCGGCCCCCGGTAATCATGACTGTTGCGATAGTCACGTAATTTCGTCCGGCTGCGGACAATATCCACCCAGCCGTCGGAACGTTCGAAGCGCAATATTTTTTCCGTTGCAATCAGCACATCCAGAACATCGTTGCTGACCCTGCTCTCGGTGCCGTCCAGATAGACCACATTGATCAACATAATTTTCCCCCGTCAGCATTCAAATCAAAAGTATCAGAACGAATTATAACCCGTTTCATGTTGAAATAATACCAGTCGTACTTGCTTCGGGAAAAGCTCTTTTCCCCCTGCCGGTCAAGTCTGCAGCGCACGCCGCCCCCTGTTCTACAATTCTGAGAACGGTCAGATCCTCTCCCCGACTCCCCTGGTAGGGATAAAATTGCAGTTGCAGCCAGACCTGCTTCGAGGGATGAAAAATTTCCCTGTTTTGCAACGTTGGCGCAACAGTGTCCGGCATACCGGCCAGCAGGGTCCGTTGCCAGCTTTTTCCCAGGATCTGCACACAAGATTGCCCGAGAAAACGGATAACGGCCTCATTACAACGCTTAATCCGGCCCGCTTCATCGATCAGCGCAATCATGTCGGTGATACTGTCCAGGGCCAGTTGCCATTCGTACTTGGACTGTTCCACCTGATCGAAAATACGCTCCATCTCCTCATGTTTCTGCTCCAGCAACCGCCGGTTGCTGCCCAGAGCTTCGGCATAACGTTGCTGTTGCTGTACCGCCCGACGGGCAACCACGGCCGCATAGGCAACCAGCAGAAGAAAGCTGAACGCCAACACGAAAAGAAAGGTCGCCGCGCGCGACGTCATCTGCTCCAAAGCGGTTCTGAAGCCGGTTACATCGCGGCTTAAGACCACAACCTGAGCGAGATGACCCGCTTCCATGATCGGCACCTGAACTTCGATCAGGGAAACCGGTTCGTCACCCCTCTTTGCGCCGGCAAAAAAATTGCGGGAATACGGCTTACCCTGCCGCAGCAATGGCAGCGCCGGAAAATGCGTGACGGCGGCAGCGTGTGCGGAAGAGGAAAACAACAGCGCCCCTTCGGGCGAACGCAACGACAGCTCCGCCAGATCGAAATCGGCGGCCAGTTGCGCCAGATAAGCTTTGCGCCTCTCGGCCTGATCGATCGATCGTATCTGCCGGGACAGCGCCCGGCCGAAAATTTCCCCATCGGCACTGAACCGTTCGCACAACAGGCGGGTTGTCGCCGGATAGAAATAAACCAGTTCAAACAGCGGCAAACAAATGACCGCAATTCCCGCAAGCACCAGTAAACCGATCAGGCGTTGAACTTTTTTCACGAGCCTTCCTGCACTATGGATCCGCTCAGCTCTTTACGGCAGACCGTTCAACAATCAACGGCAACAGCACGGCAATAAGACAAGGTAATTTAAGAATATATAAATTAAATTTTATTTACAATCTATTTTTATCTTCATCTTTCACCGCCGTAACTTTCGTTGTTTTTTGCCTTCAACCAGTGTATTGTTGTCAATCTTGAAAAGATAAAAAATCGTTTCGCGTAAAGCAGGGAGGATTCACATGTTTGGCTTAGGAACACAGGAGCTTCTGATCATTCTGGTTTTGGTCATGATCATTTTCGGCGCCGGCAAGCTGCCGCAGGTCGGCAGCGCTCTGGGCAAGGGGCTGCGCAATTTCAAAAAAGGCATGAATGACTCCGACGAAGAAATCGAAGAAGGAAAAATCGAAGAGCTTTCGGACAACAATAACGACAAAGAAAAGAAAGATGCCTGAAACTTCGCACCCGGCAGCCAGGGGGAACGCCCTGCGTGTCCCCTTTGATCACGGTCCGGATCATTTGACATCCGACCACATACCCGCCAAGCTCAGGTAAACCGACAAGCGCGGCGAAGCGTTACGGCAGCGCCCTGACCCTGTTCGCCTCAATCCACCCATGCCAGTATTTCCGCACTGTTTCAACACAGTCAGCCAATTCCGGAGAATCCCATGACCAAAGCGCTCGGACTGGTGTCCGGCGGTCTCGACAGCAGTCTGGCGGTGATGACCCTGATGCGTCAGGGGATCGACGTCACCGGAATCGCCTTCGTCACGCCCTTTTTCGATGCGGAAAAAGCCCAAAAAGCCGCCGCCATCATCGGCCATCCGTTGATCGTCGAAAATATCGGCCCGATCCATCTCGATATGGTCAAAACCCCCAAACACGGCTACGGCCGGAACATGAATCCATGTATCGATTGCCACGCCCTGATGTTCCGGCTGGCGGGTGAACGCATGGAGCGGGGCGGCTTTGATTTTCTCTTTTCCGGCGAAGTTCTCGGACAGCGCCCCATGAGTCAGAATATCAACGCATTGAGGGCCGTGGCCAAGCTTTCAGGCTATGCCGAACGTATTTTACGCCCCTTAAGCGCACAGCGTCTGCCGTCGACGCCCATGGAGGAATGCGGCCTGGTTGACCGGACGCAGTTGCTCGACCTCCAGGGACGTTCACGCAAACCGCAGCAGGCCCTGGCCAAAAGCTGGGGCTACCACGACTACCCGACAGCGGCCGGAGGGTGCCTGCTGACCGAGGAGGGTTTTTCCAATCAATTGCGCGATCTGCTCCATTTCAACCCTGCCGCGAGCGTCAACGATGTCGAACTGCTGAAAGCCGGGCGCCAATTCCGCCTCTCGCCAACGGCGAAACTTGTTGTCGGCCGCAACCAGGCGGATAATGAAACCCTGCAGAAAATTTATCAGCAGAATCACATCAGGATGCGCTGTCAGAATTTCAGCGGCCCGTTGGGTGTTTATTGCGGGGCGGCGGGAAATGCAGATCTGGAAACCGCTGCCGCGCTGATCGCTACTTACGGAAAAGGGAAGAATGAAGAATGGGTAGACGTTCTCTGCATGGAGACGGGAACAGAGTACGTTTTACGCGTCCAGCCGCTGCCGCGCGAAAAGGCGCAGGAATTGATCCTGCGCTGATGCGGCCAGTCATCGTCGGCAGCAGATCCGGGAATTTATTCGTACAGAGCAGCTGAAGAGGAAGAGTCGCGCAGCAACCTCTTTTCCCGTTTCCGGCACCTGCCGGTTTTGCCGTTTCCAACGCCGCCCTTCCCTCTCTCTCCGCCGCCGCGTCGATAAAGACTCGCGGCATGATGATCGATGGCAAAAGAAAAGCCCCGCCGGGCAAACCGGCGGGGCTTTTTTCAGCGTTGGTCGGCGGAAAAATTACATCATACCGCCCATGCCGCCCATGCCGCCCGGCATACCGCCCGGCATTGCACCGGCGCCGGCGTCTTCGCTCGGCTTGTCGGCAACCATGGCCTCGGTCGTCAGCATCAGACCAGCTACGGACGCAGCATTCTGAATCGCGCTGCGGGTCACCTTGGTCGGATCGATAATACCGGCCTGGAGCAGATCGGTATATTCGTCAGTTGCGGCATTGAATCCGAAAGCGCCCTTGCCGTTAAGGACCTTGTCGGCCACGATGGCGCCCTCAACTCCGGCGTTTGTGGCGATCTGGCGCAACGGTGCTTCAAGCGCCCGCAACACCAGTTCGACACCGAACTGCTGCTCGCCTTCCACGTCGAGTTTCTCCACCGCCGGCAGGCAACGAATCAGGGCGACGCCGCCACCGGGGACAATCCCTTCTTCAACAGCCGCACGGGTCGCATGCAGCGCATCCTCGACGCGGGCTTTCTTTTCTTTCATTTCGGTCTCGGTCGCAGCCCCTACTTTGACCACGGCCACGCCGCCGACCAGTTTTGCCAGCCGTTCCTGCAGCTTTTCACGATCATAATCACTGCTGGTTTCGTCAATCTGACCGCGGATCAGCTTGACCCGGCCTTCGATCGAAGCTTCGTCGCCGGCACCGTCGATAATCGTGGTGTTTTCCTTGTCGACCACCACGCGCTTGGCGGTTCCCAGCATATCGAGCGTTGCATTCTCCAGCTTGAAGCCGACTTCTTCGGAGATCACCTGCCCGCCGGTCAGAACGGCGATGTCCTCGAGCATGGCTTTCCGGCGATCGCCGAAGCCCGGGGCTTTCACCGCACAAACGTTGATGGTGCCGCGCAGCTTGTTGACAACCAGGGTGGCCAGAGCTTCACCGTCGACATCCTCGGCGATGATCATCAGCGGACGGCCCTGTTTGGCGACCGGCTCGAGAACCGGCAGCAGGTCTTTCATGGTGCTGATTTTCTTGTCGTGAATCAGAATCAGAGGCTCATCGAGAGCGGCTTCCATACGTTCGGCATCGGAAACGAAATAGGGGGAGAGGTAACCGCGATCGAACTGCATCCCCTCGACGGTCTCCAGGCTGGTTTCCATCGCCTTGGCTTCCTCGACGGTAATAACCCCTTCCTTGCCGACTTTTTCCATGGCTTCGGCGATAATGTTACCGATGGTCTCGTCGCTGTTGGCGGAAATGGTGCCGACCTGGGCGATTTCCTTGTGATCCTGAACCGGATTGGACAGTCCCTGCAGGGCCTCGACGGCAGCGACGACCGCTTTGTCAATACCGCGCTTGATTTCCATCGGGTTGTGACCGGCGGTGACCAGCTTGACGCCTTCCTGATAAATGGCCTGGGCCAGGACCGTAGCCGTCGTCGTTCCGTCACCGGCGACATCCGACGTTTTGGAGGCGACTTCTTTCACCAGTTGCGCGCCCATGTTTTCAAACTTGTCTTCCAGTTCGATCTCTTTGGCGACAGTGACTCCGTCTTTGGTGATCAGCGGAGCGCCGAACGACTTTTCGATGACCACGTTGCGCCCTTTGGGACCCAACGTCACCTTAACGGCATTCGCCAGAGTGTTGACACCATCCAGAATCGATGCCCGTGCCTCTTGAGAAAATTTGATTTCTTTAGCCATGATACTTATATCCTCCGTAAATATATTTTTTTTGGACCCTACGAAACACTGCTCAGCAGTTGCGAATTTTGTGTCCCGGCAAAGACGCGTTCAGGGTAAAACGCAGCAGAGCTTTTTCCGGTTAAGCCGCGTCATTATCTGAACGGCCCGGCAACGCCGCCGGGGCACGAAAGCGGAATCCGCCTACTCAATTACGCCGAGGATATCGTCCTCACGCATGATCAGATATTCTTTGCCGTCGACTTTGATTTCGCTGCCGGCGTATTTCCCGAACAGCACACGGTCACCGGCCTTGACATCCAGAGGCAACACTTTGCCCTCCGGGGTAGCCTTCCCCTTGCCGGCCGCAACGACTTTGCCTTCCTGCGGCTTTTCCTTGGAAACCGTATCGGGGATAATGATTCCCCCGGCGGTTTTTGTTTCTTCCTCAACACGCTCCACGATGAGACGATCTTGCAGTGGTCTGATGTTCATACTCATGTTCTCCTTTCACGTTCAATAGTTTGGCCCGAAAGCCGCTATAATTATTTGCCGCCAACCATGCCGGCCCTTTGCGCAGAAGGCATCCGGCAATCGCTTCAAACCTGTTAGCACTCGTAAGGGCTGAGTGCTAACAACGGACAATAATAGTCAGCGATTACCGATTGTCAAGCGCTTTTTTCTCAATCCGCGGGAATAGGGCGTGAGCGAAACCGGGAAGCATTTAAAATACTTGCGGGAGTTTCGGTCCAACTTCAGGGAAACTAAAAGTGAACGGTCATCTTCAGCCGTTGTCCGCCGGGGCGGAACAAAGAAGATAAAGCTATCTTGCGTCTCAACTCTTATGGGTTTGCAGTGAAAACGGCAGGGCTTTAAAAAAACTAAATCTTTTTTATTCCCAATAAAAATTCAGGTTGACTTTTGATATTTTGTTGGCTATACGATCCTGAGATAAAATTCCTTAAAGTTTTTCTAGCTAGTGTTCATCTTTAAACTGTCCCGGATCAAACACAAGGTTATTTCCGTGCCGGGCAGCGATCATCTTTCACCCAGGTAAAAGGCGCAGCTTCCGGATCCGGATTCGGCTGCCGTCAGATACAATGCAAAGGGCCTTTCAGCGCCGGAAACATGCAAACTGGGGGGGTTCTGTACCCTGTTGACGTGGACATTTCATGGAATTCGATATCGGACAAAAAATCAAAGCCCTGCGCAAGGAACGTAAACTGACATTGCAGGACGTGGCCAACGAAACCGGTTTTTCTCCGGCCCTGATATCGCAGATCGAAAACAACAATGTCTCGCCGCCCATTGCCACCCTGTCGAAAATCGCCCGGTTTTTCGATGTCAAGATGAGCTATTTCTTCGAAGAAGGCGAAGGCAGCACCCGTTACGAAATCGTTCGCCGCAATGAACGTAAAATCGTCAGCCGGGTCATCTCAAAAGACGGCACCCGGCATGGCTATACTTACGAAACCCTTTCTTACCGCAAAAAAAATAAAAAGATGGAACCTTTCCTGCTCACCGTCAATGAGCGCGCCCGGGAAGAAACCCTGTACAATCACGAGGGAGAAGAATTCTTACTCATTCTGAACGGCAAGGCCGAAATCATTCTCGGTGACGAGCGCTTCATGCTGGAAGAGGGGGATGCCGTCTATTTCGATTCGACCGTCAAACACCGTCTGCTTTCAAAAGAAGGAGAAACGGTTCAGGTTCTGGCGGTGGTGACCCGCTGAGCGGACAATCCGTCCCCGGCAGCGGGCAAAAGTCCGATTAAAAGGGCAAACGGCAGTTTTCAGAGGTTGACCGACATTCTACTGCAGCCTGACATGGATTATAATTTTCCGGAATCAGACCTCCGGTTTTCATCCGCAGCATTCACCGAACGCAATGAAAAGGGAAACGCTATGAGCTGTTTCGACAAACGCACTATTGCCGATTGGGAAGCCCAGGCCAAAAAAGAAAAGAAAACCGACGATCTCTCCGCATTCAAATGGGAGACGCCGGAAGGGATCAGCGTCAAACCACTGTATACCGCCGCGGACATCGCCGACCTGGATACGGCGGACACCTTGCCCGGCCTGCCGCCGTTTGTCCGCGGCCCCATGGCCACCATGTATGCCGGACGGCCCTGGACGGTGCGCCAGTATGCCGGATTTTCTACGGCCGAAGAATCCAACGCTTTTTATAAACGCAATCTGGCCGCCGGTCAGCAGGGCCTGTCCGTCGCCTTCGACCTCGCGACGCACCGCGGGTACGATTCCGACCACCCGCGGGTGGTCGGCGATGTCGGCAAGGCCGGTGTGGCCATCGATTCGGTCGAAGACATGAAGATCCTCTTCGACAGCATACCCCTCGACCGGGTTTCCGTGTCGATGACCATGAACGGGGCGGTTCTGCCGATTATGGCGAACTACATTATTGCTGCGGAGGAACAGGGCGTCGGCGAAGAAAAACTCGCCGGCACCATTCAAAACGACATCCTCAAAGAGTTCATGGTGCGCAACACCTATATTTATCCCCCCGAACCGTCGATGCGCATCGTCGGCGACATTATCGAATACACCAGCCAAAAAATGCCCAGGTTCAATTCGATCTCCATTTCCGGCTACCATATTCAGGAAGCCGGCGCCAACAATGCCCTGGAACTGGCCTTTACCCTGGCCGACGGCCTCGAATACGTCCGCGCGGCGGTTGCCAAGGGGCTGGATATCGATGCCTTTGCGCCGCGCCTGTCGTTTTTCTTCGCCATCGGCATGAACTTCTTCATGGAAGCCTCCAAACTGCGCGCCGCACGCTACCTCTGGGCCAAAATGATGCAGCAGTTCAAGCCGCAGAACCCGAAATCGTCGATGTTGCGCACCCATTGTCAAACCTCCGGCTGGTCGTTGACCGAGCAGGATCCCTACAATAACGTCATCCGCACGACGATCGAAGCCATGGCCGCCGTACTCGGCGGCACCCAGTCGCTGCACACCAATGCCCTGGACGAAGCCATCGCCCTGCCGACCGATCACAGCGCCCGCATCGCCCGCAACACGCAACTGGTTATTCAGGAAGAAAGCGGTATCTGCAATGTCGTCGACCCGCTTGGCGGTTCTTACTATGTCGAATCATTGACCCGGAATCTGATCGACGAAGCACAGAAGATCCTGGATGAAATTGAAGCACTGGGCGGCATGACCAAAGCGATTGAATCGGGCATGCCGAAGCTGCGCATCGAAGAGTCGGCGGCCAAGAAACAGGCCGCCATCGACAGCGGTCGCGACGTTATCGTCGGCGTCAACAAGTATAAACTGGAGAAAGAAGATCCGATCGAAGTCCTCGATGTCGACAACGCGGCGGTGCGCGAAGCCCAGATCGCCCGCCTCGACCGGATGCGCGCAGAACGCGATGAAGCGGCCTGCCGGCAAGCACTTGACGCCATCACCGCAGCCTGCGAAAGTGGTGACGGCAACCTGCTCGACCTCAGCGTCAAAGCGGCGCGCCTGCGGGCCTCGGTCGGTGAAATTTCTTCCGCCATGGAAAAAACATTCGGTCGTCACCGGGCCGAAATCAGACTCGTTTCAGGAGCCTACGGATCGGTCGTGAATGAAGACAAGGATTTCAGCGAACTGCAACAGCGCGTCGCGGCCTTTGCCGCCAGGGAAGGGCGGCGGCCGCGTATCCTGATCGCCAAAATGGGCCAGGACGGACACGACCGCGGAGCCAAAGTCGTCGCCACCGCTTATGCCGACGCCGGTTTTGACGTCGATGTCGGGCCGCTGTTCCAGACCCCGGAAGAAGCGGCCAAGATGGCGGTGGAAAACGATGTCCACGTCGTCGGCGTATCCAGCCTGGCGGCCGGCCACAAAACCCTGGTTCCGCAGCTGGTTGCCGAACTGAAAAAACTCGGCGCGGACGACATCACGGTGGTTTGCGGCGGCGTCATTCCCCGGCAGGACTATGACGCTCTGTACGCCGCCGGTGCCGCAAAGGTTTTCGGACCCGGTACGCCGATCACCGTTTCCGGCAACCAGACCCTGGATGCGATTGAAGGGAAATAGCTCAAGACCTAAGGACATACTCAACGCAGAGGCACTGAGGACGCTGAGCTCGCAGAGATGGGCAAGAGCAAGATCTTCTTATTGATTCACACCAATAAAAAAAGATTTTTGTCTATCTCTGCGCCACTCTCCAGCTCTCCACCCCTGCGTTAAATTTTCATTCCGCTATTTAAGGCTGATATTTTGTCTCACATCACCAAACTCGCCGAAGGTGTCCGCTCCGGCAATATCCGTTCCCTCGCCAAGGCCATCACCCTGATTGAAAGCCGCAATCCGGAGCACTTCAGCCTTGCCGCCGACCTGCTCGACCGGCTCATGCCCGCCACCGGCCACTCCATCCGCATCGGCCTGTCCGGTGTCCCCGGAGCCGGGAAAAGCACCTTCATCGAGGCCCTCGGCATGTCTCTGATCGGGGAAAAGCGCAAATTGGCGGTGCTGGCGGTCGACCCCACCTCACAGATATCCGGAGGTTCGATCCTCGGTGACAAAACCCGCATGGAAGAGCTGGCGCGGGAACGCAATGCCTTTATCCGCCCTTCGCCTTCGGGCGATACCCTGGGCGGGGTTGCCCGCAAAACCCGCGAAACCATGCTGTTGTGCGAAGCTGCCGGTTTCGACGTGATCATCATCGAAACCGTCGGCGTCGGCCAGTCCGAAGTGACCGTGGCTTCGATGGTCGATTTTTTTCTTCTCCTCCAACTGCCGAACGCCGGCGACGAACTTCAGGGAATCAAAAAAGGGGTCATGGAAATTGCCGATGCGATCCTGGTCAACAAGGCCGAAGGCGACAATCGGCCCAAAGCCGAACTGGCCCGGCAACATTACGAAAACGCCCTGCATCTGCTGAAACCCAAAAGCCGGCACTGGCAGGTCCCGGCCCTGCTGTGCAGCGCCCTCCGCAATGAAGGCATTACGGATATCTGGGAGAAAATTCTCACCTTTGTTGCGGTCATGAAGGAGCAGGGCGAATTCGAAAACAAACGCCGCCTGCAGGCGGGTGACTGGATGTGGACCCTGGTTCAGGATGATCTGAAAGAGCTGTTCCGCAACGACAAAAATGTCGCCGCCATGCTCGAACGCGTCCAGGCCGGTGTCCTGGCCGGGACCACGTCACCCGGCGCCGCGGCACGGAGGCTGATTGAATCGTTTAAAAGACATTGAAAACTTTTCGTAGCCACCAAGGCACAAAGACACCAAGGCAGGAGGAGGGGAAAAGTGAATCAAAGACAAAAAGAGGACACTGTTGCTGCGGCAATTGTGGATGCAGCCTTGCAGGTTCATCGAAGTCTGTGACCGGGGCTGCTGGAACACATTTATGAAGTTTGCCTCTGCCATGAGATACGACAACGAGGATATACTGCCGAACGCCAGATTCCGGTGCCGATAATTTACGGCAACCATACATTTGATGAAGGGTTCCGCCTCGACTTACTTGTTGAGAATTGTGTTATTTGCGAACTCAAGGCTGCTGAAAAATTCAATCCGGTCTGGCAAGCACAGTTGCTCAGCTATATGCACTTAACCAATAAACGGCTTGGTTTACTGATTAATTTTAACGTTCCACTCATAAAAGACGGCATCCAACGCCTGATTCTATAGCCCTCTTTGTGCCTTAGTGACTTGGTGGCTATCAGATTTTAAAAGGAGCTTGTAAATGACAAAAAAAATCAACCACATCGGTATCGCCGTTAAAAACCTCGAAACCTCCGTTTCCTTCTATCGCGACCACCTGGGAATGGCTTTTGAAGGCACCGAGGAAGTCGCCGATCAGCAAGTCAAAGTCGCTTTTCTTCAGGTCGGGGAGAGCCGTATTGAATTGCTGGAACCGACAGCCGGGGATTCCCCGGTGGCGAAGTTCCTGGAGAAGAACGGCGAGGGGATTCATCATATCGCTTACGAAGTTGACGACGTTGCGGCAACGATCGACAGCATGCGGGAACAAGGCCTGCGTTTGATCGATGAAACCCCGCGCCGCGGCGCTCATAACAGCCTGATCGCTTTCCTCCATCCCAAAGCGACCGGCGGGGTGCTGACGGAACTCTGTCAGGCGGGAGATCATTGACCTGTAAATTTTTTAGCGAAGAGGCGCTGAGGTAGAGAGAAACAGTCTTTTCCTTTTCTGTTAAAACCCAAAAAGCTTTTGATTTTTTTGGCCTTTCTTCGCGTTCTCCGCCGTGAATCTGTCCGGCCTTGATTTTCTTGGCCGGCTTGGCGCCTTGGCAGCTGAGGATTCCGCTTTTGGCCTCTCCATCCCTTCTGTCTTTTCACCTTTCAGCCAACTGTCTTTCTCAATGACCATAGTGTCTCAGCAGAAAAAATAACATTGTTCTATTCGATTCTCTTCTATTATTTCAACGTATTACAATTCATTAGTAAATTTTATATTGACTGCTTTCCCGGACAAAATATACTTGCAATTCAGATTAACCGTTGCCTGGATTTATTTTTTAAAGAACTAACCAAAAACTAATACATATCCGGGGAAAAAAGAGATATCATTTCTCGCTGTGGAACTTTAAGACGGGTGCTGTAGCATAAAATCAACACCTTCATGTTGCAGTAAAACAACAATGCATGAAATCAGCCCGCGGCCCGGATTGTCCGGCCACAAAAAATGATTGTTTTTCAACCATTTAAAAACCCAAGCAAAACGCTGCCTTGGTTGGCATAATTACTGCTTAATGAGAGACATTGCTTATTAAATTTTTCATTTAGGTTTATATCCAACCGGCTTGAGCAGAAGCACGGATTTTCCAACGCCGAAATGGGTTCGGCGATATTTTTTCTTACCTAAGGAGGTAACAAAAATGAGCAGATTTCTGAAAGTTATGATCGTCCTGCTGGCGATCGCAGCGATGGCGGTACCTTCCGTATTCGCGGAAGACCGTCTCAGCCTGAACGGCTCCATGCGTGTTCGCGGCGCCTACATTGATGATGGCGGCGACCACAGCAAGACAACCGTTGATCATCGTTTGCGGATCGGCGGCAAGTTCTCCATCGCTGAAGGCGTCAGCATCACCTTCCGTACCGACGTCAGTGAAGGCACCTGGGGATCGGACAGTGCTTACGGCCGGTTCGGCAGTGTTACCGCTTGGGACCGCGCGCACATCGACCTTGATGGCGACAAATACCACTTCCGTGTCGGTACCCAAAACATCTTCTGGGGCAACTCCGGTGTTGACGCACAAGATACCGCTGCTCTTTTCACCATTAAAGGCGCAGTCCCTGTCGACCTGATTTTCAGCCTGCTCGAGAACAATGACGACAGCGATTTAGACATTAACGAAAGCGATGACTTTCTTTATGGAGCTCGGATCGGCCATAAAGGCGACAACTACGCAGCCAAGCTTTTCGTCGCCGGTTACAAAGCAAGCGACACTGACATAAACATGGTTGGCGCAACTCTCAGCTACGACTTTGAAGCCTTCAAACTGGACGCCGAAGCTGAATTCTTCACCGGCGATGCCGATGCCGATATGGACGCTATGGGCACCCAAATCGTGGTTGACGCTTCCATGGCCGCATCCGAAAGCACAACCGTCGGCGCCAAAGTTTACTATGCCATCGGCGCTGATGACGATGAAGTACAGGTCACTTACCTCGGCAACCGCTTCAACGATTGGGATGGCTTCAACTACGGTCCGTTCCAGAATGAAAACCTTGTTGTTGTTGAGCCCTTCGACGCATTTGATGACGACGCCGGCGTCATGGCTATCCAAGGGTATGCTTCGGTTAAAGTTAACGATCCCACCACCTTCACCGCGTCTCTGGCCTACCTGGAGCCGGAAGAAGATGCAAATACTGATGCCGACTCCGCTATGGCGGCAAACCTGGGCCTGACTTACAAGCTTATGGCCAACACCACCCTGAAAGGTCAATTCCAGTACATTGACATCGATCAGGATGATGTTGATGAAATCACTGCCGTTGGTCTCGGCCTGTGGGTTAACTTCTAATCCTTCTTTTAGAAGCAAGTACCCTGCATAATAAAAAAACCCGCTGCATTTGCAGCGGGTTTTTTTATTTAGTTTTTCCTGCCTTAACTCTTCTCAACCGGGAACAAACCAGCTAAAATGCGTATCTGTTTTGCTTATTTTCCAAACATCGGATACGAATTGTAATCAAGAAATAAACAGGCATATAACACACATGAAACTGATCAAAATTATCTTGTTGCCGGCTATCATTCTCTGCACGTCCCTGTCTGCCCTGGCCGAGCTGCCGGAACGGATCAAAGCGGATTTTTCGCCGCTCAGCGGCGTCATCATCATGCCGATCGGGGAAGAATTCCTGATCGATCTGGATACCTCGGTGGATCTCAAAGAAGGCGATATCCTGACCCTGACCGCGCCGGGCGAGAAAGTGATTCATCCCGTCAGCAAGGAAGTTCTGGGGACGCTGGACGAAGTACGCGGCTACCTGCAGGTCACCCAGGTCAAATCGGGCTATTCCTATGCAAAAGTCATCGCCGCACAAACAGCACCGCAAAAGGGTGATCAAGTCAAACGCTTCGAACAGGTTCCGGCGCTCATCGATCAGACCCTGGCCGCGTCAACCCTGGCCGCAGAACTGCGGAACGGATTGCCGCAATTGAAATGGCTGGGGAAAGAAGCCTCCCAGGTTCCGCTGCTGACCTTCGGCCTCAGCAACAACAGGCTTAATATCACCAACAGCGAGGGCGTTGTCGTCAAAACTTATCAATACAGCGACAATACATTATCGGCACCATCAAGCTTGAGTTACCGGGAAGACAATTTCAGCCTCGGAGGCATCCCGGAGAAAAACAAAAGCCGGCTCAATCAAAGTGTTGATAATCTGCTGGGAGCCATCGGCATCGGCGGCAATAAAGACCAACGACTTGAGAACCCGGGGATCATCCGCACATTGCAGCAACAAAACAGCGCCGTCTGGATGGGCCCCAATCTGGACGGTAACCCGGTCGGCCTGGCCGTGGGCGATTTCGACGGCGACGGCACGCTGGAAACCGCCGTGGCCATGGAAGATCATCTACAAATCCACCGGTTGAGTGAAGGACAATTAAAACAAATAGCGGTCATCGACTTTCCCGGCGGGGTTCACCTGCTCAGCCTGGATGCCGTTGACTTGAACAACAACGGCCTCCCCGAACTCTACCTGAGTGCCAATGTCGGCGAAAAACTAAGCTCACAGATTGTCGAATTCACTCCGGGGGGATACAAGCGCATTGAGAACCGGATCCCCTGGTTTTTCCGGGTGGTTGATTTGCCGCATGAAGGGCCGACCCTGGTTGCCCAGACCATGGGTGAAGCGGACAACCCCTTTTCCGGAGGCCCCTTTCGCGTGAGCTTAGAGGACGGACATTTGGCCCGTGGACCAGAACTTCCGCTGCCCGGGATGATTAATCTGTTCAGTTTCGCACCGCTCATCGAGACAAACGACGAACGGCTGTATGCAACCGTCAGCACCAGCGATTTTCTCAGCGTATCGACAACGAAGGGAACAATTCTCTGGGAAGCCGGCGATCGTTACGGGGGCACGGAAGTCTTTTTCTATAATGTTGAAAACATCGATAAAGAACTTATTCAGCCGGTCTATATCCAGCAGCGCTTGGTACGCCTGCCGGGCGGCGACATCCTTGTCCCCCAGAATGACGGCATCAGAACGTTTCAGCGCTTTCGCAACTTCACCAAAAGCCGCGTCATCGCCATGAAGTGGGACGGTTTCGCCCTGACCGAAAGCTGGCGCACCACGGACCAGAACGGCTATCTGGCCGATTATGCCCTGGCCGATGCCGATAATGACGGCCGAAAAGAGCTGGCCATGGTCATTAAATACAGTCAGAAGAACCTGCTTCAAAAAGGCCGCTCGACGATTGTTATTTACGAATTGGAACAGTAGGTCGAACCTCGAGCAGACTCCGGGGCGGAACCGATTCCGCCCCGTTTCTTTTTAAATTCATGAACATTCTTTCTCTTAAACAAATCTCGCATGCGTTCGGCGGCCCCAGATTGCTGGATAATGTCGATCTGCATATCGAATCAGGAGACCGCATCTGCCTGCTGGGCCGTAACGGCGCCGGCAAATCAACCCTGCTTCATCTGATCAACCAGGATGTCCTTCCCGATTCGGGCGAAATCATCCGCAATCAGAAAATTCAAACCGCCTATGTTCCCCAGGATTTTCCCACCGGCTGGAGCGGCAGAACCGATGACCATCTGAAGCGGATTCTGCTCGCCGCAGGCGTGGACTCCCTTGGGGCCGAGGTCCGAATCGAACAAATCCTGAGTCAGCTCAAGCTCAATCCCGAGGACGATATCGGCACTCTCTCGGGCGGTTTGAAGCGTAAAGTCCTGTTGGCCGGCGCGCTGGTCAGGAACCCCGATTTACTGCTGCTGGACGAGCCGACCAATCACCTCGACATCGACACCATCAACGAGCTGGAAACCTTTCTCCTGCGCTTGAAAAAAACCCTGATCTTCGTCAGTCACGACCGCACTTTCATCGGTAATCTGGCCACCCGGATTGTCGAACTGGATCGCGGCCGGCTGGTCGATTACCGCTGTTCTTACGCGACCTATCTGCAACGCCGCCTGGATGTCATGAATGCCGAAGAAAAAGAATGGGCGCGCTTCGACCGGAAACTGGCCGAGGAGGAGATCTGGATCCGCCGGGGAATAAAAGCCCGCCGCACCCGCAACATGGGCCGCGTGCGCGACCTGATCAAGATGCGCCAGGAACGCCGGGAAAGGCGGGAGAAAATCGGTGCGGTACGACTGCAGCTGGATGAAGCGTCACGTAGCGGGAAACTTGTCATCGAGGCGGCAGACCTGTCTTTCCGCTATGCCGCCGAACCCGTTGTCGAGTCGCTGAGCCTGAGAATCATGCGCGGTGACCGCATCGGCCTGATCGGTCCCAACGGCAGCGGGAAAACAACCCTGCTCAAACTGTTGACCGGTGCCCTGGAGCCGACCTCCGGCCGGATAAAACACGGCACCAATCTGCACCTTGCCTATTTCGATCAAATGCGCGCGGATCTTGACGAAAACAAAAGCGTAAAAGACAACATCGCCGCCGAACATGACCAAGTCATTATCAACGCGAAAGCCCGTCATGTTTACGGTTACCTGCAGGACTTCCTTTTCACGCCCGAACGCGCCCGCACCCCGGTCCGGGTTCTGTCCGGCGGCGAAAAAAACCGCCTGCTGCTGGCAAAACTGTTCACCCGTCCGGCCAACCTGCTGATTCTCGACGAGCCGACCAACGATCTGGACATGGAAACCCTGGAACTGCTGGAAGAACTGCTGCTCGATTTTCAGGGGACGGTTCTGCTGGTCAGTCATGATCGCAGTTTTCTCAACAATATCGTCACCAGTTCGCTGGTGTTCACCGGCCGCGGCAAGGTCGAAGAAATTATCGGCGGGTACGACGATTGGCGGTCCGGGCAAAAAACTCTTCAAGCCGCCCGGAAGACCGCCGGAGACAACCGGAATCGCCCGGTACGCAAAAAAGAACGGCCGCGCAGATTGAGCTTCAAGGAAAAACTGGAGTTGGAAGAACTTCCGGACCGGATCGCCGCCGGGGAAAAAGAACAGGCTGAAATTCACGCAAAAATGGCCGATCCGGCCCTGTATAAAGAGGCGGACGGAGCAACCATCAACGCCCTGAAAGAGCGCCTTGCCGCGCTGGAAGCGGAACTGGAAGCCGCCTACCGAAGATGGGAAGAACTGGATCAGATTCCGGAATAAGCCCGGACAACCTTCAGCCGCCGGGACCCAAAGGGCACCGGGAAAGTCATCGGATTTAACGCCGAGTCGGTGAAAGGTAAAGCCGGTCGAGAGTCGCAATCAAAACCGTCTTGAGTTCGACAAACAAAAACAGCTTTTCAGGCTTTCTCTGTGATCCTTGCTCCCCAGCGTCTCTCCGTTACAAAAACTTTTCTTGCCCCTGACGGTTAATGGCCCGCTACAAAGGATTTAATTCCGCGCCGCAGTATTTACAGTGTTTGGCGTTGATATCGTGCCCTTCCCGACCGCATTCCGGGCACACCTGGGTGGTCATCGCTTTCGTGAAGGCGAGTTCTGAAGTCACAATCCCGGTCGGAATGGCGATAATGCCGTAACCGAGAATCATCATCAGCGAAGCAATCGCCTGCCCGACATTGGTCTGCGGTGAAATATCCCCGTAACCGACCGTGGTCATGGTGACGATCGCCCAGTAGATGGAACGCGGAATGCTGGTAAATCCGTACTCCGGCCCTTCAACGATGTACATCACCGAACCGAAAATGACCATCAACAGAAAAACCGACAGCAGGAAAACCACTATTTTCCTGCGGCTGGCCCACAGGGCCTGTTGCAGATAGCGCGATTCCCCGACATATTGGACCAGCTTCAGAACCCGGAACACCCGCAACAACCTGAGGATGCGGATCACCAGCAGGTATTTCCCTCCCGACACCAGCAAACTCAGGTACGACGGCAGGATCGACAGCAGATCGACGATACCGTAAAAACTGGCGGCATATTTGAGCGGGCGGCCGATACAGCTGAGCCGCAGGACGTATTCAATGGTGAACAGAAGGGTAAAAAACCATTCAAGCGTCAGGAAAAACCGCCCGTACCTGAGTTCCAGAGCGGCGACACTGTCGAGCATGACGACAATCACGCTGATCAGGATGCTGCAGATCAGGACAACATCAAACAGCTTCCCGGCCGGCGTGTCCGCCTCGAAAATGATTTCGTGCAGTCGATGCCGCAACAGACTGTCGGACCGCGGTTTGCGCTCGGGCATATCAACTCCAGGGCCGGCCGCCGGGACACAAGACACCAAGAAAGTCATCACGCTTTAACACGGCCGCGGAACGAGACCAAGTAAGTCGAGAACCGGAACCAAAACCGTCGTGGCGGTTTACACACCCGCCCATAGGTTTTCAGGCGTTCTCTGCGATCCTCGCTCGTCAGTGTCTCTGCGTTAAAATTCGTGCCCTTGGTGCCTTGACGGCTGAAAATGATTTACGGCAAAGCTTCGGCCAACAGGTCAAGAATGTGCACGGCCTGCTGTTTTCCGTCGGCATGATTGATACTGTCCTGCAGTTGCATGATGCAGCCGGGACAATCCGTCGCCACCAAACCGGCCCCGCTTGCGGCGATGAATCCGGCTTTCTTGGCGCCGATTTTTTTGCTGGTGTCGTAATGATAAACCGAATAAGTCCCGCCCAGGCCGCAACAGGTACCGGCATCTTCCATCTCGACAAAATCGACCTGCGGCAAGGCCTTGAGAATCGCGCGGGGTTCTTTGGTGATGCCGTGATTGCGCAGGTGACAGGGATCATGATAGGTCACCCTGACCGGCGTCTCGGCCTTGGGCAGGGCGTTCAGTTTTTCCGGCAGCCCCTGTTCGACCAGGAACACGAAAATATCCCTGACCTTGTCCTTAAAGGGCTCGAACTCCTGTCCCATCCCCGGGTAGATCTGGGTCAGTCCGGAATGACAGGAAGCGCAGGCGGTGACGATATAGTCGTAATCATACTGTTGAAACACCTTGAGGTTGTCGGCCGCCAGGGCTTCCACCGTATCCGCCGCACCGGAAGAAACCGCCGGCAAACCGCAGCAGACCTGCCGGTTCGGAATCAGGATCGTCACCCCGAGAAATTTAAGCGCCTTGAGCAGGGCTTCCCCGGTATCCGGGTACATATAGTTGATTCCGCATCCGGTAAAGAAAAGGACCCTGGGTTGCCCCGCTGCGCCGGGGATAACCTCGGGATGCCGTTCGCGAAAAGGTTTGGCGGTCAACGGCGGCAGGGTCCTGTCCCTGGTGATGAACGGCGCGGGAAAGCGAAGCCTTAAACCGCTCTGTTCCGGGACCTTTTTGAACAGCAGCCTGGAGAACGCGCCGCCGCTTTTGGCCAGAACATTCATCAGCCCCTGATGCTTGAGCACCGTGCCGACGCCTTTGCCGAAGGTCGACAGACCTTTGCGCCTGGCGATCTCCCGCCGGGTGGCGGCAACGATATCCTCGGTATGAACCTTGTTCGGACACTGGGAATAGCAACTGCCGCAGAGCAGGCACTGGGACATGTCGAGGAGAAATTTCTCCTCCAGCGCCACGTCCCCTTTCAACAGCGAGTCGGCCAGGGCGATTTTGCCCCGGGCCACGCGCCCTTCGTGCTTTTCCGCGCCGAAAGCGGGGCAATGCGCCCGGCAGCCGCCGCACTTGACACACTGCTCGATTTCGTCGCGCAGTTCTTCGAGTGTTTTCAGTTTCGCCATTTTGAATATCAAACTCTTTAGATGAACCGCCAAAACACAAAGAGCACCAAGAAAACCTTAAAGTATATTTTTGGATTTAAACGCCAAAAAAACCCGGTTTTCTTTGTCTCCCTGAACTCTTGGCGGCTATGACATTTTCACATCACTCGGAAAAATTTTCCCGGGATTGAGGATGTTGTTCGGGTCGAGTGCCTGTTTGATCGTTTTCATGTAGTCGATGGCGTTTTCCTTCAGTTCCATCTGGATGAACGGCGCCTTCATAATGCCGACGCCATGCTCGCCGCTCATGGTCCCGCCGAGTTCGAGGGCGCCCCTGAAAATTTCGACAATCGCCTTTTCAGCTTTTTCCTCGTCTCCCGGGACTTTGGTGTCGACCATGACGTTGACATGGATATTGCCGTCTCCGGCGTGACCGAAATTCACGATCGGGATGCCGTAATGATCGGCAATCCGGTCGATGCGGCGAATCATATCCGGAACTTTCGACCGCGGCACGCAGATATCCTCATTATACTTGTCCGGATTGACCTGACGCAACGAGGCCGAAACGGAACGCCGGATCTGCCACAACGCCTCGCTTTCGGCCGCTGTTGCGGCGATCCGGGTCTCGACGACGCCCAGCGGCTCGACGATCCGCGAAACCTTCAGCGCCTGCTTGTCGAGCAGTTCGCGATCGCCGTCGACCTCGATCAACAGCACGGCCCGGGCCGCTTCCGGCACGTCCAGATCGGTGGCGTTGCGCACGCATTCCAGGGTCCGGGCATCGAGAAATTCCAGGGTGGTGGGAATGATCTTGCCGCGGATGATCTCCGAAACCGCCTGGGCCGCACCGTCGATCGAGTCGAACAGCACCAGCATGGTCTTTTTGGCTTCCGGCTTGGGCAGCAGTTTGACGACGATTTTGGTGATGATTGCCAGGGTCCCCTCGCTGCCGCAGATCAGTTTGGTCAGGTCGTAACCGACCACGCCTTTCATGGTCGGTCCGCCGGTCTTGATGATGTCCCCGGTCGGCGTCACGATTTCCAGGCCGATGATGTAATCCTTGGTCACTCCGTATTTGACGCAGCGCGGTCCGCCGGCGCATTCGGCGACGTTGCCGCCCATGGTCGATACCTTGAGCGACGCCGGGTCGGGCGGATAAAACAGGCCGACTTTTTCCACGGTTTTCTGGAAATCCTCGGTCACCACCCCCGGCTCGATCGTGGCCACCAGGTTATCCTCGTCGATCTCCAGGATTCGGTCCAAACGACTCAGACCCAGCACGATGCCGCCCGCGACCGGGACGCTGCCGCCGGTGAAACCGGTTCCCGCCCCGCGGGGCAAAACCGGGATCCCCTGCTCATTGGCCAGGCGCATGATGCGGCTCACTTCCTCGGCGCTGCCCGGATGCACCACCACATCGGGAAGAAACTGACGCTGGGTCGCGTCGTAGGAATAGCAGATCAGGTCCGCCCTATCGGTCAAAACATGTTCTTTGCCGCAGATCTGCCGGAGTTTTTTGATAATACCGTTATCAAGCATGCTGAAATTCCTCTTAGATCGAAACCCAATCAAAATCGAAAAACATTTACTGCCACTACGGTGCCGGGAACGCGAAGCAGACCTGAAGTCGAATAGTTAACGCAGTGCAGCACAGAAACAGAGCCGGGGAGAACCCCAATGCACTGCTTGTTTTCAACTGCAAAGAAAATCTTTATCCCCTTCTCTGCAATCCCGGTTTCTCAGCACCGGCACCTTTCCGTTAAAAAATTTTCCCTGCTGTCCTGGCGGCAGAAATATTTTTGCGATTTGTGTAAATTTATCCTGCCATTGTCCTGTAAATAACCAAAAATGTCTACTTTGATTTACCGAACCAGCCGCTCTTTTCCACAAACACTTCGACGCGGTTGCGGCCTTTCTTTTTGGCGTTGTACATGGCTTTGTCGGCACGCTCGATCAGTTCGGATTTTTTTATCGGCTTGGTCGTGCCGTCGAACACCGCGACACCGAAACTGCTGGTCACCCGGCAATCCTCTCCGTCATGGCTGAACGGATGCTGCTCGATCGCAACCCGCAATTTCTCCGCCACGGCCGCGGCATCCTCCTCTCCGGTTTCCGGCAGCACGAAAACAAACTCCTCGCCGCCGTACCGGGCCATAAGGTCATATTCCCGGATCAAGCCGCTGCACAGCGTCGCGACTTCCCGTAAGATATGATCTCCGGCCTGATGACCGTAAAAATCGTTGAATTTCTTGAAATTGTCGATGTCGCTCAGAATCAGGGCGAATTGATTTTCCAGCCGTTGCGAGCGGCTGATTTCCTTGCTCAGAAAGTCCTGGAAATAGCGATGGTTATAGATTTCCGTCAATCCGTCCAGGTTGGCGATCCCTTCCAGGTAGCTGTTTTTTTCCGCCAATTCCCGCGTCAGCTTTTCCAACTGCAGCTTTGCCTCGACCAACTCGCGATTGATCTGCTCATAGCTCATATTAAGCAGGCTCAACTCGATATTGGCCTTCTGCAACAGTTCCGGAATGGAGGGCGTGCCTGCGATTTTAAGACCGAAATACTGCGCCGCCTTGACCACCTCGGTATTGGCTTGTTCGAGAATCTCGTCGATTTCCCGGTTGTCGAGCTTGAACATCTTTTTGGCCCGCTCGCGAAACGGCGCATGATAATCGATCGGTTTTCCCGAATAGAGGATATTCGCCACCAGCGCCGCCAGATGCACGACCCGAATTTCGGTTTTCATCGCCGCGTCTTTGCCCGTGTACCCTTCGGGGCTGTGGTGATGGATAATCGGCAAGGCCAGACTGTCGGGAAAATTCCAGTGTCTGGCGGCTTCTCCGCCGATGTAGGCATGGCTGGCGCCAAGGCGCTCCTCCTCCAGTGCCAGCAGCCGCTTTTCACTGCCTCCGGCTTCGTCCAGCAGTTGATCGTAAGTCCCGCGAAATGCGCAGGCCAGGATCAGTTTGCCCAGATTCTGCAGCAGGCTGACGGTAAACACCTCTTCGGGGTCCGCCTCGGAAACCCTGGCCATGATCAATTTGGACGCCACGGCAGCGGCGAGCGATTCCTCCCAGAAGCGTTCATAATCGAACCCCTTGCCGTGCTGCGGACGTTCCATGTTAAGAAAGGAAAAAGACAGCACCAGGCTGCGCACCGCGTTCGTTCCCAGAATGGCAACCGCCTGCTGGATGGTGCCCACCTCATGGGGGAAATTATAAAAAGACGAGTTGACCACCTTGAGGATCTTCGACGACAGGGACACATCCTGGGCAATCAGCTTGGCGATGTCGTAAATCGTCGTTTCCTCCCTGCCGGTGATATTGATCAGGGTCGATGCCACCGTCGACAGGGTCGGCAGGGCGCCGCCGTCAATCACCTGCTGCAGGACGGCTTCTTTTGTCGGCATTGTGTTCCTCACATCATGGCATTCATCCGGCACCAAAGCGCCGGGAAAAGCTTCTTTCAACGGCGGGCCGCCGAGGGGCAAGGGTTGCGGAAAACGCCTGAAAACCTATTTTTATCTTTGCTTCCGCATCTCACCTTGGTCTGCGTCTCCGCCGCTGCCTTGAAACAGTTGATTTTCATCCGGTCACTCAGGCTTGTCGACGGTCGGCAGCACCATGCCGCCATCCGGGATCACGACAACCCGGGCGCCGGGATCGAGCCGCGGCAGGACGCTATTCAAGGCGGCCTGCAAATCCGCGGCTTTTTTCATCCCCATTGTTTCCGTCTGCGCCCGGGTGAATTCGCTGATCAGAATGACGTTGAAACGCCGGGCCTTGCTGAGCACCGCATGCGCGGTCTGGCCGTTGATCTGGTAATTTTCCCTCAGGGCGCGCTCAAACTCGTCGAGGTCCTGGTAACGGAACCAGTCAAAGAACGTGGCATGCCCGAAGCCGTCCCGGCAGGCGGCGAGAAGAATAATCGTGCCCCCTTCCTTCACCGCCCGGCAGCCGTAATCAAGGGCTTTTTGCGCCTGAATGAAATTGATGTCCTTGGGATATCCCCCGCAGGAGATGACGGCCAGGTCCGCCGCTTCATCCAGCCGGACCTGAAACAGTTCGTCCACCATGTTGCAGCCGGCCCGGTGCGCCTGTTCCAGCTCACCGCAAAAGACGCCGAGAATCCGCTTCTGCGGCGACAGCACCGTGTTGAGCAGAAAATCCGGCCTGACCAGTTTGGCGGCCTGCAGCAAATTCCGGTGCACCGGGTTTCCGTCCAGAACGCCGGTGACCGCTTGGGGGTGCTTGCCCCCGATCTCGGGCGGGTTGAACACGGCGAAATGGCTGGCCATGCAGGTCGCCCGGCCGGCGACTCCCGGCACCAGGCCTTTGCGACCGCCGCCGAACCCGGCGAAATAATGGTAACCGATGGTTCCGGTCACGATAACCCGATCGGCTTCAACCACCCGGCGGAACACTTCAACCGGAATCCCGGAGTCGGTGACTCCCAGTTCAACCAGCTGCTCCGGATCGTCGCACTCATGATCGTAAACGGCGACCCGCCCGTAGAGCGGTCCGAGGATTTTCCGCCGCTCGGCTTCCGTCTGCTTACGATGAATTCCCAGGGCGATCACGATGGAGATATCCTGATCGGCAACACCGATACGGTTCAACTCCGCCGCCAGAATCGGCAGATAGACCTCGCTGCCCGAGTAACGGGTGATATCCGACGTCACGATGACGACATTCTCACCCGGCCGAACGATCTCCGCCAGGGGAGCCGAACCGATCGGCTCCGCCAGTGCCGTCCGGATCATGCTTTCCGCCTCTTCCGGCTCGGGCAGGGCCTTCGCCGTCAGCATCGTCGCCCCGGGCAAACGGCAGGAAACGCTCTCACCGCCATATTTTAAAGTCATGGTTTCCACTGCAAAACTCCCTTGTTTTAATAGGCTTTGACCAGGCCGCCGTCGACCATGATCGCGCTGCCGGTCACATACGAAGCCGCCCCGGAGGCGAGAAAAGTCACCACTTTGGCGAACTCGACCGGATCGCCGTAACGTTTCAACGGAATCGCCTGACGCGCTTCCTCATTGACCTGCTCGACCGGGATCCCCCTTTTGTCCGCCTTCAGTCGATCCAGGTAAGCGGTGCGATCCGTGGCGACGCGTCCCGGCGCAACGGTATTGACCAGGATATTATAGGGCGCCAGCTCCTCGGCCAGGCTTTTGCCCAGGCCGAGCAACCCCATGCGGAACACGTTGGACAACAACAATCCCGGGATCGGCTGTTTGATCGAAGACGAGGTGACATTGATGATCCGGCCGCCGGACATTTTCAGGTCGGGGAGCACCGCACGGATGATACGGACGTAACTGAGCAGGTTCAGTTCAAACGCACCCTGCCAGGCGCCATCCTCCAACTGGTCGAAACCACCGCCCGGGGGCCCACCGGCATTGTTGATCAGAATATCGATCGTTCCCAGACGTTCGCGGGTCGCCTGGACCAAAGCCGCGATCTGCTCCGGATTGGTGATGTCGCAGGGATGGCAATCCACCTTGCCCCGGGCGCGCAGCTGTATCTCCCGACAGCTCAGTTCCAGCTGTCCGGCGTCACGGCTGGTCATCATGACGCTACAGCCTTCCTCGGCCAACTGGCCGGCGATGGCTTTCCCCAAACCTTTGCTGGAAGCGATCACCAGCGCATTTTTACCATTCAATTGCAGATCCATTTTCCCTCCGTCGCAAGTTGCTTAACTGTCCGGCACCGAGCCCGTTCAAGCCCCCTTGACAACCATACTGAAAAACGCGTCATTGAACAAGCGCACAGAAGACTTCTCCTTGCAGTTCCACGGGTTGCTGTGCTAAGAAGGACTGTTGAAATCATTTTACATCTTGTGGAGAACATCGTCATGGAACTGCAAATCCTACCCCTTGAAAATCAAAAAAAATTAATTGAAAACGAAAACGAACTGGTCTTCGGTCAACGCTTTACCGACCGCATGTTCGTTATGGAATACGACGCCGCCAAAGGCTGGCATTCCGCGCGCATTCAGCCCTATGGTCCCTTTCAGCTTGAGCCGGCCGCCATGGTGCTGCACTACTCCCAGGAAATTTTTGAGGGCCTGAAAGCCTTTCGCCGACCGGACGGCAGCATCGCCATGTTCCGGCCGCAGGACAATATCAAACGGTTCAACCGCAGCGCCCGACGCATGTGCATGCCTGAAGTCGACGAACAGTTCTTTTTCGAAGCCATGCTGAAACTTATCCGCCTGGAAGAGCGCTGGATTCCGCATAACGAAGGAACCAGTCTTTATATCCGCCCGACCATGATCGCCACCGAACCGATCCTCGGCGTGCGGCCGGCCAACCAGTATCTTTGCTACATCATCCTCAGCCCGGTCGGCGCTTACTACAAGGGAGGAATCGCCCCGGTTAAAATCTGGATTTCCGATTTTTACGTGCGTGCCACCGAAGGCGGAACCGGCGAAGCCAAAACCGGCGGGAACTATGCCGCCAGCCTCTATGCCGCCAAAGAAGCGGCCGAAAACGGTTACGACCAGGTTCTCTGGCTGGATGCCAAAGAAAAACGCTACGTCGAAGAAGTCGGCAGTATGAACATGCTGTTCCTCTATGACGGCAAAATCGTCACCTCGCCGCTGCACGGCACGGTTCTCGACGGGATCACCCGGCGTTCGGTACTGGCGCTGATTAAGGAAATGGGCTATCAGGTCGAAGAGCGGGCGCTCAGTGTCGACGAGGTTATGGAGGGAGCGGTCAACGGCCGTCTGCAGGAAGCCTTCGGCACCGGAACCGCGGTGGTTATCTCTCCGGTCGGCTCGTTCTGTTACAAAGACAAATGCGTTCAACTGGGCGACGGCACCCCGGGCAAATTGACCATGGAACTCTACAACAGACTGACCGGCATTCAGTGCGGCAAACTGCCGGATGAACATGGCTGGGTGACCCTGCTGTAGCCATCACTGCTTGACCCACGCCGGCGGTGCGACAGCTTGCAGTTGTCGCACCGCCGACTGAGCACACAAAAAAATCTGTTTTTTACTCACTTAGTTTCCCCACCGTGTCATCGCTGCTCCCGGCGCTCTCTTTTTTATCCACAACCTGCTGAAAATTCAGCTTTTTTATCTATCCCGGCAAGATATCGCCGCAATTGGCACGGCAACTGCTTTCTTCCGGCCTCGACCGCCAAAAACAGCAACTGAAGTTATCTATCTTGCTCCTGCCGAACCCTTTTTCCGCCGCGACGGTCGGGTTGTACGGCCGGGCGGGAACGGTCCTGACTACAGACGGGTTTTGCCGGCGGCCTGAACCACTCCGGCGCGCAGGCATGACCGGCGCCGGTGTCACCGGAGTCAGGCAGAGAACCCAAAACAACATTGTCCAGGAGAGTGTTTATGTGTCGTATCGGCGCCATCAAAAGCCTGAACTACGTTCACCCCAGCAAAGCTTTGCAATTGATGCAGTCGCAACAAAAAGGACACGACAATTCCGGTTTCGCCATGGTCATGCAGAACCTCGGCGGCATCTTCGAGTCCTACAAACATCTGCCGACCCTGTCGATGGCCTGCACCGACAAGGGCATCAAGATCGCCGAGAACATTCTTCATGAAGTCGGTTTCAGGCGCATCATGCAATGGTCGCCGGAAGTGAACGACTGGCCCGGTCTGGATATCAACGCCATGCCGCATTATGTGTTCGAAACGTTCAGCTATCCGCAACCTTACGAAAATTCACGCCGCAAGGAGAAGGAGGAACTGCTGCTGGATACCCGCCTCAAGCTGCGTGCGGCCCTGGAGGCCAACGAAGAGGGTTTCGTTTATTCCTTCTGGCCCGATGTCATGACCCTGAAAGAAATCGGCGACCCGCATGACATCGGCACTTATTTCAACCTCTGGGAGGCGGATGACCGTTTCACCGCCAAGGTGATCACCGCCCAGTGCCGCCAGAATACCAACTACGATATCGTCCGCTATGCCGCCCACCCCTTTCATCTGCAGGGCTACACGGCGCTGGCCAACGGCGAAAACACTTTTTACCTGAAAAACAAGGAGTTTCAACAGCAGCTCCACCGCGGCTACATCGGTTTCGAATCGGACTCGCAGTGCTTTCTCTACACCCTGCACTATGTCCACCGCGAACTGGGCTGGCCGCTCAACTATTACAAGCATGTGGTCACCCCCCTGCCGTTCGAGGACATTGAGCGACGCGACGACCGCCGGCAGTTGCTGGCGTTGCGCCAGTCGCTCGCCCATCTGGAAATCAACGGTCCCAACACCATCATCGGCATGCTCCCGGACAACACACTGTTCACCTGCTGCGACGCGAAAAAACTGCGCCCGGTCGTGGTCGGCCGCGACGCCGCGACGGTGGTCATTACCTCGGAGGTCTGCGGCATCAACGAAGTCCTTCCCGACCGCGACTGGGAACGGGATATCTATCCGAACGAACGCGAAACCATTATTGTCGACGACGCGCTGGAGGTGCACCGATGGAAGCAGTAAAACTCAACCACATCAGCGCCAACGATCTGCCGTGGAAGATCAGCTATGACGCCGGCCGCTGCACCCTGTGCGGCTCCTGCGTGGCCGCCTGTTCTTTCCGCGCCATCAAGCCCAAAGTCGAACGCCGGCGGCTGGTTTTTTCGGAAGGCGATGTCCCGGAACCGCAACAGCGCTTTTCCGCGGTGCCGGTCATCCGGCAGGCCGATTCGATTCGCGACTATTGCCGTGGCTGCGGCATGTGCGAAAAGGTCTGCCCCAACGACGCCATCAAACCGGTACGCAATCCGGACACCCGGCACCCGATCGTCACCCGCTGCCTGGGTGGCGATTCGATCAAGCGCGGCGGCCGTAAAAACCTGGAAGGTACGGCCAGAAGTCTGGACAGCATCAGGGTTGGCCGGATTTCGCAGATGACCGACCCGAGCCTGGACGCCCAGCGTCATACCTTCGATCTGCTGGCGCCTTTCGGCCGCATTCTCCCGCCGCGGAAGCTGCCTTTCGCCCCGGACGGAAACTGCCGGCTGGAGACCAAAGCAGCAACACCGCCGGTCAACTGGATTTATCCGGTGATCATCGGCGACATGTCGATCGGCGCCCTGTCCTGGCGGATGTGGGAAGCGGTCGCCATGGCCACGGCCTACCTGAATGAAGAGTGCGGCCTGCCGGTGCGCATGAGCTCCGGCGAAGGCGGCTTGCCGAGGCGCCTGTTGCGTTCGAAATATCTGAAATACATGATCCTGCAGATCGCCTCCGGGCATTTCGGCTGGAACCGCATCGTCACCAGCATGCCCGACATGATCGAAGACCCGGCCGGCATTCTGATCAAGATCGGCCAGGGCGCCAAGCCCGGCGACGGCGGTCTGCTGCAGGCGACCAAAGTGGCCGAACACATCCAGGCCATCCGCGGGGTACCCAAGGCCGACTTGCTCAGCCCGCCCAATCACCAGGGGCTTTACTCGATCGAGGAAAGCGTGCAGAAGATGTTCCTGTCCTTCAACGCCGCATTCAAATTCCGCGTCCCGGTGGCGATTAAAGTCGCAGCTTCGGCAACCAGCGTCAGCGTCTTCAACAATCTGGTGCGCGATCCCTACAACATCGTCGGCGGCTTCTTTCTCGACGGGATCGACGGCGGCACCGGCGCGGCTCACGAAGTCAGCCTCGATCACACCGGACATCCGATCGTCAGCAAACTGCGCGACTGTTATCTGGCCGCGGTCGGCCAGGGCCGCCAGGGACAGATTCCGCTCTGGGCCGCCGGGGGGCTGGGCAAAACCGGCGATCTGGCCGCCGATGCGTTCAAGATGATCTGCCTGGGCGCCAACGGCGTTTTCAGCGGCAAGCTGATCCTGCAGATGGCCGGTTGCGTCGGCAACGACCAGGGCCGCTGCAACGCCTGCAACACCGGGCTCTGTCCGGCCGGCATCACCACCCAGGAACCGCAGCTGGTCCACCGCCTCGACCCGGAGAAAGTGGCACAGAACATCGTCAACTATTTTCTCGCCATGGACCAGGAGCTGAAAAAGCTGATGGCTCCGATCGGCAACTCGTCCCTGCCGGTCGGGCGCGCCGATGCTCTGGTATCAACCGATCATGCCGTGGCCGAACGTCTGCGGATTCAGCATGTATGTTAAGGAGGCCCGATCATGACGGCTAAAATTCAAGGTTTTAACCACAGCAACAACCGTATCTCCACCCAGGAACTGCTGCAGCAAATTTACGCCGCATTGGAACGCGGCGAGACCGAATTCGAAATTCTCGCTTCCGGGCATCATGTCATCGGCGGTCCGCTCTGGTCGCAAGACGGCAAACCGCTGCAATTCGAAGTCAAGAATCCCGGTCAACGGGTCGGCGGCTTCGGCCTCGAAGGGACCCGGATCACCGTCAACGGGTCCGCTCCGGCCGATGCCGGCTGGCTCAATTCCGGCGCTGAACTGATCATCAAGGGCGACAGCGGCGACACCACCGCCCATTGCGCGGCCGGCGGAAAAATCTATGTGGCCGGCCGGGTCGGGACCCGCTCCGGTTCGCTGATGAAACAGGATCCGGCCTTTCCCTCCCCCGAGTTCTGGGTGCTGAAAAATACCGGTTCCTTCTCGTTTGAATTCATGGGCGGCGGCACCGCCGTTATCTGCGGCATCGATTGCGACGACTACGCTTCGGTTCTGGGCGAACGCAGTTGCATGGGCATGGTCGGTGGAACCGTCTATGTCCGGGGTCCGGTCCAGAACCTGCCGGACGAAGTCTGGCTGCTCGACCTGGATGAAGCGGACCGCGATTTCCTTGCCGCCGGGCTGCCTGTCTTTCTGGAAAAAATCGAGCGACAACAGCACCTGCAGACACTCAAGGATTTCAGCCGGTGGCAAAAGATCACCGCCAAAACCTACGAGGAACGGCGCAAATGGCACAGTATGCGCCCGACCATGCACGAATTCCGCTTGCACAAGTGGGTTGAAGACAACGGCATTTTCGGCGGTCTGGTGCAGGACGACTATGAACATGTCGCCGGATTGGTCGCGACCGGAGAGGACCGCCTGAAAATTCCGCACTGGCGGAACAAAGCCTTCTGCGCCCCCTGCGAATTCGCCTGCCCGTCAGCGATTCCCACCCAGGATCGCATCAATCTGCTGCGCCGGGGCCGCTACCGGGAAGCCGTGGAACTGGTTTTGCAATATTCCCCCTTCCCCGCCAGCGTCTGCGGCGAGGTTTGTCCCAATCCGTGCATGGACGCCTGTTCGCGGCAGTTCATCGATCTCCCGGTGGCGATGCCGGAGCTGGGGAAAATGTCGCTGGAAGCGGAGTCGCCCGAAGTCAAAGCTCCCAGCGGCAAAAAAGTGGCCGTTATCGGCGGCGGCCCGGGCGGACTGTCTGCCGCATGGCAATTGCAGTTGCTCGGCCACAGCCCGACGCTTTACGAAGCCGATGCGGACGTAGGCGGAAAACTCAGACAGGTGATTCCCGCCGACCGGTTACCGCCGGATTCGCTGCACAGCGAAATCGACCGGATCAAACGCCTCGGGGTCGAGATCAAAACCGGCACGGCGGTCGATAAAAAATTGTTCGCCCGGATTCAAAAGGAGTTCGATGCCGTGGTCATCGCCTCGGGCGCCCATACCCCGGTCGTCATTCCCTTTCCCGGCCATGAGCGCCTGCTGAAAGGGCTCGATTTTCTCAAAGCCGTCAACGGCGGCCGGAATCCGCAAGTCGGTGCGAAGGTTGTCGTCATCGGCGCCGGCAACGCCGGCATGGATGTCTGTCTCGGGGCCTATGCCATGGGCGCCGAACAGGTCACCGCCGTCGATATCCAGCGTCCCGCCGCCTTTAAAAAGGAGATCGATCATTTCGAACGCCTCGGCGGCAGAATCGAGTGGCCGGTCTTCACCGAACGCCTCAGCGAACAGGGGCTGCACACCAAAGACGGGCGCCTGATCGAAGCCGATACGGTGATCATTGCAATCGGAGAACGTCCGGACCTGGGCTATATTCCGCGCGACTGGCTCGACGAGAAAGGCATGGCGGACGTTGACGAATGCGGGCAGTTGAATAAAGCGCCGGGGATTTTCGCCATCGGCGACACGGTTGAACCCGGGCTTTTGACCCATGCCATCGGGCACGGTCGCGAAGCCGCCGGGTACATCGACACCTATCTGGCGGGAGGCACACCGACGGCGCAGAAGAAGCCGCCGGTCATCGCCCAGGAATGCCTGACCAAGGAACTGTTCCGCGCCGGCAACCGCAGCCGTTTTACCCTGGCCGATCCGACCCGGGAAACCAATCGCTGCCTTTCCTGCGGCACCTGTCGCGACTGCAGTATGTGCCTTGAAGCCTGTCCCGAAGGCGCCATCCGCCGCGAGGAGCAAGAAGACGGCGGTTTCGAATATCTGTCCGACGAGCGCTACTGTATCGGCTGCGGCATCTGCGCCGGCTTGTGCCCCTGCGGGATCTGGGGCATGGAGCAGGCCGTCTGACCGAATTGCCGCAACTGCGGTGGTCCGGGCGGAAAATTCATCCGTCTGCGGGCGCTCCGGCGCAAACGACGGAAGGCCTCTACCTCAGCAGCGCTGGGCAACAGCGCCAAAGGTTCGCGGGGGGTGCGGCTGATCGTCGCTCCGCCCCGTCGGGCCGCCCTATTTCCTGCGTCGCGCAACCGGCGCAGCCGACCGCATTTCCTCTTGCGCCATCTTTACTCCTTCGTCTTTAAGGACCGGCCCTGCGAGTGCCAAGGATTTCCGCACGAAAACAACCGCAGTCCCCGCTTTCTTCGACGCCCTGCAAACGCTCCAGAAAACCCAGCGGGTTCTGCTGGGCACCGCAACCGCCCCAGCGCAACAGTTCATTGACGGCCGCCGCGTCAACCCCGGCACCGGACTCATCCAGGCGGGTCAGCAACTGGCGGGTACGCAACGCATTGAACCAGCGATGAAAAGCCCGCAGCCGCTGCCCCTCTTCGGCGTGATTATTGTGCAACTTTTGCCAGACCGCGGTAAAACCCAGTTCGTGCAGGAATAATTGCAGCGGGGTGGAAATCTCGCGGGCGCCGGTTAAAATTGTTCCCGCCGACGATGAAAGCCCGCAACCGATCAGTTCCAGCCAGCTTTTCAAAACCTGAAAGGCCGCCGGGGACACAAATCGGTATACCTGCCTGCCTTCCTGCATCCGGGCCCGGACGGCCTGTCCGGTACCGAAAGGCACCCGACCGGAAAAACGCGGCGAGGGCCTGACGACAGTTCCCCGCAGCATTCCGACCCCGGCCACTTTGGCCACCTGCTGGAGGAAATAGAAATCCTCCCCGGCGTGACGGCGGTTCATGCCTCCGGCCGCCACGTAAGCCGTCGCCGTACAGCAGAACGCGCTGCCGATACTGTGATAGGCATAGGGAGATCCGGCCTGTTGCAAGCCGTACAGATAAGAACGCAGGTAGAGTTCGTAGTGACGAATGCTCCGCTCATGCTGCACCGTGTCGCCGGGCTGATGGCGAAAAGGAATAACCGCCCCACCCGGTGCCGAAGGTCCGAAATGTGCGAAAACAGCAGGCAGATAATGGCCGTCGACCAACGTATCGGCATCAAGGGAAATCAGCAGCGGCGGCGTTTTCCAGTCGAGCCGCGGCAGGGCCAGATCAAAGCCGATCTTGCGGGCCAGGCCGACCCCTTCTTTCACGGGCAGTTCAAGCCCGGGAGAAGCGGCGTCGATCCAGCCGAGATGACCCTGCGGAAAGGGGTCCGACGCAAGCCAGTCCAGGGTCTGCCGATTGTTTTTCTTTTCTTCGGCAGTGGCGTCGGGACGATTGTTCACGACGACCAGGATCAGGGTCCGGGCCAGAGCGTTCTCCGGATTCAACCCCAGACCGGCCAAAACGGAGGGGAGGTGCTCCTGCTCCGCGAGTGCCGGAATGATGACGGCGGCGGCAAAATCCCGGCGTTGCGGACCGGCGATTTGCCGAGGGCCGCGAACGGCGCGGGTGCGGAGATATTTTTCGAGTTGTCTGTTCACAGCTTCAAACTTTGTAATATTGCTCCGGTGGATAAATTTTTCGTCATCCCCGAATGACTCTGTCGGGGATCCATGCGTTAACAAAGCAAAATATCTATGGATTCCCGCGCAACGGGCGGAGGCACCGGGTGCGTTTCTTTGCTTATTTTCTTGTCGCATAACAAGAAAGTAAGGCGGCCGCCGGGACGCGACCCGCCTGTTCCCCCGGTTCATCCCCCCGGGAAAAACCTCCCCGCGACCTCACACAGTTGCGCAAACGCATCCCCCTGCCCGTCCAACCAGTGGATTTGTATACCCTGCTTTTCCATGCGGCGGAAAAACGTGTCCTGGCGCTTGGAAAATTTGACGATTGCGCTGCGCAGTTTCTGTACCATGTCGTTACGGTTCAGCATTCCCTGTAAAAACTGGGCGACCAACCGGTACTCCAGGCCGTAAAACTCCAGCTGTTCCCAACTCAGACCTGCAGCCTGAAGCCTGCGCACCTCGTCGATCAGGCCGGCGTCCAGGCGTTGCCGCAGCCGCTCTCCAATCCGCTGCTGCAGCACTTCGCGCGGCCATTTCAGGCCGAAAACCAGGGCGTCAATGTCCGGCAGGGGCGGCCGCTCCGCGGCTGCGGCCTGTTCGCCCAGGGCGATTTCCAGGGCGCGAATGATGCGTTGGCGGTCGGCAAGGTTGGTGTTGTTATGCTGTTCCGGTTTCAGTTCCAGAAGGCGGGCGCGCAATTGATCGTCGCTCCAACCGGCCAGCGTCGATCTGAATTCGGGGTTTTCCGGGACCTCGACCAGACAATAGCCGCGCAACACCGCATCCAGATACAGCCCGGTGCCGCCGCAAATCACCGGCAGCTTTGCACGAGTCCGGATGTCCGCTATGGCCGCAAAACAGTCGCGCTGGAACTGAAACACATTGTATTCGCAGCCCGGATCGACGATATCGATCAAATGATAGGGAAGGCCGCCGTATTCCTGCAGATCCTTGCCGCTTCCCAGATCCATGCCGCGGTACACCTGCCGTGAATCCGCGGAAATAATTTCGCCGTTGAAATGCCCGGCGGCCCGTACCGCCAGGGCGGTTTTCCCGCCGGCGGTCGCCCCGAGAATAACCATCAGATTATAGGGAACAGTGCTCATGGCGACATCCGTATCGGTGGTTAAATTTTAAAGCATAGCTAAATTAAGCTTTTCTGCCTACGAAAGAGTTCATCTCGCGCTCCGGTTCTGTTATAGTGCGCTCGTTTTTAAGGAATTGAACGAACCGATGAAAAATAAAGCGCCTATTATCCTGCCCCGTGACCAGCATCCGATTTCGCGTAAACAGATCGATGAAAACAGTCTGAAAGTTCTTTATCGCCTCCATCGCCATGGCTACAAGGCTTATCTGGTCGGCGGCGGTGTTCGCGATCTTTTGCTGGGCCGGAAGCCGAAAGATTTCGATATCGCCACCGACGCCACTCCCAACCAGGTGCGCAAGCTGTTCCGCAACTGCTTTCTGGTCGGACGACGGTTTCGTCTTGCGCATATCCGTTTTGCCGGCAACCAGGTCATCGAAGTCGCCACCTTCCGCCGTCAGCCGGAAGCGGATGAGCTGCCCGAAGACCTCCGGGAATACGGAAACTTTGTCCAGAACGTTTTCGGCACCCCTGCCGAAGACGCCTCGCGGCGCGACTTCACCATCAATGCCCTGTTTTACAACATTGCCGATTTCAGCATTATCGACTTTACCGGCGGGCTGAGAGACATTGCCGACCGAAAACTGAGAGTTATCGGCGATCCGCAGGTGCGATTTGCCGAAGATCCGGTGCGGATGCTGCGCGCGATCGAATTTGCCGCACGGCTGAATTTTTCGCTCGAAGCCGATATCTATCCGGCTATCGCCGAACAGAAACCGCATCTGGCGGATGCCGCGCCGGCACGGGTGCGCGAAGAAATCATGGAACTGTTCCGCCACAGCATTTCCGCACCGGTTTTAAAACAATGCCGCGAGCTGGGCATGCTGCCCCATTTGCTGGCCGGTTATCCGGGCAGCGATGAAAGTATCGCCCTGCTGGGAAAAATCGACCAACGCACTGCTGCGGGCGTACCGATCACGGAAAGTTTTGCCGTTGCCGCACTTTATCTGCGCTTGTTCATGGATGCCTGTCCGCCCTCCGGAGACATAACCATCGCACAGGCATTGCGGATCGCCAACGATATCCTGGTTCCTCACAGCCGCTATTTCAGCGTCGCCAAAAGCATACATCACGAAGCGCGCGAGCTGCTGATCGGCTGTTTCCGCCTGGCCCGGGGCCGGGGAAAACGCGGCGAACGCCGTTTTCTGCAGCACCCTTTCACCCCTAAGGCCCTTGAGTTGTTCGCTCTCTGGTCGCAGGTCCGGCCCGAACTCGCCCCGCTAGAAGAACTCTGGGCCATGGCGATCACCAGCCGCCGGCAAAAAAATCCTCCGGCCGTGAAAAAAAACTCCCGCCGCAAACGAAAACCAACCGCCCAAAAACATTCCTGCGGCAAAAAAAAGCTCTGAGATTCGTTCCGCCTTTCGCGCCGGCCAATTCGTTAAAGCCACTTCTGTAATTAACCATATAAATTAAATAGTTTATACCTTCTTGACAAAAGCAATAAGCTTCCCTATAATTTTCTTAATTTTTTTTCATCAATTTTTTCTACGAATGGGGCCGACATGAAATTCAGCAGCATTCAAAGCAAAATCGGAGGGGGCCTTATTCTCATCCTGGTCATCATCCTGGGCGGCAGTTTCATCATTGCCGCGCTGCAGTCACGCAACCTGCTGCAGCAACAGCAAAAGCAGGCCTTCGAGGTGATCCAGACAGGGGTGTTTGAGCAGGCGCGCAGTGTTTTCACCAGCCTGGAAATCGGCACCAGAGGATCTCTGGAAAGAGGAGAAATGGATGTTTTCGACGAACTTCTGACCGGCCTGGGCGCCGTCCCCGGCGTTCTGGAGGTCGGCCTGGCGAATCCGCAGGGAATCACCACCTATTCCAGCGACAAAGACAACCTGGGGCGGAGGCAGGCCCTGCTCGATCCGGTCGGCAACCGCAACGAAATCAATATCGAGAAAGAAACCGCCGATAGCTTTTTCATGGCTCACTCCCATATCTATGAACCGGAATGCATGGAATGCCACGAAGATGTCGAACCGGGCAGCCTGGCCGGAGTGCTTTATGTCGATTTCAGCCTCGACAGATTGCAACAGGAAGAAGCTCTGCAGCACGCCGCTCTGGCGCAAGCCAGCAGCACCAGCCTGTGGAGCAATCTGGGGATGGGGTTTTTCAGTTTGAGCGTCACCTGGCTGGCGCTGTTTTTCATGCTGCGGCGACTGATCGTTGTCCCCCTCGGCAAAGTCAAAAATTTGCTGACCAATATCGCCAGGGGGCATTTACGTGAGCGCCTGCATTTAAAGCAACAGGATGAAATCGGTGAAACCGCCCGCACTCTCGATTCACTGGCCGACGATTTGCAGACCCAGGTGGTAAAACCCCTGCAGCAGTTGGCCAACGGCGACCTCACCTTCGATGTCGCTCCTTATGACCAGGATGACCTGCTGCGCCATGCGATAAAAAAACTGGGCGAAGATCTGCACCGGATGATTGCCGACCTGCAGGTGGCCGGCGAGCAGATCGATACCGGCAGCACCCAGGTCAGCGATGCGGCCCAGATGTTGTCCGACGGGGCGGCCCAGTCCGCGGCGTCGCTGGAGCAGATCGGCAGTTCGATGAACGAAATCGGCAGTCAGACCAAGACCAGCGCAGAGAACGCCCAGCAGGCCAACCAACTGGCTACGACCGCCCGCGCGGCAGCGGACACCGGCAATGAACGCATGGGCGAAATGATTCAGGCCATGACGGAAATCGATGCCGCGGGCCAGAACATCAGCAAAATCATCAAAGTGATCGACGAGATCGCCTTTCAGACCAACCTGCTGGCGCTCAACGCCGCGGTCGAAGCGGCCCGCGCCGGGCAGCACGGCAAGGGTTTCGCCGTGGTGGCCGAAGAGGTGCGAAACCTGGCGGCGCGCAGCGCCAGGGCGGCGGCGGAAACCGCCGAGCTGATCGAAGGATCGGTGGAAAAAACCCGCAACGGCACCCGGATCGCGGAGCGCACATCCAGCGCACTGGCGGAGATCGTCGATGCCATCGGCCAGGTCACCGAGTTGATCAGTGAAATCGCCGCGGCCGGCAGCGAACAGGCGCAGGGGATTGCCCAGATAAATACGGGGCTGCAGCAGATCGACCAGGTGATCCAGCAGAATACGGCCAGTGCCGAAGAGAGCGCGGCCACCAGCGAAGAGCTGTCGAGCCAGGCGGCCGAATTGAGAAACCAACTGGGCCGGTTCAAGCTGACGGCAGCAAGAGCATCGCTGCCGCCCGAGGCGCCTCGGCTCGGCCTGCCGACGACGGAACCGTAAAACCCCGCGGTGGGGAGGGAATAAATTCGCAGAAGCAATCACCGGCAGCAGCCGTCACCCGCCGATATTGACTGGCCCCTCAGGGACCGCCATCGGGAATTGCCGGAAGTTCCGAGAAGAAGCCGTAACGGGAAAATTTCCGCTACGGCTTCTTCCGTGTAAAAAACTAATAAACATTATTTTTATCTTTGTTTTTATTTGTGTTTTTTATATAATTATTTTTCATTTAATAATTCTATATTCGCACTTTGTTTTGCCCGGTTGAGGATCTGTCATGAGTATTCATATCGACGAAGACCAGATAGAGATAATCCAGGAGTTCGTGACGGAGAGTCGTGACATGATCGAGCAGTTGGAGCCTGCGATCATCGAGCTGGGGCGCAACAGCGACGGAGAAACCCTCAACGCGATTTTTCGTTTATTCCACTCGATGAAAGGCAGCGCCGGTTTTCTGGAGTTCGATCATCTGGCCCGGGTGGCGCACGCCTCGGAGAACCTGCTCGATCTGATCCGCAACGCCGCGATCGAACTGGTGCCGGAGCACGTCAGCCTGCTGTGCGGGGCCTGCGATTTCGCCAAGGACGCCCTTGACGGAGTGGAAAGCGACTACACCGACGCGGCCATGGCCGCTGCCGCCGACGCCATCTCGCAACAGTTGCACGAGGCGATCGAAAGCGCGCAGGGCGCCGCGGACGGGACGGCGGCGGAGGTTTCCGCGGACGGAGCGGCGGCGTCCGACAGCGGCGAAGCGGCCGCGCTGCCGGAGCTGGAGATCACCGACGACATGCGCCAGAGCTTCGTCCAGGAAGGCAACGAACTGCTGCAGCACGCGGAGCAGGGGCTGCTGGCCTGGAGCGAACACCCCGGGGACACGGAATCGATCGGCGATATTTTCCGCCAGATCCACAGTTTCAAAGGCAACTGCGGGTTCTTCGGCTTCGCCCGGCTGGAGCAACTCAGCCACCAGATGGAAAACATCCTCGACCGGGTCAAGGACGGCGCGCAGCTGCTGGTCGACAACCCGGCCGACGGACTGCTGGCCGCCCTCGACGAACTGCAGCAAGGCGTCAACGGCATCGCCGAAGGCAAAGACGACCAGGTCGACGACCTGGAGCGCCATCTGGCCGCCCTGCAGCAACTGGTCAGCCCGCCCCTGGGGGACTATCTGCGTCAGGACGGCGTGGCCGAAGAGTCGATCCAACGCGCGGTCGCGACCCAGAAGAAACCGGTCGGGGAGATCCTGATCGAACAGGGCAGCGCCTCCCCGCAACAGATCGAAAAAGCCCTGCAGGACCAGCAGGAGACCATCCGCCGGGCCAAAGCCGCCGCCCCGCCCGCGACCCGCGGCAAGAGCCCGGCCAAGCGGCAGGACATCCGCGTCGAACTGGGCAAGCTCGACAACCTGATCAACCTGATCGGCGAACTGGTCATCGCCGAGAACATGCTGATTCACAACCCGGACCTGAAAGGGCTGGAACTGGAGAACTTCAACAAAGCCGGCCAGCACATGTCGAAACTGGTGCGCGAACTCCAGGAGATGGCCATGACCATCCGCATGATCCCGGTGTCCGGACTGTTCCGGCGGATGATCCGCCTGGTCCATGACATTTCGGTCAAAGCCGGCAAGAAGGTCGATCTGGAACTGATCGGCGAAGAAACCGAAATCGACAAAACCGTCATCGAAACGATCACCGATCCGCTGGTGCACTTGCTGCGCAACTCCCTCGACCACGGCCTGGAACCCCCGGACGAGCGGATCGCCGCGGGCAAGAGCGAAAAAGGCACGGTGCGCCTGTCCGCGCGGCATGAAGAAGGCGAAGTCTGGGTCATCATCGAAGACGACGGCCGCGGCCTGAACAAAGAGAAGATCCTCGCCAAGGCGATCGAAAAAGGGATCATCGAAGGGGACGGCTCGGACCTGAGCGACAAACAGATCCACAACCTGATCTTCGCCCCCGGGTTCTCCACCGCGGCCCAGATCACCGACATCTCCGGCCGCGGCGTCGGCATGGACGTGGTCAAGAAAAACCTGGAGAAAATCAAAGGCAAGATCGACGTCGGCAGCGTTCCCGGGCAGGGCAGCAAAATCACCCTGCGCATCCCGCTGACCCTGGCGATCATCGACGGCATGATCGTCCGCGTCGGCACCACCACCTGCATCGTTCCCACCCTGGCGATCCTCGAAGCCTTCCGCCCGGAGCGGGAGCAGATCACCCTGACCCCCGACGGAGCGGAACTGGTGCGCGTGCGGGAGAACTTTTTTCCCATTGTCCGGCTCCACGAGATCCTCGACAAAGAGCCCGACTCGCGGGATTTTGCCGCCGGCATCCTGATTGTCCTCGAATACCAGGAGAGCCGCTTCTGCCTGTTCATCGACGAAATCCTCGGCCAGCAGCAGACCGTGATCAAGGGCCTGTCCGACTTCATCGGCACCGTGCCCGGCGTGTCCGGCTGCACCATTCTCGGCGACGGCGGCGTCAGCCTGATCCTCGACGTCGGCACCCTGGTCGAAGCGGCGGACGGTCAACACATCGAACCGGGTCATGACGACTCGTCGGCAGGGAGGTAGCAATGGCTGAAGCAACCGGCTTAAGCGGGTTTGAGAACGAAGACACCCAGAAGGACAAATACCTGACCTTTCACCTGGCCGGCGAGGATTACGGGATCGACATCCGTTACGTCATCGAGATCATCGGCATTCAGGCGATCACCGACGTCCCCGACATGCCGGCCTTTATCCGCGGCGTCATCAACCTGCGCGGCAAGGTCATTCCGATCATGGACGTGCGCGCCCGCTTCGGTCTGGACGACCGCGAGTACGACGATCGCACCTGCATCATCGTCGTCAACATCGACGACACCGAGGTCGGCCTGGTGGTTGACGAGGTGTGCGAGGTCGCGGACATTCCCGCCGCCGATGTCGAACCGCCGCCGAAAACCGGTAAAAACGACGACGCCAACTACATCCGCGGCATGGGCAAAATCAATACCGAGGTCAAAATCCTCCTCGATGTCAATAAACTCCTCTTCGGCGAAGGAATGCGGCACCCGGGTTCCCAGCAGGACGAGCAATCATAAGCAAAAGCGATGGACTTGACCGCTCAACAACACAACAGCATGATGAAGATCAGCGATCAGGAGTTCAGCCGCCTGCGCGATCTGATTCACCAACGTTTCGGCATCAACCTGACCGAACAAAAGCGTTCTCTGCTGGTCGGCCGCCTGCAAAAACTGATGCGGCAACTCAATCTCCCCACTTTTGCCGCTTACTACGATTATCTCTGCGACGACAAAACCGAAAGTTCGCTCAGCCAACTGGTCGATCTGATCTCGACCAACCATACCTATTTCAATCGTGAGAGCGATCATTTTGCCTATTTCTCCCAGACCGCGCTGCCGCAGATTGTCGCGAAACTGAAACGGGAGAACCGCAAGGACCTGCGGATCTGGTGCGCCGGGTGTTCGACCGGCGAAGAACCCTATACTCTGCTGATGCTGATGATGGAACATCTCGGCGCCGAATACGCCTCATGGGATGCCGGCATCCTGGCTACGGACATCTCCGATCGTGCCCTGAGCACGGCGCGGCGCGGCGTCTACCCCACGGACCGGGTCTTGCAGTTGCCCGAACCCCTGCGGCGTAAATATTTTTCCGCGGCCGGTCCGGGGGAAATGGCGGTCAGCGAAAAAATAAAAAAAGAAGCCACGTTCAGGCGCTTCAACCTGATGAACAGCGCGTTCCCGTTCAAAAAAACCTTTTCAGATGATTTTCTGTCGTAATGTCATGATTTATTTCGATCAGCCGACCCGTGAAGCACTGGTCAGACGTTATCATCAATTCACCGAAACGGGCGGTTACCTGTTTATCGGCCATTCCGAAACCCTGGGACGGAGTCAAACCCTGTACCGCTATATCAAACCTGCTTTATACCAGAAAGGGGAACTCTGATGCCCCGTATCATCCGTGTTCTGATTGTCGATGATTCCGCCCTGGTCAGAAACATCCTCAGCCAGGGGCTGGCCCTGGACCCGGGAATCGAAGTCGTCGGGACGGCCTCCGACCCTTATATCGCCCGGGATAAAATCATCGAATTGGCCCCGGATGTTTTAACCCTCGATGTGGAAATGCCGCGCATGGACGGGGTGGCTTTTCTACGCAAACTGATGCCCCAGTATCCGCTGCCGGTCGTCATGGTCAGTTCGCTGACCCAGCGCGGCAAACAGATCACCATGGAAGCACTGGACGCCGGAGCGGTTGACTTTGTCGCCAAACCGACCAGCAACGTCGCAGCCGGCCTCAACGCCATGCTGATGGAACTGCGCTCCAAAATCAAAATTGCGGCGACCGCCAACGTCTCTCACTGGAAAGGCAAACGCCCCGTAGTTCCGACGCAGGCGGCGGTCGCCGGTTCTTCCGCGCTGGCCGAATCAACCGATAAGGTTATCGCTATCGGGGCCTCGACCGGCGGCACGGAAGCCATTCGTCGCGTGATTGAAAAGTTCCCGGCAACCACGGCCGGCACCGTTATCGTTCAGCACATGCCCGGCGGTTTCACCAAAATGTTCTCCGAACGCCTCAATCAGCTCTGCTCCATGCAGGTCAAGGAGGCGGAACATGGAGACCGCATCCGTACCGGGCTGATTCTGATCGCCCCCGGCGGACGACAGCTTGAAGTCGTCCGTTCGGGCGGCTTTTATGAAATCAGGCTGGGAGGCGAAGAGAAGGTCAGCGGCCATTGCCCTTCGGTCGATGTCATGATGCATTCGGTGGCCAAACATGTCGGAGCCAACGCCATCGGCGCCATGCTGACCGGTATGGGACAGGACGGCTCCGCAGGCATGCTGGCCATGAAACAGGCCGGCGCCCGCTGCATTGCCCAGGATGAAGCCTCATCCATCGTTTTCGGCATGCCGAAAGTCGCGTTTGAAAAAGGCGGTGCAGAACGCCTGGTTCCTCTGGATAAAATCGCCCAGACCCTTTTAGGCTTGATAACGGAGACAAAATAAATGGGCCAGGTTGTTTTAGGAGTCGGCGACTACGGGGCATCCAATTCTCCGGATGATGAAGTTAAAACCTTCGCTCTGGGTTCCTGCGTATCGGTCATCTTTCTCGACCCCAAAACCAGAACCGTGGGCATGGCCCATGTCGCTTTGCCCGATTCGTCGATCAACAAGGCCAAGGCTTCAGAAAAGCCCGGCTACTTTGCCGATACGGCCATTCCGGCGCTGCTTAAACTGATGGCCGGACACGGCTGCGACAAACGCGGGAAAGGGATGGTGGTCAAACTCTGTGGCGGCGCCAACGTAATGGACACCAACGACACCTTTCAGATCGGCAAACGCAACGCGCTGGCGATAAAAAAGATCTTGTGGTCATTCGGCATGGGTGCGGTTGCCGAAGATCTTGGGGGTAATTTCAGCCGGACGGTTTCCGTTTCGGTTGCCGCCGGACAGGTCACCTTAAGTTCACCCGGCAAACCCAACTGGCAGCTTTAGGAGGTTACGATGAAACAAGTCAACCAGGAAGAGCTGCGGAAAATCATTCAATCGGTCCCCATGCTTTCCCCCAGCGCCAGCCGATTGATCCAGATCACAACCCAGCCGGACCATGAGCTTGATGAAATCATCAACCTGGTGAAAACCGATGCCAACCTGACCGCCCGGGTGTTGAAAATCGTCAATTCGGCCGCCTTCGGCCTGCTCAATCGGATTACCTCAATCGACCGCGCCGTTTCCTATCTCGGCGAAAGAATTGTTGTCGGCATTGCCGTGGACGACTGTGCCGGAAAATTGTTCAATAAAGAACTTTCGGGCTACGCGGCCCAACGCGGCGCACTATGGAACCATGATCTGCGAACCGCGATAGCTTCCCGCGAAGTCGTGACTCAGAGCGCGACGAACATCAGCTCCGAACTGGCCTTCACGGCAGGACTGCTGCACGACATCGGCAAGGTGATCATCTCCGACTATCTTCAGGGCAGCGTGTCCGAAGCGGTCGAAATGCTCTCCGTGGCCGACGACCTCGACTATCTTGACGCCGAAGTCCGGTTGATCGGCTTCGATCATACCCGTGCCGGTTATGAACTGGCCCGGGCCTGGCACCTTCCGGAGGAACTGGCGGCAGTCATCCTGCACCATCATGAACCGGCGAAAGCGCAGGAAGAATATCGCTGCCTCGTTTACGCCGTCCACCTGGGGGACAGTATCGCCATGATGGGCGGTTTCGGAACCGGCTCCGACAGCCTGCGTTACAAACTGGACCCCGGATACAGCCGGTACATCGATATCAATGCCAAATCACTGGCCAATATTATGCTGACCGTTGATATGGAATTTGAAAAATTACAGGAGTCTTTTAGCGACTCGGGAGACGAGAACCCATGAAACGGATCATTATCGCGGATGACTCGGAAACCGCCCGCATGTTCATCAAACGCTGCCTGCAGATCATCGGCCTGGGAGACGCGGAGATCATTGAAACAGGAGATGGCAAGGCCGCCCTGGCCGCGGCGAAAGCCCAGCCGACCGACCTGCTGCTGACCGACCTGAACATGCCGGTTATGGATGGCGAGACCCTGGTCAAATGGATCAAAGCCAGCCCCAAGCTCAGCGATCTGCCCGTGGTTGTCATCACCAGCGCCGGAAATCCGGCCAAGGAAGCGCATCTCCTTGAGTTGGGAGCCTATCGCGTCATCAACAAACCGGTTTCTCCCCCGATCATGATGGACGCCCTAGCCGATTTTCTGGAAGACTAACCATGCATTACCCCAGCAAGGAGTTCATCACATGACTGTGGACAAGTCCCTTTATCAGGCGATGATCGATGCCGCCGGCCAGACCCTGGAAAACATGGCGTTCATGGAAGTTATGCAGCCGGGCGAGCAGACGGATGACCTTCCTGCCGAAGATCTGGTGTGGACCAGCTTGCTGATACACGATCCGGTCCAGGGCGAAGTTCGTTTGGCTATGCCTTCCAGCCTGTTGAAAAAACTGACCGGCAACGTTTTCGCAATGCCCGAGGAAGAGGTCGCTACCGAGCAGATGAATGACATCATCAACGAACTTCTCAATACCATCGCCGGACTGTTCATGACCAACCTGCTGTCCGACGACCAGGAATATCAGCTGGGGCTGCCGGAACTGGGAACGAATGATTTACCGGACAGCGATGCCGATACGGTTGTCTGGAAGCTGATGACCAGCGATGAAGACCCGTTTCGGATCTTTGCCGTCGGCACTTCACTGCTGGCCCTTAAACAAGACTGAAATCCATGACCGCAATGAAACGACTGTTCAACTTCAGTAAAGGAGAATTAAACCATGGGGAAAACTGTTCTGATTGTCGATGATTCCAACACCATGAGAAAAATCGTCTCGCGCGCACTGCGTCAGGCCGGCATCGATTTCGATACGATTCTCGAAGCCGGCGACGGGCAGGAGGCGTTGACCGTCCTGGCCGACAACAAGGTCGATATCGTCCTCAGCGATATCAACATGCCGAACATGACCGGCTTGGAATTCCTGAAAGCCAAAGCGGAAGAAGACGCCATCAAAGATATCCCGGTGATCATGATTTCCACCGAAACCGGTGCCGATATCATCAACGAAGCCAAGTCTCTCGGGGCCAAAGGGGCGATAAAAAAGCCTTTCACTCCCGACCTGATCAACGAAACTCTGGGCGCATTACTCTAGTGTCGTGTCAGGGCTGAACCGGCGGAAGATTGCAGCGGGATTTTACGCGTCGACAAGGCGCGGTTTTCGCAGTATGGCTGGAGCTATAGAGCGGGAACCGCAACGCGGTTGAGGCGAAAAGAACAAGCAAGATCCAAGAGTCTATGCACGACACGACACCAGGTGTCCCGTTAGGTTAGTCCGAGCAGATCATTTTGGGGAATTTTGGCCTCCGGCAAGGCGGAGAGACACAACACCGCAGGCGGCCAAAAGAACCGGAATGAATGGCGGGGACACTAACCTCAATTTGCCCCCGCACCGCTTTTTCGGGGTTTAGAGGAGCAGGCCGTGGAATACGCACAAAATATAATCGAATCAACGCAGGAAATATTTTCCACCATGATCATGCTGGAGGTTTCTTCCGGTGAACCGTTCAGACGTGAAGACGAACTGTTGCAAAACAGTATTTCCGGGATCATCGGTTTGGCCGGTTCGAAAAAAGGCCTACTGGCAATTCATTTACCCGAGACGACGGCACTGGCCGTGACCAGCGCCTTTCTGGGAATGGATGTCACGGAGGTGGATGAAGATGTCCGCGACGCCATCGGCGAACTGGCCAACATGCTGGGGGGCAGCCTCAAAGCCGTGCTCGACCCCGGCGGCAGTGACATTCAGCTGTCCATGCCCTCGGCGGTGCACGGCGAAGAATATTCCATCGATTGCCTGGCCCATGCCCAGATGGTCAGCGTCCCTTTCAGTTTTGACGATCATCAGTTCTCCGTCGAACTGCAGATCCGTGCGGACAACTGACGGCAGATTTCGCTTTTATCCTTTGTGATCGAGGAAACTCCGTGGAATTTACTAAAAATATCGTCGCAGCGACCGAAGAGATATTCAATACCATGATCTTCATGGCGCTGCAGGCTGAACCTCCCCTGGAAGGCGCCGAGCAAGTTCTCGGCTGTCACGTTTCAGCCATCATCGGACTCAGCGGCGACTGCACCGCCATGCTGGGCGTACACTGCCCCGAGGCTGTCGGCCTGGCTATTTCCACAGCCATGCTCGGCATAGAGATCAAGGAAATCGACGCCGACGTCAAAGACGCCCTCGGGGAAATCGCCAACATGCTGGCCGGAGGCCTGAAAGAAAGGCTGGCAACAAAAAACATCAACCTGGAACTGGCCATTCCGACTGCGATCGCCGGGAAATCCTATACCATTTCTTCGCCGGCGCGCAGCAATCGGATCGTCGTTCCTTTTACCGTCGAACAGGGCTCTTTTTTCGTTGAGATCAAATACAATCCCAACGAGCCCGGTTCGGTTCCATAGCGTCTCGTTTGTTTCGTCCCTGCAGTTGCTTCTGCGTTCTTTTGCTTGTCGGCAAATCCTCCGGCGAACCAAAGGATCATGATTGACAAAAAGGACTGCGCAGGCGGGATACCAACCAATGCATTGAGGTTATGGTGGATCAGCGGGCTGTTATCGACGTCATCTGCAAGGCCGGCCTGGAAAATCTGGCGACGGAAATAGGGGCGCTCCTGGGGCAGGAGGTCACCTGTTCCAATATCCAACTCAACCTGACGACCAAGGCCGATCTTTTCAGCAATCCCGCGCGCGAGAAAACCGCCCTCGCCCGGATATCAGTCAGCGGCGACCAAGACGGCGGCAGTTATCTCCTGACCCGCATCTCTGCGGCGGCGATTCTCGGCGGCACCCTGATCATGCTTCCCGAGGACATGATCGAAGAAAACGCCAAAAGCGGCAAGCTGGATGGCGAGCTCAACGACGCTTTTGGCGAAGTCGCCAACATCATTGCCGGGGTATTCACTCAGGCTTTTGTCGATAAGTACTCAAAAAATATCCGTTTTATCAAAAAGACCGTTGAAGACCTGGCTCCCGCCAAAATCGACCAAACGAGCGATGAGCCGTTCCCCCCCGGGCAGTATTATGTCGCCGCTTGCGACATGGCGCTCGCGGACAGGGATCTGGGTCCTCTGGAACTGGTCGTTCCGGCCGCGGTCTTCGAACTCGACAGCGCAGTTCCAGAGCCTGCCGAAAGCGCACAGCCGCAACCGGCAACGGCCCAGTCGGCCCCGGAAAACGCTGCGCAGGCACCCTCATCTGCAGGCGCCGCCTCGCCGGCCTCTGTAGAGCCGCCGGCGGCGGTCAAAACCGAAAAGCCCTCTTTCGCCGATGCCAAAAAGCTCGCCGACGTGGTGTTCAACGCCACGATTTCGCAAGCCGGCGAGGAAGTGGGGGCTCTCCTCGGCCACGAGCTGACCTGTGACGATGTTCAGCTGCTCATGACCAGCAAGGCGGATTTTTTCACCCATCACTGCATTGAAACATCCATCCTCACCCACCTCCAGGTCACCGGCGACAGGGAAGGCCAAGGCTACCTGCTGGCTCAGCTTCCGGATGCCGTCACTCTCGGCGGCACCCTGATCATGTTGCCGGAAGAAGAGATTGCAAACCAGAAAAATGCCGGTCGCTTCGATGGCGAAGTCGCCGACTCCTTCGGCGAAATCGTCAACATTCTGGCCGGCAGCCTGACCCAGGTGTTTCTCGATCGCTATCCCCGGCACTTACGTTTCATCAAAACCGACAGCGAAACCGTTGTTCCGACTAAAGTCGGCCCGGCCTCGGCTCAGCCTTTTGCCGAGGGCAGCTATTACCTGGTGTCTTTCGCCATTCATATGCAGGGTCATGAACTCAACCGCATTCAGCTGCTGTTTCCGGCCGCAATCTTCGATCTGGAAACAGCAGTCGCGGCAACGGCCGGAGCGCCGGCGACAGCCGCAACCGATGCAGAAGGAAGCAGCATCCCAGCGGCTTCCATGCCGCACGAGCCGGCACCGGGCGAATGGGGCGGCCCGCCGCTGCCCGAGACCGGCAAAACAGTCGCCACGCCGGAAACGGCAGCGGCCGCCCCCGCAGCAACCGCAGCCGGGGAACACCCCTCCGCGCACCCGCAGCCCCCCGGGTCGGAGATCGTCCTGCTGATCAGCGATCAACAGAACGAGGCCGAATCCTTTGCCGGAATCCTCTCGACGGCGGGCTATGAATGCCGCCGGCTCAGCTTTCAGGATGAAGTCAAGGAGTACTTCCAGCAGCACCGGATTCTGGGGATTTTCCTGATCATGGCCCAGGTCGGGGAAAAAGGCTTCGCCGCCGCGATAAAATTACAGTCAGCGGGAAAAGCGCTGCCTCCGCTCATCTTCGCCGGTCCGGAATGGACCAAGTCCGCGGTTCTGCGCGCGGTTAAATACGGTGCGAAAGATATTCTGGTCATGCCGGCCAGCGGCGACGAAATTCAGGATAAAGTGAGCCGGCACATCAAAAAGGCAAGTTGATACGGCCGCCCGGCGACGGCAATTTCAGAGTTGAAATTGGATGGGTCGGATCTCATCAGGCCGGTCCCTGCCGGATGGGCGTCAGGCTTCGAGATTCTTCTTTTTGATTTTCTCAATCAGAGTCGTGCGTTTCAGATTCAACAGCCGCGCAGCTTCTTTTTTATTCCCCCCGGTTTTACTCAAGGCCTGGAGAATCAGCTTGTCCTCGAAATCGCTGATCAAGGCATTGAAATCCAGGCCGTTCTCCGACCATACCGCTTCCGGGGCGGCAATCCCCACCGGATCGGAATCCTGCACGGTCTGAGGACCTTCCTCCGGCGGTTCCTCGATAAAACAGTCTTCGGTCCGGTATTTCTCCGGCAGTTCCCGGATCGATATTCTTTTCCCCCGGTGCAAAATAACCAACCGCTGCATCAGGTTTTCCAGCTCGCGGACATTTCCCGGCCAGGGATAGGCTTTCAAACTTTTCATCGCCACGGCGTCAAAAGTGGTTTTCCGATCGGTTTTCCGCCGACTGAAGCGCTCGACAAAACGTTCGATCAAAAACGGAATGTCATCTTTCCGTTCCCGCAACGGCGGGGCAGTCAACGGGATCACCGCCAGGCGATAATACAAATCTTCCCGAAAACGGCCGGCGGCAACCAGAGCCTCAAGATTCTGGTGAGTTGCGGCAATCACCCGCACATCCACCTTGGTCGGCCGCACGCCGCCGACCTGCTCCACTTCCCGCTCCTGCAACACACGTAACAGTTTCGCCTGCAAGTTCGGTTTCATATCGCCGATTTCATCGAGAAAGAGGGTTCCCCCGTCCGCGAACTGCACCCGGCCGATCTTCGATTGCTGTGCGCCGGTGAAAGCGCCCTTGACATAGCCGAACAGTTCGCTCTCCAGCAGATCATCCGGAATCGCGGCGCAGTTGACCGGAACGAAATGCGCTTCATTACGCGGGCTGTTTTCATGAATAGCCCTGGCGATCAGCTCTTTCCCCGTACCGCTTTCGCCCTGGATCAGGACCGTACTGTCACCTTCCTCGGCAACGCAGGAGATCAGCTCAAACAGTTCGAGCATCTGCCGCGACTGCCCGATCATGCCTCCGAAAGCATTATTCCCGGCCATAACCAGCATTTCCAATCGATAATGATAAAAATTTGACACTCAACATAAAAGATGAGCAAAATATAATATATTCCCAATAATGTGTCAATATTCAGACACAAATTAAACCAAAAAACATCCCGAAACCAGGAGATCTTTTCATGCAGCGAAATATGTTGCGGCGCAACCAACAGATGAGAGGATCTGAGCCGCCCTGCCTTTTTATCATGCACGTCGAGAGTGCTCATCCCTCCAAGCGATAATCTCTTTCTGGACCCAGTGGAGTTTACTTTTCTTCCTGGATGCGCTATGGCCGGAGGGAATCCGGGCAGGGCTTTGATTTTCGTCATGAAGGAGTCGTAGCTACAGCGGCAAAACGGCGACTGGCGGGCAAGATACCTTGAAACAAAAAACGGGCAGCAGCATCAAAGCCAACTACCCGTTATCATTATGGCGGAGAGGGTGGGATTCGAACCCACGGTACCTTGCGGTACAACAGATTTCGAGTCTGTCACCTTCGACCTCTCGGACACCTCTCCGAACTTAATTTTTATCTTTTTTCGCGGCTTTCTTTGCCTCCCGCAACTGCCTGAAAAATCCGCTCAGCTGAGTGCTGCATTCTTCCTGCAGCACCCCTTCCCGAACCTCGACTTTGTGATTGAAACGTTCGTCCCCGGCCAGGTTGTATATCGACCCGACTGCGCCGACACGGGGATCGCGGCAGCCGTAAACCAGGTCCGGAATACGCGCCAGAATGATCGCGCCCATGCACATGACGCAGGGTTCAAGAGTGACATAAAGCGTGCAATCCAGCAAGCGCCATGAATCGAGTGCGGCGGCCGCCCGACGGATGGCGATCATCTCGGCATGGGCGGTCGGGTCGTTGCTGCTTTCCCGCAGGTTATGCCCACGGCCGATGATCCGGCCGGCCTGAACCACAACCGCGCCGATCGGCACTTCCCCCAAGGCCTGAGCCGAACCGGCCTCTTCCAGGGCCGCCTGCATGAAAAAACGATCTTGCTCAGCCGTATCCATCACTAGCAAACACCGAACCCGGCGTTTTGCGAATTCTGCGTCACCGGCAAGACAGTGCTTCTAACATGAAAAGAGATGAATTTCAAGCGGAACGATGCCCGGAAAGCAATCGTTGCGGCCAGTCGGTGCAGATGAAAGTGGTTCCGGCGGCAATAAAAAAACGGGCCTGCTCCATCTCATTGACCGTCCACAGATTGACCCTGATACCGGCCCGGTTAAGGCTGCGGATCAAGTGCTCGTCCGTAATCCGCCAGTCGGGATGGTAAGCCGCGACCTGCAGTTCCCGCAGATAATCAAGCAGATCGTCGGGATGCCGTTCTTCAACCAGGGCCGCCGTGGCAATTGCCGGATTCAAGCCCTTGATCCGGCGCAAGTAATCATGGTTGAAGGAGGACACCAGCACCAGATCCGCGGTTCCGGTTTGCCCGACCAGATCGAGCACGGCCGGAACGATGATCCGGTCAGCGGCGCTTCCGCCCTGGTCCTTCAGTTCGAGGTTCACCGGGAAATCGTGGCGGCGGCAAAAATCCAGGGCATCATGCAAAGTCGGAATTTTCTGGATCTCAATCTCGTTCAGGTCCGCTTGATGCAGTTCTCCGGAAGCGATCGTCCCGAACGGGTCCTGCTGCAGAAACCGGCAACCGGCACTCAGTTCTTCCAGTTCCGCCAGCCTGAAATCGCCAAGCCTGAAGGGCGCGCGCGAACCGAAACGTTCATGCGTTTCCACATCGGTCGTGCGCGTCAGGGTTTCATCGTGGAACAGCACCGCCTCGCCATCGGCGGCGATGTGGATGTCGGTCTCCCACAGGTCGGCTCCGCACTGCCGCGCTTTTTCCGCTGCCAGCAGGGTGTTCTCCGGCGCGATGGAACGGGCGCCGCGATGGGCGCAGACATAACCGTATCCCGGAAAGCGAACAGAAAAAAAGTTCACGTCTTCTCCTTGCTGAAGTAGAGATTGACCAGGGCCAGCATTGACGTACCGACGATCAGCAGCAGGGAAATCGCATTGATGACCGGCGTACTGCCGTCGCGCACCTGCAGGTAAAGGTTGATCGGCAGGGTCGGTTCGGAGCCGACCAGAAACAGGGTGGTATTGAAGTTTTCGAAACTCATCAAAAACGCCACGGCCCCGGCTCCCACAATCGCCGGGCGCAGGAACTTCAGGGTGATGTGCCAGATCACCTGCAAGCGGCTGGCACCGAGATTCATGGCCGCTTCCTCCAGCGTCCGGTCGAACTTACGCAGCCGCGCCGAAACCACCAGGGCGACGAAGGTGGCGATAAAGGAGAACTGACCGGCCACCACCAGCCAGAAACTGGGCCGGAACAGCGGGATATCGATGCCGAAACTGTCCTCGAAAAAGGTCCCGGCCGTATTTGCCGCCAGCAACAGCGATATCCCCAGAATGACGCCGGGGATGACCAGCGGCGCCAGCATCAGAAAATAGAGCAGTTGTTTACCGGGGAAGCTTTCCTGTTCGAACAGAAAAGCCGCGCAGGTGCCGACCACGGTGCTGAACAGGGACACCCAGAAAGCGGTCTGAAAACTGGTCAGAATCGCCCGCAGGTTCTGGCTGTCGTGAAAAATCCCGACCCGTTCCGGGCCGTTGGAGAAGAACCAGTCGAGACTGAACCCGTACCAGGGCAATGACGGAAAATCCGAGTTGTTGAAAGCCAGCACGCAGGTGACCAGCAGCGGGGCGAACAGAAAGATGAAATAACAACTGACAAAGGCCGCATACGAAAAAGTATAGGCTTTCGAGTTCGGCAGGGATCGGATCATGAGGCCACCTCCCCGAGCTTCTGCCGCGACAGTTTCAGCCCCACCCAGATGATCAGCGAACTCAGCAGCAACAGCAGAAAACCGAAAGCCGCACCCTGATTCCAGTTGAAACTGGCGATAAACTGGTTGTAGATCTGCTCGGTAAACCAGAGCGAATTTTTCCCGCCCATCAGGTTGGGGGTCAGATAGTTGCCCAGCACCAGCATGAAAACCACGATCGCCCCGGAGGAGATTCCCGGTTTGCAGTGGGGCAGAATGATCCTGTACCAGATCACCGTTTTGCTGCTGCCCAGATCGTAGGCGGCTTCGATCAGGCTGTCGTCCAGGCTCTCCATGACCGAAATCAACGGCACCACCATGAACAGCATCGAGGTATAAACCAGACCCATGATCATGGTCGCATCGTGGTAAAGCATTTCAATTGGTCGTTCCAGCAAGCCGAGCTTGAGCAGAAAGTGGTTGATCACCCCGGATTCGCGCAGCAGAATCATCCAGCCGTAAACCCGCACCAGTTCACTGACCCAGAACGGCAGCAGCAACAGCAACATCAGGGTCCCCTGCAGCCGGGGCCGCACCACCTTGACGACATAAAAAGCGACCGGCATGGCAACGATAAAAGTGATGAAGGTGGTCAGCACCGAAAAAGTCGCCGTGCGCAGGAACGTATTCCAGTAGATCGGCTCAGTGAAAAAATTGCGATAATTCTGCAGCGTCCATACCGGTTCGCCGAAATCGTTCTCGCCGCTGAAACTCATCAGCAACAGATCGACATGCGGCAGGACAATGAGCAGCAGCAGCCAGCACAGGACCGGAGCGAGGAAAATCCAGAACACCATTCTTGCCGACCCCATTTTGCCCATTACCGTCCCTCCGCCCGGAAACATACGGCGGCATCCGGATGCCAGCCGACTTCGATCTCCTGGCCGACGGCGATATGATCGCAACTGCGGTCCTGCGGCAGCGCAACCAGCAACTCGTGTTCGCTGGGCGTCACCGTCAGCAACCGGCTGTTGGCGCCATCGAACAGGATCGCCTTGACCGTCACCCGGAAGCGGTTGAGCTGATCGTCCGGCGGCGGTTGAATGCGGATCGACTCCGGCCGCAGGAAAAGGTCGGCCGCTTGGCCAAGAGCGATTCGGCCCTGAATCCCGCAGCGAAAAACAAAACCCTCGGCGGTTTTTATCGCGATCCGCTCGCCGTCCCGATCGGCGACGACCCCGGTCCACAGGTTGTTATCGCCGACAAACTGGGCAACGAAAGGGGTCAGGGGCCGGCCGTACAGTTCATGCGGCGTGCCGACCTGCTCGAAGCGGCCCTTGTTCATGACGGCGATATGATCGGACATCACCAGGGCCTCGGACTGATCGTGGGTAATATAGACAAAGGTGGTTCCGACCTTGGCCTGAAGCTTTTTCAGCTCCACCTTCATCTGTTCGCGCAGTTTCAGGTCGAGCGCCCCCAGCGGTTCGTCCAGCAGCAGGACCGAAGGTTCCAGCACCAGGCAGCGGGCGATCGCCACCCGCTGCTTCTGGCCGCCGGACAGTTGCTCGATCCGGTGTCCGGCATAACCGGGCAGGCCGACCCGTTCAAGAATTGCTTCGGTGCGTTTCTTTATCGTCGCATTGTCGACCTTGCGGCGTCTGAGGCCGAAAGCGATATTTTCCGCCACGTTCATCATCGGGAACAGGGCCAGATGCTGAAACACCAGATTGACCGGCCGCCGGTTCGGCGGCACTCCGGCCATGTCCCGGCCGCGGATCCGGATGCTGCCCGAGGTCGGCTTATCAAAACCGGCAATCATCCGCAACAACGTGGTTTTACCGCAACCGGACGGGCCGAGGATGGAAAAAAACGCCCCCTGTGCGACCTCGACCGTCACCTTGTCGACGGCGGTGAAGTCGCCGAATTTTTTAATCACATCAGTCACTGAAAGATCTATGTCCATGGCCAGCATCCCGGAAATACAGAGGGGGTGCCGAAAGCACCCCCATACATAACAATCCATAACTTGGCGGCAAAACGACAAGGTGCTCCGTCACAACCGCAAAGGCTGTTTATTTGGCCGCCTTGATCCGGTCCAGTGCCTTCCCTTCCATGCTTTCCAGCTTTGCCGGGACCGGCGGATACCATTTGATGTTGTCGATCGCCGCCTGCGGGAAGGAGCGCTCGAAATTGCCGCGCACCTCCGGCGAGATGAAAGCGTTGGCCCCCTGAGACGCCGTCGCATATTTTTCGGCGGTGGTGAAATAGCCGGCATTTTCCGGTTTCAGCATGAAATTGATCCATTTGTAAGCGGCATCCGGATTCTTCGCTTTAGCCGGCACGGCAAAGGTATCGATCCAGCCCAAAGCCCCTTCCCTGGGGGCGATAAAATCGATGGCGCTGTTGTTTTCATGCAGTTTCCAGCCGCCGCTGTCCCAGGCCATGGCCACGTAAACTTCTTCCGAGCGCATCGATTCCAGCAGTGCATCCCCATTGGCCCAGTAGTTCTTGACCAACGGCTTGGCCGCAATCAGAGTCTCCTCGATCTTGTCGAGCATGGCTTTGTAGGCATCGGCATCGGCATACAGCGCGAACGGATCGTAACCCAAGGCAAAGCCCATGGCGATGAGCGTCGGCCGCTTGAGACGATAACTGACCCGCCCCGAATATTTTGCATCCAGCAACGCGTTCCAGCTGTCGGCCCCGGCCGCTTTGGCGGCGTTGACGATCAATCCCGAAGTGCCCCAACAGAAAGGTACGGCATAGGATTTCCCGTCCACCAGGGTATTTTTTTTCACCGCATCGAGCATCGACGGAATGAACAGGCCGGCATCGATCTTGGCGTAATCCAGCGGTTGGTAAATCTTGTATTTTTCCTGGACCGATGAGATCCGGTCCTGGCTCGGCTGCGCCAGATCGAAACCGGCGCCCCGGGTCGCCCTGAGTTTGGCGATCATTTCCTCGTTGTTGGAATAAGTCACCTCAACCTTGATGCCCGTCTCTTTTTCGAACTTGTCGATCAAAGCCTGCGGCGCGTAGCCCTTCCAGGTCAACAAGCTCAAGGTTTCCGCCTGAGCGAAACCGGTCAACGCAAACGCTACGATCAGAACCGCCATAATCAATTTCTTCATCTGTCTTCTCCTTGGATATAAAAAAATGTTGATTACAAATCGGGACATCATCGTTATTAAGAATAGCAGAAGATCAGCGAAGCGTTAGCCTTTGATGAGTTTTTGCGGTTGAACCCGTTGGGGGCCATATCAGGGATCGTCTGTCGCCCAGCCGGCAGCCATAAAAAAACGAGCACTCAACTTTGCGGCCAAGTGCTCGTTTTTGCTGTTGCGTTGTTCTTTCTATAATCTCTCCCGCCCGTTATCCGGCCACCGGGATCAAATCGTCAAAACCGGATTCGACCGGAACGGCCCCCTCGTAATCTTCATAGTAAAAGCGATGTTCGTCCGCATCATCCGGGCCGTAAAACCAGAGGCGCACGACCACATCCCCCCCGCTGGACAGGGTCAACCCGCCTGAGACACTGTCGTAGCTCCAGGTTCCCGACATAAACTCGGGTCCATCGGTCCAGGAAAAGGTATTGTCATCATTAAGGACCAGTTCTTCTCCGGAAGAAAGGGAGGATACGGCAAAAACCCCGGTCGGAATCGTATCCGAAGTCTTTGCGGGAACAATGTTTTCAGGCACAACGTCGGTGACGGCACCCGCAGCGTTTTTAGTCACGATAACGGCCTGACCGGCTTTATCGTCGCCATAGAAGTATACCTCGTTGGTTTCTTCGACGGTTTCAACCATCAGCACACTATTGTCGGCGAGCGACCATGACGCGGTAACCGGGTCGGTGCTGTCAGCATCGTAGATATGCAGCGTCGCCTCCCCTTCGCCGGAAAGACCGTCATAAGCACCGAACACCACGCGGCCACCGCAAAAATCGCTGTCAAACCGGCAGTCATCAGGGTCAACGACAAAGGTCTTCCCGGTAAAATCTTCGCTGTCGATACTGTAAACTTTAGCCAGAGGAATATTCGTCACCCCCGATTGCCGGCCGTCCATCACCGGATCCGTGGTCATGAAGCGCAGGAAGGTCGGCCATTCGGCGACCAATGTCAGCGAGTAATCGAAATTTTCCTCGTCATCATGCACAATCAGGCTGTTGCCGGAAATGCTCCATGATCCCCCCGATCTCTCGACCGCATCCTCCTCCGTACTGAAGGTTTCCCAGGTTGCGTCAGCATGGAAATGCAGGATTTCATCCGCCAGAACATAGGACACATCCTCAAAAGCCGCCGCGGACAGGACGATCTCAAGATCAACCGGGCGGACCGTTGGATTTTCATTGTTCGCCAGCATGAAATAGGAGTCGCTGGCCAGGGGCAACAGTTCCGGATCCAAAAATTCTTCCGGATTGACCGCATCATCGCCCAGCCGGTTCACGGCGTAGACATAGGGCGCCAGGGAAAGGACGAAACCGCGCAGCTCGTCTTCAACATCGCCGATGAGCGGAAAGTCTTCAATCCCGGCCACCAGATCGGAATAGAAATGTCCGGTCCACCAGTAGAGAATCGCCGGAATCGTTTCGGCGAGATCGGCCACGGCCATCGCCGGCGCGCCCGCCGGCAACCCGGCACCCGCCTCCTCCAGCATGGAGACGCTGCAGATCAGTTCCATGGTATCGAAAATCAGCTGCGTAAAACCGGCCGTTGACAACGCCCGGTCAATACTTTCCCCGTTGACCTCGTCCGTCGCGTACTTGTTGATGAATTCCAGCAGCGCATAGGCCACGAAATTGGTGCGCAGCAAAGCCAGGTCGGCATCCGTAACGTCGCCGGCAGACAATCCTTCCAGCCCGGCCATGGGATCGGCCAACAGGTCATCCTCCTGCAGGTCGTCAATCCAGGGCAGCCCGGCATCGCGGAGCAGGGTCATCAGATCCACGGCCGTCAGACTGGCGGCCAACGGGGCCGACGGAGCTTCTTCCGCCTGTTCGGCGGCCAGCAGGGTGGTCAGCGGAGAAACCACAACCCGGTCGGCATCATCGCTGCTGACGACGCGCCTGAGGAGCAAAGTAAAGGGTAAGCCCTGATGACTGCCCGGATTGCTCATGATCAGCGTGCTGCCGACGGCAACCGGCGCGGAAAAACTGAAAAGTCCGTTCTCGTCCGAAGGCGTTGACAGCTGTTCCCCGTCGTCGCGCCTGCCGTTGTCGTTGGTATCTTCGAAAAACGTCGCGCCGACAATATAAGGATCGGCCACGACTCCTGCCGTCACGGTTGACGGGCTACCCGTGGCTCCCCCCGAATGACTGCCGCCTCCGCCACAGGCAGACAATCCGCACAGACAAACGGCCAGCAATACATACATCAGGGCTTGCATTACACGCATGTTAAACTCCTTTTCTTTCATGATTGAATTTTATCTAAACAAACATTAATATTAAGAAAAGGAAAGTCGACTTTTTGTCGACTTTTGATTAAAACCCCAAACAACAGCGGTAAAACCACGACAGCACCGCCCCATAAATAATGCGATTAAAATCCTGCACACCGGTCTTATCCTTCACTGCCTTTGTCGCCTGGCTGCTTGCCGTTCCCATGGATGGCCCCCTGCCTGCGGCCATGGGATTGCCATCCATGTCGTTCTGCTTCCTGTCGTCGCATATTCCCAGTCTGCTGTTGCTGGGACGTTACTGCTCGCTGCGTCAGCTGCAGCGGATCGCTCCCGGAGCGATCCCATTGACGATATTCCTGACCGCCGTGCTGCCTTTTTTCCCGGCAGCGACATCCTGGCTGGCGCTCCTGCTTGGATTCGGCGGAGCACCCGTCGCCATACTCTCCTGCCGTCGTCTCAGCCTGGCACAAAACCCCATGGCCGGCACCGCAACGGGTTTAATCGGGGCCAATATCATTCTGTTCTTGCTGCTGACCTGCCCGCCCTCATCGCCGGTGCTTTTCAGTCTGATCGGCATACCGCTGCTCTGCCTGTTGCGACCCGCCGAACAGAAACATCGGGATACGGGACAGACAAGCCCCAGATTACAGGACCTCTGGCTGTTTCTGCCTTTTGTCCTGCTGTTTCACCTGGTCAGCGGATTGACCTACGGCGTGCTCTATCCGGCTTATCTACAGCAGACTTTTGCTCAGGGACTGGAACTGGTTTTTTATATCGGGACAATCGGTGTAAGCGCCGGCCTGATCAAAAGCCAGCGCCAACGTGAGTTGTCTCTGGTCGGGGGCATCTTGCTCGCGATGCTGGCCTTCTCCCTGTTACAACACCCTTTCCCGCTGACGATAAACCTGAGCATGTACGGCATGCAGGCCGCCCAGGGGCTGGTCGATCTGTTTCTGATCGCCTTCCTGCTCTCATTTTCCCGCCCGGTCAAAGCTTTCGGTTTCGGCCTGGCAACCTTGTGCCTGGGAATTATCGGCGGACAGTTGTTGGGAAAATATCTGCATGAATATGCCGGGGGCATGGCAATGTCGGGACTGATCTGTCTGAATCTGGCCGCTTTGAGCTTATATTTTTATCGCTGGCGGAAAAAGACTGACGAAGGAGTGGGCAGGCAGGTGCAGACCGCGTCACCGGTCGCTTCCGAACCCGCAGAAACGGTTCCGCATATGGACCGGAAAACGGAAAAAAAACCATACATACAGATCCCCGATCATGTCCGCCTGCAACTATCAGAGCGGGAGATGCTGGTTCTCGAAAAGAGCTTTCAGGGGTTCACCTACCGGGACATTGCCTCGCGGCTGAAGATATCGGAATCCTCGGTCAAGACCTACATGAAACGTATCTACGACAAACTCGGCATCCACGGGCGCCGGGCGTTATTTGAAAAGCTCAGCCCCGGGGCGGATAAATAATCAACCGGGCACAGGGCCACCACCCTCGACGAGCTTCCACTGGAAGCCGGAGCCATTTACCTTATGGATTGCGGCGATCTCGACGTCTTTCGTCTCTATCGGACGGCCAACATGGCCCATGTGTTCTTTGTGATTTGAGCCGGGAAGAGCCTGGCCTTCCGGTGACTCTATTGTGCTCCCAGCAATCGTGAATCCGGATTCCCGTGAGCGTTTCCCCGTTGGCGGCAAGCATGAAAAAACGGCTCTAAATCGAGGCCGGCTTTTACACAATTTTAGGTATTGAGCATAACATTCTCGGGGAGGGTTCTGATAAATCAAATTTTTAATTACACAAACAAAAAAACAGGAAAGGATAACCAACTGTTTTTATTCAATTAAATATTGGGACGCAACTGATTTAACTACTCTCCCAACATGATGCGGATAATTTCCTTATCGGTCCCCTTCATCCCCTCACGCCCCAGACGACCAACATTATTGATTGTTTTTTCAACGCCCTTGGTGACGATGCCGTCACCGCCGTAGAACTGCTGTCCCCGTTCGTACATGTTGAAGCCCAGAATTCCGGCCTCGACAGATAATGAAATCTTGGCTGCGCAGGAGGGCTTGGCGCCATCACAAATAATTCCGGAAGCAATCGCCAGAGCATTCACTATGGTATGGGCGATATCGTCAAAACGCCCACCATGAAGCCAGGCAATCCCGGCTCCGGCGCCGCACCCGGCGCTAACGGCTCCACAGTAAGCGGAAAGCCGCCCAATCCCGGTTTTTTGATGGATGGTAACCAGGTTCGAGACGATAAGGGCACGCAACAGATCTTCCTTACTGGATTCGAGTTCCTGTGCATAAACAATGACCGGAATCGACGCCGTGATCCCCTGGTTGCCGCTGCCGGATACGATCATCACCGGCAAATCGCAGCCACTCATGCGCGCATCAGAGCCGGCCGCCGCCAATGCTTTGGCGTGAACTTTGACATCATCACCCCAGCTTTCAATCAACACCTTGCCGATGTTGGCTCCCCAGCTATCACCCAGCCCTTCTTTGGCGATTGCCATATTGTAATCGATCTGTTGTTGCAGCAGGTCTTCAATCTCAGCCAGATCAACCGATTCGGCGAAACGGAGAATATCCCTGACGTTCATGAATGAGCGATCAGTCAGGTTTTGCGTCACGATCTCATCGCAATCCTGATTGGTATAGATCGCTTCTCCATCCTTGGTAATCAGAACGATATTGGTATGATAATGGGAAATTTGAACGCTTGCCGTTGACGGCCCGGCCGACACGGTCACCTTCAGTTCAAAAATCAGGTTGCGGCCAGACTCTGTGACCGTAATCTGCTTTGTGTCCAGGTATTCCTTGATCTGCCCTTTTTGCCCGTCGCTGACTGCGGAAAGGACTTCCAGTACCCGCTCCGCTCTACCCGCGATGATGCCGGCAGCGGCAGAAGCAGCCATCCCCTTCAAGCCTCCGGTATTTGGAACCACGGCGCTTTTAACGTTTTTAATGATGTTGCGGCTGGCTTCGACCCGGACATGGTCGGGGATGGTTCCCAGAACTTCACGCGCCTTGGCGGCGGCATATGCGATGGCGATCGGCTCGGTACAGCCCATGGCCGGCACCAGTTCCTCTTTCAGCACGTCAAGGTATCGAGAATATTCTTCAGAATTCATAATCGCTCCTCTGCTTTATATTGGTAGAACGATTATATATCGTCGGAGACGGCGTTCATATATCAAAAGAAACAAAGTAACCGACTATAAAAATGATACTTTGTTACAAACCGGCAGAGTCTCCCCCGACCATCTTGCCGTAGCCAAGCCTGGAACCTTGAATTTTACGATTCAGGACCCGAACAAACCCCTCAGAGCAAAGAGAGGTGGCCCCCGTCGACTGGACAGGTTGGTGGCGGAAATAAGGTGGAAAGCCTTCATGGTTATGCCGCCAGTTGAATGGGCGGACCGGCTTAGCCGGGCCGGGGTTTTTGCCAATATGCCTCATCCGGTGTTCTGTCGTCCAGACTGGAATGGGGGCGCCGGCTGTTGTAGCGGTCAATCCAGCGGCCGATTCCTGCTCTCACCTCGCTTCCTGTTTCGAATGCGTTGAGATAGATGCATTCGTATTTGAGAGACCGCCAGAGCCTCTCGATCATAACGTTGTCCATCCAGCGCCCTTTGCCGTCCATCGAGATTTTGATGTCGGCCTCTTTCAAAACGCTGGTGAATGCATAGCTGGTAAACTGACTGCCCTGATCGGTGCTGAAGATCTCGGGCCGACCATAGCGTTGCAAGGCCTCTTCAAGGGCCACAACGCAGAAATCGGCGTCTTGGGTATTGGACAACCGCCAGGAGAGAACCTTGCGGGTGGCCCAGTCCATGATCGCCACCAAATACAGAAAACCGCGCCGCATCGGAATATAGGTCACATCGGCGCACCAAACCTGATTCGGCTTGTCGATGGTCAGCCCCCGCAGCAGATAAGGATAGACCTTGTGCTGTGGATGCGGTCTCGACGTATTCGGCTTCTGGTAGATGGGCGACAGGCCCATCAGCCTCATCAGTCGGCCAATCCGCTTACGACCGACGCCGTAGCCTTGGCGGCGCAGATGACGCGCCATCTGTCGGCCTCCGTAGTAAGGCGTTTCGAGAAACTGCTCGTCGATCAGGCGCATCAGCTCCAGGTTAAGCGGATTCTCGCCGGTCGCTTCGTAGTAATAGGACGAGCGACTGATGGATAACAATTCGCATTGCCGAGCAATACTCAAGCCAGCAACATGGCCGGGTTCGACCAGGACTTTCCTTCGAGCGTGGCTCAGCGACCGAAGGCTTTGGCCAAAAAATCGCGCTCAACGGTGAGTTGGCCGATCTTCGCGTGCAGTTCCTTGATCTGAACTTCGTCGGCCTTGCTGTCGCGCTCAGATTTACTGGAAAAGGCCTCGGCCATATTGTCGATGGCTTGCCGCTTCCAGGTGGTAATCATATTCGGATGGAGGCTGTATTTCGCTGCCAGTTCCGCCAATGTCTGCTCGCCCTTGATCGCTTCGAGGGCAACCTTGGCCTTGAACGCTGCTGAATACCGCTTCCGCTTGGTTTTGCTCATGGGTGAATCTCCTTCGTCAGTGTATAGCTGTCCACCTTACTACACTGTCCGAATTCTGGGGGCCACCTCTGGCAGAGGTGGCCCAGCGTGTCTGAACAGGTCTGGTCGTTTTTATAAGTGGATTTGACCTTCCTGTTTTAAGCCACCTGTTCCTGTTGTAGACCAGCAAAGTAAACCTGATCCGGAGTCTGTCTGTTCAGACTCGAATGCGGTCTGCGGCTGTTGTAAAAGCTGATATAACGATTCAATCCTTTTCGAACCTCTGAGACAGACGCGTAGGCGCGCAGATAAATATCTTCATATTTGATCGTCCGCCAGAGTCGTTCCACAAAAATGTTATCCCGCCAGGCTCCCTTGCCGTCCATGCTGATCCGGATATCGTGATCCTTCATCAGTTGTGTGAAGGCCAACGAGGTGAACTGGCTGCCCTGATCGGTGTTCATGATCTCTGGCGTCCCGTATTGGGCTATCGCCTCTTCGACGGCCTCCAGGCAAAAATGAACATCCATGGTGGTCGAGACCTTCCAGGACAAGACACGTCGGGTGAACCAATCGACAACCGCCACCAGATAGACAAATCCTCGGGCCATAGGGATATAGGTCAGATCCATCGCCCAGACCTGGTTGGGACGATCGATTTTCATCCTCCGCAGCAGATACGGGTAGATCTTGTGACCGGCTCCAGGCTTCGTCGTTCTCGGTTTTCGATACAGGGCCTCAATGCCCATTTTCTTCATCAGGGTCGTCACATGCGTACGCCCCACAGCATAGCCTTCTTGTTGCAGCAGGTCCCGCAGCATGCGCGATCCCGCAAACGGATACTCCAGATGCAACGAGTCGATTCTCCGCATGAGTTCCAGGTCAAAATCTGAAACCGGTCGCGGCAGATAGTAAACGCTGCCACGACTGATGCCAACAGCTTTGGCTTGCCGGCTGATCGAAAGAGGATGGTCGCGGTCGATCATTTTTTTGCGCTCAGCAATCCCGCCTTGTTGAGTGCGCTTTCTAAAAAATCATTCTCCAGAGTCAGTTCGCCGATCTTGGCGTGCAATGTCTTGATATCGACCGATGGCTCTTTCTTTCCGTTCGGCTCAAAAACATCTGCTGCCTGCTCAAGCAACTGATTTTTCCATTGTGTAATCTGATTCGGATGAACATCGAACTTCTGTGCCAGCTCGGTGATCGTGTGCTCCCCCTTCACAGCGGCCAAAGCCACTTTCGACTTGAATGCCGGTGAATGGTTCCGGCGGGGTCGTCTGCCCATGATAAGCTCCTCTCTTTTCTGGCATTACTATGCCTGATTTGCGAAGGCTTATCCACTTATACGACCGTTCAAATTCTTCTGGCCTGCTCTCTCTTTCTTGGTAGGCACCTTCTTAGCCATACATGAGCCTCGTAGTGTTCAGTTGGTCAACGAATGTCGTTTCGCCGTTGACATAGTGCTCTTAGCTTATACCACCATAGCATCTATATTTGAGGGATTTCATGCTCACCAGTTGGGTGGCATAACTTGCAAGGGACCTCCAGAGGACCTCAGGAAGGAAGAAACGACAAAGGCCTTAGCTCCGACGTGGAGCTAAGGCCTTGTTTTTTAATGGCGCGCCGCGGAAGATTCGAACTCCCGACCTTCTGATCCGTAGTCAGACGCTCTATCCAGCTGAGCTAGCGGCGCATGGGGAAAGTCTTATCGCTTAAATCCTTGAGCTTGTCAACCTTTTTTACTCTTTATCTCCGCCACCGACAAGCTAAAAATGGCGGAGAGGGAGGGATTCGGTTACTGCGTCGGCGCCATCCCGGCGCTGCCTGCGTACCCCCCCCCCCCCTGCACTCACTGCCGCGTACGTCCTGTCCGCTCATCCGACATCAAGTCAGCGTTCGTTTCGCTTCGAATCCCCTAAAAAGGAATCTTAAACCAACTGGCGGAGAGGGAGGGATTCGAACCCTCGGTACGGTTCCCCGTACACTCGCTTAGCAGGCGAGCACCATCGGCCTCTCGGTCACCTCTCCGTATTCAGCTGTTCAATTGTACGATGTCCGCTCCGCTTCGGATCCCGCCTACCATATTAATTAATAATGGCGGAGGAGGTAGGATTCGGTCACTTCGTCGGCGCCGTCCGGACGCCTCCTGCGTAACCTCCCCTGCACTCGCTGACGCGGCCGTCCTGGCCGCTTTTCAGACATTCAGTCTGCGCTCGCTCCGCTTCGAATCCCGCCTACCATATTAATTAATAATGGCGGAGGAGGTAGGATTCGAACCCACGGAACTTTCGTTCAACGGTTTTCAAGACCGCCGCCTTAAACCACTCGGCCACTCCTCCGTTGGTCGCCGGAATTCGTTGCCCCCAAGCGGGAAAACCTTGGAACTTTAGCGAAAACGAAAGCAAAATGCAAGCGAAACAGCATCCCTGAACGCTACTTTTCAATCCGCTCAAGCCCGCCCATATATGGACGCAACACTGCGGGAACAACCACCGAACCGTCCGCCTGCTGATAGTTTTCCAGAATCGCCAGCAAGGTCCGTCCGACCGCCAGGCCGGAACCGTTCAGGGTATGCACCAGCTCAGGCTTTTTCGCTCCTTCGCGCCGAAAGCGGATAGCCGCACGCCGGGCCTGGAAATCGCGGAAGTTGGAACAGGAGGAGATTTCGCGATACGTGTCCTGCCCCGGCAGCCAGACTTCGATATCGAAGGTCCGGGCAGCGGAAAACCCGATATCGCCGGTGCACAGATCAACGACCCGATAGGGCAGCTCAAGCAGTTGCAGAACCTGTTCGGCGTTCTGCAGCAATGCCTCCAGTTCGGCGTCGGAGTCTTCCGGGCGCACGAACTTCACCAGTTCGACCTTGTTGAACTGGTGCTGGCGAATCAAACCGCGCGTATCCTTGCCGTGCGATCCGGCTTCCTTACGAAAACAGGGAGTGTAAGCCGTGTAGCAGAGCGGCAGGTCTTTGTCGCTGAGGATCTCGTCGCGGTGAATATTGGTCACCGGGACTTCGGCCGTGGGAATAAGAAACAGATCCACGTCCTCGGTGTGAAACAGATCGTTTTCAAACTTGGGCAGCTGCCCGGTACCGGTCATGGTCGTGCGATTGACCAGAAACGGCGGCAGGGTCTCAGTGTACCCGTGCTCGCCGGTATGCAGATCGAGCATGAAATTGATCAGCGCCCGCTCCATTCGCGCTCCGGCACCGAAGTAGAGCGCGAACCGCGCTCCGGACAACTTGCTGGCTCGTTCAAAATCGAGAATCCCCAGCTGTTCCCCGATATCCCAATGCGCTTTGGGTGCAAAATCGAATACGGGTTTCTTTCCCCAGGATTTGATTTCGACATTATCCGCTTCGGACCGGCCGGGCGGACAACTTTCGTGCGGAATGTTGGGAACCCCCATCAACAACTCGTTCAATCCCCCTTCGACCGCTTTGAGCCGATCGTCCAGTTCCTTGATCTGGGCGGACACCTCCTTCATCCGGGCGATCTCGTCCTGAACCAGGCTTTTGTCCTTGGTGCGTCCGATCAGGGCCGACACCGAATTCTTTTCCGCTTTCAGCGCTTCGGTCCGGCCGAGCATCTCCCGTCGCTGTTGATCCAGCGTTTGAAAAGCGGAGATGTCAATATCGCCGCCGCGGGTGGCGAGTGCCTGCTCCGCCGCGGCGAAATTATCGCGTAAATATTTAATATCGAGCATGATTTTCTCCCTGAAAAACTCTAAATAGAAGAACGAAATTAGATAACATGTCTGCTGCGAAGGGTCAAGGATTGCCATGGCAACGGCTCGGCATCCTCAGCCGGAAGAAGATATGTACCGGAGACCAGGAACCAGGCAGTGTCTTGCCGCATCCTCCCCATTTCGGACGAGTGAAAGATGTGCCCCACAGACACCAGGCGTAGCGACAATTAAGCCGCAGGCAGCGGCAGCTACGGCGAGGACGGAATTGTCAGTGCAACAACGCAGATGGGGTGCAGTGCTCTCTCACTCGCTCCCGCCATTAACCCACCAGTCGTGGTCATCATCAAACCACCATTTCGATGAATCGGTTTCCCAGATTGCCGCGGCCAGCTGTTTCGCCACTTCAGTCTTCAGACGCAAGCGGGAAAAGGGGTACCATTCATCGGCGTAGCGGTTGCCCAGATCCTTGTGTTCCTTCAGCGACAACACCATCTCCAGTTGGTCGGCGTCATGGGCCAGACGGGCTTCATAGGTTTCCTTGTCCATGAACTCCCGCAGGGTCTGCTGATAATCGTCACCAAAGGGCAGCTGCTCCGCGAGATCGGCAACCGCTTTTTCTTCATCGGCCCGGACATACTTTTTGTTCACGTAATTCAGATCCCCGGTACGCGCTTCCGGGATATCGTGAAACAGGCACAACTGCAACACCCGGCCCACATCCACCTGCCCGTCCAGTTGCGCCAGGGCATACCCGATCAACGCCGTGCGAAAGCTGTGTTCGGCAACCGACTGCGCCCCCGAACCGAGAAACTGAAATCCGGTCCGCGGGGTGCGTTTGAGCATTCCCACTTCAAACAGAAAATTGGCGATATTCTTCATCTGCAACCTCGAGATCAATAAGCCCTGGGATTTTTTATTGCACAGGGAAGATTTCAAACCTCTGCGCGTCAATACACTGAGCTACCCGCGCCAGATCAACACCACACCGAGCAGAATCAAACCGGCCGAGGTCAAGCGGATGCGGCCGAAGGATTCCCTCAGAAACACAATACCGATCAAAACTCCGATCAGCAAACCGACCTGTCGAACCGGAACCGCATAACTGACCGGAGCCAACTGCAAACCCAGGCGAAAGGACAGAAAGGACGCCAGGATCACCGGTCCGGCGAGAACAATCAACTTCGGATGAACCCGCCATTCGGCCATGACCCGGCCACGGTATTTCGGCCGCAGCAGGTTGAGCGACATGAAGACCAGCATAAAGAAAACCAGCACATAGGTAAAACGATAAGCGGAATAAGCATCGACCCCGATTTTATCCGTCACGGCGCCGATCGAGTAGGTAAAACCGGCCAGCAACGCCGCCTGAACGGAAGAATCGGCAAGCTGCGTAAACGGTCGCAATATGTCCCGCATACCGAGTCCATGCAACTGGATACAGTAAGCGCCGAAAACAATCAGCAGAATCCCCGCCACACCTAAACCGCTGAGCCGCTCTCCCAGAATCAGGACACCCCAGAGCGGGACATAGAGCATGGCGGTCTGCGCCAGCGGATAAGTCACCGACAGATCCCCCCGACGATAAGCATAGCCCCCGAACCAGTGATAGAAGACAAAACAGATCGCGCCGGCGGCGGCAAGACCGAGAAAACGCGGGGTCAACCGGGGAAACAGATCCAGGATCCAGGTCAGTACCGTCATCATGCTCCAGGAAGAGAGAAACATCCACCAGATAAAAATCGTTTTGTCACGACTTTGCTTCACCAGCAGGTTCCACAAGGCATGCATCAAGGCGGAAAAAACGATCAGAAGCAGGGCAACGGTTTCCATGGCGGGCATGATAGCTGATGCCCGGCGGGAAGAAAAGCGCCTTTGACAGTCGCCGTTTGCTCGCTATGCTTATACCTGAAACAGTGAAATGGAGTTGCAACAAAACGGATGCATCCGGAAAGGAAGAATATGAAAGAACAACGGATCGAACAGGATTCTCTTGGTGAAATGCAGGTTCCCATCGATGCCCTGTACGGCGCCCAGACGGCCAGGGCGATCGATAATTTCCCCATTTCCGGCCTGCCCTTGCCCCGTCCGCTGCTTCGCGCTCTGGCGCTGATCAAAAAACATGCGGCGCGGACCAATCAGACTCTGGGAATACTGGCCCCGGAAACGGCCGAAGTCATCATCAAGGCGGCGGAAGAAGTGATTGCCGGTCAGTGGGAAGACCAATTCCCGGTCGATATTTTCCAGACCGGATCGGGGACCAGCAGCAACATGAACAGCAACGAGGTGATTGCCAACCGCGCCGCCCAACTGCTGGGCCGGCCGATCGGCAGCAAGGTTGTGCATCCCAACGACCATGTCAATTTGGGCCAGTCCAGCAACGATGTCTTTCCCAGCGCCATCCATATCGCCGCCGCCGAACAACTGCACACCAAACTGCTGCCGGCCTTGGAACAACTGCTGCAACAACTGGCGGAAAAGGCGGAATTGTTTCAGGATGTGCTGAAAATCGGCCGCACCCATCTGCAGGACGCCACTCCGATCAAACTGGGGCAGGTGTTCTCCGGCTACGCCCGCCAGGTCGAGCAGGCGCGTGAACGTTTGTCAGTCAACTCCAGCGGCCTGTACGAGTTGCCCCTCGGGGGCACAGCAGTCGGTACGGGGATCAACACCCACCCCGATTTCGCCGCGCAAACCATCGCCGCGATTGCCCGTGAGATTTGCCTGCCGTTCCGGGAAGCCAACAACCACTTCGAGGCCCAGGCGGCAAAAGATACCTTGGTCGCCACCAGTTGCAGCCTGAAAAACTGCGCCGTCAGCCTGTTCAAAATCGCCAATGACATTCGTTTTCTGGCCAGCGGACCGCGCTGCGGAATCGGCGAACTGATGCTGCCGGCCGTACAACCGGGCAGTTCGATCATGCCGGGGAAAATCAACCCGGTCATGGCCGAGTCCCTGATGCAGGTCTGCGCGCAGGTCGCCGGCAACGACACCACGGTTTCGTTTTGCGGCATGTCCGGTAATTTCGAACTGAATGTGATGATGCCGGTCATGGCCTACAATGTATTGCAGAGCATCGAACTTTTGAGCACCGGCATCAAGGCCTTTGAAGAAAAATGCCTGGCCGGTCTTGAGGCGGACAAAGAGCGCTGCGCCGAACTGCTGGAACGCAGTCTGGCCCTGGTCACCGCCCTGGTCCCGGAAATCGGCTACGATCATGCCGCGGACCTGGCCAAACGCGCGCATAAAACCGGCAGGACGTTGCGCGAGCTGGCCCTGGAAGACGGAATCAGCGCCGCGGTTCTGGATCGGTTGCTCGATCCGGCGACCATGACGGCGCCGTCAGCGGACTGAAACGGTCAGGCATGCGTTTGCAGCGCCCTGAGAATACCGTCACCCAGTTCCTCGCGCTGCCAGTTTTTCAACGTCCTGATCCCGCTTAAATCAGCGCTGTCGGCAGGCTGTTTTTGCGCAACCTCCTCCAGGGCGGCATTGTTGATCAGAACGCCCGGATCCAGTTCGAGCCGTTGCGCCGTCGCTTTGCGCCAGCCCTTCAGGACATTCAGACGTTTTTCGAAAGCGGCGTCCCGCTCTTTGCGTTCGCTGCGCGGATAGTGCGGCAGATCGTCCTCGGCCAGACTCATGGCCGCGGCGATTTCGGCAATCAGCTTACGCCCGTAACGCTCCCGCAAGCGGGGCGGAAGCGTTTCGATTTGACTCAGTTGGCGGCCCGAAGCGGGAAGCTTCTGTGCCAGCTCCAGCATGATTTTATTGCCCAGTACCCGGTACAGCGGGCAATCGCGCCGGCACGCTTCCCGATCGCGCCAATGCAGCAGGTTTTCGAGTGCGGCCAGTTGCCGCCGATTCAGTCGCCCGGCGCCCTTGAAACGCAAAAACTCCGGGCCGGAGCGCTCGGCGAAACGGACCCCTTCGAGCAGTTGAAACTCTTCCCTGACCCAGCTCAACCGTCCTTTGTCAACCAGCTTTTGCTCCAGAATAGCGGCCAGTTCATGCAAATGACGGGTATCGCCCGCGGCGTAACGAATCATTTCCCCGGACAACGGTCTGAGCGACCAATCAGCACGCTGAAAGCGCTTGTCCAGTTCAACCGCGAGATACTTTTTCAGGACGTCCGCCAGCCCGAACCGTTCTTCCCCCAGAAACTGCGAGCAAATCATGGTATCGAACAGGCCGTTGATAACGATGTCAAAATCACGCGCCAGACAACGGATATCGTAATCCGCCGCATGAAAGATTTTACGCACCGCAGGGTCGGACAGAATCGGTTTGAGCGGCGTCAACTCGGCTGCGGCAAGGGGATCGATCAACACTGTCGTCTCGGGCGTGGAAAACTGCAGCAAACAGACTTTCTCCTGATAGTTATGCATCGAATCCGCTTCCAGATCGACGGCTATCACCTGTTCCTTTTCCAGTTTTCCGGCGAATTCAACAACTTCCGCGGTGGTTGTCAAGATGGGGGGTAAAGGCATTTCAATTCAGCTTTCAAGCAGAGCGGCAAGCACCTTTTTATGCGCGCCATGAAGAGCAAAAGAAGTCAGGTCGGTCGGCTCAACCCAGGAAACCGACCCTTCGGCCACATATCCGGCAGAAGCTCTAAACAGATAAGGGGTCACGACCAAACGAAAATGACTGTAGACATGTTCCACCTCGGCAAGTTTTACGGTTGCCCCGGTCAGGCCCCGCTCGCTTTTCAGCCAGGCGAGCTTGCGCTCAACCGGTTCGTCTTTTTCGACATAACTGCCGGGAAACTCCCAAAGACCGCCGAGAAAACCGTCCAGGGGCCGCCGGCGAACCAGATACCGGCCATTTCGCTCGACCAGCAGGACGACCTCATGCCGCGTCGGAATTTTTTTACTCGCCTGTTTCAACGGCAGAACATCGACCAGATCAAGCTGTTCGGCCCGGCACAATGCAACCACCGGGCATTGACGACACAGCGGCTTGCGCGGCGTGCAAACGGTCGCCCCCAGATCCATGATCGCCTGGGTATAGTCATGGATGCGCGCAGCCGGGGTCAACGCCTCGGACCAGGCCCATAACTGCTTGTCCGCCCGGGATGAACGCGGCGGCTCCTGCAATGCGCCCAAGCGGCACAACACCCGGCGCACGTTGCCGTCAAGGATCGCGGCCCGGCGCTCGAAAGCCAGTGCGGCAATCGCTCCGGCGGTCGACCGGCCGATCCCGGGAAGCTGTTGCAACTCCTCCACTGTCCCGGGAAACCTGCCGTCGTACTCGGCCGCAACTGTTTTCGCGGTGGCGTGCAGGTTCCTGGCACGCGAATAATATCCCAGACCGGCCCACAAATCGATGACGGCTTCCAACGGCGCTGCGGCCAGCTTCTGCAGCGTTGGAAAACGGTCGACAAAGCGGTGAAAATAATCGATCACCGCCGCGACGGTGGTCTGCTGCAGCATGATCTCCGCCAGCCAGATCCGATAAGGATCGCGCGTGTTGCGCCAGGGCAGATCGCGTCCTTCCCGTCCGTACCAGGCCAGCAGGCGCTCCGCAAATTGTTCCGGGGGAAAGCTCAGATCAGCCAATTTCCGCCATTGCCGCCAAAGCGGTTTCCATGTCCTCGCGGCTGCCGATGGATATTCTCAGGCCGTGCCGGAGCAGCGGATCGGTAAAATAGCGCACCAGAATCCGGCGTTCGAAAAGCGCATCGTAAACCCGTTTGGCGTTTTTATCCGGCGGCACGGCAAAAAGATAATTGGCCGCCGACGGCGGCACCCGATAGCCGAGCCGGATCAGTTCCGCGCCGAACCAGTCGCGTGTCGCCCGGATCTTTTCAACCGTTGCGCGCAGATAATCCTGATCCTCCAAAGCGGCAACGGCAGCCGCCAGAGCCAGGCGGTCGAGGTGATAGTGATCGCGGATTTTATCCAGCGCGGCAATGACTTCAGGCCGCGCCACCGCCAGTCCCAGGCGCATTCCGGCCAGGGCGTAGCTTTTGGAAAAAGTCCGGGTGACGACAATGTTTTCATATTCATGCACCAGTTCCATAGCCGACTCGGCGGCAAAATCGACATAGGCCTCATCGATCACCAGCACACCGGCGCAGCGGGTCGCCAGTTCGGCAATATACGCGTTGGAAAAACAGCATCCCAACGGCGCATTGGGGCTGGTCAGAAAAAAAACTTTCCCTGCGTAGCGCGACGGAAAGTCGGCAATGAGATGTGCGTCGGTCAAACCGAAAGTGCGAACGCTCGCCCCCTGAATATCGGCCAGAGTGGCATAATAGGAATATGAGGGGTGGACAAAGGCGACCTCGTCGCCCTCCCCGGCAAAAGCGCGGATCAGGTTGTTGAGCAATTCGTCCGAGCCGTTGGCCATGATCACCCAGGAGGGATCGACACCGTACAGTTCGGCCGCGGTTTTCCGGGCCTGCTTGCTGCCGGCATCCGGATATTTGCGCAAACCGGCTCCATCCTCGCCCAATTCCGCCAGAATCGCCGCCACCACCCGGGGTGAAGGTGGATAGGGATTCTCGTTGGTATTGAGTTTGATCCAGCCTTCGCCTTCGGGCTGGAATCCCGGTACGTACCCGGCCATTTCGGCGATGTTGTTACGCACAGGCAGCATCTTCAATACTCCTTCAGAATCTCGTATTCGGTGGTCCGGCGCGCCGGGGTGAAGCCCGCCCCCCGGATCAGTTCGATCAGCTCTTCCTGCGACATGCGGAAGGCACAGCCGGCGGCGGCGACGACATTCTCCTCCAGCATGGTCCCCCCCAGGTCATTGGCGCCGAAAAACAGCGCCACCTGGGCCATCCGCGCCCCTTGAGTCACCCAGCTGCCTTGAATATTGTCGATATTGTCCAATACGATCCGCGCCAGGGCAAGCACTCTGAGATATTCGACGCCGCCCGCCGCTTCGCCGCCCAATTCGGTATTATCCGGCTGGAAACTCCAGGGGATAAACGCGGTAAAACCGCCGGTCCGGTCCTGTAGCTCGCGAATGCGGAACAGGTGCTCGACGATATCTTCCTGCGTTTCGCGGCTGCCGAACATCATGGTCGCGGTCGTCCGCATGCCGATCCGGTGCGCTTCTTCCATCACCCGGGCCCAACTCCGCCAACCGATTTTGTTGGGGGAAATTTCCCGGCGCACCGCATCGACCAGGATCTCGGCCCCACCGCCGGGAACCGAGGCCAGCCCTGCGGTCTGCAAGCGCCGCAGACAGTCTTCCATGCTGATCCCGGACAGTTCGGCGATATGAATCACTTCGGCCGGCGACAGCGAATGAATCTGCACCCGGGGGAAACGTTCGCGTAAGTTGCGGAACAATTTTTCGAACCACTCGATCTTCAAGGTCGGATGCAGTCCGCCCTGCATCAGCAACTGGGTACCGTCGTGATCGACCAGCTCCTGCACCTTGGCGAAAATCGTCTCATCATCGAGCAGATAGGCATCCGCAGCGTCAGCATCGCGATAAAAAGCGCAAAAGCGGCATTTCGATTCGCAGATATTGGAATAGTTGACGTTCCGGTCGACGACAAAGGTCACCCGCCGCTGGGGATGCTTGCGGCTGCGCACCTCATCGGCGAGGCGGCCCAGAACAAGCAGATCGGCCCGGGTGAACAGCCACAACGCTTCCGTGCGATCAAGTGCCTGCGCCTGTTGAATCTTCCGCTGAATTGTCGTCAGCATGGTCAAAAAACCTTCAGTTCGTTATACAGAGTGTCACGTTCAACCGGCGTTTTCCCCGCTTTCCGAATCAGCGAGATGAGCCGCTCCTTGGCCAGAACCTGAGGCGAGTCGGCCCCGGCATCATGGCCGATCTGCTCTTCGATCACCGTGCCGTCCAGGTCATTGACCCCGAAGCACAGCGCCGTTTGCGCAATCTTCAGTCCGAGCATGACCCAATAGGCCTTGATGTGGCGGAAGTTATCGAGATAGATGCGGCTGATCGCCAGGGTTTTCAGAGCGTCGACGCCGCCCACGCCTTTGGCCCCGGGAACGCGCGTGTTGTCCGGCTGGAAAGCCAGGGGAATGAAGCTCTGAAAACCTCCGGTCCGATCCTGCAGGTCGCGAATCCGGCGCATGTGATCGACCCGGTCGGCGTAACTCTCAAGGTGGCCGAACAGCATCGTCGCGTTGCTGCGCAGCCCGCTGCGATGCACCTGCTCGATCACTTCCAGCCAGCGTTCTCCGGAAATTTTCTCCGGGCAGATCCTGGCGCGCACGGCGGCGGCGAAAATCTCTGCCCCGCCGCCCGGCAGCGAACCCAGACCGGCATCTTTGAGTGCGGCGACAACCTCCGCTACGCTGCTTTGGCTGATGCGGGAAAAATAATCGATTTCAACCCCGGTGAACGCCTTGACATGCAGCTGCGGCGAGACCTCTTTGATGGCCTTCAGCATGTCGAGATAAAATTCGAACGGCAGATTCGGGTGCAAGCCGCCGACCGAATGAATTTCCGTGGCTCCGGCGGCGACCGCTTCGCGCGCTTTTTCGCGGATATCGTCAAGAGCCAGAGTATAGCCGTCGGCGTCTCCTTCTTCCCGGGAGAAAGCGCAAAAGGTACATTGATTGACGCAATAGTTCGTATAGTTGATGTGCCGGTTGACGTTGAAATAAACGCGCTCGCCGTTTTTTCTGCGGTTGACCGCCGCCGCCAGTTCACCCACCGCCAGCAGGTCGTCCGATTCGAACAGGGCCAGCGCCTCATCATCACCGATACGCCGGCCGGCTGCTGTTTTTTTGCGAATATCGTCAAAAAGGGCTTCCATCTGTTTTACATTCCGTCAGGGCAGATCAATGTGTCCGCCCTTTATTTTGTGTTGTCGTTCCTGGGGGCCCAGGGCCCCGCCCCTAAAAGGATCATTCTCCCCAGCGCCCAAACAGACGGTGCTCAACCCCAAGGTTGTCCAGCACTTTACCGACGACAAAATCGACCATGTCCGCAACCGTCTGCGGCCGGTGATAAAAAGCCGGCATCGCCGGGATGATCCGCGCTCCGGCCTGGGACAAATGCAGCAGATTGCGTAGATGGACCTGGTTGAAGGGCGTTTCCCGCGGTACCAGCAACAGCGGTTTGTTTTCTTTCAGAGCGACATCGGCAGCCCGTTCCAACAGGTTCTCCGACAAGCCCGACGCAAGCCGTCCCGCCGTTCCCATGGAACAGGGACAGATGACGACGGCGGCGGGGGCGTTGGAACCGCTGGCTACGGGGGAAAAAAAATCGTCCTGCGCATAATGCTGCAGGTCGACCCCGGCCTGAAAATGACGCCGTAATTGCCGGAGGCAATCCCCGGCATCTTCCGCCAACTGCAGCCCGGCTTCATGGGCCAGGACCTGACGCCCGGCATGACTCAGCAGAACCGAGACCTGCGTGTCTGCCTGCAGCAGTTCCTCGATCAGGCGCAGAGCGTAAATCGAACCGGAGGCTCCGGTTATGCCGATAACGATGTTTTTCATAACCCCTGTTTGGGCCGCCGAAACACCGCGCAACAAGCGCCCGGCATGAAAAGCTCAGCCCCTTAAAAAGCAAAAACCACCGGTTGCCCTACCGGCCGGTATTCTTCCGTCATGCACCCCAGGCAGCTTTTCCGGCGCCTGTGCGTTCAGGCAGATTGAATTTTCAGGCTAACGCATCGACCAGGGTAAACACAAAAATGGTGACGCTGATATAACCGTTCATATTGAAAAAGGCCGCATCCAGTCGCGACAGATCATCGGGCTTGACCAGCAGGTGTTCGTAAACCAGTAATCCGGCCACAACGACCACCCCACCGAAATAGATCCAGCCAAGGCCGCTGCCCGGCATTACCAGCAGCAGAAAAACCAGCATCAGGGCATGAAAAATCCGCACCAGGAAAAAAGACTTTTCCTTCCCCAAGCGCGAGGGCACCGAATGCAGGCCGCGTGCGATATCGTAATCATAGTCCTGCAGAGCGTAAAAAATATCGAATCCGGACACCCAGAACAGAACCGCCAGGGCCAGAGCGACAACCGGCCAGCCCAGATCGCCGCGCAAGGCAATCCAGGCCCCGAGGGGCGCGGCAGCCAGGCACAGGCCCAAAACCACATGCGCGTAATGGGTGAAACGCTTGCAATAGGCATAAAGGACGAATAAACCGACGACTGCCGGAGCCAGCTTAAAACACAGCGGATTGAGCATCCAGGCGGAAAAGAAAAACAAAACCAGTGCGACAGCAACAAAGAGCAGCGCCTCGAGCAGCGACACCTTTCCCGCCGGGATATGCCGCTCCGCGGTGCGCGGATTTTCCGCATCGATTCCGGCGTCGATGATCCGGTTCAGGCCCATGGCCGCACTGCGTGCGCCGACCATGGCCAGGCAGATCCAGAACACCTGGCCGAAACTCGGACCATGGCCGCTGGCCAGAGCGGCCAGCACCACTCCCATCAGGGCGAAAGGAAAAGCAAAAACCGTATGGGAAAATTTGATCATTTCCAGCAGGGTTTTGATCTTTGCGTATATTTTTTTCTTATCCAGCATCTCGATTTCCTGCCTTTCCGGTGGGCTAATGTACACCCTGACGGAAACCGGAACAAGGCCTTTTAGAATTGGGCCGGAAGGCGTATGATGTTCTCGTCGGCGCACATCCCGCAGCCCCTGCCGACAACAATCAAGACTTCTTCCGGGACGATTTTCTCGGCCGGGCCGGCGTACTGAAATGCTTTACACCCCTGCTTTTTTCGCCCTGTTTTTTGCCAATCTCATGCATGTCGCCAGCTACGGCGCTTTTTTCCTGTTCCCCCTGTTTATCACCCGGCATGGCGGTTCAAGCCAGGACATCGGCCTGATCATGGGAACCTTCGCCTGTGCTTCGGCCCTGTCACGTCCCTGGGTGGCACAGATGATCGATCGTATCGGTCGCAAGCCCAGTTACGCTATCGGTTGCGGCATCCTCACGCTCATGCCGCTGGCCCATCTTTTTCTGCACGGCGCACTGGAACATTTTTATCCGCCCCTGTTGCTGATCCGTATTATTCACGGTATCGGCCTGGCCATCTGTTTCACGTCGGTCTTCACCTTTATCGTCGACCTGATCCCGGTGCGCAGGTTGAACGAAGGCATCGGCATTTTCGGGACATCGGGTCTGATCGGTCTGGCCGTCGGACCGATGATTGCGGAATACGTCATCAAGGGCTACGGCTTCACCGTCTTTTTCTGGACCGCTTCGGCACTGGCCGCAATGGCCCTGATCCTGCAGGTTCCGGTCAAAAGCAGAGACCATCACCTCCGCGGAGACAGCCCTGATGCCCCTTCCTTTTTTGCTCTGCTGCTGACCCGTAAGCAACTGGTTTCCGGAGGCCTGGCACTGCTCTTCGGGATCGGCCTCGCCGCGACCGGAAACTTTATCGCACCCTTTGCCGAAGCCCGATCACTCGGCCTGATTTCACTTTATTACCTGGCCTATTCCTGTGCGGCGGTCAGCGTCCGTTTCGTCACCGGACGGCTGGCTGATCGCGTTGGGGAAAACCAGATCATTCCCTGGGGGCTCGCCCTGGCCGCCGCCGGGCTGTTCATGGTGCCTTTCGTCAATGCCGACGTCTTTTTACTGCTGGTCGGATTTGTCTTCGGCATCGGCCACGGTTTGCTTTTCCCCGCCCTCAATGCTATGGCGATCCGCGGCGAACCCTACGCTATTCGCGGCAAAGTAACCGGGATTTTCACCGGAGGTATTGATACCGGCGCCTTTCTCGGCGCGATGATCCTGGGCCGGATCGGTCAATCCGCCGGGTATAATGTCTTGTTCGTCAGCGCCGGGATTCTGCTGCTCAGCGGTTTTTTTCTGTTCCGTTTGCGTCCGGCCTGAAACCGGGAATGGGCGGCAAAAAAGTGCAGGGGCTTGTTTTCTAACAAATCAATCCCGCCTGTGCCTTGCGCCTGGCTCTGATGCTGTCACGGGTTCAGCCCCCAACTAAAAGTCAAACTCCGCCCAGATCGGACAGTGATCCGACGGTTTTTCCATAGCGCGGATATCATAATCGATACCTGCGTCACGGCAGTGAACGTTCATCGCGCGCGAGGCCAGGATCAGGTCGATGCGCAATCCCCGTTTGGGCTCGCGTTCAAATCCGCGCGAGCGATAATCGAACCAGCTGAACTGATCTCCCCGCTCCGGATAAATGGTCCGGTAGGTATCCTCCAGCCCCCATCCTTTCAGCTCTTGCAGCCAATCGCGCTCTTCCGGCAGAAAGCTGCACTTTCCCGTTCTCAGCCAGCGTTTACGATTATCTTCGCCGATCCCGATGTCGCTGTCTTCCGGCGAAATATTCATATCGCCCAGAACAACCAGCTTGTCTTCGGGGCTGGCCGATTTTCGCAACCATTCGTTCAGGTTCTTGTAGAACTCGCGTTTATTGGGAAATTTTTCCGGGTGTGCGCGGTTTTCCCCTTGCGGGAAATAGCCGTTGACCACCGTCAGCCGTTCTTTGCCTTTCAACTCGTATGCGGTAATCAGCAGTCGCCTCTGGTGTGTCGGGTTTTCCCAGGGATAGCCCTTCTGGACGTTTACCGGGCGGCAGCGCGACAACGTCGCCACACCGTAGTGCCCTTTCTGCCCATGATGAACGATTTCATAACCCCAATCAGCCAATTCTGCGTGTGGGAATTCGCTGTCGTGCACTTTGATTTCCTGGAGCCCGACAATATCCGGGCAGTGCTGTTCAATCACGGCTTTGAGCTGATGAATGCGGGCGCGCAACCCATTGACATTAAACGAAATAATTTTCACCGGGGACTCCTGTCAATTGCACAGATAAGTAATGATCTCTTCCATGAAGGCGCTGCCGTAACGCTGCAGCTTGGTCTGTCCGACGCCATTCACCTGCAGCAACTCCTCCTTGTTCGTCGGCAGCGTGGCCGCCATTTCCGCCAGGCTGGCGTCACCGAACACGACATAGGGGGGCACGCCGTTGCGGTCGGCGATCCGCTTGCGCAGGGCGCGCAGCCGGTTGAACAACTCCGGATCGTATTCCAGTCCGACGATCTTTCGCTCCGGGCGTTTTTTGCGCTCCGGCTTGTTCCGGGGTTTGCTTATCGTCAGTTCAGCTTCGCCGCGCAGCAAAGGGCGCGCCGCTTCAGTCAGCTTGAGCACCGAATAATTGGCGATATCCTGCTCCAGGTAACCATGGTGGATCAACTGTTGCAGCAGGTGCCGCCAATGCTCCTGGCTTCTTTCCCGGCCGATGCCGTAGGTTGACAGGCCGTCATGGCGTAAGTCCAGCAACCGTTGGGTCTTGGCCCCGCGCAGGACATCGATTGTATGTCCGATACCGAAACACTGGCCGAGCCGATAGACGCAGGACAGCGCCTTGCGGGCGTCCTCGGTGGCATCAATGCGCTGTGGCGGATGCAGGCAGATGTCGCAGTTACCGCAATCCTGTTCCTGGTTTTCGCCGAAGTAGCCGAGCAGCACCCGCCGTCGACAGGTTCCGGATTCGGCGTAAGCAACCATGGCGTTGAGCTTATGAATTTCAATCCGCTTCTGATTCGGGTTGCCGCCTTTTTCGATCAGCCCCCGGTTCAGAGCGATATCCGCGTAACCGAACAGCAACAACGCTTCGGCCGGCAGGCCGTCACGTCCGGCCCGGCCGGTTTCCTGGTAATAGCTCTCGATGTTCTTCGGCAGATCATAGTGCACGACGAAACGCACATTCGGTTTGTCGATCCCCATGCCGAAGGCCACTGTCGCCACGACGATGTCCACATCGTCGCGCTGAAACGCATCCTGGACCCGTTGACGTTCTTCCGCCGTCAGCCCGGCATGATAGGCCTCGGCCCTGGAGCCATCCCGGCGCAGCCGGTCGGCAACATCTTCCACCCGCTTGCGACTCAGGCAATAGACGATTCCCGCTTCGTCGCCATGCTGGTCGAGAAAAGCACTGAGTTGCAAATAGGGCTTTGCCTTGTCAACAACCGTATAGCGGATATTCGGCCGGTCGAACCCGGCGATCACCTGATAAGGAGAAGATAGCCTCAGGCGGTGCAGAATATCAAGGCGGGTCTGCATTTCCGCTGTTGCCGTCAACGCAATCATCGGCACCTCGGGAAAAAGTTCCCGCAAGCGGCCAAGCTGTACGTATTCCGGGCGAAAATCGTGCCCCCACTGGGAAACGCAATGGGCTTCGTCGATCGCGAACAGGGCCGGCTTCAACGTTTTCAAGCGCGCCAGAAAGTCTTCATTCAACAATCTTTCCGGCGCCACGTAAAGCAGATCAAGCCGGCCTTCATGCAGGCGGCTCAATACCTGTCCGGCTTCTGCCGCGCTCAGGGCTGAATTGTAACAGGCCGCATGAGCACCATTGGCCTGCAGGGCGTCGACCTGATCCTTCATCAGCGAAATCAACGGCGACACCACGATGGCGACCCCCGGTCGATGCAGGGCCGGGATCTGGTAACAGAGCGACTTTCCGCCCCCGGTCGGCATCAGCACAAAAGCGTCCCGGCCGGCGATCAGCTGCTCGATGACTTCCGCCTGGAAAGGACGAAAGGCTTGAAAGCCGAAAACCTGTTGCAGTGTATCAATCACTGACTCGCGTGATGGCTCGGCTGTTGCTGTGGAAGTGTTCATTTATTCACTATTAAGAAACGACCTGATCCTGGCTTCAGGCAAACGTCGGGTAAACAGCAAGCAAGGTCAGCCCCTTGCCGAAAAAGCGGCTGGCGCTGACGACACTTTTGATCCATGGACGGTTCATGCCCCTTTTGACTTGATTTTTAACCAGCCTGGAAAACCGGATAAGTCCTAGAGATTATACTCTTTACGGCGTCGATTCAAGAGCTGCTGCGTCTGTCGATCTTCCTTCACCAGGCGCGCCGGATCAACCCCGGTCGCATCGATCGCCATCCTGCCGTTATCCTGATAAATCCGTTCCGCGCTCAGCAGGTTGATGCTTCGCCACCAGCTCATTGAAAACGAATTGATGTCGATATCGTCATCCAGCAGCACCAATAAGCGGGAGCGTCTGACAGGACTGTCCCGCCAGAGCGCCTGAATCAGATCCCTGGTGCGCCCGGCCGACTGCGATTTGATCGTCATGACGGCAACGTGATGATAAAAAGTGGGCTGCGGCATCCGCAGTCCGGTGATTTGCGGGAAATCTATTTTCAACATTTCGCGAATCAGAATTTCATTCGCTTTTGCCAGCTGGATGTTTTCGCTCGGCGGCGGCCCGACAACCGTCATCGGCATAATCGCCCCGTCGCGTTGAAGCACCGCAGAAACCTGCATCAACGGACAATCGGGGCGCGTTACATACTGTCCGGTGTGATTACCGAACGGCCCTTCTTCAATCGTTGCTCCAGGCCGTATTTCACCCTCGATCACAATTTCGGCTGCAGCCGGAATCGCTAATGGCTGGCTTGTGCCCGCTGTCAGTTGCAGGCTTGGATTAACCAGCTTTCGATAAAACGAAAATTCATTGCACCCCGGCGGCAGCGGCGCGGCAGCAGCCCAGATCAGGCCGGGATCGGAACCCAGCACCAGACTGACGGGAAGATTTTTTTGGCAGGCGGTTGCGGCCTCAAGATGCCTGGCCGCTCCGGACCCGGGGGTGAAATTTACGGCTACGGAACGCGCAGAGTGGATCTGAGCGCGATATAATCCGAGATTCATTTCTCCGGTCTGCGGGTGCCTGGTGATTGCCAAGGCCAGGGTCAGATACGGCTTGCACTCCTGTGGCCAGCTGCGGATCGCAGGCAGACTGCGCAAATCGATGTTGGTCGAAAGCCGCAACTCCGACAAGCAAGCTGAATCCGCCGGCTCCGGCAACTTCAGGCGGTCGCGGGAAAGTCCTTGGCGTAGCTGGAGGAAATCCGAGAGTTTCTGCTTGAACTCCGTCAGTGAAGGCGTGTTGAGCAGCAGACAGAGTCGCTTTTCCGAACCGAAGAGGTTGGCTGCAACCGGAATCGTTGCGTCAGTAACCTGCTCAAAAAACAGGGCCCGGCCGCCGTTTGGTCTGGCAAACTCACGGCGGCAAAGGGCGGCGAGTTCAAAATTTCGGTTGACTGGCACCGTGACGGGAGTCATTTCGCCCGCTTCAGCTAATCTTTTCAGGTAGTGTTGTAATCCCATGGCACCATTGTAGACCATCTTCGACTCAGGAAAACAAAAAAGCCCTCCAGCGAACTGAAGGGCTTAGTGGAAGCTATGATTGTATCGTTTAAAAACCGGCCAGCTTGGCTAAATTCATCAGCGCTCCCGGCACGACGCCAAGATACAGAACACCGACGACAGAGATGGCGATGGAAATCATGGTCGGGACATTGATCGTAACCCAGGCGAAATCTTCTTCCGGGTCCCTGAAGTACATCTGCACCATAACTCTCAGATAGTAGAAAAGGGAGACGGCGGAGTTCAGCATGCCCAGAACTGCCAGCCAGATATACCCGGCTTTGATGGCACCGGCAAAAATATAGAATTTACCCGTAAATCCCGCTGTCGGCGGCAGCCCCATGAGGGAAAAGAGGAAAACGCACAGCGCCACTCCCAAAATCGGTTTTTTGTAACCGAGGCCGGCGATGCCATCAAGAGTGAGGTTGTTTTCACCTTTTTTACCGACCAGCACGAGTACGGCAAAGGCGCCCATGTTCATGAAAGTATAGACCAGCATATAATACATGATGGCCGACAGTCCCACCTCGTTCCAGGCCACCATCCCCACCAGGGCATAGCCGGCATGTGAGATCGAGGAATAGGCCAGCATCCGTTTAAGATCTTTCTGACTGAGAGCGATGAAGTTACCTACCGTCATGGTCAGTACGGCCAGCATCCAGAACAACGAGGTCAACTCCGACTGGATACCGTCCAGGCCGATGATCGTGACCCGCATCAATGCCGCAAAAGCGGCCGCTTTCGGACCCGCGCTCATGAACGCGGTTATCGGTGTCGGAGCGCCCTGGTAAACATCCGGTGTCCACATATGGAATGGTGCGGCCGCCACTTTGAAGAGGAAACCGACCAGCATCAACAAACCGCCGGCGACAAACATGGTATTGGTCGTTGCATCGGGATGCGCCATGACGTAAGCGGCAATCCCGTCAACTTTAGTCGTTCCGGTCACGCCATACAGCAGCGCCACACCGTAAAGCAGGAAACCGGTGGAAAACGCACCGAGAAAGAAATATTTGAGCCCGGCCTCATTGGAGCGGGTCTGATTGCGGAAGAATCCGGCCAGGACGTAAAGCGATACGGACAGCACCTCAAGGCCCAGGAAAATAGTCATCAGGTCGGTCCCGGAAGCCATCCACATCGCCCCGGCGGTGGTAAACAGGATGAGCGGATAGTATTCGCTGACCGGAAATTCCTCACGCTTCAGATAATTGTCCGACATGAGAATGGTCAATATTGCCGCGGCAATACAGATGAGGCTGAAAAATGTCGCGAAATTGTCGAGCAACACGCTCCCGGCAAATCCGGCTTGAGGATTGTTCCACCCGGCAATAGAAACAAAGCCCGTCACCACCAGGGCGACGATACTGAGCCAGGAGATATGCGTTGTGCTACCGCGTTTGGAGAATACCGCAATCAACAACAGCACCATGGCAAACACACTGAGTACCAGCGAGGGCATGATTGCCTGCAAATTCACATTCTGGATGGCGTCTTGAACCAGATTTTCCATCGAACAGCTCCTCAGAACCTAAGTTTATTGCAAATTTTCCTGATAGTTTAGTTATGACCGTGTCCGGCCGGTGCAGCACCCTGAGCGTGCGCACTACCGGCGGCCGGTTGATGCATTTCCACGACTGCGACTTTACGCCCCATCTGCTCCAGAATCTGCTCCATGGCCGGGTTCATCTTCCTGAAGAAGGTATTGGGATAGAAACCGATCCAGAAGACGAACAGCAGCAACGGCAGCATGATAACCACTTCGCGCAGCGACAGATCTTTTAATTTTTCATTTTCGGGGTTGGTCACCTTACCGAACATGACCCGCTGATACATCCACAGCATGTACACCGCGGCAAGAATAACACCGACCGTGGCGAATACGGCATACCAGCGCAGGCCGCTTTCAAAAGCACCCATCAGCGCCAGGAACTCGCCGACGAACCCGTTGGTGCCGGGCAATCCAATGGAGCTGAAAGTAATGATCATGAAAATGGTTGCGAAAACCGGCATCTTGGTTGCCAGTCCGCCGAATTCGGTAATCAGCCGCGTGTGGCGTCTTTCATAAATGAAGCCGACGATAAGGAAGAGTGCGCCGGTTGAAATGCCGTGGTTGATCATCTGGATCATGCCCCCGGCAAGGCCCTGCAGGTTCATGGCAAACACACCGAGCATGACGAAACCGAGGTGGGCCACCGATGAGTATGCAACCAGTTTTTTCACATCTTCCTGCATCATGGCCACCAGCGAGCCGTAGATGATGCCGACGACGGAAAGGAAAGCCAGCAGCGGAATAAAGGTCGGCAGCGCTTCGGGGAACAACGGCATGGCGAAACGCACGTAGCCGTAAGTACCCATTTTCAAAAGCACGGCCGCCAGAATGACCGAACCGGCAGTCGGCGCCTCGGTATGGGCATCCGGCAACCAGGTGTGGAGCGGAAACATGGGAACCTTGATGGCAAAGCTGAAACCGAAAGCCAAAAACAGCCAGAATTGCGCATTGTAGGGCAAATCCAGTTTGTAGAATTCATCGATGCCGAAACCGTTCAGCGGCGCTCCGCTATTGACCGCAAAGTAGTAGACGAAAATAATCGCTACCAGCATCAGCAAGGAACCGACCGCGGTATAGACGAAGAACTTGACCGCTGCGTAAATACGGTTTTTACCGCCCCAGATCCCGATGAGAAAGTACATCGGGATAAGCATCAGTTCCCAGAAGACATAGAAGAGGAACAGGTCGAGGGCCACAAAAGCGCCAAGCATCCCGGTTTCAAGCAGGAGCAGCATGGCCATGAAACCCTTGGTGTTTTTCTCGACGGCGTTCCAGGTCGACAGAACGGTGATCGGCATAATAAAGGTGGTCAGCATGACCAGCCACAGGCTGATGCCGTCCACTCCCAGATTGTAGTTCATCTGGAAGTACTTGCCGATATTGATCCACTCGTAGAATTCACGATAGTGCATTCCACCTGACGTTGCGAAGACATTGTCGAACGCCAATGGTAAGCTGATTGCAAAAGTTACCAATGAAACAGCCAGGGTAAACCCTTTAAGCAGCCCATCATTGTCCCGCGGGATGAGGAGAAGAGCAAACATCCCCAGCAACGGGAAGAAAATCATTGTACTGAGAAGGTAATCAGCCATGTGGAAACACTCCTTGTAGCTTTATCGTATTCGCGGGCGAACTAATTAGTTAAAGATATAAAAGCCGACGATCACGACTACGCCGACCACCATGGCCATTGCGTAGTTATACAGATATCCCGACTGGGTGTAGCGCAAACCTGCGCCCAGACCTTTGACTACCCATGCCAGGCCATTAACCACACCGTCAACAATGCAGACATCGATACCGCGCCAGAGGAAAGTGCCGATTTTCTTGCACGGGTTGACGAAAACAAAGTCGTAGAGTTCGTCGATGTACCACTTGTTGAATACGGCTTTATACAGACCGGCGAATTTCGTGGTGAATCGGGCCGGCAATTCTGGATTCTTTACGTACATGGTCCAGGCCATGAAGATACCGAAGGTTGCGATGCCGACCGAAAGGCCCATCATCAGCCATTCCGTTGCATGTGCGCCATGCGCATGTATTTCATAATGGTGCTGAGTATGTTCGAAAACCGGAGCCAGGAAGTGCTCAAAACGGTTATTGCCGCCGAGGATCTTCGGAACCCCGATGTAACCGCCGATGACGGCCAGGAAACCCAGAACCATCAGCGGGATGGTAATTGTCAACGGCGACTCGGGGATATGATCCTTGGCCCGCGGGTCGGTTTTCTGTTCACCGAAGAAGGTCATGAAGACCAAGCGGAACATATAGAATGCCGTCATGCCGGCAGCCACGGCTCCCATCACCCAAAGAACCCAATGACCGCGGGTTGAGCCGAAAGCCCACCAAAGAATCTCGTCCTTGGAGAAGAACCCGGAGAACAGCGGCACTCCGCAAATCGCCAACGTTGAGACAAAGAAAGTAATGAAGGTGATCGGCTGTTTTTTGCGGATCCCGCCCATATTGCGCATATCCTGGGGATCGTCATGCAAATGGGCATGATGGTAAGCATGGTGCAGACCATGAATAACGGAGCCCGAACCGAGGAACAGACAAGCTTTGAAGAACGCATGGGTCATCAGGTGGAAAATGCCGGCTGAAAACGCGCCGACCCCCATGGCCAGGAACATGTATCCCAACTGAGAGACGGTGGAATACGCCAGTACCCGTTTGATATCGTTCTGAGCGAAACCGATCGTGGCGGCGAAAAAGGCTGTCAATGCGCCGACAACCGCAACCGTCATCATGGTCGCGGGGGCCATGGCGAACAGTCCGTTCATACGCCCGATCATATAGACGCCGGCGGTGACCATGGTGGCGGCATGAATCAGAGCGGAAACCGGAGTCGGGCCTTCCATGGCGTCAGGCAGCCAGGTATAAAGCGGAATCTGCGCAGATTTACCGGTAGCGCCAAGGAAGAAACACAGGGTTACGACCGTCACAATCACCCCGCCCGTTTCAAGCAGATGTCCGTGCTCCGCAATCTGGACGAAATTGAGTGTCCAGACGCCTTTATTCGCCAAAGACCAGAACAGGATAAACAGGCCGCAGAGGAAACCGAAATCGCCGATCCGGTTGACGACGAATGCTTTTTTGGCCGCATCGCTGGCGCTTTTCTTTTCGTAATAATAACCGATCAGCAGGTAAGAACAGAGACCGACGCCTTCCCAGCCGATAAACATGACCAGGGCATTGCCGCCGAGAACCAGCATCAGCATGGAAAAAGCAAACAGGTTCAGATAGGAGAAAAAGCGGTAGTAACCTTCCTCGCCGTGCATGTACCCGATCGAGTAAAGATGGATCAGCGCGCCGACGCCGCTCACCACCATGATCATCACGGCTGACAGCGGATCAAGCAGGAACTCCCAGTTGACCTGCAACTGCCCGACCGAGATCCAGGAGGCGACCACAACATTGTGCACCTTTTCCGTATCCTTCAACAAGGCGAAGAGGTTCTGAGTCGCGACCAGGAATGAACCGAACATCAACGCGGTTGCTATGCCGCCGACGATCGCTTCATTTTTGATCTTTTTGCCTAGCAGACCGTTGAATATCGACCCGACCAGCGGGAAGAATGGGATGAGCCACAGATTACTGTACATCAAACTCTCCTATTTAGCTGAAACACCCGTAAAGCGGCAATTACCACTTGAGCATATTGAAATCGTCAACTTCAATGGACTCTTTATTGCGGTAGAACGCAATCATCAAAGCCAGACCCACAGCTGCTTCAGCAGCAGCAACCGTCATAACAAAGAAAACAAACACCTGACCGTCCATATTGCCCACATGCCGTGACAAAGCGATAAACGTCAGGTTTACCGAGTTAAGCATCACCTCAATGCACATAAAGATGACAATCGCGTTTTTACGCACCAGAACGCCGAAGGTTCCGATCGAAAAGAGGATGGCGCTTAGCAACAGGTAGTGATTTACGGTAATCATGGTTAATCTCCCGAAATAATCTCAATTAAACTTCGCGCTTTGAGAGAATTACAGCGCCGATAATCGCAACCAGCAACAAAATCGATGCAATCTCAAAGGGGAGCAGGAAATCCACAAACATGGACCAACCGATCAACTCCGTATGGCCGACGCTGTTGATCATTTCGCTGGTCACTTTCCCTCCGGTCGCCGTTGCCTCTCCGGCCCGCAGGAAATAGTTGGCGACCAGAAGAACGAGCACCGCCAGGATTCCCGATGAAGCCACCGCATGCGTATAGCGGCTTTTCACCGCCAGTCCGAGATTGAGCAACATGATCACGAATATGATCAGCACCATAATCGCTCCGGCATAGACCATAATCTGGATCGCGGCCATGAAGGGCGATTCGAGCATGACGTAAAAAACCGCCAGGCAGATAAAGGTCGTGACCAGATTCAAGGCGCTGTTGACCGGGTTGCGGCATTTCGTCACAAACAGAGCTGAAACGATCGCAACAATCGCAGTGAGATAAAAGAGAATGGCTTGCATGATTCCGTAGCTCCTTCTTACGACTTGAGAAGACGTTCTTTATCGAATTTAAAATCTTCCCGTTTGTAGTCGGCCAGTTCGTAAGCCGATGTCATCTCGATCGCCTCAACCGGACAGGCTTCAACACAGTAGCCGCAGAAAATACAGCGCAGCAGGTCGATTTCATAAACTTTCGGGTATTTTTCACCCTTTTCGTTCTCGGCCGATTCGACAGTGATGCATTTGGCAGGACAAACAGTCGGGCAGAGATAGCAGGCGACGCATTTCTCGCGATGCTGGGTTGGAACCAGGCGGTGAAGCCCGCGAAAACGCGGTGCCGGCTCCAACCTCTCCTTCGGGTACTGAACCGTTGTTGTATTACCGGGCAACAGATGCTTCAGTGTAATACTCAGGCCTTTGGCAAACTCTTTAAACATAACTATCCTCTACGCAACGTATGGCTACTACCAGATTAGAATTGCAATACCGGTCAAAACAATATTCAGCAGCGACAACGGAAGCAGAACCTTCCAGCCCAGGAACATCAACTGGTCATAGCGAACACGGGGAAAGGTTGCCCGGATCCAGATCATGAAGAACATAAAGGCAAACACTTTGAGCAGGAAGTTGATCCAGCCCCAGAACGGCCCGTCCCAGCCACCCAGGAACAGGGTCGCCGTGATCGCGCCAACGGTAATCATATTGGCATATTCGGCCATGAAAAACAGGGCGTATTTCATGGCTGAGTATTCGGTACAGAAACCGGAGACCAATTCCGTTTCAGCCTCGGGCAGGTCAAAGGGAGTCCGGTTGACCTCGGCCATCGAACCGACAACGAACAGGCAGAAGGCCAGCGGCTGGGTAAAAATGTACCAGTTGTGCATCCAGGACGGCAGTGCGGCAATCCCCCACAGCGGCTGCTGCTGGGCGCTGACGATTCCGCTGAGAGTCAAGGTGCCGGACAGCATAAAGATGGCGATGATCGCCAGACCGGCCGCCAGTTCGTAGGACACCATCTGTGCCGTGGAACGGATGCCCCCGAGAAGAGAATACTTGCTGTTCGAAGACAGTCCTGCCAGAACGATGCCGTAGACGCCCAAACCGGCCATCGCCAGGATAAACAGCATGCCGATATTCAGCTCGGTAATCTGCATCGGAACGGCATAGAGGACACCATCGTAGGAGAAGGTAAAGCTGCCGCCGAAGGGAACAACGCAGATAGCGACAAAAGCCGGCGCGAGAATCATCATCGGCGCCAGGATGAAAGCGAACCAATGCGACTCCGATGGAATGATATCTTCTTTGAAGAAGAGCTTGAGACCATCGGCAATCGGCTGCAGCAGCCCTTTCGGACCGGTCATCGTCGGACCCATACGGGTCTGCATCCGGCCGATAATTTTACGCTCGGCATAGGTTGCATAGGCAACGATCAACAGCATGACTGCAAACGCAATGGCGATTTTTGCCAACATGGCCGCAGTGAACAACCAGGGGGTGTTTGAGAGTGTCAGAACTTCCGGCGTCATGACCATCCTCTTCCTTCATCAGTCTGTGGCATCTCTGCCGATTCAGTCGATCTAATGATCGACAATCAAAAAAGAAAACTAAACTTTTTCAGGCTCGACAGCGATTGCCGGCTGGCCACTGTATATCCTGTTCAATTGCAACTCGTTGAAATGATACGGAGCGAAGAACACGCCTTTAGGCAGGCGCCGATCAACCTTGACCTTGGCCTTGATTTCACCAGCGGCCGCCTTCAGCTTGAGCAGATCGTCATCCTGCAATTGAAGTTCGGCAGCATCATCCCGGCCGATCTCAATATAAGGTTCCGAAACAACCGCTGTCGGGCCTTGAGCATGGACCGAAACCGTACCGCTGTGGTACAGCGCGCTGCCGACCAGCAATTGATAAGAGCCTTCAATCCCCTTCGCGCCGGCGACCGGCACCAATTTCCGGCTTTCCGGCTGCAGATTGTCACTGCCCCAGACATAGCCATGTTGCCCAACCATCTCCAGACCGATCATTTCGTATCCGGCGGTCTCGGCGGCAAACTTTTTGAAGGTTTCTGCCGGTGTGGCCGGAGCTTTAACGCCAACGGCCTGAAGCAACAGTTGCAGAATCGCGAAGTCCGTTTTCGCCTCACCCGGCGACTTGATGCCCGGGCGCAGCCGTTGAATCCGCCGCTCGGCATTGGTAAAGGTACCGTCTTTTTCCGCAAATGAAGCCGCCGGGAAAACGACATCGGCCAACTTGGCCGTTTCCGACAGGAAGAGATCCTGGGTGATCAGGAAGGTTTTATCCAGGGCCTTCTCGACCAGATCCCGGTTCGGATACGACACCACCGGATCTTCCCCGATCAGATAAAGGGCCTTGAGCTCTCCGGCCTCAGCCGCGGCAAGCATCTGTTGCGCGCCCATGCCCTGTTCACCCGGCAGTATTCCGAGATCGATAGCGCCCTGGCTGTTCGCCTTTTCACCGCAGAGATAAAGCCCCGAGCCCTGACGGCCGGCGATACCGGTCAGCAAGGCAAGGTTGGCGGCGGCAATGGCCAACTCTTTACTGTAGGCCGTATAGGGCAGGCCATAGGCCAGCATAATGGCGCCATTTTCCGCCTGGGCCAGCTCGCGGGCGGCGGTCCTGATCGCTTCCGCATCGCCGCCAACCGCCTGCGCAACAGCTTCCGCGCTGTAATCCTTAAGGCCGGCTTTCAACTCGTCAAGGCCTTCGAGCCCTTCCGTTTTTGCCAGCCCCTCTGCGATGATCGTGTGACAGAGCGCGTTGAGGACATTAAGCTCCAGCCCCGGCTTGTGCAGCAGCGTACGGGCGTTGGGCAACTTGCTCAGTTTGCCGAATTTGTCCGCGACAACAGAAAGTTTCGCCTGGTTGCGGCGAATAGCCTGATTGACGACCATGCCGAAAACCGGATGAGTTTCATAAAAATCCGAGCGGATCGCAAGAATGGCATTGGCCTTTTCCACCAACGGGAAGGTCCCCGTAGAAGCGCGGACACCCAGAGTTTCAAGCAGCCCCTCAGTTACCCCCTTGTAACACTCGCCACCGGAATGGTCGAGATTCGCGGTCCCAAGAGCTTTACTGAAATTTTTCGCCAGGAACAGTTCTTCGTTGCTCAACCGTGCCCCGGTAATGACTCCAACCTTGTCACCTGCATCCTTCAAGGCCTCGACCGCAGTGTTGATCGCTTCATCCCAGCTTACTTCCTTAAGCTCCCCATCCTTGCGCACCAAAGGCTTGGTGAGACGCTTGTCGCTGTTCACATAGGAATAACCGAAGCGGCCGCGAATACACAGGTTTCCGTCATTCACCCCGGTCTGGTCATTGAAGCGAATGGTCTGGACCCGATTATCCTTGACTCCCAAGGTTACGGTACAGCCATTGCCGCAGTAACCGCAGACCGAATCGACCTCTTTCAATTGCCAGGGCCGGGCCTTGAATTTGAAGGGCCGCGGCAGCAAAGCGCCGACCGGGCACATGGAGATGCACTGACCGCAGAACTCACAGTGCAGGCCGCGGTCAAAGGCGGTGGCGATTTTGGTTTCGAAGCCGCGATTGATAAAGGAGTAGGATCCGAATCCGACAATCTCGTCGCAAACCCGCACGCATTTGCCGCACAGAACGCAACGGTTCATATTGCGTTCGATCAGGGGATTGACTTCGTCGGTCGGCAGGTCGAACTTTTCGCCCTGAAAACGGTTCGTCACCACTTCGTATTCATACGTCAGATCCTGCAGAACACACTCGCCGCCCTTATCGCAGACCGGACATTCGACCACGTGATTAACCAAAAGAAATTCCAGCACGGTCTTACGGACCTTGTGAATTTCATCCGAGGTGGTCGTGACCACCATGCCCTCGGTTACCGGCGTGGTACAGGAAGGAATCAACCGCCCCTTCATCTGCTCAACTTCCACCAGACAAACGCGGCAGGCACCAAACGGCAACAATTTCTTGGCATAGCAGAGAACCGGGATATAGATGCCGTTCTCTTTCGCGGCCTCATAGATCGTGTTCGTCTTGCTGGTGGTGATCTGTTTTCCGTCAATCGTTAGATTAACCATCTTGACCTCGTATAACTCAAGCAGTGAATGCGATTACTCGATAGCCATGAAGCGGCAGGCATCATAACAGGACGTGCACCTGGTGCACTTGTCCAGATCAATCCTTGCAACCTGACCCTTTTCCCACTCGATGGCGTCAACCGGGCAGACCCGCGGACACATGCCGCATTTTTTGCACTTCTCTTCGACAACCCGGAAATGCAGCAACGGTTTGCAGGAGTGAGCCGGGCATTCTTTCTCTTTAATATGCGCTTCGTACTCATGCCGGAAATAGCGAATGGTCGACAGAACCGGGTTCGGCGCCGTCTGCCCCAAGCCGCAAAGAGAACTCTTTTTAATGTCGTAGGCCATATCCTCAAGCAGCTCGATGTCGCCCTCCTGCCCTTTTCCTTCAGTGATCCGCTCCAGAATTTCAAGCATGATCTTCAGGCCGATCCGGCAGGGGATACATTTACCGCAGGACTCCACCCGGGTGAAGTTGAGGAAGAAACGGGCGATATCGACCATGCAGGTGGTTTCGTCCATGACGACCAAGCCGCCGGAACCCATCATCGCCCCGGCCTTGATCAATGAATCATAGTCAACCTGGGCCTCAATCGCCTCCGCCGGCAGACATCCGCCCGACGGGCCGCCCGCCTGCACGGCTTTGAACTTGCGGTTATTGAGGATACCGCCGCAGACGTCGTAAATGACTTCCTTCATGGTGATCCCGGCCGGAACCTCGACCAGGCCGGTGTGCTTGACTTTTCCGGTCAGGGCGAAAATCTTGGTTCCCTTGGTGCCCTCGGTGCCGATGGAGGCATACCAGTCCGCGCCGTTGTAGAAGATATAGGAAACGTTGGCGTAGGTCTCAACGTTGTTGATATTGGTCGGCTTGCCCCAGAGGCCTTTGACCGCCGGAAACGGCGGCCGCGGACGCGACATACCGCGCTGTCCCTCGATCGAGGCCATCAGCGCCGTCTCCTCGCCGCAGACGAAAGCGCCGGCACCGGCCTTGATGCGCATATCCAGGTCGAAACCCAATCCCATGCAGTCTTTACCGAGATAGCCTTTTTCGTAACAGGTATCGATCGCCATCTGCAACCGTTTGATCGCCAGCGGATACTCCGCCCGGACATAAACATAGGCGAACTTACAGCCGATGGCATAGGCGGCGATCATCATTCCTTCGATCAAGCCGTAGGGGTCGCCTTCCAGCACCGAACGGTCCATAAATGCGCCCGGATCGCCCTCATCGGCGTTGCAGATCAGATACTTATGGTCTCCCGGCGAAGCCTTGGCAAAGGTCCATTTCATCCCGGTCGGGAACCCCCCGCCTCCACGGCCGCGCAAACCGGACTTTTTGACCTCCTCGATCACTTCGTCCCGGGTCATGGTGACGGCTTTTTTGATCCCCTGAAACCCCTTGTGGTCGAGAAAATCAGCCAGGCTCTCCGCATCTATGGTTCCACAACGCGAAAAGACGACGCGCATCTGCTTGTCGAGAAACTCATGATAGTACTTACCGGCAACCTTTTTCGCGACCGGCTGATTCCCCAGGACATGCTCCTCGACAATCTGCGGCACCAGTTCCGGCGTGACAAAATCATAGGTAACGGCGTCCTGTCCGGGGACGCAGATATCGACCAGCACGTCATTGGCGCAGAGGCCGCGACAACCGGTTCCATTGACGTCACAGGCACGGCCGATCTTGCCGGCCACACCCTGCTTTTCAAATTCGGCCTCAAATGCGGCAACCACATCCGCCGCACCGGATGCCAGGCCGCCGGTCCCCGTACAGATTAAAACTTTTAATTTTTCAGCAGATTCGGACATAAATCAAACCTCGATACCGAGTGCGTGGAATACGGAAATCAGTCCATTTCCTGATATTTTTTAATGACCTCGTCCATCTTCTGAACGGTCATGCTGCCATAGGTGGAATCGTTGACCATGATGACCGGGGCCATCCCACAGGCGCCGATACAAGCAACATATTCGGCGGTAAACTTGAGGTCCGGCGTCGTTTCGGCGTGTCCGACACCAAGACGGTCTTTAAGAGTGTCACCGATCCGGCCGGCGCCCTTGACGTGACAGGCGGTTCCCATGCACACGCGAATGATATATTTACCGCGTGGCTTCAGGTGGAACTGGGCATAAAAGGTTAAAACACCATAGATCTGACTGGCATAGACATTTAAACGTTCGGCAGCCAGATGGACCGTCTCCTCCGGCACATAGCCGTAAGCATCCTGAATACCCTGCAAAACCGGCATAAGATTGCCCGGCATATCCAGATATTTGTCAATCACTTCGTTGGCGGCAGTCAGATCAACGTCCTGCTCTTCAACTTGCTCTTGAACCTGTTCGGTGCTGTCAGTCATAACTTCCTCTTATCCACCTGAAAGATTATCGGTCGATCTCACCCAGGACGATATCGAGCGTACCGATAACCGCGACAACGTCTGCCAGCAACCGGCCTTCAACCATCTGCGGCAAGGCCTGCAGATTGACAAAAGACGGCGGGCGAACATGCATCCGGTAAGGATGAGGCGAGCCGTCCGAAACCAGGTAATAACCCAACTCGCCCTTGGGCGCCTCAACACTCTGGAAGACCTCTCCCGGCTCCGGCTTGAAGCCTTCGGTAATAATCTTGAAGTGGTGAATCAGCCCCTCGATGGTATTGACGACATCCTGCTTCGGCGGCAGAACGATCTTCGGACAATCGGCCAGAATCGGCCCCGGCTTGAGCTTATCCAGAGCTTGCAGAACAATCCGGCTGGCCTGACGCATTTCATCCAGACGCACTTTATAGCGCGCAAAAGTGTCGCAGTCGTCACGCACCGGCACTTCAAAATCGTAGTCCTCATAACCGGAATACGGATTGTCCCGCCGCAGATCCCAATCGACGCCGGAACCACGCAACGCCGGACCGGTCAGCCCGATATCGATAGCCGCTTCGGCGCTGATGTGTCCCACCCCGATGGTCCGTTTCTGCCAGATCTTATTGCCGGTCAGCAATCCTTCATATTCTTCGATATGAGCGGGCATCGACTCGGCGAATTCACGGATCATCTGCTCCAGGCCATCGGGCAGATCCGCGGACAGCCCGCCGACCCGGAAATAGTTCGACGTCATCCGCGCGCCGGAAACCTGCTCGTAAATATCGGTGATGACCTCGCGCTCACGGAAACAGTAAAGAAATACCGTCATGGCGCCGATATCGAGGGCGTGAGTGGCCAGCCATACCAGATGGCTCTTCAAGCGCGTCAACTCGGCCATAATGACCCGAATCCGGTTGGCCCGCTCCGGGATTTCATCAGTGATCCCGAGTAGTTTTTCCACAGCCAAAACATAACCGAGATTGTTGCTCATCGGCGCCAGATAGTCCATCCGGTCGGTCAACGGTATCACCTGATGATAAGTACGATGCTCGGAAAGCTTCTCAATCCCGCGATGCAGAAAGCCGATATGCGGCGTCGCCTTCTGGACCACTTCACCATCGAGCTCAAGGATCAACTGCAACACACCGTGCGTCGACGGGTGCTGGGGTCCCATATTGATGGTCATTGTTTCGGTGGTATTTACTGCCATTTTATGCCTCGTCCGGTTAAGGAATATCTAACGCGTTAATTCCGATTACGAAACCCGTCCCTGATAGGGCTCACGATCAGGCCCCTGAACAGGATAGTCCTTACGCAACGGATGTCCCTCCCAGTCCGCCGGCATAAGAATCCGCCGCGGGTCCGGATGATTATTGAATTCGATCCCCATCAGGTCAAAAACCTCACGCTCAAGCCAGCTGGCCGTTCCCCAGACGCCGCTGACCGTATCGATCCGGGCGTCCTGCTCCTCCACCGGGGCCTTGATCCGAAACCGCTGCTTGGCAGAGATGTTGTACAGGTTATAAACAACCATAAAGCGCGGTTCCCGGCCCATATAGTCGACTGAGCACAAATCGCACAGCAGGTTGTAACCGAGCTCATCCCGCATGAATGTGCAAATCTCGACAATCCGGTCCTTTTTCACGGTAACCGTCGTCTCACCACGAAATTCCACGACGTCGAGTACCTCCGAGGAAAATTTCGCCTTTATTTTTTCAACAATCGCTTGATCACTCATTGGACTTTCCCTGTATCAGCTGATGACTGCTAGGCTTCGTTAACGACTTCACCGACACCGATGGCGGCGCCAAAGGTGTTACGCTCGGCCCTGATCTTCTCCTGGAGCTTCATCAGGCCGTAAAGCAGCCCCTCGGGGCGCGGCGGGCAACCGGGGATATAAACATCAACCGGAAGCGCCTCATCAACCCCCTGAACCGTACTGTAGGTATCGAAAATACCCCCGGAAGAGGCACAGGCGCCCATGGCGATAACGTAGCGCGGCTCCGGCATCTGCTCATAAACCGTCTTGATGACCGGGAGCATCTTTTTGGTCACGGTACCGGCGACAATGATGACATCGGCCTGACGCGGGGAAGCACGAAACAGAATCCCCATCCGGTCGAGGTCGAAACGGGCGGCCCCCGTAGCCATCATCTCAATAGCGCAGCATGCCAAACCGAACGTCATCGGCCACATGGAACTTGCACGCGACCAGTTAACCAGTTTGTCCAGGCTCGTCGTAATAAAACCGCTGCCGAGTGTCTTGGGTTGCTCTACTCCCATTCCAGAGCTCCTTTTTTCCATACATAGATGTAACCGACGAGAAGAATAACGATAAAAACGCCCATCTCAGCGAAACCGAAAAGCCCCAGCTTCTTGAATATGATTGCCCAGGGATAAAGAAAAACAGCCTCGATATCGAAGAGAATGAAAAGCATTGCAACAATATAGAATTTAATTGAAAAACGCTCCTGCGCCGTACCGATCAGCGGCATCCCGCACTCATAAGGGGCCAGCTTGACCGCGCTGGGCTTCTTCACGCCGATCAGACGGGAAAGGACAACCGACCCGACGGCGAAAGCGACGGCAACGCCGATAACGACAAGAATCGGCAAATAAATATCAAGCATAAAAACCGCTCCTTCCATTGAAGAAATTGCACCGTTTTGCTGTACACATCAGGATGATAAAATCCGCCACAGCGTGTCGAAAATTAGGATACTTCCCCACAACATGTCAAGTAAAAAATACAGTATACTGTATGCAATTAACTTGACCTCTGTAGTCTGCTTTTAGTTTGGAATTACAGCGTTTTTCGAAAATTGTTTTTTTTTGAACAGGTGCATTTGAACAGCGTTTTGCCGGCCGGGGGCAGCTTCCCGGATTAATCAAACAATGTTTGATTTTCTAATGCTCTAATACCTCAAGGTTTTTCATTTTCCCGACTATTAAAGTCATGAATCCGGCCAACGCGACATACCGGTTCAGTTGAAGAAAAAAGGGAGGTCAGCGCCCTCTACAGACGGCCCGGAGCGTTTCTTTTCAACGCCTTTCCCGGACGCTTTCTAAACACATTCTAAGCCTTTTTATTCCCTGCGGTTGAATGTTTTTTCCAGTTCATCCGACCCGAACTGATACATTGCGCGGCAGTATTCGCACATAATTTCAAACGGACGCGTTTCCTCGCGCCACTCCTGCCGCTTTCTGCTCCCGAGGCCGACCGGCACCGCTCCCGCCGGCAAGCGCAATGGAAAACCGGTTCGCTTTCCTGCTGCACGAGGAACGGCCTGAATCGGAAAGCCACCGGCACTGCTGACAAGCCCATCCTTTCCCAACTCAACTCCAAGCCCCACACTTGCGGGCACCTGCTCCGAAGCGGTCAGATACCAGGCGCTATCTTCAGCTGGCTGGACATATCCGCCGCACCAGTTGCGTCGTCACCGCAGCGACACCGCACAGCAAACCATCCCGACTGACGACCCGCACCAAATGATCCCGCATCGTCGGCTGAAATCTCCCGTTCGTCAAGTGGCGATTCCGGTAACCCGCTGTTTGCCTCCGGGCAAGCCGGCCGTGACTTGCTGAAAGCATGCAGGACTGCGGATAGAAACGCTCAGCCCCGATGGGGCATGTTTCCTGAATTCATCCCCCTCAAGTCGAGCAAATTGAGCAGCTCAACTAGCGTTGAATTTTCTTATTTTCAATCGTACGCATCTGGGCATTGATCCGGCCCGCTGAAACAGCCATGCATATCCCCTGAACTGCACCGATTTCCTTGCTGCTGATCCCCAATTCCCCGGCCACGCCGAGGTAATGTTCGGCTCAGGGTTCGCAGCCGCAACTCAGCGCCGCAGCCAGCCCGACCAGAACTGTCGTTTTTTTATCCAGTTGAGACTCGTCCCGGACAGCATCATAAAAGGCATTAAAAGCCGAGCGGTTTTCCCCTGACAGCATTCCGTTCTCCTTTCAGCTGCGCAGCCGATAACCTTTACCGATAAGCCAGGCGGCCCAGGCGAAAAGTCCGGCGGCCAGCAGGGCGCTCACCCCGAAGGCGATTAAATAGCTGGTATCTCCGACACCGATGATCGCGTGCCGAAAACCGTCGATCAGATAAAACAGCGGGTTCAGGTAGGAAAAGGTTCCCCATGGTTCCGGCAGGATGGAAACCGGATAAAATACGCCGCCAAGGTAAATCAACGGCAGAATAATAAAATTACTGAACATGGACAGGGTATCGAAATTATGTGCGTAAATGGCCGCGATCAACCCGAACTGGGCAAAAAGAAAGCTGGCGATCATCGCCATCACCACGGCGAACAGCGGGGAAGACCAGGGCAGGGACGCAAAGAAGGTCGAGATGATCCAGACCGCCATTCCGACCAGTAACCCCCGGATCATGGCCGCCAGGGTATAGGCCAGAATAAATTGCGGCGGACTGACCGGGGTCACCAGCAGATCGACGATACCGCCCAGATAGCGCGACATGAACAGGGAGGACGAGGTATTGGCGAAGGAATTGTTGATCACCCCCATGATGATCAGACCGGGAATAACGAACTGCGCGTAGCTGAAGCCCTCCAGGACGCTCAGGCGATCGCCCAGGGTGGCGCCGAAGACGAACAGATAAAGCGACGCCGTCACGATCGGCGTCAGCAAAGTCTGGGTTGAAACCCGGGTAAAACGCAGCACTTCCTTACGCAACAGCGTAACAAAAGGCAACCAGGAATAAAACTTATTCACCCGCGGCACCATGCCTGTTTCCCTTCAGTCCGGTTAAGCGGATAAACACTTCTTCCAGTCCGCTCTGGTCGGTCTCAAAATCTCTGACGTCGAGATCCAGCCTGCAGATTTGCCCCAAAATCGCTCCCGCGCTTTCCCCGGCAGGCAGGCAGAGCGACAGCATCTTCCCGTCTTCTTTCAATTGCGGTGCGTAATGTTCCAGGCCATCCGGTACTGCAGTCAGAGGCTGTCTGAGCCAGAGGCGTAATTGCCGGTTGGACAGCTTACGCACCAGATCATGGGTTTCCTCCAGTGCAATCAATGCCCCATGATTCATGATGGCAATCCGGTCGCACATCTGCTCGGCCTCTTCCAGGTAATGAGTCGTCAGCAGAATCGTTGTCCCGTGGCGATTGATCTCACGGACGAACTCCCACAAGCCATGGCGCAATTCCACATCGACCCCGGCCGTCGGTTCATCAAGAATCAGCATGCGCGGCCGATGGATCAACGCCTTGGCGATCATGAAGCGGCGCTTCAGGCCGCCGGAGAGCTTGAGCATCACTTTGTGCAGATAGGGCGCCAGCCCCAACCGGTCAATCAACAGATTTCGCCAGGCGGGATCATCCTTGACCCCGTAATAACCGGCATGCAGCTTCAGAGCCTGGTCAACGGTAAAAAAGTTATCGATGACGATCTCCTGATGGACCACGCCCAGCATCCGCCGCGTGTAACGATAGTCCTTCCGGTTGTCGTACCCGAAGGCGCTGATCCGGCCCGAACCGATTCTGACCACCCCGGAAATCATATTAATGGTGGTGCTTTTCCCCGCCCCGTTGGGACCGAGCAGGCCGAATATCTCCCCCTGGCGGATACTGAAGCTGACACCCTTGACCGCGGGTTTGCCGTCAAATGATTTATGCAGGTTCTCGATTGTTAAAGCATCCATCACGCGACTATACAACCGCCCTTTCTTCCTTGCAACAGCATGACGCCGGACCTTGACAAACATCCGCCAACGTCCCGATGATGAAGTTAGGCAGCTGTCGGGTCCGACAAGACCCTGCGGCACAACCGACAGTCCACCTTAGCCACCGACGACACAATGTTACGGGATTTTCCGATGCCGATAAAAAAAATACGCTCTTATCTGATCGCCAAAGCGTACGACTTCGCCATGCAAGCAACCGAACGGCGCTGTCTCTCCGCATGGCGGCAAGAACTTTTCGCATTCGCCCGGGGAGATCTGCTTGAAATCGGCGCCGGAACCGGCGTCAATCTACATCATTATCCTGAACAGGCAAAGAGAATCGTGCTCTGCGAACCGGATGGGCAGATGCGCAAAGTCCTCGCCGGGAACAGCGCTCGCTACCAACGCGATGTCGAAATCAGAAAGGACCGGGCGGAAAAGATCGACCTGCCCGATGCTTCTTTCGACACCGTCGTCTCCACCCTGGTGCTGTGTTCCGTACACTGCCAGCAGACCGCTCTGAAAGAAATTTACCGCCTGCTGCGCCCGGACGGACGATTGATTTTTCTGGAACATATCATTTCCGCACATCCGAAAACCAGAGCCTGGCAGCAACGCATCGAACCATTGTGGAGTTTTTGCGCCGGCGACTGCCGGCTGACCCGGGACACTCCCAAAGCCATACAAGGGGCCGGGTTCCATATTGATCACCTGACCGACGCCCCCATGGCCGGAGCACCGGCGTTCGTCAAACGCACTGTCCGCGGTATCGCCAGGAAAAACAACCCCTGATGAATTCAGGAATTAATGGCGATTTCTCCTTAACCTGAAAGACGTCGCCAGAACATTTTCCCCAGCAAAAAACCCGCTTGACCAAGCGGGTTTTAATATCTAACAGAAATGCTATGCAGTTATTCTTTTCCCGGCCTCATTCGGCCAGCTTGTTCAACTCCTCCAGGATCTCCTTCTGCTCGTAAATCCTTTCATGATAATAGTTCCAGACGTGATAGCTCTGCAATCCCAGGATCGTCAAACCGACGGCGAAAATCGCCCAGAAATTTTCCTGCAAGCCTTCGGAAAAATGATAAAACCCATAAAAAGCGCCGAGATAACCGAAGTGCGCCAAAGCGCCGCGCGGCTTTTTATCGCTGGCCATATTGGTCAATACCAGGATAATCGCGGAGAAGCCGTACATCACCAGCGCCCAGTTGATGTACCTAACCGGCGGCCCCTCACCAAGCATGGCCCGGATTTCTTCACTTAACGGCGGAAGAAAAGCGAAATTGCGGTACGCGCCCATACTCAGAGCGGTAAAAAGCGCAAGAACCCACAAGCCGGTGCTGGACAGCAGTTCAAACTTTTTTATCTTCGCCTGAACCTGCTTCACCAACGGATTGATATCCGGCAACGGAGTTTCTTCCGGTTCCTGAATTGTCGGTTCCGTCATGAATTTTACTATCTCGGTGTTCACTGGCCCTTAAGTCCTGCCAGGCCTGATCACGTTGTTTAACCAGTAGACGAAAATTTTTGTTCAGCTTGCCTAATTTATGATCGGACTTCGGCAATTCCGTTTCGGGAACCCCTTGGGCGGCCTGTTCAGCATTGTAGGTCAGCCTCAGAATGGGCACGAACAGGTTCACCCGCAACAGAGCGGCCACCCCGCCCACCGTCAGAAACAGCACCATGATACTGAAAACTATCATCCGGCTTCTAAGCAGCGCAAGGGTCTTTTCCAGGCTCTCGCTGGAGATTCCGATACTCAAAAACCCGAGGATGCGCTGATCTTCACCGTGGGCGTGACACGCCGCCGTAGAGCATTTGGGTTCATTCAAAATAGGGAAAGAAACGGCGACATGACCCTTGTCATGATCGACGTTATGGCGCGCCCGCAAATCGGCTTCCGCTTCGGCCCGCAGAAACCCCGCGACATGGCCGTCGACAATCCGACTGAGGGCTTCCGGAGCTTCGCGGCCGGTATAACGGACGTGTCCCTGGTGATCATAAATTTTCAGCAGTTCGACATCCGATCGCGTGCCGACATTGGTGACGATATCCTGGATCGCCTTGCGGTTATCCTCCATCATGGCGGAAACCGTGGCATTGGCAACTGTTCTGGCGGCCCCGTTCAGATGCCGCGTCGCTTCAGCCGTCATATCATTCTTGATAAACGTATAAAGCAGCAGACAACCAAAAATGACAAAGCCAGTCACTGCGATTGTAACCGGCACAATAGCCCGGGCGATCAGATTATCAAACATGAGGTCCTCGCAAATTCTCAGTGTCCGTATGGGGAAAAAAGCCGGCGGGTGAAACGCTCAACCCGCCGGCCATAAAGACACTCTATGCATCAAGCTTTGGCGGCAACGCCTTCGCTCTGCTCAGCGGCCAGAGTCGCCTCACCGGCCTCCGCCCGATACTTATACAGAATCGGCAGCCGATTAAGGATAAACCGATAGGTTGTGACGTAAATGGCGAAAATCGTAATACTGATGATCACCTCCCACATATGCGGAATTTCCTGGTACAGCCGCCAGTTGAAAGCGATCAGGGCGGTATTGAGGCGGTTCAACAGGATACCGAACACCGTAATGAACGCCCCGACGCGACACAGCAACACTATCTTGTGATGGATGCCGTAAGACAGGAGGAACAGCGGCAGACAGACGCCGACCAGCATTTCAAACAACCACCAGGCGCCCCAACCGGTCACCAGGTAAGCCCATTCGTTATCATGCGCCACGGCGATCAGCTTGATGAACAGGTAGGTGATCAGACCCATGGCCGCTCCTTTGGCCAATGAAATGGTAATGCGGTCGAGGTTGTCGATAAAGCGGTCGTCACAACGCCATTTCATGGTCAGGATGACAATGGTGCTGACGCAGATGACCATGCACAGACCGGCCGGAATCGACGAGGTGAAGAAATGAATCCACTGAAACGCGGATGAATACCAGAGCGGGTGCACTTTTCCGGGCGCATACACGAACAGCGCCCCCAAGGCCCCCTGATGCAGGGTCGAAAGAATGATCCCGGATACGGTCAGTCCGACGGTCCCTTTGCGGATGAATTCATAGCCGCGCGGGAAACCGATCCATTCGAAAAATGCCGTTGAAACCTCCATCACCTGAACCGACAGATAGGTGGCGACGTGCCAACCGACCAGGAACAGAACCGCGGCCGGTCCCCAGGAGACAAACATCGGGTAAATCAAACGCCAGGGCTGGCCGAGGTCGACCAGAAGATAAACGACCGCGAAGAAGTATCCGAGCAGACCGTTCAACAGCGCCAGGCGCTCGATCGGTTCGAAATCGTGCCGGCCGAAAATTTCCACCGTCGTTCCCAGCATAAATCCCGACGCCGACAGCGGCACCATGCAGAACAGTCCGAAGCCGAGAAACAAACCCCAGGGATAATCGTAGGAAGAATGCGTAACGACACCCAGGCCGAAAATATAACGATAAATGATGACCGGAATGCCGATGGCGAAAATGATCGCCAACAGCCAGTTGAATTTATTGCGCACCAGTTGCCCAATATACTGGTCGAGAGTCAGGCCCAGAAGCAGTTTCTCCATCAGGCTCCACTTCTGGCCGTCCGCTTTCAGCGCCGCGTCATGCGGCTTGATTCCATAAGTCATTAACTTTTTCATTGTCAGTGGCCCTCCTGCCCATCGTGGCTGTGATCATCATGTCCATGAGACTTTCCCTTGGTCGACAGCAGGTGGAAACCTGTGAACAGGGCCGGCCAGATGGCCAGCACCATCGGCACGATGGCGAGAAAATCCTTGACGTTGTTGATAATCGGTTCTTTCGGCAGCGAGGTATCGAAACCGGCTTCCTCGAACGGCGCACTGGAAATATAGAACCAGCCGGTACCGCCGACTTCTTTTTCGCCGTACACATGGTCGACATATTTACCCGGATTCTTGCGAATCCGCTCATGGGCGATCTGCAGCAGTTCTTCACGCCGGCCGAAAGTCATCACCTGCTGCGGACAGCTTTCGACACAGGCCGGCGGCTTGCCTTCCTTCAGCCGGGTGTCGTAACAGAAGATGCATTTCTTGATCAGCGGATTGATCGCCGAGCCGTAGGTATACGCGGGAATGTGGAAAGGACAGGCGATCATGCAGTTCCGGCAGCCGACGCAGACCTTGGCGTTGTAGATAACCGCACCTTCATTGGTCTTGGTGTAAGCATTGACGAAACAGGACGTCAGGCAGGCGGGCTCGTTGCAGTGGTTACACTGGATTTTGCGGTACAACGGCTGGTCGCTGTTCTGCACGTCATAGCGGTTGACGATCGTATACGCTTTATCCGTTGTCCGGCGCTTTTGCCCATGATGAATTTCATCGAACACCGAATAGTCGTCAAACGGCTTGGCCGGCTCCGGTAAGTTCTGTTCCTTATTGCAAGCGGCTTCACAGGTACGGCAACCGACGCAACGGGTCAGGTCGACCAGCACCCCCATGCCTTCGGGAAAGCCTTCAAAACTCCCGGCGGCCAGAGCTTTTTTCGCCGGGGTCATCATGACGGCCGCCCCGCCGGCCATGGTGCCGGCTAAAAATTTTCTCCGTGATATTTTACTCATGACGATATCTCCTTCTATCCCTTGATTCTCACTGCGGATCAGTGGCCCGAACCCTGGTGAGCATCTGCTTTAGGGGCAAAGTCTCCAGAACGATAATACTTCTCTCCAGCCTCAGTCTTTGCGTGGCAGTCTTCACAGCCGGTCGGTCCGCCGACGTCCTGATGACAGCCGAGGCAATTCAGGTGATATGCGGCCTTTAAATTGGGTTGATCGTCATGATATTTGAACTTTTCCGGCTTGGTGTGAAAGTTATCCGCAGACACGGGATTGGCAGAGTGGCAGTCCTGACAGGATACCGTATCCATTTCTTCATCACCCGCATGGCATTTGGCGCAATATTCGTTGGTGACCCCGGTGCCCGTCGTATGATGGTGGCAGTCGGAACAGTCTTCCGTCACCTCAACGTGCATGGCGTGGTCAAAGACAACCCCTTCATAGAGATCGGCCAATACATCGATCTCGACTTCATCCGGGAAATAATCCATTGCATAACAACCCACAGCCAGGACAACGGAAACCAAGAGGACTCCCAGCCCTGAAATGAGTTGCTTACCGGCATTTACCATAGCCTAAACTCCTTAATTCAAAAATTTTGCCGGTGGCGGTGCAACACCCGGCAAAGCAATTAAAAAACAGTTCATCCGTCCGGAATGCTTACTCGCCGTCTTCACGATGGATGTAACGGAAGAACATTGGAAAAACGGTGAACAGCAGCAAACAGATCAGATACTCAAGGCCCTTGATGTAGGTGTAATAATCAACGACGGTATAGATCTGCTTCACATAACCGACATTCATAAAGAAATCGAGCATGACAATAACCTCTCAGGGAAATGAAATCAGTGCTTCCTGGCCGAAGCGGCAAGTTTTTTACCCGCGGTGCCTTTGGCAGCCTCCTTGGTCATGCCAAGCAGGGCCAGAACTGCGGGAACCAGTTGAGCAACGATAATCAGAGCGCAGAAACCGACAAACAACAAAACCAGAATACCGCTGTTGTAGGTTTTGCCGGTGTCGACCGCCAGAGCGGGTGTAACCGCTACCGACAGCAGGGCGAGGGACATGGGGAGAGTGGTGATCTTTTTCATGGGAACCTCCTTCAATAAAGTTGGATGCGTTCATTCCCGGCATTTTGGGGATGAACCGCTTAACGCAATGCAACAATTTCAGAAGAACGAGGGTTCTACATAAAAAATCATTGCGAAACTATACGTGTTAATTCTTCACATTGGAACCGGTTTCTTGCACATTCTTTTCTCTGAACAATCCCCTGACCATCCCGCCGAACATGAGACAAGCCGGAATCAATTGAAAAACGACGATCAATGCAAAGAACCCGACAAATAAACTGAGCAATAAGGAACTGCCTTCATCGGCCGACCCGGTGGCCGCGATACCGGCGGAGGCCAAGAACATCGCACCGCCGACAATCAGCAAGACAACAAACTTTTGCAATTTCATCCCGTATCTCCCGCAACAAAAAGTAGAATATGATTCGCGGGATTGATTGCAGAGGCTGTGCCAGTCATATGATATTTTTTTATCAAAATGTAACTAGCTGTTATCAAAGAAGATAATTCAATCCCCCAACGAAAGCAGAGGAAAAAAGTCAGGAACAACTGTATATATATTTCATACACAAAAACCTCTCTTTTTCCGCTCAAATTCGCTCTCAAAAATCCTAAACCGTTGAGAAACATCAATCTTTTAAAAGCATAATAATTGTATACAGTATACCTCACGGTGAATATTTTATTTATATTCTTTTTTGAATTTTTTCGCCCCAAAACATAAAAAGCCAGACCCGCTTACGGGTCTGGCCCAATCTGTTGCCGCCGTCATTTAATCCGTATTTTTTCAGCGCTGCTCCTGCCCGCCAATCTCCTTCCGCCGGGCAACGCCTGTCGCGGCCTCTTTCGTCATTCCGAAGAGCATCAACAGGGCCGGCACCAATTGGGCCACGATCAGCAGAGCGCAAAAACCGACAAATAACAGCACCAGCAAGCCGCTGTTGTAGGTTACGCCGGTATCGGCCGCTTTCACCGGCGGCACCAGCAACATAATCAGCGCCAGCGAGGTGAAGACGGTTTTGGCTCCCTGCAGCAAAGCGTCCTTGCGCAAACTTTTTCTGCCGATCCGCTGCTGCTGTTGATAGTTTTCAAAAGCGCAGCCAACGGCCTGGCGGATCTCATCCCAGCTTTCATTCTCAGCCGGCGCCAGGGCATGGTAAAAAATCCCTTCCTTACGGATTCGCCGCACCAGTTCCAGAGGCATCTCGTCCGAAACCAGAATAATCGAAAGGTTACGATTACATTTTTTCAACAGCGGGACAAACTTGGCGACATATTGCTCGTCGAAGGACCCGCTCAACAGCACGACCTGAATCGTCTTCTCCAGAATCCCTTCCAGCGAATTGGCTACGGAATCGGTCGCCACCACATGATAGCCGTCATCTTCGAACAATGTCGCCATCTGCTCGCGTGCCGCCCGGTCTTTATTCGCTATCAACAAACCGTTCATTAGCCGCCTCCACCTGAAATTTATTTTTATATCTGAGATTCTTTTTTCCCGCTTTTCAGCTCACGCGAGAAAAGTCCACGCAACATGCCGATAAAAAGAATACAGGCCGGCACCAGCTGGAAAACCACGATCAGGGCAAAAAAGCCGATAAACAGGGTCAACAGTAATGATCCACCCTGATCCTGGGGAGCGGCGGCAGCACAGGCAACCGATACCAGCGAAGCTGAAACAATTGTCATAAGGATAATTTGACGGGTCATATATTGCATCCGGGCCTCCATGTATGTTTGATCTGTTGCCCAGAGCCATACAGGAGTTATGCCAAAACCGGGAAAGAAACTAAAAATAATTTTCAACCCATTGTTTTTCATGGGTTTTTTAAAATCAATCGCAAAGCTTCCTGACTTTCCACCGACCTGATGAATAATTTTTCTATACAGAAAATATCCCCGCCCAAAGCGCCGATCAAGCAAAATAAAATCTCAACTATTTGTTTTTTAACAATTTTATCTTATTCAACCCGACAATAGGCATAATTATCCGGTGCATATTTTATTTATCCACCCTTCCCCTCCTGCCTCTCCGCCACCTTTGGACTCATGTTTTCACTGCGTTTTCTGCGCTCCACAGAAAACGCCCTTTTCCTTTGCCTGATGAGTTAGTTCTTGACTGTTTCTTTCTCCCTTATTAGTATTAATCGCTTTGAAAATTCACTAGTTAGTTTATTTTGAGCGGGGCAGTGCAGAGGCGGAACCGACGGGCAATGAGGTGCCCCGAGGCCCGGACAGCATCGTTCGGACAATGGATCAGAGCTCACTCGAGTATAAAATACATATATAAATCTTTCGGTTAACGCCAGCGGGGGATGTAGAGACCTTGAACGATAAAACGCAACATAAAATCCTTGTCATCGATGACGAAGCCGTCATCCGTGAAGGACTGCGCCAAGCCCTGACCCTGGAAGGGTATCAGGTCGAGCTCGCGCAAAACGGCAAGGTCGGCATGGAAAAGCTGCAGAAAGGCGAGTTCAGTGTCGTCATCAGCGACCTGAAAATGCCGATCATGAGCGGCATTGAAGTCCTCAAAACCATCCAGGTGCTGCAGCCGAGCGTACCGGTTATCATTATTACCGGGTTTGCCACCGTCGATTCCGCTGTCGAGGCGATGAAAAACGGGGCATTCGAATATCTGACCAAGCCTTTTCTCCCCGATCAAATTCTGGAAAAAGTTGCGACGGCGGTCCAGAAACGCGTTCTCAACCTCGAATCCGAAGTCATTTCAGAGGGGATTCCCGATGAAATGATCGATGAATCTTTCGTCGGCAAAAGCCCGGCCATGCAAAAAGTTTTTCAGCGCATCCTGCAGGTTGCGCCGACCAACAGCACCGTGCTGATTACCGGCGAAAGCGGAACCGGCAAGGAACTGGTCGCGCGCGCCATCCACAACCACAGCAGCCGCAAAGAAGAACCTTTTGTTGCCGTAGACTGCAATTCACTACCCGAAAATCTGCTTGAAAGCGAACTCTTCGGTCATGTCAAAGGCTCCTTCACCGGGGCGACCCAGTCCAAGCCGGGCCTGTTTACCGTCGCCAGCGGCGGCACCCTGTTTCTGGATGAAATCGCCAACCTGAGCCTGGCCACCCAAGCCAAACTGCTGCGTGTCCTGCAGCAACGTGAAGTGACCGCTATCGGCGGCACCAAAGCCACTTCGATCGATATTCGCCTGATTGCGGCCACCAACCGCGGTCTGGACAAAATGGTCGAGGAAGGCACCTTTCGCGACGATCTCTTTTTCCGGTTAAACATTATTCCGATCGATCTGCCGCCGTTGCGGGAACGTATCGGGGATATCCCGCTGCTCATCGGTTATTTCCTGAAAAAGTTTTCCGAAGATGTCGGCAGACAGATCACCGGCCTGTCGGCGGATGCCCATCTGGCGCTGCATAACTACGCTTTTCCCGGCAATGTCCGCGAGTTGGAAAACATCATTGAACGGGCCGTGGTTCTCACCCAGGGCGACCTTATTCAACGCGACAGCCTGGAACTGCCGAGTACCCAGGACCTGGATGCCGCGGACGAAGAGATCGTTGCGCCGATGAATACGGAAGAACTCAAGGAAGTCAAACGAAAGGTGCGTGAACAGGCGGTCGAACCCGTGGAAAAAGCCTTTGTCTATGCGGCGCTGGAACGCAACAACTGGAATGTCACCAAAGCGGCTGAAGAAACCGGCATGCTGCGGCCCAACTTCCAGGCCCTGCTGAAAAAGCTGGGGATCTCGGTTAAAGATCACACCCAGCACTGAAGTGGCTCTCCCCTGTTTACAGCGCGCTATTCTTTTGCCTCGGGGTTATTCAAATCGCCCTCGACCGGCAAGAGGATAGTAAAGGTTGTGCCTTCGCCCTCAACGCTCTGTACATCCACCTGACCGCCGTGGTTGCGGATAATTCCGTAAGAAACCGATAATCCCAGGCCAAAACCTTTCTGCGACTTGGTCGAAAAGAAGGGATCGAAAATCCGCTCCAGATTTTCCCTGCTGATGCCGGTCCCCGTATCCTCCACCACGATTTCAATCGCCTTTTCCGCTTCCAGCAGCCGGGTCGTGATGGTCAACGCACCGCCGTTGGGCATGGCCTGTCCGGCGTTGATGAACATATTGAAAAATACCTGTTGCAACTGATCGGCATCGATTTCCAGATCGGGCAATTGCTCGGCGCAACGGCAACTGATATCGACATCCTGAAAAATCGCCTGTTGCGAAACCAGTTCGAGCGTCTGTTCGATCACCCGGTTGATCGAATCGGGCCGTTTCTCCGGGATCGATTCCCGGGCGAACTCCAGCAGCCCGCGGACGATTTTGGCACAGCGCCCGGTTTCCGAAACGATCAGGTCAAGATTGTCTTTCACCTGTTGCGGCAGATCGGGGGTTTTCGCCGACAGCGAAGCAAACATGAGAATCCCGGTCAGCGGATTATTGATTTCGTGCGCCACCCCGGCCACCAGTTCCCCCATCGACGCCAACTTGGTCGAACGCAACAGCTGATCCTGCATTTCCTGCATCTCTGCAGTCCGCTCCTCCACCTTATGCTCCAGGGTGCTGCCCCACTCTTTCAGTTCGATCTGCGCCTGGGCCAGATTTTCGGCCATGGTGTTGAACGACTGGCCCAATTCGCCCAGTTCATCGTTGGGCAGGTTCTTGACCCGGGCGGACAGTTCGCCCTTGGACAATGCCTGGGTCTGGTCAAGCAACTCCTCGATCGGATTACAGATATATTTGCGGGTCAGAAAATAGTGCCCGAAAGACAGAATGATCAGCATGACGGTGGTCGAGGTAATCACGTCGACATGGTGCGCGTGAGCCAGATCAGCCATATGATTGAGGGAGACCACCATATCCAGCACCCCGATTTTCTTTTGCTCCGGCGGATGCGCATGGCACTCTGCGGTATAGCAGTTGGGCTCGTTGTAGATCCCCCTGGTAATACCTAAAAACTGGCCGCCGTCAACGGAAAACACCCGGCTGCGTTTTTCGATCGGAGCATCGACCAGGGCATCCGATCCTTCAACATGACAAAAGGAACAGCTTTCGTCTTTGTCATTAAGCGCCGTTCCGATCTCGAATTTGTGGTTGGAAAAACTGACCACGCCTTCGCGGCCGAGAATCCGCACTCTCTGCATGCGCGGCGTCTTGCCGATCTCTTCCATCATCAACTGGAGCTGTTCGCGATTGTCTTCCAGCATCAGATGATAATTGTCGCGCAGGATAATCTCGGCCAGGACATCGTTTTCGAAAATCGCGTTCTCGACAAAATTCTTCTGCACTTTGTTGATGTGCAGCATGGCGGAGATCGACATAACCACCATGAAAATAAGGCTTGAAATGGCTGTATAACGGATGACGAGTTTAATGCGCATGGAAGTATCTTTGATCCGGATTCGCGTCAAAGTACAATCTGACAATCCATGATTTTATAATTCATTTCCAGCAGAACTCCAAGCGCTTCTTTTTTGCTCCGGGTGCGAATGACCACCGCAGCAATCATCTGCCGTATTGCCTTTTCCCCGTTGCTGACGTATAACTCCCTTTCATTACCCCCCAACAAGGCTGACTCCATGGGCTATAAAACATTGCGTCAAGCTCTTGACGACCTGGAACGCAACGCTCAATTGATTCGCATCGAGCAACCGATTGATCCATATCTGCTGGCCGGAGCGATCCAGCGCCGGGTCTATCAACACCAGGGCCCGGCACTCCTGTTTACCAATTTGACCGGCTGTCGTTTCCCGGCGGTGGCCAACCTTTTCGGCACCCTGGACCGGCTGCGCTTCCTTTTTCGCGATACCCTGCGTCAGGTCGAAACCCTGGTCAATCTCAAACTGGAGCCGAAATCCCTCCTGCGGCAACCCTCGGCATTTTTGACGGCGCCGCTCAGCGCCCTGCACCTGGTCCCGCGCCGGGTTAAAACCGCGCCGATTCTGAAACATCAGGCCAGCCTCCGGGACCTCCCCCGGATCACCAGCTGGCCCGACGATGGAGGGGCGTTCGTCACCTTGCCCCAGGTCTATACGGAAAGCAGCCGCCGGCCGGGCCTACGCCGTTCCAACCTGGGAATGTACCGCGTTCAACTGTCCGGCAATGATTACCTGCCCGATCGGGAAGTCGGACTGCATTATCAGCTTCATCGCGGCATCGGGGTCCACCATCAGGAAGCACTGGAACTGGACCGCCCGTTTCGCGTCAATGTTTTCATCGGCGGCCCCCCGAGTCTGACCGTTGCCGCCGTGATGCCCCTGCCGGAAGGAATGCCGGAACTGGCTTTCGCCGGTTTGCTGGGCGGGCACCGCATTCCCCTGGTCCAGCCCCGGGGGTTGCTGCCGCTGCCGGCGGAAGCCGATTTCGTCATCAGCGGCACCATCGATCCGAAACGACAAAAACCCGAGGGTCCGTTCGGCGATCACCTCGGCTATTACAGCCTGACCCACGATTTTCCCCTGATCCGGGTGGAGCGGGTTTATCATCGCCCTGATGCGATCTGGCCGTTCACCACCGTCGGTCGCCCGCCCCAGGAAGACACCGGCTTCGGCGCTTTTATCCATGAACTGACCGGGGCGCTTATCCCTGAAGTCCTGCCCGGCGTCAAGGCCGTTCACGCCGTCGACGCGGCCGGAGTCCACCCTCTGCTGCTGGCCATCGGACGAGAACGCTACACCCCTTACAACCCCCTCGAAAAACCGCAGGAATTGCTGACCCAGGCCAACGCCATACTCGGGCAGGGCCAGCTGTCATTGGCCAAATACCTGTTGATCGTTGCCGAGAACGATAATCCGCAACTCGATGTTCATGCGATTCCGGAATTCCTGCGGCACCTGCTGGAACGGATCGATTGGCGCAACGATCTGCATTTTCAGACGGCCACCACCATCGACACCCTGGATTACAGCGGTCATGCTCTGAATCAGGGGTCAAAAGTGGTTATGGCCGCGGTCGGCAGACCGCAACGCACTTTGCCGACCGAACTTCCGGAAAACTTGAGCCTGCCCCGCGGTTTTAAGGCGCCGCACGTGCTGTTGCCGGGAATCCTCGCCGTTTCAGGACCGCCGTGCAAAGAGTATCTGCCGGGCCGGGACCCCGATCTGCTGCGTTTCAGCCGGAAATACACCCATGCGGACCCGATCAATGCCTTTCCGTTAATTCTGGTTGTCGATGACAGCGCCTTCTGCGCGGCAACGTTGAACAACTGGCTCTGGGTCTGCTTTACCCGTTCGAACCCGGCGGCGGACATCTATGGGATCGACAGCTTTGACCAGGCCAAGCATTGGGGTTGCCGGGGCGCCCTGATAATCGATGCACGGCAAAAGCCGCACCATGCCCCGCCGTTGATCGACGATCCCGACATTGAAAAACAGGTCGATGCCCTCGGTGCCGCCGGCGGGCCGCTGCAGGGCGTTATCTAGAAAGGTGCGACAGTGACGGCAAAATCACGACTGGGAGAGGTCAGGAACTCGGAGATTCCCCAATTGCTGGAAAAACAGGCGGAAAAACTGCTCGACGAGTTTTGCATCAAAACGGCCAACGATAAATACCAGCCGCGCCATGTGCGTTATCGCATCGAAGCGCGGCAGATTTATATCTACGAAATCCGCCGTCGCAGCGACGATCCGGAACAACATCGCGAATTGCCGATGGCAAAAATCCGCTATACCCCCGAATTGAAACAGTGGAGCCTGCATCATCAGAAAGGCGATTACTGGCAAATCTACCTGAATACGCCTCCCACCCTCGAATTCAGCCGTCTGCTGACCACCATCCAGCAGGACCCGATGGGGTATTTCTGGCAGGACTGAAGCGCGTCGGGACTTAACGTTTGCAAATCAGGAACACCCCGATCAGCAACAAACCGACGCCCAGCGTGCGTTTAAGATCAAAAGGAATGCCGCGCATGCCGAACAATCCATAGTGGTCCAGCACCAGCCCGGCGACCAATTGCGACACAATGGTCAAGGCCAGAACCGCCGTGGTGCCGATCCTCGGCACGGCGACAATCGTTATGGTGACGAAAAAAGCGCCGAAGAATCCCCCGCTCAACTGCCACCATTCAGCTTCGGCAGCCCGCCTCAGGCTGCCATGCCGGCTGGCCAGAGACAGCAACAGCAGCACCAGGGTTCCCACCGCGAAAGAAATAGTCGCCGCCTGGAGATAACCGGTTTTCTCCGCCAGACGGGCGTTGATCGAAGGCTGTACGGCAACCGCGACGCCGCCGCCCAGCATGGCCAGAATCAAAACAAGCTGAGACATGGGCGGAAATCAGGGCGTGCGCTGCCGTACCAGCTTCGATACGGTTTTGAAACCGTCGCTGCCGGCAACTTTGACCAGTTGAAAAAGGACCGTTTCGGTCGTGGTGATCACCGCCCCGGCCCGGGCCGCCGTGCTGACGGCATTTTCATAATCGCTGCTGAAGCGCGAACTGACCGCATCCTTGACCAAATGCACAACATATCCGCGATCAAGCAGATCGATCACCGTCTGGAACACGCAAACGTGCGCTTCCATGCCGACGATCACCACCTGCCGGGCGCCGGTTTTTTCCAATGCTGCGATGAAACTGTCTTCACCGCAACAGCTGAAGGCGATTTTTTCAATCCGGTTCCGCTCCGCGGCCCCCTGCAGGTCGGCAACCGTATGTCCCAGCCCTTTCGGATACTGTTCCGTAGCGATAATCGGCACATCGTAGGCCTTGCAACCCTCAATCAACAGCTTGGTATGCAACACCAACCGCCGATAAAGCTCCCGGTCCATGGCCGGGGCCAGTTTTTCCTGAACATCAATGACCACCAACACGGCTTTGTCGGCGTCAAGCCAGAACTTTTCCCTTATCTCCGCCATGCAAGACTCCTTTTTAAAACGATTCGACAAAACTTCATATCAAAATGAGAATAACCCGCAACGCCTTGATTTGCCAATGGTGATGCAGTGTAAACCACTCATGGAATCTGGGCAAAGAAAAAGCCCTGCCCGTGCTCCAGGCAGAGCTTCTCCTTGTCGCGACTCCCCCAAAAAACACCGGCTTGCCGGTCCAAAAAATTTAATCTCCGCCAAGCAGCATTTTCAGAATTTCCGGGTCTTTCTCCTCTTCCGCCAAGATGCTGTGACAGCTGTCGCAATCCATGGAGATGACCTTTCCGCCTTCCGCTTCGTGATCTTCATCATGACAACGGAAACACCCCAGTTCATCGGCATGCCCGATATTCGTCGAATAGGTCTCCCACTGAATGCCCATTTCGGGGAAAACATTCTCGACATAAGCAGCCTGCACAGCGGCAACAGCTTGCTCAACCAAAGCCCCTCCGTCGGCCAAAATATGCGGATAAGCGTTTTCATAAAACCGGGTCAAATGGGCGGCAATCCCGATCTTCGCTTCATCCTGGGTTTCATATTCAATCGTCACCGCCGTCATCGCCTCACGTTTGATATAGGGCAGAGCCGCAGGAATCGCGTTGCTCAGGATTTTGTTGTCCAGCGCCCGGGCGGCGGATAAATAGATATGGCTGGGGCGATTGTGACAGTCGATACAGTCCATGGTCCGTTGCTGCAAATCCTCGGCTTCCGCCAATTGCTCATCCGCTGTAGACGACCGGTAGGTCCTGCTATTGCCGTTTTCGGTTTTTTGTGTAACTTCGGGGACAATATTGCGCTGCCGGTCGGCAGCCTGATAAACAAGCTCGTTTTCCGGGGCGACGTGCCAGTGAATGCCGTGAGAATCCCCCGTTTTATCGCCGGCGCTGCCGATTTTCAGCAACAGTACGGTCTGGACATGGGTATTGGTCTCATCTTCCAGGTATTTATGCTTGATGACCAGCTTGTCGCCGTGAAACTTTTCCGGGCGATGACACTGTTCACAGGTATCCCGCGCCGGACGCAAACCATGCACCGGGGTTTCAATCGGACGGGAAAATGTGTTCGCAACCACAGCATACAATTGCCGGGCGCCGGAAATTTTCGATTTTACGAACCATGACGCACCGGAGCCGATATGACAATCGACACAGGCAACCCGGGAATGGGGAGAATTTTGATACGCGGTATATTCCGGGGTCATCGGCACATGACAGACTTCGCCGCAAAACGCATTGGACTCCATGTAATGATAGCCGCTGTAGGCCAGCACCCCGACCACAAACAGGTTGATGCAGGTGAGAAAAACACCGACAAAAACCAGCTTCCGCAGCCGGGTACAGCCGTCTTCATCACTCAGTTTCTCCCGTAGATATGCAAGTGTGAACAGCCGTACTTCCTCCCTGCCCCTGGCGAAAAACAGGCCGACAAAGACAAGAACCAGGCCGGCAATAAAGGCCGGTCCCAGAATCATATAAATAAATCCGCTGAGATAGGGATTGTCGATGTGCAGAAAAACGTCATACAGCACACTGCCGAGCAAAAAGGGAAAGGTGATCGTCACGGCCATTGCGCCGATCATCGAGATCCGGCTGCGAGTGATTCCTGTGTAAAAAGCCTTCGGGATATGGGTAAGATCAGCCATCTGACTTTTCTCCTTGGACCGCAGGACAATCACAAAATAAAGGCCGCGGGCTCAGGCCGATACGGCCGGGCTGAAACCGATCATTTATGGTTTTACTGGGAATTGAATGAACAGCGAAGCTTAAAAACTTTATCATTCCAATAAAGAATAAGCAACGATTTTTAGTCTGCCTTAAGGAGGGAACAGCGGGCGGGAGTGATATCAACAGGAAAATGCAAATTTTTATTCGTTATCCATCCAGACAGGTCAAAACTTATTCTCTATCAGCGAAACTGAAAAAGCGCTGAGGACAGAAAAGGTCACGTCAAAACTGCACAAAGAGCAGCGCACCGGCCAAAGCAATTGCAGCTGAACGATTGTTCGCCTTCCGTCATCAAGTCGGAAGCTGCGGTCGGCAGCAAGCCGGCTACTTTTCCAGCGCCGTGAAAAGCCACATCCGAAACGTTAACTCCGCTTTTTCGCAAGGTTTCTACAACCGATTCCTGACAATGCGCATAATCAACACGCCCAGAATCGACAGGATCAATCCGACGCAAACAAACAGATACCCCAGCGTATGCCCTTCCCCCAGACCCATGAAATCTTTGCCGCGCATCATCAGAATCAGGACCACGCCGCCAAACGTCGTCAGACCGCCGACAATATAGGAGGCAAAGGCGATAAACGGCCAAAAATACTCTTTGAACGACATCTCCACTCCGGCAAAAAGGGGCTGCCGAACGGCAGCCCCGGAATTCAAACTCAAAACGGAAGATAGAGGCTATAAATGGTGGCCGCCGACAGTGAAAGCATAAATCATCAGCAGGGTTAATCCGACCCCGATCAGGACCGCGGTAAAGCCGAAGCCCTTGAGAATAAAATCGTACAGCGCGCCGCTCGGCTTCTCAATCTCGTATTTTTCGAGGATCCCTTCCTCCTCGTAACGCTTCCACTGATCACCGCGTTCTTCCATAAATTCTTCCTTGGGCAATTCGCCGTTAAACACAACGAAATCCATCGGGAACTTCTCCGGACGACCATGGGTGTTGAAAAAGTGCACCGTAAAAATGAAACCGGTGGCCAGCAGGGCTTCATCCGAGTGGATGATCGTGGCGACGTTGAAAACCCAGCCCGGCAATGCCGCCCCGAAAAACTCCGGGAACCAGAGCATCAGGCCGGAACCGCCGATGGCGAACATACCCCAGAAGACGGCAATGAAATCGAACTTTTCCCAATAGGTCCAGCGATCATACGTGGGCTTCGGCCCGAGGAACAAAAACCAGCGTACGGTGTTGGTGACATCCTGGATATCGCGCAGGCTCGGACACAGCGACTCGGGACCGAACAGACGTTTGAAAAGCTCCGCCGGATACTGCAGGTTCTTGAACAGGAACTTGGCGCTCATGAACAGCGCCATGCCGAAGTAGACAAAGGTGATCACGGCCCCCACGCGGTGCAGCGTACCGGCATTGGCGGCCCCGCCGAAAAACGCCATCAGCAGCTTGGCCCAGGGCTGGTCCGCGAATTTCAACGGCAAGCCGGTGAGCGACAGCAACAGGAAACTGACGATAACCAGCAGGTGCATGAAAATATGCACGGGGCGGAAACGCCGGTAAATCTTATGCGGGTCCTTGATTTGATGCAGATGTTTTCCCTGTGCCAGCAGCTTCTTCTTCTCGCGATTTTCCACAAAGCCGCGGAACATCCACATCAGGGAGTGCAGCCAGAACACACCGAAGGTACTGACCAGCAAAATCGTCATGGCGATATAGGTGATATACAGGATCGGATAGTTGTCCTTATCGTGCATATCGCCGTGGGAATAAAACTTGACGAACTGTGCCGAGGAATTTTCGTGGCACTTGCCGCAGGCGGCGACCAGATTGTCGGGGCTCAGACTTGAATTCGGATCCCCGTTCGGCAGAACCTGGTGGGCCGTATGGCAGTCGGCGCAACCGGCGACTTTTTCCGGATAGCCAAGATGAAAATTTTTGCCGTGATAGCTTTCCAGATAGGTATCGACCGCCACCGGAAAGACATGATTGCGCTCCATCATCTCTTCGTCGGCATGGCAACTCATACAAGGTTCGGTTTTGAAATTGGCCCGTCCCTTGGCGTCCATATCCTCCAGGGACGCAATGGCGTGCAGGCCATGGCAATCGATGCAGGCCGCGGCGTCCATGTTGCCGCCAGCCACGCCCTGGGCATGGATCGAGGTGTTGTATTCCGCGGTTGCGCTGCTGTGACATGTGGCGCAGATGGCATTGGCCTGACGCTTGTCGCCCTTCCACAATTGCACGCTGTGAATATCGGAATGACAATCGGTGCAGCTCAAATCGATGTTCGGATGATCGAAGTTGTGAACGCTATCGAAATAGTCTTTGAATTCCTGTTTGTGGCAGCGGGAACAATCGACCGGTCCGGGCATCTGTTCGCCCTCCATGTGGGCTTCCAGATCGGTCAGGTCGGAATGACAGGCAAGACAGCCGTTGGCGCCATGGGCCGAGGCGGCGAAATGCTCAGCCGACACAACATCCTCGTGGCATTCAAGGCAGGTCTCCGGCGCGGGGATCAAGCCGGCTGAAAAAGCCTGCGAACTCCAGAGCAAAACAAGCATCAGAATTGAAAAAAACAGGATCTTACGCATTGAGCACTCCTTGATGATGGCTATCGAATCAAATATAAGCAACGATCAGGGGGTGAGCTTTTGAACAATCCGGGCAACTTCGTGGCAGGGCCTTGAGCTTGTTCTTTATTTGATGACCGACGTAAGGGACGACACCCACTGATGTATATTTTTATCATACAGGCGGTGACACTACCCTCATCGTCGATTTATTGCAACAAAAAATCCCTTAAAAATAAGGAGATTTTCCATAATCAAAGAAAAACTCAATAATTTCAAAACCCTGTTATTTTCAAGAACGGTCCGCACAGAGGCAAAAAAAGGGGCGCTCTCCTGCTTGAGAGCGCCCCCTTTCACGGCGATAACCAACAACCTTATTTCAGTGAGCGATCAGTTGCAGAACCTGCTCGGTAAAGGGGTTGGCGAAAAGGATGATCATGGCGACAACGAAAACGTAGATCGCCAGGGACTCGATCATGGCCAGACCGATCATCATCGTGGTCAAAATTTTACCGGAAGCACCGGGGTTGCGGGCGACGCCTTCGCAGGCTGCACGGATTGCAATCCCCTGACCGATACCGGTACCAACCGAACCAAGACCCATGCCCAGGCCGGCGGCAAGCATACACCAAGCAAAAAATTCCATTCTTTTTTCTCCTTCCGTCCAAAGTTTCGATTGTTCCTATATGATATAGGACTGACTTTTCACCCCTGTGAAAAGCGTAACAACAGCAATCAGTGCGCTTCTTCCAGCGCGCCGGCAATATAGATCATGGCCAGCAAAGTAAAAACAAAAGTCTGGATAAAGGCGATCAGAACCCCCATCAGCATCATCGGTATCGGCAGAAACAGCGGCACCAGGGCGAGGAAAATCATCAACACGACCTCATGGCCGTACATGTTGCCGAAAAGACGCAGAGTCAGGGACAGCGGGCGGGCCAGATGGCCGATGATTTCAATAACGAACATCAACGGCGCCAGCCAGATAATCGGCCCCATGAAATGCTTGAAATAAGCGATCCCATGCTTTTTAAACCCGACGATATGGGTCATGAAAAAAACGATCAGCGCCAACGCAGCGTTGGTATTCAGATTGGCCGTCGGCGGGTAAAACCCGGGAATCAGGGCGATCAGGTTACTGACCAGGATAAACAGGGCAAAACTGGCGATCAGCGGAAAAAACGCCTTGCCTTCCTCGCCCATGGTCTCTTCGATCAAACCCTCAATCCCGGTGACTACGACTTCCATCAGGTTCTGCACTCCGGAAGGAATCAGCGACACCGTGCGTGAGGCAAGAAAAGCAACCAGGATCAGCACCGCCATAACGAACCATGTATAGGTGACATGTTCGCCGAGATGCAGATTCAACTGCTGCTCAATCCACTGCAGAAACAAAAATGGATGGGTCATGTTTGAACTCTCCTGTTTTCAGAACGTCAATATAAGCGCATAAGCGTTGTTATCAGCAGGTTGATGACGACCACGGACAGGCCGGCGATCAGCGCCAGGGGATGAACGCCCCCGCGCATCAGCAGCAAATAAATCGCCCCGGCAATAAACAGCAGGCGAAAAAAATAGTTGAGCCTGAAGCCTTTGTCCGCGCCCCGTTGCGGGTTGCTCAAAACCTTGAGCAGAGAGCGTCCCAGCCAACGGTAATTGATGATGACCAGCACGCCGCCGGCCAAAACCCCCAGGGTTATGTCTGCGGAGCGCCACAGCAGGCTGACCAGCACCAGCACCAGCAGCACCAGCCAATTGCGCAGAGCCAGTTGCTCCAGCAGTCTATCATCCCGGAAGGTCATGATCGTCGCCGGACTTCCGTTCTTCCAACTCCTGACGCTTCAATTCCCGCGTGGTGAGGATATAAACGTTGCGAAACCCGGAAATAATACCGATCAGCATCATGATCAGGGTGAACATGGGTCGCGTGTCAAGCCACTGATCCAGATAATATCCCATGGCCAGGCCGATCAAAATGGCCGCGACCAGGGAGATTCCGACGCTGGATAAAAATCCGAGACTCTTGAATAATTGACGTTTATCTTCGGCCATCAGGAGGAGCCATCGGTGTGCAAGCCACCGTAAAAGCGGACTTTAAGTACCATAGCACCCAGGCGAAGTCAACCGCTTTCTAGGTGCCGGAACAGCCCGGTATCCAGCAGCAGCTAAAGCAGCGCCAGGGATTTTTCAACCGCGCCGATGGTTCTGTCGAGATCTTCCCGGGAGTGGGAAATGCTCATGAAACCGGCTTCGAACTGGGAAGGCGCGAGATTGATGCCCTGCTCGAGCATGTTGCGGAAAAAACGCCCGAAAGCTTCCGTATCGCTTTGCACGGCATCGGCGAAGGAACGCACCGGGCCAGCCTGAAAATAGGTGCAGAACATGCCGCCGACCCGCTGCAGGCAGGTCGCCGTCGCCGCCTTGCCCGCCACTTGTCTCAACCCGTTTTCCAGGTAGGCGCTCTTCTCTTCGACCTGCGCATAAAAACCCTCTTCCTGCAGCAGCTTCAGCGTCGCGATTCCGGCGCTCATGGCCAGCGGATTCCCGGACAGGGTACCGGCCTGATAGACGCCGCCGTCCGGGGAAAGCTGATCCATGATTTCGCGTTTTCCGCCGAAAGCGCCGACCGGCAACCCGCCGCCGATGATTTTCCCCAGGCAGACCAGGTCGCCGCGCACGCCGAAACGCTCCTGAGCACCGCCGAAAGCCACGCGGAAACCGGTCATGACTTCATCGATGATCAGAATGATTCCTGCCGCCGTACAGAGTTCGCGCACCCCTTCCAGAAACCCCGCCACGGGAGGTACGCAGCCCATGTTGCCGGCGACCGGCTCCAGAATGATGCAGGCGATCTCGCCCGCATTCACCGCCACCACCTCTTTCACATCGGCCAGATCATTGTAATTCGCCGTCAGCGTATATTTGGCGAAATCAGCAGGCACTCCGGGAGACGTCGGCACCCCGAAGGTCGCCGCGCCGCTGCCGGCTTTGACCAACAACGAATCGGCATGCCCATGATAGCAGCCGTCGAATTTAAGGATCTTATCGCGCCCGGTGTAACCGCGAGCCAGACGGATGGCGCTCATGGTCGCCTCGGTTCCGGAGGACACCATGCGCACCTTTTCGATATTCGGATAAGCGGCGCAGACCAGTTCGGCCAATTCCGTTTCCCGCGCGGTCGGAGCACCGAACGAGGCACCGTCGGCTGCCGTCCGCTGGATCGCCTCCACCACTTTGGGATGGCAGTGGCCCAGAATCATCGGTCCCCAGGAGCCGATATAATCGATATATTCGTTGCCGTCGACATCGTAAATTTTACTGCCGACCGCTTTTTCTATGAAGACCGGGGTGCAGCCCACCGATTTGAACGCCCGCACCGGGCTGTTGACGCCGCCGGGGATGACGGCTTTGGCCTGACTGAAACACAACTGCGATTTCTGATGATTCATAATTTCAAAACTCCGGAAAATTATTTAAGGTCTCTCGCCTCCGGTACCGACTGGATGCAAACATTTATTATATGGGGGGAGGCCCGAATCGCCAAGGGAAAAGCCCACCCGTGCCCGCAAGCCGGCCCCAAAGCCATATTTTTTCACTTCAAAGAAAAATAACATTGTTATATAACATATTAACCTTTGCGTAAAAGGCGACATCAAAAAACCGGTCCGAATTCGATTTTACATATATTTACAGCGACAAAGCTCGATCCGGCAGTCCCATTCCGAAAGACAGAACGGCTTTTTATTCTTGCGGAAAAGCCGGGGAAAAGGCTAGTATGGATGAAATTTTTCTGTTTCATCAAACAACTATTCAGATTTAATGAATTTTTTTGCACCGCTATAGATCCATTACAGGTGAAATGAATTGTACCTTCAACCGCGTCAAGGAGGACCCATGAAGATCATGCTGGAAACCCTATTCAAACTGTCAGTTTTTCTGCTGCTGATATGCGCTGCCGGTTTTTCCGGCCCGGTCATGGCCTTCGAGTTCAGTTCGGGAAAACTGCAGGGCAGCCTGGATACAACCCTTTCCTACGGCATCGGCTGGCGGCTGGAAGACCCCGACAACGCCATTTTCGGCAACGACGACACCAGTAACGGCACTGGACACGCCTATTCCCAGAATTTCGACGACGGCAATCTCAATTATGAAAAAGGCGATCCGATCAACAGCACGGCGAAAATCACCAGTGAACTGGCCCTGCAGTACGAAAATTTCGGCCTCTTTGTCCGCGGCACCGCTTTCTACGATTTTGAAAACAATGACGGCGACCGCGCCAGAACCCCTTTGCGCGACGCGGCTCTCGATATGGTCGGTAAAGACGCCGAGCTTCTCGACGCCTATTTGACCTGGGATTTCAATGTTGCCGAAATGCCGGCCCAGATCCGTGTCGGCGATCAGGTTCTCAGCTGGGGGGAAAGCACTTTCATCCAGAACGGCATCAACGTCATCAACCCCTTCGACGTCAGCAAGCTCCGCGTCGCCGGCGCCGAACTGAAAGAAGGCCTGGTCCCGGTCGGCATGGTGTCGGCGTCGATCAGCCCGACGCTGAACATCACTTTTGAAGGTTTTTATCAGTACGATTGGGAAGAAGTCAAAATCGATCCGCCCGGTTCCTACTGGAGCACCAACGATTTCGTCGGCGAAGGCGGCGACAAGGTCATGCTCGGCTGGGGCGCGGTTGACGACGCCGGCAATACGCCGGCGGCGGAAACGTTTATGGGCGTGCCCAGGACAGCGGATGTCTACGCCGATGACGACGGCCAATACGGCGTCGCCATGCGGGTCTATGCTCCGGGGCTGAACGATACCGAATTCGGTTTCTATTACATGAATTACCACAGCCGGTTGCCGGTTATCAGCGCCTGGACCGGCGACGGCGACGGCCTGACCGCAGCCGGAACCATTGCCGCTGTTACCCCCAATATCATCACCAGCGTCATCGGCTCCGGCGGAGACCCCTCCACGGCAATAGCCACCTACGCCCCGGTCATAGGTAGCGAAGCTGCAACCGCAATTGCCGGTTCAACCGCCCAGGCATATGCCGCGTCCGGCGGTGATGTCGCAACCGCCAGCACGGCGGGCAGCACGGCGGCGTCAGCATACGCCACCGATGTTTTCGCCAAAACCGCCCGTTACCAGGTCGAATATCCGGAAGACATCCAGCTTTTCGGCATGAGTTTCAATACCGTCCTCCCCAAATCGGGGATTGCTCTGCAAGGCGAAATTTCCCACCGCATCGATGTCCCGTTGCAGGCCGACGACATCGAATTGCTGTTCGCGGCCATGGGTCCCCTGGCCGACCTTTACGCGCTCAACAACCAGTTCGCGACTCATGACGGCATAGCGACCTCGGCCGCCGACCTCATAGCCAATCTCGGCAATCCGATTTACATTCCGGGATATCGGCTGTTGGATGTGACCCAGATACAATCAACGGCGACGAAACTTTTCGGCCCGACCTTCGGGGCCGATCAATTGACTCTCGTCGGCGAAGTCGGCCTGACCTATGTGCATGACATGCCGAGCAAGGACGAATTGCGTTTCGACAGCGCCGGCACCCCCATCAGCGGCAACGCCACCATCGCCGCCGGCGCCGACGGCATTACCGGCACTGCCGACGATGTTCATTTCGGGGAAACAGAACCGGCAACCGCGTTCGCCGATGCCACGTCCTGGGGCTACCGCATCGTCGCCAAATTCGATTTCAACAATGCCGTCGGCGCGATCACCCTGTCACCACGAATTGCCTGGGCGCATGACGTGAACGGAAATTCTCCCGGCCCCGGCGGGAATTTTCTTGAAGGACGCAAGGCAGTGACTTTAGGATTGGGCGCCAATTACCAGAACAGATGGACGGCCGACATCAGCTATACCGATTATTTCGGCGCCGGGCGTTACAATTTGATCAACGACCGCGACTTTCTGGCCCTGAACATCAAGTATTCATTCTAATTTTGTCTAGAGGGAGTGTTGATTATGCTGAAAAACGCATTGCTTTGGATATTGCCCACGCTGCTCATTGCGGGCCTGGCAAGCCAGTCCTTCTCCGCGATTTCCGCTGAAGAAGCCGCCCGCCTGGGCCGGGATCTTACCCCGGTCGGCGCGGAAAAGGCCGGGAATGCCGACGGGACCATTCCGGCCTGGGACGGCGGCATCACCAGTCCGCCCGCCGGCTATACCAAGGGCATGCACCACCCGGACCCCTATGCCGGCGACAAGATCCTGTTCACCATTACGCCCGCCAACATGGATCAATACAAAAACCGGCTGACGGTCGGCCATCAGGCCATGCTGAAGGCCTACGACAGCTTTAAAATGAACATCTATCCGAGCCGCCGCAGCGCGTCATCTCCCCAGCGCATTTACGACATGACGAAAAAAGTGGCCCGGACCGCCGAACTGGTCAACGGCGGCGACGGGGTCAAAGGGACCGTCAACGGCATTCCCTTCCCGATCCCCAAAAGCGGGATTGAAGTCTTATGGAACCACATGCTGCGCTATCGCGGCGACCATGCAACCCGCAAAATCGCCCAGGCGCCGATGACCCGCGGCGGCGACTATACCCTGGTCAAGTTCGACGATGAATTCAGTCTGATCTATTCCCAGGAGGGAATGACGGAGGAAAAGCTTAAAAACCGCATTCTGCTGTTCCGCCAGGAAGTGACCGCCCCGGCCCGTCTGGCCGGCAACGTGCTGCTGGTTCACGAAACCCTGGATCAGGTTGCCGAACCGCGCGCCGCCTGGGTCTACAACCCCGGCCAACGGCGCGTGCGGCGCGCCCCGAACGTGGCCTACGACAATCCCGGAACCGCGGCCGACAGCCTGCGTACCTCCGACCAGTTCGATATGTTCAACGGTGCCCCGGACCGTTATGACTGGCAGCTGATCGGCAAAAAGGAAATCTACATTCCCTACAACAGTTACCTGCTCCACAGCGACAAGGTGCAATACAAGGATCTCCTGACCCCGCTGCATCTGAATCCCGAATACCTGCGCTACGAACTGCACCGGGTCTGGGTGGTCGAAGCCACCTTGCGCGAAGGCGCCCGCCACCTGTATAAAAAACGGACATTCTATATCGACGAAGATTCCTGGCAGATCATGGTGGCGGATATTTACGACAACCGCGATCAGCTCTGGCGTGTTTCCGAAGGCCACTCCATCAACTACTATGAGGTACCGACTTTCTGGACCACCCTGGAAGCCAATTACGATCTGCAGTCCGGCCGGTATCTGGCGCTGGGAATGGATAACGATACGGAAATGTACGATTTCGATGTTCAACTGACGGACGATGATTTTTCCCCGGGCGCACTGCGGCGTGCCGGGCGCCGTTGAATTATCGACAACCCTCAACCCGACGGCCGGGCCGTTATGGCTCGGCCGTTTTTCGTGCCCGCATCTTCGGCAGCCGGATATGATGAAGCCCATATTTATACGACAACTGCTCGTCTCCGCGATTTGTTGCCTCGTTCTGGCGGGATTTTCCCCGTCCGCCGGGGCGGCAACCGCAAACGAACAATCCGTCATCGCACCGCTGGCGGAAAAATCTCTGTTACTGGATTTGGAACGGCTCGGTGCGGCCCTGGTCGCCGTCGGCGAACGCGGCCATGTTCTCATCAGTGAGGATTCCGGTCGCAGCTGGACGCAAATCCCGGTTCCGACACGCGCCACGCTGACCGGGGTCTTTTTCCTTGATCGCCGCCACGGCTGGATTGTCGGCCATGATCAGGTGATCCTCAAAACCGAAGACGGCGGCCGCTCCTGGCGTCAGGTTTACGTCGACATCGAGGCGGACAGCCCGTTGTTCGACATCTATTTCCTCGATCCGCAGCATGGCTATGCCATCGGCGCCTACGGGCAGTTTCTCGAATCTTTCGACGGCGGGGAAAGCTGGGCGGGACGCTGGATCGGCGACGACGATTTTCATCTCAACCAGATCGTCCGCAACGAAGATCAATTGTTCATCGCCGCCGAAGCCGGTTTTGTCTACCGCTCCGATGATCTGGGGAAAAGCTGGACCCTGCTGTCTCCCGCTTATGAAGGCTCTTTTTTCGGCATTCTGCCCCTCGCCGACAGAGGGCTCCTGCTCTTCGGCTTGCGCGGGCACCTGTTCCGTTCGAACGACGGCGGCGAAAACTGGTCCCGGGTCGCAACCGCAACCGCGGCGTCTCTGACCAACGGCCTGCTGTTAAGCGACGGCCGCATTGCCGTCTCCGGCCTGGAGGGAGCCATTCTGATCAGCCGCGACCGCGGACAAAGCTTTGAGTTGATCCGGGATCCCGAGCGTAAAGGGTTCAGCCGCATGCGGCAGACACCCGCCGGTGACATCGTCGCCGTCGGCGATTTCGGCGTGGCCGGCATCGCGCTCGGAAAATAGCAGATCATTCGCAGGAGATATTCAATGAAATCCTCTTCCTTTGTTTCCGGTCTGGAAAGGCTCATCTTCGACAACCGCCGGCTGCTTTTGGGCTTTTTCATCCTGGTCACATTGTTCATGGGCTATTCCGCCACCAACCTGCGCATCGATGCCGGTTTCAGCAAAATGCTGCCGCTCCGGCACGAATACATGCAGACCTATGTTGAGCACCAGAAAGAGTTCGGCGGCGCCAATCGCATTCTCATTGCCCTGATGGCCGAGCAGGGCGATATCTTCACCGCGCAATTTTTCTCCGTGCTGGAACAGGCCACGGACGACGTCTTCTTTATCCCCGGCGTCGACCGGACTCAAGTCAGTTCCCTGTTCACACCCAATGTCCGCTTCACCGAAGTGGTCGAAGACGGTATCGCCGGCGGCAACGTCATTCCCGCGGATTTCGAAGCGACGCCCGAAGGGTTGGAAAGAGTCCGCCAGAACATTCTCAAGGCGGGCATTCTCGGCCGCCTGGTCGCCAACGATTTCAGCGGCGCCATCATCAGCGCCCAACTGCTGGAAATCGATCCCGGCACCGGCGAAAAACTTGATTTCATCAAAGTCTCGCATCTGCTTGAAGAACGCATCCGCGACAAATACCAAAATGATCAGATCGGTGTGCACATCATCGGCTTCGCCAAGGTCATCGGCGACATCGCCGACGGCGCCCAACGGGTCGTGCTCTTTTTCTTTGTCGCCTTCGCCGTCACCGCCCTGCTGGTTTTTCTTTATACCCGTTCCGGAATCCTCACGCTCATCCCGTTAAGCTGCTCGTTGATGGCCGTCATCTGGCAGCTGGGGCTGTTGCCGCTGCTCGGTTACGGCATCGACCCGATGGGTCTGCTGGTTCCTTTTTTGATCTTCGCCATCGGCGTCAGTCACGCCGTACAGATGATTACCGCCAATACCGCCGAGGTCCGGGCCGGAGCCGACCGCCTCGATGCCGCAAAAGCGAGCTTCCGGCAACTGTTGATCCCCGGCTTTATCGCCCTGGCCAGCGACACGATCGGGTTCGTCACCATTCGTTCGATCGAAATCCGGATCATTCAGGAAATGGCCGTGACCGCCGGTCTGGGTGTGGCAACGATTATCCTCACCAATCTGATGCTGCTGCCGATTCTGCTGTCCTACGTCAAAACCGGCCACCGCTACCGCCGCCGCGTCGATCAGCAAACCAGGGTGCTGAAACCGGTCTGGCGCTTTTTCGAAAGAGCCGCGGAACCCAAACCGGCCGCCATCATTATCGGTGTTGCCCTCATCCTGTTGGCCTTCGGCCTGTGGAAAGGGGCGGATGTCAAAATCGGCGATATGCACCGCGGGGTGCCCGAATTACGCACCGACTCACGCTACAATCGTGATACGCAGGTGATTACCGAACATTTCTCCATCGGGGTCGACATCATTTCCGTGATTGCCGAAACCACGGCGGACGGCTGTATCGACCACGGCATCATGAACGCCATTGATCGCTTTGCCTGGCACATGCAGAACGTCGACGGCGTCCAGTCGGTGATCAGCCTGCCCGGTGTCGCGAAGGTCATCAATGCCGGCTGGAACGAAGGCAGCCTGAAATGGCGGGTGCTGCCGCGAAATTCCTCCTCCATGGTGCAGGCGGTCGGCTATGTTCCGACCAGCAGCGGCCTGCTGAATTCGGATTGCAGCGTCATGCCGGTGATGATCTTCACCTCCGACCACAAAGCCGAGACCATCGCCCGGATCGTCGCTCAGGTCAAAAAATACCGTGCCGAACACGCCACCGACAATATTTCCTTCAGGCTGGCCACCGGCAGCGTCGGGGTCATGGCGGCCACCAATGAAGAGGTTTCCGCCTCGCAGTTCCCGATTCTGCTCTATGTTTTCGGCGCCGTCACCCTGCTCTGTTTTTACGAATTCCGTTCTCCCCGGGCGGTCCTCTGCATCATCCTGCCCCTCGGACTGGTCTCGTTGCTTGCCTATGCCCTGATGAGCATGCTGCAAATCGGCCTGAAAGTATCGACACTTCCGGTTGTCGCCCTCGGCGTCGGCGTCGGCGTCGATTACGGCATCTACATTTTCAGCCGCCTGCGCAGCTATCTGGACGAAGGTCAAACGCTGCAGGACGCCTATCTCCACACCTTGGCGATTACCGGAAACGGCGTTGTCTTTACCGGTGTCACCCTGGCCATCGGCGTGGCCACCTGGATCTTTTCACCGTTAAAGTTCCAGGCCGACATGGGGATCCTTCTGACCTTTATGTTTCTGGTGAATATGCTCGGCGCCATTCTGCTGTTGCCGGCGCTCGCCTGCCTGTTCCTGCCCAAAAAACGGGCATCGTCATAAAGATGGTATAATCGGCTGTCCAGCTTGCCGGGCTATCCGTGACGCGGAGAAACAAAAATAAAAAAATGTTTTATAAAGTGTTGACCCATACGTAAAAGTAAGTAAAATATAACTGTCATCAAGTCGTTCCGCTCCTTCGGCACGGTATGAAACATCAGGTTATCCAAGTTTTTTGTGGGCCGAAAACGAACGGTTTTGAGAAAGCATTTTATAGACTCTTAATATTACGTGAACGTAAAAGTTATCTTCGGCACTGGTCATGACTGAAACAGCCCATTCAGCTCCTCCGTACCGCTCCATTCCGCAGATGCTCCAAATCAATGCGGAAAAGTATGCCGACCGGCCCGCCGTCAGTTTCAAACGCGGCGGCGGCTACCTCACCCTCAACTACCGGCAATTCTATATCCGCGTCCTCATGGCCGCTCGCGGGCTGCGCAAGGCCGGCATGAACCCCGGCGACAAAGTGGCCATATTTTCCGAAAACCGGGCCGGATGGGCGATCGCCGATCTCGGCATTCAGTGTGCCCTGGGCATCAGCGTACCCATCTATGCCACCAACACCGGAGCGCAAGCCGCTTATGTCATCAATCACAGCGGTGCCAAGATAATTTTCGTTTCCGATCGCGTGCAGTATGAGAAACTCCTGGCCGTACGCGACCAGATCCCCCAAATAGAATTGGTGATCTCCTTCGAACGCTTCCTCGGCGAGCGCAGCCTGCCGGTCTATACCCTTTATCAACTGTCGGAGATATCACATCCGATCGAGGACGCCGAAAAGCAACAGATCGAAACCCAGATCGACTCCATCACCCCCAGGGACCTGATTACCATCATCTACACCTCCGGCACCACCGGCGTCCCGAAAGGTTCGATGCTGACCCACTACAACATGGTGATCAACGCCTGGTACGGTCTTTTGCGGGCGGGAACGATCGAGATGAGCGGAACGTTTCTGAGTTTTCTCCCGTTGAGTCACGTGCTCGAACGTTCCGCCGGTTATCATGCGGTGCTGATGAGCGGGGGACACATCGCCTTTGCCGAGAGCGTCAGCAATGTCGTGGAAAATATTCTCGAGGTGAAACCGACGGCCATGGTCAGCGTTCCGCGCCTGTTCGAAAAAATTTATTCCCGCGTCTATGAGAACGTTCACCTGATGAGCCCGGCCAAGCGCCGGATGTTTCACAAGGCCATCGAAGTCGGCCGCGAGTACATCTATCTGAAATATATCCACAGACAACCCACCGGGATCATCGGCGCCAGATACCGGCTCTACGACAAGCTGATCTTTCGCAATATCCGCAAACGCTTCGGCGGCAATATGCAATTTTTCATCAGCGGCGGCGCGCCGCTGGACAAAACCATCAATGAGTTCATGTGGATCATCGGCATCCCGGTTTACGAGGGCTACGGCCTGACCGAAACCAGTCCGGCCCTGACCCTGAACAGCAGGGACGAAATTCGTTTCGGCTCGGTCGGACGACCGCTGCAGGAGACCGAATTCAAGCTGGCGGACGACGGGGAACTGCTCACGCGCGGACCGCAGGTGATGTGCGGTTACTACCGCGACGAGCAGGGCACGATCGACGCCTTTGAGGACGGCTGGTTCAAAACCGGCGACATCGCCGAGATCGATGCCGAGGGATTTGTCTATATCGTCGATCGCAAAAAGGAAATCATCGTCACCGCCGGAGGCAAGAATATCCCTCCGCAGCCGTTGGAAAACGAGCTCAAACTAGACAAATACATCTCCCAGGCCTACGTCTACGGCGATCAGCGTCCTTACCTGATCGCCCTTCTAACCCCCAACCTGGAGCGGCTGATCGAATTCAGTCACGAGCATCGCATCAACTATCTGGGGGTCGACGACCTGGTGGCCAATCACAAGGTCCAGGATCTTTTCACCCGGCGGATAGCAAGATTCAATCAGCAGCAGCCGCCGTTCCAGACCATCAAAAAATTTCACCTGCTCGGGCACGATTTTTCGACCGAGGGGGGCGAACTGACGCCGACGTTGAAACTTAAACGCAAAGAGATTTACGCTCTTTACAAGGAAAAAATCGAAGCGCTTTACCTGGATGACGGCAACGGCGAAAACGCTCAGCCGTAACCCTGCAATGGAGGAAAAAATGAGGCAAATCAACCGTGTTGCCGTTCTCGGCTCAGGCGTCATGGGGGCCACGATCGCCGCCCATCTGGCCAACGCCGGTCTCGAGGTGCTGCTGCTGGACATGGTGCCCCAAAAACTGTCCGCCGCCGAAGAACAACAGGGGCTGACCCTGGACAGCCCTGCGGTCCGCAACCGCATCGTCAACGCCGGGCGCGAGAGTCTGCTGAAAATGAAACCGGCCCCGCTCTACCTCAAAGAGTACGCGGCCCGCATTGCGGTCGGCAACTTTGAAGACGACCTGGACAAAGTCGGGGATTGCGACTGGATCATCGAAGTGGTCATCGAGCATATGCCGATCAAGAAAGACCTGCTGCTCAGGCTGGCGCCTCATCTTCGGGCCGAGACGGTCGTCTCCACCAATACCAGCGGCCTGTCGGTCAACGAGATGGCCGCGGTACTGCCCGTCGAAATGCGAAAAAATTTCCTTGTCACCCACTTCTTCAACCCGCCGCGCTACATGCGCCTGCTGGAAATCGTCCCCGGTCGCGACACCGATCCCCGCCTGGTTGAGGAACTGTCCGCCTTTATCGGCCGGCGGCTCGGCAAAGGCATCGTTTATGCCAAGGACACCCCCAACTTCATCGCCAACCGGATCGGTGTGTTCTCGATTTTCAACGCCGTCAAGCACATGCTCGATCTCGGCATGACCGTTGAAGAGGTCGACAGTGTCGCCGGTCCGGCCACCGCCCGTCCCAAGTCCGCGGCTTTTCGTACCGCCGACCTGGTCGGCATCGACACCCTGGCCCATATCTGCCGCAACACCTACGAATTACTGCCGCAGGATGAAAGCCGCGACACCTTCCGGGTGCCGGAATTCATGGAACGAATGATTGCGGACGGGCTGCTCGGCAATAAAAGCGGGCAGGGTTTCTACAAAAAGGAGCGGCAGGACGGCCGGCGATTGATTTACTACTTCGACTACACCGACGGCGCGTTCAAGCCTGCGGAAAAACCGAAATTCGCCTCTGTCGCCGCCGTGAAAACGGTCGATGATCCGGCACGGAAAATCAACCTGATGGTCAACGGCCGGGACCAGGCCGCGGACTTCGCCTGGCGCTCATTGCGCGACACCCTGATCTATACCGTCAACCGCATACCCGAAATCGCCGACGATATCGTCAATATCGACAACGCCATGAAATGGGGCTTCAACTGGGAAATCGGCCCGTTCGAAATGTTCGACGCCATCGGGGTCGACAACTTCGTCAAACGGGCGGGACAAGACAATGTCGCAGTGCCGCAGATCCTCAAAGAGGCTCCATCCTTCTACCGTTTCAACGACAACGGCCAAAGAGAGTTTTTCGACCTGCTGACGAAAAGCTACCGGCCGCTTGAACAGCCGCAAGACCAGATCAACCTGCAGGTTCTGAAAAAAGCCGGCAAGACCGTGGAAAAGACCGCCAACTGCTCGATCATCGATCTGGACGACGGCGTCTTCTGCCTCGAGTTCCATTCGAAAATGAACTCGATCAGCGGCGATATCCTGGCCATGACCCACAAAGCGATCAAACGCGCCGAAGAGGAAGGAGTGGGCCTGGTGGTCGGCAATCAGGGCGCCAATTTCTCCGTCGGCGCCAACCTGATGCTGCTCGCCGTCGCCATGGCCGAAGGAGCGTACGAAGATATCGATCTGGTCATCCGTTCCTTCCAGAAAGCGACCATGGCGCTGAAGTACGCCAAAATACCGGTGGTTGCCGCGCCCTTCGGCATGACTCTGGGCGGCGGATGCGAATTCGCTCTGCATGCCGACGCCATCGCCGCCCATGCGGAAACCTACATGGGGCTGGTGGAAATCGGCGTCGGCCTGCTCCCCGCCGGCGGCGGCACCAAGGAGATGTGCCTGCGCGCCGTGAACCTGGCCGGGCAGTATGAAACCGACATTTCGCCGTTTATCTTCAAATACTTCCGCCAGATCGGCATGGCCAAAGTCTCCATGGGAGCGGCCGAACTTGACGGCATGGGTTATATGCGTCACGGCGACAGCATCAGCATGAATATCGATCGCCTGATCGCCGACGCCAAGAAAAAAGTCCTGGCCCTGGCAGGCAATTACCGGCCGGCAAAACCGGCGGAAAACATCCCCGCTCCCGGACGCGGCGTTGCCGCCAGCATCAAAAGCCAGCTGTGGAACATGAGGATGGGCGGCTTTGTCACGGCATACGAGGAGCAGCTGGGCGGAATCATCGCCGATGTCATCACCGGCGGGGATGTCCTTTCCGGCACGACACTGACCGAAGAGGACCTGCTGGTGCTCGAACGCCAGGCCTTCCTCAAACTGTGCGGCAATAAAAAAACGGCGGAACGCATTCAACACATGCTGAAGAAAGGCAAGCCGTTGCGGAACTAACCGGCAGGGACGGATCGGAGAACCCTGCGCTTGAGGAGATCAAAAGATGAAAACAGCATATATTCTGGCCGCTTATCGCACTCCCGGAGGCCGCGCCAAAAAAGGTAAACTCAAGGACATGCGGCCCGACGATCTGGCCGCCGCCGCCATTGCCGGCCTGCTCGAAAAGACCCGGCTCGATCCGGCCCGGGTCGACGATGTTCTGCTGGGCTGCGCTTTTCCCGAAGGGGAACAGGGCATGAATGTCGCCCGCATCGCCGCCCTGAAAGCGGGGCTGCCGTACCAGGTTCCGGCCATGACCATCAATCGCTTCTGCTCTTCCGGGCTGCAGAGTATCGCCCTGGCCGCCGAACGGATCATGACCGGTAGCGCCGCTTGCATCATCGCCGGCGGCACCGAATCGATGACCATGGTACCGATGGCCGGAAACAAATACAGCGCCAATCCCGGTCTGATGGCGACATGGCCGGAGACTTTCGCTTCCATGGGCATCACCGCCGAACTGGTGGCCGACAAATACGCCATCAGCCGTGAAGAACAGGACGCCTTTGCCGTCGACAGCCATCGCAAGGCCGCCGCCGCCATTGCCGCCGGTCGTTTTGCCGACGAAATCATCGCGGTCGAGGTGGAACAAACCGCCATGAGCAAAGGCAAGGTGCAAAAAACCCGGGAGACCGTGACCATCGACGACGGGGTCCGCGCCGATACCACCTTGGCGGCGCTGGCCGCCCTGAAACCGGCGTTTAAACAACAGGGTTCGGTCACGGCCGGGAACTCCTCGCAAATGACCGACGGCGCCGCCGCCGCATTGGTGGTCTCCGAGGAGTTTCTCAAGCAACTGGGTGGCGAGCCTCTGGCCCGCTTCGTGGCCTTCGCCGTCAGGGGGGTTCCGCCCGAAATCATGGGGATCGGTCCCATAGAAGCCATCCCCGCCGCCCTGAAACTGGCCGGTCTGGAGCTGCAGGACCTCGGTCTGATCGAACTGAATGAAGCCTTTGCCGCTCAATCTTTAGCTGTCATCAACGAACTGGGTCTCAACCGCGACATCCTCAACGTCAACGGCGGCGCCATCGCTCTCGGCCATCCGTTGGGCTGTACCGGCGCCAAACTGACCGCGACCCTGCTGCATGAAATGCGGCGTCGCGAACTGCGCTACGGCATGGTGTCCATGTGCATCGGCGGCGGTATGGGCGCCGCGGGCATTTTCGAAAAACTTTAACCTGCTGATAATCACAGCCGGAACAAGGAGAACAGTATGGCCGCACGGATATTGAAAGGTGGCGAATTCCTGATTGCTGAAACCGATTGCCGGGATATCTTCACCCCGGAGGATTTCTCCGACGAACAACGGACCATCGCCGAAACCACGGAGCAGTTCGTCGAGAATGAAATCATGCCCCATTTCGACGAAATCGAGGCGCAGAACTTCGAGCACGTCCTCAACGGCATGCAAAAATGCGGCGAACTGGGCCTGCTGATGATGGATGCCCCGGAGGAAGAGGGCGGGCTTGAACTCGACAAGGCCACCACCATGCTGGTCGGCGAGAAACTGGCCGTCAGCGGTTCCTTCTCCGTCGCTTTCGCCGCCCATACCGGGATCGGCACCTTGCCCCTGATCTATTACGGCACCGCTGCACAAAAAGAGAAGTATCTGGAAAAAATCATTTCCGGCGCATGGTGTTCCGCCTATTGCCTGACCGAACCCGGCTCCGGCAGCGACGCTCTGGGGGCGCAAAGCAGCGCCGTTCTGTCCGCGGACGGCAAGCACTATATTCTCAACGGCACCAAGCAGTACACCACCAACGGCGGCTTTGCCGAACTGTTCACCATCTTCGCCAAAGTCGACAAACAGCACTTCACCGCGTTTCTGGTGGAAAAAAGCTTCCCCGGCCTGATCGTCGGCAACGAGGAAAAAAAGATGGGGATCAAAGGCAGTTCGACCACCCAGATCATTCTCGACAACTGCAAGGTGCCGGTGGAAAACGTTTTGGGAGAGATCGGCAAAGGACACAAGATCGCCTTCAATTCCTTGAATATCGGTCGTTTCAAACTGGGCGCCATGGTCACCGGCGCGGCCAAAATGGCTCTGGCCGAAGGCCTCCGCTACGCCAATGAACGCAAGCAGTTCGGCCGCGCGATTTCCTCTTTCGGCGCCATTCAGGAAAAAATCGCCGATATGACCGCCGCCGTTTACGCCTCGGAATCACTGGTTTACCGCCTGTCCGGACTGCTCGACACAAAACTGGCGACCATTGAAAAAGGCGCGGACGACTACTATGTGCGCTACCAGAAAGGGATAGAGGAATATGCCCCGGAATGCGGCATTTCCAAGGTGTTCTGCAGCGAAGTGCTGGCCATGACCGTGGACGAGGTGGTGCAGATCCACGGCGGTTACGGCTTCTGCAGCGAATATGCGGCCGAACGTTACTACCGCGACGAACGCATCAACCGGATTTTCGAAGGCACCAACGAGATCAACCGGCTGTTGACCACCGGCATGATCCTCAAGCGCGCCATGAAAGGCGAACTGCCGCTGCAGGCCGAAGCGATGAAAGCGTTCGAAGCGCTGATGACCCCGTCTTTCGAGGAAAGCGACGAATCCCTCCCCTTTGCCGCCGAAAAAACCACCCTGCAGAACCTGAAAACCCTGTTTTTGATCCTGGCCGGCGCCGGGGTGCAGAAATACATGGAGAAACTGGCTGACGAACAGGAAATCCTGATGACCGCCGCGGATATCGCCATCCAGATTTTCGCCATTGAGAGCGCCGTGCTGCGGGCGGAAAAAATCAGCGCCGGACTGAGCGCCGCCAAACAGGAACAACTGCGGGCGGCGGTCAAGGTTTTCACCTTCAACGCCACGGAAGAAGCGGCCAAGGCGGCGCGCAAGGGCGCCTACTTCATCGAGGAGGGGGACACCCTGACCATGATTCTCTCCGGCGTGCGGCGTTTCGGCAAGTATGACGCCGCCGGGCTGCTCCAGGCCAAACGCACTCTGGCGGCGGCCGCCATCGCAGCGGAAAAATATCTGTTCTGATCGCAGGGAAGCGGGTTGTCGCAGGCGGATACCCGTTGAACAAGCCGCAGGAAACGGGGGGCTGAAGTTGAAAAATTGAAAAATCAGGCATTCTTTTCCCGCTTCCATATGTTAGATTCCAAGTCCCCGCTGCCGGCAGCGGGGACTTTCGCTCTTGCGTGCAGGGCTTGACTTTTAACTTCCGGACAGACAAGAAGAGAGACGGATGATTCCCGTTCAACACACCCTGGATACGCCCTATATGGTCGGCCCCGTACACTGCTACAGTATGGAACTGAACGGCGAACCGGTCCTGTTCGACACCGGGCCGCCAACTGCGGCGGCCAAACGTTATCTGCGCGAAGCCCTGGATCTTCAGCGGCTGAAACACGTCATCGTCACCCATTGTCATATCGATCACTACGGCCTGGCGCACTGGCTTGAACAGGAAAGCGACGCGACTGTTTATCTGCCCTTTCGCGACCACCTGAAGATTACGCGTCACCGGGAACGGCTGGAACTGATGTCCGAACTGTTGACGCAGATCGGCTTTCCGCCGGTTTTTCTCGAACGCTTTCGCGCCGACATCGAAAGCGACAACGTTTTCCCGACGCTGCCGGAAAAATTCGCCGTCGTCGAAGAAAGCCTGCCGCAACACCTGGCGCTTGAAGTTCTCGCCTGCCCCGGACACTCGCAGAGCGACCTGGTATTCGTCGGCGCCGGTTGGGCGGTCACCGGCGACGTCATGTTGCAAGGCATATTTCAAACTCCGCTGCTCGATGTCGACCTGCTGACGGAGCAACGTTTCCGCAATTATGCCGCTTATTGCGACAGCCTGGTCAAACTCGCCACCCTGCGCGATAAGCGCGTTCTTCCCGGCCATCGGCAGGCAATCGAATCGGTCGACAGTTGTCTGCTCTTCTATGTCGGCAAACTCCTGACCCGGGCAAAACAGACCGCCGGGTTCCCGTTGAGCATGAACGTTTTCGAGATTCTGACGCAGTTATTCGATACCGAAAAAATCGCGCCGTTCACCAGCTATATCAAAGCTTCCGAAATTGTTTTTATCCGTGATTTCCTGGCCCAGCCGGAACAGCTGGAAACCGCGCTCGAAAAAATCGGCCTGCTGCCACAGGTTGCAGACGACTTTACCCAAATCCGCAAGCTGAGCCGCTCGGGGCAAGGATGAGGAACCAAGACCTGATCACGACCTCAGCCGACCGGGGAGTTTTGCGGATCGGCATCAACCGGCCGGAAAAGCTGAACGCTCTGACCCCGGCCATGTACGAAACCCTGAGCGCCGCCATGCTTTCCGCCGAACAGGACAACCGCATCAGGGTTATGCTGCTGCACGGCACCCGCGACTGTTTTACCAGCGGCCACGACCTGAAAGCCTTCGCCCGCAATCCGCCCGCAGGCGAAGACAGCCCGGTTTTTCGTTTTCTGCGGACCCTCAGTCTGCTGCAAAAACCGCTTGTCGCCGAGGTCAGCGGTCCGGCCATCGGTATCGGCACCACCCTGCTGCTGCACTGCGATCTCGTCTACGCCGACGAGACCGCTCGCTTGCAGCTGCCTTTCGTATCCCTCGCACTGTGCCCGGAAGCGGCGTCCAGCTATCTGCTGCCGCAATTGATCGGTCATCAACGCGCCGCCGAACTGCTGTTGCTGGGGGAAGCGATCGCGGCCCGAAAAGCCCTTGAACTGGGATTGATCAATCAGATCTTTCCGGCCGCCGAACTCCCCGGACAGGTTACGGCCAGGGCGGAACAACTGGCCGAACAACCGGTGAATGCGGTACAACTGACCAAGTCGCTGCTCAAGCGGCAACACCGACACCACATCGCGGACGTCATGAGCACTGAAGGAAAACTGTTTTTACAGCTGCTGTCCGCACCGGAAGCACAGGCCGCGCTTGCGAACTTCATGAGCAAAGCCTGACCACACTCTTCGGTTCCCTTTTAGCGTACAGCCCCCTGCTTTAACGGAGATATTTTCCATGGGCCATCATGTCGGCAGCAAAAGCAGCATTGTTCCGTTGATCGACCGTTTGAACAAATATCCCGTCGGCCTGCCCGACAGCGAAAAGCTGCGCGCAATCCTCGCCCTGCTGTTCGCCGAAAACGAAGCCTTCATCGCTTCGCGCTTTCCCCTCGAAGAAGCGACTCTGGAAGAACTGGGCCGGGCGACCGGCATTCCCGCGGCCGAGTTGCTGCCCCAGCTCGAACGGATGTGCGAAAAAGGCCTGGTCATGGACCTGCCTTACGAAGGCACAACCTATTTTCTGCTGTTGCCCGGGCTGATCGGCTTTTTCGAGCTGACCTTTATGAAGCATCGCGCCGACCTGCCCAAGAAGAAAATTGCCGCATTGATGCAGGAATACCTGTACGAGAATCCCCGCAACGGGATGGCCGGGGAATTTTTCGACAGCAAAACACCATTGACCCGGGCGCTGGTTTATGAGGACCGGATTCCCGTGTCTTCAACCGTCACCAGCTATGAAAACGCCCGGGAAATCATCAAAAACGCCGCTTACGGCGCGGTCGGGATCTGTTACTGTCGGCACAAAAAACATCATCTGGGGCAGGACTGCGCCAAAGGCGCACCGCTTGAGGATATCTGCATTTCCCTCGGCGCCGGGGCAAGGTTTCTGGTCCGCCGCGGTTTCGCCAGGCAGCAGACCGAAAAACAGTTGCTGGCCGTGCTGGACCGGGCACGCGAACTGCACCTGACCCACATCACCGACAACATTCGCCTGCAGCCCTCTTTCATCTGCAACTGCTGTTCCTGCTGCTGCGAACTGCTGGCCGGGGTTCAGGCCGGCTACCATGACGGCATTGCCAAAGCGCCCTTTCTCGTTGCTGTCGATGAACAGCGCTGTACCGGCTGCGGGCTCTGCATCGACGCCTGCAACGTTGCCGCCCTGGCCGTCACGGCTAAGCGGATCGCGACCGGGGATCAAACGCTCTGCCTCGGCTGCGGGGCCTGCATTCCCGCCTGTCGGCAGGGCGCGCTGTCCCTGGTCGACCGAAAAGAAAAGTACCTGCCGCCGCGCAATCGTCGTGATATGATGAAAAAACGCCTGCTGGAGCGCGGCCGGGCCGCGCCTTTCGTCGTCAGCGGAATCAAAAGGAAAATCGGCCGAATATTCAGGCGCAAGCCCAAAAATCCGCAGGTGCCCTGATATCTTCAGCCGCGGCTGCAAGCAGGAGTTCGTCGCAGATGGAAATCCTTAACTATCAAAAAATTAACGCTCAGTTCAAGCCCTGGACACCGGTTTACCTGAAGGTTGCCGCGGCGCTGATCGATTTCATTCAAACGGAACGCTTCGCAGTGATTCATATCGGCTCGACCTCGTTCAGGGTGGGTGGTAAAGGTATCGTTGATTTGTCCGTTCTGTACCAAAACGGCGATCTGAACCTTGCCGCGGCACACCTGGCGACACTGGGATTTCAGGACCAGATCAGCGCCAACCCTTTCCCGGCGGAACGCCCGCGCAAGGACGGCGCCGTGGTCATGGATGGCGAAACCTACCTTTTACACGTCCATGTCATCGCCCGGGACAGCGAAGAGCATGCAAAACAGTTGCGCTATAAAGAATACATGCTCGCCAGTCCCGCCGCCCGGAGAGAGTACGAAACTTTGAAGAGAGAGATTTTGACCGCAGGCGTTACCGATCAGGATCTGTACGGCAAGCAGAAGTCGCCGTATGTCAAATCGGTATTAGAGGAATGCGGTTACGGACCGGGCTCCGCTAACTCACAAAAATAAAGCCGAAAGCGCAATTGGGGCCAGCTGCAGCTCAATGACATCGGGCGCTGCCCAGCACCACCCATTTTTCAGTTTCAATCAGTTTTTTCAGGTCGATGATCTGCACCCTGATGTCCTGTTCGGAGAGCCCGTTCCCGGCCACCACGTCACAGGCGTGCGCGGCGTAGTCCGCATAGTCCTTATCATGATCGAACACCCCGATTTTCAGCAGGGACCGCGACTCCCAGACGGCGTCCATGGCATCGGGTTCCTCTGCGCTCTGAAAAATTTCCACCACCCGGTCGAAGGCCGTCCCCAGACTCTCGACCACAGCGAAGGCGGGCATGGAAACCAGCACAATCAGGGTCGCAACACACAGTTTTTTCATGTTTTCCTCGACAATTTGCACTGAAGTTGAAAAATGCCCCCGCCATCCGGCGGGGGCATGAGGGATACGCACAGCTGAGTCTAGATCGGACCGGTGCTCATCACCGGGCTGAGTTTTTCAATCTCGCCGGTTTCAAGCCGCAGGTTATAGATATCTTCGATATCCTTGTAGATCTGGAACAGCTGGAAGAAGCCGTGCCAGTGCGTGTAGTCCGGGCCGTTCATGGCGGTCCCGTGACGGGCGCGGCGACCGGCATGGTGCCAGAAGTAGTATTCCAGCTCCTGGAAGCCATCCTTCCATTTATCCTTCTTCAGCAACCCCTTGTCATTCAGGGTCTTTTTCATCTCGACGATCTTGTCCCAATAGGTATTGTACAGATCGACGGTGTTCTGCAGCATCTGGCGCTGGCCATCGACATGGGTTTCGCCGTGGCAGTTCATGCAGACTTTCTTCATCAGTTCTTCGCCTTTTTCACCGTCGCCGCGTTCGCCGGAACGTACGACGCTGCGCTTATGCACCAGATCCCATTTCAGGCGTTCGTTGATGTTGTGGGTCGTGGCCAGTTCGCCGATCCCGCTCATATGGCAGGTCGCGCAGGTCGGTGCGGTATAATCGCCCGGTTCCCAGGTGTCGGGAGCGCTGTCCCATTCCCAATCTTCGCCGTGCGCCTGGAAGATCTGGCCGTGCTTGCTTTCCAGGTAGATTTCGATGTTCGGATGGTCCGGGCCCAGGTGACAGCTGGCGCAGGCGTCCGGTTTGCGCGCTTCGGCCACGGAAAAAGCGTGACGGGTATGGCAGACGGTGCAGTTGCCGATCCCGCCGTCCGGGTAACGGTGTCCGACGCCGCCCGGCCAGGTGCCGTTGATCGGCTTATTATCCGGGCCCAGTTCGACCTGGCCGCCGTGGCACATCTGGCAACCGGCTTCGCGGCTGGCGCGGTTACGTCCCTCGTCCCGGCCGACGCCGAGGAATTCGGCGCCTTCGTTGTGGTACATCAAGGCATCCATGCCTTTGTTTTCAAGCACCGGATCGCCGGCCAGCTTGGCGTGACCGCTCTTGAGGAACTGCTCAACCTCGGTCGGATGGCAGCGGGCGCAGGTGTTGCTTGACACCATCGGCGAAATATAGGTTTTGGTGCCTTTTATCCCTTCGCATTGCGAAGCCATGGGTGACGATTTGGCCACGACATGGCAGTCGTAGCAGGAGATGGACGCGTGTCCCATCTTCCCCAGCTTCCAGCTTTCCACAATCCCGGGGGTTTTTTTCGAGTGACATTCGACACAGGCCGCCGCTTCCTTGGTCAGCCCGTGCTGCAACTCCAGTTTCTTTTGCCCCAGATTCAGATACTGGTCCCCGGTACTGGCAAATACAGGGGAAAAGCAGAGCACCATCCCGGCGACGGCCAGGCTGATGATCCAATAACGAGTCGTTTTCATCATTACCTCCTTTTTGGTATGGACTGGGTTCACCTCGATTGATCTCCAGCTTTTTTCTCGTAATGGGCCGCAACAAAATCCCAAGTATCCTTGTGCCCGACATGGGGATGACATTCGGTGCAACGCTTCTTGGTAAAACCGTTGATATAATCCCGATGGGCGAGGAACCCGCCGCGCGGCATTCCCGGAGCCAGCAACTCCTTATGACAACGGTGGCAGGCGTTATCGAACGTAAAATGCAGACGGTTCTTTTCCGCGTTGCCCTGCCAATCAAATTCCGCGGCATCGATCCGCACCGACTGCACGGCGTCATAAATTCCGGTTCGCGCTTTCGTCGTTATATAATCAAAAAAATTGCCGTGCGGCAGATGGCAATCAACACATTGCGCAGCAAACCCCTGAGGGTTCATGCCGCCGTGAACCGATGCCTGCCAGGATGCCTTGAACGGTTCCATCATGTGGCAAGAACCGCAGAACTTGTCGGTATTCGTCACATCAACCATATAGCCTGATGCCAACACAACCACCATGATACAGATCGCGCCGACAAAACCGCCCCAGAGCCAGGGGCTTTTCCAGCGTGATCGGCGCTGTTTCTTTCTTTCACTCATAGCCTCACCTCCCTTCGACAAAAGACGTATTTCCAGAATGTGGCAGACCTCTGGCATTGCATATTCTGATCAGCAACCTGTATGCCAGATAAAATATTGTTATTTTTCAACATGATAGGATTATCCGCAGAGGCCTTTTGTTACCACCCTGTAGCTGACTGCTGATTTTAACGTTACCGTTCGGTAGCAAATTGGAGTAAGATCGTTGGAAAGTCATTCCGCCAACAAGATAAAAATCAAACTTCCGGCAGGCGTCACGGCCGGGCCGGGGGGTGGCGCCAACAACGCCTGTCGGACAGCGCCGCTGTCCTTCATTGCGGTCCGCCGGCGACGCAAAAAAATGCAGGTGCTCGCGATCCAAGAAAGGTCGTTTCGACAATGCAGTTGAAAACCAAGATCATTCTGCTGGCCAGCCTGGTTATCTGCCTGTCCTACGGTTTCACTTTTTACCGGACCTCGAACTTTCATGAGCAGCTGGTCGTTGAACACGCGACCCGTCAGGCCAAGATGCTGTTCAACCAGATCCGCCTGACCCGCCAATGGATTGCGGATCACAACGGGCTGTTCCTGGTCAAAAGCCCCGGAGTTGAAAGCAACCCGTTTCTGGAACAGGGAGAAATCCAGGATGCCGATGGAACCTGGCTGGTCAAGCGCAATCCCGCCATGGTCACGCGCGAGTTATCCCAGTATGCCGCCCGGGCGGGGATGGGTCAGTTCAACGTCACCAGCCTGAAGCCGGTCAACCCGGGCAATGCTCCGGACGATTTCGAGCGCCGCAGCCTGATGGCGTTTAGTCGCGGGACCCAGGAAGCGGTCGAGATCGAAGAGATCGACGGCAGCTTCCGCCTGCGTTACATGGCCCCGCTCAACGTCGATTCCCGCTGTCTCGTCTGCCACGACAAACAGGGCTACCAACTGGGCGATATCCGCGGCGGCATGAATGTCTCCATCCCGATGGGCTGGGCCTTTGCGGAAGTGCGCAATAATAACCGGCTGCTGTTGTGGATCGCCCTGGCGACCATCGTCTGCGTTTCGATCAGTATTTATCTGCTGTTCGATCTGCTGGTGGCAAAACGGCTGAAGCTGCTGGCCGTCCGGATGGAAAATTATCCGGACATCCCATTGGAGCAAAAAACTGCAACCACCACCCGGCCGGACGAAATCGGCTTTCTCAATCTGCGCTTTTATGAGCTCTGTCACCGCCTGGAGTCTTCCCAGAGGGAACTGGACGAAACGCGTGAACAGATGTTCCAGAACGAAAAACAGGCCGCATTGGGACGCCTTGTGGCCGGCATCTCGCACGAAATCAACAACCCCCTCGGCGGGATGCAGAACTGCGTCCAGACGATGATGAAAAACAAAGGACAACCCGAACTGCAGGATCGCTACCTGACGCTGCTCGGCCAGGGAATCGAGCGCATCAAGGGAACGGTCCAGCAGCTTTTGAATATCGGCCGCAGAGAGCCTCTGGAGATTAAATCCGGGGACATCGATGCGGTCATCAAAGAGTGCCTCGAACTGACCTGCATCGGCCGGAGGAATATTGAACTGCATTTGCAACTGGGGGTCGGCAGACCGGTAAAGACCGGAATCGAGGCGTTGAGGCAGGTGATCATGAACCTTGCCGGAAACGCCATTCAGGCCATCGGTGACCAGGAAGGAACCATCAGGGTTTCAAGCCGTCTGGTCGACAATACCCTGCATATCGGTATCTGCGACAGCGGGCCGGGGATCAAAGACGAACACATGGATAAAATATTCGAGCCGTTCTTCACCACGAAAGAGGTCGGCAAGGGGACCGGTCTGGGACTCTCCGTATCCTATTCCCTGATCGAACGTCTGGGAGGGACCATCGCCGCAGGCAACACCCCGACGGAGGGCGCCTGCTTCACCTTGAGTATCCCGCTTGAAACCGAGAGGTCCGAGGAGCAACAATGACAACACGCATCCTTATTGCTGAAGATGAAGATATCATGCGGATCACCGTCCACGACCACCTGGTCAGTCACGGTTGGGACAGCGATTCGACCCCGAGCGGCGCCGCAGCCCTCGAACTGATCAGGGCCAACCATTATGACCTGCTGATCTCCGATATCCGCCTGCCGGGTTTGAGCGGAGACAAGCTGCTGGCGGCAGTCAAACAGCTGAGGCCGACCACCGAAGTCATCCTGATGACGGCTCACGGTTGCAGCAAGGATGCCATCAATTGCCTGCAGAAGGGCGCGGCCGACTACATCCTGAAACCTTTCGATCTGGACGATTTGACCTTCAGGGTACAACGCCTGCTTAATGTGCTGGAGATCAAATCGCACTGCATTTCCCTGGAAGACTGTTGCGGCGTTCGGCAACCGCTGATCGGCTCGAGCAGTCCGATGCAGCGCATGCTCAACCTGGTCAGCCAGGTGACGCAAACGGACGCAACCGTCCTGATCCATGGAGAAAGCGGCACCGGCAAGGAGCTGGTCGCTGCGGCAATCCACTACGAAAGCCGGCGCGCCGCAAAGCCGTATATCAGGGTCAATTGCGCCGCGATTCCCACGGGGCTGCTGGAATCGGAACTGTTCGGCCATGAAAAAGGGGCCTTTACCGGTGCCGACCGGAGTACGGTCGGAAAATTCGAACTGGCCGACCAGGGCACCATTCTGCTGGACGAAATCGGCGATATGCCGCTCGATCTCCAGGTCAAGCTGCTGCGTGTCCTGCAGGAAAAAGAAATCGAAAGGGTCGGCGGCAGACAGCCGATAAAAATCGATGTCCGGGTACTCTGTTCCACAACGAAAAATCTGGCTGAGGAGGTCAGAAAAGGAAATTTCAGGGAAGACCTCTACTATCGCCTGCAAGTGATTCCGATTTCCGTTCCTTCTCTGCGCGACAGAAAAGAAGACGTTCCGGAACTGGTCGAATATTTCCTCGACCGCTACGGCAAGGAGCGTGGAATTTCTTTCGAACTGACCCCGGAAGCGCTGCACGCGCTGGAAAACTACTCCTTTCCCGGCAATGTCCGCGAGCTGAAAAACATTCTGGAACGCGTTACCGTGCTGGCCCCCGGGCCGAAAATCCAACTCTGGAATTTGCCTGCCGAGCTCTGCGACAAAGCCGAAACCATCGAAGAAAGCAGTGAAACCAATCTGGCCAGGGCCGTCGCCGCCGCAGAAAAAAAATGTATCCTCAATGCCCTGAACAGAACCGGGGGCAATAAAACCGAAGCGGCGGAACTGCTGGGAATCAGCCGCAAGAACCTGTGGGAGAAAATGAAGCTCTACGCCCTCTGACGCCGGCCTTTTCCGCAGACTTTTCGTCGGCTGTTGCCGCAAATACGATGCTTGCGGTTGGTCATCCGGTGCCGCGGAAAACCGTTCGGCGCCGCCAACCACCTTTCCGCCCGGGCCTGCGTCTTTTCCCCGGCCGCCCGCAACGGAATTATCACCTTTTTCCTCATCAACTACCGAATCGTAACACCTCAACAGCCGGCGTTACCCGCCGGTAGCGCCGCCAACCGCGCCTGGCGCCTTTTTACGTCATATTTCCCGATTTTTTACTGGCATATGAGTTGCAAATATTCGTCATAAGGCTCTGTCGATTCACACCTCGCCACGGGCTGAAAACTTGATCGATCGTCCCCTGCCGGACCCAACAGGGCAGGTCGGCTTTATCAGTTGTTTCCGCAGACACCGATACGTCCAGGCTGCCGCTTTCCTGGCCGCAAAGGTTCTATCCACATCCTTTCACCCCACACAGGAGGTCTGAAGTGAAAAAACGAATTTTGACGGTATTCGCAGTGGCGACATTGGCGGCCCTGACGGCCTGCGCCGGTTTGCAGCTGGCGGCAACCCAAGGCGGGCATCCGCCCCTGAGCGAACAGGAAATGCTGATCGCCTGTTCCGATTGTCACCGGACAACCACCCCCTCAGTCTACAACGAATGGTACGACAGCACCCACGGCATCGGCAACGTCAAGTGTTATCAGTGCCACGGCACCTACGAAAATCTGCAGGTGACTCCCGACATGTCTCAGACCTGCGGCTCCTGCCACGCCGACAAACTGGGCGAGCATACCGGGGATCAATCGTGCTGGGAATGCCACACCGTTCACAGTTTTCTGGCCCAATAAGACGGGCATGGATAGGAGGAAATCATGAGTTTATCGCGTCGTGACTTTATTAAAAACACCGCCGCCCTGACCGCGGCGTCTTATATCGGCATGAATCTGCCCTTTGCCGTCGGCAATGCCGAAGCAAGCAACGTCGTCAGCTGGCATCGCGGCACCTGCCGCCTCTGCGGCACCGGCTGTCGGGTTCAACTGGGTTTAAATGCCGAAGGCAAGCCGATCGCCCTGCGGGGCGAGCCGGACTCGCGAACCAACTACGGTTATCTGTGCATGAAGGGGATGATGTTTTATAAGATCATGACCCACCCGGAACGCCTGACCATGCCCCTCTATCGCGAGCGCAAGGATCAGCCGTTCAAGGAAATCCCGTGGGATCAGGCGCTCGACATCGCCGCCAGGAAATTCGCCGAAGCCAAGCGCAAGTACGGACCGGACAGCACTGCCTACTACGGCTCCGGCCAGTGTCTGACGGAGGAGACCTATCTGTTCCAGAAAATCATGCGAGCCGCCCTTCAGACCAATAATGTCGAAGGAAACCCGCGTCTGTGCATGGCCAGTGCAGTCGGCGGCTACCTGAGTTCCTTCGGTGCCGACGAACCGATCGGCGGCTATTCGAATATTGAAAAGTCCTCCTGCATGTTCCTGATCGGCTCCAACATGGCGGAGGCTCACCCGGTCGTCTTCCGCCGGGTCATGCGCCACAAGATGAACAACAAGGGCAAGGTCAAGGTGATCAATGCCGACCCGCGCGTTTCCGCTTCGAGCCGGATCGCCGACATGCATATGCAGTTCAAACCGGGAACCGACCTGGCGCTGCTCAACGCCATGGCCTACGTCATCATCGACGAGAAACTGCACGACGCGAACTTCATCGACTCTTATGCCGTTTTCCGCAAAGGCAAAGCGGTCCAGGTGGACATGGAGACCTACCGCCAGTCGTTGCAGGATTACAGTCCGGAAAAAGCCGCCAGAATCTGCGGCGGCAACATCACCGCGGATATGATTCGCGAAGCGGCGCGCCTGTTCGCCAAAAGCCCCGGCACCATCACCTTCTGGTGCATGGGAATCAACCAGCGCAAACGCGGCGTCTGGGCCAACAACCTGATCCATAATCTCCATATCCTGACCGGCCAGCTGTGCCGGGAAGGCGCCGACAGCCTTTCCCTGACCGGCCAGCCGAACGCCTGCGGCGGCGTCCGCGAAGGGGGCGGGCTCTGTCATATCCTCCCGGGACATCGGCCGGTCGCCAAAGAGAAACTGCGCAACCAGGTCGAGGACGCCTGGGGCATCCCGCGCGGCCGGATCGCGCCGAAGCCGGGAGCCCACACCATCAAGATGTTCCAGATGGTCAACTCCGCGGACATCAAGGCGATCTGGATCAACTGCACCAGCCCGGCGCAATCGCTGCCCAATCTTGATCTCTACCGCAAGGGAATGGCGCGTGAAGACGTGTTTATCGTCACCACCGATATATTTCCGACCCGGACGACCGAACTTTCCAACCTCGTCCTTCCGACCGCCTTCCATTTCGAAAAAACCGGCGTTTACGGGTGCACCGAACGGCGCAGCCAAATCACCCCCAGAGTGGTTCCTTCCCCGGGCGAGGCCCGTCCGGAGACCTGGATCGCGACCGAATGGTGCGCCAGAATGGCCAAGTATCTCGACGACCCGGTCGTACTGCAAACCGTCAAACCCTTCCTCGGCAAGGAAATGTATGTCGAGCAACCGGAGGCGATCTGGAATGAATACACCCAGAAACTGACCAAGGGACGGGACAACGACCTGCGCGGAGCCACTTACAAAGTGCTCAAGCAGATGCCGGACGGCGTCCAGTGGCCGGCGCCGACCGAGGCGTTTGCCCTCACCGGAGGAACAACCATCAAGTTCGTCAAAGGAATCGACCCGATGGCGACCACGGAAGCGCAGGACGAGAAACCGTTCCAGTTCTACGGCCCGGCGCACGCCGACCGCAAACTCTGGATCTGGCTGCGGCCGCAGGCCGGAGCCGACGAGGAGCCGGACGCCGAATGGCCGCTGTACCTATCGACCGGGCGGATTATCGACCACTGGCACACCACCAGCATGACCGGGCGGATTCCGGAACTGATGCGGGCCAACCCCTATTCCTACGTCGAGATCAACCCGAAAGACGCCACCAAGTACGGGATCAAACCGAACGACATGGTCGAAATCGAATCCCGCCGCGGCAAGGTCACCCTTCCGGCGAAAGTCATGGAAGGCCCGGTCGAAGGGATGGTCTTCGCCTACTGGCACGACATGCATGAAAACCGCATGATCAACAAAGTCGTCAAGGACAGCTTCGATCCCGGTTCGAAAGAGCCCGAGTTCAAGATCTGCGCCTGCCGCATCAGGAGGGCTTCCGGACCGCAATCGCTGAAGCCCTATATCGTCCAGTAAACGCCGACCCTTTTAACCCAGGATCGACATCGACTCGATCTTCTTCCAGGTTGCCGGAAGCCGATTCCGGCAGCCTGTATTCAATCAAAGGAGACCCTATGCCCATAGGTGGTTTTGTCGTCACTATCGACCCGGCGGTCCAGGACCGGGTTCTGGAACAGTTCGGCGGGTTCCCCGCGCTTGATGTCCATGGCGTCGACCAGGAAGGCAACGCCGTTGTCGTCATCGACACGGAGACTTCCGCCGAAATGGAAAAGCTGACCCGGCATCTGCAAAGCATCGACGGCGTCCTCGCTCTCGGCGCAACCTACTTCCACGTTGAGGATGAAATTGAAAAAATCGAAACCGGAGAAATCAAACCCGCCCTCTCCTTCAGGAACAAAAGGGAAACGCCGCCGCGATGTTCTTAAACTGCTGGCCGGCCTGGCCGGCTGGCTGTTCATTCCCCGCTCCGCCCGGTCCAAGACGCTGGCGGCGCCGCCGCTGCGGGACAACCTGTTGCGCCCGCCGGGAGCCGTCATGGAGCATGTCTATCCCGGCAAATGTATCCGTTGCGGGCGCTGCGTCGAGGTCTGCCCCTACCATTGCGTCAAACTGCTGGACATCAGTGCCGGCCTCAACGCCGGGACACCGGTCATCGATGTCGAGGAGAACCCCTGCTATCTGTGCATGAAGTGCGTGCATGTCTGCCCGACCGGGGCGCTGCTGCCGATCGAACAGCGGCAGACCCGGATGGGGCTGGCGGTCATCGACCGCCACACCTGCGTGTCCTGGAAGCAGGACAGCATGCTGATGTGCAAAACCTGTTACAACGTCTGCCCGTTCCGCGATACGGCGATCCGCATGGAGGAATTTCGCCCCTACGTTGACGAGCGTTATTGTACCGGCTGCGGAATCTGCACCAACGCCTGCCTGGTCGCCCGCGAGCAGGGGGGCAAAGCGATCAACGTCAAGCCCATCTACGCCACCATCAAGCTGCCGGAGGTGCCGCAATGAAACGCTGGAAACACCGGCGCATGCTGGTCTTAAGCGGGTCTTTCGGGGTGCTGCTGCTGGCGCCGCTGCTGAACTGTTTCTTCAATATCAACTTCATTCAGGGCTGGTATCAATCGATCGGCATCGGCGATCTCTGGATCGTTTCACCGCTGGAAGGCCTGGAAAGCCTGCTGGTCACGCGTGAGCCCTTCGGTCCGCTGCTCACCGCACTGGTGCTGCCGGTGGTGCTGGCGCTGACGTTGGGACGGGTTTTCTGCAGCTGGGTCTGCCCGATCACGTTCCTGTCGGAACTGCTGGAAGCGGGCAAGAAGCTGCTGCGCAGGGGAATAGCGCCCCACCAACACTGGAAGCTGTTGCGCCGGCTTCTGTGGGTGGTTCTGGCGGTCGAACTGCTGCTGACCATGATTCTGGGCGCGCCGCTGTTCGTCTTTCTGTCGCCGCCGGGACTGATCGGGCGCGAACTGATGATGCTGGTTTTTTTTCACACTCTGACGCTGGAAGGATTGATTGTCGTTCCGGTGCTGATCCTGAACCTGACCGGCAAGCGTTTTTACTGCCGTTACCTGTGCCCCCTGGGCGCTTTGCTCGCGCTGCTGGGATCACGCCGACAAATCCGCGTGAAGAACATCAGGGAAAACTGCAGGGAATGCCGCGTCTGCGACCGGGCGTGTCCCATGGGGCTGAGCCCCAGCGCGGGAGAAGGGCTGAGCGTTTACTGCTGGAATTGCGGCAACTGTATCGATCATTGTCGTTTCGGCCAGCTTCGGTTTATACTGGCCTCCGATGAACGGAAATTGCAGCAGAAGCCGCAAACGGACTCCTGCGACTGACCCGGAAAGGCCTTCACAATGCGCGTTGCCGCTTCTTCAGGAAACTCCTCCGGCAGCTATCCGGATGTTACCGGCGTGCTGCTGGCCGGGGGAAAAAGCCGGCGCATGGGAAAAGACAAAGCCAGGCTGCAGCTTAACGGCAGGCCGCTCTTTTCGCGCATGCTGGAATTGATGCAGCGGCTCTTCGCCGAAGTGATCATCGCCGGGGACCGCCCCGACCTGAGCCGGCCCGACGTTCGTTGCGTGCCCGACATCTACCCCGGCAGCGCTCTGGGCGGACTGTATACCGGGCTGACCGCGGCAGGCTCCGACTGGATCTTTGTCGCACCCTGCGACATCCCCTTCCCCGATGTGCGCATCATCGAAACCCTGCTCGCCAACCGCGCCGGCGTCGCGGCCGTCGTGCCGCACTCGCAGAACGGCTACGAACCGGTTTTCGCCCTCTATCACAAGAGCTGTCGCCCGCATATGGAACAGCTCCTGCGCAGCCAGCGCTACAGAATCACAGATTTTTATCCGCAGATCCAGCTGCGTGATCTCGATTCCCGGCATTTCCCGCCGGGTTGGGAGCAGAACCTGATGAACATCAACACCCCGGAAGATCTCATCCGGGCGGAAAGGGAAAAAAATGAAGCCACCAGTCGTTTCTGTTGTCGCGAAGAGCGGAACAGGCAAAACCACCCTGCTTGAAAAACTGATTGCCGGGCTGAAGCAGCGCGGATACCGGGTCGGGGCGATCAAACACGACGCCCACAGCTTCAGCATCGACCACGAAGGCAAGGACTCCTGGCGACTGACCCGGGCGGGCGCCGACATCATGTTGATCACCTCACCGGAAAAAGTCGCCATGGTAAAGCAGAACCGGCAGCAAGAGGAACCCTCTCTGTCCGAGACGATTGCCGAGTATTGCGGCGATCTCGACATCCTGCTGACCGAAGGTTTCAAGCGCAGCAATATGCCGAAAATCGAGATCCACCGCCGGGAGCGCAGTTCCGACCTGCTCTGCCGGGGCGCAGAACATGACCCGACTCTGATCGCCGTGGCTTCGGATGCCCCGCTCGAGCTTGATGTGCCGCTCTTCCATATCGACGATGCGGAAAAGATCTGTGATTTTATCGTTGAACGTTTTTTGCGGGGATAATCCTCGCTACGGCAGGCAGCGCTCCCGGGGAAAAACATGCTGAGCTACGACAGCGCCGTCTCCAAGGTTCTGGAAACCGTCTGGCCGCTGGCACCGCAGGAACAAGCGCTGGCGGACCTCTGTTGCCGCCAGATTCTGGCCGAAACCGTATCCGCACAGGTCGATCTGCCCCCGGCGGATACCGCTGCCATGGACGGTTTCGCCCTGGCTCTCCCGGCGGCGCCACAAGAGTTCGACATCGTCGGCCGGACCTATGCCGGGCAACTGCCGTTCCCGCGGGTCGAACACCGACAGACGGTCCGCATCGCCACCGGCGCCCAGATCCCCCCGGGGTGCGATACCGTTGTCCCGCTGGAAAAAACCGCACAGGCCGGGGAAAACCGAATAAGCCTGCTCGAAATCCCGGAGCGAGGCGCGCACATTCGTTACCGCGGCGAGGAATTCCGTGCCGGTGATGAAATCCTGGCAGCGGGAACCACTTTGAACCCGGGAGCGATCGGCCTGCTCGCCGCAGCCGGGGTGTCACGCCTCAAGGTCTACCCGAAACCCAGAGTCGCCGTACTTTCAACCGGCGACGAGCTGCTTGATCTGGAGCAGCCGCCCAGCGCCGGAAAAATAGTCAATTCCAACCTCTATATGCTGGCATCGCGCCTGCGCGAGGCGGGCATCGCCCCGCTTCTGCTCGGAATTTCCGAAGACTCGCCGGCGGCCCTGAACGACAACTTGCACCGGGGTCTGAACGCCGATCTGCTCATCACCAGCGGCGGTACCTCGGTGGGAGATCGAGACCTGATTCAACCGGCCTTGAAAAAGCTCGGCTTCTCGACCATTTTCCGGAGAGTCGCCATCAGCCCGGGCCGACCGATTCTGTTCGGCACCATCGGCGATCTGCCGGTCTTCGGCCTGCCGGGAACCCCGATTGCGGCGGCGACCACCTACGAACTCTTTGTCCATGTCGCTCTCCGCCGTCTGGCGGGTTTCTGCAACCCGCTCCCGACCAGACTCAAAACCACACTGGCAACCCCTGTCGAGGGTGGAAACAGATATCAGCGCTTCCTCCGGGGCCGGCTCAGGGTTATTTCCGGCAGCATCCGATTTTTTCCGGCGCCACGACAAAAAGGCAGACAGATGCACGATCTGCCGCATGCCGACGCCCTGTTGCCGGTCGCTCCGGACAGCCCCGGACTGACGGCCGGAAGCTTGGTCGAAGTCCTGCTGATCCGCTTCCCCGACAGCCGCGCCAACAACTGAACAACCGAAAAACTCAAAAACGGCGCAATGAAAAAACCACCGGCAATTCGATCTCGAGGTCGCGCCCGGGAGGAGGAAACGGGGCCGCTTTGCGCACCGCCTGCAGCGCCGCCTGATTCAGAATGGGATGGGGAGAGTCGGCGTCGACCCGGTTGTCGTCCAGTTCACCATTGCCGCAGATGCGAAAACGCAGCCCGACCGTCCCGCTCAGGTGCAGCCGTCTGGCCCGGCGGGGATAATCGAGATGGCGCTTGATCCGGCCGTGGACCGCCTGCAGATAATCCTCTGCCGCAGCCCCGGCCCGGACTGTTGCCGGTTCCCCGTCATTCCGGCCCGGCGCAGACGGCCCAAGCGGGTGGGCGGACTGAACGGTTGCGGGTTGACCCGCTGCAGCACCCTCTCCCCCTGCAGTTGGCACCGCGGAAAGCTGCTCCTGCGGCCGCGCTGTTACGCTTTGCTCAACCCGCTGTTCCGCCGGTTGGCGGGGCGCGGTCCGGACCGGCTCCGGCAGCGGAGGCAAAGCGGCGACCGCCGCAGGAGAGAGTCTTTTCTTCAGACTGTGCGGCGGTGCCTTTTCCGCAGGCGGAATTCGTAGCCGCTCGTTTGTCCCAGCCGCCGGGGCTGTGGGTTCCGGCGTGGCGGGTTCGACGCGGTCTGTTGGCTCCGGCGACGGGCTGACCGCTTCTTGGTGCGCCCTCGCCCCGACCGGGCTTTCCTGTCGGGAGGGTTCAGCACCGGTCAACAGGATACTGAAACCGGTCAACGCCGGTGCTCTGACGGCGTGGCGGCAAGACTGAAAAAAGTCACCCTCCCACAGCCACAGGACACAGCAGCAGTGCAGGCCTGCGGACAACAGCGCGCACCGCAGAAACAACGGCTTAGCCGTGAATAGAGCGAACCAGCTTTTCAAAGGAACCCTCGGCTTCCACATCGATCACGGTGTACTCGTTCAGGTTGAAACCGCCGGCGACAGCAGCAATTAAATCGCGGCGCACTATAAGCAGCAGTTTATTCCGCCTCGCCAGCAGTTCGGTCACCAGGGACGCCCAGCCCTGGCCGGCGAGTTCAAGCGGACCGACTTCGTCGACAAAGGTCAGTGTCGGCTCCGGTCCTTCGGCCAACAACTCTGAACCCAGGCCGAACACGGCGGAATTGAAGCCGAAACGCCCGACCTTCACCTCCGAATCCTCGCCTTTGCGACACAGCCGGCAACGTTGCCCGGAAGGAAGAAACAGGGCGTCATAACCATGCTTGACGCCATCTTTCCAGACCGCTTCGGCCACCACGCCGGCAACGCTCTCGTTGCGGTCGGCGGCCTGTTGCAGATATTGTTGCAGCAACCGGCTCTTGCCGCTGTTGACTCCGCCGGTCATGATCAACACCCGGTTCTTCCCCGGCCGGGTCATGTTCCGTTCCAGGCCGAGACCGACACCGATCAGGTATTTGACGCTGTCGACCGGGTGGCGAAAAAACCGTCTGCCGTTCAATGAACCTTCCAGTGCCCGGAAACACTCCCGGGCCGTGTCGACAGCCGCCACAAGCTGCCCCTCGCCGGTTCCGATCAGCCATGCCTTGATTTTCGGATGGGCACATTCGAGCATGAGAAAATGCACCCCGAAGGTAATGAAACAGGCCCGCAGCCCCATGGCCAGTCCGGTGTAAAGTCCGGCGCTGCTGAACCAGCCGTCCCCGCGGTGCAGAAACATGCCCGACAACGCCATCACCGTAAAAACCGGGATCCAGATGCGGATATTTCTGACCTTTCCCAAACGCTTCCGGTACAGAAAGAAGCAGGCGGCCAGATAGAGCAACATGCTGGCGCAAACCGGAACATTCAACCCGGCACAGAAAAGTGCTGCGCCAACGAAAAACAGATGAACGAAAATCCGCGCGGGAGAGAATGCGAAAGGCTCCCCGGCTTGGTTTTCAGCGCCTGATGCACGCGCTTTCCCATGCTGCGGCACGGGCTCAATCGGCGTGACTCCGAGTTTCATGCCGATCAAGCCGCACAACCCGCCGAGCAGAAAATATCCCGTTGCGCAGAGTCCCAGCAAGGCCAGCGGCGCAACCTGAATGCTGAGCCAGAGATTCGCCGTTTTGAGGATTTCACTGTACAGTTCAACCATCCCCTGGCCGTAATAAAACAGCAGCTTTGCAATCTTCTGAATAAAGGTCCAGAGCATTGCCAGCCCACCGCCGAGGAGGTAGGCAAGGGGCCTGGCCCCCAGCAGCAAGATCGCCGTCTCGATCAACGCCCCTTCGGCAAGAATCGCCACGACCGGGCCGATGATCTTCGGCGTCGGCGCCAGGAATTTCAGCAGTGCGCAGATCAGCGCCGCCCGGATCACGATGCCGCGGCCGCCCCACTCTTTGTGCAGGGCCGTCAGGATCAGGATTGCGATCCCGGTGAGGATCTGCCCCTTAAACGGAATGCGGTAGCTGTGCAGGAGAAAACCGAGCACAACCTCCGAGGCGGACCAGACACTTGCCGCAACGGCGGCCCTGATCCATCTGTCCTGGCGCGGATTCATCATCAGAAGGTCACGTTCACTCCGGCAAAACAGGTCCGCCCGGCGCGCGGCAGTCCGATGTCGAGAAAATAATTCCGGTCGAACACGTTTTTCACTCCGGCCTCAAGCGCGAAATTCTCCTTTACGGCATAGCGGGCTTTCAGATCGAAAACCGCATAGCCGGGCAGCCGATAAACGCCGTCCCAGTCCTGATAATAGCGCCCGGTCTCGGCTCGCAACAGTGCCGCCAGCGACATGGCTTGCGTGAGGTTCCAGAGTTCACCCAGGGTCAGGGTGTGACTCGGGCGGTCGGGGAGGTGCCGGGACAGTTTGTTGGCGGAGGTATTGCGGGCATCGAGATAAGTATAGTTGAGCGTCAGTTCGTGGACCTCCGCGACAAATGCCTGCAGGCCGAATTCGAGGCCCCGGTATTCAGCGCTGTCGATGTTCCGATACTGCTCCGTGTCGGCATCGATATCGACGTTCGCGATCAGATCCTCAATCCGCGAGTAGAACAGGGCCGTTCGGACGATCAGGCTGTCGCCGAAAGTCTTTTCAGCGCCGATTTCAACATTGAGCGCAGTCTCTTCGTGCAGGTCCGGATTCGGGATCTTGCTTCTGTCGAGCGACTCGGCATAGAGCTCCTTCAAAGTCGGAAAACGGCTTTTCCCGGAGAACAGAGCATGAACACGGGTGGTCTCATCGACGCTGTAATTGATGCCGGTGCTGAAATTGAACGCATCGGCATCGTCGCGCAGAGGCCCGCCATTGGCATGGCGCGGACGGACCAGATCATATCCCAGCCCGGCCTGGAGCGAAAGCGCGCGGGTGAGCTTCAGTTGCTCCTCGATGCCGACGGACCAGGTCTCGCTGCTGTATTTTTCCCAGCTTGCGGCATAATCGGACTGCTGCTCATGGGTATCTTCGCGATAATGCAGGGCGAGGCTCGGCAGGTGTCGACCCCGGCCGGGAAGACTCAGCATCAGGGAACCGCCATAGGAGGTCTCCTCATAGGTGCTGTGAAAGGCGTAACCCATGGTTTGCGTCGTATAGGTCTCATCATCGTAGGAATCGAGAACGTTCCGGGCGTGGTCGTAAAACAGGCGGGCGCGAACCGCAACGGCCTTGATTTGAAAATCGCCGACACCGTAAAGCGTATTCTTGTCCCAATCGCTGTAGCGCCAGTAACGCGGCCGGAACAGGGTCGTCCGCAGCGGCATCCCCCATTCTCCCTCGATCCGGTTATAGGCGATGAAATATTCGCCGCCGCCGGCCGGCGTCGCGCCGGCTTTCAGGTACAACGTCTTTTTCCACTGGTCCGAATTTTCACGGCGACCGCCGTCTTCGACCGCGTTTTCCCGGTAGGCGTCGGACAGGTCATAGCCGTCCGTATCGGTCAGCCCCCCGGCCAGCATGGCGTAAAAACGCTCCTGCCGGGTCCCGAGCGAAAAATTACCGTCAAAACGGCTGTCGGAACCCTGACGGCCCCGAATGTTGCCTTCAAAGGGGTTTTCCGGCCGGGCCGACAGGAGGTTGACCGTTCCGCCCATGGTATTCGCGCCGTACAGGACCGAGCTGTGTCCCTTCGGGATCAGAACACTGTCGATCAGCGCCGTATCGAACAGACCGAGATCGGTGTAGCCGTCGAAAGCCTGGGTCACGGGGATGCCGTCAAGAAAAACGGAGACCTGTCTCTGGTCGAAACCGCGAATGGTGAAATTCTTTTCGTTGCGGCCGCCGATCAGCATGCTGATCCCCGGTGAAAGGGTCAACAGATCGGCAACGCTGTTCTTTTCAAACGTTTGCGCCTGCTCTCTAAAAACCTCATCCGCACCGGACAGGGCCACCGGGTCGATCAGGCCGTAGACCTCTATCGCTCCCAGATGATAACTGCCGGCTTCTTCTGCACCGGCACAGTGACAGAAAACCGCCAGCGACAAAACCAGGCAACCGATCATTTTCATCACCACCAAACCTCCATTCACATGCTGTTCATTCTTTGGCCTCGGCAATGGGCAGCTGAATATCCTCACTGCGGAGACCGGCCAGTTTCTTTTCCGCGGCATCGCGCAGGCTTTCAAACCGCTGCAGCAGGAGCAGAGCCTCCGGGGTCAGCCTGGCCCCGCCCCCCCCTTTGCCGCCCTTGACTTTCTCGAGAACGGGAAACGGCGCCAACCGCTCCATCTCCAGGATCTGCGCCCAGGCCTTGCGGTATGACAGATCAAGCTCCCGGCATGCCGCATTGATCGATCCCGTTGCCGCGATTTCGCGCAACAGCTTGGCCCGGCCATCGCCGATCAAAGGTCGATCATCGATTTCCAGCCACAGTTTGGTGCGCACCCTGATTGATTTCATTTTTGGCCTCCCTTCGCTATCCTTAAGATATCATTCGGATTTTCCCCGTTATTGCAACGGATTCCGGACTACGCGATACGGCCTTTCGTTATGCGGATTTTGCATATCACATGCCGGAGGTAAATCCAAGTAAAATCGCCGGGACAGGCACTAGCCGGCACCATCCGCGCTACCATTTCGTAACGCCCGCGTTACGGAAATGACAGCAAAACAGCAGCAGCAAACATCCCGCAAGCAATCGCCATAGGCACAACGGCACGTTGCACGAAAAGACATTTTCCGCTATATATCATTCTATACAGCCATAGCCGACCATCCTCTTCCATCATGGTGGTAAAACAGCATGACGCGACCGGACATGACCGTCCAGGCCCCGCTCTGGATGCAGAAGAAAAAGCAGAAGTACCTCGGTGATCGACGCATTGCGCTGCTTGAGCAGATCGCGGCCCACGGCTCCCTGTCGACGGCGGCAAAAGCCGCCGGATTAAGCTATAAAGCGGCCTGGGATGCGTTGAATACCATGAACAATCTGGCGGAACAGCCGCTGACCCTCGCCGCTGCCGGCGGCGCGGGAGGCGGCGGCACCCGCTTGACCGAGGAGGGGCAAAAAATCGTCACGCTGTACAGAGCCATTGAAAAGGAGCACTTGAAAAGCCTGGCCCTGCTGGAAAAATCCCTCACCAACCTGGATCGTTATCTGCCTTTATTGCAAAGGATGAGTATGCGTATCAGCGCCCGAAATGTCTTGGCCGGAACGGTCTGCGAAGTCATCCGTGATCAGGCGGTCGGCCTGGTCGTGCTGGAACTGAAATCGGGCCATCGCGTCAGTTCGGTGATCACGCTTGACAGCGTTAATTCCCTCAATCTGGACATCGGTGTTTCGGCCTATGCCCTGATCAAAGCCTCATCGGTGATGATCGCCAATCAGGAGCAACCGAGGCTCAGCGCCAGGAACCGGATCAGGGGCCGGATCATCAAACTGGCGAGAACTCCCGTAGCCGCTGAAGTTGTGTTGGATATCGGCGCCGGCGAGACCGTTGCAGCGACAATTACGGAAAGCAGCATTGAAAGCCTGGACCTTGCTGAGGGACAGGAAGCCTGGGCGATCATCAAATCCACCAGCGTTATTATCGGTGTCGATTAACTGTATGCACCCTGCTGTTCACCCGCAAGGACTACGGATCACATGAAGCATCCTGACCTGATGCAATAAATATTGGTTTCGTGGAGGGACCTGTCCGCTCACGCCTGATCCGGATGGATTTCTTTCCTCATACCGCTTTGCTCCACCAGGCCCGTTTTGCCGGCTTTCCGACAAACTTCGTTCAAGCTCAATTTCCGGCGCCTCTGGGCTGCCGATTTTTGAACCTGCCGGACAACCCATGATAAAAGGAGAGGAAAGATGAAAAAAACCGTATTTTTTCTGCTGCTTCTGACCCTGGCAACGACCTGCTACGCAAAGGAGAAAATCGTTGTTTTCCACGCCGGAAGCCTGTCTGTCCCGTTTGCGGAAATTGAACAGGCCTTTGAGGAGCAATATCCCCAATACGATGTGACGCGCGAGGCCTCCGGCAGCCGGGCGGCGGCGCGCAAAATTACCGACGTCAGGAAACCGGCCGATGTCATGGCCAGCGCCGATTACAAGGTCATCGACAACTTGATGATCCCCAATGACGCCAAATTCAACGCCCGGTTCGCCACCAATGAAATGGCGATCGCCTTTACCGAAAAAGCACAATACGCGGATCAGATCACACCGGAGAACTGGCCGGAGATATTCCTGAAGGACGGGGTTAAGGTCGGGCATTCCGATCCCAACATGGACCCCTGCGGCTACCGCTCCATGCTGGTCACCAAACTGGCTGAAGACTATTACAACATACCCGGCCTGTTCGACCGGCTGTTCGGCTACGGCGACTCGTATCAAAACGGTGAAGAGAACAAGGCCAAGGTGATTGTGCGTCCGAAGGAAACCGACCTGCTCGGGCTGATCGAGGCGGGGATGTACGATTACCTCTACATCTACAAATCGGTGGCCGAGCAGCACAAGCTGAAATACCTGACCCTGCCGGAAGAGGTTTCCCTGAAAAGCGCCGAATTTGCCGCTTCGTACCGGAAAGCGACGTTCCAGATCAACGGCAAGAAACCGGGCGAATGGATCACCAAAAAAGGCGGGCCCATGGTTTACGGCATTACCGTGGCCGAAAACGGCACCTGCCCGGTCAATAAGGAGGGCGCGGTTCTGTTCGTCAAGTTCGTGCTGTCGGAGCAGGGGCAGGCAATCATGGAGAAAAACGGCCAGGGCGCCATCGCTCCGGCGGTGATCACCGGTGACGCGGCCATTCTCAAGTAATGCTGTCGCTGCGTAATATCAGCCTGCAAAAAGGGTCCTTCGCTTTGAAGGAAGTCTCCTTCGAGGTGAAGGACCGCGATTATTTCGTCGTTCTCGGGAGAACCGGCAGTGGCAAAACCCTGTTGCTGGAAACCATTGCCGGTCTCCACAAGCATGCGGGAAAGGTCTGCTATCGTCGGCGGGATATCACGGACATCCCACCGGAAAAACGCAAAATCGGTTTCGTTTACCAGGATTTCGCCCTCTTTCCCCACTTGTCCGTCACCAAAAACATCCGCTTTTCCGACCGTTATCAGGCGCAGCCCAGCAAGTTCCAATGGGATGAACTGATCGAGTTTCTCGAACTGGGAGACCTTCTCCACCGCGACATCCACTATCTGAGCGGCGGCGAAAAACAGCGGGTGGCGCTGGCCAGAGCGATTTATTCACGCCCCGATATTCTGCTTCTGGACGAACCGCTCAGCGCCATCGATCCCAGTTTCCGCAATACCATCATGGAAAACCTGAAAGGGCTGAATCATCGTTTTCACATCACCGTCATTCATGTCACCCACAATTTCCGGGAGGCGGCGTACCTGGCCGACAATATCGGGATCATGATGGACGGAACACTGGCCCAGCAGGGACCGGTCCAGGAGGTGCTCCATCATCCCGCCAGCATCCCGATCGCCAGATTCCTGGGGTTTCGAAACATTCTGCCGGTCCGCCTCATCGATCCTGCCGGGGGGGATCGTCTGTTTGCCGTCAATCCGGCATTGATCGATGTCACCGGCCAGGCAAAGGCCGCTGATTATCGAATCAAGGGGACCTGTTGCGAATTGCGAGAAGATTCCGATCACTACAAACTCAGGGTCGAAGCGGAAGGCAGCCCGGTTTTTATCAAGATTGCCAAGCAGAGTTATGACGCTGCCGCGGTCCATGTCGGCGCCGTCGTCCAGTTGCATTTTCCCCGCGCTGCGGTGACCTTCTTTCAAACGTCGGAGAGCCTGGATGAAACATCTGTTTAACCTGACGTTTATCTTCCTTTCGGCACTGGTGCTGTTGTTTATCGTCATCCCCCTGATCGGGCTTTTCGGCGGAGTCGGCTGGAACAGGCTGTGCGAGGCGTTCCTCAATTCGGAAATCATGCTCTCCGTCTGGCTGACCATGAAGATTTCATTTTACGGAACCTGCCTGATTCTGCTGACCGGACTGCCGCTGGCCTATCTGATCGCCAGAAACGACTTCAGGGGTAAATCGGTCGTTGAAAGCATCATCGACATCCCGGTCATGCTCCCCCACACTGCAGCCGGCATCGCCTTGTTGATGGCCTTTAACCGGGGCGTGATGGAACGCTTTTTCAAGGCGGTGGGGATTCAATTCATCGACACGGAAGCCGGTATCATGATTGCCATGATGTTCCTTTCGTCGCCGTTTCTGATCAACGGCGCCAAGGAAGGCTTCAAGAACGTCGATCCGAAACTGGAGAATGTCGCACGGACTTTAGGTGCCGGGCGCTTTTCCGTATTTTTCCGGGTGGTCCTGCCCAATGCCAAAAAGGACATCATCAACGGCATGCTGATGATGTGGAGCCGGGGCCTGGGGGAATTCGGCGCCGTGGTGATCATCGCCTACCATCCGATGATCGCGCCGGTGCTGATTTACGACCGTTTCAACAGTTACGGACTCTCCTACTCGGCCCCGGTAGCGGCGGTGATGATCGCGGTTTCGCTGACGACCTTCCTGCTGGTCAGAGGACTGAACAACCGGAAACGTATTTAGCTCACATTGCCGGGGCAACGAACCAACTCGGCTGTTAATAAATATGCGGAATGTTTCTCTCTCTGGCGGATTTTACCCATTTGGGGACAAAGGGCGCGATCTCGTCCTGAGCAGCGATCGGCATCTCGATAAAAGATGGTCCGTCATGATTCAAGGCATTTTTTAATACCGATTCAATATCTTCGTGCTTTTCCAACCTCTGGCTCTGGATGTTAAAGGCCTGCGCGATCAACAGGTAATTTGCGGATTTTTGAAAATCGGTACAAAATGGTTTGCTGCCATTCATCAGGACGGTTTCTCCCCGGATCCAGCCATAGGTATCATTCCGACAAAGCACGATCGTGATATTTTTATTGGTTCGAGCGATGGTTTCCAGCTCTCCGCAATTGAATCCGAAACCGCCATCCCCCGTCAAAGCAAGTATCGGTGCGTTTTCATCAGCATAGGCAGCCCCCAAAGCCGCAGGAATAGCATAGCCCAAAGCTCCGAGGGAATAGTTGCTCAGGTATCTCCGTCCGGGCTGCTTCATGCAATAGAGCGGTGTGGCAAAAATACTTCCCATGCCGGCTTCTGCGGTCATGATGGTATTCTCAGGAAGAAGCTTGTTCAGAGCCCTGATGAACGTCGGCAGGAAAATACCCCGGTTGTTTTTCGGAATCGGAGCATTTAAAAGTTTGTCCAGGGCGGCCTCACGGGATTCAGCGATATTCTGCCTTACCCTGTCACTGCCGAGCCTGTTTTCGGCAATGAGTTTAAGCAGGTATTCCAGGGAGGCTTTTGCATCTCCACACATGGTCACGCAGGTGCGATACATATTGCCCAGGTTTTCCGGCGCGACATCCAGATGGAGAATGGATTTATCGTTGAGTAAACCCGGCAAATTCCAGGAATCCGTGCCGGTTGAATCGGTATTGGAGCCAATGTAGAAAATTGTGTCGGCATTCTCAATAAAGCTGTTGGAGAATGCCGTACCTCCTCTTGCGCCGACAACCCCGATGGACAAAGGGTCGGTTGTCGCCAGGACGCCTTTTCCCGTTGTGGTTGTCCCGACCGGGATCTGTAAAGCATGGGACAGCTGTTGCACTTCGTGGCTGGCTCCGGAACTTAATGCTCCCTGCCCGCAGATAATCAGCGGATTCTTCGAGCGAAGAATGATCTCCAGCGCTGCCTCGAGCCTGACGGGCTCCGCGATACTGCGGTATGCGGGATAAACGCTGCATTCCGGCTGGGCGTAAAGATCGTCAACTTCAGCCGTTTCGCCCAGGCAGTTCCACATGGTTCGGAGATGAACCGGACCGGGGCGACCAGAAGTAGACACCCTGAATGCTCTTCTGATTAAAAAAGGGATCTCTTTCGGCCGGTCAAGAATAAAACTCTCTTTGCAGATGGTTGAATAAAAAGCGCTCTGATCGATCCCGGTCAACATGTTCCGTTTGTCATCATTGGCATTGACATCGGAAGAGAAGAAAATGAGCGGAATGCTGCCGCTATAGGCTTCAGCGATACCGGGCGCTGAGTGCGTCACTCCCGGGCTGGGAGACTCGAGTACCCCCGGTTTTCCCGAGACCTTTGCATAGGCCTCCGCCATGAACGCCGAATTTTTTTCATCGCGGGTCAGGATGTATTCGATATCCGGCTTTTTCAGCCACTGGTCGTACAACTCCAGTGTCGTTTCCCCAGGCAGGCCGAAGACGTGTTTCACATCGTACAGTTTCAACATCTCAAGGATGATTTGCGCCCCGGTCACTTCAGCTCCTCAATGAAAAGATAGCGTCGAAATCGTCCTCGTCAACCGTTACGGATCTGAGTCAGGGTCCGTGCTGCGGTCAGTGCTTCAGGGTCAACCTGCAGGTCGATGATCGCCGGCAATTCGGCATTGCGGGCGCGTTGCAGCGCCCCGGCAAAGTCTTCCGTCCTGGTCACTTTTTCGCCATAGCCGCCAAAGGCTTTTGCGTAATCGGCAAAATCCGGGTTCTGCAGGATTGTGCCACTGACCCGGGTCGGGTAGAGACGTTCCTGATGCATGCGGATGGTGCCGAGAATCCCATTATTGACGATAAGCGTGATAATGTTTGCGCCGAACTGTACCGCCGTCGCGAATTCCTGGCCATGCATCATGAAGCAGCCGTCACCGGCAACGCAGACGACATCCCGGTCCGGATGCTGAAGTTTGGCGGATACGGCGGCCGGCAAACCATAGCCCATCGAACCAGAGGTAGGGGCCAGTTCGGTCCGGTAGCTCCTGTAGTGATAAAAACGGTGCAGAAAGGCCGCGTAGTTGCCGGCTCCGTTGGTCACAATCGCGTCGTCCGGGAGGAGTCGGCAGAGTTGGTTGATGACCTGGGCCATTTTGACGTCGCCGGGCGTATCCAGGGGCTTGGTAAACTCCAGGTAATCTGCATGACCACGGGTCACCCAATCGCTCTCGCCGGTCGCGCTGATCGGTTCCATCTCGGCAATCGCGGCCAGGAATGCCGGTTGCGAGGCATTGATCGCCAGGTCGGGACGGTACACCCGTCCCAACTCATCCGGGCCAGGATAGATGTGAATCAGTTTCTGCTCGGGGCAGGGGATTTTCAGAAGCCGGTAACCGCTGCTGGCCATTTCTCCCATGCGTGCGCCAAGCAGGACAAGCAAGTCCGACTCCTTGATTCTCCGGGCCAGGCCGGGGTCCATTGCGATTCCGGCATCCCCGACATAATTGGGATGAGGATTCGGCAGATAGTCCTGGCAGCGGAATTCATTGGCCACCGCGATGTTGTTGCGCTCGGCAAAACGGGCAAGGTTGGCGGTCGCCTCGGCCGTCCAGGGGCTGCCGCCGACAATGACCAAAGGCCTGACAGCCGCTTCAAGCATGGTGCGAAAAGCGGCAATGTCTTCTGCAGCGGGGCGCGCTGCTACGTTGACATAAGGCTTCCCGTCCTCGACTTCGGCATAGCTGGATTGAACGTCTTCCGGTAACGCCAGGACAACCGGCCCCGGCCGTCCGGAGGTCGCGATGTGATAGGCGTGGCTGATATATTCGGGAATGCGTTCAACCTGGTCGATCTGCCCGACCCATTTGGCCAGGGGCTCGTACATTTTACGATAATCGACTTCCTGAAAAGCCTCGCGATCGATCATATCGCGACCGACCTGGCCGATGATCAGGATCATCGGTGTGCTGTCCTGGTGGGCGATATGGATGCCCGCTGAGGCATTCGTCGCTCCTGGACCGCGGGTGACCATGCAGATACCGGGTTTGCCGGTCAGCTTGCCGTACGCTTCGGCCATGATGGCTGCGCCGCCTTCCTGCCGGCAGACAATCGTTTCAATCTGGGGCGCGTCGACAAGGCCGTCCAGGACGGCCAGGAAGCTTTCCCCCGGGACCAGGAAAACCCGTTCACAGCCATGAATTCTGAGTTGATCTATGACAATGCGCCCACCATGACGCAGGTTGCTGTTTTGTTGCATCGTTTCCTCCAATCTTTTCTGCCGGTAAACCACCGCGGTATCACCGGCTGAACGGGCAATACCATGGATTGTCCAGGACTGTTTTTTCGGAATCCCATTCCGAGATATGGAAATCAGGAATCTGCTGATCTAAGCAGGCTCCTTGAGCCTGGCACTTGCTCTGATCCGGCGCTCATCCAGCCAGCGACCGCCCGAGGCTAGATGCTGGGAATGGCGCCACCATCGACACGGACCATGGAGCCGGTAATGTAACTGGCCCTTGTGGAGGCAAGAAAAGCGACGACAGCGCCAAACTCTTGCGGGTTTCCATATCGGCCCGCGGGGATGGTTTCCCGTGAACGTTGTTCAACTTCTTCAATCGAGATTCCTTCTCTGCCCGCCTTGGCCTCGTCAAGAAAGCGGGTTCGTTCCGTCGCAATACGTCCAGGCAGGACCATGTTTACGGTAATTCCCTGGCCCGCGACCTCTCTAGATAAGGTTTTGTTCCAGCCGACCAGTGCACCGCGCAGGCTGTTGGACATGGCCAGATTGGGAATCGGGACGACGACACCCGATGATGCATTGGTCAGAATCCGTCCCCATCCGGCGGCTTTCATTTCGGGCAGGACGGCATCGGTAACGGCGATAACCGGCATGACCAGGTTGTCAAACTGATCTTTCCATGCCTGGGCTTGCTGGGCTTGGGCAGAGCCCGGTGGCGGGCCTCCGCCGTTATTGAAGAGGATTTCAACCGGTCCGCCCAGCGCTGTTTTTACGTGCTGTATTTTCTCGGGAATGTCGGTAAGTACGCGTAGGTCCCAAGCCAGGGCGACAGCTTGTCCACCAGCTGCTTTGATTTCAGAGACGATTTGTTCCACTTTCTCAAGAGTCCGGCCGGCAACGACCACCAGTGCCCCTTCTGCGGCCAATGCCAGGGCGACGGCGTTACCCAGGCCGCCGCCGGCACCAAGGACCAGTGCTCTTTTCCGTTTAAGTCCGAGATCCATTGCGTTACCTCTTGTCCTTTATCAGAGTGCGTCCTGGGTCAACCGGCCGTTAACCAGACGCCAAATATTCAGCGGATTGCTGTCCTGTAAGGCTTCGGGCAATAACTCTTGCGGGTAGTTCTGCAGACAGACCGGGCGCAGGAAACGGTCGATGGCCGCTGACCCCACCGAGGTGAAACGGACATCGCTGGTGGCCGGGAACGGCCCGCCGTGAACCATGGCGTGACAGACCTCAACGCCGGTGGGATAGCCGTTGACCAGCAAGCGACCGACCCGATCCTTCAGCAAGTCGATAAGATCGATGTATTCGGTCATTTCCCCCTCGGCGGATTGGATTGTCCCGGTCAGTTGGCCGTTCAGGCAGCGAATGACGTCCCGCAGTTCGGCAGAGTTTTGACACTTAACCAATAAGGCCGCCGGACCGAACATTTCTTCAGTCAGTTTGGGGTTGGCGATGAAATTGCCGGCGGAAACCGTCATGAGAGTCGGTTGTCCGCAACAACCGGGTTTCGATTCCGAACTTTCCCCAACCCCTTTTTTGGTGACGCCGGGTTGACCGGAGATCATGGCAACTCCCTCGTTGTAGGCTTCCTGAATCCCCTGGTTCAGCATAACCCCGGCAGGTTGTTTGGCGAGGCACTCACAGGCCGTCTCGATAAAACGGTCAAGCTCCGGCCCTTCAATCCCCAAGACCAAGCCGGGGTTGGTGCAGAACTGGCCGACTCCCATGTTCAAGGATGAGACAAAACCTTCGGCGACCTGCTCCGCTTCCGTATCAAGTTTTTTGGGAAGCAGGACAACGGGGTTCTGGCTGCCCATTTCCGTGAATACCGGAATGGGCTGGGGACGGTCGCTGGCCAGTTTCACCAGGGTCATGCCTCCGGCGTATGAGCCGGTGAAACCGACCGCTTTGACTTCCGGCGCAACGACCAGGGCGCTGCCGACTTCGCGACCGGCTCCCATCAATAAAGAGAACACCCCAGACGGCATCCCGGTTTTTTTGACGGCCCTGTCGATGGCCAGGGCAACAAGTTCGCTGGTTCCCGGATGGGAAGAATGCCCTTTGGCAAGAACCGGGCAACCGGCTGCAAATGCAGACGCGGTGTCTCCTCCGGCCACGGAAAAAGCCAATGGGAAATTGCTGGCGCCGAACACCACAACCGGTCCGATCGCCTGATTCATGTAGCGCAGGTCAGGACGCGGCAATGGTTGCCGGTCCGGTAAAGCGGTGTCGATCCGAACATCGAGAAAATGGCCGGTTTCGACGACATCCGCAAACATGTTCAACTGTCCGCAGGTACGTCCCCGTTCCCCTTCGATGCGTATCTGGGGCAGACCGGTTTCGGCCATTGCGCGCTGGATCAACTCGTCTCCGAGGGCCATGATTTCGGTCGCACATGCACGCAAAAAAGTCGCTCTCCGGGAAAGAGGGCTCAAGCGGAACTCCGCTGCGCAGGAGGCTGCCGAGGCCACTGCTGCTTCCACCTGCGCCGCTGAGGCTTTGCTCAAAACCGGTTCGAGATTTTCTCCGGTCGCGGGATTGAAGGCCTGATAACTGCCGGATTGTCCTGCAATCCATTCACCGCTGATCAATTGCTTTCCAGTGATATTCATTCTTTTCGTCCTTTGGCATGATTTGGATATTTTCGCGGTCCTGAGCGCGTCGACGTCAGGACAACAACCGGAACCCGGTCGCGGCAGCGCGATCGTTTCGTCCCCCATGAAGGCTGCACAGCAAGCCGCCGCTGGTCCGGATCAAAGTCTTCCATTCATATGGCGGCCCCGTTGTCAGCGGCGTCCTTGGCGCGTATGGTGCGGTACAGGACAGTTCCCAGATAGACCAGGGTAACTGCCAGGAATACCGCGGAAATCGGCCGGGTGATGAACGGAGTAAGGTCTCCCTGACTGGTCATCAACGAGGTGCGCAGGTTGTATTCGATCATCGGGCCAAGAATAAATCCCAGTAAAAGAGGTACGGGAGGATAGCTGAATTTGAAGCAGGCATAACCGAGAATGCCGATAACCAGAATAGTGACGACATCGAAAACCCGATTGTTCAGACCATAGGCACCGACGACGCACATCGTGATAATCACCGGCATCAGATAGTGTCTGGGAATCTGCAGCAGTCGTACAAAGATACGGATACCGAAATACTGCAGAACGACCATCATCATAGTCGAGACCAGCAGTGCCACGAAAATCGAATAAACAAGATCGCCGTTGGTCTGAAACAGGAGCGGCCCAGGTTGAATGCCGTGCATGAGAAACCCACCCAGGATCATGGCGGTGACAGCGTCACCCGGGATGCCTAATGCGATCAGGGTGATCAATGACCCGCCGATTCCGGCATTGTTGGCTGCCTCGCTCGCGATAATACCATCGGGGATGCCCGTACCGAACTTTTCGGGATGTTTGGAACTGTTCTTCGCCGCCAGGTACGAAAGCAAGTTCGATGTCGCCGCGCCGATACCGGGCAGGATGCCGATCATCGTTCCAATCAGGCCGGAGCGCAGAAAGTTCACCCATTGAGATCGGAACAGGGGCCAGGTGACCCCCATGAAACCGCTCATCCGGAAGTCCGGAATCGTTACTTCGCGGGAGAGCCTGGATTTTTCGGCCTCTTTGAGGATTTCCGAGACGGCAAAGATGCCGATCAGTACGGTTAACAGTGCGATGCCCCCTTCGCACGCATAAAGGCCGAGAGTAAAGCGCTTGCAGGAGTCGATCGGCGCCATGCCGATCATGGCGATGGCCATGCCGATAAGCGCGCTGGCCACGCCTTTTGCCAGCGAGCGGCCGGATAGCCCGGCAACCAGCATCAAAGCGAAAACGGCAACGGAGAAATATTCGAATGACCCGAAGCGGACCGCAAAACGGGCAAGCGGCGGCGCCAGGAAAAAGAGAACGATAAAACCCAACAGCGAGCCGAGAAATGAGTAGAAGATACCGACACCCAGCGCCTTGCCCGCATCCCCGCGTGCCGCCATGGGATGACCGTCAAAGGTCGAGGCGACGGACGCCGGGCTTCCGGGGATATTGATCAGAATTGCCGAAATCAAACCGCCGGAAATGCCTCCGATATAAAGACCGCAGAGCAGGGCCATCCCGACCACCGGGTCGATTCCGAAAGTCATCGGCAGGCAGAGTGCAACCGCCATCACCGCGGTCAAGCCGGGAATCGCTCCAAAAAAGATACCGATCAGCGTTCCCGCCAAGCAGGCAGCCAGGGGAAAGAAAGAGAAAATATTGCTGAATCCGGTTGCCCAAAGGCTCATGGTCCGCTCCTCCTAGCCGAAAATACCGATCGGCAGTATGAGGTGAAATAGATTGTAAAAAGCGTAGTACGTACCGAAAGACACCACGGCGGCCAGAACTACGAACGCGAACCAGTTGCGCTGCTCTTTTGCGGCCAGAACGGCAAACTGACAGACAAGAAAGGTGAAAGTTGTCAGGATGAAACCGAGCGCCTGGAGGAAAGACACGTAGAAAGCGAGCAGGCACAAAGTCATAAACACGACATGAGCGGCTTTCTTCTCGCCTGTTTTGGTCTCCGGCTCTTTTTCCCGGACCCGGTTGCGCAATCCCTGTATAACGATAAATGCACTGACCACAGCCAAGAACACCGCCACGATTTTCGGGAAAAACCCCGAACTGACACCCATCGGGAAAACCTGACGGATACTGAAAGAGTAGACAAACATAATGAGCGACAGGATGAAAAGAACGGCGCCTGAAATAATGTCTTTCGTACTGCCCGGCATGGTAACTGCCCTTTCGGATTGAATGCACTCTGCCAGTGATCCGCGCCTTCCTGGCTCAGGAAGACGCAGATCCGATACCTTTCTTAATTCAGCTTTACGCTACGGATGACTTTATCCTGGATCTCCAGCTCTTTTATGGCGTCTGCCGCGTTCATGTAAAAGGGGGCCTGAAGGTAGGCCTTGTCAATTTCGGCAGCGTAGTCCTGGTTGGTGGTGGCCACTTTTTTGACTGCCGCTGTGAATTTGTCGACGATCGGCTGGGGTGTTCCTTTGGGAAACAGGAAGAAATAGCGATACTGGAAGGTAATGTCATGTCCCAGTTCCTGAAGCGTTTGCACTTGCGGCAGCTTGGGGTGGCGGGTGGTTCTCGTCGTTGCCAGGGCCCGGAAGTCGCCATTGTTAATATAGGAGATCACAGACCCGACCGGGTTCGGGATGACATCGACGTGGCCGCCCAGCAGTGCCGTCACCCGCGGTCCTGTTCCACCATGGTCGACGATATTGAAGCTCGCGCCTTCTTTGTTGAGGAGTTGGGCCATGAGATAGGTCGTGCCTCCAAGGCTGGCGGCGAAAGACACTTTACCCGGGTGGAGTCCGGAGTCCTTCAACAGGTCTTCGAAGGTCTGCCATTTTGCGTCTTTATTGACGCAAATCATCGTTCCCGGTTCCTGTGCGGCCATGCCGACCATTTCGAAATCACGAAATGTGAAGTCGATCAACCCGGTGGCGCTGTTCACCAGCATGGCTTCGTGCCAAAGCAGAACGGTATAACCATCCGGCGCGGAATCCTTGACCCGGCGGGCGCCAATTCCTCCTCCACCGCCGGCGACGTTGACAACGGCAAGAGGGACACCTAGTTCCGGTTGCAGGTATTTGGTATAAACACGCGCATTGAAATCGGAATCGCCACCGGCCTTATAAGGTACGACGATCTGGATAGGCCGTTCCGGCCATTCAGCATAGGTGGTGGTGCCGAAAAGCAGTGTCAGGCTAAAAACTACCGTAATCAGCGTGCACAGATAACCTTTGTTTATCATCTTGGCGCTCCCTCTTCATCAGTAAGTGTGAGTGTTGTCGTTCCCTCGGTCTGGCAGGTCGACTCGATATCCTTTCCATTGATTGTGCAGGGATGTGGCGTCGTACAAGTGAAGTGAATATAGTATATTGACAACAAAATTGTCAACAATTTTTTTATCAAAAAGCAATTCCTTAACATATTGATAAAGATAGGTTTTTCTATTTGTCTTCGCTGAAAGGTACAATTTTGGAGGGTTCTTTTGGGGGCGGAAAACACAAGAGCCGGTCTGATTTTCCTGGGCCGCTACTGCTATTTTCCGGTCCGCTTGTTTGCTACCAGGTAAATTAAATATATTTTTACAATTTCCGGAGGGGTGATCAACGCACCGGCGCCTGTCAACAAAATAGTTGACGATATATATATATTTTGTAAACCTTTAACATTAAACAGCGTATCAATCTCATTGTTTTTTGGAGTCACGTTTTCTATGGAAAAGCACAAACCAAATTATAAACAGGATTTTCCCGAACTGATCCGCAAGCTGGAAAATATGATCATAATCGGCGCGTTTATGCCGAAAGAACGTTTGATCGAAGCAGATCTGGCCCAGAAGTTATCGGTCAGTCGTGCCTGGATCAGGGATGCCTTGAAAATCCTGGAGACGAAAGGCCTTGTCAAAGTGGTGCCATACCGGGGAGCAATGGTCGCGGATCTCTCGGAACAAGAGGTCAATGAAATATTCGAAGTCCGTCTGGCCCTGGAAAAGCTTTGCAACAAGCTGGCAGCCGATAATTTTCAACCGGAGCACGCTATAAAATTAAAAAACTTATCCATGGAAATTGAAAAGGCCTACCATGAAAATCGTTTCGATATGATGATTTCAGCGAATACCGATTTTCACAATTTGATTTCTGAAATTTCAAAAAATGCCTATCTCATTGAAATTTTGAAGCAGGTAAGAAGTCGCTATTATATATTCAATACCTTCGCCTGGTCGCATCCGGAGACGGTAGTAAAAATTCTATCTGAACACAGTCAATTGATCGAATCTTTTGAAAATAAAGACTATGAAAGGTTGGAAGAGTTATCGGAAAGCCATATTAAATATTCGAAAGATATTTATATTAACCACCTCAGGACCAGGAAGTTTTAGTTCTCACTCATAGGCCTTCAGGCGTTGGAAACTGCAAACAAGATAAGGGCGGTCCTGTTTCCTGGTTATCGCTGCAAACGAGATGCCGACGGTAAAATGAAAGCTGATTCTTAGCTAAACGGGATCAATGATAGACTGGTTTAGCGATGAAACAGTGGTCGGAATGTCAACGAATGAAAACCTCAATCTGTCGAACAGACCATGTCGATGCCGCACTTTGATCGCTCTTGCCGCTAAGTTTCTGTCTGAACCTGGTGGCCAATAGTCCCCTTGGCGCCCGCCGTTCACATGCTCCATGATCTCGGGGTCCGTCAAGGTGCCGTAGGTAAAAAGCCGCGGCAGGGCATTCCCGCTGCCGGCGGTCTTCATGCGGATCGCCCGCCGGCCGGCGGAATCTCGATTTCTTCCGGCGCGTCAGCCGACGGTGCAAACCACTCTTCAGCGACGAAACTGCTGTCGGTAATCTGTTCCAGGCGGCGTTTCAGGTATTTCCCGGCCGCTGAAACCGCTATCGTCCCATCGGGAAGATAAAGTTCGCCGCTGCCCTCATACAAGCGACCGCGATCCGCGGTAATGCGCCCGACCACCTTCAGTTCGACATCGAGCGGCACCGGTTGCCGGTATTTGACCTGTAAGTCCACCGTGACCCCGAACGTGTTCTGGTCGTAATGAGCCATGATCGCCCGGCCGATCACTTCATCGAGCAGGGCCGCGGACACGCCGCCATGCGCAACACCGGGATAACTCTGATGCTCCTCCCGGGCGCTAAACAGGGCCACGACCTCTTTTTCCGCCGTTTCGAAGAATTGCGTTTTCAGGCTATAGGGATTCCTGACTCCGCAAACCATGCAGTTTTTTGAAATATGCTGCGCGTTTTTTATCCGGTATCTCATCGTTTATCCTTTGTTTTTTTCAACAGCCTGTTAACGCGCCGGCTGCAACAGTTGCCAGCCGTCATAAAAAAGCAGTCCGGCCAGAACGACCAAAAGCAGACCCAGTCCGCGCACGACCAGCCGATAACCGTAACCGGACAAAAACGACTTGGCCTTTCCCGCCACCAGCGCCAGCACCAACTTGGCCCCGATCAGGCACAGATAAAAACCGGCAACGAACGCAACGGCCCTCCACGCCTGTCGATTCAGCGCCTGCATCGTCAGCGGACCGCCGACAGTGATCCAAAACAGATATGGGTGCGGGCTTAAAACATTGGTCAGGACGCCTTTCAGCACGGAACGCGAGGGTGCCGCGACAACCGGATCGATGGCGCGGACCCGGAAACTTTGCCAGCCGAGAAACAGCAAGAGACCACCGCCCGTCAGGGAAACCAGGCCCAAAAGCGCATGAAAATCGGTCAGGCTGCGCAACACCAGCAGAGAAAACAGGATGATCGGCGCATCGGTGAGCAACGGCGCCAATGCGACCTTGATTCCCGCCCCGACACCATGCTGCAGGGTTTCGGCAACGACCAGCGTCAGCAGCGGCCCGGGGGCAAAACCGGCGGACAGCCCGAGAACGATTCCGTAGATTAAATACTGAGCCATAGCCATGAACTTACCCGGATAGATTTCCCGAAGCCAGTGGAAAATACACCGACCGCTACCGGGCGGAACAACCATCCGGAATCCATGTCAGCGAAATCTTCACGCTTTTCAGCGGCAGAAAATCATTTGACTGTCCCCCCGCCTTATTTTATAAAACCCTGACCATTCCCTTTGAAATCCAAATTCATTGCAAGGTTTGTTGTGGAATCTTCCGCCAACACCCAAAGCAAACAAAGCCCCCCTGCAGACGACAACAACCCGGAACAACAACAAATCCGCGCAGAGCAGGTCAGACTCCTGTATAAAAACACCCGGCATGCCGTTCTTGGCTACACGGCCGGCGCAGCTGTTCTTGCATTCATCCAATGGCCGGTCATCAATCATCAGATCATTCTGCTCTGGCTGGGCAGCATCGGCCTGATTTCAACAGCACGCATCATCTCCTATTGCGCTTTTTTTCATCTGCAACCGCCTCCCGCCGCTATCCGGTTCTGGGAAAAGCTGGCTGCCGTGACGATGATTTTTTCAGCTCTTTCCTGGACGGCGGCGGGACTTTTCCTGTTTCCCGCAGGTAACTTCGAGCGTCAGCTGGGAACGATCGTCATCATTATCGGCATGGCTTCCGGAGCGGTCATCACCTATTCCGCCATCCGGGAGCTCGTCTATATTTTCCTCCTCGCAGCCATCCTCCCCCTGACGGGCAAACTGCTGTTGGAAGGCTCCCAGACCACCGCCGCGCTTGCGATCACGTCGCTCATTTATTTGATTTTCCTGGCATACAGCGCACAGCAAACCTATAAGACCTATCTCCAGAACATCACCCTGCGGATCAAAAGCCTCACCCGGGAGGCCGCCTTGCGTGAATCCGAAGGATATTTACGCAAGACCTCAGAATTGCTGGAAATGATCGCCACCGGACAACCGGCAGCGCAAATCTACACCGCCATTGCCCTGATGTATGAGAACCGGCACCCGGGCATGAAGTGCTCGATGCTGACGCTCAGCGGCAACAAGCTGCTCCACGGCGGCGCTCCCAGCCTGCCCGAATCCTATTGCCGGGCCGTTCACGGCCTCGAAAACGGCCCTGACGTCGGCTCATGCGGCGCTTCCACCTACACCGGCAAACGCGTCATTGTCGAGGACATCTCTACCCATCCGAACTGGGCGCCGCTTAAAGCGGTCGCCTTAAAGCACGGTTTGCGCTGCTGCTGGTCCGAACCGATCAAAAGTGCGTCGGGAAAAACAATAGGCGCGTTCGGCATGTACTATGGCCATCCGGCCCGGCCGACGGACAGAGAGCTGGACGACCTGGTGTCGGCCGCGCGCCTGGCGGGAATCGTGATGGAGCGGGAGCAAAGGGAAAGCCAACTCCATCAGAAAAACAAGATGGAAGCCATCGGCTTTATGGCCGGAGGCATAGCGCACAACTTCAACAATAATCTTGCGATCATTCTCGGCAATGTGGAACTGGCGCAACTGAAACGGAACGGAAATGAGAAGATTTTCACTTTGCTTGAAAATGCCAAAACAGCGGTCAGAAGATCGCGTGAGCTGGTCAATCAGATTACCACTTACAGCCGCAACAGCACGCAAAACAAACAGTCCGTTCGACTCAATGATATCATCGACGAAACCGTTGCGCTGTTGCGTTCGACGATTCCGTCAACGGTCAGCCTGTCCACCGCCACAGCGGCTCATGCGGAGCCGATCGTCATTGAAGCCGATGTCGCGCAGATCCAGGAAGTGCTGATCAATCTGTGCAACAACGCGGTGTACGCCATGAGGGAAAAGGGGAAGTTGAGTATCCGCCTCGATAAAATCGAACTTAACGAAAGCGACATGCCGAGGCAGTATCAACAACCACCGGGCGAATACGCCAGACTGAGCGTCACCGACACCGGTTGCGGCATGAGTCCGCAGCTGACGGAAAAAATTTTCGACCCCTTCTTCACGACCAAAGCGATGCATGAAGGAACCGGCATGGGCTTGGCCACCGTCCAGGGGATCGTTACGCAACATGACGGAATCATCAAGGTGACCAGTATTCCCGCTCAAGGAACGCTGTTCGAGGTGTTTTTCCCGCTGGCGGAAGCCGCGGACGAAACGCCGCAGCAGGAGCCGGACGAGCTGGTTGCAGGGACCGAACGCATCCTTTTGGTTGATGACGATCCGATGCTGCTCGATATCGGCAAGCAATTCCTGACGGCGGCCGGCTATGAAGTCAGGGACTTCACTGACAGTCAGAATGCCTTAAATGAGTTTCGCGCCCATGCCGCACAATTCGATCTGGTGATCACCGATCAAACCATGCCCGGCCTCTGCGGAAAGGATCTCATCCGAAAATTGCGCAATATCAGAACCGACATCCCGACGGCTCTCTGCACCGGATTCAGCGCGCAAATCAACGAGCAGGAGGCTGAAGCTCTCGGCATTGACGCCTTTTTCATGAAGCCGATTGATTTTCCGAAACTGTTGGCGACTATGCGGCGAATATTGAACGCCTGAAATCGCCGGTGCCGGACAGAATCAATAGCAGCGGCCAAAGATAAAAAAAATTAACTCCCTGCTGTTTTTTTCAGCCCCCTCCTTTATAATACTTTTTCGGCAGCAACCTTATATGTGTTCAGATTCCAGGGATTCGCACGTACGGTAAAAAAGCAAAAATTTCGTTCTCCGGAAAGTTTTCATGCCATTCGGCCCCCAAAGCTTACTGAAAAATTTCTACCTGCGTAATTTCATCGGCATCTCTTTATCCATCTTCTTTGTCGGATCATTCTGGTTTATCAGCAGCTACCGGCAAATCAACAACACCACCCAACTGCTGAAAGAAAAAACCGTGCTTGAACAGCGCGAAGAATTAAAAGAACGGGTCATGCATGTTACCGACATGATCGAGCATGAACAACGCCGACTGCATGACCGTATCGTGGCACGGGTTCGCAGCCGGACCCATGAGGCCTACGCCATCATGGAAGCGATCTACAACAAACACAGAAACCGGCTGTCCCCGGAGCAGATTGCCGCGGAAATCAGAAACACCCTGAGAGTCGTGCGCTACGCCGGAACGCAAGGCTACTATTTTGCGACCGGTCTGGACGGGATCGAACAACTTTATCCGCCGCAGCCGGAACTGGAAGGAACAAACTTTCTCTCGCTGCGTGACCAGCACGACAAACCGGTTGTTCAGGACATGATCCGCATTGCCCGGGAACTCGGCGAAGGCATGTACGAATATACCTGGCCCAAGCCGAACGAGCCGGGGAGACAATTCACCAAGATTGCCTACATCAAGTATTTCGCTCCCCTTGACTGGCTGGTCGGCACCGGAGAATATGTCGACGAAACCATCACTCAGCTTCAGCAGCAACTGCTCCAACGCATCCAGCAAATCAGATTCGACAACGGCGGTTACATCTTTGCCGCCGATTACAACGGCGTCAGCCTGACTTTCCCGGCCAAAGGCAGGAACATGTACGAGGTCCGGGACAAAAACGGCGTGAAAATCGTTCAGGAATTGATTCGTATCGCCCGACAGGGAGAAGGCTTTCTCGAATATGTCATGCCCCCGCTCGACGGCGAAAAGAATGAGCGTAAAATCAGTTTCGTCACCGGCATTCCAGCCTGGCAATGGTACGTCGGCACGGGTGATTTCGTCGCCAATCTCGACGCCGAAGTCAGCACCATGCTCGAACAGAGAAAGGCGGATTTGATCCGCAGCATGATTCTCATGGCGGCGACCCTTATCGTCTTTTTGCTGGCGTCGGCCTACCTCTCTCATCGTTACAACAAAAAAGTTCTCAACAGTTTTAAAAATTTTCGCGACTTCTTCGACAAAGCGGCCGGCAATGAATCCCGTCTCGATCCTGAACAGCAGGAATTCACCGAATTCCGGGAACTGGCCCAAGCCGCCAACATCATGGTCGAAAAAAGGCAGGAAGCTGAAGCCGTTCTCCAGGCGGAAGAAGTGAAATTCCGGACCCTGTTCGAACACGTTTCCGACTATATCCTGATTCTGGAACAGCATGAAAAACAAGTCGTTATAACCGATCTGAGCGAGACGGCCTGCCGCATGCACGGCTATCGACGCGAGGAACTGCTCGGGCAGCCGTTAACCGTCCTTGACCCCGAAACGGCGCTGGTCCATGCCGAAAATGAAAATCTGCAGCAGCTCTCTGCCGGAAAGACGGTTCGTTTAGAGGCGACTCATCGCCGCAAGGACGAAAGTACGTTCCCCATAGAATCCCTGGTCAAAATGGTCCGGGACGAAAAACACGATTTCCTTTTTGCCATTGAAAGAGATCTGACCGAGCAGAAGAAACTGGAGAAACAGCAACTGGAACTTGAAGAGCAGGTGCGCCAGAAATACAAGCTGGAGGCCGTCGGCCTGATGGCGGGAGGCATGGCCCATAATTTCAACAACAGCCTGGCGATTGTCCTGGGCAACCTGGAAATGGCACAGCGGAAACGGTCCCGGCCCGAGAAAGTCAAGGTCTACCTCGAAGGAGCTCAGCAGGCGGTTCTGGCCGCCCGGGAACTGGTCAAGCAGATCCTGCTTTACAGCCGCAAAGGCGAGCACAAGAAAAAGCCGCTTAATCTCAACCGGGCGGTTGCGGAAACCGTCAAAATGCTGCGCTCGACGACGCCGACGACGCTCAAGCTGGAAATTCTGTCCCTGGGACGAGCTGATGACCTGAATATCTATGGGGACCTGGGACAGATACAGGAAATCCTGCTGAATTTATATACCAACGCCAAACACGCAACCGATGAGGAAGGGACCATCACTTTTGCCCTGGAACCGGTCGAGCTCGGGACAGCAGACATCCCCTCTCATTTCAACTGTGCTCCCGGTCAATATGCCAGACTGAGCGTCACGGATGACGGTTGCGGCATGACCGACGAAATTCAGAAAAAAATATTTGATCCGTTCTTCACGACGAAAGAAGTGGACGAGGGAACCGGCATGGGGCTGTCAACCGTGCACGGGATTGTCGATCAGCATGGCGGCCTGATAAAAGTATCCAGCCGGGAAAACTCCGGAACCACCTTCGAGCTGTACTTTCCCGCATTTACTCAACCGCCTGCGGCAAAGCAGGAAAGCTGTACCGCGGAAGAGATTGCAACCGGCAGCGAACGCATCCTTTTCGTTGACGACGAACCGAAGATCAGCGAGATTGCCGAACAGATGCTGTCGGAACTCGGCTACGACATCGTATCGGTCACCAGCGGCAAAAAAGCACTGGCACTGATTCTTGCAGAGCCGCACAGCTACGATCTGGTGATCACGGATCAGACCATGCCCGAAATGACCGGCAAGGAGCTGGCGGAAAACATCCGGAGTCGGGTCCCCTCCTTACCCGTCATTCTCTGCAGCGGATACAGTTCAAAAATATCCGCGGACAAAATCGGCGAATACGGCATTTCCGCTTACTGCCATAAACCCTTGTATCTGATCGAGCTGTCCCGGACCATCCGGGCCGTCCTCGACCGCCGGCAAGAAACAGCGGAATAGCACCGGCCAAAGCAGCTATTCAACACCCTTGAAGAGACGCTTGATCGCGGCGGGAATCGCCACCGGTCTTTTGCCGTGCGGATCGTAACAGACCATAACCGTCTTGGCTTCGGCAAACAACCTGTCGGCACCATCATGGACGCGGTAACTGAAATCGAAACTGGAATGCCGCACCCGGTCAACCGCGACCGTCACCTGCACCGGATTGTTCAGTTCGATAGGCAGACGGTAATCACATTCGGCGCGCACCACCAGGAACATCAGCCGGTGATCGAGAAACTCGCCGAAGTGCTGCTGGAAAAATTTGATCCGCGCACTTTCAAGAAACGTAAAAAAAACGGCATTGTTGACATGCCCGTAAGCGTCCAGATCGGCAAACCGCACTTCGATCGGCGTGGTGAATTCAAACGCGGCCACAATCAGCGCACCTCGGGCTCCTTGCCCTGGAGAATATCGAGAATCCGTTGCCGGTAATCGACGATCTCCTTGCGCAAGGACGCCAGATTGGCGATCTTCTGATCGACTTTGCTGATATGCAGGTCCAGAATCTCCAACAGCCGCGGCGTAATCTTGCCGAAGGACTGCTGATTGATATCAAAATTCTCGGCCAGCTCCTGCATCTCCTTCAGGGAGATCCCCAGTTCTTTGAGCTTGAGAATGAACTTAAGCCGCAGAACATCGTCACGCCCGTATGTGCGGGCGCCTCCGCCCAGCCTCTCCGGCGGCCCCATGAGACCGATTTCTTCATAGTAGCGAATGGTCCGGGTGGTAATCCCCAATTTCTTCGCCAGGTCGCCGATCTGAATAAATTGTTCTGCGGAAGTCGTCATCATATGACCTTTACGTAAAATTTTTGATATTAGTATCACCCTGCCTACGAATCTGTCAATTATCTATAATAATATCAAACACATTGATAAAAACTGCTAAATTGACAAATAATAAAATACTGTTATATTTACTGTTGACCTTTACGTAAATTATATATTACAAGAAAAGCAGCCGTTTTTTTTCAAAACCTGTCAAGATACATGCAACAGATGATGCCGGCGAGAAAGAATCCGACGCCTTATCCGCGAGTACAGCATGGAATATACACGTGAGATCTACTGGAATATCGGGCACGGCTGGGAAATCCTTCTGCCGCTGTATCTCCTCAGCCTGGCGGCGGTCGCCATTGCCGCCAACGAATTCCGCCGCCGCATCAAAGTTTACAGACAAGGACGACCGCTCGACCGGCTGACCGACCTGCCGCGGCGGGTGCGAAGCATGTTAAGCGACATCCTGCTGCAGCGCCGGGTCCTGCGCGTTCCCGGGCCGGGGATCGGGCATGCTCTGTTCTTCTGGGGATTTGTCCTGCTGGCGATCGGCACCACCCTGGTCTTTATCCAGGCGGATTTCACCGCGCCGCTGTTCGGGCTGCGTTTTCTTACCGGCCCCTTCTACCTGGTGTTCTCTCTGGTGCTCGACCTGGCCGGACTGGCGGCCGTTCTGGCACTCATCGGTCTGCTGGTCCGCCGTTATATCGTGCGGCCGCCGGGGCTCGAAAACACCCTCGACGACATGGTCATGCACGGCCTGCTGCTGGCCATTCTGATAACCGGGTTCGTCATCGAGGGTGCGCGCATGGCGGTCACCGAAACGGACACCGCACTGGCCTACTGGTCGCCGGTCGGCCGGTTGACCGCCAACCTCCTCGGCAGCCTGGAGGAGACGGCCCTGCGCAGTCTGCATGCCTACCTGTGGTGGTTTCACCTGGCTCTGGCAAGCGTCTTTATCGCCGTCATCCCGTTCACCAAACTGCGCCATCTGCTGACCACCGGCAGCAATTACCTGTTTGCCGACTTCGGCCCCAAAGGCCGACTGCCGACCATCGATATGGAGGACGAAGAAGCGGAAAGCTACGGCGCCGGGAAAATCGCGGATCTGACCTGGAAGGACATTTTCGACGCCGATGCCTGCACCAGTTGCAAACGCTGCCAGGACCGTTGCCCCGCCTGGGCCACGGACAAGCCCCTGTCGCCGATGAAACTGGTGCAACAGATCGGCGAGACGGCCTTCAACCAACCGGACGCCGATCTGCCGGAAACGGTGGAGAAGGACGTCCTCTGGTCCTGCACCACATGCCGCGCCTGCCAGGAGATCTGTCCCGCTGCGATCGAACACGTCGACAAAATCATCGCCATGCGCCGCCATCTGGTCCTGATGGAAGGCGAATTTCCCGGTGAAGAAGTGATGACGGCGATGGACAATACCGAAGTCAACGGCAATCCCCTGGGGCTGGCTTTTGCCGATCGTGGCGGCTGGGCCGCGGGGCTGCCCGTAGCGACGATGGAGCGGAACAGCGACGTCGACATCCTCTATTTCGTCGGCTGCTACGCCTCTTTCGACCAACGCAATCAAGCCGTGGCCCGGGCCTTCATACAACTCTGCAGCGCGGCCGACATCAAAGTCGGCATCCTCGGCAAAGAGGAAAAATGCTGCGGCGAACCGATGCGTAAAATGGGCAATGAATATCTCTACCAGCTGCTCGCCGCCGAAAATATCGAAAAGTTGGACAGTTACGGAGTTCAACAGGTTGTCACCACCTGCCCGCACTGTTTCAATACCCTGGCCAAGGATTACCGCGATCTCGGGTTCGACATCCCGGTCATGCATTACACGGACTACCTGAACGCCCTGGTCAAACAGGGGCGGCTGCAGATCACCCCCCAGGAATTCAGCTGCACTTACCACGATTCCTGCTATCTGGGCCGCTACAACGACATCTATCAGGCGCCCCGCGACCTGCTCGCCGTAGCGGGAGCCCGTCTTCACGAAATGGACCGGCACGGCAGCGAATCGTTCTGTTGCAGCGCCGGCGGCGGCCGCATCCTCGCCGACGAGCATCTCGGCACGCGCATCAGCGAACAGCGTTCGCGCATGGCGGCGGACACCGGCGCCCCGACTTTGATTTCCAACTGTCCTTTCTGCCTGACCATGTTCGAAGACGGGATCAAGGGCGCTGAACTGGACGACCGGCTTAAACCCCTTGATCTGGCTGAAATTCTGGCGGCACGGATTGCCGAATAAACCGCTTAAAGGAGTTATCCGATGAAAATACTCGTCTGCATCAAACAGGTTCCCGACATGGAATCCAGGTTCAAAGTCGACGACAGCGGCACCTGGTACGATGAAACCGACCTCGCCTGGCGCATGAACGAATACGATGAATATGCCGTGGAACAGGCCGTACAGCTCAAGGAACAGCTGGCTGACGCGGATGTGACCGTTCTTTGCATCGGTCCGGACCGGGTCAGGGAGACCATGAAAAAAGCATTGGCCATGGGTTGTGATCGCGGGTTCCATATCGCCGACGACCACAGCCATCGGAAAGACCCGTTCACCATCGCATCACTGATCAGTTCCTATGCTCAAAAGCAAGCTTTCGATCTGATTTTTACCGGTTTGCAGTCGCAGGATCGCGGCAGTGCCCAGGTCGGTGTCCTGCTCGCGGAAATGCTCGGGATTCCGAGCCTGACCACGTTGGTCGAATTCAGTTACACGGCCGACACAATCAATGCCAAGCGCGAACTCGAAGGCGGCACCAAAGCCGTGGTCAGCTGTTCGACCCCGGCACTGGTCACCTGCCAGCTCGGCTTGAATACGCCGCGCTATCCAACCTTGCCCAACATCATGAAGGCCAGGAAAAAGGAGTTGCTTTCCGTTCCGGTCGATACGTTGAGCCCCCCGCCTGCGCGGCTGCAAACCCTGCGCATGGCGCCGCCCGAGAAGAAAGGCGGCGGCTTGATTCTCGAAGGCGAACCGGCGGAACTGGCCGATCAGCTGATCAAAATCCTCAAAGAAAAAACCACGGCATTGGCCTAGTGTCCCGTGCGGTTGGTTCTATCGCCCAATTCCGGCCCTTTTTGTCGCCGTCTACGTTGTGCCTTCTCGGCTTGGCTTAAGGCCGGGCCTGCGGCGGCACGCTTTGACAGCCATAAAAATGACGCGGAATTCATTCAAACAACTCACCAAACGGGACACTAGCCGGAACGATCCTACAGCAAGACAGGGAGACGCAAGATGAAAACATTACTGGTTGCGGAATACAGAGACGGTCAATTACTCGGTTCTTACAATGAACTGGTTCACTTCAGCAATCTCATGGCGGCTGACAGCGCCATGTTCCTGGTCGGACCGGAAACCGCCCTGCCCGCTTATCCCGGCAAGCTCTACCTGGCCGATCCCGGCGAGGCCGGCGAGTTCAACCCCGATGGTCATAAACAACTCCTGCTCGAGGTCATCGCCCGGGAGCAACCGAACCTGATCGTCCTGTCCCACTCGTCCTACGGCTGGGATCTGGCGCCGCGCCTGGCCCTGGCTCTGGAAACCGCCCAGATATCGGAAGTGGTCGATATTCAGGACGGCAACCTGGTCGTGCCGGCCTGCAACGCGAAGCTGCAGCGGCAGGTCACAATCGCCGGCGACATCGCCGTGGTCACCCTGCAAAGCGGCGCCTTCACCCCGCTCGATGAGCTGCAGGGGCAGCCCGAGGTGATCAGGATCGACGGCGAAGCAGCAGAGAAGATCCGTTTCCACGGGTATGAAGCCCCGGTCGCCGGCGGAGTCGACCTGGCCAGGGCGGACATCATTGTCAGCGCCGGCCGCGGCATCGGCAAACCCGAAAACCTGGCGCTGATCGAAAACCTGGCGCAAGCGCTCAAAGGCGAATACGGCGCCAGCCGTCCGGTGGTCGATGCCGAATGGGCGGATCAGAGCCGCCAAGTGGGTACCACGGGACAGACGGTTGCCCCGAAACTCTATGTTGCCTGCGGTATCTCCGGAGCGATCCAGCACCTGGCCGGGATGAAGAAAGCGGAATTCGTTCTTGCCGTCAATACCGACCGGGACGCCCCGATCGGGGAAATCGCCGACGTGCTGGCCGTGGCCGATCTGAAGCTGCTGCTGCCCGTGCTCACGGAAAAAATCAATGCCCTTTAGGACGATTCGACATGCTTGAACAAATTTTCGCTTCCATGCCGCACCTCTATGACGCCTCCGCAAGCGGGACAACGGCAGCCATCTATTTTTCCGTCGGCGAGATCAAAAAAACCGTGCTGCTCAGTCCTGAAGGTTGCCGGGTAGAAAACGGAAAAACACGGCACAATGCCGACTGTGTCTGCAAAACCAGTCCCGATTTCTTCTTAAAAGTCTGGAACCGGGGCTACAAGCCGGGAATGAAAGACTTCCTGACCGGAGCCATCAGATCCAACGACCCGGCGACACTGCAGCTTTTCCTGCACGCATGCGGTAAAGACTGATTTTTCCGACGGCTTAAAAACGCCTGCCGTGATCTTTGTCGTCCGCGCAGGGCAAAAGACGACCTATTTCACTCACTAAAACAAGAGGTTAAAACAAACCCTGTTTTTTCCAGTTCAATCCCCGGGTTCGAACGACCCCGTTTCCCCGCTGCCAGAAGAACATCTCATCCTCCGGAAACGACCTTTTTCCATCCATTTTTCCAGCTGTTCACTCAACTTATATGAAAAATAAAATATTTGACAAAAAAGCGCTCCAGCGTTAAAAAAACTGGTCTTACCATTTGCAATCGTTTTGGGAGCGTTTTCATGGTTTCTCTGCTGCTGATTCTGATCAGTGCCGTTTTCGTCAACAACTTCGTGCTGGCGCGATTTCTGGGAATCTGCCCCTTCCTGGGAGTTTCGAAAAAAGTGGAAACGGCCATCGGCATGGGCATGGCGGTCATCTTCGTCATGACCGTGGCTTCGGTCGTCACCTGGTTCATCCAGTATTTCATTCTCATCCCTTTCGGCATTGAATATCTGCAGACCATCGCCTTTATCCTGGTGATCGCCTCGCTGGTGCAACTGGTCGAGATGATCATTCAGAAAACCAGCCCCGTGCTCTATCAGTCGTTGGGAATCTTTCTGCCGCTGATCACCACCAACTGCGCGGTTCTCGGCGTGGCGGTGCTGAACATTCAAAAAACCTATAATTTTCTTGAGTCCGTCGTTTTCGCCGTCGGCGCCGGCCTGGGTTTCACCCTGGCCATGGTGCTGTTTGCCGGTTTGCGCGAACGCATCGACCTCTGCCCGGTCCCGAACAGCTTTCGCGGCACGGCGATCGCCCTGGTGACCGCCGGGCTGCTGTCCCTGGCGTTCATGGGCTTTGCCGGTTTGGTCAAAGGCTGAATTGCAAATACCCTTCTCCGACGGATTAATTCTTTGCAGGTGCGATAAGAGGTCTATCGATGTTAACAGCTATTTTGTGTCTCGGCGGAATCGGTCTGATTGCCGCGGCAACCCTCGGGGTCGCGGCAAAAAAATTCGCCGTTGAAGTCGATCCCCGCGAGGCCGCCATTCTGGAGGCCCTGCCCGGAGCCAACTGCGGCGCATGCGGCGAACCCGGCTGTTCAGGTTATGCCAAGGGAGTGGCCGAAGGACGCCTGGCCCCGACCCTGTGTACCCCGGGCGGCAGTGATACCGTCAAAGCCATTGCCGATATTCTCGGCATCGAAGCGGTCGAGACCACAGCGCAGGTGGCGGTCGTCCTGTGCCAGGGGGACAACAACAGGGCGGCCAGCAAATATCGCTATCTCGGCCTCAGCGATTGCAATGCTGCGCAAAAACTGGCGGACGGCCCCAAAACCTGTCCCAGCGGCTGCCTCGGCCTCGGTTCCTGCGCCAATGCCTGTCCCTTCGGCGCCATCGAAATAACGCCTCAGGGGTTGGCGGTCATCGATCGCGACAAATGCACCGGCTGTGAAAAATGCGTCGCCGTCTGCCCGCGTAACGTCATCAAAATGGCGCCCAAAGACGCCACGGTCCACGTCTTGTGCAACAGCCACGACAAGGGGGCGGCGGTCCGCAAATACTGCCAGGTCGGCTGTATCGGTTGCAACATCTGCAAAAAAACCGTACCCGAAGCCTACCGGATCGAAGACTTTCTTGCCCGGGTCGATTACGCCCAGGATGAGAACGCCGCCGCCGCCATCGAAAAATGTCCGATGAAATGCATTCGCGATTTCTCGCTCGGTTACCCCGAAGGAAGCAGCCTGTCCCGTCCTGCATCCGGGGAAAAAGACGCGGCCGCCTGAGAGGACAAATGACGACTATGAAATTGAAGACTTTTGCCGGCGGCCTGCATCCGCCGGACAGCAAAACATATTCCGCGCACAAAGCGATTGAATCCTGCCCGCTGCCTGCCGAGCTGGTGATTCCCGCAGCCCAGCATATCGGCGCGCCGGCTGAAATCTGCGTTGCCGTCGGCGACCAGGTCAAAAAAGGGCAGATGATCGCCACCGCCAAAGGTTTTGTTTCCGTCCCCATTCATGCTTCGACCTCGGGGGAAGTCATCGCGGTCGAACCGCGCCTCCACCCCATGGGCCGCCTTTTACCTGCGGTGGTCATCAAAGCGGACGGCAAAGACGAGTGGGATGACGCTCTGCAGCCTAACGATCCCGATCAACTCGCCCCCGATGCCTTGAAAAAACTCCTCGCCGCTGCCGGAATCGTCGGCATGGGCGGAGCAACCTTCCCGGCCCATGTCAAGCTTTCGCCGCCGCCGGAAAAAAAGATCGACACCCTGATTCTCAACGGCGTCGAGTGCGAACCCTACCTGACTGCGGACCACCGCTTGATGCTCGAGGAGAGCGAACGGATCATCGACGGCATCAAGATCCTGCGTAAAATTCTCGGCCTGGACACGGCGATCGTCGGCATTGAAGCCAACAAGCCGGATGCCATCGAAAAACTCACGGCGGCCTGCGCCGGGCACGGCATCAGCGTTCAGCCGCTCGAGGTGAAATATCCCCAGGGCGCGGAAAAACAGCTGATCGAAGCCGTCACCGGCCGCCAGGTTCCCTCCGGCGGACTGCCCATGGACTGCGGCGTGGTCGTTCACAATGTCGGTACGGCGGCCGCGGTCAGCGATGCCGTGCGGCTCGGCCGACCGCTGGTCGAACGCATCACCACGGTAACCGGACCCGGCGTCAAGGAACCGAAAAACCTGAAAATTGCCATCGGCACGCCGTTGAGCCACCTGGTCGAACAGTGCGGCGGGCTGGTCGGCGAAACCGGTAAAATCATCATGGGCGGACCGATGATGGGCCAGACCCAGTTGTCCCTCGCCGCCCCGGCCATCCGCGGCACCTCGGGGCTGTTGCTTTTCCGCCTCGGCGACTTTTCCACTCAACCCGCCGGCCCCTGCATCCGTTGCGGACGCTGCATCAGCGTCTGCCCGATCCATCTGCAACCGACCACGATCGCCGCTTATGCGCGTTTGGACATGGTTGACGAAGCGGAACAATACAATGCCCTCGATTGCATAGAATGCGGTTCCTGCACTTACATCTGCCCGGCGACGCTGCCGCTGGTGCAGTCGATTCGCCACATCAAAGGCGGCATCATGGCCAAGAGAAGGAAATCCTGACGTGGACAATCAGCTTTATCTGTCATCTTCCCCCCATATCCACAGCGGTGAAACCACCGACAAGGTGATGCGTCTGGTGATTTACGCATTGCTTCCGGCCACCGCGCTGTCGGTTTATTACTTCGGCCTGCCGGCTTTGAGCGTGCTGTTCATCTGTACCCTCGGCTGTGTCGGGTTTGAAGCCCTGGCCTGCAGGATCATGCGCCGACCGCAGAGTATCGCCGACGGTTCGGCCGTCCTGACCGGAATTCTGCTGGCCCTCAACTTGCCCCCCTCGAGCCCCTGGTGGCTGGCGCTGTTGGGTGCGGGAATCGCCATTCTGATCGGCAAGCAGGTTTACGGCGGACTCGGCTACAATCCGTTCAATCCGGCGTTGGTCGCACGGGTGGTGCTGTTGATTTCCTTTCCGGTGCAGATGACCTCGTGGACGCTTCCGGCCCCGTTGGGATCGGGCGTCGATGCCGTGACCGCCGCCACCCCCCTGGGAGAGATGAAAACCGCCGTCATGCTGACCGGTCATCTGCCGGAATCGGCAACCGCCGGATTCACCGATTATTTTCTCGGCAACATGGGCGGCAGCATCGGTGAGATTTCAGCCCTGGCCCTGCTGCTGGGCGGGCTGTTCCTGCTCTACAAAAAAATTATCACCTGGCATATTCCGATCAGCTTTATCGCTACCCTGATCGTCGTCAGCGGCATTTTCTGGCTGGTTGACCCCGCTAAATATCCCAGCCCGCTCTTTCATCTGCTCACCGGCGGCCTGATCCTCGGCGCCTTTTTCATGGCGACCGACATGGTCACCTCTCCGGTCACCTACCGGGGCATGCTGATCTTCGGCGGCGGCTGCGGCCTGATCACCGTGCTGATCCGCCTGTTCGGCGGCTATCCCGAAGGGGTGTCCTTCGCCATATTGCTGATGAATGCCGCAACCCCGCTGATCGACCGCTACTGCCGCCCGAGAATCTACGGGCAGGTCAAACAGCAAGCCTAGGCGGAGGAGAAAAGAACTATGAAAGACATAAGCCGCCTGCTGATTGCCCTGACCCTGATTGCCGCCGGTGCCGGCCTGGTCCTGTCGCTGGTCGAAGGCGTGACGCGCGAACCGATCAAGGAACAGAGACGCCTGCAGATGCTGAAAGCTTTAAGCGCCGTGCTTCCCACGTTCGACAACAGCCCGGACACGGATACCGTCACGCTGGAAAACGGCGTCGATAAGAAAGGCAACCCGCGCCAGGTCGTTTTCTATCGCGGCCGCAAAGCCGGAGAACTGGTCGGAACCGCCTTTAAAGTGACTGCTCCCGACGGTTACAGCGGCAATATCGAAGTGATGATCGGCGTCAGGCCGGACGAAACCCTGAACGCCGTCGAAATCCTCTCCCATGCCGAAACACCGGGGCTGGGAAGTAAAATCACCGAGCCCTGGTTCAAGGACATGTTCAAAAACAAGGGGCTGGACAATGCCGATTGGCGGGTCAAAAAGGACGGCGGTGAATTCGATCAGATAACCGGGGCGACCATCTCGCCGCGCGCGATCGTCGGTGCGATCAGCAAAGGACTGAATTTCTACCGCGAGCATAAACAGGAGATCGTGGCCGCCCAAGGAGCTGCAAAATGAATCTGCTACAGGATTTCACCAAAGGTCTCTGGAAAGAGAACGCGGTCTTCAAACTGCTGCTGGGCATGTGCCCCGTTCTTGCCGTCACCACCAGTGCCGGTAACGGCCTGGGCATGGGCCTGGCCACCACCTTTGTGCTGGTGTGTTCGAATATCGTTATCGCCCTGCTGCGCAAACTGATTCCGACCAAAGTCCGCATTCCGGCGTTCATCATCGTTATCGCCTCTTTCGTCACCGTGGTGCAGCTGTCCATGGAAGCCTGGGTTTACGACCTTTATCAGGCTCTGGGTATCTTTATTCCGCTGATTGTGGTCAACTGCCTGATTCTGGGCCGGGCGGAGGCTTTTGCTTCCAAGAACCCGGTATCGCGTTCGATATTCGACGGCCTGGGTATGGGGCTGGGCTTCACCCTGGCGCTGTTTATTCTCGGTTCGGTCCGGGAGATTTTCGGTTCGGGCGCGATTCTCGGCTTTAGTCTTTTCGGCAGCGGCTACCAGCCGATGCTGCTGATGATCCTGCCGCCCGGCGCCTTTATCACCTTGGGGCTGCTGCTTGCGGCCATGAACAGGTTCGAGGCCGGGCGTTCCTGAGTTTCGGCGCGCTATTGCATGGCGTCAACAGCGAAAAGGCAATTCTTCCGCGAAATCGCCCTTTCCCGTGCGTTTCTTATCAGCCCGCCCCGTGGTGCCGACACGCATCCACGATTGGATTAACGCTTTTATCGTTCTTTTGATGTGCTCGAAAAAAGGCCGGTTGTCATCAACCGGCCCTTGCAAACGGTGCCCATCAGAAGCGCATGTCATGCCGGCCTTGTCATCCTTTTTACCAATCAAAACGAAAAACGATGTGCGGCAGGCCGACAACAACGCCGGAAGCGACATAAGGTGAACGGTAATGGCGGCGATCATGCCTGATCTGCCGCTTCACATAACGCAGATCGCGCCGCACATCCCGCTGCGGCTGCCGGGCTTTATGCACATTATGATGTTGCCCTCTCCGGTCGTCCTTATGCCCATGGAAACGCCCCTGATCATGCACCTGACGGTTATCTCCGTACCCGTCATGAGCCGCCGCGACCATGGGCATCGCTAAAAACAACAAACCGGCAATCAATACTGTTACAGTCGTTTTCATCGTAACCTCCTTCAACTTGAGTGAGTCAACAGTTACTGCCTTGTGGTGACTCAAGCCTAGCTGATTCAAACGACCGTTTCATTCGACATCGCCTCGAATTCCTCCCGATATCGGGTTATATTTCCATCTTTTCAATCAATTACACACAGCAAAAGCCTGCAGGTTGAAAAATATTTTCCCCCTGGTAGAACCAAATCGATTGATTATTATTGAAATATAATTTACCATAGCAAATGGGGATTTATTTATTTTTGAGGTGGTTTTATGCCCGAAAAAAAAAGGGCTGAAGGTTTTACCCTGCTGGAAATTCTGATTGCCTGCGCCATCATTGCGACGCTCATGGGAATTGCCGTGCCCACCTACACCAAAATCCTGCTCAAATTCAAAAACCAGGAGGTCGGCGCCACACTGGAGTACATTGCCAAAGAGATTAAATTATTTGAGCTCGAACACGGCCGCCTGCCGGACAGTCTGGCGGAAGCCGGCATTGACGAAACCGATCCCTGGGGCAACCCGTTCCAGTATATCGCCATTCAGGGAAAACCGCTGAACGGGCCGGGAAAAGTCAAGCCACGGAAAGACAAAAACACGCATCCGCTCAATTCCGATTTCGATCTCTGGAGCATGGGGCCGGACGGCAAGACCGCCCTGCCGTTGACGGCCAACGCCAGCCATGACGACCTGATCCGCGCCGGCAATGGCTCCTACATCGGCGTCGCCGAGGGATATTGATGGCAAAGCTGTTCTTCAGTCTCCGCAGCAAGGTTTCGCGGCGCATTTTCATCACCGTGTGCCTGTGTGCGCTGATCCCCATCGGCGGCCTGGTCATCATGACCAATTACAGCGTCCAAAAAGAACTGAGCGGCAATACCGAACGACGGCTGCACAGCGCCGGGAAAAATGTCGGCATGGCTTTGCTGGCGGCATTGTATTCCCTCAAAACCCAACTGGAGCGGGAAGCCCTGCTGACCGCCTACAGACCCGCACCGGAGAACCAAAGCCTTCAGGACCCGGAGATTGAAAACGTTCGTCCTTTTCTCAAAACCTGGTTTTTCACCGACCGGATAAGCGCATCCAAAGAACTGCCCCGGCTCAGCCCTGAACATATGGCCCGACTCAGCAACGGCCTGGCCTGCCTGCAGATTGTCCGGCAGGAGCATGGGTCCGCGGTTTTTCTCTGGACGCGGGTGGTTGATGAAAACAACTTCCGGTCTTATGCCGCCGCCCACATCAACCCGAACCATCTGCTGGAGCATGCCCTGGCCTTTGTCCCGGCCCGGGCGGAACTTTTGCTGACCGATGAGAATCTGCAGCCGTTGTTCCGGCCGGAAGAATCCAGTCCGTCCTGGGCCGCCGCTGTGGCCAGGGAAGAGTTTTCCACTGACGGCCGCTTCTTGGAGATAAGGACCGGGGACGACGCCTGGCTGGCCGGGCAGTGGGAGGTCTTTTTACGCGCCGCATACGACTCCCCGGCCTGGTATGTTTTCATCGCCGAGCCGAAAAAACTGGCCTTCGCCGGGCTGTTCGACTTCCAGCGTCATGCCGGCCTGATGGCCCTGTTCGCCTTCTGGGTCATCCTGCTCGCCAGCAGTATCCTTATTCGCCATACGTTGACCCCGCTTGAAAAAATGAAACAGGCAACGCAGCAAATCAGCACCGGGCAGTATAACATCCATATCGACGTACAGGGTCGGGATGAGTTCGGGCTGCTGTCGCAGTCCTTCAATCGGATGGCGGACAAAATTCAGCAACAACTGGAAAAGCAGCAAGCTCTGACCCTGTCCGTTCGCGAGGTTTTGGGGGCGGGGGAACAGGATGAGATCATTGCCGGTTTTTTCAACGGGTTGGCCAGGATTTCCACTCGTTGCCTGGCCATGCTGACCCTGTATAAACCGCAACTGTTAAACAACCGAAAAATCGGCAGTACCTGGCTGTCGAAGATCAGCTCATCGGTGCAGTTGGACATGCTGTGGGCGACGGAACTTTGCCCGCACGAAATCAACAAATTCGCGCAGAGTAACGACAGCAGCTGCCATCAGACCACGGCTAACGAATTCCCGACCCTGCTGTCCCCGATCAAACACTTCAATTACCCGCACTATTGCCTTTTCCACCTTGAAATCAACAGTCAAATCAAAGGCGTTTTGGTGCTGGCCGGGCAGAACAGGCTTTCCGACCGGGAGGAAACAACGGCCGTCCGTCAACTGGCGGATCAATTGAGCCTATCCTTATCCCGCGCCGAAGTTGCCGGCGAACTGGAGGCCTTGAATATCGGCATCCTCACGGCACTGGCGCGCACGGTCGACGCGAACAGCCGCTGGACCCACGGTCATTCCGAACGCGTGACGAAATATGCACTCATTATCGCCGCAGAACTGGGCCGTTCGGAAGAAGACCTGCAGGAACTTAAACAGGCCGGCCTGCTCCATGACCTGGGAAAAGTTTCGATTCCGCAGGAGATCCTGAATAAGCCCGGAAAACTGACCGCTGAAGAATATACCTTGATACAGCAACATCCGGGCGAAGCCGACCGCATCCTGGAACCGATCCATGTTTTCAAAAGTATTCGACCGCTGGTCAGACAGCATCATGAACGTTGGGACGGAGCCGGCTATCCCGATGGCCTGAAGGGAGATGAAATCCATCCCGGCGCCAGAATTCTGTCGGTTGCCGACGTTCTCGACGCACTTTACTCGGATCGGCCCTATCGAGAAGGCTGGCCGCGGGGAAGAGTGTTGGACTATCTTAAGGACGAAGCCGGCAAAGCCTTCGATCCGAAGGTTGTCCGGGCCGCTCTCAACGCCGAACACAAACTCTTTGACCAGCCGGACGCCTCGCTTAAGCGTATTGCCGTTTAGAAAAGCGGCACTGCCCCGGCACAGCGTGGCCGCACCGGGTCACGCGCAGACAGTCCGGCTGAGCCGTAGTGCGGCCTGCTTCGGATCGGCGGCCGAACAGATGGCGGACACGACAGCCAGCCCGTTTGCCCCGGCGGCCATGACGGCCGCCGCGTTCTCCGTGCCGATCCCGCCGATCGCGACCAGACGATGCCGGGAAACGGCCCTGATGCGGCTGACGCCGTCCAATCCCAGCGGTTCCGCCAGATCGGTTTTCGTCGAGGTGGAAAAGACCGGACTCAGACCCAGGTAATCAACATCCAGCGGTTCCGCCTCCTGCGCCTGCTCAACCGATTCGACGGAAAGCCCGATGATGGCCCGGCCCCCCAGCAGCTCACGCGCCACCCGGTAAGGCATGTCGCTTTGCCCCAGATGCACTCCGGCGGCGCCGACGGCCAGGGCGACATCGACCCGGTCGTTAACGATCAAAGGCACCCGCAGCGGTTCGAGTTCGGCCGCAACAGCCCGGCCCAGTTCGACAAACTCGCGGGTTGAACAATCTTTCTCCCGCAGCTGGACCACGGAAACGCCCCCCGCGACCGCGGCACGGACAATATCGAGCAGCGAACGGCCGAGCGTCAGGCCGCGATCGGTCACCAGATGCAGTTCCACAGTCAGCAACCTTTCAACGTCGTCGCGATCCGCTCTTCGTTCAGTTGATACAGCGCATCGAGAAAATACATCTGCAGCGATCCCGGCCCCGCCGCCTGGGCGGCGGCGATTTCGCCGCATATCCCCATCACCGCCATGGCGTGGGCCGCGGCAGACAAGGGTTCCGGTTGCACGGCGGCAAAAGCTCCGACCAGGGCGCTTGCAGTGCACCCCAAACCGGTGACCCTCGGCATCAGGGCATGACCGTTTCGAATCCGGAACCAGGTCTCCCCGTCGCTGACCAGATCGGTTTCGCCGCTGACAACCACCGCGCAGGAAAATTGCCGCGCCAGCTCCCGGAGCGCTTTGACCGGCTTTTCAGTCGTCGAGCTGTCCACCCCCTTAGTCGCGACCGCAGCGTCGACCAGCGCCATGATCTCCGAGGCATTGCCGCGGATCACGGTCGGGGCGACGGCATTCATCAATTCGTGACAGGTCCGGGTGCGGTATGCGGTCGCCCCGGCTCCGACCGGATCGAAGATGATCGGAATCCCCTTTGCGGACGCCTTGCTCATGGCGCTTGCCATCGTCTCGACCCAGGCGCTGCTCAAGGTGCCGATATTGATCACCAGGGCGGAGGCGATGGCGACCATATCCTCCACTTCTTCCCGCGCATGAGCCATGACCGGTGAAGCCCCCAGGGCGAGAAGGGCATTGGCCGTATTGTTCATAACGACATAATTGGTGATGTTGTGCACCAGCGGCGCCGCGGATCTGATCTTTTGGACATCGGACCAGACCGCCTCGACAGTCAGATTGAGTTGCATCTTTCTCTCCATGGCAATGGACGGCAATAATTCGCGCCATTCTATCACCCGCAGAATGATTGTTGCACCTTTTTCAGCGTCTATATGTGTTAGACTTAAGCCACCAGCAGACCTCGTTGCAACCGGCATGATATTCGACCGGTGGCGGCTGACGACACCTCGTCCCGCGCTCCCGCTCCCGGCACCAGCGTCAAAGGCAGGATGACTATTGATGGTTCAGCACAAAGCACAGCATACGGATCGAAGGAAAGCGCACGTCCTTATCGTCGGCGGCGGTTTTGCGGGGATGGAATGCGCCAAACGCCTGGCCGGAGCCGAGGTGAATATTACCCTGGTCGATCGGCACAATTATCATCTTTTTCAGCCCCTGCTCTATCAGGTCGCATCGGCGGTTCTGTCGCCGGCCGATATTGCCGTACCGATTCGGCGGATATTCCGTCATCAGCGCAATGTCAGGGTGGTGCTGGCCAAACTGCAAAGTGTTGATCTCTCCGCGCAACGCGCCATTTTTCCCAACACCACGGTCGATTACGATTACCTCGTGCTGGCTACCGGGGCGACCCATTCCTATTTCGGGCATGACGACTGGGAACTGCTGGCGCCGGGGCTGAAAACCGTGGACGACGCACTGGAAATCCGGCGACGGGTGCTGACCGCTTACGAAGCCGCCGAATGGGAAGCCGACCCGCAATCGCGGCAGGCGAAACTGACCTTCGTTGTGGTCGGTGGCGGCCCCACCGGGGTCGAGCTCGCCGGAGCGCTCAAAGAAATCGCCTCGCGCGCCATCCCCCAGGACTTCCGCAACATCGACACGACAACGACCCGGATCATTTTGATCGAAGCCGGAAAGCGGCTGCTGGCCGCACTGCCGGAGAAACTCGGGGAGAAAGCCCTGGACGATCTCCGCCAGATGGGCGTGGAGATCCGTCTCAACAGCCTGGTGACGGATATTCAACCGGGATGGGTTCACATCGGGGAAGAACGGCTGGCGGCTGAAAACGTGATCTGGGCCGCCGGAGTGCGCGGCTCACAATACGCCGAAACCCTGAATACCGACCTTGATGCCCAGAGGCGCATCAAAGTGCGGGAGGATCTTTCTCTGCCCGGGCGGGAAAACGTCTTCGTCATCGGCGACCTGGCCCATGCGAGCGCGACCGAAAGCGGCCGCCCCGTTCCCGGGGTCGCTCCGGCAGCCATCCAGATGGGGAGACATGTTGCCGAGATCATCAAGGCGGAAACAGCAGCCGGACAAACCCGGAGAGCGGCCTTCGTCTATCGCGATAAAGGCGGCATGGCCACGATCGGACGCAATCGTGCGGTCGCGGCCATTTCCGGTTTCAACCTTTCCGGTTTTCCGGCCTGGCTGATCTGGTCGCTGGTGCATATTCTTCCCCTGGTCGGCTTCCGCAACAAACTGATTGTCATATTCACCTGGATCTGGAACTATTTGTCCGTCGGTAAAAGCGCGCGCCTCATCACCGGACGGCCGCCGATGAAAGTCAAAGAAGCGTTGCCGGTGACGACGGCCGCGACCAAAACAGCAAACGGGATAAAAGCGGAAAAACCGCATGCCGACCGCAGCTGAACCCTCTGGTGCGCAAAAACAAACGAGCTGCGGCATAAAGCAACAGCTCGTTTTTGTTTCATCCGGCGTAAAAACACGCAGATTTCAGCTTTATCAACCCAGCTTATAACCGATAACCGCTTCAGGAGCGACCACGCGGAACGTGAAGGACTCGGTGATAAACAGGTTGATCGCCGCGCTACTATGACTGTGATAGCCGATAGCCAGATCCTGCCCCAGGCTCAGTTCCATATCGCCGCCGCGGGCCGCGACCAGGAAAGCATCCTGAGCCAGTTCGGAATAAATCACCTGACCACCGATCTGTTTTTCCACCAGAGTGCGCAACGTGCCGCCCGGGCTGCTGCGCGCCAGAAATTTCCACAGCGGCGGAGAAACAACCAGGTTGGCCGGACCTTCGACGCCATCCTTGAGCATGCGGGTCTGGCCTTCGGAGACCGCGTCGACAATTGAATCCATGTCCAAAGCAACCGGAAGCTCGGACTTCTTAACCAGTTCCTGCAAACCGACGATCTGACCGGCCTTGAAACCGTTAAACAGGGCACGTTCTTCAAACCCGGCGATTTTGCGGCAGGCTGCGACCAGAGCGTCCAGCGCGATATCCTTGGCCCCCCGCTCGATATTATCCAGTTCCCAGGTCTGCAGGCTGAAATCGACCCGCGCTTCCACCAGCGGCTGAACCTGATGGATGCCGTAACCGACATCCCCGTCCTGTTTTTTCGGCATGCTCAAACGCCCCAGCGTAACGCAGGCGTGACCGATTCCGTGCGGGCCGTCGATATCGACGAACTTTCTTCCGGACAGATTCGCGACCAGAGTGTCTTTGGCCATGGCATCGATTTCATTCCAACCGGAAGAACTGATCGGTGCAAGTTCTCGACGTAAAATATCCATATCCTCAACTCCTCGTATTTATTTTTTCAGGCTACCGATACCCAGCCCCTGAGCCGACGGCGCGTCGCCCCCGGCGGGAGGAACATCGCCGCCATTCATGCCCAGAAACTCTTCCTCGACTTCCTGAGCGCCCTCTTGGTAAAATTTTTCCTCCTCGGGATCCAGCTCTTTCAGCAAGCGTAAAAACTCGCCGGCGTGAACCTTCTCTTCATCGGCGATATCGTAAAGGACCTTCTGGGCCAGTACATTGTCGGTCGATTCGGCCAACTGCTGATACAACTGGATCGCCTCGTATTCCGCAGACACCATGAAACGAATAGCCCTGACCAGTTCGTCATGCGTCAGCATACGGTCCTGTTTCAACACACTGAACGGATGTCCAAATTCCGGCATAATTGTCCTCCTGAAATGACTAATGATGAAAACCGCTACAGTAAATAATAATAACACCTGATTTCACCACGTCCAAATATCCGCTTTATTTTCAGCAAAAAAGCCATTCCCCCGTTTTTCCAAACGAAAAAAGCGATAAAAAAACGGCACCGGCTTGCAAAATGAAACCCGATTGGTTATATATAGACATATGAATTCTTGAATACAAGGAGTTGACTATGAATCTCTCGCTTTTCTCTTCCCGCTGGAGTCCCTATCTGGCCGGCGCGCTGGTCGGTGTTTTGGCCGTCCTCTCGGTTGTCGTGACTACGGTCGTCCTCGACAGACCCAAATATCTCGGGGCTTCGACAACCTTCGTCCGCGCCGTCGGGTTTGTCGAAAAGTCGGTTGCCGCGGAGCATGTTGCCCAAAACGACTATTTCACCGCCAAAAAAGTCAAGGTCGACTGGCAGATGCTGTTCGTCGCCGGCGTTTTCATCGGTGCTTTTGCGTCTTCCCGCCTAGGCAAATCGAACAGATTTGAAACCGTGCCCCCGATCTGGAAACAGCGCTTCGGCCCCAGTGCCGCGGTCAGGGCGATGGGCGCCTTCGGCGGCGGCGTTATCCTGATGTTCGGCGCGCGCCTGGCCGGCGGCTGTCCGAGCGGACACGGCCTGTCGGGCAACATGCAACTGGCCGTCAGCGGACTGCTGGCGCTGGTCTTTTTCATCGTCGGCGGCATGGTCACAGCCCGTATTCTCTACACTGACGGAGGTCGGTCATGGAACAAGTAATCGGCTTGATCACCGGAATTCTTTTCGGCTTTTTACTGCAAAAAGGCGAGGTTCTGCGTTTTGAAAAACAGGTCGGTTTCATGCTGCTCAAAGACATGACCATCATTAAATTCATGTTTTCCGCCGTCCTCGTCGGGATGGTCGGGATCTATCTCTTCAACGGCGCCGGGTTGATCAGCCTGAGCCTGAAGGCGACCCAGGTCGCGGCCATCATTGTCGGCGGTCTGCTGTTCGGCATCGGCTGGGCCATCGCCGGTTACTGTCCCGGCACCGCAGTGGGCGCACTGGCGGAAGGGCGCATACATGCCGTCTGGGCGATTCTCGGCATGCTGGTCGGCGCGGCGCTCTTTGCCGAAGTCTATCCGGCCCTGCAGGGTTCGCTGATGGCCTGGGGCAACTACGGAAAAATCACCCTGCCCCAACTGCTCGGGATTTCTCCATGGCCGGTCATCGTCGTCTTTATCGCCATCGGTCTGGGTATGTTTTACTGGTTCGAAAAGAAAAAGCTCTAACCCGACCCGCCAAGATCAAAACGCCCGCCCGATTGCGCAATCGGGCGGGCGTTTTCTTTGCGCACCGCAAGGTAAAGCGACCCCGGGCCGAACTAACAGCCATCCTCATCGGAATAATGTTCCAGATACTTCTTCACTGCAACTTTACGGGCGGTATTCTGCGAACTCATATAACGGACCTTTCCGAAGATCGGCCGTTCCGGCCCCCAGGGACGGTCAAACCGCCCCAGGCACCAACCGATCCCGTTGTAAGCGTTCGGGTCGCGCCCGTCCAGAGCGTATCGATCATTCAGATCGACCATCATTTCCATGGCCTGCTGCGGCGATGCGCTCCATTCCAGAATTTTCTTTCCCCAGAGCATGCGCAGATAGCCGTGGATCCGCCCCTCCCGCAGCAACTGACGCTGGGCCGCATTCCACAGCGGATCATGGGTTCGCGCCTGACGGAAGTCTTCATAATCGTAGCGCTGAGGGCGTTCATCACGCGCATGCCGCTCAAGCGTCACGCGGGCCCATTCGGGCAAGCCGGAATACTCCGCATAATCGGACCGCCGGGCGCAAAAACCGTAGCCCAGTTCGCGCCAGGTCACCAGTTCATCCAGAAAGGCTTCGGCGGCTGCGGACATGCCCCACCAGCCGTTCCGCTTGCCGCTCGGCTGCGCCCCCAGACACTGGGCGGTCCAGCCTTCCCGCTCGGCCAGAGCGGAAAAGACCTGCGCGGCGGAAAGGTGACCGAAATGCAGGTATGCGGACAGCCTGCTGGTGCAATCGAGGTCGGGGATATTACGCCGCACCGCATAACCATCGAGGTCGGCCTCTAGGAATTCCCCCAGCCGCAGGGCCGCCGCAGTGCTGCCGCCGACCTGGTCGACAGGCTCGATCCGATGGTCGACGGGCAGGGCCTGCAGGCCTTCAGGCCGCTGCAGGACAGTCAAATCGGCGGCGGGCCACTTGCGCAGCAGGTCGTCGTCCAGGACGACTTCGGGCAGCGGCATCCGCGCCGGCGGATCTTCCTGCGGCAGGTCGTCGATAAAAGCCGGAAGCGCCCGCTGCAAGAAACGCCGAAAAGCATAAGCGCTGGGATATTCCCTGTCGATCAATTGCAGCGGCAGCAACCCGTTGCCGTCGACACTTTGCAATCTGGTCGCCAAATTTTCGCCGGCCGTTTTCAGCAGCTGCGGCAGAAAGAACGCCGGAAATTCGTCCGTCACCACCAGGCAGGCCTTCTCGGCCAGCTTTTCCAGCAAGCCTGCTCCGCCGCCGCGAACAGTTTCGACCCAGGGGTAATAGGTGAGCGGCAGGGAGCGGGCGCGGACAAAATTGTCGGCCATCCCTTGCAGAATGAACCGATGCAGCCTTGCGCTCGCGTAAGGGTAGTCGCTGCGCAACGGCTCGTATACCACCAATCCCACATCCAGGTGCCGGGCCGTTTCGGCGGCATGCTGCAGGGCGAAATTGCAGGTCAGACGCCGGGCGGAAACCATCCAGTACAGGACATGGGTTCCTTCGGGATTGAAGGGAAGGTTGTTGATATTTTTGATCCGTATGCTGTCTACACTGGTCTTCGGCATATCTTCCGCCAACATCCTGAGCCCGCTCGGCACCGGCGCGCTTTCGCCGCGGCGCACGGCAACGGGTTGTCGCGCTCAAGCGAACAACGTCCTCAACAAACTGCTCTTTCGCCGCACCGGGCGGTTGTTTGAAAGTGCAGATGAATGACTCCGGTCAGCCATTTGCTTCAAGTTTATCAGAAACCGGATGATCAGGCGCCATGACCGCAAACGGCGTGGCCCGGCCGACGACCGTCAACCTTATGGACGGGTTCAGGCAGCGGCAAAATCAGGGCCGCCGAATTCATCCTTTCGTGAACGCTGCGAAGCGGATAAACTGTCTTTGTAATCCGGAACCGAACGGCAATGCCGACAACCAGGGATGAGCGCTTATGCATAAGCTGGAACAAGAAATCCTTCTCCCGGTCGCCAGCAGCGAACTCTGGCGCTTCATCGCCTCCCCGAACAATCTGAACCTGCTGACGCCCCCGAGGCTTGATTTCAACATCCTCAGCACGGTGCCGGAGCGGATGTACGACGGGCTGACCATTCTTTACGCGATCAGGATTCCGTTTTTCGGCCACCGGCGCTGGTTGACGGAAATCAAACATATCCGCGAAGGCATTTCTTTCGTGGACGAGCAACGGATCGGCCCTTACCGCTTCTGGTATCACTATCACGAGCTGGAAGCCGTCGGTGCCGGGGCGACGCGCATGCGCGACCGGGTTCATTACCGTCTGCCGTTCGAACCCCTGAGTTTCCCGGTGCACGAACTTTTGGTAAAAAAAATGCTGCGGGACATTTTCGCCTATCGCGCAAAGAAGTTAACCGCTCTGTTCAACCGGGATCCTGACGGCTAGCGGCCGGTCACGCGCCGCAAAAAACCGCGGGCTGGGCATTCCGTCAGGGCCGGTGCCCGCTTTACGCGACGCCTTTCAGTGCAGCATGTGCTCGATCGTCCGGCTCAGGCCGCTCACGCTGAACGGTTTGGAAACAACCGCTTCACTACCGAAGGTCTTGCGGCGGCACTGTCCCGACAGCCAGTCGCAAACCGTAAAAAACAGAACCTTGACCTCCGGTCGCTGCTGATGGATCGCCGCCACGATTTCCGGCCCCCGGGTCCAGGAAATGGCCGCGTCCAGAATCACCAGATCGACTCTCTCCTGCACCGGGACGAGTTGTCCGAACAATTCTTTTTCACTGTCGGCCGTCAGCACCCGGTAATTGAGCCGTTCCAGCACCATTCGTTCCAGCTTGAGCAATCCGGCATCCCGTTCGGCCAGCAATATCGTCTCGCCATGACCATAAGCCAGCGGCGTTGCATCGTTCTGCGGCTGTACCCGGTGGCGCCGCGGCTGTTGTCGCCCGGCTCTGTGCTCAACGTTCAAATTCTTGTACCTTCCCGCAGCAAAATCCGTTCAGCAAAAAAAAACGCCATCCCCAGAAAACCGAGATGACGCTCTTCCCCCCTCCTCCGTTGCAAGAATCAACTCTTCGGCAGCCCGGCTATCCGTTTACTGTCATCAGGTCAGGACCCGCGGCTTTGCGTCACCAGATTGCTCTGATTTTGCTCTTCTCGGTTTGATGGTCTTACGGAGCTTAAAACTTTAGAAAAATCTAAAGTAACCGGCAACAGCGGTCAACAGTTCTAATATTATTTTCATTCCCGACTGTTATTAATAGTGAAATTCAAACTGCGGCAACACCCGGGCGCGACACCAGCCGAAAGAGCGCTTACGATCTCCGCTTTTCGACTCCGGAAGGCTCATTCAACGATTCTTTTTCAACAGCAAAAACCCCGCTGCACCAAGGCAGAAGACCGAGGGATACACCGCCCAGGGTTGCCGCAATTGCTGAAGATAGAACGCCAGAGCCAGCCAGAACAGCAGCCGTCCCAGGGTGCGCACATGACGGCCCAGCTGTTCCAGCAGATAACGCCGGTCCGCCGCCGACATGCGCACGACCAGATCACCCTGGTCGGCGAGATCGATAACCCGGCGCGCCTTGGTCAGGGACAACGGCAACTGCAGCAATTCATGTTTGATGCGTTCGAACGCCAGCCCCTCGTCACTCAACGCCCGCGGCAGGTTCTGTCTCAGGATCGGCAGGATATCCTTGATGCCGTTGAAGTTTTCTAGGTACTGGGTCCCCAGCCCCTCGATCAGCGAACTGGCCCGCATCACATAGATCACATCCTGCGGCAGCTTGAAAGGCTGTTCATTCAGGATATTGAGGATGCCGAACGCCAGCTCCTGCATGCTGCCGGCGGCAAGCTGCTCGCTGTCGAAAACCGCAAACAGGCTTTCCGCCACCGCACTGAGGTGCGCCGGATCCGAGTCCTCGGTCAGGACACCCATTTTCCGGGTGGCGCTGACCAGCATATCGAAATCCCGTTCGTAAGCCGCTTTGACCGCATAGATCATGGCTTGACGCATCGCCTTGGGAATGCGGCTCACCATCCCGAAATCGAGCAGGATGAGTTCCCCGGCGGGACTGACGAGCAGATTCCCGGGATGCGGATCGGCATGAAAATAGCCTTTCACCAGCATCTGTTCCGTATAAAACAGCACCAGGCGTTGCAGCAGCTGCTCGAAACCGCCTTCCAGACCCCTGACGGCCGTCACGTCGTCAATCCGGAACCCCTCTTCGAAACTCATCACCAGAGCGAAATCGCTGCAGTATTCCCGGTAAGGGCGGGGAAACCGCACGCCCGAATCGGCATAAACCTGGCTGAAATGTTCCAGGTTGGCCAGCTCCTGCTGCATGCTGACCTCCTGCAGGATCACCCGCGTGAACGCGCGCAGGGTCGATTCGATGGAATGCCGGGTCTGATCGGTGAACAATGGCCGGAAAAGACGTAAAAACAGGTTCAGCAGGACAATATCGACGCGAACCTGCAACTGGATGTTGTGCCGCAGCAGCTTGACCGCCACCTCGTCTCCGCCGACGCGCAAACGAGCCTTATGGACCTGTCCGATCGAGGCACTGGCCAGAGGTTCGCCGGCAAACCGGGAAAAGACATCCGGGTCCGGAAAAGCCCGTCTGAACACGTGCCGCTGCTGGGCGGTCCGCATGGCCGGCATCCGGTCGTGCAACTGCCGGAGCGCGGTCAGGTACTCCTGGTCGAAAAAATCGGCCCGGGTCGCCAGCACCTGAGCCAGCTTGAGGAAACTGGCGCCGAGAGAACGGATATTGCGGACCAGGCTTCGGGGCGGCAGGGGGGACCAGAAAACAAACCGGTTCTTGCGCCGGAACAACAGAAAAATCGTGACCAGAAACCGAAAAATCGCGTAACTGCGCCACGGGCTGCACAAGCGCAGGACAAGCAGGATTCGACCGCACAAATCAGCGGTCCAGTTCCTGTTTTAATTTTTCCAGGTCGGCTTTGGTGGCCAGGTCCAGATCCGCGACAACGTCCTTGAGAATATCGGTCATCATGTCCTTGAACGCGCCTTTCTCTTTTTCTCCGCGCTGGGACATCTCTTCGAAGAAGCCCTTGGCGTTTTCCTCGGCTTTCCCCTGCCAGGCTTTGAATTCCTCACTGTTTTTTTCCAGTTTTTCCTTAACGGCCAGAGCGCTGCCGAGGGCGAAATAGAAAAATTGCTCCACTTTGGGGTCCATGAAATCCTCCGGATTCGGGGTTACGGTCATCAGAATAGTCATAACAGTTTACACTATTGACGGGTCGATTGCCTGTCCGCAAGCAACGAATCTGCCGCCGTAATCCGGGTGCTCATGTCCGTCCGTTGTGTGTGCTTGAAAACCGCGGTTACTTTGTGCTGAACCAAGAATGTCACTGCAGCGGCGATTGCCGTGCAATTGCGTCCGCCATGCGAAAACCTGCCGGTCAAATCAGCGGCAATGGCCTGCTGTCGGGGCTGTGAAGGGTGAGTTGAGGTGATCGGCGAGCGCCGGCTCAGGCGGCGCAGATGTTGTCTTTCCCGCTGTTTTTTGCGGCATACATGCCTTTGTCGGCAATTTCCACCAAATCGCTGAAAGATTCGACATTGTTCCCGGTGAAGGTCGATAATCCGGTGCTGATGGTGATGCGCTCGCTTCCGGACAGCGCTTCGAACGGATATTCCCGGATCATTTTGTGAATCCGGCAGGCCACGTCCATGGCGCCGTCCTTCCCGGTATTGGGCAGCACAACGACAAATTCCTCGCCGCCGTAACGGGCCGGGATATCGCTCTCCCTGGCAATTGTTTTCAGCAGTTGACCGATCTTCTTGAGCACCTGATCGCCGCAGGTGTGCCCGTACAGATCGTTAATCCGCTTGAAATCGTCAATATCGAAAAAGACCAGTGACAGCGGCGTGCCGTAACGCTGCGAGCGGCTGTATTCCTCTTCCAGGCGATCATAAAAATGACGGTGATTGTACAGCCCGGTCAAGCTGTCGCGAATCGCCATTTCCTCGAAATATTCCTGCGCGGTCTGGACCGACTCGAAAAGGATGGCATTTTCCAGGGCATTGGCGGAAATATTGGCGATCAACTGACAGAGTTTGAACACCCGGTCGGTAATGCCATCCTTCAGCGGCGACGCCGTGCGCAGGAAAAACGAGCCGATGACGCTCTGTTTTTTCACCACCGGAATAACCACAATGGAATTGTAACGCAGGTTTTTGGTCTGTTCCTGTACCGGCAGCATCAGCGGGTCGTTCTTGATGTCGTTGACGATGACCGCCTGCTGCGATTCGAGCGATTTCTGAATCTCGGGATACTTGTGCAGATCGAGCTTCAACTCGTCCTGGATCTGAAGGTCGCTGCTGGCCTTGACGATGACATCGCCTTTGTCATTGATGCTGACGATGGAACAGCGCGCCACGTCGACGATCTCGGCGATTTTCTCAACGATCAGACGCAAAATCGTCATCGGATTGCGAATGGCGGAAATCGACTCGGTTATCTCCAGGAGAAAGCGCAGATCCCGCTGTTCCAGGTCGGTATAATAGTCGGTCGAACGCAAATGAGCTTCAACCCGGGCGATAATTTCCGGGACGTAGATGGGCTTGGTGATATAGTCGTCCGCCCCGGCCTTCAGCCCGAGCACCATGTCCTTTTTTTTCGCCCGGCCGGTAAACAGGATAATCGGGATATTACGCGTCTTTTTATGATTTTTCAGGGTCTTGCAGGCTTCTATGCCGCTGCGGACCGGCATTTCGACATCAAGAATAATCAGGTCGGGCTGATGTTTGAAAGCCAGTTCAATGGCTTCATCGCCGTTGTGCCCCTCAACAATAATGAAATTGCCGCCCAACGCTTCTTTTAAAAGCGCGCGAAAAAACAACTCGTCATCAACTATGAGGATCTTCTTTCTGTTCTCCACTTTCACCTCATGCAAAAAGCAGCCTCGAACAACCATTATTAACAAATTATAAAAATTTAACAAGGCTAATAATACATATTTTTTGTTTTCTCCCGCAACCCGGCAGCAAAAACAATGTCGACTGTCTACAAAAAAAGAGGTTTTTTGGTCGTCAAAAAGAGAATTGCCGGTTGGCGCAAATGCGTGATTCAGAAAGAATGGATCGTCGCGTAGCTCTGTTTCCAGACCTCAAGAATTCGACCCAGCTCCGTCACCGGATCGGGATGATCATCGACGCGCAGATCGACAAGGCGGTCGCTGTAGCCTTCATAACCTCCTTGCGCGCGGACAACCAACAATGCCGCCGCTTGTTTCCCGCGCTTGTCGCCGCCGGCTTTTTCCGCCGCGGACAGCGCGCCCAGCAAACGGTCCCACAAGGCTCCCCGTTGCTTGAGAAAGCTCGTCTCCAGAGTTTCAAGGACCTGGGATCCGCTGAGCATATTGCCCAGGCAAAGATAGTTTTCCCCCTGCCGATGTCCCGCCCAGGGTCGACAATCCGGCCCGGTGTAAACCGCACCTTCTCCGTGCCGGTCGAGGACCGCGAACTGGCGGACAACCGTCCGCGCATCGTCCAGCAGCAGTTGCGCGACGATATTTTCGACCGCTACGCCCCGGGCCAGCAATGCGAGGCCGCGTTCGGCATGGGGAGGGTAGGCCGAGGATTGGGTAATCACCAGGCCGACACCGGCCCGGGCATGCGGAACCAGGGCTCCGACCGCCAGATAACGCGAAGCCACGGCAATTCCCAAATCCCCGGTAGCGGGATCAAGGGCGCCGATGCTGAAAGTGGTGACCGCCCGACTCATGCGTCCTCCTGAAGAATTCCGTCTTTCGTCGACAACTTTTCACCCAGCAGGGCGCACAGGAGCAAAAGGCCGCCGCAGGTCTGTTCCAGCGCCGTCAGGGCAATCCACTCCTTGAGCGAATGCGCCAGCATCCCTCCCGTCCCCAGGTTGGCCATGGCGTTGCCGTTACGGCACATCAGCGCGCCGTCGGTCCCGCCGCGAAGAGGCCGCCTGCACGGCTCGAGCCCGATGTTCCGGAACGCCTGCTCCGCCAGTTTCATCAAGTTCTCCATGCTTCGGGTACAGGTTTTCATATTGGGATACATATGCACGCCCTCCAGGTCGATTCCGGCGCCGGGGAAAACCGTTTCCGCCATGGCGACAATGCCGCGCAGGGCAGCCAGCCGCTGTCGATTGACCGTCTCATCGAAATCGCGCAGCATAATTTGCAGGCGGGCTTCGGTTTCCGTCCCGCTCAGGCGGGTCAGGTGGTAGAAACCGGCTCGTTCTTCGGTGGTCTCGGGCCGCTCGTCCGGCGGCAGGCGGCCGGCGATAAAAGCGGCGACCTGGGCGGCATTGCACATCCTGCCCCGGGCATAACCCGGATGAGCCGCCCGGCCCCGGATGCGGATTTCGGCGCGCCAGGCGTCAAAACATTCATCATTGATTTCTCCCGGCCGGCCGATGTCCAAAGTAAAACCGCTAGCGCCCAGTTCGGCACTGTCCAGATGCAGAGTTCCGCGCCCGGTTTCTTCCTCCGGGGTAAAAACCAGACGCAGTTCGGGGCAGGGCCATTCGGGGTGTGCCCGCAGGATGTGCAGCAGTGTCATGATCTCGGCAATACCCGCTTTGTCGTCGGCCCCCAGCAGGGTTGTTCCGGAGGCCGTCACAATCGTGTCTCCCAGGTAATCGAGGAGTTCCGGCGAATCGTCCGCGGACAGGGAAAGCCCGGCATTGTCCGGAAAAAAAAGCGCTTCGCCCCGATAATCGACATGACATTGCGGCACAACATTCCGACCGCTTTCCATTTCCGAGGTGTCCATGTGGGCGCACAGAGTCAGGGTCGCTGCCGTCGACGCGCCGCGGCCCGGGAAGCGGGCATAGACGTAACCGAAGCGATCCCGGCGGACAGCGCCGAGGCCCAGATCCCTGAGTTCGCGTTCCAGCATGCGGGCGAAATCCACCTGCCCCGGTGAAGAGGGAAAGTCCGTAACGGCACTGCGGGAGGTGGTGTCGATGGTAACGTAGCGCAAGAAACGCGTCAGGACATCGCGGCGGATCTCGGCGCTGATTGCCGGAGACAGCGATAACACCGGACTTCGCGCACTCATGTTTCGGCCAGCGCCAGCAGGCTGTGCAAAAGCAGGTTCGCACCGCGGGTCAGATCCTCGGGACGGGCGTACTCCGCTTCATTATGGCTGATGCCTTTTTCACAGGGCACGAAAAGCATACCGGTCGGCGCCACCCGGTGCAACTGGCAGGCATCGTGCCCGGCGCCGGAAATCATCGGCAACGCTTTCAGCTTCAGCTCTCCGGCGGTCGCCGTCAGACACGCGATACAGGAGTCCGCAAAATGCAGCGGCGGCGTCAGCCAAAGCCGTTCCAGCTGCAGAGTCACCTGGTGCTCTGCGGCAATTTCCGCGCATCTTTTCTGTAGCGCCGCTTCCATCTCCAACAGGTTCCTGTTGTCGGGAACACGCAGGTCCACGCTGAAATCAACCCGTCCCGGAACCGTGTTGCGGGCGCCCGGAAAAACGACGAAACGACCAACCGTGGCCACCGCGGCCGGGCCGTGATCGAGAGCCAGCCGGCGTACGGCCCGGCACATTTCGGCGGCAGCCACCAAAGCGTCATGCCGCATGGACATGGGCGTCGACCCGGAATGCGCTTCCATGCCCAGGACCCGGACATCAAAGCTGATCTGGCCCTGCACGCCGGTAACGATACCGACCTCGTACCCTTTCTCCTCCAGCAGCGGTCCCTGCTCGATATGCGCCTCCAATGCCGCATGCAGCCGCCGCCCCGGCACCGGCAGGTCGCCGGCATAACCGATACGCTGCAACTCGTCGCCGAGGCGCAGGCCGGAAGCATCGTGCAAATCCAGGGCTTTTTCCAGAGGCAGCACGCCGGCGAACACCATCGAACCCAGCATCGCCGGGGCGAAACGGACGCCCTCCTCATTGGTCCAATTGACCACCTGGAGGGTCCGGGTGGTTGCTACTTGATGATCTGCCAGCGTTTCCAGCACTTCCAGCCCGGCCAGAACACCGAAAATACCGTCGAATCGGCCCCCGGTCGGGGTGGTATCGAGATGGCTCCCGGTCAGCACCGGCGGCAGCGACGGATCAGTTCCCGGGCGACTGATGAAGATATTGCCGACCTGATCGACCTCAACACCGAAATTGCGCCTGCGGGCCGCTGCGACCAGCGCATCCCGGGCCTGTTTGTCTTCATCCGTCAGAGCCAGGCGGCGCAATCCGCCCCGCGGAGTCGCGCCATAGCGGGCCTGTTGCTGCAGATTGTTCCATAACCGGGTTCCGTCGACGGCAATCTTCATGATGACTCCTTGAACCGGGCGTTTTCCACCGGGCAGGCACTCCGGCGGCCGTCGCCGACCTCGGCGAGCGGCGGGACTTCCCGCCGGCACTGCGCCCGGGCATACGGGCAGCGCGGAGCGAACGCGCAGCCGGGTGGCGGGTTGCCCGGATCGGGAGGCTCGCCGTTTAATACCGCATGATCGGGCAGTTTCTTCCCGACTTCGGGAACGCTGGCCAGCAGCAGCCGGGTATAGGGATGAACCGGACGGGCAAAAATCGTCCGGCTCGGACCGTACTCCACGATCCGGCCGAGATACATCACCGCCAACCTGTCGCAGAGCTTTTCCACCACCGCCAGGTCATGACTGATAAACAGGTAAGTCAGGTCGAACCGGTGCTTGAGGTCCTTGAGCAGCTTGATGATCTGGGCCTGGACCGACACATCCAGGGCGGAGACCGGCTCGTCCAGAATGCAGACGTCGGGAGCCGCGGCCAGGGCCCGCGCCACTCCGATCCGCTGGCTCTGGCCGCCGGAAAACTCGTGGGGGTGGCGGTCGAGAAATTCCTCCCGCAGGCTGACGGCCTGCATCAGTTCGGCAATCCGCCGGTTTCGCTCCGGCCGGGACAGGCCGAGGATGGTTTTCAGGGGAACGTCGAGAATCTGCCGGATCGTCTTGCGCGGATTGAGAGAGCTGAGCGGGTCCTGAAAAACAAACTGCACCTGGGCGTAATAATCCAGCCGGGCCTTGCCCTTAAGCACCGGTCGCGGCTCGCCCTTGAAATAAACCGCGCCCGAGGTCGGCTCTTCAAGCCCCATCAGGATCCGCGCCAGCGTCGATTTGCCGCAGCCGGATTCCCCGACAATGCCGAGGGATTCCCCCCGGCGGATGCGCAGGCTGACCTCGTTGACCGCATGCACACCGTCTTGACTGCCGAAAAGCGAACGTTTACGGAAGATTTTACTCAGTTTGCGGGTTTCCAGGATCAACGGAGCCATCAGGATTCACTCACACGAATACAGCGCGCGCTCCGCCCGGGACCGAAGTCGAGCAGGGGGATCGGCGCCTGTCGACAAACGGACAGCGCCCGTTGGCAGCGCTCGGCAAAATAGCAGCCGACGGGGAGCCGGTTCACCGACGGCGGCAGTCCGGCAATGGCGTCGAGTTCCTGGTCGGGAACGCCGATCCGGGGCACACACGCCATCAGCCGCCGGGTATAGGG
>CAXXGL010000019.1:0-46751 GCA_963676555.2 Geopsychrobacteraceae bacterium
GACCTGGGGGCGGACCAGGAAGAGGCCGCGGCAAAAGCGCAGATGAAAGCCGAAGCGATCAGAGCCCACCTGGCGGAAAAATACGAAATCAACGGTCATGAGCTCCATGTCACGCCCAGCATCGGTGTCGCCATGTTTCCCTCCGCCGAACAAGGCGATGAATCCGGGACCGATATCCTGCGTTACGCCGACACCGCCATGTACCGGGCCAAAGATGACGGCCGCGACACCATCCGCTTTTTCCTGCCGAGCATGCAGGCCGCCGCCGACAGCCGCCTGGCAATCGAAAAAGAGCTGCGTTATGCGCTGGAACGCGAACAGATCTGTCTTTTTTTTCAGCCGCAGGTCAACAGCAAGGGAGAGATTATCGGTGCCGAAACGCTGGCGCGCTGGATACATCCCGACAAGGGCTTCATCTCACCCGGAACCTTTATTCCCATTGCGGAGGCCACCGGCCTGATCCTGCCGATCGGCGAATGGGTCTTGCGCAACGCCTGCGAACATCTGAAAAGCTGGTCCGACCAGGGTTTGAACATCCGCCACCTGGCGGTTAACGTCAGCCCGCGTCAGTTTCGTCAACCGCAATTCATCAGCCAGGTCAGCGACATTCTCAAAGATACCGGAGCCGACCCTTCGATGCTCGGGCTGGAACTGACGGAAGGCATGGTGATCGACAACATCGTCGACACGATCGAAAAGATGCAGGGCTTGAAAACGCTCGGCATCGAACTGTCCATCGATGACTTCGGCACCGGATATTCATCGCTGGCTTATCTGAAAAAAATGCCTCTCGACGTGCTGAAAATCGATCAATCCTTCGTCCGCGACATTGAATCGGATATCAACGACGCCGCCATCGTCGACACCATCATCTCCATGGCTCAGCACCTGAATCTGGAAGTCATTGCGGAAGGGGTTGAGACCAAATATGAGCTGGATTTTCTCGAGCAGAAAGGCTGCCGCCTGTACCAGGGCTATCTGTTCAGCAAACCCATCCCCAACAGAGAGTTCACGGCGCTGCTGCGCAACGGCAGGGTTCCGGCCGTCAATTGACCCGCCGCGGGTCAAAACCCTTGAAATTTGACCGCCCATCGCGGCATTATACCAACTCTTCTTTCCCGCTGTCCCGGCCAACCCGGGCTGATAAAACGACTAACCTTCATCTGTTCGTCACAAGGAGAAATTTATGAGCGGTCAACCGATGGTAAAAATGCAAACCAGCAAAGGAAATATCGTCATCCGGCTCGATGCGGAAAAAGCGCCCGTCAGCACGGAAAATTTCTTGTCATATGTGCGCGACGACTTTTACGCACAAACGATTTTTCATCGCGTCATTCCCAACTTCATGATTCAGGGGGGCGGCTTCACCCCGGAGATGGCACAGAAAAAAACCCAAAATGAGATCAAGAACGAAGCCGACAACGGCCTGCGGAATCTGCGCGGCACCTTGGCCATGGCCCGGACCCAGGTTGTCGACAGTGCCACCAGCCAGTTTTTCATCAACCTGGTCGACAACAGCTTTCTCGATCACCAAGGAAAATCACCAAACGCTTACGGCTATGCGGTTTTCGGGCAAGTGACGGAAGGCATGGACGTGGTCGACGCAATCGCCGAAGTCACAACCGGCAACCACGGCTACCACCAGGACGTACCGCAGGAACCGATTATTATCGAAAGCGTCAGCATTATCGAATAAACCTTTTTTGCAACAGCGATTGCAGTCATCCGCAGCAGGTCCGACCACGCATGGACAACTTCACTCTGGCAGTCATCGCCGTCGCCCTGGCCATGGACGCTTTTGCCGTCGCCCTGGCGGCGGGACTGTCCCTGCCGGCACTGACCGGCCGCCACCTGTTCCGCTTCGGTTTCCATTTCGGCCTTTTTCAAGCGCTTATGCCGATCTGCGGCTGGCTGGCCGGAGTGTCGCTACGGACCCAAATCGAGTCGATCGATCATTGGATCGCCTTTTCGCTGCTGTCCTGTGTCGGCGGAAAAATGTTGTGGGATGCTTTTCATAAAGACGATGAGGGGACCGTTCCCGCCGATCCGACCAGGGGTTTATCCCTGGTCATGCTGTCCATAGCGACCAGTATCGATGCCCTGGCCATCGGCCTCAGCCTGGCGGTTCTGGGCATCGGGATATGGACTCCGGCATTGATCATCGGCCTGACCGCAGGAGGCCTGACCGTGGCCGGCATGCTGCTGGGTCGGCGGCTCGGCTCCTTATGGGGGCAACGGGTCGAGGTTGCCGGAGGATTGCTGCTGATCCTGATCGGCATTAAAATACTCTGTGAGCATACCCTGTTCGCTTAGTGCAGGCATCATCATGAAGCAGCCAATGCCATACAGACTTCCGGCGGAATGGGAGCAACAGGACGCGGTCCTGCTCGCCTGGCCGCATGAAAAAACCGACTGGGCGCCGATTTTATCAGCGGTGGAAAGCGTTTATCTCGAACTGGTCCGCCGACTGGTCAATTACGAACCTGTCGTTATCGTGACCCCCGAGCCGGCTGCCGTCAGAGAGCGCCTGGAGGCCCATCACATCGCTCCCGGCGCAAGCACAATCATAGCCGCAGCAACCCATGACACCTGGATCCGCGATTACGGCCCACTGACGGTTTACCGGCCCGATCGACAACCCGTACTGCTCGATTTCACTTTCAACGGCTGGGGAGGAAAATTCGCCGCCGACACGGACAACGCCGTCACGGCAAAACTGTCCGCAAGCGGCGCTCTTGAACCGGTACAGCGCTGCGGTATTGATCTCGTGCTGGAAGGCGGCAGTATCGAGGTCGACGGCCGGGGAACCCTGCTGACCACCTCGCGCTGTTTGCTCAATCCGCAGCGCAACCCCCATCTGCAACAGGCGGAACTGGAAAAAATTCTGGCCGGCTATTTCGGCATTGATCATTTTCTCTGGCTTGATCACGGAGAACTCCGCGGTGACGACACCGACGCTCATATCGATACCCTGGCGCGGCTCTGCCCCGACGATGTGATCCTTTACGTCCGCTGCCCGGACCAACACGACGAGCACTATGCCGAACTGAAACGCATGGAGGAACAGCTGCGAAAACTCACCACCCGCAAGGGTGACAAGTTTCGCTGCCTCCCCCTGCCCTGGCCGCGCGCCTGTTACGCTCAGCAGCGACGTCTGCCGGCCACTTACGCCAATTTTCTGGTCGTCAACGGAGCCGTGTTCGTGCCGACCTACAATAACGACACGGACGCGCAAGCGCTCAGCACAGTTGCCGCGGCGTTCCCCGCCCACGATATCATCGGAATCGATTGTCTGCCGCTGATCAGGCAGCACGGTTCTTTACACTGCATCACCATGCAGCTGCCCGCAGGAGTGTTGAGATGAAAAAGCTCGCCGTCGCTTTAGTGCAGCAGAGTTGCGCCCCCGAGGTGCAAACCAATATCGACAAAACCGCTGAAAAAGTAAAAATCGCGGCCGCCGGGGGAGCACAGCTGGTGGTGCTGCCGGAACTGCATACAACCCGGTATTTTTGCCAGACCGAGAATCCGGATCATTTCAACCTGGCGGAAACCATTCCCGGCCCGACCACGCAACAGTTCTCCGCAATGGCCCGGGACAACGCCGTGGTGCTGGTGACATCCCTGTTCGAACGCCGGGCGCCCGGCCTGTATCACAATACCGCCGTGGTGTTCGATACGGACGGCCGCAGTGCCGGCATCTACCGCAAAATGCACATCCCCGACGACCCCGGCTATTACGAAAAGTTCTATTTCGCCCCCGGAGATCTCGGCTTCAACCCGATCGCGACTTCGGTCGGCAACCTGGGCGTGCTGGTCTGCTGGGACCAGTGGTTTCCGGAGGCGGCCCGCATGATGGCCCTGGCCGGAGCCGATCTGCTCATCTATCCCACGGCCATCGGCTATGATCCGGCCGATTCCCCGACCGAACAGCAACGGCAGAAAGACGCCTGGCTGACGGTCCAGCGCGGCCATGCCGTGGCCAACGGTATCCCGGTCATGGCCGTCAACCGGGTCGGTTTCGAAGCCGGTCCCGAGGCAACGACCGGCGGGATTCAGTTCTGGGGCAACAGCTTTGTGGCCGGAGCGCAGGGGGAAATTCTCGGCAGCGGCGGCGAAGAGGAACAACTGATTCAGACCGTTATCGATCTGGAGCGAACGGAAACGGTCCGCAGGATCTGGCCTTTTTTCCGCGATCGCAGAATCGACCACTACCGGGAACTGGGTGAACGTTTTCGTGATCGCTGAAAAAGGCGGGCCGTTTTCAGCCCGCCTTTGTTGTGGAGTTGTCTGTTCCGAAGAGGGCGGCCGCCCGCGGCGGCGGAAAATCCCTCTCCGCGTTACAGTCCGGCCCGTTCGCGCAACGAATCGACGCGATCGGTGAGCTCCCAGTTGAAGCCCGGCAATTCGCGGCCGAAATGACCATAGGCCGCGGTCTGGCGATAAATGGGTTTGAGCAGATCAAGCTCTTCGATAATCGCCGCCGGGCGCATATCAAATTCCTGGCGCACGATTTCGGCAATTCTGTTGGACGGGATCCGGCCGGTCCCGAAAGCATTGATCATAACCGACACCGGCTCGGCGATACCGATGGCATAAGCCAGTTGCACCTCGCATTTGCGCGCCAATCGGGCGGCAACAATATTTTTGGCGATATAACGCGCCATATAAGAGGCGCTGCGATCGACTTTGGACGGATCCTTGCCGCTGAAAGCACCGCCGCCATGCGATCCCTGCCCGCCGTAAGTGTCGACGATGATCTTGCGCCCGGTCAGGCCGCAGTCCCCCATCGGTCCTCCGACAACAAAACGGCCGGTCGGATTGATATAATAATGCGTCTTCCCGTCGAGCAGTTCGGCGGGCAGCGTCGGTTTCACAACCTCTTCGATAATCGCCTCCTGCAGATCCCCGTAACTGACATCCGGGTGGTGTTGGGAGGACACGACCACGGTATCGATGCGGGTCGGCTTATCGTCGACATACTCGATCGACACCTGCGATTTACTGTCCGGCCGCAAAAAGTTCAACTGCCCGCTTTTTCTCACCTCCGCCAGCTTTTTCGTCAACTTGTGGGCAAAAGTAATCGGCATGGGCATCAGTTCCGGCGTCTCGTCGCAGGCAAAACCGAACATCAGCCCCTGGTCGCCCGCCCCCTGTTCCTTGAACAGCCCTTCGCCGGCCGTCACCCCCTGCGAGATATCGGGGGACTGCTGGTCGATCGAAGTGATAACCGCGCAGGTTTCATAATCGAAGCCCATGGCTGAATCCGTATAGCCGATCTCTTTGATCGTCTGCCGGACAATTGCCGGCAGGTCGGCATAAGCGGTTGTGGTAATTTCGCCTGCAATCATCGCCATCCCCGTGGTGACCAGGGTTTCGCAGGCAACCCTGGCCCGTTGATCCTGCGTCAGGATGGCGTCGAGTACGGCATCCGAAATCTGGTCGGCAACTTTATCCGGATGTCCTTCGCTGACGGATTCAGACGTAAACAAAAAATCAGTCATAGCCATAGTAGCTGCAATCCTCCGTGGTTAGGTTATTTCGTCTGCCGGTGACAGGTTAAATACTGCGGGACAAGCGTTTGAACGGTTCAAATCAACGGTTGAATAAAAATATCCGGCAAGAGTGTCCGCATTTCCTTTTCGATGCTATTCGATACATCTTTGCTGACCGGTAATGCAAGCAATTTTTCAACCAACCGGGCACCTTCTTTTTTGCTGATCCGCCGCACAACTCTTTTGACTCGCGGAATGCAGGCCGGGTTCATCGAGAACTCATTCAAGCCCAGACCGACCAGAGCCATGGCATAAAGGGGCTCCCCGGCCATTTCTCCGCAGATGCAGACCTTTATTCCGGCGTTGTTCGCGGCGTCGCAAATGGCCTTGAGCGCCCGCAACACAGCGGGATGAAGGGGATCGTACAGATAAGCGACGTACTCGTTGCCGCGGTCGACGGCCAGGGTATACTGGATCAGATCGTTGGTCCCGATCGAGAAAAAATCGACTTCCGGTGCCAGCAGGTGGGCGATCATCACCGCAGCCGGGGTCTCGATCATGATTCCGACAGCCATTTCGGCGTCGTATGCGATTCCCTCTTCGCCCAGTTCTTTCTGTACGTCCCGCAAAATCTGCTTGCAGGTTCTTACTTCCGAAACGCCGCTGATCATCGGGAAAAGGAGTCGCACTTCACCACAGGCCGAGGCTCTGAGAATCGCCCGCAGCTGGGTTCGGAACAACTGCTGTTCGCGCAAGGAGAAGCGAATCGCCCGCAGCCCCATGGCCGGGTTGGCCTCATCGGCAAGGTTCAGTTCGGGAACGAATTTGTCGCCGCCGATATCCAGGGTGCGGATGGTGACCGATGCGGAGCCGGCGGATTGGAGAATAGCGCAGTAAGCCTGGTACTGCTCTTCTTCCGTGGGCGGAGTGGTCCGTCCGAGAAACAGAAATTCGGTGCGAAAAAGGCCCACCCCTTCGGCGGCATGTTTCTGCGCCAGAGCGAACTCACCCGGCATTTCAAGGTTGGCCCGCAGCGGGATATGCGCGTCATCCAGGGTAACGGAGGAAAGATTCCGGTAGTGATTCAGTTCCGCTTCGAGAAACTCGTACTTTTGTTTGCGCTGCAGGTAATCCTTAAAGGTTTCTTCCGAAGGTCTCAGAATGACGACCCCGGTCGAACCGTCGATGATCGCCGGCATGCCGTCCGCCACCAGGGAAGTCACGGATTCCAGGCCGACAACGGCAGGGATGTCGATAGAGCGGGCCAGAATCGCAGTATGCGAAGTCCTCCCCCCCTTGTCGGTAATGAAACCGAGAATTTTCGAACGCTCCATCTGCATGGTTTCCGCCGGAGACAGATCGTGGGCGACCACCAGCGACTGGCGACCGATTTTCCCCAGTGAACGCTCGCTGACGCCGCTCAGAATCCGCAGCAGCCTTTCTCCGACGGCATCGACATCGGAGCGTCTTTCCCGCAGATACTCATCCTCGATATCGTCAAACAGCCGACGCAATTGATCGAGCACCTGGTTGAGGGCGCTTTCGGCATTATATTGCCGGCGAATCATCTGCTCGGTATTCTGCAGCAGCATGTCATCGTCAAGAATCAGCAGGTGGGTGTCGAGAATGTAAAGATGTTCGCGTAAATGCGGTTGCCGGGAAACGGCCTGTTTGATTTTCTGAAGTTGGGTGCGTGCCTGATCAACGGCCTGCCGAAAATCGTTCGATTTCGGACTCGATTTCATTTGCATCGATCTGCGATTCATCGATCAAAGGGACGTTGATCGACCAAACTGATTTCACCGATAAGCGATCCCCGGCGAAACCCCGATTCCTACCAGATAGGTATCTTCCGTAATTTTAATCTTCCCCAAAACCATCCTCAATCAATTCTGCAATCCTGTTCAATCGCCGGGATTTCGTCGGCGCCATCGACGGTAACGGCAACATCCGTACCTTTCGGAGCGGCCAGCAACAGTATCCCCATGATGCTTTTGCCGTTGACTTCGATGTCATCCTTGATCAACGTGACTTCCGAAGTAAATTTGTTGGCTGTCTGAACGAACTGAGCCGCAGCCCGGGCATGCAGCCCCAAACGGTTTCTGATGGTAAAATTCCGACTTATCATTTTCGTGGCAACCCCTATGCAAAAACAAAGCGCACAACATCCGCCCAGAACAGCGCAACCAGAAAAATACAAACCCCGCACTGAAAAGAATCAGAGTCAGAGTGGAGACCCCTTTTCTGGCGATCAACCCCAGCAGGATCATCGGCAGCAAGGTCAACAGCCCCAACCAACTGGACAACTGCTGTCCGTTCAGGTGAGAGAAAACCATAAAAGCGCTCAATCCACCCAGCACGACAACCGCGGCTTCCTTGGTATGAATGGCCCAATCCGGCAAACGGTGACGCTGAATGAATTCCACCGACCTCAATCCCTGGCGGTAACCCCGCACAAAAAAACCGATCCGAATCCACAGCGGCACCAGGTTGTAGAGCAGGAAAAAAACCAACGGCGCCCAGAGTATCCCCTTGACCGCGAAAAACAGCGCTATACCGGCGATCAAAGGGCGCAAACCGCCCCAGAACAGGGCATCACCGATCGCCGCATATGGAGCGGCGACCATCTCTTTAAAGTCGTCGACCGCGATCAGATCGGCACGATTCCCGGCGGCGCGCTCTTCCTCCAGTTTCAACACTGCCCCGGCAACCAGCGGCGCCAGATACGGGTGCGTATTGAAATAGCCGCAATAGCCTTTACTGACCTGGAGTGCGCGCTGGCGCCCGTAAATTTTCTTCAACCCGGGCAACAGGGCATAAAAAAAACCGAGCCCCTGCAGGCGTTCGAAATTCCAGGACGCTTGCAACAGCAGTAACCGCAGCCAGATATGCAACCGTGTTTTCCAGGACAGGGTCATATTCACACCAGCCATAACAAGAGAAAAGCCATGCCGAAAGACGCGCAAAAAAGGGTGATGGCCCGACTGACATTGATGGTCCCGAGAATGACGGCAATACCGACCAGGGGCAGCGCCAGAGCCAGCCATTCGCTGGAATACGCGAGCGGTTTCTGCAGCAGGGGCCAGAGCAGTGGAACAGACAGCAACCCGGCCGCCACGATCACCGCGAAAGTGGCGATGGCCGCCAGGGAAAAACTGATCAGACCGCGCAAGTGCTGCCATTCCGCCGCCGCCAACGATCCGCGTTCCAGAGCCAGGTCCACCTGCCTCACCAATCTGCCGTTATAATGCCTGGCATAGTGATCGAAATACTGTCCCAGCTTGCCCGTCGGTATGGCGATCAACAGCGTCAACAGAATCAGCTCCAGTTCGCCCCCGGCCAATTGCCGCTGCATCAATGTCACGATCACGGTCGTGGCGATCGCCACCTGGGTATCGTCCGGCGGCACGGCCGCACCGACCGGCAATCGCGCCAGCCAGAGCAGTTCCACCAGCAGGCCGATCTGCAGGCCGAGCAACGGTTCCCCGAGAGCCAGGGCGGTTACCGGCGCGGCGACAATCGGCCGCGATATCATCAGCTGCAACACGGCAACCCGGTCAAGGCCGCAGACCAGAGCGAAAAGCCCCCCGATGAGAAGCTCGCCGACCATCAATTTTGCTCCTTTACCGCGGCAATAAGTTTCCGCCAGGGACGTTCGCTGTCGGCGGGAATACAACGGGCGGTGATGACGATACCGGCCTGATCCAGCAGTTCCAGATCATCCATATCGGTGGGATCGAGAAAGACCGTACAACTCAGGCGCTCCTTGCCTTTATCGGCATGCAGATTCCCGAGGTTCAATTTTTTATAGCACAAACCGCCCTGATAGGCCCTGACCGCATCAGCCGTTGTCCCGAACAACAGCAACGAGCGCCGCTTGTCCAACGCGCCGGAATTCAACAGCCGGACAATCTCCACGATTGAACCGATTTCAACCCGCATCCGACTGGGGACCGAGGCCTCCATCATCATTTTTTTCAATGGATTGGTCGCCAGCGCATCATTGGCGACAAGGATACAATCCGCCTTGACGAAAGGAACCCAGGCTTCCAGCACCTGGCCATGGATCAGACGATTGTCGATGCGTGTAAAGACGAGACCCATAAAAGTTCGAACCCGAATGTTAAACCCGAAGCAGCGAGGCAGTGCCGGACAAAGGCAAAAATCACTGTTTCAGGTCGGACAATAATTCCGCCGGCAGCATAATTGAGTCACGGGCATAATCCTTCAACATGCCCGCCAACCCGGACAATTCCAGATCAAACCGCGCGGTCGCGCATTTGATCAACATGGGCAAATTCACTCCGGTCAGGATCTCAACCTGTCCCGGCTTGAGGAAATCCACGCTGATATTGGTGGGCGTACCGCCGAACAGATCGGTCAGAATGATCACTCCGGCACCCTTCTCTCCCACCTGATGAATCGCCGCAGCCAGGTGTTCACGCGCGATATTGACCGGCATATCACGATCTATGGTCACCGTGTCAAGCGCGGGCAACGGTCCGAGGATCAGTTCCGCCGCGTGTCGCAATTCCCTGGCCAGCCCGGCATGGGTAACAATCACGATACCTATCATCAGTCAGCCTTTGTCAATATCCCGATGGTTGATCCGCAACACCACCTCAGAATCGGGAAAGTTGTGATACAGATCCTCGACAATCGACACGCTCCGGTGCCGCCCGCCGGTGCAACCGAAAGCGATGGTCAGATAGCTTTTCCCTTCGCTGCGGTAGTGGGGGATTAAAAAGCCCAGCAAGGGATCGAGCCGGGCACGGAAATCACGGCAGGCCGGCTGGCCCAGGACATAATCGCGCAGCTTTGCGTCCAGACCGGTCAACGGCCGCAGTTCGTCGATATAATGGGGATTCGGCAAAAAACGCACATCAAACACCAGGTCCGAGGCCGGCGGCAGGCCGTAACGGTAACCGAACGACTCCAGGTTCACAATCAACAACGGCTGATGTTTTTCACCCAGGAAAGCGAGGATCAATTCCCGCAGCAGGCGCGAGTTCAGGTTGCTGGTGTCGATCACTTTCGTGGCCGCGCCGCGAATCATGCGCAATTGCTGCCTTTCCCGATCGATCCCGGCCTGGACCGTTTCCGAAAGGGCCAGCGGATGGGCGCGCCGGGTTTCGGAATAACGCCGGCGCAGAACCTCGTCGGCGGCTTCAAAAAACAGGATATCCAACCGGTATTGTTCCGCGTTCAGATGTTTGAACGTCTCCGCCTGATCGGTCAGAAACGCTCGATTGCGGACATCGATGACCACCGCCAGATCAGCTTCCGGGTGCAGGCTTTCCTGCGCCCGGTGCAGGAAATCGGACAGCATGACCAGCGGCAGGTTATCGATGACGAAAAAACCCTGATCTTCCAGAACGCGGGCCGCCGTACTTTTCCCGGAACCCGACAAACCCGTGATAATCAGCAGGCGGCGACTCATTCCAGATCGTCCCCGATAATACTGTGGGCATGTAAATGTGCGGTTTCCGCCATGCGTTTTTCCAACAGCTTCTGGAACTCACGCGCACTGTGATAGCCCATCTCCTTGAGCAACTGATTGCGGGCGGCGACTTCGATGACCGTACTGATGTTGCGCCCCGGAGCTACGGGAATACATAAGAAAGGCAATTCAACTCCATGCAGATTGAACGTTTGCTCTTCCACCCCGAGGCGGTCGTAATTCTTTTCTTCGTTCCACCTCACCAGTTCAACCACCAGGTCGATCTTTTTCCTCTCGCGAATGGCTGCGACCCCGAACAGGTGCTTGATATTGAGGATCCCCAGGCCTCTGATTTCCATATGATAATGCAGCAGGTCCATACCTTCGCCAAAAATAACCGAAGGCAGCTTAAACCTGACTTTGATGATGTCATCGGCAACCAGACGATAACCGCGCAGGATCAGTTCCAGCGCGCATTCGCTTTTACCGATGCCGCTTTTACCCTGGATCAGGACGCCGACGCCCAGGACATCGACAAGCACGCCATGCAAGGTCGAAGTCGGCAACAGGCGTTCTTCGAGAAAACGCGTCAGCAGCGCGATGAAATTCGAACTCAAATGTTTGGTTCGCAACAACGGAGTGTTGTTCACGTTGGTCTGTTCAAGCAGATACGCGGGCGGGTCCTGATTTTTGGTGATGATGAGACAGGAAAGATTGTTCCGGCATAGTTCGCGGATACTGGCCGTAGCCTGTTCCCGGGACATGGTCTCCAGGTAGCTCAACTCCGTCGAGCCGAGCACCTGGATGCGATCCGGATGCAGGCTTTCGGTGTAACCCGCCAGCGCCAGTCCGGGTTTCTGGATACGTGGGACCGATATCGTGTTTGCCATACCGGCGTTTCCGGCCAGCAGTTCAAGATCGAGTCCCGCTTCCTGTTCATCAAGAATGTCCTGAATTGTCAGTGTCGGCATGCTGTCCGGATCTGATTGTAAAGCGAAGGTTATGTTGAATGAAAATAGTCGCCCGCGTGCATATCAACGCAGCACGATCAGGCTTCCTCGTCAACGATAATCTGGTAAATCTCCTGCCGGTCCGCGGCATCCATGAGCTTTCTCCTGACAATCGAATCTTTCAGCAATTTTGAAATGCGGGCCAGGGTTTTCAAATGCACTCCCACCGACTCCTCCGGCGCGATCAACAGAAAGAACAGATGAGCCGGTTGTCCGTCCATCGACTCAAAATCGACCCCGTCCCGGCTGCGACCAAAAACCAGTTTGAGGTCGGGAATCCCGGCCAGCTTGCCGTGAGGAATGGCCACGCCGTCCCCGATTCCGGTACTGCCCAACTGTTCACGCTCCTGCAACACCGCCAGCACATCATCCCGATTAAGGGACGGCTCGCAGGCGACCAGCGCATCCGTCAACTCGGCAAGAGCTTTATTTTTGTCTTTTGCCTGCAGATCGGCAATAATCGCTTCGGGATTCAATAGTTCAGAAATATTCATACTCGCCATCTTGTTGTATCAGAAATCAAATCGCTTGAACCTTCCTCCCGAAGGAGGAAGGTTCTTGTTAATTATCAGCTTCCCTGGGGAACAATCAAACCATAGTTTCCGTCTTTACGACGATAAACCACATTCATCTCTTCGGAACGATCATCGGTAAAAACCAGAAAGTCCTTATCCAGCAGATCCATCTGCATGACGGCCTCTTCCACCGACATCGGCTTAACAAAAAAGGAGTTGCTGCGGATAATTTCCGGTACGCCGTCTCCTTCATCGACACTGGGCGCCGAAATAACGGTTTTTTCCACCCGCCGCTGCACTCCGACAGTCCCTTTGTGGCGCTTTAATTTTTCCTTGTAACGTTTCAATTGCCGCTCAATTTTATCCACCATCAGATCGATGGCGGCATACATATCTTCCTTGTTTTCCGCGCTTTTCATGGTCAGTCCCTTGGCAACCATGGTCACCTCGGCACGATGATTGATTTTTTTCTGGACCGACAACACCACCTGGGCATCGATCGGCTCATCAATGTACTTTTTTACGCGGGCCAGTTTCTCTTCCACATAACTGCGAACGGCATCACTGCTTTCCATATGACGGAAGGTAACGGCAATTTGCATAAACAACCTCCTTGGTTCAACGGACCCCGGCATGGGATCTGACTTAATTTCAATTATAACGCAGATACATGCCGGGTACAGCCCGTCCGGCAGACTTTAAAAACCTTTTTCAAAACAATCTCTTGCGCTCCGTTGACGAACCGATGCCGAGCATCTCCCGGTACTTGGTCACCGTCCGCCGGGCAATATTGATATCCTGCTCCTTGAGCAAGGCAACGATCTTCTGATCGGAATAAGGCTTTTTCGGGTCTTCAGCGGCAACTATTTCTTTGATCCGGCTTTTGACGCTCTCCGAAGCCACGGCATCGCCATCCGTGGTATTGATGCCGCTGTTAAAGAAAAATTTCAGTTCGAACAGACCCTGGGGAGTTTGAACATATTTGTTGGTCGTGACCCGGCTGACGGTCGACTCGTGCATATCGATATCCTCCGCGACGTCCCGCAGAACCAGAGGCTTCAAATACTCGATCCCGTGATCGAAAAATTCACGCTGGAATTTGACGATGCTTTTCGTCACTTTATAGATTGTGCGTTGGCGCTGATGGATGCTCTTGATCAGCCAAACCGCGCTGCGCATCTTGTCCTGAATGTATTCCCCTGCCTGTTTGTCGACTTCTTTGCTGTTCGACAGGGCGTTGCGATAAAAAGAGTTGATCCGCAAGTTCGGCAGGCCTTCGTCATTCTGGGTGACGACATACTCATCCCCGACCTTGTGCACGAAAATATCGGGAACGATGTAATGAACGTCCTCTTCGTTATAGGCCCGCCCCGGACGCGGATCCAGGTCTGAAATCAGTTTCGCGGCAGCCAGGACATCGTCGAGGGACACCTTCCGGGCTTTGGCGATCTGGGGATATTTCCGTCCTTCCAACTCGGGCAGATGCTCGCGCAGAATGATCGCCGCCAAAGAATCCGTCAGATCCATCCGCTCCAGCTGCAGCAACAGACATTCCTGCAGGTTGCGGCAGGCGACGCCGGCGGGATCGAACTGCTGCACCCGGGCCAGGACTGTTTCGACAACCGCCTGCTCTTGCCCGCAGACTTCGGCCAGTTCTTCCAAAGAGGCATGGAGATAACCGGCCTCATCCAGATTCCCGATAATTTCCGCAGCGACCGGTTTTTCCGCTTCCGGGAAAGAAGCCATGCTGAGTTGCCACATGAGATGGTCGTTGAGGTTGCCTTTCTTGGTCAACATACTTTCGTACGAAGGCCGGTCTTCATGGTCCTCATATGTATTGCGGGTATCGCTGCTGCTGAGGCTGTATCCTTCCAGATAGGTCTGCCAGTCGATATCCGCCATGCCCTCGGCTTCGGCCTTGACTTCGCGTTCCGGGGAAGGTTCGGAAAAAGAAGCGTCTTCAGCCTCCTCGCTCAGACGCTCCTCTTCGCCGTTTTCCTTGACATCGGCACCTTCTTCAAGCAGCGGATTCTCCGCCAGCTCCTGGTTCACGACATCGACAAGTTCCATGCGCGACAATTGCAACAGTTTGATGGCCTGCTGCAACTGCGGCGTCATCACCAGTTGTTGACTGAGCTTAACCTGTAAACGCAGATCTAAAGCCATAATTTCATTGTATTCCGGCCCTGATTGAAATTAATTCAAAAAACGAAAAAATTCGCTCACAGGCGGAACTTATCTCCTAAATAGATTTCCCGGGCCTGGCGGCTCGCGGCAATCGTTTCCGGCGTACCGAATTCCAGCACCCGGCCCTGATTCAGAATATATGCTTTATCACAAACCCCGAGAGTTTCCCTAACATTATGATCAGAAATCAAAATTCCTATGCCGCGCTGTTTAAGCTGGCCAATGATTTTCTGAATATCGATCACCGCAATCGGGTCGATGCCGGCAAACGGTTCGTCGAGCAGCAAAAAGGCCGGCTCCAAGACCAGTGACCGGGCTATTTCCACCCGGCGCCGTTCGCCCCCGGACAGCGCGAATCCTTTTGAGCGGCGGATATGGGCGATATTCAAATCCTCCAGCAAGCCTTCCAGTTGCTGCCGCTGTTCGGCCGGCGCCGTCCCCAGGGTCTCGATAACCGCCCGGATATTGTCCTCGACGGAAAGCTTGCGAAACACCGAAGGCTCCTGCGGCAGATAGGATATCCCGGCCCGCGCCCGTTGATACATGGGCAACCCCGTGACCTCCTGTTCATCAAGCAGCACCCGTCCCCGGTCCGGTTTCGCCAAGCCCACAACCATATAAAAGCTGGTGGTCTTCCCTGCCCCGTTCGGCCCCAGCAGACCGATCACCTGCCCCGACCGGACCTCCAGATCGACACCCGCGACCACCTCCCGGCCGGCATAGGCTTTATGCAGGTCTATCGCCTTCAGCAGCCGCTTCACTCGGAATCCTTGGTCGCTTCCGGGGTAAATACGGCTTTGACGCGTTGCCGGTCCGAGCTTTTTACCAGGCTTCGGTTTTCGCGTACATAAAAAATCACTTCATCGCCGGCGATCCGGTTTTGTCCCTGCGTTACCTCCGCATTGCCGAACAGCTGCAGGGTTTCGTCATCCTGGCGGTAGACGGCGCGATCCGCTGTCGCTTTCCGCTCCAGTTGTGAAAATACGACGTTGCCGGTGGCCTCCAAACGTTCGATCCCGCTCTCGTCGGCAAGAAAAAAAACCACCAGCCGGTCCGCCTTCAACGTCATTTCGCCCTGTTGTGCAACGACCTCCCCGGTGAAAATCGACTTCTGCTGCAGGCGTAAAATTTCCAGTTGCTGCGCAGTGATTTCGATCGGCTGCCGGCGATCCACAAGGGGTGCGCGTTCCACCGCGTGAGCCGACACCGCAGACAGCAACAGACACCATATCAGCAACAGGAAGAACCTGGTCATGCGTTAATCCGCCTTTTCCTTTTCCGGCCTGACTGTGGTTTTGTCATGTTCTTTGACCAGCAGGCGTCCCCGTTCGACATCGACCCGCAGTCCCGTCCCGCTCACATCCAGTTGCGGAGAAGTAAAACGAAACGCATCGTCCGTCGACAAAAGCTGTGTCCGGTCATCGTAATGCAACCGCTCGGTCGTCAGGCGTTCATCGCGCGCCGTCGTCACCACAACGTCTCCCCAGACATCAAGTTCCCGCGTGTTCTGGTCGAAACGTCCGAATTCGGCGGTCAGCTCAATTTCCCCCGCAGCAGCGGCCTGATGATAGAGAAAAGCCACCTGCTTCAGTTCAACCGATTGATTATCCTTTAAATATTCAGCGCTGTCGGCATCCAGGGTCCAGCGCCGGCGACCGTTCTCGTTCTGGGTATAATGCAGATTCGCCAGTGCCAGGTCGACATTTTCCGGCAGCAACTCGATCAACTCCTCCGGCGCCCGTTGCGCCGCATGCCGCCAGATGGCCCATCCCAGGGCAACCACGGACACCAGAATGAGAGCCGCCAATATCCGCTTCAGTTTAACCATCACCGCTTCGTTGAACGCTCCCCGCCACAACTGCCGTCCGGCGCGGCGCTCAATCCTTGAAATACCGCAGCGTCAACGTTTCCCAATGGCCGCAGGCTTTGAGCAGTAAATCGCATATTTCCCTGACCGCACCCCGCCCTCCCGGACGCGTGGTGACATAATCGACCAATGGCGCGACATCGGCATGGGCATCGGCCACCGTCGCGCTGAATCCGACACGCCGCAGGATCGGAAGATCGACAAGATCGTCGCCGACATAGGCCACCTGGCTGTCGTGCAGGGCACAGGTCTCCAGAATTTCCCGGTAAGGTTCGATTTTTCGCAACGCCCCCTGGTAAAGCAGATCGATGCCCAACTCCTCAGCCCGCCGACTCACGATTTCGGATTTTCTTCCGGTGATGATGCCGACCCTGATACCGGCGCGTTGCAGCATCTTCAGACCGTGTCCATCCTTGACATCGAAAGCCTTCAACTCGTTGCCCCGATTATCGTAAATAATCCGCCCGTCGGTCATGACGCCGTCGACATCGAGCAACAACAGTTTTATGCGCGCCAGTTTCCGCTGCATCAAACCACTCCGGCGCGCAGCAAATCATGCAGATGGATAATCCCGACGGGAACCGTTCCCGCTTCGTTTTCGAATACAAACAGTGAAGTAATGGAATATTCCTCCATTGTTTTCAATGCTTTGGCCGCCAGGTTTTTACGCAGGATGCGTTTGGGTGAAGTGGTCATGACTTCGCGGATCGGCAAATGCAGACTTTCCAGCCCTTTTTCCATCACGCGGCGCAAATCACCGTCGGTGAACACACCGACCAGAACGCCCCGGCTGTCGACCACCCCGGTCACCCCCAGCTGTTTGCTGGTAATCTCAAACAGCGCCTCGCGCAGCAATGTGCCCTGCGGAACGGAAGGTATTTCCTCGCCGCTGTGCATCAGGTCCTCGACCCGCAGCAGCAATTTTTTCCCCAGCGCTCCACCGGGGTGAAACAGGGCAAAATCCTCCGCTTTAAAACCCCGCTCGTTGAGCAGCGCCACGGCCAGGGCGTCACCCATGGCCAGCGTCGCCGTCGTGCTGGCCGTCGGAGCCAGACCGAGGGGGCAGGCTTCTTCGGCCACGCTGATATCGAGATGGACATCGCCAGCCATACCGAGAGTACTGCCCGGGTGACCGGATACGGCGATCAGGGGCAATCCCATGCGCTTGATAATCGGCAGGATGCGACAGACCTCTTCCGTTTCCCCGGAATAGGAAACGGCGATGACGACGTCCCCCTTCGACAGCATCCCCAAATCACCGTGGATCCCCTCGGCCGGGTGGAGGAAAAAGGTCGGGGTTCCCGTTGAGGCCATGGTCGCGGCAATTTTCTGACACACCAGACCGGACTTCCCCATTCCGGTCACGACGACCTTGGCCCGGCAGTCGAGAATCATTTTAACCGCCTGGGAAAACGCCCCGTCTATGCGTGATTTCAGGGCCAGAACGGCATCGGCCTCAATCTGTAAAACGCGCCTTGCGGTTTCAATCATGGTGTTTCTCCGCTTCGCGTTCCGCACGCTTGAAGACAGCATCGATCTCCAGGATCTGTTGCAGCAGCCCTTTCACCTGCGCCAGAGGCAACGAATTGGCGCCGTCACACAGCGCCCGGTCCGGGTCCTCATGCACCTCCCAGAACAGACCGTCGATTCCCGTCGCCGCAGCAGCACGCGACAGCGCCCCGACATACTGGCGCTGGCCGGACGAAGCCCCGCCCGCACCGCCGGGAAGCTGCACCGAATGGGTCGCGTCGAAAACGACGGGATACCCGAGTTCCCGCATAATCACCAGCGAGCGCATGTCGGTGACCAGGTTGTTGTAGCCGAAGCTGGCTCCGCGTTCGGTAAGGATGATGTTGTCGTTGCCGGTGGATGCTATTTTGCCGACCCCGTGCTTGACATCCCAGGGCGCCAGAAACTGTCCTTTTTTCAAATTGATCGGCTTGCCGGTCTTTCCGGCGGCGACCAGCAGATCGGTCTGGCGGCAGAGAAAAGCCGGGATCTGCAGGATATCCAGAACCTCCGCGGCCGCAGCGACCTGGCTGACATCATGTACATCGGAAATAATCGGCAGTTCGAACTCTTGCTTGATCCGTTCCAGCACGCGCAATCCGCGCTCGATGCCGAGACCGCGAAAAGAGGTGACCGAAGTGCGGTTGGCCTTATCGTAAGAAGCTTTGAAAACCAACTGACAGTCGAGCTCTCCGCTGAGTTCTTTCAGTCTTTCGGCGATTCGCAGCGTCAGGCTCTCGTCTTCTATGGCGCAAGGGCCGGCGATGAGGGTTAACTGCTTGGCGCCACCGAAACTCACCGGGCCGACAGCGACCTGTTTCATGCCGGATTCTCCTTCTGCTTCAGGCAGGCGCCGACAAAGGATTCAAACAGCGGATGCGGCTCCATCGGCCGGGATTTGAACTCGGGATGAAACTGACAGCCGAGAAACCAGGGATGCTCCGCCAGCTCCACGATTTCAACGAGCCCGGAAGCAGGGTTGATCCCCGACAGGACCAGCCCGCAGGCGTTGAGTTTGTCCTGATAATCGTTATTGAACTCGAAGCGGTGACGATGGCGTTCGTCGATATGATCGGTCCCGTAAATCCGCCGCGCCAGCGAGCCTTGCATCAGATCGCAGGGATAGACGCCCAGACGCATGGTCCCGCCCTTGCTCTTGATTTTCTTCTGTTCTTCCATGATATGAATCACCGGATTCTGCGCCTGCTCACGGAATTCCGAGGAGTGGGCGTCGTCCAGTCCGCAGACATGGCGACTGAACTCGACCACAGCCATCTGCATCCCCAGACAGATACCGAAAAAAGGCACCTTGTGTTCGCGTGCGTACTGAATGGCCGCGATTTTTCCTTCGCTGCCGCGTTCCCCGAACCCGCCCGGCACCAGGATGCCGTCGACATCGGCGAACGATTCCCCGATCCCGTGGCGCTCGAGCGTCTCGGAATCGACATATTTCAGATTGACCCGGCAGTTGTTGGCGATACCGCCGTGGGTCAGGGCCTCGGACAGCGATTTGTAACTTTCGGTCAGGCCGACATACTTGCCGACAATCGCAATCGTCGTTTCCGCCCCCGGCTGTTTGACCCGGTCGACGATCCGCTCCCAGGCGCTCAAGTCGGGCTCCTTGGTCCAGATATTCAGGTAATCGACGATCCGCTCATCCAGCCCCTGTGCGTGAAAAGCCTGCGGGACTTCATAGATGGTTTCGACATCACGAGCCGTAATCACCGCCTCTTCCGCAACATTGCAGAATAAAGCAATCTTGTTTTTCATCTCGCGCGGTATTTCGCGATCGCAACGGCACAGCAGAATGTCCGGCTGGATGCCGATTTCGCGCAGGTCCTTAACGCTGTGCTGGGTCGGTTTGGTCTTCAGCTCGCCGGCGGTGACGATATAGGGAACCAGGGTCAGATGAATATAGAGCACATTTTCCCGGCCCCGGTCGGCGCGAAACTGACGGATGGCTTCCAGAAACGGCAATGATTCAATATCGCCCACGGTTCCGCCGACTTCGACGATGGCGATATCAACCCCTTTGGCGTTAGCGAGAATCTTCTGTTTGATTTCGTTGGTGATATGGGGAATGACCTGCACCGTGCCGCCCAGGTAATCGCCGCGGCGTTCCTTGCGAATGACCGAATCGTAAACCTGGCCGGTCGTGAAATTCGACTTGCGGGACAGCCGGGCCGAGGTATAACGCTCATAGTGCCCGAGATCGAGATCGGTTTCCGCACCGTCGTCGGTGACGAAAACCTCTCCGTGCTGAAAGGGGCTCATGGTGCCGGGGTCGACATTGATATAGGGGTCCATCTTCTGCATCGAAACACGCAACCCGCGCGCTTCCATCAACGCCCCAATGGAGGCGGCGGCCAGTCCTTTACCCAACGATGAGACAACCCCACCGGTCACAAAAAGAAATTTAGTTTTCATCCACAACACCCGGTCTTTTCAGTATGAAACATAAAAGCGTATGACAAATAAAAATCAGCCTCACTATCCAGCTGATGGCTGATTCTACACAGAAACAGATGCGAATGAAAGACCGAACATGCAAAAAACCGTCCACCATGCCCGGGCTTCCAACAAATTGTTTTAATTAGTTATTTTCACCATTACGGCCCTGACACAGGTTAAAATCCCCCAATCGGCGTAACACCGGCACGACCCCGACAAAAATACGGCGGCACAAAATCGATTGCCGCAAAAAAAAAGACGGCTCAGCCTGCCGAATCGCCCATCAGGCGGGACACGCGTTCCAGATCTTCCGGAGTGTCGACACCATGACAGCTGAACTCCGTGACCGCAACCTGCAATCGGACCCCCCGCTCCAAAGCCCGCAACTGCTCCAGGTTCTCCAGTCGTTCCAGCGGCGTCTTGGGCCACGTCGGATACGCCAGAAGCAGCGGCCGGCGATACACATACAAACCGATATGGCGCAGCAACCCCAGTTGCGGACAGAGCTCGGAAAACCGGGCTTCATTGAGGTCTCGCGGCCAGGGAATCGGGGCCCGCGAAAAATACAGTGCCGCACCCTGCTGATCCCGGACGACTTTAACCACATTGGGGTTGTAAAAATCCGCCGGATCCTCTATCCGCGCAGCCAGAGTTCCCATCTGTACCGCGGGATCTTCAAGCAGCGGCGTCACCGCCTGATCGATCATACGGGGGTCGATCAAGGGCTCGTCCCCCTGCACATTGACAATGAGATCGGCGGATAGCCGTTGCGCAACTTCCGCCAGCCGGTCCGTTCCGGTCGGATGATCCTCCCGGGTCAGCATCACTGTGCCGGAAAAATTCCTCACCGCCGCGGCGATCCGCTCGTCATCCGTGGCCACGATAACCGCGTCGACCGTTCCGGCCCGCTGCACCCGCCGATAGACATGCTGAATCATCGGCTCCCCCCGGATCAGCGCCAACGGCTTGCCGGGGAAACGGGTCGATGCATAACGTGCGGGAATGATGGCCGTTACTTTTGCCATGCCGTACTTTTCCTCCAGGGGACAAGATCAAATGACATCGATACTGCCTGATTCAGCGGAAATGTCAATCGCCGATTCATGCCCGGGGGAGATAAAAGCGGGCGATGCGTTTGCTTAACGAATAGATCTGTTTCAACTTATCGGTCATCTCGTACTCCATCTGCAGCACGGCCAGACGCTCCAGGTCGCTTTCCGCCAGGCTGACGGCCTGGCGCCGGAAGGCGTCGTCAACCGCTTCGTTGATCATCCGCCGCAAAGCCAGAACGTTCTGCGCCGCATGCCGGTCCTCCTCGACCACCGTTTTTATCGCCGCTTCGAGCGCCTCGGCCACCTGGACGTAAAGACCGTCAAGGATATGCCGGGTCGTTGCGCTCGGCTGATGGGGATGGCGCAACATGCGCTGTCCCAGAGCGGTCATGTCCGTTTCCAGAATATCGCCGATCGCTTCCAGCGTATCGGCGGACTGCATCAGACGGAAATAGAGCCGACTCTGTTCGTCGGTCAGCCGGCATTTGCCGACGCAACTGAGATACGTCATGATATTCTGGTGCAGGATATCGACCAGATCATCGGTCTTTTCAACTTCCCGGTAGAGTTCGGGCGCCTTTTTTTCCAAAGCGGTTTTTGCCGTGCTCAGCATCAACAGGACCTGATAGCCCAGATGGCCGATTTCCATCCGCGTCATATCCAATGCCGCCGAAGGGGTATCGAGCAGATGATTGTCGAGATACCGGGGAGTGATAATCGGTTTGTCGGGGGGGATGACTTTATCGGGAATAATGCGGCTGACCAGGCGACCCAGCACAGGGGTAAAGGAAATAAAAACCAGCGTATTGGCGATATTGAAAAAAGTATTCGCATTGGCGATCTGGCGCGGGGTCTCGGCAGCGACGCGACTGATCCCGCTCAACTCGGGATAAGCGGGAGAACACACCGCGGCAAATGCCGCCAGTTGATCAATAAAACCGACCCACAGCAGCACTCCGGACAGATTGAAAAACACATGCACCGCCGCCGCCCTAAGCGCTGCTCTCGACTTCCCGATGGCCGCCAGCATGGCCGTGACGCAGGTTCCGACATTGGCTCCCAACGCCAGAGCGATACCGGCAGACAACGTAATAAAACCTTGACTGGCCAACACCACGACAACTCCGGTCGTTGCAGATGAAGACTGGATCAGGGCGGTAAACAGCGCACCGACAAAAAGCCCCAGCAAGGGACGCTCCATGCCAATCATCAAGTCGATAAAGGGAGGATAATCGTGTAACGGGGACATGGCCTCGCTCATAATTCCCATACCGAAAAAGACCAGCCCCAGCCCGAAAACGATCCCGCCGTACGACCTGACCTGATCCCGGCGGCCGAAAAACAGCAACAAAAACCCGGCGGCGACGAACAGCAGCGCGAACTGGGTGACTTTAAAAGCGATAATTTGAGCGGTCACCGTGGTGCCGATATTGGCCCCCATGATCACCCCGATGGACTGGGCCAGGGTCAGCACTCCGGCACTGACAAAACCGACGACCAGCACCGTGGTCACCGATGATGACTGAATGATCGCCGTCACGACAGCGCCGACCAGAGCGCCGGTAAAACGATTAGTGGTCAGGCGCGCCAGAATATTCTGCAAATTGGCTCCGGCGGAAGCCTTCAAGGCACTGGTCAACTGATCCATGCCGTAAAGAAACAACGCCAACCCACCGCAAACACTCATCGACATCTCCCCCCAGGGAAAAGCCGGATGGTTTTCAGCGGCGGCGGAAATAAGCGGGTAAAGCAGCAGGCTTATAAAAAGAAAGACCCGAAAGAGAACAATAAGAGAACTGCGCGGCGCGGTGATCAACATAGAACAGACTCCCGGAAAAGAGGGTCTGTATTTCAGTATAACCGATTTTACGCCGCTTGGAGTTGCCGGCAAAGAGAGGCCAAATGCTCAGCCGGCCCGGAGAAATCATAAAGCCTGCTACCGCAACCGGCCGGTGCCCGCCAGCTCAAGCGGGCCGGGTATTTTTTTTGAGCAGCAGGGCAACTCCCGAAACGACACCGACCAAGACGCAAAGACAGGCAAAAACATCGCCGAAGCGGGTATAAAATGTCTGTTGTGCCCCCAGGCCAACCTCCCCCGTGAGGTAAACCGTTGCAAAAATCGGAGTTTCGCCGGCCAGCCTGCCGCGGGGCGAAATAAACGCCGAAACACCCGTGTTGGCCGCCCTGGCCAGCCAGACACGGTTTTCAACGGCGCGGAAACGGGCCATCGCCAGGTGCTGGTAGGGAGCGGCCGAGCGGCCGAACCAGGCATCATTGGTCAGGTTCACCAGCAGGTCGCTTCCCCGCCGCACATAATCACGGGCCAGACGGGGGAAAATAGCCTCGTAACAGATCAAAACACCTAACTTTTCATCGGCCAGCGGCAGCGTTCTGACCTGACCGGGAGAAAAATCCCCGACACCGACCACCAGCTTATCGATAAAGGTCAGGATTTTTTCCAGCGGGACATATTCACCGAAGGGAACCAGATGAATTTTATCCGAACGTCCCAGTTCGCGCCCCTCGGCGGAAAGCAGAAAAGCGCTGTTGAAATACTCGTAGCGGTCCGCTCCCAGACGACGGTAGGACGGGCTGCCGAACAGCAAGGCACTCTTGGCGTCCTGCGCGACCTCCCGCACCTGTCGGCTCAGGTCCGAAGGGTCCTGATAAAAAAACGGCGTGGCCGCTTCCGGCCAGATAATGAGATCAAGCGGTTCCGTCGCTGCGGAGCGCGACAGCTCCCTGAAGGCATCCATACCGGCCTGACGCTGTTCAGGCAGCCATTTCCGGGCTTGGTCTATATTCCCCTGGATCAGCCCCACACGCAGTTCCCGTTCACGCTGGTCCAGAGGTTGGGCTTCGCGCCAGGCGCCATAACCGAAATGAGACGCCGCGATCATCGTCACAACGGCCACGCCGATCCATGAGCGGCGTTTTTTCGGTGCGGCGATCACCCCGGCCAGCGCCGCATTCACACAGATCAGCAGAAAACTGACGCCGTAGACGCCGGTCACATCGGCACTCTGGATGGCAAGGGGAAAATTATGTTGCGAATAACCGAGCAAAACCCAGGGAAAGCCGGTCAGCAGAATGCCGCGGAGGTATTCCAGCGCCACCCAGAGACAAGGCAAAGTCAGGACAGGGGGGAAATCAAACACCGCCTTGAGCCGACAGGCCAGCCAGGTGGCGATTGCGAAATAACAGGCCAGATAGACGACAAGAAAAAGGTAGGCCAGAAAAGAAAACAGCGGCTGCAGACCACCGTAGGTGGTCATGACGATGTTCAGCCAGTACAAGGTTCCGGCAAAGAAGCAAAATCCCGCCGTAAAACCGGAAGCGAAGGGCCGCCGCCGCATCACTGAAAACAGGGGGACCAGAGCGAACCAGGCAAAACCGGGCAAGTCTGCACGGGGGAACGCCAGAGTCAGCAGCAGCCCGGAAACAGCCGATACGAACAGGACGGGATCGAAACGACGCATTTTATTTTAATCGTCAGGCACTGACGGCATCGACGGGTTTCCCCGTATTGAGGATGCGAATCTGGCGGATCGCCCGTTGATCGCCCTGTTCGATCCGCATGGTGAAGGCGCCGATCTGCACCTGCTCCCCGACGCCGGGAACCCGGCCGCACTGTTCAACCACGTATCCGCCGACCGTGTCGAATTTTTCCCGCGCCACCTCCACGTCGAAATATTCTTCGAATTCCTCGATATTCAGCCGGCCGTCGATCAACAACGAGCCGTCCGGCTGTTCCAGCAACCATTCTTCCTCGCGGTCGTATTCGTCCTGAATGTCGCCGACGATTTCCTCCAGCATGTCTTCAATGGTGACCAGACCGGAGGTGCCGCCGTACTCATCGATCACGATGGCGATATGGATACGGTTTTCACGTAACTCCTTCAACAGCTCGCTGACAAGTTTGGATTCCGGGACCAGATAGGGCGGGCGCAGAACTTCTTCCAGCGCGATCTCATCGATGGGACGCCCCCAATGTCGCAACAGATCCTTGGCGTAAACCAGGCCGATGATATGGTCGATATTGCCGCGATAGACCGGAATGCGGGAATGCCCGGAATCCAGGACGGCGTCCAGGATCTGGCTGAAAGGGGCATCGGCATCAGCGCAGACCATGGCCGTTCTGGGGACCATGATTTCGCGCAGAATCGTCTCGTCAAGTTCGAGAATTGACTGCAGCATGTCGCCTTCGTCTTCATCGATGATGCCCTGTTGTTCCGATGCATCGATCAGATCGTGCAATTCCTCTTCCGTATTCGCCTGCGGCCGCCGGCGGAAAGACCGCAGCAGTTTTTTCCACCACCCCTCGGGTTCTGTTGATGAATGATCGTTGTCCACCTTTTTTTCTTTTCCTCCTCTGTTCCCTGAATCGCTAAGGGACTTGACGCCGATAAGCGCAAGTCATTGCCGCGTCTGAGCGCTTAAACACCCTGAACCTTGGGCTGAAACTCGCCTTCTCCAACCGCTTGTCCACGCCGGACACCGGCACGTCTCTGCCGCCCGGCCCCTGATTCAGAGGATAATCAACTTGCCGCCAAAGGAAATTCCGCCACCAGGAGCGCAAAGATCTCCCGTTCCTTATCCTCCATGAGGCGCGCCTGTTCGGCGGTGCCGCGCTCATGATCATAACCGAGCAGATGGAGAATACCGTGGAGCAGCAAAAACCAGAGTTCATGCTCAAACGGAATGCCCGCATCCCGGGCGTCCTGCGCCGCCCGCTCCGCAGAGATGACGACATCTCCCAACAGCGCCGGATGCAGACCGGTGCCCGTCCCCTCCTGCATGGCGAAGGAGATCACGTTGGTCGGCCGGTCACGTTGCAGGTAGGTCCGGTTAAGCTCCTGTATTTCGCCGTTATCGACAAACAGTATGGAGAGTTCCGCCTCAGGATATTCCAAGGCGTTTAAGATCCTCTGCGCTATCCGACGGATTGAGCGCTTCAGGATCCTGTGCTTCCTCTGGCGGTTTTCTATCTGAATTCGCACTTTTGACCTTCACCTTTTCCCGGCCCTCCGGTTTACTTACGTCATCCGCTTTTTCCCTGACGATATGAACCGGCTCCGGATAGTCGACACGATGGTGAAAAGACCCGGACAGGACCCGGTTGAAACTTTTGGCGATCTGGTTCAGATCTTTCAAAGTCAAATCACATTCGTCGAGTTGCCCGTCAATGAAAATATTGTTGATCAGTTTCTGCACCATGCCCTGGATTCGGGCCGGGGTCGGATCGGTCAGCGTGCGGCTGGCCGCTTCAATCGCATCGGCCAGCATGATCAGCGCCGCCTCCCGGGTCTGCGGTTTCGGCCCGTGATAACGATAGTCGCGCTCGTCGATCTGCTGCATTTCCGGATCGGCCTGGTTTTTGGCGCGGTCATAGAAAAACTTGATCAGGGTCGTCCCATGATGCTGCTGAATGATATCGATCAGTTCGGTTCCCAGCTTATGTTCTTTCGCCAGTTCAACGCCTTCCTTGACATGGGACGTCAGAATCAGCGCACTCATCGACGGCGCCAGTTTGTCGTGTTTGTTTCTCTGGCCGCCGGAATTTTCAATAAAATAAAGCGGCTTTTTGATCTTGCCGATATCATGATAATAAGCCGCAACCCGCGCCAGCAAAGGATTGGCATTGATGGCTTCGGCGGCCGATTCAGCCAGGTTGCCGACCAGAATCGAGTGATGATAGGTCCCCGGAGCTTCAATCATCAATTGGCGCAAAACCGGCGAGTTCATATTCGCCAGTTCAAGCAGTTTGATATCGGTGGTGTACTTGAAAAAGGATTCAACCAGCGGAACCGTACCATTGACGACGACCGCGCTGACGAGCCCTCCGGAAAAGCCGGACATGACTTTCCACAACAACGCAAGTTCAAAATTGCGCCCGCTGAGGAAGTGGATGCCGAGGACCAGCGCCGCGTTGGCGAGCCCGATCCACAAGCCCGCCCGATACAGCGTCGTGCGCGTCTGACAATGGCGGACGCCGTGTGCGCCCACCAGGCTGCCGACCAGGGCGTAAAGGGCCATCAACAGGCTGTTGCCGAAAAGCACGCCGACCAGCACGGAACAGCAGACGGCAAACAGCAAGGCGGTTTCCGAGTTGAGGACGATCCGTACCAGCATTGCCCCCAAAGCGAAGGGGATCGCATAAAAATAGACGCTGTAATCGATATAGGCGAACGTGTTCCCCAAACCGGCGCTGATGAAAATCGAGATCTTGATCAGCAGAACCAGGGCCAGAAAAACGGCGGTCAAAAACAGCAGGTCGCGCGAATCCGGATGAAACTTGCTGACATTTCCCAAAGCAAAATGGTGCGCGACATAAAACAGCAGCAAAATGCAGATCAGCAATCCGGCGGCGGTCTGCAAATTCTGGCTGTCGCTGCCCGATTTGCGGATGGCTTTCAATTTGAGAATCTGGTCAGCCGTGATGCGTTCCCCCTCGCGAACGATCATTTCGCCCTTTTTGATCTGAAACAGAACCGGAGCAACCTGCTCTTCAGCTGCCAACCGGCGGCGTTCGGTTTCCTGCTGGTTGAAAAACAGGGTGGGCCGCAACTGCTGCTGCACCAGCTTCAGCAGGGTTTCACGTTGCGCGGCGGAAATGCCGGGAATGCGATAAAGCTGCTCCTTGGCGCGTTTCAGGGCGTCATTCAAACCGATGGTCTGCGCAAGCAGGGCCGTGTCGAGTTCGTTTCCGCCGTCCCGCCTGAACAGGCTTAACCCCTGCTCCTTGTCGGCACTGAAATTCGGCAGACTGGCCACGATCGGCAACACAAAAATGGGGCGCAGCAGGTCTGCGGTCAGTACCACCTGGTTCCGATTCAAGGGCTGCTCGATCAACGGGTGAAACTCTTCCCCCGTCAGCGGAATGCCGAAATCGGCTTCGAGCTGAGGCAGAAACTCATCCTGCGCCTGCTGTGAGTGCGCTTCCCGGCGTTGAATCAGCAGTTCGAGTCCGGCGCGAATCCGCTTGATCGCTTCGTTGCCGGAAAGGCTGTCGAATTCATAAACCAGGGGCACGGCTTTTGCCGCCTCGACCTGTTTGGCCCGGGTCAGATCCGCATCTTCGACAAGCAGATCACGCGGGGACTTGATATCCCGGGAGGCGATATCTCCGGGAGCGTGATAATCAGGAATCAGGCCGCCCTTGGGAATAATGATCAAGGTCAACAGCACGGCGACGATGAACAGCAACCATCCCCCCAGCTGGCTTTTCCGCCGGTTGCGCAGCCCCTGAACCCCTTCCCCCAGAAAAGATGCCCGGTTCAGAATGGATTTTGTTTTTTCTTCTTTAGTCATACAGTAAAAATTTTATTCCCGTTATCAACCGACATGACGCTGTCGGCGTTCGATCTCACGCCGATCCGCCTGCTGATAAGCCTGAACAATAGCCTGGACGATCGGATGCCGGACGACATCCTGATCGCTGAAATGAGTGAACGCTATTCCCGGGACATTGACCAGGACCTCGACGGCATGCAAGAGCCCGGAGTGCTGCCCGCGCGGCAAATCGATCTGCGTGATGTCACCGGTGATGACCGCCCTGCTGCCGAACCCCAGTCGGGTCAGAAACATTTTCATCTGCTCCGCGGTCGTGTTTTGCGCCTCATCCAGAATCACGAAAGCATCGTTAAGGGTCCGGCCGCGCATGAACGCCAGAGGCGCCACTTCAACCACGCCGGTTTCGACCATGGCCCGCGCTTTTTCGAGATCGACCATATCGTAAAGAGCATCATAAAGCGGCCGCAGGTAGGGATTGACCTTTTCGGCCAGATCCCCGGGCAGAAACCCCAGCTTCTCCCCGGCCTCGACCGCCGGCCGCACCAACATGATGCGACTGACCTCTTTCCGGGTCAGGGCAGCGACCCCCATGGCCATGGCCAGATATGTTTTCCCGGTACCGGCCGGGCCGATGCCGAACACCACATGATTGGCGCGAATGTTGTCGATATAGCTTTTCTGCGCCAGGCTTTTGGGGGCGATGATCTGCTTCCGGGCCGAAACGAAAACCGTATCGAAGAAAATATCACGCAAGGAGGTCGTGGAATCGACGGAAAGGATTCGGATGGCGTAGTCGATATCGGCGGGATAGAGCGGCATCTCCTCCTGTAACAGCAACAGAAGCTCCTCCAGCAGGCGCAAGCCGACGCCGACCTGGGCGGCGTCACCGGACAAATGGAGCCGTGTGCCCTGGCTGCCGAGACGGATGCCGAGTTTTTTCTCTATCAGTTTTAAATGCTTATTCTGCCGGCCGAACAGCTGTGCAGCCAGAGCCGCATCACCAACTTCAAAATGTGCGTGCTGGCTCATACGCAGAATTTCGTTGTTTTAGTAAACATCTCACGGCAAAAATCTAGCACCAAAAGCAGGCGAATGCAATAGACTAGCGTTTAGGCCCGGGGTGCGGCCAAAACCCTGAAAACCGCCGCGACACATGGACAGGGCGCCAGGATTATCGCAATATGCGGGGAAAAGCTGCTATAATCAGGCACAAAGCAATGAAAAACTCACGGAAAGTCAATATGGACGGAATTCAGGAACACACGGTCGACAACAATACCGACACCCCTTTACTGACGCTTTTCCTCCATGAGTTGAACATTGCCCGGCGGCAGCTCGCCCTTTATCCTCCCGATCATCCGAACATTTTATCCAGTGTCGACAAGACACTGAAAATACTGGATAATCTTTTCCATTCGGGCAACACCATCACCATCGGCATCACTCCCGACGCCCTGTTGTTCGAAGACCTCTGGCTCGACCGCGACGATCCGGCCAACCGTGACTTTGCCCGTTATTTCTTTACTCTGGGAATTGCCTCGGTCAGTTTTTCCAACGGTCTCAACGGGCCGGAACTCGTTCGCTTCAACCAGCTTCTGCGTTCCGACCGGGAGACGATAGAACAATTCGGCGGCTTCCAACAGCTGCTGGAACAACAGCGGATCGATCATGTTTCCGTGATTCCGGTCGATTACGAAGCGTTCCAGTCAGGCAAAGAAATGGCCGGCCGGAAGGAAGCGCTGTGGGAAACCTTTCTCCACGGGCTGCAAAACGGCATCCTCGATTTCGGCAGCGGGGCCAACGCTCTCAATATCGAGGATGTGGCCGAGTTGCTCAATCGGAAATTCACCGGCACGGGGGAAGGAGAGCAGCGGGTGCAATATGTGCGGTCGCTGGAACATTTTTTCGAACAACACATTCGGCGGGACGGTTTTTCGCAGGTCAACACCGAAACCGACAGAACATTGAATTCACTGCTGACGCACTTACGCCCGGATGCTCAACAGCAGTTGTTCGAAAGTATTTTTCACGTCCTTGACCGCAATCCGGAAGCGGGTCCGGGATTACTGCAAAAAATACCGCCGGCGCTGCTGCAAGCGGTTCTCGTTGACAAAACGCGGCACTCCCTGAATATTTCCCCACGCCTGTTCGCCCTGGCAACATCTCTGGCCCGGCAGGCTGCGGACCCGGCTTACAATCACAATATTTCAGCGGGGGCCGCACCGATGTCCCGGGATATGATCCGCGCCCGCCTCGATGTGCTGTTCCATGAAGAGCAGCAGGATCTCTATATGCCGGCAACCTATCAGGCGGCGCTGGATGAAACCTTGAAAAAAAACATCGGCGGCAGCATTCCCGCGGAGGAGAAGGAAAATCTGAGGTCTCAGTTGGAACGCCAGTCGGTTGAAGATAATTTTCTCGAGATCCTCATCGATATGCTGCAACGGCCCCTCGATGGCGAAACCGAAGCCGCCGCCCAGCGCAACCTGCTCAGCCTGTCACGTTTTTTCCTTGATACCGGCAACTTCGACGGCCTGCGGGAAGTTTATCAAAACTGGTTCGACTACCTTTACAGTGAGAACACGGAAACCGGCATTTTTGCCGAAAAAGTCCTCGCCAACCATACCCAACCAAGTTTCATGGCCGAAGTTCTCGACAGTTTCGACCTTTGGGAAGAGGAGAAACATCCGCGCATCCGGGCCTACATCACCACCGTCGGTGACGCTTACAGCGACCAGATCATCGAACGGCTGGGCCTGGCTCCCAGCTGGCCGGAACGGCAACGCTGGATCACTCTTCTGGAACAGATCGGCGATGATGCCCAGGATAAAATCATTCGTGCCCTCGATGACGACCGCTGGTACCTGATCCGCAACCTGCTCAGCGTTCTGGGCCGGCAACCGGATCCGAAAACAATCAAAATCCTGCAGCGTTTCCGAACCCATCAGCACCCTAAAGTACGTATCGAAGCTCTTCGCATTCTGTTTTTCTGCAATCCGGCGACGGCCAACCGCCAGTTGCTCGATGAAATCCGCAGCGACGACCCGGAAGCCCGCCTCGGGGCCGTACAGATTGCCGACCTGAGCAACGACGCACAGATTCTCCGGCAACTGCACAAGCAGTTGGAAAACGAACCCGGCGACGACGCCGAAACGGAACTTTTAACCGAACTCGTCCGCACCCTGAAGCGCATCGGTCATCGGGAAAGCCTGCCCGTGTTCCGCCGGGTGCTCAAAAAACAGGGGTTGTTGACCAGCCGCCGGCTGAAAAAAGTACAGCATGAAGTGATCCTCAACCTGGTCGACTTTCCCGACCCTGCCGCACGCAAACTGCTGAAGGAGTTTTCCGGCGGGAGATACCGGCAACAGATCAAACAGGCCCAGGAGAAACACTCATGAGGGCTCCGGGTAATGTCGCCCACGGCCATTTCCAGCGTTGGGCGCGTCTGATGGCGACCGCGGCGGCGAACGCCGCCCTCTACCACGCCGAGCATCATCAGGTCTTGCGGCTCGGCAATCAAGCCCTGGAGGAGCTAAATCAGCTGCTCAAACAACATCCCGACGTGACCCTTAAAATCATCGACGGACAAATGATTTTCGCCAACCAGCCGGTCGCGGAAGATCTGTCGATTCAGCGCCTGATCAAAGCCTTGAGCAGCAACGGTATCAGCCACCTGAAAATAGAGCCCGGGGTCTATACCGAGGAACTGCTCACCCTGATCGCCGTGCTCTGCAAAAAGCCGGACAAACAGATTGAAATCAACGACAGCGAACATATCCATTACGGTTGCGTCGAGGTCCGTTTGCAAGCGGCGCCCGGGCAACTCGACAGCAGCGAGATTGCGTCCTGTGAAGCGGAACGCTTCATGGATATGTACCAGGCGGTCAGCCGGCATAAAAAACTCGAGATAGACGGGATTCAGGAAATCGTCAACGGTTTCATCGCCGCCTTCAGCAGCCAGAGCGACGCGTTCATGGCGCTCGCCCCGTTGCGCAGCATGGATGAGTACACCTATACCCACTCAACCAATATCTGCATGTTGAATCTGCTGCAGGCCAAAGTCCTGGGGATCGAAGGACAACTGCTCAACGAGATCGGTATCGCCGCCATGCTGCACGACGTCGGAAAAATGTTCATTTCGCCCGACATCCTCAGCAAATCGGGCAAACTGACGGAAGATGAATGGCGCATCATGCAACAGCATCCGCGCCTTGGAGCAGAGTACCTGATGAACACTCCCGGAGTGCCGCGACTGGCCGTGGTCACCGCGTTTGAACACCACATGCGTTACGACAACGCCGGCTACCCGCAACCCAAGCGCTCGTGGACACAACATATCTGTTCATATATGACTGCGATATCAGATACTTACGATGCCATGCGAACACATCGAGCCTATGAGGAGTCCCTCGATCTTGACCGGATCATCGCGATCATGCTCGACCTTGCCGGAAACAAACTGCATCCGCAGCTGACTTACAGCTTTCTCCAGGTGCTGAGCGGACTGGATAAAGACGAGAGTTTTTCGACTTTCATCTAAACATTAATTTATTTTATTTATTCTTTATTTTATGTTATGCCCACAATTAATCGATCTTCCGGAATCAAAGCGAGGGAGAATGTGGAGCAGAAACAAGACCCGACAGCAAAACCCGATCTCGACACCCGGATTTTATCGGATTTCATTTACGAGCTGAACATCGCCCGGCGACAACTCTCGCTGTACCCGCCGGGCCATCCTCAGATTCTCAGCAGCAGCGAAAACGTCCTCGACATTTTTTCCAGGCTCTGCCAATTCAGGGAAGGCATTACCTTCGGTATCGCACCCGAAGCCTTGCTCTTCGAAGGGGAATGGCTCGATCGCGACAACCCCGTCTATCGGGATCTGGCGCGCTTTCTTGCCAACCTCGAAATCGCGTCAATCCACTTCAAACACGGCCTGACGACCGCCGAGGTGGTACAGCTCAACCGCATTCTCAGCTCCGACCTGGAAACAATCCGGAAACAGGGCGGTTTTCCCGCGCTCCTGCAACTGCAGCAATTGCAACATGTCGAGATCGTTCCCGTCGACTATGACGTCTTCCAGACGGATACGAGCGGCCTCCCAGCCAACGATACGGACGCCGACCTGCTGTGGGACGATTTCCTGCACGGCCTGATCGGCGAGCAACTGGACCGGGACGGTCGCGCTCTCGACATGAGCGCCCGGCTGGACGCCCAGCGGGTTGCCGAAATTCTCAACCAGAGCCGAACGGAAAACGGCGACAAAGGTGGCAATTATGACCGGGCCATCAGCTCTTTTATCGCCAGGATGCAGGATAAAAACGACCATGCCTGCGCCGAAATCGGGGGTCAGATCGCCGCCCTCGCCGCCGGCCTCAACGCCGCAGACAAGCGAAACTTCCTTAACAGCACGTTCCGCGCTCTTAACCGGCATCCGCATACGGCACAGAAAATTCTCCAGACCCTGCCGCAGGAGATGGTGGCTTCGGCGCTGCAGCAGCACAGCGAAAACGAGTTGAACCTGTCCTCACGCCTGATCGATCTGCTCGGTCATTTTTCCACCAGCGGATCGCCTGAAGACAACGCTCAAACCGCAATGGCGACGGAGCTTCCGGGCGATGAAACGACCCGGGCGCGAATCGACATCCTGTTGCTGGAAGACAATCACGACGATTACCTGCCGAACGAATACCAGCAGACTCTGGAAAAAATCCTCACCGGCCAGGTCCGGGGCAACCTTCCGGCGGAGGTCACTCACGAGTTGAAGCATCAATTGGACACACAGTCGGCGGAGCGGCAGTGCTGTGCCATTATCTTCAACATGCTGTGCCGCAAGGTCGAACCCGAAGTTGAAGAGACGCTGCAAAACAGCCTCACCGAACTGACACAATACTTTCTCGATACCGGCGATTTCATCACCCTGCGTGAAATTTTCACGCGCTGGTCCAACTACCTTTACAGCGATCATGCCCGGGCCCGTTTTCTGGATGAAAAAGTCCTTGCCGCGCACAGCCGCGAAGGCTTCATGAACGAGGTTCTCGACAGTGTCGAGCGCTGGGGCGAAGAAAAATATCCTGACATCAGCGCCTACATCGTCGACATCGGCGAACCTTACGCGGAGCTGTTGGTCGCACGCCTGGCCGAGGATGAAGTCATGACGCGCAGAAAAACGTGGATGAAGCTGCTGGTCGAACTGGGCGCTAAAGGCCACCAGATCATCAGCAAATGCCTGGAGGACGAACGCTGGTACCTGGTTCGCAACCTGCTGATCGTGCTGGGTCGTCAGCATGACGTGTTACCCGCAAAAGCCGTCCATCAACTGACCGGCCATGCGCATCCGAAAGTGCGTCAGGAAGCGCTGCGGATTCTCTTCCGCATCAATCCGGCCACAGCCAACCGGCTGCTGCTGAAAGAACTGTCCAGCGGCAACCGGGCCGCCATCAGCGCGGCCATACAACTTGCCGAATTGAGCGGGGACGAAAAGATTCTGCAACAACTCCACCGCCTGGTTCAGGCCGAGTTGCAGAACAATGACGATGATCTGACCTTTAAAAAGACCATTCTCGACGCCCTGGCACTCAAAGGCAGGCCCGAAACCATTCCGGTTCTGGCCAAGCTGCTGCGCAAAAAAAGCTTCATCCGCCCGCGCCGCGAAAAAGATTTTCATCTGGAGATCATCAAACATCTGGGTGCATTTCCGAAGCAGGCCTGTGAACCTCTGCTCAACTCCATCATCAATGGCCGCGACCGGACCCAAAGCAGGCTGGCCCAAGCCCAGATGAGCTTGCCGCCGCAGACGGAGGCGCCGCAATGAAACAGGGCGAAAAGCAACTGCAGCTTTTTATCCGCCATATCACCACAGCCGCGGCTAACGTCTCCCTTTACCATCCCGATCATCCGCAGGTTTTGGATCTCTGTGTCAAGGCGCTGGAGCAGTTGCAGATTCTGCTGGCCGATTTTACCGAGATAACCCTCAAGCTGGTCGATAATCGCCTCATTCATGAAAAACACCCCGTCAGCGGCAACCTGTCCGTCGAACGCCTGATCGAAAGCATGCGCAATCTGGGAGTCGGATACATCAAGATAACCCCCGGACCGTCCTCGGAAGAATTGATCGCCCTGGCTGCGCAATTAAGTAAAAGCCGCGCTCCGGGAGAAGCCCCCCGCAAGACCGAACATATCCGTTTCGGCGTCCTCGAGGTTCGCTATCGGGACGAAACGGAGGCTCAAAACCGGTCTTCCGCTCAAGCCGATTTTTCCGCCGTCGCCGAACAGGACCGCGACAAATTCATGGATATTTTTTCCGGCGTGAAGAAAAAGAAAGAACTCAACGTGGTCGGCATCAGCGAAATTGTCGGTGACTTCATCGACACCTTTTCCACCCACGGCCGTGTTCTGCTGGCATTGGCTCCGCTCCGGTCGATGGACGAGTATGTCTACACCCACTCGACCAACATCTGCCTGCTCAACGTGGCCCAGGCAAAACTGCTGGGGATCGAAGGGCCGCTGCTGAAACAAATCGGCATCGCCGCCATGCTCCACGATGTCGGCAAAATGTTTGTCTCACCCGACATCCTCAACAAAGAGGGAAAACTCGACCGCGAGGAATGGGCCATCATGCAACAGCACCCTCAACTGGGAGCGGAATACCTGCTCGGCTCGTCCGGCATCCCGCGGCTGGCCGTGGTCACCACCTACGAACATCATATCGGTTACGACGGCAGCGGTTATCCGTCCACTCCCCGCAACTGGCGGCTGAGCACCTGCAGTCACATGACGACGATCTCCGATGTCTACGACGCGCTCCGCACCAGACGCGCCTACAAGGAGCCTCTTTCCTTCGAACAGATCCGCGCCATCATGCTCGACAGCGCAGGCAAATCCCTCCACCCGGAACTGACCCGAGCCTTCCTTCACGCCCTGGGGCAAATGGAGAAGGAAGCGGCCTGAGCCCGCCGACAGCGCAAAAAGATTGAAACCCCTCCGGCGGCAATGCTATACAGACGCAGTCAAATTCAACCTGTCTCCTGACAGCGGCGAGAGGGCGACAAAATAAAGCGTCCCCGCGGATTGAATCAAGTTTCCAAGCCGCTGAGTTGCAGCCGTGGGTTCAGCGGCGCTGCCGGGATACTTGGAAGATTCAAGCGCTTGTGCCGTCAAACGGTGCTCCGCTCACCGCTTCAGGCGTCATCAACCAGCAGGGTAAAAACATATGAGTGAAGACACAAAAAAAGTGATTTATTCGATGATGCGGGTCAGCAAGAACTACAACAAGCAACCGGTCATCAAGGATATTTCCCTCTCCTATTTCTACGGGGCCAAAATCGGGGTTCTCGGCCTCAACGGTTCGGGCAAATCAACCCTGCTGCGGATCATGGCCGGGGTGGACAGGGAATTCAACGGCGAAGCCGTTCTTTCGGAGGGCTACAGCGTCGGCTACCTGGAACAGGAACCGCAACTGGATGACGACAAAACCGTCCGCGAAGTGGTCAAGGAAGGGGTACGGGAAATCGTCGAGCTGCTGGCCGAATTCGAAGACATCAACAATGCCTTCGCCGACCCCGATTGCGACATGGACAAACTGCTGGCCCGTCAGGCCGACGTCCAGGACAAACTGGACGCCGCCGATGCCTGGGAACTCGACTCCCGTCTCGAACTGGCGGAAGAGGCGCTGCGCTGCCCGCCGCCGGAGACCCCGATCAGGACCCTGTCCGGCGGGGAAAAACGCCGCGTCGCCCTGTGCCGCCTGCTGTTGCAAAAACCGGACATCCTGTTGCTCGACGAACCGACCAACCACCTTGACGCCGAAACCGTGGCCTGGCTCGAACAGCACCTGCAGCGTTATCAGGGCACTGTTATCGCCGTCACTCACGACCGCTATTTTCTCGACAATGTGGCGGGCTGGATTCTCGAACTCGACCGCGGTCAGGGCATTCCCTGGAAAGGCAACTATTCCAGTTGGCTGGAACAGAAGCAGGAACGCCTGCGCCGCGAGGAAAAGGCAGAAAGCAAACGCCGGCAGACGCTGCAACGCGAACTGGAGTGGATCCGCATGTCGCCCAAAGGCCGTCATGCCAAGGCCCAGGCGCGCATCAATTCCTATGAACAACTGCTCGGCAACGCCGGTCTGGAAAAGGAAAAGACCCTCGAACTTTACCTTCCGCCGGGACCGCGTCTCGGCGATGTTGTCGTCGAAGCCCGGAAGCTCGGCAAGGGCTACGGCGAGCGTCTGCTGATCGACAACCTCAACTTCAACCTGCCGGCCGGGGGAATCGTCGGCGTCATCGGTCCCAACGGCGCGGGGAAGACCACCCTGTTCCGGATGATTACCGGCCGGGAACAGCCGGACAGCGGGGATTTCAACGTCGGCGAGACGGTCAGGCTCGGCTATGTGGACCAGGGGCGGGAACTGGACGGCGACAAGACCATTTGGGAAGAAATCACCGGCGGCCGGGAGCGGATTCTCATGGGCGGCCAACCGGTCAACTCACGGGCTTACGTCGCCCGTTTCAACTTTTCCGGGTCCGAACAGCAGAAAAAGGTCGCGGCCCTGTCCGGCGGGGAGCGCAACCGCGTGCATCTGGCCAAGATGCTGCGCGAAGAAGCCAATGTGCTGCTGCTTGACGAACCGACCAACGATCTGGATGTCAACACCATGCGCGCCCTTGAAGAGGGGCTGGAAAATTTCGGCGGTTGCGCAGTCGTCATCAGCCACGATCGCTGGTTCCTCGACCGCATCGCCACACATATCCTCGCCTTCGAAGGCGATTCACAGGTGGTCTGGTTCGAGGGCAATTATTCCGAATATGAAGCGGATCGCAAACGCCGGCTCGGCAAGGACGCGGATCAGCCCCACCGGATCAGGTACCGCAGTCTGACCCGGCAGTAACGGATAATGCAAACGGCGTCGTTTTCCGGCCGGAGATAAACGGTGCGGCCATTCCCCGGGCTGCCCTGTCTCCGTTAGCAGGTGGTTGAGTCCGGCCCGGGACTGATTTGATCGCCCGTCCCCGGACTCTGCAGGCGTTTTTTCAACAGTCTGTTAAAGAGCCGCCGGTTGCACCGGGCGGAGTTCGGGTAATGCCCTGACAACCGCCTGTGCAAGTTCTTCAATCCGCGGCCCGGCATAGTTTACCGCCGGGCCGGTGCCCCAGACCGGTCCCGGCCAGGCGGGATCGGTCCGTGTCCGCCCGACATGATGCAGGTGCAGCTGGGAGACGATATTGCCGAGTGCCGCCACATTCAGTTTCTCGCAGCCGAAAAAAGCCTCCATCCACACGGAAAGAGCGGCCGATTCGGCCCACAACCGCCGCCGGTCACCCTCGTCCAAATGATGCAGCTCCCGCAGACACTCACGCCGCGGTACCAGAATGAACCACGGATAGGTACGGTCGTTCATCAACAGCAGACGGCATAAGGGCAAATCGCCCAGAGCGACGGTATCGGCCTGCAGCCGGGCGTCCAGTTCGAACATCGGGCCTCTCTCCTTCACGCCGCCGTCAATATCATCTCAGCGTCAAACGGCGGCAGTTGTGGATGCGCGGATTGCGTTCAAAATCATAGGGAATGGTCTGCCTGCTCAGATCCTCGCAGTCGAAGATCTCATGCACCGCCGGTTCGAGTTTGAAATCGCGCCGGTTGTTGGAAAAAATCAGGGTGCCGCCCGGAGCCAGCAACGACGCCACCGCGCATAACAGCTCGACATGATCGCGTTGCACATCGAAATTCGCGCTCATCGACTTGGAATTGGAAAAAGTCGGCGGATCGAGGAAGATCAGATCGTAAGCGCCGCGGCGGGACTCCTGCACGGCAGCGACCCAGGCGAGGCAATCGGCCTGGATCAGTTCCTGTGCCTGCGGATCGAAACCGTTTAAGGCGATATTTTTCTCCGCCCACCCCAGATAGGTGTGCGACATATCCACCGTCGTGGTCGCCCGTGCCCCGCCCAGCAGGGCATAAACGGTGGCGGTCCCGGTATAGGCGAACAGGTTGAGAAAGCGTTTTCCCGCCGCCCAGTCCCGGATCAGCCCCCGGATCAGGCGATGGTCGAGAAACAGCCCGGTGTCGAGATAGTCGCTCAGGTTGACCAGAAAGCGGCACTGCCCCTCCCGCACCTCCTTGAACCGGCCCCGATCGTCCTGCTTGCGGTACTGGTTCGGGCCCTTTTGCGTCTGCCGTACTTTCAGATGAATTTCAGCGTCCGTCACACCGAGCACCTGCGGCACGGCGGCCAGCACGTCATGGCGCCGCACGGCCGCTTTTTTCTCGTCGATCGTCTTCGGCGCGCGGTACTCCTGCAGGTGGACCTCATCGCCGTAGAGATCAACGGCAAAGGCGTATTCCGGCAGATCGGCGTCATACAGGCGGTAACCGTCGATCCCTTCGCGCCGGGCCCATTTCGCGTATTTTTTCAGGTTCTTGGACAGCCGGTTGGCGAACATTTGCGCGCCCGGGGAAAGCGGCTTTTTAATCGCTTTTCCGGCGCCCCGGTCGAGGCTTTGCCAGCGATTGCGCTCATCCAGCTCGAACTGCAGCAGTTGGCACTTCAGGGCGCCATTGTACAGCACGTTGATTTTGTCCGCCCGCAGACCGATACTGCGCCCGAGCTGCGAATTCGCCGTCAATACCGCAGCTTTCCAGCCGCGACAACGACCGGCCATTTTTTCGCCCAGCAGGTTGTACAGTCCGGGCAGTTCGGCCTCGTCGCCCAGGCGTTCGCCGTAGGGGGGATTCGTCACCAGCAACCCCGTCTGCGCGCCTGCCGGCGGAACGAATTCGCGCAGCGTTCGCCGTTCGAAATGGACGATCCCCGCCAGCCCGGCATTCTGTGCATGTTGCCAGGCGGCGCGGATGGCGCGACGATCGACATCGTAACCGCAAATCGGCGGCAGTTTTCCGGCCAGCCCTTGTTCCCGCCGCCGGCGCGCTTCAGCCACCAGCCCGTCCCAAACCGCAGCCGCATGTTTTTTCCAGCCGAGGAAGCCGAAATAGGAGCGCAACAAACCCGGCGCCGTATCGCTCGCCAGCAGCGCCGCCTCCAGAGGCAGGGACCCGGAACCGCACAACGGATCGACCAGCGCCCCGCCTGCCGCGCAGATTTCCGGCCATTGCGCACGCGCCAGCAGGGCCGCGGCCAGGTTTTCTTTCAGCGGAGCCTGAACGCCGTCAGAGCGGTACCCCCGACGATGCAGGCTGTCCCCGGACAGATCGATACTCAGCGTCGCCCGGTCGCGGTTGATATGCAGATTGAGACGCAGGTCGGGACGTTCGGTGGCCACCGCGGGTCGCGTGCCGCTTCGGGCTCGAAACTGGTCGACAACGGCATCTTTGACCCGCAAGGCGGCATAGTGGGAATGACGAATCCGGGACCGGGTCGTACTGCAGTCGACGGCAAAAGTAAGCTCCGGGGACAAATGCACGGACCAGTCCACGGCCAGAACCGCGGCATAAAGCTGCTCCGGCGTCTCGGCGTCGACAGTCTTCAACGGCAGCAACACGCGACTGGCCAGCCGCGACCACAGACACACCCGGTAAGCGCTTTCAAGGGTGCCGGAAAAACCGACTCCGGCCCGCTGTTCCTCGATCTGCTCCGCTCCCAGTTGCGACAATTCGGCCGCCAGCAGGGGTTCGCTCCCCAGGGCGGCCGTGGTGAAAAAACGCTGTTTATTCATGTCTCGGCTGTTTATATTTTCCGCAGTTCCAGAGCATCTTCGCCCAATTCCTCATTCGCCTGCCGCAAAGCGTTTTCACCGGCCAGAACGGAAACCGCGCCGGAACCGTTTTGCAGATACTGGGCAGCGGCCTGTTGCAGCGCCGCGGCATCGACGCGCAACAATTGCTCACGCATCCGATTGCGCAACTCCAGAGTCATGCCCTGACGGATATTGGCGAACTCCTGCGCCCCCGTCCCCGCCGGCGAGAGCGGTTTGTCAAGATCGCTGAACACCGCCAGGATGGCCTCTTTGACCGCATCCCGGGGATAGTCCCCAGCCACGGCCCAATCGATTGCCCGGTCATAAACATCCAGCGTGCGCAACAGGTGAGGGTCGCGATAAGACAGCAGGCTGAACAGCCCGGCCTCGGCATTGTAGCTGGCCAGGCCGCCGTATGCACCGCCTTTTTCCCGGATTTCCCGATGCAGGAATTCCGCCCGCAACAGTTTCGACAGCACCGTCAATGCCGCACTGTCCGGATGCGTGTAGGGCGCGGCGCGGACAACCCGGGTCACGTAATTGACCGGCAGTGACCAGACCAGCCCCAGGCGCCTGGATTCAACGCTGAAAGGATCGTCCTCCAGTGCCGGCCCCATGCCGCGAACGGGAAGCTGTCGTATGAGCTCATCCAGTGGATTTTCAAAAGCCGCAAAATGCTGCCGTTCAACCGTCACCGCAGTTTGCAGCCCGGACTGAACAAACAGCCGCCGCGCCATATCCGCAAATATCGCGGCCAGTTCCTCCAGTTCTGCAGCCCCTTTGGCGGCCAGCTTCCTGACCAGCGCCACCTGACTGAGTCCGTTCCAGCCTTCCCGCAGGCGGGCACCGGGGGAAAGGCAGGCCGCGGCCGCCCGGGCCGCATAGGTATGGCCGGAATGCGGCACCGAATTTTCCAGTGAGACCTGCAACTGGTTCAGCACCGTGCGCAGGCGGTCCGGATCGGAAAAATCGGGAGCGAGCAGAAAATCCCCCAGCAACCGGTTCAGCGCGGCGGCGTTGCGGACCAGCGCCTTGCCCTTGATTTCGAACCCGGGGGTAAAGGCATTGAGCTGTTGCGGACTGTCGAGCAGGGACGTACGCGCCGTAATCCCGCCGCTGACGGCTTCAAGCTCTTCCGCCATCTGCAGATAGCTTTTGCCCCCGGCGCCGACCTGTGTCAGGAGGCTGCCGAACACCGGCAGATAGTCCAACTGATCGCGGCTCAAGGCGTTGATCGGAAAATTGAGCGTCACCACCCCGATACCGTTGGTCGGCTGATCGAACAGAAACTGCCTGGCCTCCTCGCAATGCCGTTCTTCAACCGGGACCGCCGCTTCCTGCGGCGGAATGTCGCCCAATTCCAGCGACGGCAGACAGGACAGATCCTCCGGTGCTTCCTGGGCCGCTTTCAGGGCCAGCGCGCGCTCAACCAGCTGTTGCCGCTGCGCTTCATCCAGGTCCTTTTCAATCTGATCGAGCAACTTGCGGGTTGCCGCTTCCTGGCGCGGCCGCATATCGACATCCGGTTTCAGACACAGGGTGACGCGGTGCGGATTGTCCAGCAGCCGGGTGCGAATCAGATGCTCAAAAAAGTCTTCCTGCTCCAGTTGCCGCCGCAGGCGGTTGAGGTTTTCTTCAAAATTCAAGGCCTCCAAAGGATCGCCGCCGTGAATCCAGGGGCCGATAAGGCGCATCAACAGCAGCAATGCATAGGGGTAGCTGTCGCCGGTGACTTCGCGGTTGGAAAACTCCAAACGATGGATCGCCGCGTCGATCCGGCGACGTGAAAAGCCCTCCTCGGCCACCCGTTTCAGGGTATCGAAAATGAGCTGTTCGATTTCTTCCGTCCGCTCCGGATCGGTGCCCTGCAGCCCCGCGGCGAAATAAGTCGTCCGGTTATCGTCATGGTAGCCGGACCCCGGGGCCAAATTGGCGCCCAAGCCGGAATCGAGCAGTGCCTTGTACAGCGGCGCCGCCGGATTTCCCAGCAGCAAGGCGGCCAGCAACGACATGGACAGGCGTTCGAAGCTGTCGTTGATATCGCCAGCGAGCCAGGCGACCTGCACCATGGAACGTTTGTCCAGCGGTTCGCCCCGGTCAAGAGGATAGTTTTCCGTTACCCGCACCGGCTTGTCCAGGCGCTGTTCAAGAGGCACTTCGCTGTCCGGCTCGATGCGCTCAAAACGCCGGAGCACGCGCTCATCGACGAGGGCCAGAATCTCCGTCACATCAAGGTTGCCGGAAGTAAAAAACCAGGCATTGCTGGGGTGATAATAGCGCGCATGAAAATCGCGCAGTTGCTGCCAGGTCAAGGCGGGAATATCCTCCGGCTCGCCGCCGGAATTATGCCGATAGGTCGTCGTCGGATAAAGGTGTTTGTCCAGCCGGCGCGACAGTAATGAGGAGGGATCGGACATGGCCCCTTTCATCTCGTTGTAAACCACCCCCTTGTACTCCAGCGCGGAGCGGGGGTTATCCGCTTCAGCATACTCCAGCCGATGCCCTTCCTGGCTGAAATCGCGTTCCCGCAGGCGGGGAAGAAAGCGGCATCCAGATAGATCTCGAGCAGGTTGAAAAAATCCTTGCGATTGGTGCTGGAAAACGGATACAGCGTCCAGTCGCCGGCGGTCATCGCATTCATGAAACTGTTGAGGCTGCGTTTGAGCATGGAAAAGAACGGGTCCCGCACGGGAAAGCGCTCGGACCCGCACAGCGCCGTATGCTCAAGGATGTGGGCGACGCCGCTCGAATCCTCCGGCGGGGTGCGAAAACCTACGCCGAACAGATGGTTGTCGTCATTACGCTCCAGGTGCATAAAACGCGCACCGGTCGCGGCGTGGGTCAAGCGGATCATGGTGGCGTTGATGGCCGGCAGCGCATCAATCCGTTCCACGCTGAAGCCGTGGAGGGTTTGCCCGGGGCTCAAACTTGTCTGCTTCATGAAATATCCTGACGGTTGGACATAATGTCCTGAAAATAAGATATCAACAAAAAAACCTCCGCCTTATCCGGCGGAGAACTTTCCTTTATCGGCATTCTGCCCGTAAGACAGCCATTGCCGCCGCAGCAGCAGTTTTTCCGTTTCCACGGCCAGAAACACCAAGACCGACATGAATAAACAGAAAACCAGTTCGGCCGGGCCGAGGGGCTGGGTATGAAAAACAGGCTGTAACGGGGCAACATATATGATTCCCAGTTGAACTGCAAGGCTTGCCGACACGGTGAGGAGCAGCGGGCGATTGGTGCCGATCCCCAGAGTGACAAGCGAGTCGCGTTCCGAACGAACCGCCAGAGCGTTGAACAGCTGACTGTAGCAGAGCACGGTAAAAACCATGGTTTGCCAGTGCCAGCCCCGGTCGATGGCGACCTTCTGGGTCACCAGGCAGCTGGCCCCCATGAGCAGGCCGACCCAGAGGATCTGCCGCCACATCCCGCGCCCGAACAAACTTTCGCCGGGCGGGATCGGCGGCCGCCGCATAACCCCGCGCTCAGCCGGTTCCGCGGCCAGAGCCAGCCCGGGCGCACCGTCGGTGATCAGATTGATCCAGAGGATATGAATCGGCAACAACGGAATCGGCAGGCCGAAAAAAGGAGCCAGGAAAAATCGTCCAGATTTCGCCGGCATTGCTGCTGAGAGTGTATTTGAAAAACTTACGGATATTGGCGTAAATCGTGCGCCCTTCGCGGATCGCCCGCACAATGGTGGCGAAATTATCGTCCAGCAGCACCATTTCCGCCGCTTCCTTGGCGACATCGGTCCCCGTAATCCCCATGGCGATGCCGATCTCGGCCCGTTTAAGCGCCGGGGCATCGTTGACGCCGTCACCGGTCATGGCGACGACCTCTCCCCGCTCCTGCAGCGCGGCGACGATTTTGAGTTTCTGTTCCGGGGCGACCCGGGCGTAAACCCTGACATCGGCGGCCAGTTCCACCAGTTGTTCATGCGTCAGGTCCGTCAATTCAGCCCCACTGACGACGCGCGCCTGAACGGAATCGACCAGACCGATGCGCGCGGCGATACTGGCCGCCGTCAGGGGATGATCCCCGGTAATCATCACCGGCAGGATCCCCGCCCGGCGACAGCGCCGCACGGCTTCGGCCGACTCTTCGCGCGGCGGGTCCAGAGAACCGCTGATACCGAGGAACTGCAACTGCGTTTCCAGCTCTTCCCCCGCAACGGCAGGGGCCTGTTTCAGTTTAAGCCAGGCAAAAGCCAGGACGCGCAAACCCGAAGCGGCGAGTTCGTCAACCCGCTCGGCGGCCGCCCCCTGCTCGAATGGCCGGCAACGCCGGACAATCGCCTCGAAACCGCCTTTGCACAGCAACAGGGTTTCGTTATCCGGCGTACGGTGCAAAGTGCTCATGGCCTGACGTTCCGAACTGAACGGGATCTCGGCGATACGCGGATAAAGCCTGCGCAACTCTTCCGGGTCGCCGCCCAGGGCGCGGGCTTTTTCATAGAGCGCCACTTCCGTCGGATCGCCGCCGGCACGGCCGCCGTCATCCGGCCGGACATCGTTGCACAGCGCCAGAGTCAGCAGCAGAGGATCATCGCAAGGCAATCGTCCCTTCTGCACGGGGGCCAGTTGCCGATCGAACAACTGCTCGACGGTCATGCGGTTTTGCGTCAGGGTCCCGGTCTTGTCGCTGCAGATACAGGTCACGGAACCCAGAGTTTCGACCGCCGGCAGACGGCGAATCAGACTGTTCCGGCGCACCAGCTTGCGCGCGCCCAGGGCCAGAGAAATCGTGACGACCGCCGGCAGCGCCTCGGGAACGGCCGCCACGGCCAGACTCACGGCGGTCAGGAACATCAGCAGTGCGTTTTCGCCGCGTAACAGGCCGGCAATGAACACGACGGCACAGATCACCAGCGTGGCCACGGCCAGATTGCGTCCGACCCGCACCAACCTCTGCTGCAGCGGGGTCTTAAGCTTTTCCGTGGTTTCGAGCAGGTGGGCGATCCGGCCCATTTCGGTGCCCATCCCCGTCGCCGTCACCCACCCCGCTGCCCCGGCCGTAAGCCACCCGGGTGCCGCGATAGACCATGTTACGGCAATCCGGGATTCCGGCGGCCGGCCGGGACAAGGGGGCGGAGGTTTTTTCCACCGGGATCGATTCGCCGGTCAAAGCGGCTTCATCGGCCTTGAGAACATGGGTCTCGATCAGCCGGATATCCGCGGACACAATCGTACCGGCCTCAACATACACCAGATCCCCCGGAACCAGCGTATCCGCAG
>CAXXGL010000020.1:0-15802 GCA_963676555.2 Geopsychrobacteraceae bacterium
GCGTTGCGCCGCGGCTAAAGCGGTGCACGCGGCACTGACCTGAATCATGAAAAAAAACTGGACCCCGGTCATTCCCCAGTATATCTGCTGAGTCGGCCCCATGAGTTCAATGATCGGCATGGCTGTCATCCTTTCTCGACGGATCCGCGCGCCGGCATCACCACTGCCGTTTCGCCGCGCAGGGTATTCTGCAAAGCACCGTCCAGCGCCAGGTAAAAAACCTGGGGACGGGTCCCCTTCCCGGATTTCAACACCTGCACCGGGTAATCGCGCAGAGTTCCGGAAATCTCGCTGTTCGGATCGTTGAGATCGCCGAAAATCCGGGCTTTGCCGACGCACGACTCGACGCAGGCCGGGAGCAGACCGTTCGTGACACGCTGAACGCAGAAGGTGCATTTATCCGCGGTACGGGTCTGTTCGTTCATGAAACGTGCGTCGTAAGGACAATTCTGCACGCAATAGGCGCAACCGACGCACACCGAGGCGTCGATCACCACGATTCCGTCCGCCCTTTTGAAGGTCGCCCCGGTTGGACAGGCGGCCGTACAGGACGGCTGCTCACAGTGATTGCACAAGCGCGGCAGAAGAGCGCGACGACTGTGGCCGGCAAGCGTCATTTCATAATCGGCCACCGAGGTCCGGTGCTGGTGAACGGGCAGCCCGCTTTCCATTCCGCAGGCGATGGTACAGGCCTGGCAACCGACACAGCGACGCAGATCGATCAGCATGGCATAGTGGGCCGAAGCCTCCTCCTTCTGCGGGTTTGCGGCCTGCGCCGGAGTCGCTAACCCCAGCAACCGTCTTCGCGTCTGATCCATAAGACTCCCCTTTCATAAAAAATCGGCAGGTCATGACCCGGCGGATCGGCTCACCGATCCGGTCGTTGTTCCGGCAAACCATGAATGCCTGCTCGAACTCTTCATATCAAATGCCGTGCCAGGCTTTCCAGCCACCGAAAAAAAACACAACATATTGAAATCATAAAGATATCTTTTATTAATTGACAAACCTCCGGGCACCGGTTATTTTCCTTTTGGTGCAATTTGCAACCCTCCTTTATGCGCGCCACCCCCTGAAGGTGCAAATTGCAAAAGACTGGAGTGAACGGTTATGCGCCTGAAAATCAGCCAGAAAATTCTCCTTGCCATGCTGGGAGTGACCATCGTGTCCCTCGGCATCTTTTCGTTTCTGATGATCACTTCGACCGGGCAGATCCTGCAGCAGAACATTATCAGGCGCATTCAGGCCATGGCGGAATCCTCGGTTCAGAACCTGGTCGAACTGGTCGATCGCTCCGAGGGAACGCTCACCAGAATTGTCGCTTCCGCGGATGTCGAAGCGTTTCTCGCCGCTGCCGGGAAGGATGATCCCGAAGCCACCGTGGCGGCCCTGAAACGTCTGGAAATCACCTTACTCGATTTTCAGCGTCTCGACCCGGCGCTCCAGGCCATCCGCCTGGTCAATACCGCCGGGCAGGAAATCGTCAAAGTCCGCGAGGGGCGTGTCATGGAGCGGATCGGCTCCGCCATCCCCGGGTTGGGCCTGAACGCCGTCGGCTCGATCGAGGACCGTTCTTTCTTCCGGCACACCATGGGACTCTCCCCGGGACAAAACTGGATTTCCAACCTCGAACGCGGCTGGATCGAAGGAGTTGAATACTGGTGCCCGGCCATGGTTCGTTTTTCCACGCCGCTTTTTTACCCCGACGGCCGGCGCGCCGGTGCCGTGGTCATCAATGTCTGGGGAGCGACCGTCGGCACCAAGATCAACAGTCTCATTACCGCGGACCAGGGGCAGGCGTTTCTCATCGAACGCAATGCCGGCAACCCGGAACGCAACGGCATTTATCTGTTTTCACAGGATTCGACCTGCGAGTTCGGCAATCAGACCGGAAGCAACATCAATGTCTTCCAGCACTACCCCGAAGACATCACGGCACTATGGATGAACAGCGACGAAGGAGTCATCGTCAGCCCCGATTCGCGCAATCTGCTGGCCTATGCGTTCTATTCGCCGTATAAAGACCGGAATCGGGGCTGGGTGGTGGTGGTCGAGGCCCACAAGCACTACTTCATGACCCCTCTTGCCGCCATTAAACAGCGCATTCTCGTCTCCACCATCCTGGTCCTGGTCTTTGCCGCGCTGGTGGCCGGTTTTTTTTCCCGCTCGATCACCCGGCCGATCCAAACGGTCATCGACGGCACGCATTGCATTTCCAACGACCTCTCCTGCCGGATACCGCTGCGCTCTTACGATGAGATCGGTGTACTTTCCAACGAAATCAATCGCATGGCGGCCAATCTGCAGGACAGCCTGGAAGAAAAAAAGCGCATTGCCGAACAGATTCACAATTCGGAGAAACTGGCCTCCATCGGCGAAATGGCCGCCGGCCTCGCCCACGAACTGAACACTCCCCTGGGCAATATCCGCGCGCTCTCGTCACTGGCCCGCCGGGACCTGACCAAAGGCTCTCTTAACCCGGAAGCCCTGGGGCGCGACTTCAGCGACATCATCGATCAGATCGACAAATCCAGCGGAATCATCTCCGGGTTGCTCAGCTTTTCGCGCCGCCAGGCCAGCGAAAAAACCCTCTGCGATATCAACCGGCTGCTGGAGCGCTCGCTTGAACTGACCCGGATAAAAAGCGAAAACCAGAACACCCTGGTCGATTTCGACCGACAGGGCAACCTGCCGCTGATTAAAATCGACCAGAACCAGATCCAGCAGGTCTTTGTCAATATCCTCCTCAATGCCCTGGACGCGATCGGCAGCAACGGCCGGATCACTTTGTCCACCGCCTTTCACAACGGCCGCGTCGCCGTCGGCTTCCGCGACAACGGCGGCGGTATCGCGCCTGAACATCTGAACCGGATTTTCGATCCGTTTTTTACCACCAAGGAAGTCGGCAAGGGCACGGGGCTCGGGCTTTCGGTCAGCTACGGGATCGTCAAAAACCACGGCGGAACCATCGAAGTGGATTCGACGCTTGGCAGCGGCACGACTTTTACCGTCATCCTGCCACCGGGAGAAAAATAATGAGCAGACCCAGAATCATCATCGCCGAAGACGACGACATGACGCGCCGCATCCTGGTGCGCATGCTCGGGAACGACTACGACGTCAGCGATTTCGACAACGGCGAAGACGCCTACCTGCATTTTCTCGACCAGGGCGCGCAACTCGTGCTGACGGACATGAAAATGCCGAAAATGGATGGGATGGAACTGTTGACGCGGGTCAAGCAGGCCCGACCGGACACGGTCGTGATCGTCATCACCGGCTTTTCCAGTATCGATTCGGCGGTCACCGCGGTCAAGCAGGGGGCCTATGATTATATTGCCAAGCCTTTCGATCCCGAGGACGTCGCCCTGCGCCTGCAACGGGGATTGCGCGAACGCCGGCTTGAACAACAGGTGGAAACCCTGCATCAGGAGCGCGAACTGGAAGCCGGAAAATACCATTTTGTAACCGGCAACGCCGAGATGCTCAAAGTTCTCGATCTGGCCAGGCGGGTCGCCCGCGCCGACAGCACCGTACTGATCCAGGGCGAAACCGGCGTCGGCAAGGAACTGGTCGCCCGCCTCATCCACCAGTGGAGTCAACGTTGCGACCACGCCTTTGTCCCGGTCAACTGCAGCGCCCTGGCCGAAGGGGTGATGGAAAGCGAGCTTTTCGGCCATGAAAAAGGCGCTTTCACCGGTGCGGCGGGCCGCCGGATCGGTTTTTTTGAAATGGCCGACAAAGGGAGCATCCTGCTCGACGAAATCGGCACTGCGGACGGCAATTTTCAGGTCAAGCTGCTGCGCACCCTGCAGGACCGCACCATCTACCGGGTCGGCAGCGCCGCCGCCATCGACGTCGATGTCCGGGTGATCGCCTCGACCAATCAGGACCTCAAACAGGACGCCCAAGCGGGACGGTTCCGCAGTGACCTCTATTACCGGCTCAGCGTGATGACCCTGCACATCCCCCCGTTGCGCGAACGCAAGGACGACATCCCGCTTCTGGTCGACTACTTTCTGGCCAAGTACCGCCATATCAATCCGCGCGTCGAAGGGATCGACGCCGACGGACTGGCGACCCTGGATGTCTATGATTTTCCCGGCAACGTGCGCGAGCTGGAAAACATCATCGAACGCGCCATGATCCTCGAACACGGCTCGCGCCTCTCCCCCGCAAGCCTGTTCATCGACTGCCGCTGTCCTTTTCCCCCGGACTCACCCCGTCAATCCGCGACAAAGAACGAAGAATTGCCGATCCGTGAAGCCGAAAAACAACACATTCTGAAAATCCTGGAAAAATGCAACGGCAAGAAAACGCTCGCAGCGGAACTGCTCGGCATCAACAAGACCACCCTGTGGCGTAAAATGAAAAAATACGGACTCGACGGCTGATCAGACCGTCCGTCCGCCGGCGGCAGGGATCAGGGCAAGGTCCGGCCACAGCAAAAAAGCCCCGGCCGGCAATGGCTTGCCAACCGAGGCTCTGTAGAGGATGGTGGAGGGAACGCCGACCTACCGCAAAACAGTCTCAAAGCCCGCACTCCTCGTAACTCCTTGATAATAAACGCCGAAGTCATCTTGCACAAGCATTTCCCGACAACCCGACCAGAGAAACGATTTTTCCCCCAGAGTTCCCAGCACCGGACGAGGGTGATGGGTTTGCAGTAAAACCGGATACAGCGCTTCTCAGCAACAACTTCAAATCCTGCTTTCGGACGCCGGTTCGGTTCCTAAAACGGGAATCGAATTGGCCAGACCTGCCTTGCTAAGATTGGATCAGCATCCGCTCCTCAGCATGGTCAACACGCCACTCCTTGCCTCGGTCATCGGTCAGGATCACGGTGAAAACAGATCTGCCAATCGAGGCAGAACGCCCGTCCTCCGAATAGTCATTGATCCCAAAGTGGGCAGAGAGGACCGCCGAAACAACAGCGCCGGGTGGTGCCAGTTGCCCGGCGTTTCGGAGGAGTGTTCTCTGACACATCCCGGCAAGAATCCGGTTCCTCTCAATGTCGAAATCAGCGGGTTCGATTCGCAACTCCAGGAGGTCAATTGTCACCGTCGGCAACCGCTGTCGATACGCCAGCCAGGCATAATGCTGAGCCGAGCAGGCAAACATATGAGCGATGCCGCTGGCGAAGCTCTTGATATGCTTGCGACCCAATTTCTTCTGTTCGAATGGCATATCTGCCGTTTCCATTGATCAAGCTCCGCTTTTGTTGATTCATGGCCCATTTGAGGGAAATAAGAATCTCCCTCCGGGAGCTTGCGGCCTTCCGGTTACACTCTGAACAATCAAAAACGACATATTGCCGTACATATCAGTTAATCCCGTCCAAACCACCAGCCCAGCAGGAAAGAAGCGGCCAAGGCACCAAGACCACAACACCCTGGCGAAGGATGTAATCCGATTCTCTGATGGGGAGCCAGGCCATCAAGCCATGTGCTGAAACAAGTCAACTCTTCTTCTGCATCAAGAGTAACCAGCGTTGCCCCCAAAGAATCTTCGCTTTCAGACCCTACAAGAGATTGAAGCGTCCGCAGCAGATCGCGCATGGGTCGTTCAAGAACCGCCGAAAACAGAGGCTGCCCCATCTCCAGGCCCTGGGGAAATGGACGTTCCCAAAAGCACCGATAACCCGAGGACATGCCGTTTGCCGTCTCAAGCAGGTTGTGAACCGAAAGTTTGCCGGTGGCTTCCGTAAGCTCCCGAACACTCTCAAAATATTCGTCGCAACTATCAAGTGCGCTCTGCAAATCGAAATGCGGCTCACCTTCAGGATTGGGGCGCCTTGTCAAAGCGTCCTGTATTGCCCCGATGACTGGAGTCAGTTCGTCGGCATCCAGAAAAAAATCAACTTTATTCATTTCTCACCCCGTTCAATACTCTGAGTCGATGAATCCGCCGAACGGTCCCTCGGCTCCATCAAAATAGGTTTCCAGATCGGCCTGCAGCAACCAGAGCAACAGGTCTTCCAAACCATCGCCATCCAAATCCGGGCAGTCGCCATCGATGCGCTTCGCCAATACCGACGCGCTTCCGGGAAGATCGCACAGGTAATAGGAGGCGGAGCCCAGAAGCACGAGGTATGGATCAAGTGTCTCGTTCAGCTTTGACTGGAGGTAGGAGTCAAAAAAGCGGGCGGAAAACAGCAGATTGGTTCTCAGCTCCGAGAGGGAATCGGGATCTGGCTCGTTCCGGTTGATAGCAGCGGCAAGGTCGCCCAGCAGGCCAATCGAGATGGTGAACAGCTTGGCCGGATCTTGGGTGATTTTGATGTGATGCTCTTCCGGAACGCCGTACTCGAGCATCTTTGCCTTTGACCGTGTGACGCCCAGCAGGAGTTGGGATTTCTGTTCAGGCCTCATCCGCAGCCCTCCTGTAGAGCTCGTGGACGAGTGCCATCATCTGATCCCCTTTGATGACCACTAACGCAAGGTCACCTGAATGCGGATGAGAGGATGCATCGGTCGAGGATGTCAGATGGCCGTCAAAAAGCGGATTTTCAAAGAGCGCGACAGCTCCATAAACTTCCTTGTATGGGTGATCCACTTCGTTCTGGAACCGCTCAATTTTTTCGGCATCATCGAGCTCATTCCGGCCATGCAGCCTTTGCTTGATCGCATTCAAAGACTCCGCCTTCCGTGCGATGTCTTTTGCTGAGCCATCTACAGCATCTTGAAGTCTCGCCTTCGCCTTTTTCCCTGAGAATTGCGCCTTCGCTTCAAAGATCGCCAGCCTATCCTTCGAAGAGGCTTTGCCATCCTTGACGATATGGAAACCGATGATGTCACTGCCTTTTGTCGACTCGTTCCGGATGGTTTTGTCACCATAGCGAGTGCGTGGAACCCAGTAGCCAAGCAGGTATTCAAGAAAATCGGCAACCAGCACTTCTCCAAAATCGCCAGCGCGGATACTGGGTCCTGGCGCATCTTTTTGGTCCGGGAACTTTATGGTGTTGAGATACTCTCCACGAGAGCACTTGTACCCCCTGCGCCAATAATCGATCTCGCTGTCAAAGCAGTAATGATTCCGGAAGTGTTTCGCCCAGGCCGAGAGCACTGCCTCGTCGTTCTCATGACGGAACTCCCAGACCTCGACCTCCTTGCCGTCGGCGGTCTTCAGTCGTTCGCCGGTGTCGACGAGCCATTTAGTGTGTTCCGAAGTCCAAGGCATTCACGTCCCATCCCTGATTTAGTTGCCCTTCAATTTCAACAGCTCATCGTCCAGTCCATAGCGAACTACGTCGATCCGGTCGCTGCGTTGGGATACAAAATCACCGGTCATCACGGGGAGCTGGAATGGGAAGAATGCCGGGTTGTTCAGGAGTAGCCCCAATGCGCCCTTGGCCTCTGGGGTGGCCAGGAGTGCGGAGTCGAACATCAGGATGGCCAGGTTTGGTTCGACAATGCTCACCGGAGCGGCTTTCTCATAGCAGCCTTTGGCCTCGGAATCCTTCAGGGCTCCCCAGGCTACAAAGGAGCGGATGACGAACCGGGCATAGCGGCTGACGGTTTGCCGGTCGCCGTACTGCTCCTTCAGGCGGTTGATGATCTGGGTCTGAGTCACCTGATCCTGCAAGGCCAGCAGACGGCCGGCCTGCCGGGCCACGTTGAACCAGAACGGATAGACCGCCGAGATCATTCCCCAGTGGACCGCCATGGCCATGGACGGGTTTTCCCGCAGAAACGCCAGCGAGGCATCCCGGAACGGGATCAACTCGGGGTCAGGGGATACCCAGATCTTCATCAGATTGTTGACCACGAAGGTCCGGGTCTGATCGCTTCGTTCGCCCTCTGAGCCATTGCCTTTTCTGTCCGCGAGGAACTCATGCAGCTCCTGGCGGATGGTTTTGGCGTCGAGTCCTGCCAGCAGCAGATTGGCTGCTTTCTGCATCCACTCGAAACGGATCGCCTGCTTGATGCCGATGGCTTCATGTCGTTTACCCATCACCGTGTTCTCCTTTCAAACTTCACAAGGGGCACGATGACTTCTTCGATGGCTACACCGCCGTGACCTACGATGGCATCTCCCGGGTTCACGAATGCGTCGCGGCCACCGGCCACCAGGGGGAAATAATCTGCGGGCAACCCGACCGGCTGCCACTCGTGGGCAAACGGGAAGGCCCCAGCCACCTGAGCGCGAAGTTCCGGCGTGGGATAGACACGAACCCGCTCGCCGCGAGTTTCGGCAATCACACCTTCAGATGGGCGGCCTTTGCCGTCGCATTGGATGTTGCCATGATCGGCCGTCAGCCAGACCTCATAGCCGTATTCCAACAGTTGTCCGACCAGCTCAGCCAGGAACCCACCCTGACACCACTGCTTGATCTGGTTGTGCATCCCGGCCGAACCGAGTTGCATGCCGTGCATGATCTTGTCCACCTTGTCCACGACCAGCCCCACCACCTTGGTCTTCCCGGGGTGGATTGCGGAGTCGAGTACACCCGCAGCATCGCCGTCACCAAGACCTCGCTGGTAGGCGACATCCAGCCGGGACAGACCATGGCCTTCCCAGAACTGCTTCCAGAGCTTCTCTTCGCTGTTGGTCGAGTTGATGGATGACGGAAAATAGAGCGGCGGCTTGCCCGAGAAGATCGACTGCCGCGATACCGAGGTCAGCGTCGGAATCCAGGCGAAGGTCGCGGATTCGCGCATGACAAGATTGGCATCTTGCTTTTGCAGAAGCTGGCGAATGGTCACCCACTGGTCCAGGGCCAGGCCATCGACCACGATCAGCGCGGCACGGCTGCTACCGGAGTCCTCGATGTCCCTTGCCAGGCGGCGCGGCACATGGTGCAGCATGGCTGGATTGGTCGGCGGCAAGTTGATCAGACTGGAGTAGTGGTCCGCCAACCAACCGGCGAAGGTCGAGTTCAGTGCATCACCGATTTCCCTGAGCCGGGTCTGATACTCGGTGCTGTTGCCGCAGTGAACCAGCGAAGAGAGCTCGGCCCATTTCAATGCAAAGGCGGTCCAGTCCGAGTAACGCGCTTCCGCAGTGGGCAGTTCCTTTTCGACAAGGTCAAACAGGCGGGAAATCCGCAACTCGTCATTGTCCGTGCCGGAGGTGGCGATACCGCTGCGGACCCAGGACCCGGCATCTACTTCAATATCTGTGGCCTCGACGGGGGTGAGTTTCCCCTCCAGGAACAGATTGTCGATGTAGACCTTGATGTCCTGATGGTCGAACGGCAGGCGATCAGGGCCGGGATACTTGAGGCCGTATTCCGGCGAATCCTCCCGTACCTGATGAGCGCTGCCGAGCCTGGAAAGAAATAGCGGCCAGCGTTCCTGCAAAAAGGCGAAGAACGCCTCATCGTCCGGAACGATTTCAGAGAGCGGCCAAGCCTTGAATCCATCATGCCCTTTGAGAACCTGGATAAGCCGCTCAGCCAGCATCAGCGGGATCTGTAGCTTCCCATAGTGCAGGCGCAGCAATGCGCGAAGCAGCTCCACCTCGCCCCCAATTAGTTCCGCCGCAATGCCGAACACATGACGGAGAATGAAATCCTTGGTGGCGTTGTCGCCCATGCGATCCGGCGGCGACTTGCGCTGGGCCTCAAAAAGCGAATCCAGCAAGCTCCTGTCTATCTTTTCAATGACCGGATAGCTCAGGTTGGGGAAGAGATCCCCCAGGTTGAACGACAGCTTCCGGCCCGCCTGGAGTAGGTCGTAAGGCAGGGATTCCAGCTCCGCATCCTGCAAGCGAAGGACCACCACCAGATCGGTGTGCTCACCCCGGTCCCAGATCGAACGGTACTTGGATTCATAGGCGTATCTGAATTCGACCGGATCACTGAACTCGATCAGGTCGAACCCGCGCCCGCGAAGCTCCAATGCCAGCTTCTCCTCGGTCAGCAGACAATCCGGGTCCGCGACCAGGGTCAGCTTGCTGACGTTCGGCACAAAGTCGTTCAGGATGGCGTCTCGCCAGGAGGGAGAGTGCGAAGTGCGGGGTGCGAAGTGCGTTGTCATTTTTTTGCACTCCTCTCCAGTGATGAACGAAGTCCACCTATTGCCCGACTCAGGGAGACACATTTTTCACAAATTGTCGAGCAATCAGCATCGACGACGTAGCCTAAAGATTTAGCCAGTTGGATTTGGCTTCGGACTTCTGCGCATGATCCTCGTGCAACAGATAGAAACTGCTTGAACTCCTGCCTACTGTATCGTTCGAAGCCCTCAGCGATGTTGGACATCACTGAAACGGATGCCCGCTGAATTTGATCGCGAAGTCCCCAATCCTTGGAAAATTCACCGGCCTTCGTTAGCCCGTAAATTGCCACGGACAGGTCATGGGCCATCTGCCAGACTTGCAAATCCTCGAACCGTTCGACCTTGCTCATGAGCGCACCTCGCACTCCGCACTTCGTACTCGCAAAGCGAGCAGCGGCCGGATTTCCGGCACGATCTGCCTTGCCGATTGCAGTTCATGCCGCCACTCGGATTCGTCCGCATCGCAACGGGACAACCTGAATTGCCGTACCTCCGGCAATCCAACCCGGTCAATGGCCTTGCGGCGCGAAGCAAAGGAGACGATGCCGCGTTCCTCCTCGCGAGCCACAGAGGCGAGATGCGCCTGCTGTAATGCGTCGAACAGCTCCTGTCCGGCTTGCTCGGCTGCTTCCTGCAACCGCTCATGAGCGGTGATGGATTCATCCTGCCCGAGGGTGGCTTGCACTTCGGCTTCCGCTGTCTGTAGCGCATCCCAGATATGCCGGGCCGTGGGCAGAAACAGTTTGCCTTCCTCGCTCAGGAACACGCTGACATAGCCACGCCGCACCATGGGGATGCGCAGGAGTTGTGTCTTCTGGTGCATTCCGGCCTGAAGACGAATCTCAAAGAGCCCCCAGAGTCCGGAGATGCTGGCTGGCAATCCGCTCACGCTTACGCAAGGCAATGGCTGACCAACCGCGATCTGCGGCAGGTTCAAGGCCAGCCCACGGACACGACTGTTTTCAAGATTGAGCAGGGTTGCGTCGGTCAGGCGGTCCGCTTCCCGGGCGTTGAACACAGCTTTGCGGTGTTCCTGACCATCCGGCCAATTCAGATCCCACCAGGAGCGCTTGCGGCTGGCAGCGCCGCCGTGAGAATTGAGATAGCCCACCGTCATCCGCTCCACCCAATGGGGCAGCGGATGGGAACGCAGACGCTCAGCCGCCTGCACATCCGGCTCTTCGGAGATGCCATAGATGGCGGAGGCCTCGCGCACCTGCTGAATTTCATCGCGAAGCCGGGCCACCGTGTGATCGACGGAGGTTTCGATACCGTCAGGATTAAGAATGGCCGAGGCGAACACATCCTCGAACAGCTCACCGGCTTGGGCGGAATCGAGCACGTCGCCGGTCTTGTCGATACCGAATTCGTCGAAGATCACCGAGAGCTTCTGCTCCAGCACTTCGCGGACGCGGAACTCGACCGAGTCCTCAAACACGAAGTTGATTGCCCGCACCTTCTTGGGCTGCCCGATACGATCCACGCGGCCGATCCGCTGTTCCAGCCGCATCGGGTTCCAGGGGATGTCGTAGTTGATGATGACATGGGCGAACTGCAGGTTCAGACCTTCACCGCCCGCGTCGGTGGAAACCAGCACGCGGTGCGATTTGCGGAAGGCGTCCTGGGCCTGCTTTCGTTCCTCCATATCCATGGAGCCGTTCAGGGTGACGACCGATATGCCCCGGGCTTCCAGAAACTCCTTCAGCATCTGCTGGGTGGGCACGAACTCGGTGAAGATCAACACCTTCAGGTCCGGCTCGTTTTCCTCGGCTTGCAGCTCGTAGATCCACTCGATCAACGCCTCGGCCTTGGCGTCCGGTCCAGCCTGTTCGCAGCGAACCGCCGCATCGAGCAGGGTCTCGACATGGCTGCCTTCGCTCTGCAGAGCCGACACATGAGATTTCAGCAGCTCGTCAAGCAGCTCCTGGCCGTCCATGTCGTAGAGCTCGTCGAAGTTCTCCGATCCCTCCGCTCCGTTTTCCAGCTCCGCCAGGCGCAGGCTGGCTTGCTGTTCGCCTTCCTTGAGTGCGGCAAGTCGCCGTTCCAGCGTGGTGCGGATCGCCCGGGTGCTGGAGACCACCAGGCGCTGCATCAGGATCATCAGGAAGCCGATGTGGCGCTTTTTCTCGCGCAGGGCCTGGTTGTAGCCCTCGCGCACATAGTCGGTCACTGCCTCGTAGAGGAGTTGCTGCAGGTGATGACGGCTCTCCCAGGCCACCGGGGCCATCTGCGTGCGCCGGGGTTTGAAGAGCGGCTTGCCGTCGGCATCGATGGCCTTGCGCTTCTCGGTACGGATAACATACGGGGCTACCCGCTCGCGGGAGACGCTATCCACGTCTGGAAAGGCGTCGTCATCCAGCAGGTTCATCAGGCGATGAAAGGCATCGGTCTTCCCCTGGTGGGGAGTCGCCGAAAGGAGCAGCACATAGGGTGCAGCCTCCGCCAGCCCCTTGCCGAGCTTGTAGCGGGCGACCTGATCGGTGCTGCCGCCCAGACGGTGCGCTTCGTCCACCACTACCAGGTCCCAACCGGCGGTAATCAGATCCTCGAACCGGCTGCGGTTGTATTCGGCAACGCGCTCGGCGGTCCAACCGCGCCGCTTGTCCATGGGCTTGACCGAATCCAGGGAAACGATGACCTGATCGAACATCGACCAGGCTGAGTTCCGCTGGTCAGCCCCTGGAGCCAGACGGTGCAAGGTGCCGATGTCATCGCCCAGCACAAGCTGGAACTGCTCGTTGAAGTGGGTCTGCATTTCCGCCACCCACTGGGTGGCGATGCCTTTGGGAGAGACAACAAGGATTCGCCGAACCAGCCCGCGCAGTTTGAGTTCGCGCATGACCAAACCGGCCTCGATGGTTTTGCCGAGACCCACCTCGTCGGCCAGCAGGTAGCGCACGCGGTCGCCGGAGATGGCCCGGGACAAGGCGTGGATCTGGTGCGGTAGCGGAATGACGTTGGACTCCATGGGAGCCAGCAGCACATGACCGTCGGTAGCGCTGGTGGAGCCTTCAAGCACCTCGGCCACCTTGGCTGCGGCGGCCACATAGGCAATGCGTCCGGCCTCGATCTCTGGCCGCAGGTCGGCACTCAGCGGCCGCAAAGCGGAGCGGGGCACGCGCACCACCGCGTCCTGGTTCGGCAACCAGATGCGGCACACCGTCTGCCCCCACAAGGTCTGTTCTTCGATGACCTTGCAGGCGCTGTTATGAACGGTGCTGTATTGCCAAAGCGACTCCATCCGCTAATTACCCTCTACCTTGATCTGTTGCCTGCTGAATCTGAATTGCAGGTGCAATTCGAGTTCGGATTTCGTTGTAAACAGCGATGTCGACGCCCTCGGCTACCTCCAGCGACACGGCCAAACCATACGCGACAGGGCTCTGGAATTTTCCAGCGTCCTCACGGCAGTTCACTTTGATTTCGATAACTTCCCCGTCGATGAACGGCACCGCCCTCTGGCCTTCGAAAACTTCGTGCTGGACTGTTCCGCGCCGCACTGCTCGCCAGCCGTCAGTCCCGCTGCAGCTTTCTTTTCTATCTTTGGCTGGCACAACTCCGCCTACCTCGAACCACAGGCTTGATGTTCTGTACTTTTGCGTTCCTGCAGAAATTGGTGAAAGCCATGCCATGGTTACGGTCAGGCGTCGCCATTCAGGCCGGGAGCCCAGAGAAGGCGGCAGCGGCAATCTGAAAACATGGGCTTCACCATCCAAAAGTTGCCCAAAGCCCAACAAGGAGGCTCTCTGCTCCGTACAATCCAGAACGCGATCTACCTGTGGAACGCCATACCCCATCCATCTGCTAACAAGTCCACTGATCTGTCGATTATTCTCTGGCGTGCGCAGAAGTTCGCCGATTTGAGTGCCAATATCTCCCCACGCGCATCCATGAACCAGCATGGCCTTCAACAGGGGCGCTTCACATGCTCGCGCATCAACATCTGTAGCCTGCTCAGCGAATATTTGCTGAAGCGAGTCGTAACAAATACCAGCAGCACGACTCATCAATGCAGCGGCATTGCTTGTTCCACAGGAATAGGCAATACCTTCGAGACTCCCAGATTGCCGGCCAGGAATAGCGGTTTTGTTTCCTGGCGGAGTATTACGAATTGATGGTTCGACCGGCTTTATGACATAGTTATCCCGCCGTGAAGACCGGAGATCTTCCTGGTACAGGACCCTGCCTCCCGGGAAGATGATATCCGGCTTAATCGCCCTTCGATAACCACTACCGAACGCTGAAATCGGGCTCGGCAAGAACTGCAGAAACGGGTTGAATCTGTTATTGACCACCCCAAAGTGAGATGAATCGTATTGAACTGAACCAACCGTCAGCCCATTGATACTCTCGGCTGGAGAAAGAAGCTTGCGATTCCTGGCATCCGAAAATAGTGCTTTAACAACGGCTACTTCTTGTTCTTGTGGATCTGAGGATTCAAATTCGGTCCGCGAAATCCCGAGTTGTATAGCGTCTGACTGATTCCCGGCGCTTACAACAAAAAGCACACCATAGGTGAGGCTGAGCCAATCCAGTAGCCTTGCTACAGGACTCATGGACTGCAGGAACTGTCTGTAGGGATCACCAATCGATAAATTGATAACCCTTACAGAGGGGGCTACCGGACCTTCTGTACCATCACCTTCAAATAGCCTTTTCACAGATCGGTGAATCAGGTCCACTAGCAGGACGTCATCCGGAATGTGTTCACGGCGAGGTGTCCGAAAATCATTTGGAATCGGCTGCATAATCGGGCGCACATACACTGGTCGCCCTAATGGCCGCAGCCCATCATTAAGGTCGCCGTGGACGATCAGAGACGCCATTGATGTGCCATGCACGCGCTCATTGGCGTTATAGCTGTTTTCTATATCGTCTGGGTCGTCGACGATTAGTCCTTCCATTCAGAAGTCGATGATTCGCCAATGGGAGCCCATCCAAGACCGCAATTACCGGCTCTCCATCCGGCAGCGAATGTTCTTCAAGATCAGAATAGACTGCCTCGTCTTCGAGAAGGCCATCGCCAGCAAGCATCTGCCCGACAGGTCGAAAGAACATGACGCTGTCACATTTCACCAGCTCCGTATTCGGATTATCGACAACGGCCTGGATGGCATTGGCTGGCAATTCGGCCAAAATGCCATGATAGGCAATACCATCATGCAGTGACTCAGCCAAAACCTGCCCGCCTAGCTGCTGAATCAGGTTTGTAACGATTGCTGAGCCTTGCCGTCTCTTCTCTTCACTGTTTCGATACCAAAGCTCGACTTCAAACCGGATAAGCCTGCCGCCGTCATGCTCCAGATCTTCTCGCCAGGCATCAATCACCCCGGTCTCCAGAAGCCTGTCTTTGACGTCCCACCTGCGAATATCTTTCAAGCGCAGAAATACATCACGAAACTTTGTGAGCCCACCGTCGAATTTCTGTTTTGGGTCGTCCTGGTCCGTATATCGACGCCACATGGAGAGCATCTCATCCAGAGCTCTCTGATTGGTCATAACCATGTATAAACGGCCACTCAGCTCCTTCTCCGGATGCTTTTCATCGAAGAAGTCCTGATCAGGGCCTATTTCGTCGATCTCAAATTCACCCATCCACTCAAAGCCATCAATGCGCTTCACAGCATTGGCGAAATCTTCGACGCTCCCGATGGTTTCCATCACAAGGACCTGTTCAGGGTCTATGCCCGTCACAGCTTGCTGGATCTCGATGTTACGGGCGCGAACAGCTTCTTGTAGCTGAGTAAATTTTGGAGCCAGTCTTTCCCCTTGCCGAAAATGTGTCGGCAGATGCGGGCGGC
>CAXXGL010000021.1:0-13046 GCA_963676555.2 Geopsychrobacteraceae bacterium
CACGTAACGCGTAGATGCATGCCTTGCGGATCAGGGAGGGTTCAGGTGTTTTGGTGATAGCGGCTGACCGCAAAGAAGCCGCATATGAATCTTCCACACAAGATGCTGGTTCCCCGCCACCCGTAGCCGGTCAAAAAAACATCGAACGCTATTCACAAAAGCCGCGGTTCTTTGATCCATCGACTTAAAAACCCAGCTTTCCCGTTCCCCGCCTGTCCAGCTTTTTGATGACACTGAACAACACCAGGGAAAAACAGAACAGCAGCAGGCACAATGCCGTCGCCCTCTCGAAATCGCCGTCGTACACCGCATTAAAGACTTCCAGAGACAGGGTATTTGTTTTGCCGATGATGTTGCCGCCGACCATCAGGGTGATCCCCACTTCTCCGAGGGAACGTCCCAGGCCAAGAACCAGACCGGAAATGACACTTTTTTAACACAGGGCAGCGTGATTCGGAAAAATGTGGCGAATTTTCCCCGTCCAAGGGTATACGAAGCCTCGGTCAATTCATTTCCCAACGAGAGGATCGCGGATTGAATCGGCTTGACCACCAGGGGCAGGCCGGCCACGAACGCGGCAATCACGATCCCCGGAAAGGAAAAGACGATTTCAACCCCCAGATATTTTTCAACGAAACTTCCGGCCGGGCTCATCCGTCCGAGCAGCACCAGCAGCAGGTAACCGCTGGCGATCGGAGGGAAGATCAGGGGGAAGCTGACCAGGCTCTCGACCAGGCCGCGGCACAGGCTGTCACGACCGGACAGATACCAGGCCAGAAGGATTCCCACGCCGGCCTGAAGCAGAAGGGCATAAAGGCAGACCCGGCCGGTCAGGCCAAGGGAAAAAACCACCGGCTCAGAAGTATAAGTCTGCCACCAGCCCACCAGCAAACTGTTCATAATCCGGCGGCCGAGAGCTTCTTACGCATGCTGTCCGTATCCAGAAGTTGAATGAATGCGCCAACCTCCGGGTCGCCTTCACAGCCGTTTATAATCCCTGCAACTATTTCGATCGGCTCAAATCCCTCTTTCAATTCGATGATACTGCCGAACTTGTCGCGATTGGCCAGAGCGAATGTCAGATTGATGAACGAAGCATCCACTTCGCCGCTGATTGAATAAGCCCCGCTACGCGGTACTGTGCCCGCTTCGATAACCTTTTTCAGAATGTCATCATACCCGCCGGCCGTAAGCAGTTGATAAGCGGCTTTACCGTATATCGCCTTTTGGAAATCCGGCGCCGAAATTTTAGCAAACTCCGGCTTGACCAAGTCAGCCACACTGTCGAGGGTCAAGCCTTTTCTGGTCACCAGGGCAGGCCGTCCCTGCCCGATGGCGATATACTGCTGGACCGGCATGTTGTGTGACGACAGGTATGATTTGTCGCCGATAACCAGACAAATCCCTCCGCCATGCTGTACCTGGGCCGTGACCTGCCCCATATTGCCGTAAATGCGCTCGATCTTTTTACCGGTTTCCTGTTCATACAGTCCGGCCCATTGTTCGACGATCTTTTTGTACCCGGCTCCGGAGGCCGTACGTAACGACTCAGCCTGAACATTGCAGCACAGTCCGATCAGCACCCAGGTCATCATCATAAATGTTTTTTTCATCATGGAAGCTCCGCTGTTTTTAACGCTATCTGTTTATGAATAACGATTCGTATAACGAAACTCATCAACTGTCAAGCTGAAAAACAAGACTTATGAGCCGGTTGGGTATTGTGAATTCATGGTGGGACAGATTGTTCCGACAACGATATAGGAGTCGACTACTCTGAGGACATGCACCGGATCTTTTCTCACGAACTCATATAAGATCAGAAACTATTGAATTTCCCCGGTGCGGTACAAGTGAGAATTGAAAATAAAATATTTTAAATATTAATATTGCAATATAAATATATATCTATATTTATTCTCTGAAACTTTCTCTCTTCTGTCCAGAACAGCTCACGAAATACTAAAATCCAGTCACAGTAATTACATCTTTAGATTTTTTTATTACATCATAAAATCTTATAGCACTATCAGAACTATTTATTAGAAAAACAAATAGCTCAAATCGCTTTGATTTATATTGCATCGTTTGACTGATCAAGCTAGTCTCATCAATACACATTCAACCTATATTTACCGTACAAAACTATGTTTAACATGATCTGCCATATCTTTTAGCGGTGTTCGGAGCCCTGAATACCATTTTGTCTTAACTCTGAATCAAAGGGGAGTCATCAGTATGAGGAAAGGATTTGGAAGTTTGATCTGTGCCTTGCTTCTTGTCTGGGCAGGTTCCGCCGGAGCAGCGGATCATTCGTTTATCGAAGGCCCGGTCAACAGCGGACCTGAGGCTACCAAGACCTGTCTCGAGTGCCACGAGGACGCGGCCATGGACATCATGAAAACCAGCCACTGGACCTGGGACGCGGAACAGAAGATCAACGGCAAGACCGTCAAACGCGGCAAAATCAACGCCGTGAACAACTTCTGTGTTTCAGTGCGCTCCAACGAGCCGCGCTGTACCAGCTGCCACATCGGCTACGGTTGGAAAGATGCCGGCTTCGATTTCTCCGACCCGTCCAAGGTCGACTGCCTGGTCTGCCACGACACGACCGGAACCTACAAGAAGGTCCCGACCGGGGCAGGCATGCCGGCCGAAGAGATCGACCTGACCTATATCGCCCGCAATGTCGGTAAAACCTCCCGCCAAACCTGTGGCTCCTGTCACTTCTTCGGCGGCGGCGGCGACGCGGTCAAGCACGGCGATCTCGACTCCAGCATAGATTTTCCGAGCAAGAACATCGACGTTCATATGGATGCCGACGGCAACGATTTCACCTGCTCGACCTGCCATGAAACCACCGGTCACAACATCACCGGCAACGCCATGGTCGTCTCGCCCAAAGGGGAAAACCACATCGGCTGCACCGGGTGCCACGGCGAAGACGTTCATGCCGAGTCGATCCTGAACCAGCACACCGACACGGTGGCCTGCCAGACCTGCCACATCCCGGCCTTCGCCAAGGAAGTCCCGACCAAGACCTCCTGGGACTGGTCGACCGCGGGCCAGGACATCAAGGCTGAAAAGGACCAGTACGGCAAACCGAATTACATGAAAAAGAAGGGGAACTTCACCTGGGGCAAAAATATCGTCCCGACCTATGCCTGGTACAACGGCACGGCCGGTGCTTACGAGTTGGGCGACAAGATCGACCCGAATAAAGTCACAGCCCTGAGCTACCCGATCGGTGAGCGCAAAGACAAAGAAGCCAAGATCTACCCATTCAAGACGCATACCGGCAAGCAGATCTACGACACCAAGAACATGTACTTCATCACTCCGAAGGTTTTCGGCAAGGACAGTTACTGGAAGACCTTTGACTGGCAGATCGCCGCAACCAACGGCATGAAAGCCAACGGTCTGGAATACAGCGGCGAGTACGGTTTCGCCCCGACCATCATGTACTGGCGGATCAACCACATGGTGTCCCCCAAGGAGCAGGCTCTGGGCTGCCTCGAATGTCACGGCGACAACGGCCGGATGGACTGGAAAGGCCTCGGCTACAAGGGCGATCCGCTGTCGAACCCCAAATACGCCCGCAGCAAATAATCCCTGGGCAAAAGCTGTGGAACAGAAACAACAAAGGGCTGCCGGAAGGCAGCCCTTTGTTTATGCTCAAACAGTCAGAAAGAGCTCGAGTAGCGGCCGACTCAGTCTCAGACCGGGTCGATTGCCGCGGCAATATCAGCTGGTTTGCCGAAATACATCCAGGATGTTACCAGCATGTCGACGCCGGTCAGGGCATAATCCAGGGCATTGTCCGCATTCACTCCGCCGGCCGCACCGATAACGATATCCTGACGTTTCTCGCGCAGCATCTCCACGGCTTGAGCAACCTCTGCGGGAGAACATTTGTCCAGTTGGATGATATCCGCCCCGTGCTCGGCAAACAACAGGGCCTGCTGTGGGGTATCGGCTTCAACACCGATCTTCTTTTCCCGAGCCCGGCGCTTCAAAGCAGGAAGTTCCTCGAGAAAACGCTCGAAGCCGATCAGGTTGTAATGATGCGGAAAGATCAGCACCGTCTCCCCCAGCCCCATGCGATGCGGCACCCCACCTCCGGCGAACAGGGCTTTCTGCGCTAGCCTGCGACCGCCTGGGAACGCTTTGCGTGTACCGCAGACCAGCACATCCCCGCCTTTTCGGGCCTGTTCCACCAACTGTGCGGTCCGGCCGGCGATCCCCGAAGCATACTCCATCAGATTCAGTGCAACCCGCCAGCCGGCATGAATGGCCCGACCGTCACCGCGACCGCTGAAAATTTTTTCACCGGGTTCCAGGCGGGAGCCTTCCGGGCGGGCGATTTCAATCCGGACGCCAAGTTTTGCCAACACAGCGGCCGCTTCATCAACACCACTGACAACCGTGGGGATCCGGGTCGAAAAGGTTATCTGTGCCTGGTACGAACTCATCTGCAACAAATGGGACGTCAGGTCGACTCCGGGAACATCTTCCTCGATCCAGCGATCAATCATCTCAGTTGGTATATGCATGGGGATCCTCCTGTTCCGGAAACAATAGCAACTCTTCCTGCAGAACCTCGCCGAGAATCCCGATAGCCCGGTCGAGAACCTCTTCAGCAAACATCGTGAAATTAAGGCGCATGGTTGCCAACCCTTCGCCGGGCTGTGAATAAAAGTAACGCCCCGGCACGAACGCCACCCCGCGCTGAACGGACTTTTGGTACGCCTGTCCCAGGTCGAACCCGGCAGGCCCCTCGGCCCAGAGAAACATGCCGCCCTCGGGGCGGGACCAACGGAACCGAGCAGGAAAATAACTGTCCAGCGCAGCAAGCATGGCTTGTTGGCGGGGTCGGTAAAATTCGATGATGCGGGGCAAATGTTGCTGCAGGTAACCACCTGCCAGGTATTCAGCAGCCAGGGCCTGGTTGAAGGTGCTGGTATGCAGATCCACCCCTTGTTTGCTCAATACCAGCCAGCGACTGATCTCCGGCGGAGCAAGCAGGTAACCGATCCGCAGCCCGGGTGCGAATACCTTGGACAGGGTGCCGGCATAGACGACATTGTCCGGGGCCAGACTTTGGATTGCCGGCAGGGCCTCTCCCTGATAGCGCAGGTCACCATAGGGGTCGTCCTCGAACAACAGGGCCTGATGACGTTGCAAAATCTCCGCAACCTGTTGCCGCCGCTCCAGGAGCAGGGTCCTGCCGGTCGGGTTCTGGAAGGTCGGCACCAGGTAGACGAACTTGACCGCGTGCCGGGTCAACACCTCATCCAGAGCTTCCGGGAACAGCCCGTCGTCATCGGTCTCCAGGCGGACATACTCCGGTTCGTAAGGATTAAAAGCCTGCAAGGCGCCGAGGTAGGTCGGCGCTTCAACCGCGATCTTGTCCCCTTTGTCGATCAGGATTTTGGCGATCGCATCGAGTCCGCCCTGCGAACCGCTGGAGACGATGATCTCATCAGTTGTTGCCTGCAGTCCCTTCCCCCGCAGATGCTCGACCAGGGCTTCCCGCAGGGGGGTAAAGCCTTCGGTCAAGTCGTATTGAAACGCGGTCGCTCCATATTTCCGCAGGACCGTGGTGGTCAGTTCTTCGATCAGTTCCATGGGAAAACTTTGCGGCGCAGGGATTCCCCCGGCCAGGGAGATCATGCCGGGCTGTGAAACAACCTTGAGTATTTCGCGAATAGCACTGGCGCTCATCCCCCGGGTCCGGCCGGCGAGCAGGGAGGCGTGGTTCATGGTTTGGTTCCTCAATAAAGGTTTATGTGGTTTCGGATAAGGGCTGGTGGCGTTCCAGCTTGTGAACTTTCAACAGGTTCGTCGTGCCCGGGTCGGAAAGCGGGCTGCCCATGGTGATAACCACGGCATCGCCTTCTTCAAGCACCCCGGAGCTCAACACGGCATCTTCCACGGACAGGATTTGCGCCTCGGTGTTCCCCTGGATATCGACCCGGATCGAACGCACCCCGGCATAGAGCGCCAAACGGCGGCGGACGTAATGGGACGGAGTGACCGCGTAGATCGGCAGGCCCGGGCGGTATTTCGAAACCAGTGCCGCGGTGCTGCCGGTCTGGGTAAACGCGAGGATCGCCTTGGCACTGATCCCTTCGGCGATCCGGCAGGCGCCCTGGCCGATCGCCTCGGTCACGTGCGGATCACCGTGCAGATCGGGGATCGGCTCGAAAACCTTGCCCTTGAGCTGCGGGTCGGCCTCGACATAACGGGCCACCCGGGCCATGACCGCGACCGCTTCGGCGGGGTAGTCACCTGCGGCTGTCTCAGCGGACAACATGACCGCATCGGTGCCGTCGAGGATCGCGTTGGCGACATCGGAGGTTTCCGCGCGGGTCGGGCGGGGATTGGTGATCATGCTCTCCAACATCTGGGTCGCCGTGATCACCGGTTTGCCCGCGGCATTGCATTTACGGATGATCTCCTTCTGGATCAGGGGCACTTTTTCCGGACTCATCTCCACCCCCCAGGTCGCCGCGGGCGACCATCACGGCATCCGTCGCCTGGAGAATCGCATCGAAATCCTCAACCGCTTCCGGCTTCTCTATCTTGGCGATGACCCGCAAAGCCGATCCCCGGCTTTCCAGAATGGTCTTGAGCGCCTGAACGTCGGACGCCCGACGCACGAATGACAGGGCGACATAATCCAGTTCCTGGCGGATGCAGAAATCCAGATCATCCAGATCTTTCTCGGTCATGGCCGGGGCGGACACCCTGACCCCGGGCAGGTTGATCCCCTTGCGATCCTTGAGAGTGCCGCCGCTGATCACCCGGCAGCGAACCTCACTGCCGTCCGTGGCGAGAACCTCCAGCTCCATCAGGCCGTCATCCAGCAGGATCTTGTTTCCAGGGCGGACATCGCTGGCCAGGTTTTCATAGATGGTCGGAATCAACGATCCCTCCCCGGGAATATCGCGCGTGGTGATGATCACCTCAGACCCGGTCTGCAACTCGAGCGAACCGCCCTTCATCAAGCCGGTCCTTATTTTCGGGCCCTGCAGGTCGCCCAAGATGGCCACTGCTCGACGATGACGGCGGGACAGCTCGCGGATACTGTTAATGATCCGGCCCTTTTTTTCATGATCGCCATGGGAAAAATTCAGGCGGAAGACATCGACCCCGGCGTCGAGCAGGATATTCAGCATCTGTTCGTTTTCGCAGGCGGGTCCTACGGTTGCAACGATCTTGGTCCGACGAAACATGAAGGAAGCTCCCTTATCCCCTGAGGATGGGTATCGGTATGGATAACATAGGGCAAAGCTTACAACCGCAACAGGTGCAGGTCAAATAATCTGCAAGGCAGGAAGAGGCCAACTGTTTTCAAAATCCACTGCTGTTATCTATATATAGTTTCATGACCGGCCTGCTTTCCAATTCCTGCAGAGCACTCGGGTTCCCTCCACAGGTTTTCCGGAAACCTTCGGTCTTGCATTCCTCATTCTTTGCGATTTCCCGTAACTTGCAAGGGTTTTGACTTCGTGGGCTGCGGTCGACAACGGGGCCTGGAGCGGTATTGACCAGCCGCTCTCAGGCCCCGCATCGTTTAGCTGTCGGCGGAATTACCACTAAAATTCATCTGCTATCTTTTCCGCTTTCCCCATGGCATTTTTCATGAAAGTTGCTGTTTTTTCCGGTAAGGCATCAAGCCCGTCCGCGACCAGGGTCGCAACGTCTTCTATGCCGAGAAATTTAAGAAGCGACGCCACATAGGGTGTACAGAAATCATCATTTTTACCAAGGTGGAACCCACCATAAGTGGATATGATAATTGCTTTTTTTCCTACATCACTCAAGAGGCCGACAGGTCCTTTTTCGGTATATTTGAATGTTTTACCGACAATAACGATATTGTCGATATATTTCTTTATTTCCACAGGACATGACAGGTTCCACATGGGAAAAGCGAAAACATACCTGTCCGCATGAATGAACTGATCGATGATAGCATCAATTCTGGAGAGTTTCTGTTTTTTGCGCATCAGAGAGTGCGGTGAAGTCTTTCCCCTGCCTCAGTTGATTCCACGCACTGAAAACATCCTTGTCTATTCCCGGGATATCGCTGGCGAAAAGATCGACTTCCGTCACTTTGGAATCAGGGTTATTCTCAAGATATTTGTTGATAAAGTGATCTCCGATGGCAATTGTCCTGGAACTCGTGGAGTCCTTCATATTGCATTTCACATACAGAATATTCGTCATTATGACACCTCTTTTTTAAAGATGTATTGCGTCATGCCGTTATTTGTTACGCATGAACTAAGCTGTGTAAAGCCGGACAGCGTTCATCCGGAAAGTCCGAATGAGCATTGCCCGGTTTCCGTATCGGGGAAAAGGCCGTTTCCGGACGGAAACTAAACAGGATGTGCCCTGGCGAGAGCCTCCTTCAGCGAATCCTTGAGAAGGACGTATTGTCCGCTTGCTTTGAGAAAACGACAGAGCGTCATGCGTGTGCCTTTCTTGGTTTTGCCAGCCAGACGACACCGATCAGGATCAGGATCAGGATCGCCGATAGCTTGAACATTTCGACAGTGGACAACATGTAAGCCTGCCTGGTTATCTCTCTTTCAATCATGCTGTAGGCTTCAGCGCCCGTTATATACAGCGACGAGGACAGTGATTCCGCGGTATGCAGCCATCCGGGCGAGTAGGGATTTATCCCTTCCGTCAGTCTTGCATGGTGCATCACGGCCCTGTTCTCCCAGACTGTCGTCCCGATAGAGGCACCGAACGCGCCGAACATGATGCGGGCGAAATTTATGACTCCTGAAGCAGAGCCTGTCCGATCGTGCGCAAGACCCGCCACAGCCATGGCGTTCAGGGGAGTCATGAATGCCGCCATCCCTATTCCCTGAAACAGATGGTTCAGGGCAATGGTCTTTGCGTCGACATCAAGAGTAAAACCGCTGCGCATGAAAAAAGCGGCTGAGAAAAACGTAAAGGCAAAAGTGACAAACAACCTCGGGTCAATCCTGGATATGCCTTTTCCGACAAAGGGCGAGAGGATGATGGAAAACACCCCGAATGCGGCCGTGACCAGCCCGGCCCATGTCGCTGTGTACCCCATGTATTTCTGTAGCCAGAGCGGAACCAGGACGATGTTCATAAAGAACACACAGTAGCCGAGACTCAGCGTAAAGGTCGCCACTGTGAAGTTACGGATTCTGAACAGGGACAGGTCGATAATCGGATGCTCTTCCGTCAGTTCCCAGATCATGAAATAGACAAATGCCACGAGAGAGATTACAGCAAGTGCAATGATGAACGGCGAACCGAACCAATCCAGTTCCTTCCCTTTGTCCAGCATGATCTGGAAACTGCCGACCCAGATGATCAGCAGAGTCAGTCCGACGATGTCCACGGGCAGTTTACGAGTGGCGGATTCCCTGTCGCCGATAATCATCAATGAAATGAAAAGAGCAACCAGCCCTATCGGGATATTGACGTAGAATATCCAGGGCCATGAGATATTGTCGGTGAGCCACCCGCCGAGAATCGGCCCTATTATCGGCGCTACCGTCACAGTCATTGACCAGAGTGCAATGGCCATGCCCGCTTTTTCTCGCGGATAGCACTGTAAAAGCAGCGACATCGATAAAGGAATTAATGGTCCGGCCACAAAACCCTGCATGACCCTGAAAGCGATAAGCGCCTCTATGTTCCAGGCTATTCCGCAAAGAAACGAGGCGAGAATGAAAAACGAGGCAGACAGGGTAAACAGTTTGATCTGGCCGATCCTTTGAATCAGCCATCCGGTCAGAGGGACGGAGACGGCGTTTGCCACGCCGAAAAACGTGATAACCCAGGTTCCCTGGCTCGTACTGACACCCAGGTCTCCCGAAATAGCAGGAATGGATACATTTGCAATGGTGGTGTCAATAACAATCATAAGTGTTGCAAATGACAGCGAGACAGTTGCAAGAACGAGTTTTATTCCTTCAAGCGGTTCAGGCTGAGTCTTTTTAGTGTCCTGCATGACTTATCCCTGGGTATCAGCTGTTACTGGTTATTATATTTTGAACAAGGGCATCAGCTTCTTCTTTCCACGTTATCTCTTGTGCAGGGCCTTCTACTTTATCGATGGCAATGCCATCGGTCAGCCGGTTACCGCTGTGGTCTCTGACATTCACACTGGCTTCCATTGAGAGCCCTATCTGCAGAGGATTTCTGCGGATCTGCTCTTTGTTCAGAGAGATCCTGACCGGCAGTCTCTGCACGATTTTAATCCAGTTGCCCGTTGCATTCTGTGCCGGAAGAAGAGAAAAAGCGGAACCGGTCCCGGCCGCAAAACCCTGGATAATACCGTCATATTTGATGTTGTCCCCCAACAGGTCGCTAACCAGTTCCACATGTTGCCCGATGCGCATATTTCTCAGCTGGGTCTCCTTGAAGTTGGCGTCCACCCATACCTGCTCAAGGGGGACCAGTGCCATGAGCGGAGCGCCGGTATTGACCCACTGTCCTTTCTGCACACTGCGCCTGGCGATATAACCGTTTTCAGGTGCGATGACCGCTGTTCTTTTGAGAGCGAGAAAATATGAACGAACCTGCGCCGCGGCTCTCCTGATGTCAGGATGATTTTCCGGATCTGTGTTGACCGTCAGGCTGCGGTTTGCCTTCTTGAACTGCATTCTTGCTTCTTCCAGGGCCTGCTCCGCCAGCCTCACTTCCTCTTTTGCATGCGCTATGTCTTCCTGTGCTATAGCCCCCCGTGCCATCCAGTTCGACACGTCTTTTCAGGTCCTGTTTTGCCTTTCCCAGAGCCGTTCTCCTCTGCTCAATCACTGCCTGAAGCCTGTTGTCTGATGCATAAAGAGTTTTGACGTTCCTGACTGTACGAGCAAGCTCCGCTTCAGCCTTGTTCAGGGCGATCTCTGCATCCGACCTGTCAAGTTCCACCAGAACGGTTCCCGCTTCGACATAGTCGGTGTCATTGACAAGAACCTGCGCGACTGAACCGGATGTCAGGGGGACCACTTGAAGAATGTTGCCGGAAACATAAGCATTGTCCGTCGAGACGTTGAACCTCCGAAGGAAAACCAGTATGATCCATAGGCAACGCCTGCCAGAATAAATAGGATTGTGAACACAAGAACGTATTGCATTCTTCCGTTCTTTTTTGTTTTTCCTGCGGCTTTGTCACTCATTGTTTGTATCCTCGCTGTTTCTATTATCTGTATCCGTACCGCCTCCCAGTGCCCTGTTCATGGAAACCAGAAGTTCCGCCTGCCTGCTTTGCAGTTCGATGACGGCTGAATCTGCGCCTAAAATATCCAGTCTGGCTTGAAGAAGGGGCAGTTCCCCGGTAAGCCCGCTCTGATAATTCAGAAAGGCCAGTCGTTCGGCTTTTTCAAGACTGCCTGCAGACTTTTCCCTCATGACTAATTGCTGTTTGTTTTCGCTGCCGGATACGGCGATATCCGCTACCTCCTGAACGGCTTTCAGAACGAGCGTGTTATAGCGCTCGACGGCTTCATCATACCGAGCGTTTTGCATCGCCAGATGGCTCCGGAGCATGCCGCCGGTGAATATCGGCAGCGTGATGGCCGGCCCTGCACCGAAAACTTCGCTACCAGACCGGAACAGATTGTCGAGCCCTATGGAACGGAACCCTGCAAAAGCATTGAGGTTAATGTTCGGATAGAAGTCGGTCTTTGCGGAGTCTATCCGCTTCATCATCACTTCAATCCGCCATTTTTGTGCTGCAATGTCCGGCCTTCTGCCGATGAGTTCCGCCGGGATATCCGCAGGCAGTTCGATTTCAGCAACGATATTCATCGCCGGGCGATTCAGCGTCAGTCCGCGTTCCGGACCTTTCCCGGTCATGGCGCCCAGTCTTATCTTCGACCGTACGACATCTTCATGGATCTTTTTCAGGTTCGCTTTGACTGCGTCCACTGAACTCTCAGTTCTTTTTACGGAATCTTCGGAATCGAGGCCGGCAGCATGCCTTTTCTTCTGCAACTCGAGAATCCTGTTAAGCGTGCCAAGCTCGTCCTCCATCAGATCATTGAACCTGTATGCCTTATCAAAACGGAGATATTCCAAAGCCAGCGCTGCTGTCAGCGTCAGCTTCGCTGCTTCCGATTCAATCTCGGCCACTCGGATTTCTCCGAGTGAAGCTGCAAATTCCGCTTTGTTTTTGCCCCATAAATCGAAATCGTATCCTGCGGTTAACTGAAGCCTGTTCACAGTGTCCTTCTCCCCGGCAAGCTGTGGAGGGTAGCTGTCATGCTCGGCAAAACGTTGATAGGTGCCGGCGACGTCTCCGTATATCCGGACGGAATCGGCAGAATCAACGATGCCCGATGCGGCCCAAGCCTCTCGTATCCTGGCCTGAGCCTCACTTAGACCCGGGTTTCCTGTCAGCGCATCCGCCATCAGAGAATCGAGTTGCGGATCAGCGAATTTCCGCCACCATTTTTCAGTGGCCAGTCTCCATGTGCCGTCTGGACTCCGATCCCGGGAACTTTATTTATTTCCGACTCTGTAGCCAGCCCGCTATAACCTGCACAGCCGGCAGACAGCAGCAGGCAGAGGAGTAATGCAAATATGAATTTCAGATGTCTTGTCATGTCGATATCCTAAAAAATTGCGGCCTTGACTTTTGCCTCTTCAATAGCCTGATCCATGAAATATGCTGCTCTATCCGGTACAACCTCAACTCCTTCCAGAACAATTGCAGAGAAATCAGCAACGCCCATAAACTCCATAATTGTTTTGAGATAAGGAATCGAATGATCATATCGAGTCCGTAATGAAAGCCTCCGTTGGCCTGGATGCAGAGGCATTTTTTCCCCATGCCTCTCAGGAGCCCGACAGGTCCTTGCTCTGTATAGATGAACGTTTTCCCGACAACGCACACGGTATCCAGGTACATCTTGAGCTCCGGCGGGTAGCCGAGGTTCCACATCGGAGACAAAGACATATTTGTCAGCGGCTGCGAACTCGTCCGCAGAGTCCCATATTTTGCCGAGTTTGATCTGTTCATCCGGCTGAGTGCCACAAAAGCC
>CAXXGL010000022.1:0-436549 GCA_963676555.2 Geopsychrobacteraceae bacterium
GCAGATCGATCGCCCCTCCCCCGCCGTAAATCGCGAACATGCCGCTGCCCGGCAGCAGCCCGAGGTTGACGGAAAAAATCAGGATAAAGATAAGGCCGAGCCAGAAAGAGGGGGTGGAAATCCCCACCAGCACCAGCAGGGTGAGCAGCTTGTCCTGCCAGGCATACTGCTTGATGGCCGAAAGCATGCCGACGAGCAGACCGAAAACGCTGCACAGCAACAGCGAAGTCCCGGCCAGCAGCAGGGTCGGCCAGAGGCGGTCGAGCACTTCGTCGATCACCGGCCGGTCAAGGCTGACGGAACGCCCGAACTCCCCCTGCAGGACATTCCCCAGCCAGGTGAAATAACGCTGCACCGGCGGATGGTTGAGACCCAGTTCCTCACGTACCCGGGCGAGATTTTCCGGCGTGGCGTAGGAACCGAGAATCACCTGCGCCGGATCGCCGGGAATCAGCTCCATCATCGCGAATACGATCACGGACATGCCCAACAGCACCGGCACGATATACAGAAAGCGCTTGAGCAGATAACGCAACACGACAAGACGATCCTTTACCCCGACGGAAAAATTCCCCTGACAACTGAAAAAGACCATGCCGCCCCAGCGCGGCAGCGGCATGGCGAGGAGGAATTATTGTTTGGTGACTTTATGCAGCAGCAGGAAAAAAGACGGCTGCAGCCGGAAGTTGCCCACCGCGGCAGTGGTCACCGCATTCTGCTTCCAGTTGGCGATAAAGGCCCAGGGCGCATCTTCGAAAACGATCGCCTGCATCTTTTTATAAAGTGCCGCACGCCGGTTCTGGTCCGTGCTGACGCGCGCCTGTTCGAGCAGTTTATCGACCTCGGATTGGAATAGTAACCCGAATTGAAGCCGCCTTTGTCGGGCCAGGCCGCGGTACGCAACGCCAGGTAAGGGAGGGTATCGGGATCATTGGTCATCCAGGCCATTTCCGCCATATCCGCCTTGCCTTCGAGGCCGGGATTGACTTTCGCCAGGAACGGCATTCCACTCGTAAGTCTCAATCTTCACTTTCAGCCCGACCGCGGCCAGATCCGCCTGAATCGCCGTGCCCATGGAAACCGGGATCGAGCATACCGGAACCGCCTTCGGTCACGTAGAATCTCAGTTCGGCGCCCTCGTAACCGGCTGCCCTGATCAGCCGGCGCGCCTTGTCGGGATCGTAGGGGTAGGCCTGAAGTTCGCTGTTGGTACGCCCAGCCGAACGCCTTGGGCGTCGGCCCGGTCGCCAACGCCGGCCGTGCCCTGCAGGAATGTTGTCGACCAGGGCTTTTTTATTGATGCGTAATTGACCGCCTGACGCACCTGTTTGCTCTGGAAAGGGCCTTCCTTCAAATTGAGGATCAAAAACCACAGATGCGGCCCGGCCTGCTCGTACAGGGCAAACTCGGGCTTTTCCTTGAACAGTCCGACCGCATCCGGCGTCACTTCAACCATGATATCCAGGTTGCCGGACAGCATTTCGGTCACCCGCGTGTTTGCCGTCGGTGATCGGTCGAAAAATAATCGCCTTAAGGCCCGGCGTGCCGTCCCAATAGCCGTCATAGCGCTCCAGCACGACCTTTTCGTTACTTTTCCATTCGACAAAACGGTACGGTCCCGTGCCGACCGGATGACGACCGTAATCCTTGGCGTACTTTCTGACCGCGGCGGGAGACACCAGCAGCCCGGTCGGATAGGCCAGGTTGGACAGCAACGGAGCATAGGGTTCGTTCAAAGTCATTTTGACGCGGTAGGGATCCAGCACTTCGGTCTGCTGAATCGCACTGAAAAAAAACGCCAGCGGAAACGGTCCGGTGTGATGATAGGGATGCTCTTTATCCAGCATCCGGTCGAAATTGAACTTCACCGCCTCGGCGTCAAAGGGAGTGCCGTCGTGAAACCTCACGTCCCGGCGCAGTTTGAATGTATACTCCCTTGCCGTCGTCACTGACCGTCCAGGATTCGGCCAGCGACGGCGCCCACTTCCAGGCTGCCGTCGCGGTAGCGGGTCAGCCCGTCGTAGACATTCATCAGGATGCGAAAATCATTGACCGCGGTATCCACGGCCGGATCAAGGGATTTGGGTTCGGCGATCTGACCGACGACCACCACACCGGGCGGAGTCATGGCGGCGGCCGTCACGGGAAGGGCAATGCACAACAACAGCGCAATAATAAACGCCTGGCCGATTCGGTTCTTCATCTCTCTCCTCCTCATCATCAATAAAGACATGGACATGCGGACGGGGCGACTGACCTCATTAAAAAACTGTTTGCAACTCTGGTGCCGAAGGGAAAACCTCCTTTTTCCTCGCTTTCAATTTTCAAAAATGGGATATTAAATAAATGGGATAAATAATAATCCCATTTATGCCAAAACAATTTTCTGCTCCGGAACTGCAGTCGGGAACGCCGATGAACCCCAAAAAAATAACTGTTCTGGCCGTTGAAGAAGATATCTCGATCTACTTCAAACAGGAAATCGAGCGCATCTTTCAACATATGTTCGAGGTCGATTATCGCAGCAGCGACATGGAAACGCCGCTGCCGATCATCGATACCGACCTGGTTCTCTACACCGACCCGCTGATTTTCAATCAACTCGCCCACCTGATCAACGTCAACGCTCCGGTCCTCATGATGCGCCGCACCATTACCCGCGACGCCCTGCGGCAGATCAAAAAACTGCCTTCCCGCCGGCGCGTGCTGGTGGCCAACCTGAACGAATACATGGCCAACGAGATGACCGCGCTGATCCTCCAGCTGGGCGTCACCCATTTGCGCCTTTATCCCTTTTACCCCGGAGCCACCGCCCCGGAGCACTACGATTGCATCGTCACCCCGACCCGTTACCCGTTCCTGCCGGAGCAGGACAAGCTCGTCGTCGAAACCGGCAACCGCGTGTACGACATTTCCCTGATCCTGGATATTCTTTCTTTGTTGCAGGTCGAGCATGAACGCTCGGAAGAGATCATGTATTCCTACATGTCGCAGGTGCCCAAACGCCTGGCACGGCATCGAATACGCCTGGGAGAACCGGTCGCGTGCTGGTCAATCAGTGGAAGGTACTGCTGGACGAAATCAGTTCCGGCGTCGTCGTCTGCAACGACGCCGACCGGATCGAACTGGTCAACAAAAAAGCCGAAGAACTGTTCGACGAAGCCCCGAACAGCCTGATCGGCCAACCGCTCGATATCCTCGGCTGGAAGGAACCGGGCTTCAAAAAACTGCTCTCGGCCCAGGAACTCAGCAATGAAGTGGTCAGTTGCCAGAGCGGGGACATCGTCATTTCCATCAAGCCGGTCATGTTCGGCGGACAACCCCGTGGCCGCCTGGTCATCCTTCACCCTTATCATGAAGTGCTGCAGGTGCAACAGAAGGTCAAACAGAAACTGACCTCGCCGGGCTACGTCAGCCGCCATCATTTCAGCGGCCTGATCGGCCGCAATCCGGGGTTCCTCGAAGCCCGCTGGGTCGCCGAAAAAGTCGCCCCCTCCGACTCAACGGTACTCCTTTTCGGCGAAAGCGGAACCGGCAAGGAACTGTTCGCCGGTTCCATCCACAACCTTTCACAGCGCCGCAACGCCCCCTTTATCGCCATCAATTGCGCTACGCTGCCGGAAAACCTGCCTCGAAACCGAACTGTTCGGTTACGCCGAGGGAGCCTTTACCGGCGCCCGCAAAGGCGGCCGCCGCGGGCTGTTCGAACTGGCCGACGGCGGCAGTCTGTTTCTCGATGAAATCGGCGACCTGCCCCAGGCCCTGCAAGCGCGCCTGCTGCGCGCCCTGGAAGAAAAGGAAATCCGCCGCGTCGGCGGCGACACCATCGTCTCGGTCGATGTCCGGGTGATCGCCGCAACCAACCGCAACCTGCCCGAACTGGTCGATCAGGGGCAGTTCCGCCGCGACCTGTTCCACCGGCTCAACGTTTTTCAGATCACCATTCCGCCGCTACGCGACCGGGGCCGACGACATCTGGCTGCTGATCGAACATTTCATGGACGAACTGGGCAGCAGACGCCGTATCGGTGAAGATTTCCGCACCTTTTGCCTCAATTACGACTGGCCGGGCAACATCCGCGAAACTGCGCAACGTCCTCGAATACGCCACCACCATCAACACCGAAGCCCTCTCGTTTCAGGCCCTGCCCAATTACCTGCGCCAGCGCAGTCATTATGTCGACCGCCATCACCGCGGCCAGGACCTGCTGCTCAAACTGATTTTCAACCGCCAGATGGCCGGCATGACAACCGGCAGGCGCAGCTTAAAAGAGGAGTTCATCCGCCGCTACTACCCGATTTCCGAAATGGAAATTCGCGATCACCTGGAAGAATTGCGCCGCCACCAGCTACTGCGGGTCAAACGCGGCAGGGCCGGGACCGGCATCACCGCCGCGGGCATCCAGGCCCTGGTCACCCGCGGCATCATCACCGCCCCGGACGATCCGCAAACCGCCGACACGCCCCCGGCCGAAGCGTAGCTTTCCGGCCCCGCGCCCCGACACGGCCTCCCAGGCCGGAAAGACCAGGCGGTTTAATCGAGAGTATGCAGCGGCAGGGAAACAAAGGGTAAATTCAAGCGGTCGATCCTGACTCGCGCCGTCTCCGGCATACCGCGTATGGTTTGGGCGTTCCGGCGGTCGATGATGTAGTAATACCCCTCACTGACCCCGTGAAACATCTCCAGGGCGATAAAATCGATCTTCGCCGCGCCGATACCCGGCAGATACAGTTCCGGCGTACTGATTCCGAGGCTGTCCTGATCCGTGCCGATGGCGTTGAAAAAGAAATGAACCTGATATTCAGCCTCTTCCGGCGCATCCACCACCCGGCTGCCGAACCTTTCGAGCAACTCCATCTTGACCCGCCGGCAGGCAAAATCGAGCAACGGGGAATACTCGGTCCCGTCAACCGTCGGCACGATAAAATAGCATTGCAGAGACACCGGCTTCTCTGCCAACGGCTGAAAATCAGCAGCCGGCAGCGCCTCGATCAATTTATCCAGGCTCCGGGTCACCAGCCGCTGCTCGGTCGCGCTGGCAAAATGGTTGTTCAGACCGCGGGTCGAACAGGCCGTCATCAACAGCGTCAACAGCAAAAAACCGATGCCAAGCCTCATCTAACCGGCCTCCTCCAACCCCAGGATATACGCCCACTCCTGCTTGCTTACCGGCATGATCGACAGCCGGTTGCCCTTGCGCACCAGCGGCATGTTCTCCAGGGCCTCATGCCCTTTCAGTTCGGCCAGCGGGATGACCCGCCTGGTGTGGCGGATATATTTGATATCGACCATCATCCAGCGCGGCTTGGCCGGATCGCTCTTGGGGTCGAAGTACTTGCTCTGCGGATCGAACGCGGTAAAATCCGGGTAGCCTTCTTTCACCACTTCCATAATCCCGACAATCCCCGGCACTTCGCAATTGGAATGATAGAAAAACACCTGATCGCCGATCTTCATGTCGTCGCGCATCATGTTGCGAGCCTGATAGTTGCGCACCCCGTCCCAATGTTCGGTCCGGTCCGGCATGTTTTTCAGATCGTCGATACCAAAGGCGTTCGGTTCCGATTTCATCAGCCAGTAGTTCATCAACAGCCTCCTTTAAAATACTTGATAATCAACCATTATGCCGTTGATCAAGAGGGCTGCGCAACCGCTTCAAATCTTTTTTACCTAACGTGCCTATAAATGTCCTTCGTCTCAACCTCTTTGTGCCTCAACTTATGGCGGCGCATTTCTTCTCTGCGCGGCCCAACCGCTCAATTTTTCGCCGGCGCAACATGCGGCCGGGCCATTTCCAAGGTAGCGTTGGGGGTATTTTCCGGCCAAAGCCGCCGCCGGACAAACCCGTCCATAGCCTTTTCATCAGCCTTTCCGATGCAACGGCTTGACCCTGTCGATATGGGCCGCCAATTCATCCCGGACATCCCCCGGCAGAAAAGTTGTTCGCCGACTGTCGCTCCTAGCCTCACGGGCATGAACCCGGTTTCCGGGTTGCGGCCGCCACCGTTCCGGTGCCGACCAAAGGGGACAGCAACCGTTCGACCTTAGCTGCATGTCTTTGCGCGGGAGGAGTTGCCGCCGTAGAAACGGTTCCAACGAAGGAGCCATTGACAATAAACTTGTTCCGTTCGGTACGCATAATGATAATATGGCTGCGGTGGATAAATAGTAGCTTAACCGGGCTGAAGAACTTTAGCCAATTTTCGCAAACTCCGGTGGCATGAATGGCTCACGTCGACGCCGGTTATCAAAAACGTCAGGTTGAAAATGAATAAATTACTATCGCTCTCAATGGTGCTTAAAAAAAGAAAATATGCTGTTGAAATTTTTGAAACCGGAAAAGAAGCAAAAGACAAAGCTTGCGCAATAGTCAGAAACCGCAGTGTAGGGTTTGGAAGTTCTATGACCTTAGAACAAATCGGGTTACTAAAAGAGTTAGAGGCCCATGCCGGCAAGGTTTATTCACATCGCCCAGGGCAAGCTGGAGATAATGAACGCAATTCATTAACTGCTGACTTTTACTTAACTTCCGCTAATGCAGTTTCAATGGACGGGTATATTGTGAATATAGATGGGACAGGAAATCGTGTCGCAGCAACTTGTTTTGGGCCTGGTAATTTAATTTATTTCATTGGTAAAAATAAAATTACAGAGTCGTTAGACAGCGCATTATTGCGGGCTAAAGAAACTGCCGTAAAACTGGCAAAAAAATTCAACCGAAAAACTCCTTGTGTCATTACCGGGCAATGTGAAAATTGTCTTTCCCCGGAATGTGTCTGCTCGATAACAACAATTCATAGAAAAATGCCATATGGTTTAAAGGGTTATGTATTCCTGATAAATGAAAACCTTGGCCTTTAGCTAAGCCGGGAAGGCAAAACGTAGACAGCAGTAAAAAGGGCCGGAATCGGGCGATAGAACCAACCCCACAGGACACCAGACAACATCAATAAAGGCATAAAGAAATGATCACTTCAGAATTCTTTCTTACCTCTCTGGTTGTCGTGCTTATTCCAGGCACAGGTGTGATCTACACGGTTTCTACAGGGCTGTTCATGGGGTGGCGAGCCGGCATTGCGGCCGCATTGGGATGTACGACTGGAATCCTGCCGCACCTTTCAGCTTGCGTACTAGGCCTGTCAGCGGTCCTGCACCTCAGTTCGGTCGCATTTCAGTTCTTGAAATTTGCGGGAGCAGCTTATTTGCTCTATCTGGCGTGGTCAATGTGGCGCGACAAGGGAACGTTCAACTTTGCAACATCAGCTCAGCAGCACCGTTTCATGCAAATTGTCAGCAAAGGCTTTTTGATCAATATTCTTAACCCCAAATTATCGATTTTCTTTTTGGCGTTTCTGCCACAGTTTATTTCGAGCAAAAGCTCTGCACCTTCAATTCAAATGGCTATTCTGAGCGCAGTATTCATGTTGTTGACTTTCATTGTTTTTGTTGCATACGGCTGCCTGGCCCATCGGGTAAGTGCATGCCTAACAAAATCACCTCGTGCCATTCGTAAAGTTCAACAATCCTTTGCTGTAGCATTTGCAGGGCTGGGGATAAAACTGGCCCTGACAGAACAATGAGATCACCTGACCCCGATCAGGCCCCCGGCGGTCAAGGGCAAAAGCCTGACACGAGACAATAGATTTTCGTTCTTTGACAAGCGACTGATCAAGCCAAAAGCTCCGGGTTCTGTCTTGGGCTTCTTAACTGGCTGCAGTCGCGAATTCTGCACCACATACCTGGCGCGGCTCTTGGGTGCGAAGGGGCGGCTTTCGCTGCCATGCTCACGACATCGTCTGGAATCACGGCCGTGCCCTCATCGCGCCCCAGTCAAGCCGCCGCGCTCCATGCTGTTGCCATGACCGCAGTGCGTGCCGGGCTCGGGGAAAAGGCAGAGTCCGGCGCTGATCCTTATGAGATCATCGGCGCAGAGGCCGCCAGGACCAGGCAGCCATCAATTGCGCTCCCCCTGGCCGCCGGTCTCGCTCCACGAGCCGCTTATTGGCAGCGCTATCTGGACAGGAGACGTTCATGAATTTTGGCATTCTTGTCTTCGATCAGGTCGAAGAACTGGACTTTGTAGGCCCGTGGGAAATGCTCACCATGTGGAAAAAAAATGCCGACGGTCCGGAAAACTGCATCATTGTCAGTGAAACGCCTGCACCGGTCATTTGTGCAAAAGGGTTGTCGATCAACCCGTATGCTTCATTTTCGACTTGTCCACCTCTTGACTATTTGCTCATTCCGGGAGGACAGGGGACGCGAACGGAAGTCGACAACCCGGTACTCATCGACTTCGTTGTCAATCAGGCAAAAAACTGCAAGGCACTTTTATCGGTTTGCACCGGTTCTTTTGTCCTGCATGCCGCCGGACTCTTATCCGGTAAGAAAGCAACAACTCATTGGGGGTCTTTGGAGCGTTTACGAGCACTCGGCGACGTAACGGTTGTTGAACAGCGCTACGTACAAGACGGTAACGTATGGTCTGCCGCCGGAGTTTCAGCCGGCACTGATTTAATGCTCGCATTCATCGCAAGTGTCGCCGGCGAAAAAGCCGCCGGGAAAGTACAGTTTGCCGCAGAATATTACCCGTCTTCGACCAAGTACGGCGGCTTTGAAAAGCATGCGGAAGCACCTGCATATGTAAAAGACACCTGATCAGCTTGCACGGCAGCACAACAGGCAGACGGCATTATCGCTTTCATCATTCACAGTCCGCCCATCTTTTGTGCCCTGTGAAGTGGAGCGTAAAGCAAGATTATGAATATCGATGAACTCGTCAACTCAATCCCTGAACAGCAGCATAGATTGAATCTCTCTCATTGGGTAAATGAGTGGAAGAAAGATGATTCGGATATCCACAGACTTTACCAATCAATTGCCAAGTGGCATGGGAATGTCTGGTTTCAAGATCAGAAGGCTCATGCCGAATTCGGGTTGAATCTGCAGACCTTTAAACATAATGCCGTTGATCGTCTTGGCGGAATGACTGTTAATGAACGATTGTACTGGTTCGGGTTGTCCGAAGAATGGGACCGTTCCGACAAAAAGGGGCAACAGCGCATTCGGGGCAAACTTCATGCGCCGGCTTAACACAGCAAATCAACTCGGATGCAAATTGCGCTGCGCTTCATTTGCGCCGGGTATCGGCACATCGTTAGGTGTGACAATATGGAAGCGTTACCATATTTAAAAGGAATCTCGCTTAAGCGGGACAAAATAGGCAGCTTTCGCCATGATCCGTTTTCGATACCTGCCGTCCGGGAACTTGACTGTTTGGAACTCGGAAAAGAGGTTACCTTCCTGGCCGGTGAAAACGGGAGCGGTAAATCTACGTTATTGGAAGCCCTTGCGGTTGCCCTTGGCTTTAATCCGGAAGGCGGGAAGCCATAGATATTTTAACCGGTTAAAGTATGGATGCCCGACAGAACGCACAACCGGTCAATCAAGCGGACGAAAAAGGCTTCTGCAAAAAATTGAAGAGTTCGACGGGACGCGACTCCCGCGTTGCCGCCTGCTACCACGACCCGATGGCTTCAAAAAGGAGATGACATGAACACAAATGAACTTTCGACCTGTTTTTGCACAACGGATGTGGACAAATGTCGTGAGTTCTATAGCCGATACTTCGCCGCGGAAACTATTTTTGATTGTCGTTGGTATCTCAATCTAAGAATTGGAGAAAACGGCCCCACCATTCAGTTCATGCAGCCGCAGGAGAATATGCCGACCTTTGGCGGGACAGGCGTCACGCTCAACTTCAAGGTTGATGATGTTGATGCCGAGCACTCCCGGTTAAAAAAGGCCGGCTTAAAAACCGCAATGCCGTTGGAAGATCACCCTTGGGGCGACAGAGGTTTCTCGATCGTCGATCCTATTGGAATCTCCGTATACATCTACTCTGACCGTGAGCCTGCCGATGAATTCAGACCATACTACAAAAGCTGATAAGCGAATCCGGCGCCGTTCCCGTTGGATCATCGAGCGCTTGCGGACGGGTTGAGGTCGTTTCTTTTGCTTGCGTTTTTTGCTCAATAAAAGAAAATAAAGCCGGTTGTCGGTCCGGGAACCGACGATTTTCTTTGCTCAAGCGCAGGAAGGATTTCGGTTTGGTGGATATCGTATGAATCGCCACATGCAGGATACCGACCTGCACGGCAGCGGCGTGCCGATCGATGCCGCAATAAAATTGCCGGTTGGGTTAAAAATTCATGGCCCGGGCTTCCGCTTGACGACCCTCAAGGAATAGCGCGCCGGCCGCTATTTTAAAGCGCCTGCACCGGCACCGACCGAATTCGATGGCTGCGCGAAGCGGCATGGCGAATTTGCTCCATGTCCGGCATGAGAGACATCAAAATGAAAGAACAGTGGCAAGGATTCTGTCATTTCATCAACAGCCTGCACCCGGTTCGACTGGTGGCGCTCGGCTACCTGTCCTACGTCGCGATCGGATGGTTACTGCTGGCATTACCGTTTTGCCACGCCGCCGGCAGGGTCTCGGGGCTGGATGCCCTCTTTACCTCGACTTCTGCGGTTTCAACGACCGGACTCGTCACCGTCAGCACCGGCAGCGACTTCAGCCTATTGGGACAGACCGTCATTCTGATCCTGATCCAACTCGGCGGCATCGGCTACATGACATTCGGATCTTTCGTCATTCTCTCACGCAGTACCGTGCTTTCGACGCGCCGCCAGCAGATCGGCAAAGCCGTTTTCAGCATGCCGGAGGACTTCAGGATAGATAAATTCATCCGCAGCGTGATCGCCTTCACATTGATGACGGAAGCGGCGGGAGCCCTCGCCCTGCTTCCCGCCTTCAGCCATGCGGGAATCGAAAACCCGCTGTGGTCCGCGCTGTTTCACAGCGTCTCGGCTTTTTGTACCGCCGGTTTCGGGCTTTACGATGACAGCTTCGAGCGGTTACGCGATAATGTATCGGTCAATATCATCCTGGGGACTTTGAGCTATCTCGGAGCAATCGGGTTCATCGTTTTTGTCGACGGCTGGAGAAGGCTGATCGGCAAAACCCGGCGGCTCACCCTCACAACCCACATCATCATGGTGACAACCGCCTGGCTGAGTCTCGTGGCGATAGCGCTTTTCTTTGTTGCCGAGCCGACGATTCAGAATCTCCCGCCGGATGAAAGATTGACCGCGGCCTGCTTCCAGGTCATGACGTCCATCACAACGGTCGGGTTCAACACCATCCCGATCGGCAAGATATCCCAGGCATCGCTGTTCCTGATCATCCTTCTGATGGTCGTCGGGGCCTCTCCGGCCGGCACCGGCGGCGGTCTTAAAACGACCACCTTCACAGCCCTCTTCGGAGTTATCCGCAGTTCCATTCTGGGCCGTGAAAAAGTCACGTTCTGGGGAAAAGGGATTCCCGACGCGCGGGTCCGGGTCGCCATCGCAAGCCTCGGCTTTTATGCAGCGGCCCTGTTCCTCGGCTGCTACCTGCTTGCCTTGACGGAAACCCAGCCGTTTGAGGGGTTGCTGTTCGAGTCGGCATCTGCGCTTGGAACCGTAGGCCTGAGCACGGGCATCACCGCCCAACTCACACCCATCGGCAAACTGATTCTGGTCGGCCTCATGTTCATCGGCCGCCTGGGACCTTTGGCCTTCGGCGTCGCGTTGTTCTTTCCGTCGGGCAAGACGGACGAGCCGGAAAAAGAGGACCTGGCGGTTTGACGGCAGGCGGACTCGGCGGAACCTGTCAGGCCCGGGGCTCCGGCGCCAGCCCTCCGGATCTGGTATAATGAGCCGTTATTCCGATTTGCCGATTCACTCTCCGCGGATATTTTCCCTGCGAAAAACTTCGGAGAATCACCTCTGTTGCAAGGATTAAACGGATGGATAATCACAAAATCAGCGCTGCAATCATCGGTATCTGCATTCTTTTGGGGTTGTCGTCGCTTGGATACCTGCTGGGTTCCGCCGCGATTGAATTCAAAGAATATGAGCGTTCCGTCACGGTCAAGGGCCTGTCCGAGCGGGAGTATCCCGCGGATATCGTGATCTGGCCGATTCAGTTCTCGGCCGCGGACAACGACCTGGCCGGACTGTACGATGCGATCGAGAGCAGCACCGCTAAAATCGTCGAATTTCTGCAGGCACAGGGAATCGAACAGGCGGAAATAACCCTGTCGTCCCCCGCCATCACCGATAAATCCGCCCAGCAATACGGCAGCGGTCAACCGGCGCAGTTCAGATATACGGCCGTGCAAACCGTAACGGTCTACTCCGGCAATATCGAAACCGTTCGCGCCGTTATGGGCAATTTGAGTCGCCTCGGCAAACAGGGGATCGCTTTTACCGGCGCGAATTATCAATCCAAAACCGAGTATATTTTCACCCGCCTCAATGAGGTGAAGCCGGAAATGATCGAGGAAGCGACCAAGAAAGCGCGGGAGGTGGCGACAAAATTCGCCGAAGATTCCAACAGCAGGCTGGGTAAAATAAAGCGCGCATCGCAGGGCGTGTTCAGCATCAACGCCAGGGACAAAAACAACCCCCATATCAAACGGGTCAGGGTTGTATCGACAGTCGAATACTATTTGTCGGACTAGCCGTAATGGGTTGATTCCAGTCTTTTTGCCCGCCGTTTGCGTTGCCTCTCTGCAGAAGCGGGTCAGCCGGCCGGGGCGGATCGGCGCGTCTTGACGGCAACCATGCCACGGTAGCGGCCCGTTGAACGCCCCGCCTGACGGCACCCGGCTGAAACCAACGGCAGCCCGGCGGGGCCTGATATTCCTGACTGCATCAACGACCGGAATTGCGCACAGTTCCGGCCGCAGAGCAACAACCCGGAAAATTTCCCTGTTCCGGGCCCGGCGTCAAAACGAACCGACGAAACCGATGCGGATGGAATCGTCGATGGTGGAGTGCCCCCGCCGGTCTTCCACATCCAGGCGGATATGCTGATAACCGAGATAGAGCCTCACCTTGGGCAGCACCGCATAGGTCAGGCGCACCTCGCTTTCAAGCAGGCGCTCCGAGTCGCGGAAGGAGAACACCTTGGGCGCATAGGTCAGCCGGGCGGAGATCCCCAGACCCTGCAGTTGGGGAAAAACATAATCGCCAAGCAGGCCGATGCCGAGATTGATAAAATCGATATCCGGATCAGTCTTTCCGACATAGACTTTGGCGCCCGCACCCAGTCCGAGCCCTGCGATATTGCCCGGTCGGCCGACAAAATCCAGCCCCAGACTGCCCAGTTTGGTTTCCTCGTCGCCGTTATACAGAAACCGGCCATTGAACAATGTGGTTCCATAATCATCCTGCGAAAGCCCTTTTTCATAAACCAGCTGGAAGCTTTCGTCATTGAAACCGATATCGACGGTATCCGCAGATGCCGTTGCGGCCGTCGAAATAACGAAAACGCAAAGAAGCAGAAAACGTAAAGCCATTGAATCCTCCTTGACACAACCCCTGCCCCGGGCTTCCGGGGGCGACCCATGCTGTTCCGGACGGAAAGCCGGGGCTGACTGCGATAGCGGGCCGGATAAAAACTCGTTCCAACACGGACTGACACTAGACGCCGAAAATCGACATCAGTGGGAACTATGCCATACCCGAGGTCAGCGGACAAACTTTATCGGCAACCTACGCACCGGCATACCGAGAGCGGTCACCGGCGTTGCCGCCCGGCACAGCAGACAAATATCTAAATTATTCACGTATTTGTTTTCTTCTTGACTCTTTTCCTAGCCTTTCGTAAGCTCTATTCGAAAATCGTTTTCATTTTCTATTTCACCGAGGGCCAACAGCGCCTCCCTGCTCGAAATTCACTGCCGCGGCAGGACCTACAGGAGACCCGACATGCCGGTTTCATTACGTCAACTGGCGACCCAGGATCGCGGTCGCATCATTTCCATCACCGCCGAGGGGGAAATCGGCCGGCGTCTGCGCGACATGGGCCTGTCGCCGGGGACGGAATTCAAAATAACCGGCCGGGCGCCGCTGAAAGATCCGGTCGCCATCCGGCTGAAAAATTTCACCCTGACGTTACGCAACAACGAAGCCGATTACATCCTTGTCGAGAGGTTGGAGAACCAAGCATGATGAACACCGCCACAACCATCGCCTTAGCCGGGAATCCCAACTCCGGAAAAACAACGCTGTTCAATTCGATCACCGGCGCCAGGCAGCATGTCGGCAACTATCCCGGCATCACCGTCGAACGCAAGGAAGGTTTGCTGAACCATCAGGGCACCCGGATCAAGCTGATCGATCTGCCCGGGACCTATTCCCTTTCGGCCTATTCGCAGGAAGAACTGGTGGCCCGCTCGGTTGTGGTTGAAGAAAAACCGGATATCGTCGTTGATATCGTCGACGCCACCATGCTGGAACGCCACCTGTATCTGGCCGTTCAGTTTTTTGAGTTGGGCGTTCCGGTGGTGCTGGCGCTGAATATGATGGACAGCGCCCATAAGCAGGGGCTGAAAATCGACCGCGAAAAGCTGTCCCGGCTGCTCAACTGCCCGGTCGTCGAAACCGTCGCCCGTTCCGGCCAGGGCAAGGAAGAGTTGCTGACTCAGGCCGTCAGTTACGCCGATTTGAGGGATGGCGAGTGGGAACCGCTGCAGATTTCCTACGGCACCGATATCGACCTGGCGCTTGATGAAATGGCGAAAATTATCGACAAAAATTTTCACCTGACCGAGCGCTACCCGGCCCGCTGGGTCGCCCTGAAATACCTTGAAAACGACGAGGAAATCATTCGTCAGGGCCGTGCCGACAACGATGTCGCCGAGCGCCTGGAACTCCTGGCGCTCAAAACCAGGGAGCACTGCCTGACCACCCTCAACACCACGCCGGAAGCCCTCATCTCCGGCTATCGTTACGGCCTGATCAACTCGATTTTACGCCAGGACGTCGTCGTCCAGGAAAGATCGCAGCAGGATCGCATCGATCTCAGCACCATGATCGACAAAGTTCTGGTGAACCGCCTGTTGGGCCCGATCATCATGGTGGCGATTCTCTATGCCATGTTTCAGATCACTTTTACCGTCGGCGAAATACCGATGGGCTGGCTGGAAACCTTCTTCGGCCGGCTTTCCGACGCCGCGACCGCAATCATTCCCGCCGGTTTCGTCCAATCCCTGGTCGTATCCGGCATCATCGACGGGGTCGGCGGGGTGATGGGCTTTGTCCCCCTGATCGCGATTATGTTCGTGATGATTTCGTTCCTGGAGGATTCCGGCTACATGGCCCGCGTCGCCTACATGCTGGACCGGGTGTTGCGCATTTTCGGCCTGCACGGCTATTCCGCCATGCCGTTCATTATCTCCGGCGGAATCGCCGGGGGTTGCGCGGTACCGGGCATCATGGCCACGCGGACCCTGCGCAGCCCCAAAGAGAAACTGGCCACCCTGTTGACCGCTCCGTTCATGCCCTGCGGCGCCAAACTGCCGGTTTTTCTGCTGCTGATCGCGGCCTTTTTCGCCGAAAACCAGGCCCGGATGATGTTTTCCATCACCCTGCTGGCCTGGATCATGGCCCTGCTGGTCGCCAAGTTCGCCCGTTCGACGGTGATCAAAGGGGATTCGACGCCCTTTATCATGGAATTGCCTCCCTACCGGTTGCCGACCCTGCGCGGCGTCTTCATGCACTCCTGGGAACGGACCTGGCAATACATCAAAAAAGCGGGAACCGTGATCCTGGCGGTTTCCATCCTGCTGTGGGCGGCCATGACCTTTCCCACCCTGCCCGACACCCGGGTGGCTCAGTTCGAAGCGCAGCGACAAATGGTGGTTCAGAATGTTGCCGCCGGTGAAGCACGGGAAGCGGCGTTACTGAATCTTGACAATCTTCAGGGTCAGGCGGCCCTGCGCCACTCCATCGCCGGCAGGGTCGGCAGCCTGCTCGAACCGGTCAGCCGCCTGGCCGGCTTTGACTGGCGGACCAATATTGCCTTGGTCGGCGGTTTCGCCGCCAAGGAAGTGATCGTCTCGACCTTCGGAACCGCCTATTCGCTCGGCGATGTCGACCCGGAAGCTGCGGAAACCTTGTCCAGCCGCATCGCCGGCGATCCGCAATGGAATCGTTTTACCGCCCTGGCGTTGATCATTTTCGTCCTGCTTTACGCCCCCTGTTTCGTCACCGTGGTGACCATGGCCAGGGAATCGTCCTGGCGCTGGGCGCTCTTTGCGACCACTTTCAACACCGCATTGGGGTTTGTCATGGCGGTTCTGATCTACCAGGTGGGGACTCACTTTTTCCTCTGACGGGCGATTTAAACAGCCTGCCGGACAACCTCGAAAGGAACGCCATGTTTTCCTGGGATCTGTTCATCGCTCTGGCCATCGTTGCCGTGGCCGCCTGCTTCTCAGTCCGCGCCATTGTCGGAAGCGTCAGGTCGGCACGCGGCAGCCGTCCCGGCTGCTGCAGTGGCTGCTGCGGCTGCAAAGGCCTGGATGCGGCGAACGTAAAAGTGGATAAAATCCTGCACCACTGAAGCAGCGACGGCGGGAACAATCCCCGGATTCGTTCGCTTACCGACCCTGATCCCGCGGTGGCCGGTATTGCGGACTGCTCACCGGCTCCGGCACGCTCGACGAACGGGGCCGGAGCACAGCCCCCTCCCTTCCGGGAACACCGCCAAACTCAGCTTTGCCGATAGCATTCCGCCAACAGAGTGTATATATTGAGAAGATATCCTGCGCTTGAGCCCGTAAGCGGCTCAGGTTCTGCTTCTGATCTATCTCCCTTGGACAGCTTGATGAAAACCCTGTATGTGATGAAAGTCGGCACGACTTTTCCGGCGACCCTGGAGCGGCATGGCGATTTCGACCAATGGACCAGCGCCGCCCTGGGCGATATCGCTGTTCCCGTCGCTGTGGTCGATGTGGAACGCGGAGAATCCCTGCCCGACGTCGGGACCTGCGCCGGCGCCGTCGTCACCGGATCGCATTCCATGGTCACCGACAACCTGCCCTGGAGCCTGGCCCTTGAAGAATGGCTGAAAAAACTGCTGCGGGCGGAAATCCCGATTTTCGGCATCTGCTACGGGCATCAGCTTCTGGCCCGGGCCGGCGGCGGCGAGGTCGGTTTCCATCCCCGCGGGAAAGAAGTCGGCACCGTCCGCATTCATTTGACCGAAAACCACCTGGGCGATCCGATTTTCACCGGACTGCCGCCGACATTCGCCGTTCATGCCACCCATGCGCAATCGGTACTCGCCTTGCCGCCGGGCGCAATTCACCTGGCCGCCAACGGCTACGAACCGCACCACGCGTTCAGGATCGGTCCCTCGGCCTGGGGCGTACAATTTCATCCGGAATACAATGCCGCGATCATGCGCTCCTATGTGGAACAGCAGAGTGACGCCCTGAAAGCGCTGGGCCGGGATGTTCAGGCCGTTCTCGCCGCGGTCACGGAGACTCCCGCCGCCACCGCCCTGTACCGGAATTTCAGCAACCTGATCGCCACAGGGACGGCAGGGACACGAACCTGAAGGCCAAACCCGTTGCAATCGAAAGAAGGACGATGAAAAAGATCTGGTTTCCGGCTAAAAAATACGGCTGGGGATGGGGCTTCCCCTGCTGTTGGCAGGGCCGGCTGGTTTTGCTGATTTATCTCGCCGCAGCCGGAATCTTACCCCTTGTCTTTCATCCGCATCATGACGCCGCAGCCTTTTACACCGCCCTGACTCTGTTGACCGCCCTGCTTCTGCTGATCTGCTGTAAAAAGGGTGACAAACCAAGGTGGCGCTGGGGAGGAAAAAACTAGCGACCATGCCGGGCACGCCCGCGAAAAAGGGTTTGCCCCCGACGGATTTTCAGTTCTACAATCGCATCACCGCGAACCGACAGCGAACAATTGCCGCGCAGCGGCTTCCACTTCATTGCCCGGACGGCCCGGCGGATTGCGACCCGACATGTTGACGCCCGAAAACCTGATCGCCTTTTTTTCCGCTTCCATCCTGCTCGGCCTGGCTCCCGGACCGGATAACATCTTCGTTCTGACCCAGTCGGCCCGGCACGGCCGCCGTGCCGGGATGGCCGTCATGTCCGGCCTCTGTACCGGCCTGATCGCACACAGCACGGCCGTTGCTTTCGGCGTGGCCGTTATTTTCCAGACTTCGGAGCCGGCCTTTACTCTGCTGAAATATGTCGGTGCGGCCTATCTCGTCTACCTGGCCTGGCAGGCTTTTCGCGCTCCGGTTAAGCCGATCGCCGCCGGCGCCGCCGGCGCCGCCCGTTACGGCAAACTCTACCGCCGCGGGATCATCATGAATATCACCAATCCCAAAGTCTCGATCTTCTTTCTCGCCTTTCTGCCCCAGTTCGCCGACCCCGCAAGGGGGCCGGTCCAGATTCAGATCCTGTGTCTCGGCGGCCTCTTTATTGTCGCCACCATTCTGGTTTTCGGCGGGATCGCTTTACTGGCGGGAACACTGGGGCAGTGGCTGAACCGATCGACTTCGATCCAGAAAGCCCTCAACCGGGTGGCGGGAGTCGTCTTTATCGGACTGGCCCTCAAACTGGCGACCACTGAACGCTGACGGAAACGGCGGCGGCAGCGTTTTGCCGGACCAATCTTCACCCTTTTATAACGACCCAACGGAATAGCAAAGGACCGCCATGAACAAAACCGAACTCATGCAAATTGCAGCGACGAAACTGCTCCGGGTCACGGACCGGCCCGAAGTAGTCATGCTCGAAGGCCACGGCCTTGATCTCGTCGATACCGAAGGCCGGCATTATCTGGATTTTATCGGCGGCTGGGCGGTGAATTGCCTGGGCCATTCCCCCGCAGCCATTGCCGCTGCGCTGAGCGGGCAATCGCGCAAACTGGTTAACGCCAGCCCCGCGTTCTACAACCTGCCCATGCTGGAGTACGCGGCTTTACTGCTTGAACACTGCTGTTTCAACCGCGTATTTTTCGCCTCCACCGGTGCCGAAGCGAATGAGGGCGCGATCAAGCTGGCGCGCAAGTTCGGCGCCCGATACAAAAACGGCGCTGCCGACATTATCACGACGCAACGGGGTTTTCACGGCCGCACCCTGACGACCATGTCCGCAACCGGGAAAGAACAATGGAACAGCCTGTTCGAACTGAAAACCCAAGGCTTTGTCAAAACGCTTTTCAATGATTTCGATTCGGCCCGGAAAGCGGTTACCGACCAAACCTGCGCCGTCATGATCGAACCGATTCAGGGTGAAGGCGGGGTCAATGTCGCATCGGTTGAGTATGTCAACCAACTGCGCAGCCTGTGCGACCGGGAGAACATTCTGCTCATCTTTGATGAAATCCAGACCGGGATGGGAAGAACCGGAAAATTGTTCGGCTACGAACATTACGGTGTCGAACCGGACATCATGACCCTGGGCAAGGGCATCGGCGGAGGATTTCCGCTCTCGGCGGTCCTGGCACAAGAGCGCCTGAATATTTTCGACCCCGGCGATCAGGGCGGCACCTATACGGCGCAGCCGCTGGCCATGGCGGTCGGATTGGCGGTGCTGAAAGAGCTGTTGGACCGGGACCTGATCAATCACTGCCGCAAAATGGGCGACCACCTGGTCCGGAAGCTGGAGGAATTATCCCGCAGCTTTGAGATCGAGAACATCAGGGGAAAGGGCTTGTTGATCGCTTTCGATTTGCGCAGCACAAAGGGCGCCGACCTGGTCGATAAATGCCGGCATGACCGGCTGCTGATAAATTCACCCAAGGAACGCACGATCCGGCTCATGCCCCCGCTGGTGGTAACGGCGGATGAAATTGATAAAATGGTGGCGATCCTGAAAAACAACCTTGCCGGAAAGCCTGCCGGATAACCGGATATCGGAACGGACGGCAGCACTCTATCGCTCATCCCGACGACCGACTCCAGAGGGATATCCATGAACGCAGCACTGGAAAAGTTATTAACCGAACTGGAGCGCTTCGGCGCAACAAACGACGAAACCATCACCGAACGAGCAGGGCGCATGCTGAATATCACCCGCGACACCGGGGAGTTCCTGGCGCTTATGATCCGGGCGACAAATGCCCGGCGCATTCTGGAAATCGGCACGTCGAACGGTTATTCGACCCTCTGGCTGGCGGCGGCCGCCGCCGCCACGGATGGAGAAGTCACGACCATCGAGCTGTCTCCATACAAACACGGTCTTGCCGCTGAGAATTTCGCCCGCACTCATTTGTCCTCCAGGATCAGGCAGGTGCGGGCCAATGCCGGCGATGTCCTTGCCCAGACCCGGGAGCACGCCTACGACCTGATTTTTCTCGATTCCGAGCGCCCGGAATACCCGGGTTGGTGGCCGCAGTTGAAACGCGTGATGCGGCCCGGCGGCTTGCTGATCGTCGACAACGCCGTCTCGCATGCCGAACAACTGGCGCCGTTTATCGCCCTGGTCCAGGCGGACCCTGAGTTCACCACCTGTTCAGTCCCCGTGGGCAAGGGGGAATTTCTGGCCACGCCTGCAAAAAAATAATTTGCGCCGCAGCGGGAAAAAGCCGCCGGCAACCCGCCGGATAAAAAGGCAGAACAAACTTGGCCGCACCCGCTCAAAGTGATAAACATAACGGGTTTGCATAATTGTCGATTTCCCATTGCGCCATGACCGGTTGAAAATTGAACCTTGTAACGAGTCACCTTTCTTTCCTGGCGGCCTTTGCCGCCACCCTGGCCATCATTCTGCTCATGGCCTGGGGCGGTAAGGCGAAAGCCAAGAGCAGCGGCGATTTCTCCCTGAGCGGACGCCAGGCGGGCAACTGGAATGTGTTCGGTGCCATCACCGGCACTCTGGTCGGCGGCGCGTCGACCATCGGCACCGCCCAACTGGCCTTCCTGTACGGCCTGTCGGCCTGGTGGTTCACCCTCGGTGCGGGACTGGCCTGCCTGTTCCTCGGTGTTTTCCTGGCGGTGCCGTTACGCGACAGCGAAGTTGAAACCATTCCGCAATTCATCTCCCGCTATCACGGCAATCGGGCGCGCGTTGCCGCCAGCCTGTTTACCGCTCTGGGCATGTTTATCCAGATCGTGGCGCAATTGCTGGCCTGTGGTGCGATTCTGGCCGCGTTGTTCGATTTAAAACTGATCTGGAGTGCGGCGCTGTCGGCCCTGCTGGTGATCCTGTTTACTCTCGGCGGCGGCATGAAGGCCGCCGGACTGACCGGCATCATCAAGATGGTGCTGATTTATCTGACCATGATCGTGGCCGGACTGTGGGTGCTGAACCTGAGCGGCGGCTGGAGCAACCTGCGGGAGTCTTTTCCCGCTTTCCCCTGGTTCAGCCTGTTCGGTTACGGGGTCAGGGAGGGAATCTCCGACCTGCTGTCGATGATCATCGGCGTGATTTCCACCCAGACCTATCTGCAGGCGATCTTTTCCGCCCGGGACGGCACCACGGCGCGCAGCGGCGCGTTACTGAGCGCCGTACTGATTCCGCCCCTCGGTTTTCTGGGAATCCTTGTCGGCCTCTATATGCGCCACAGCCGCCCGGAACTGGAAAGCGCCCTGGCCCTGCCCACCTTTATTCTGGAAAACCTGCCGTCCGCGTTTGCCGGAATCGCTTTCGCGACCCTGCTGATCGCCGCCGTCGGCACCGCTTCGGGGCTGGCGCTGGGCGTTGCCACGACATTGAAAAGCGATGTCCTGCGGCGCCGGCCGGCCGGTGATCGCCGTGAATTGACCTTTTTCCGGGCGCTGACCGCGGTCGTGGTGCTGTCCGCGTTTGTACTGCTGCTGTTCAATCTCGGCTCCGCAATCATGGACTGGAGTTTTCTGTCCATGGGTCTGCGCGGAGCAACCCTGTGCGTGCCGCTGCTGTTCGCCGTCTACCTGGGCGGTGACAGACTGCGCCGGGCCGGAGCGCTGTCGATTTTCATCGCGCCGGCCTGCGTCATCGTTGCCGGCCTGTTCGGCCTTTCGACCGTCCCGCCTTTGTATTTCGGCCTCGGCGTATCGCTGTTGTTTTTTCTCGGCGGCCTGTTTTTCACCCGGCACGGCCGCTGAAAACACCCTTCCAGCGCACCGCGGCCGGTCATTACCGACGCTGTGATTCCTCTCCGGAAAGGCTGCTCAGACGCTGCTTCAGTGTTTGCATGCGAAGGTAGGAACGGTACACCCGTTCGGGGTCGAGCTTTCCCGCGACGATCAGGTCCCTGATCACGGTGATGGCCCGATCGACGATTTTTTCGTCGTGCACCAGATTGTTGCCGAACAACAGCAGATCAACGCCGGCCGCCAGGGCCAAACGAATGCTTTCGGCAAAACTGTAATGATGACGGATGGCGCCCATCTGCAGATCGTCGGACAGGATCGGCCCCCGGAAGCCGAGCCGTTGCCGCAGCAGTCCGTGCAGGATCAGCGGCGACAATGTAGCGGGATAGTCCGCGTCGAGCCGACGCTGGAACACATGGGCGGTCATGACCGTATCCGCCAGCCCGGATGCGATCAATTCGCGATAGGGAATCAGTTCGTCCGGCGACCAGGTCTTGCTGATGTCGCTGAAGCCGAGATGAGAGTCGCTCAGCGAACTGCCGTGGCCGGGAAAGTGCTTGAGCGCGGTCAGGACATGCTGCCGGTGATGGGCTCCGATCCAGGCGGCGGCATGGGCGGTGACGCTGCGCGGATCAGCGGAAAAACAGCGCTGATGACGGACAATGACCGGATTGCGGGGGTTGGCGCACAGATCGACCACCGGTGCCAGGTTGAGGTTGATCCCGTGTGCGGCCAGGGTTTTTGCGACGGCCCGCGCCTCAGTCGCGGTGACGTCCGGATTGTTGCTCTCGCCCAGTTGTGTGTGACTGGGGCTGGGGGGAAACCCGGCGGAACTTTTCAGGCGGACAATCCGTCCACCCTCCTGATCCACGGCGATCAACAGCGGCACGGCGGCAGCCTGCTGCAGTTGCCGGGTCAAGCGTTTCAATTGCGCTGAAGAAATGATATTCCTGGGCCGGTCGGGACAGGCCAGATCCCGGTCGAACAGCACCACGCCACCCAGCTTCCCCTTTTTCACCGCGTCCAGAATCCAGTGACCGGCCTCGAGCTCAGCGCCCCGGAAGCCGACCATCAGCATCTGGCCGATCTGCTGCTCGATATCCGGAACCGACGCCGCGCAGCACCGGTCAAACGGCAGGAGGGCCACCAACCCCGCCAGCAGCACTCCGGCAATGACGCGACAACGACCCCGCCGGGCGCACCTGCTCATGGTTGCTTTCTTACCCGCCCCAGGGAAAATCCGATCCCGACGACACAAAGCCCGCAGAAAATCATCAGGGCCAGACGCATGCTGGCAAGAAACCATGGTTCGGTTTCGCTGGTGACCGGCTGACCGTGCATCAGGTAAGAGAAAATCAAAGTGATGATCATCATGCTGGTCATCATCCCCAGGGTGCGCATACTGGAATTGAGGCCGGAGGCCACCCCCAGATGGCGGGAATCGACACTGCCCATGACCATGCTGACATTGGGCGAGGAGAACAGTGCGAACCCGATACCGAGAAACATCAGCAGGGCAAAGATCTGGACCAGAGACGAATCCGGCCCTAAACATGCGGCCGTCGCCAGCCCCAAGGCGCAGAAAGCCATGCCGACCGTGGCCACGTATGCGGCCGGAACACGGTCGGACAGACGCCCGCAAAACGGAGAAAAGACGGTTTGCACGATCGGCTGCGCGATCAGAACCGTGCCCGCCTGGTTCGGCTCCATCCCTTTGACGTATTGCAGATACAGGCTGAGGAAAAAAGTCACCCCGAAAGTGGCGGCATAGTTGAACAGCGCCGCCAGGTTACTCAGGGCGAACACCCGGTTGTTGCGCAGCAGGTTGATGTCGAGCAGCGGATAGGGAGTACGCAATTCCTGCCGGATGAAAGCAAAAAAACCGAGATTGGCGCCGACCAGCAGCAGCCAGGCCCACCAGCCGTGATTTAAATTGGACACCCCGATCACCAGCAGCATCACTGCCAGCGAGTAGCAGGCCGCACCTTTCCAATCAAACGGTTCGCCTCTGGACTCGGCCCATTCCCGCCTGATTTTCATGCGCGTCACCGCCCAGATCAGAAGGCTGAGCGGCAACAGCAGATAAAACAGCGAACGCCAGCCCAGAACACTGACCATATGCCCGCCGACAAAAGGTCCGCAGGAAATTCCGGCATAGACGCAGGCCACGGTAATACCCAGGGCCTTGCCCCGCTCTTGGGCAGGAAATTCGGAAACCACCATGGCGATACCCGTGGCCATGACCATGGAACCGCCCATGCCCTGCAGAAAACGCAGGATAATCACCGCCTCGATCGACCAGGCCTGGGAAATCGCCCCCCCGGCGCAGCCGAAAATCAGCGCCCCATACTGGAAAATCCGCCGGCGGCCGTGAATGTCGCCGATCCGCCCCATCGACAGCAGAAAAATCGATGCCGACAGCACGTAAGTTGTTTCCACCAGCCCCAGTTGCAGCGCGCTGGCCGCAAACTCCCGTCCCATCACCGGCAGCGCCACGCCCACCGACGACATCATGAAAGGCATCAGGAACTGGGCCGTGCAGACGACGAATAAAATAGCCGAACGTGACGTGGTTTCTTTTTTCAACGCTTTTTTCGCTCTTTCTTCCGCTGCGCTTGTTGAAGCAGATCGCCCAAAGTCCCCATACCGCTGGTCACTGGGGTATCGCTGTAGCTGCGCTCTGCCGCCTCGCTCTGTGTTCCGGCCTGCGCCAGGGCAATCCGCTGTTCCTCCCGGTCGATCTTTTCGATCACCACCTGCAGTTCCTGACCGACCTTGAGCACATCCTGCGGATGGCGAATGCGCTGCCCTTCCGCACCGATCTTGGAGATGTGCAACAGACCGTCGATCCCGTCTTCCAGTGTGACGAAAGCGCCGAACGGGGCCAGACGGCTGACCTTGCCGGGATACCGGCCGCCGATTGTGTAGACGGAGCCGACCTTGTTCCAGGGATTGGCCCGGGTGTCACGCAGACTGAAAGAAAATTTATTGTTGTCCCAATCGATCCTTTTCACCGCCACTTCCAGCTCCTGGCCGATCCGGAGGAGAGTGCTGATGTCGTCGATCCGGCCGTAACTGACTTCGGAAATCGGCAGCAGGCCTTCCAATCCGCCGATATCGATAAAGGCGCCGAAATCGAGAATATTGGTCACCGTCCCCTTGACGATCATTCCCTCCTTCAGGGTGTCACGCAGGCTTTCGCGCTGCCTTCGGCGTTCTTCATCCAGAATCGCCCGGTGCGAGACAACGATATTACGGCCGCGCTCGCCGAACCGGGAGATCTTGAATGACAGGTTCCGGCCGATCAACTCGGCCGGATCGCCCGCCCGCAACCCGATCTGCGAAAAAGGGCAGAAAGCGCGGACCTGACCCGTCAGCGCGATTTCATAGCCGCCTTTGATCTCTTTTTCAACTTTGCCGTCGACCGGAATACCATTGGCAAAAGCATGTTCCAACTGTTCGGTGCCGGAATTGCCGCCACCGCCGATACGGGTAGTAAACCGCAGTTCGCCGCCCGAACGGGAAAGAAAATAAACCGCCAGCTTATCGCCGGCCCGGTATTGCGGCTCGCCCTCGGCGTTCAGCAACTCGGCCGTTGCCAGCACTCCTTCCCCTTTCTGACCGACGTCGAGAAAAGTCCAGTCCGTGCCGATCTGCAGCAGCGTCCCTTCGATCTTGTCCCCCGGCTCCAGCTGTCGCCCGACAGCGGCCAGGCTGGCCTCGAACATGGCGGCAAAATCTTCCTCACCCGTACTCAATCCGTCATCATCAAAACGCTCGTCGTTCATTGGCAACCCTTTTTAAAAATGAACCTGAATCAGTCAGTGGTTCAGGTTGGAAAAACAGAGCTTAGCCGTTTTTTTCCACGGAGTAAACGCCGGGATAGAGATTGTGATTTGACGCCGGGCTGTTATCTTTGTACAAACGGGCACGGGAGCTGCGATGAAACCGACAAGCTGGCTGGAAAGTCTGAACTGCGCCATCGAAGGGATTCTCTGGGCCGCGAAAAGCGAGCGCCATGTACGTTACCATTTTTTTGCCGCGCTGGCCGTGGTCTTTCTGGCCCTGTTCTTCAAAATCACGGCGCTGGAATTTTTTCTGCTGGTGCTGGCGGCGATCCTGGTCATTTTCGCGGAATTGATGAACACCGCCATTGAAGCGGTGGTCGATCTGGTCACCGACGAGTATCACGAACTGGCCAAACTGGCCAAGGATGTCTCCGCCGGAGCAGTGCTGGTGACCAGCGTCGGCGCCGTGATTCTCGGTTACCTGGTGCTCTCGGGGCATGTTTTCCCCCTCTTCGACAGCAGCCCGACCCTGGCCAAGGAACCGCAGGGAACCGTTCCGGTCGGCGCCCTTTTGATCGTCATTATCCTGATCGTCCTGTTAAAGTCGCGGTTCAATTACGGCCGGCCCCTGCATGGCGGATTGCCGAGCGGTCACGCAGCCGTGGCTTTTTCCATCGCCGTGTCGACCTTCCTTTATGGGGGAAGTTTCCTGATCGGCCTGCTGGTGCTGCTCCTGGCCGTGCTGGTCAGTCAGAGCCGGTTGCTGATGAATATTCACAGCCCCAGAGAAGTTTTCCTCGGCGCCCTGCTCGGCACCGTCGTCACGCTGCTGGCGTACCTGCTCTGCGCCTGACCGGGTGTGAGCCGAAATTACAGCGGCGGATAAAGGAAATCCCGCTCTTCATAACGGGTCAGAATGGCCTCGTCCTCCGCTCGCGGAGCGGCATCGAGCAGGCTCAATTTACCCAGCGGAACATTCTGCTGCAATCCCGCCAGGCTGAAACGACTGGCGGCGTTCCACAACATCCAGCCGTGGCTGCCGTTGAGCTCGCTGGCATTGATCTGGGCATGAATGTCGGCGGCATGAAAGCTTCTGCGATCATAGGCATAATCTCTGAACGCCTGCAGCCAGGGACGAAAACGCACCGCCGGCAGACCGGTCAGTTCCTCGGCTTTCCGTAAAGAATGCAAAATCACTTCATGGGGATGAGCCACCGGATTTTCGTAGCCGGGAATCCCGTGGGAGAAACCGGACGGGTAAAGCATCGGCGACAGATAATCGACATACTCCGACAGATCCGTCAACCGCTGCCCGATCTTTTGGTCCTTGTGTTTCCAGCAGGTATAGCCGAAAATATTGGCCGCGACCATCACCGGATACTGTTCCAGCCTTGTTTTGGCGCGCCGCAGGAAACCATTGACGGCGGCAACCCGATTGGTCCCGGTGTTTTCTTTGGAGAACACCAGATCGGACCGGGCCGGGAACCGCACATAATCGAACTGGATCTCATTCACCCCCAAGCGGGCCGCCTCTTCCGCCAGATCGATATTGTAATCCCAAACCTCTTCATTGAACGGGTCGGACCAGCTGATTTTATCCCGGTCTTCCCACAGATAACCATCCAGCGTCAACGCCGCCAGGTCATGCCTGGCTGTGGCCAGGGCGTCATCCTTGAACACCACAATGCGGCCGATGACATAGATCCCCTGGCGTTTCAATTCCGCCATGAATTCGGGCAGATCCTTGAGCGTCCGGGCTTGCTGCGCTCCAATCCGCGCCGCCAGGGCGGATCGACTGCGAAAGGCGATGTCGCCGCGCACGGATTTGAGATCGATCACCAGGGCGTTCATCCCGGTTTGATCGAGCAGTTGCAGCAACTGTTCGCGCAGGTCCCGGCTGCCGGCCGCCCAATAGGACAGATAGAGCGCTTTGGGCCGGATGGGTTGCAATGTCAGATGCAGGGGAAAATCGACGGCGACGCTGCGCGCCAGATAGCCCGGCTTGCGCACAATCAGTTCGCAAGCGTCGCTGTCCAACTCGAAGGAACCGTCCGGTGCCGTAACGCCGGACTCCTGAGAAGTGACGATTTCGACAGCATCCAGCGGCCGCCCGTCAACGGCATCGCGGACCGTGCCGAACAAACGGGCCGTTTCCGCATCCGCCACCACGGACCAGAGGAAGATCATGAGGAATGTAACAAACCAGGCGAAACTCTTCACATTTAATCCCCATCAGGTCGCGCAGATTGACAGACGAAGATGAGGACAGACTAACGCATCTGTAAAAAATAATAAATACTTATTTAAGTTTTTTCATTTTTTAGCTTGTTTACATTATCCTGCGGGCGGGACTACACTGCCGGCAGACTGCTTGACGAGGTAGACATGACCCGAACGACAATCCATCCCTTCGATCGACTGACCCCCGATTTCATCATGAATGCGGTTGAAACCCTCGGTTTTCACTGCGATTGCCGCATCCTGACCCTTAACAGCTACGAAAACCGCGTTTATCAGGTCGGGATTGAGAACCGGGAGCCGCTGATTGCCAAATTCTACCGCCCGGAGCGCTGGGACAGGGCGCAGATTGAAGAGGAACATGCGTTTACCCGTGAACTGGCGGAGCATGAGCTTCCCGTCGTGGCTCCTTGCACGGACAGTGACGGCAATACCCTGCACGACTTCCAGGGTTTCCTGTTCAGCCTGTTTCCCCGGCGCGGCGGGCACGCACCGGAGTTGGACAATCTCGAGCACCTGGAAATCATTGGCCGCCTGCTCGCCCGCATTCACCTGATCGGCGCGCGCAAACCGTTTACCGCACGCCCCGTCCTCGACAGTTCAAGCTTCGGCCATGCCTCCGTGCGTTTTCTGCTGGACAATTTCATTCCCGCCGAATACCGGGATTCCTATGCCGCGCTGGCAAATGACCTGCTGGAGCGGATCGACCAGCGCTTCGCCGCCCTTTCCCCCGTCGTCAGAATCAGGGTGCACGGCGATTGCCACAGCGGCAACATGCTCTGGCGTCACAATGCCCCGCATTTTGTCGATTTCGACGATACGCGCATGGCCCCGGCCATCCAGGACCTCTGGATGCTGTTGTCGGGGGCAGAGGATCAGCAGCGGCGGCAACTGGAAAAGATTCTTTCCGGCTATCATCAATTCTACGACTTCAACCCGCAGGAACTGCAGTTGATCGAACCGTTGCGGACACTGCGCATGATTCACTACAGCGCCTGGCTGGCCCGGCGCTGGGACGATCCGGCTTTTCCGCGCACCTTCCCCTGGTTCAACAGCATCCGCTACTGGGGCGAACACATCCTCGAACTGCGTGAACAACTGGCTGCTCTGCAGGAACCGCCGCTGCACCTGTAACACGGCGACGGCAACGCCGACGGAGATCGGAACCCGGGGCGGAAACGATTTATTTTGCCCGCCCGAAGCGGCCTTTCAGCAGCCGCTCTGCGGCCGGGATCAGGCGCCGGCCGGCTGTTTATCCGCCCAAGCCACGAAGCCGAGCAGAAATTCCCTCAGGCGTTTCTCCAGACCGGCATCGCGGACGCCGCCATCGGCACTCAGCACTTCATGGGCCTGGGGCAGCAGAAACTCAGGGGCGGGATAGACCGGCGTCAAGGTGGCGCCGAGAATCTGTTTCAGATGCATCTGCGCCCTCAAGCCGCCGAAAGCGCTCATGGAAGCACTGATAATCGCTGCGGGACGGCCTTTGAGGACGGAATTGAACGCCGGCCGGGAAGCCCAGTCGATGGTGTTTTTCAGGGTTGCGGGCACGCTGTAATTATATTCCGGCGTGGCGAACAACAGCGCGTCCGTCTTGCGGACGAGATCCAGCAGTTCGACTACGGCAGCGGGTTTTTCATCCTTGTCCAGGTCCTGATCGTAGAACGGCAGGGCGCCGCCGTGATAAATAGTAAAATCGCTCCCGGCCGGAACCCGGTCCCGGCATAATTCCAGCAGTCTGGTATTGTAAGAACCGTTGCGCAAGGAACCGCTGATGCCTAGAAGTCGCATATCTCTCTCCATTTTCGGGTTGCCGGGTGAAGATCTTCCTGAAACGACGTCCATAGCTGACGGCCGCTGCGGAAGACCGTACTGCGGGCGGCAGCGGACAGAGCGCTGTCCGGCGCCAAGGGTTTTTATTGTAAAACCTCGCCGGAAACGGCGCAAGATAGTGCTGTTCCTGCATTTGTCGCAACGGAGATCAGGGGAAGGTCGGCACTTGCAACAGTTCCACTTCACGACCGTCGGGAACCATCTGCCCCCGCTGCTGCAGGCAAAATAAGCAAAAGGAGATAACCGGCTGACGCCTGTTCAGGTTCTTCGGAACAAATACACCGACAACTCGGACAACAACATTCCCGCCAGCATCAGAGCGCAACCCAACAGGCCGCGCAGCCCCAGAACCTCGCCGAGCAGCAGCCAGCCGCCGAGGGCGGCGAAAGAGCCTTCGAGACTGAGGAGGATGGCGGAATGCGCCGGATGGGCGTGACGCTGGGCGACAACCTGCAGGGTGTAGGCGATCCCCACGGAAAACAGCCCGCCGTAGAGGATCGGAACGGCAGCGGCCAGGATACTGTCGACGCTGAAGGTCTCGACCACCAGCGCGACCAGAAAACTGAAAAACGCACAAACGGCAAACTGGACGCTGGAAAGTTTCAGCGCATCCATCCGCGGCGACAGCCAGCCGATCAACAGCACATGCGCGGCCCAGAAAAAAGCGCTGATCAACACCAGAAAATCGCCGAAAGAGATCGTCAGTTCATCGGTCACGCTGAGAAAATAGAGGCCGACGGCTGCGAGCACGGCTCCGAGCCAGGTTCCCGCTTTGGGCTGTTGTTTCCAGAACAGACCCAGCAGCGGCACGATAACGACATACAGACCGGTAATGAAACCGGCATTGCCGGCGGTGGTATAGACCATCCCCATCTGTTGAAACGAAGCGCCGCCGAACAATACGATTCCGGCCAGCAGACCGCCATTCAGGATTGCGCGGCCGTTTCCCCGGGGAATCTCCGGGTGAGTACCGGATCTTTTTTTCGCGTTCAGATAGATCAGCGGCAACAGCGAACAGCTGCCCAGCGCAAAACGCAGGGCATTGTAGGTATAGGGTCCGATATGATCCATGCCGACCCGCTGGGCGACAAAGGCGAAACCCCAGATCGCCGAGGTCAGCAGCAGCAGCAAATCGGCCTTGAGAACTGTCTTTTCCATCCGCTTCCCGATCAACTTACAAAAGCATAAACAAAGGACGGCTGCTCCGCCGAAGCAACCGTCCCGATCCTGTCGTTCCATCCCCCATAGAAAAGGCCGTCAACAAGCGTCCGCCAAAACCGCGATTTCGTTCCGGCAAACGGAAAGAGGTCGATCAAGAAGCCGCTTTTGCCGGGACCCGTGCCGCCTCAACGGCAGCAAGCACAGATCATTGCCGCACGGTTCAATGAGTCGGGTTCAGCTTCCAGCTGGTGCCGTCGCGGCCGTCGAGCAGTTCAATTCCCCGGGCCGCCAACTCATCGCGGATCTCATCCGATTTGGCGAAATCTTTTTCCGCCCGGGCTCTGAGCCGCGCCGCAATCTGCTCCTCGATCTCCTCGCGGGTGATGTCGAGCCGCTCCAGCCCGGCCAGTTTGACTTTTTCCAGCCACCGGGCCGGTGCCGAATTGAACAGGCCGAGAACTTCGCCAAGACTCAACACGGTCTCGCGCAGATCCCTGACCTGAGCAACCGGATCGGCCTTGTTACGGAATTTTTTCGTTCCGGCCAGGCGGTTCATGGTTCGCACCCCTTCAAACAGATGGCCGATTGCCAGGGCGCTGTTGAAATCGTCGTCCATGGCTTCGCGGAATTTGGCTTCCAGTTCGCTGCCGAGCGTGCTTTCGCCGGTCTCTTCCGTCGCTCCCGCCAGCATCTGCTCGGCATGCAGCAGGGCTTCGTAAAAACGGCTCAAACCGGCCTGGGCTTCGACCAGGTTGCGATCGGAAAAATCGATCGGCGAACGATAGTGCGAAGTCAGGATAAAGAAGCGCACCACCTCGGCATCGTACTGCTGCAGAATATCGCGGATGGTGAAAAAGTTTCCCAGCGACTTCGACATCTTTTCCTGGTTGACATTAACGAAGCCGTTATGAATCCAATACTTGGCGAAGGGTCTGCCGCTGGCCGCTTCACTCTGGGCGATTTCATTTTCATGGTGCGGAAAAATCAGATCGCGGCCGCCGCCGTGAATGTCGAAACTGTCGCCCAGCAAAGAAGAACTCATGGCCGAACACTCGATATGCCAGCCCGGTCGTCCCTCGCCCCAAGGCGACTGCCAACTCGGCTCCCCCGGTTTGGCGGCTTTCCACAGGGCGAAATCCATCGGGTTTTCTTTCCGCTCGCCCGGCGCAATCCGCGCGCCGGCCTGCATCTCTTCCATATTGCGCTTGGACAGCTTGAGGTAGTCGGAAAAGCGGTCAACCCGGTAATAGACGTCTCCGCCCGCTTCATAGGCAAAGCCCTTGTCGATCAATACCGCGCAGATTTCGATAATTTTTTCGATATATTCGGTCGCCCGCGGCTCGTAAGTCGGTTTGACCAGCCCCAGCGCCGCCATGTCCTCGTCGAAAGCGGTGATGAATTCCTCCGCAATCGCCCGGCTCGACACCCCGCGTTCGTTGGCGCGATTGATGATTTTGTCGTCAACATCGGTGTAATTGCGGACATAAACGGTTTCGTAGCCGGCAAACTGCAGATAGCGGAAAATGACGTCAAACACGATATTGGCGCGGGCATGCCCGATATGGCAGTAATCGTAAACGGTCACACCGCAAACGTACATGCCGACCCGGCCCGGAACCAGAGGTTGAAACTCTTCTTTTTTACCGCTCATGGTGTTGTAGACACGCAGGCTCATATTGATTTCTCCATGATGGTTTCTATTCCGCACAGGGTGGGCCCTGGGGAAATTATTTCATTTTCGCCCAGGTATCTCTCAACGTCACGGTTCGGTTGAAAACCGGCTGACCCGGGGCCGAATCCTTGCTGTCGACGGTAAAATATCCGACCCGTTCGAACTGGAACGTCTCGCCCGGTTCGGCCGTCATCAGGCTCGGCTCAACCAGGGCCTCGGTCACTTTGAGCGATTCGGGATTCAAGGCGTCGAGATAATTCTTCGCTTTGTCCGGGTTCTCCCGGTTGAACAGGCGATCGTAAACGCGAACCTGGGCCTTTCGCGCCTGCCCGGCCGAGACCCAGTGAATGATTCCCTTGACCTTCCGGCCTTGCGGGTTCCGGCCCAGGGTATCGAGATCGGCGGAACAGATCAGTTCGATCACCGCGCCGTTTTCGTCCTTGACGTAGTCATCGCACTTGATGATGTAGGAATTGCGCAAACGCACTTCGCGTCCGGGACCGAGGCGGAAGTACTTTTTCGGCGACGGCGGCTCCTCCATGAAATCATCGCCGTCGATCCACAGTTCACTGCTCATCGGCACCGTCCGGGCGCCCAGTTCCGGCTGCTGGGGATGATTCGGCGCTGCCAGTTCTTCAATCCGGTCATAGTTGGTGATCGTCACTTTGAGCGGGTTGAGTACGGCCATTCGCCGGTAAGCGGTTTGGTTGAGTTCTTCGCGGACACAATCCTCCAACACGGACAAGTCGATCCAGTTGTCGCTGCGGCCGACGCCGATACGGTCGCAGAAGCGGCGAATCGCGGCAGCCGGATAGCCGCGCCGGCGCATTCCCGAAACGGTCGGCATGCGCGGATCGTCCCAGCCGGCGACATGCTTCTCGTTGACCAGTTGCAGCAGCTTGCGCTTGCTCATCACCGTGTAACTCAGATTGAGACGGGCGAATTCGATCTGCTGCGGCGAGAAAATCTCCAGTTCCCGGATGAACCAGTCGTAAAGAGGACGATGATCTTCGAACTCCAGCGTACAGATCGAATGGGTCACGCCCTCGATGGAATCCTCCTGACCGTGAGCGAAATCGTACATCGGGTAGATGCACCATTTGTCCCCGGTGCGATGATGACGAGCGTGCAGAATCCGGTACATGGCCGGATCGCGCAGGTTCATGTTGGGCGCAGCCATGTCTATTTTCGCCCGCAAAACATGTGCACCGTCGGGAAAGTCGCCCCTCCTCATTCTTTCGAACAGCTCCAGGTTTTCTTCGCTGCTGCGCTGCCGATACGGGCTGTCGATCCCCGCTTCGGTCAGGGTACCGCGATTGGTGCGCATTTCCTCAGCCGACTGGCTGTCGACATAGGCTTTGCCCTTTTTGATCAGTTTGACCGCCCACTCGTAGAGCTGGTCGAAATAATCCGAAGCAAACAGCGCTTCCTGGCCCCATTCAAAGCCGAGCCAGGCGACATCTGCCTGAATCGCCTCGACGTATTCGTCTTCTTCCCTGACCGGGTTGGTGTCGTCGAAACGCAGGTTGCAATGCCCGTTGAATTCGGCGGCCAGTCCGAAATTCAGGCAGATGCTTTTGGCATGTCCGATATGCAGGTAGCCGTTCGGCTCCGGCGGAAAACGGGTAATGACCCGATCCCGTTTTCCGCTTTCAAGATCCTCGGTAATGATGGTGCGAATAAAATTTGAGCTGGTCGGCAGGTCCGGAGAACTCATGGGATAACAAACCTCAAACTATGTAATAACGGCGGCTCGCCCGGCCGCCAAGCCATGAACGTCTTTTTTAAGCAGGACAACGGCATGGGCGGCGACCCCTTCACCCTGTCCGGTAAAACCGAGCTTTTCCGTGGTGGTCGCCTTGACGTTCACGACGCTGGGATCAGCCCGGCAATCTGCGGCGATATTGGCGATCATCTCCGCAATATGGGGTGCCAGTTTCGGTTGCTGGCAGACAATAGTCGCATCCAGATTACCGAGCAGGTAGCCCTTTCGTTTACTCTTTTGCATCACCCGACGCAGCAACTCGCGGCTGTCGATCCCGGCATAGGCGCTATCGGTATCCGGAAAATGCCGACCGAGGTCGCCCAGCCCCAACGCTCCGAGCAGGGCATCGCAAATCGCATGCAGCAAAACGTCGGCATCGGAATGCCCGAGCAGACCCAAAGCATAATCGATCTTCACCCCGCCCAGAATCAGCGGCCGGTCCTTGACCAGGCGATGGACATCGTAACCATGGCCGACACGCATCATGCGGTTCCCCTTTCCGAATCGTCCAGTAACGCCGCTGCGATCAGCAGGTCCTCCGGGGTCGTGACCTTGATGTTGCGATAGTCGCTTTCCAGCATGTGGACGGGGTAGCCCAGGCGATTCAGCAGGGCGGCATCGTCCGTTCCCCTGAAGCCGTCCGCCCTGGCTTGCTCGAAAGCCCGGAACAGAAGCCGGTATTGAGCGCCCTGAGGCGTCTGGGCCTGCCACAGGCGATCCCGATCGGGGGATCCGGTGATTTGCCGGTTGTCCACGCTCTTGATGCTGTCCTTGACCGGGACCCCGACCGCGCAGGCTCCCTGGTCAGTAATAATTTCAATAAGTTGCGAAAGCAAACGAGTATTGAACAGTGGCCGTGCCCCATCATGGATCAGAACCGGGCGATCCGGCTGGTCTAAACCGTCCGCCGTCATCGCCTGCAACCCGTTGAAAACCGAATCCTGACGTTCCGCGCCACCGGCAACAATTCTGTTCACCTTGCTGAACCCGTAGCGTTCCACAATCCGTTCGCGACAATACGCGATATCGGTCGGCGATACAATCAGATAGATGCTCTCTACTTGAGGGTGGAGTTCGAACAGGGACAGGGTATGGGCGAGGATCGGTTTCCCTGCCAGCCTGAGGTACTGCTTACTCACTGCAGTCCCCATCCGGCGGCCCACTCCCGCCGCCGGGATCAGGACAGTCGCTTTCATCATCAACCTTCGCACAGGGAGAATTCATTAAATATAAAAAAACAAAAACCAGGCGAAAACGCCCGGTCCTGATCAAACCCTATGGTCGTAAACGCCTAGTGGAAAATTTTTTCCAGTCGCTGAGTCACCTGGTCCTCTTTGGCGCCTTCGGCCAAAGCCACCTCGGTGATCAACAGCTTACGCGCCTGTTCCAGCACCTTCTTTTCGCCATAGGACAGCTCTTTGGCGGAACTGATCTGATAAAGGTCACGCAGGACTTCCGCCACTTCAAGCAGATCCCCGGTCTTCAGTTTGTCGTTATACTCTCTCTGCCGCCGGCTCCAGGATGCGATTTTGCCCTTCCCGCTCGGCTCGGCCAGGGCATCGAAAATTCCCGTAATCCTTTTCTGATCAATCAGCCGACGCAGCCCGACATGGACGGCATTGCCCACCGGAACCATGATTTTCATGTCGCTATCGACAATCCTCAGAATATAAAATTTCTGCGATTGGCCCGAATACTCTCGAATTTCAATGTCCTCAATTACCCCAACCCCTTGGGTTGGATAAACCGCCAGATCTCCAACTTTAAACAAAATATTACTCCTTTAGCTTGACCTGCCGATGATAGCATACCCAGCCTGCCCCGTCAAATTAATGTCATGGATAACATCCTGATTCAAAACGGGAAATAGCTTTTCTGTAGGAGGCCGGGAAAAGGCTGTGTTAGGATCGCATCGAGGCGGCTTCCGTGAGTTGTTAAAATGACTACAAAAATCCCATTATTTTTCGGTATTTTGTGTTTTCTTCTGCTGTCACCGGCAAGCGCTGCCCAACCCGACTTGCTGTCGTTCGCCGACAGTCTCGCGGTAGAGCGGGACTATTACCGGGCGATCACGGAATATAAACGTTTTCTGCACTATTTCCCCGCAGATCCGCGTGCCGCCTACGCCCAGTTGGCCATTGCCGAAAATCTGCTCAATGCAAAACGCTGGCTCGCGGCGGATGAAGCCCTGAAGAAAGTCTGGCGGCACTATCCCGCCGGTGCTGAAGCGGACAAAGCCAGGCGACTGTACGCTGCCGCGGCTTACCGTCGTGGCGATTACCGGGAAGCGAAACAGCGCTATGAAAGCCTGTCAGTTCATTCCGCTCCACCCGGCCACGACGCCTCCTATTGGCTCGGTTTAAACGAATTGCGGCAAGACAACCCCGAAGCCGCGCGGCGGCACTTCAGCAATCTCGCTCCGGACCTGTCCGCTGAGCTGCAGGCTGAACTTGAGCGGTATGAACAGTTACCGCAAAAGTCGCCCCGTCTGGCGGCAGGCCTGTCGGCTCTGCTGCCGGGGGCCGGGCAACTCTACACGGAACGCCCCCGCCAGGCCGGAGCGGCCTTCGCCCTTAATGCCGTTTTTATTTACGGTGCGGTTGAGGCCTGGCAGAATGAAAACTACGCGGTCAGCGGCATTTTATCGCTGTTTGAGCTCGGCTGGTATGGCGGCAATATTTACAACGCCGCGAACAATGCCCATAAATACAACCGCCGACAAAAGCGGGATTTTCTCGAACGCCTGCAGCAGCGTTTCGATCTTTCTTTGGGTTTTACCGGTGGCTCGCCACAGCTGTCGGCGACGATCAGATTTTAATTGGGAGAACAAATACCATGCGCATCGGCATTATCGGTTCAGGCGCTCTCGGTCTGTACTACGGCGCTTTGCTGCAAAGAAGCGGTCAGGACGTACATTTCCTCATGCGCCGGGACTATGAAACCGTCAAACGGCAGGGGCTGCAGGTCTATTCGGTCGCCGGCGATTTCCATCTTGAACAGGTAGCCTGTTATCGCAAACCCCATGAAATAGGGCCTGTTGACCTGGTCCTGGTGGGGCTGAAAACCTTCTCCAACCGGAATTTGACGGAATTGATCCGCCCCCTGCTCGGCACCAAAACCGCGATCCTGACCCTGCAGAACGGGCTCGGCAATGAAGAGCTCCTGGCCGCCGCTTTCGGTACCGAAAGAATTCTCGGCGGGGTTGCGTTCCTGTGCAGCAACCGCAGAGAACCGGGAACCGTACATCATCTCGGGGAGGGGAAAATCCTGCTCGGCGAATTTTCCGCGGGATTGACTCGCCGCAGCCGCATGCTGGCCGAAATGTTTCGCCGGGGCGGGGTCAATTGCAAAGCCGTCAGCGATCTGCGTCGGGCACGCTGGGAAAAGCTGGTGTGGAACATCCCGTTCAACGGGTTGTCGGCTTTACTGGAAAAGGATGTGACCGCCATCCTTGAACATGCTCCGAGCAGGGAGCTGGTCAGAGAGTTGATGCTCGAAGTGATCGCCGGCGCCAATGTGCAACCGCTGGAGGAACCGATCGATGCGCCGCAGTTCAGTCAACAGCTGATCGCCTTTACTGAAAACATGGATCATTACCGGCCCAGCATGATGTTGGACCGGTTGGAAGGCCGGCCGCTGGAGCTGGATGCGATTTACACCATCCCGCTGCAACAGGCGCGGCGGGCGGGCGTCGCCATGCCGCGCGTCGCCATGCTCAACAGTCTGCTCAGTTTCGGCGAAACCGCCGCTCCGGATTGTGCGTGAAGAAGACTCGGAATTACTGACAGGCGGAAGCGCAGAAAACAAAGGCCGGAGCATTCCTCCGGCCTTCACTGTCAATTAACGAAAACAGTTGTTATTGAGCCGCGTTCCGCGCTGCTTCCAACCAGTCGTTCCATTTGCCCTGATTTGCGGCAATCCATTCCTTGACATGACGCTCGATATCCTTGGCCGCTTTTTCGCCATCCTGCATTTTGGTATTCTGGGCGTTGATATCTGCCAGGGGCAGGGTGAAAACCGCAAAAAACTTCTTCGCCGCCGGATTTTTCTCCAGGAACTTTTTATTGGCGACGATCTGAATATCGCTGACCACAAAACCGGCTTTGAGCGGGTCCGTGACCGCTCCTTCAATCCCACTCACAGTCATCCGGTCGACACCCGACTTTTGCCCTTCATCCGGCATGATTTTCGGCACATTGATCCACATGACATCCTTCCCCGGCTGCAGCTTGAAAATGGTCCAGTTCGGCGCCCAGGTGTAGAAAAAGACCGGCTGACCGGCATGGTAACGCGCCAGGGTATCGGCCATACTGGCGGAATAGCCGGCCTTGATCGGGTTGATGTAGTCATCCAGGCCGTAAACTTTAAAATGGTGGGTTATATTCTTTTCACAGCCCCAGCCCGGAGGGCAGGCGGTCAGATCGGCTTTGCCGTCACCATTGGCATCGAAAGCCTTCATGACTTCGGGGCGTTTGAAATCGTCCAGGGATCTGATGTTGTATTTCTCCACCTCTTGTTTTGACACCAGATAACCCTGCAGTCCGCCGGCCTTGACCACGTAACCGACAATTTCGACTTTCTTCTCCCAGCCTTTGGGCATTTGGCTGGTGTGGTTGGGAAACCAGCCGTTGGGCCAGTAATCGACATCACCCAGGGCGACCGACTGATAAAACAGCGGGTTTTGCAGTTCCTTGGTTTTCTGCACTTTGTAGCCCAGTTCCCTGAGTCCTTCTTCGACCAGCGCGGCCTGAAAATAGCCGGTATTCCAGGTGGCCCTGGCGGGCTTGACCGTTACTCCCTTGCCCGGTTTTTCATCATCGGCGAAGGCCGGAACGGCAAAAGCCAAAATCAGTAAAGCCAGTAACAAACGTTTCATGATGCCTCCTTTTGGGTTTGCTTGCAGTGAGTTCAGCTCATCGAACAGCATTGTCGTTCTCAATCGGGGTGTCCGGCGGCCGCCGCTTTGCGAGCGGCCTCCAGCCAGCCATCCCAGGTGGCGCGATTCTTCTCGATCCATTCCCGGGCGTGCTTCTCGATATGTTTCTGCGCTTTTTCTCCGTCCTGCATCCTGGTGTTCTGTTCGTTCACGTCGGCCAGCGGCAGGGTAAAAACTTCGAAAAACCGTTTCGCGGCCGGATTCTCGGCCAGAAACTTTTTGTTGGCGGCAATGCGGATATCGGCGGCAATGAAGCCCAGCTTGATCGGATTGCTGACCGCGCCGACGACATTTTCGGCGGTCATACGCTCGACGGCGTTTTTCTGTGCTTCGACGGGGCGGATCTCGGGAACGTTGATCCACATGACGTCGGTCCCCGGCTTCATTTTGAAAATCGTCCAGTTCGGCGCCCAGGTATAGAAAAGAACCGGTCTGCCCGACTTATAGCGCGCCAGGGCGTCGGCGATACTGGCCGTATATCCGGCCGTGATGATATTGATATGATCTTCCAGGCCATAAACCTTCAGATGGTGGCGCATGACATTCAATACCGCCCACCCGGTTTCGCCGCCGACCAGGTCCGCCTTGCCGTCGCCGTTGGCGTCGAACGCTTTTCTGACCTCGGGGCGCCTGAAATCCTCAAGCGAAGTGATATTGAACTTCTCCACCTCTTTTTTCGACGCCAGATAGCCTTGCAAACCACCTGCTTTCATCACATAACCGACGAGTGTCGCGCGGTCGGAAAAAGTGTCCGGCATCTGGGTGTATTGCATCGGCAGCCAGCTGTTCGTCCAATAATCGAGATCCCCCAGCACCAGCGCCTGGTAGAAGAGAACGTTCTGCAATTCTTTCGGCTTTTTAACCCGGAAGCCCAGTTCCTCCAGCCCGGCGCGCACCAGCGCCTCCTGAAAATAACCGGTGTTCCAGGTGGCGCGCGCCGGCCGCACCGTGACTCCTGCGCCCGGCGTTGCGTAATCGGCAGAAACGGGTAGCGCCAAGGACAGCATGAACACGAGAAGCAACAGAGGTTTCATCGTCTTTCCTTTCCTGGGTTTTATGCGTAAATGCCGTTCTTCAACGATTCGATTTATTTTTTGCCGAACCCCTGGGTAATCCGGTCCAGAACCATGGCCAGCAGGACGATCGCCAGCCCGCCGACGGTCGCCAGGCCGATTTCGAGCGTGTTCAGGCCCTGCACAACCGGGTTTCCCAGCCCGCCGGCGCCGATCAGCGCGGCGATGACAACCATCGACAGAGACATCATCAGGGTCTGGTTAAGTCCGGCCATGATCGACGGCAGCGCCAGGGGAAACTGGACTTTGCGCAACACCTGCCAGGAGGTTGCGCCGAACGCCAGGGACGCCTCGATCAGTTCGGGGTGAACCTGGCGAATGCCGAGGCTGGTCAGCCGGATAATCGGCGGCAACGAGAATACGATTGTCGCCAGAATCCCCGAAACCGTACCGATACTGAACAGCATGACCACCGGCACCAGGTAGACAAACGCCGGAGTGGTCTGCATGGCGTCCAGGCACGGGCGCAAATACATCTCGAAACGGTCGCTGCGGCCCGCCATGATTCCCAGCGGAATCCCTGCCAGGGCGCAGAAAAAAACCGAACTGACAACCATGGCCAGCGTCGTCATGGTTTCGCCCCAGAGACCGAGATAACCGACCAGCAAAAAAGTGGCGACGGTAAAAGCGGCAACCGCTTTCCCGGCGTAACGCCACGCGGCAACGGCAAATAAAAGAATGACGATCACGGGCGGCAAAACGGCGAACAGCCACTCCAGCCATTCCAGACTGAGTTCGATCGGCACTTTCAGGGCCTGGAAAATATCGCGATAATTCAGCACCAGCCAATCGACAAAGGTCTGGATCCATTCATCCAGCGGGATGAGTTGTTCGTCAAAATTCAAAATGTTCATTGCTCCGCCTTTTCGAGACCGGTTTCAACGCCTTCTGCGTCCTGGTGATTGCGATGCAGCGTGCGCAGGAAGAGGTTTTTCGATACCGCGCCGACATACCTGCCCTCATCGTCGAGAATCGGCAGCGGCCAGGGACGGCCTGCGACTTTGGGCAGGATATCCTGCAGGGAATCGCCGATATGGGCTGCGATCACGTCGGGCAGATAGGCATTGGGAATCAGCTGGGGTTGGGTCTCCTGATCCAGCATTTCACGCAGGGAGTCGGTCGAAACAATCCCTTGAAAAACATGATCGCGATCAAGAACGTAGGCATAGTCGCGATCGTTTTTAATCAACCGCTGCAAGCCGGCGCGCGGATTTTTGCCGTCGGTGATCGGGATCGTGACCTGCGTGTCCGTGGCGATATCGCCGGCCGTCAAGATATTGGTCGGGTCGACGCCGCGGAAAAAAGCGCGGACATAATCGTCCGCCGGATTCTGCAGAATTTCCTCCGGCGTTCCCACCTGAACAACCCGGCCGCCTTCCATGATGGCGATACGATCACCGATGCGCATTGCCTCGTCCAGATCGTGGGAGATGAAAACGATCGTGCGTTTCGCCTTGGCCTGCAGTTTCAGCAGTTCGTCCTGCATCTCCGTGCGGATCAGGGGGTCGAGGGCCGAAAAAGCCTCATCCATGAGCAAAATATCGGGATCTACGGCCAGGCCGCGCGCCAGACCGACCCGCTGCTGCATGCCGCCGGACAATTCGTTCGGCATGCTTTCGGCCCAAGCCTCCAGTCCGACCTGATCGAGGGCCTGCAGCGCGCGTGTTTCCCGTGTTTCCCGGTCGACGCCATCCATCTCCAGGCCGAATGCGGCATTCTGCAACACGGTCATGTGCGGCATCAGGGCAAAGGATTGAAACACCATGCTCAGTTTTTTACGCCTTAACTTCACCAGCTGCTCATCGTTCATTTTGGTGATATCCTCACCGTCGATCAGCACCTGCCCGGCCGTCGGCTCGATCAAACGGTTAAGCATCCTGACCATGGTGGACTTACCGGACCCGGATAACCCCATGATGACGAAAATCTCGCCGGTGCGGATCTCGAAACCGGCATTCTGCACCCCGACGGTGGTCTCGGTTTGCTCAAAAATGGTTTCTTTGTCCAACCCCTTTTCCAGCAACTTCATTGCTTTTTTCGGAGAGGGGCCGAATATTTTAAATAAATTTCTAATTTCAATTTTAACTTCACTCTCCATAAATTCCTCTTAAAAATCAATAACTTGACAGATATCCCACAAGTCTGGAACCTGCCGTGACAACTATTTAAAGTCGTGCGTAAACCAAAAGCGGCTGCCGTTGACATGCAAACGATAAAGAGGTGATCTGCCGACAGCAGCAACCCGGAAATAAAAAATATTTAGTTTTTAACTGGACAGAGCGACCCGCAACCAGGTCCTGCAGGAAAACAGAACCCGGCGCAACTCTGATTGGAAAAAAGATCTACGAAACATCACACGGGGCGACGTTCTTAACGATCTTCTTGCGGGACAAGGTCGGAACACCCTGGCGGGGTGCCGCCTAAGCAATTGATATAGACCCTACTAGGTCATGGAGGAAATGTCAAATCGTCGCAAACCGAGGAAAAACATGGCCGATCCTTCTGGCCTCAGCCCTGAATCAGGCGCCGCATACGGCTGCATGCGGATTCGGCCGCAGCCTGATTCGACCAGGCTTTCACTTTCCCTCCCTGCGCGGCACGAACAACCCGAGCAGAAACACCACGCAGGCGGCGACGACAATCGAAGGTCCGGACGGGGTGTCCCATTGAAAAGAGCCCAGCAACCCCAGACCGACAGCCAGACAGCCGATCAAACTGGCCAGCAGCGCCATCATCTCCGGGGTTCCGGCAAAACGCCGGGCCGTTGCCGCGGGGATGATCAGCAGGGAGGTCACCAGCAGCATCCCGACAACCTTCATCATCACCGCCACGGTCAGAGCGATCAGACCGAGGAACAGCCAGTTGATCCGATCAACGGCAATCCCTTCCACCCGGGCCAGATCTTCATGGACGGTAATCGCCAGCAACGGCTTCCAGAGCAGCAACAGTCCGCCGAGCGCCAGCCCGCCGCCGATAAAAATCCAGACCAGGTCCGGAGTGCCGATGGCCAGAATATCACCGAACAGATAGGCGACCAGATCAACCCGGACATCGTGCATGAAGGCCAGGGCGACCAGCCCGAGCGACAGGGCGCCATGGGCAAAAATCCCCAACAGGGTATCACTGGCAAGGGTGCGCTGCTTCTGGCTGAAAAACAGCAGGACGGCAAGCAGCTGGCAAATCACGATGATGCCGACCGTCAGATTGACCTGCAGCAGAAAGCCCATGGCAACACCCAGCAAGGCCGAATGAGCCAGCGTATCGCCGAAGTACGCCAGGCGCCGCCACACGACAAAGGAGCCGAAAGGGCCGGCCACCAGCGCGACCCCCAAACCGCCGCAGAGCGCGCGTAACAGAAAATCATCCGGCATGGGGCCTCCTGTGGACGCAATCCGAACAATGATCGTGCTGGTGATTCTGGTCGTGAACATAAATAGCCAGCTGTTTCACCGCCCGGGCGCCGAACATTTCGAGATAGGCGGGATCATTGGTCACCGCTTCCGGGGGCCCGCTACAGCAGATGTGGCGGTTTAAACACAACACCCGGTCGGTGGCGGCCATCACCAGGTGGAGGTCATGGGAAACCATCAGCATCGCACAACCGCGCTGCGTTCTGATCCGGCCGATAAGCTCGTAGAGTTCCACCTGGCCATGGACATCCACCCCCTGAACCGGCTCATCCATCACCAGCAGATCGGGTTCGCGCACCAGCGCCCGCGCCAGCATCACCCGCTGCATTTCGCCACCGGACAGGTTGTGCATGCTCGCATCATACACATGTGCGGCACCGACCTCTTCCAGCAAACCCAGGCTGCCGTTCTCCCGGCCCTGAACGCCGAGAGACATGAATCTTTTCACCGTCAACGGAAAAGTCGGATCCAGATGCAGCTTCTGCGGCATATAGCCGACAGTCATGGCGGGCTGCATCACAACCTGTCCCGAGGTCGGCTTCTGCAACCCCAGAGCAACCCTCAGCAAAGTTGTCTTGCCGGCCCCGTTCGGGCCGATAATCGTCATTATCTCAGCCGCTTCAAGCTGAAAATTGATATTTTCCAGCAACAACTTGCCGCTTAACTCCAGAGAAACATCGGTTAACTCAAGCATCTGCTTCGCCATCAGTCGGTTGTTCCTCCCGGCAACGGGGACAAAGACCCATTATTTCAACCGTATGCTGATGCACGACAAAACCGGTTTTTTGCGCATCAGCGTCTATTGCCGCGGTAATCGCAGCGGAATCGAGTTCGGCAAAGGCTTTACAGGATTCACAGATAAAAAACTGCCCCTGGTGATGCTCGCCCGGATGGGTACAGCCGACATAGGCGTTCAACGATGCAATGCGATGAATCAGGCCCTGTTGCAGCAAAAAATCCAAGGCGCGATAGACCGTTGGCGGTGCGGTACGCCCTTCCCGTTGCAAATGCTCCAGCACTTCATAGGCGCCGATCGGCTTATGTCGCCGCCAGATCAAAGCAAAAACTTTCCGCCGCAGGGCGGTAAAACGCCGGCTTTTTTGCTGGCAGACCTGTTCGGCGTTGGCCAGAGCCGTGGCAATGCAACGTTCATGATCATGGTCACCGGCAATAAACTGCAGACTCTTTTTTTCCTTCATGCCGTTTTTTCACTTTCCTCCGTAATCGCCATGCGGACATCTCTGCCGCTGCAAAGCAAACGTGGAATCCGTTCAGAATCCGGGCCGGAACAGGAACATATCTTATCAGCAGGCAAGATCTCGGCTTGACATGATGAAATGTTATATTATAACGTTTCATAAATTGTCGATCTTTTATTTATACCACACCTGAAAAAGGAATTCGCCATGAGATATTTTCCCGCGCTGCTTCTGGCTTTGCTGCTCATTGCGCCGCTCGGCACATGGGCGGAAACCGCGCCCAATGTCGTCGTCAGCATCAAACCCCTGCATTCTTTGGTGAGCGGCGTCATGCAAGGGATTGCCGTGCCGCAATTGCTGATCAAGGGAGGAGGCTCGCCCCATTCCTACAGCCTTCGCCCTTCCGAGGCCAAAGCCTTGAACGATGCCGACTTTGTCGTCTGGGTCGGGCCGGAACTGGAAAGCTTTCTGGAAAAACCATTACATCGCTTGGCGCACGACGCCAGGCAACTGGAACTGGCGCAGCGATTAAGCGCCAGGCTGCTGGATAAACGCCAGGGAACGACCTGGGAAACGCACACCCATCATCACGATGCGGAACATGCCCACGATGCGGAACATGCCCACGATACGGAACATGCCGAACATGACCACCATGACCGTGCCCGGGACCTGCATATCTGGCTGGATCCGCGGTTGGCGAAAAAAATCGTTTCGCTGGTCGCGGAAGAATTAATCGCACTGGACCCCGGCCATGCCCAGGCCTATCAACGCAATCAGCAAAACCTGCTCGCCAGACTGGACCGGCTCGACCGGCAACTCGCCGGACAACTGCAGCCGGTAAAAGAGGTCCCCTATATCGTCTTTCATGCCGCTTATCAATATTTTGAAACCGCTTACGGGTTGAATGCCGTCGGCTCGGTGACCATCGACCCGGAAAGAAAGCCCGGAGCGAAAAGAGTCAAGGAGATTCGCGATAAAATCAAGGCGCTGAACGCCCGCTGCGTTTTCAGCGAACCGCAGTTCGAATCCCGGCTGGTTGACACCATTGTTGGAGGTTCAAATATCAGGAAAGGCGTTCTGGATCCGCTGGGCGCGGACATCCCTGAGGGGCCGGATGCTTATTTCGAGCTATTGACGCGCCTGGGAAGCAATCTGGTGAACGGGCTGCAATAGAGCAGCTCGTTATTTCCCGGGCAGCCCGGAACAAGAGCGAAACCGGCCGGCAAGAGACCGGCCGGACATAATGGCGTGAAGCCGACCGCCGAATACTGAAAACCGTCAGATTGCAAATGCGGAGACGGCGGTTGGCGCCTCTTTTCTTTCTCTTTGGAACAGCCCTGCCTGCCCGGAAAGCCGGCTGATTATGTTTATCTATGCAAAATTAAAGGGCCGATTTTAAAATCATCCTGGAAATCCCGGGCGTGATATCGCCCTGTTCCGACAAGGCAACCATCCCGTGTTTTTCCAGGTTTCGAATAATTCTTTCGATCCCCTCTTCATCGATTCCATGATCCGATAGCCGGGTTCTGATCCCCAGACTGTGGAAAAAATCTTCCGTCCCGGCGATCGCGGATTCGATCCGCTCATCCTCTCTGCCCGCGCGGATATTCCAGACCCGCTCAGCGTACTGCAACAGCTTTGCCCGCTTCTGCTCGCGACGTTGCCGCCACATGGCCGGAGTCACCACGGCCAGGGTTTGGGCATGGTCGATACCGAAAAGCGCCGTTATCTCATGACCGATCATGTGGATGCTCCAGTCCTGCGGCACTCCTGCGCCCAGAAGACCGTTCAAGGCCATGGTCGCACACCAGACCAGATTGGCCCTGGCCTCGTAATCGGTTGGGTTGTCGACGGTTTTTTTGCCGATTTCAACCAGCGTCTGCAGAATCCCCTCCGCTACTCGATCCTGGAAACGGGCCCCGGCGGGATAGGTGATATACTGTTCCACGGTATGGACAAAGGTGTCGACGATGCCGTTCGCAACCTGAATTTTCGGCAGTGAAAACGTAAGTTCCGGGTCCAGAACAGAGAATTTGGGAAAGGTCAGTGGACTCATCACGGGCATCTTGTCTTCGCCCCGGGTTATAACCGCCCCCATATTCATTTCAGAGCCGGTGGCCGGGAGGGTGACCACGGTACCCAACGGCAGGGCTGCGGTTGCCGGAACCGGCCCAAAGCCGAACTGCAGGATTTTCTCTTCCTGCCCTTTGAATTGATCAGTGACCGTCGCCAGGGCAATGAATTTGGTTCCGTCCATAACCGATCCGCCGCCAACCGCCAGTAAAAAATCGATTTTTTCGCTGCGCGCGAAAGCGACGGCTTGCATGAGCGTGTCAAACTTCGGATTGGGTTCGATGCCGCCGAATTCGAAAATCTGCCGGGGCGATTTAGCCAACTCAACCTTGACGGCGTCCAGCACCCCGTTCCTGACGATGCTGCCGCCGCCATAAGTGATCAGAACCTTGCTCGCTTGCGGCACCAGTTGGTCAAGGGAGCTCATCTGCCCTTTACCGAACAGAATATTGGTGGGATTGTAAAAACTGAAATTCAGCATTGTTTTTTCTCCTTACGGGAAATTCATGGTTGGTTCAACGGCTAGCGACCCGTCATTTTTTCCGGCATTTCCGGGTAACGTGCCCCTTCAATCCTGATTTGGTCTGCGGCATTGTCAATCCGGAGCGTCCTTCAGACGACTTCATTTTGCCCCTATGTCGCTGAGCACCGGTAGTCCGATTCTGCTGGATTCTTGCCTGATCCTCTGACTGACTGATCAATAGTTGTGAACACGATCAGCTGCAGTAAAATGAGATCATAATAAAACAGCTGAAAATGGTGTGGTTATGGAAAACAGCAAGCAAAGAGAGATCGATGGCACGCTGGAGGCTTTAAAGAAATCTATTGCCCGATGGACCGAACAGGAAGAAATGCGGACAACCGCCATTCCGGAGCTGTCTCTGTTTCATCGCACGGCGCCCTCGGCACCCGCAACCGGAATGTACGAGCCGGGTATCTGTCTGGTGGTGCAAGGCGCCAAGCAGGTAAAGCTTGGCGAAGAGAGCTATGTTTATGACGCGCAGCATTACCTGATTACCTCGATTCATCTGCCCACTGTCGTGCAAATAACAGAGGCCGCCCCGGACAAGCCGTATCTGGGGTTGCGTCTGACCTTCGATCAACGGAGAGTCGCTCAGTTGATGGCGGACAGCCAACTGCCGCCGCCCAGTTCCCAACAGTCGAGCCGTGGCATGGCAACCGGCGAAAATACGCCGGAGTTGCTCAATGCCTTTAAACGCCTGGTCGATCTGCTGGATAGCGAACCGGACATCCCGATCCTGGCGCCGATCATACAACGGGAGATCGTCTATCGCCTGCTGATCGGGGATCAGGGTGCTCGTTTGCGCCAGCTTGCGGTCGCGGGCAGCCAAAGTCGGCAGGTCGCCCGGGCGATCGAATGGCTGAAGGAAAACTTCACCCAGCCCTTACGGATCAACGATCTTGCCGCGCAAGCCGGCATGAGCGCTTCGACCTTCCATCACCACTTTCGGTCGATGACCGCACTCAGTCCGTTACAATATATGAAGCAGTTACGCCTGCAGGAAGCCCGGAACCTGATGCTGTCCCAGCGCCTGGATGCCGCCACTGCAGCGTTTCAGGTCGGCTATGAAAGCCCGTCCCAGTTCAGTAGAGAATACCGGCGCCTGTTCGGCGCCCCGCCGTTACGTGACATTTCAACCCTGCGACAGATAGCCGCCGGCGAAATGAGATAACGGCTCTCGTCCCGCAAGCGTACCCGACATTGACATCTGGTTTTCGAATTCCGGAAATTCGGATCAGGAGAGCCGTTTCGAACCGGGAGAATCCGGGATTGCTTCGCTACGGCAAAATTTGAAGATGTGGTAACCTGCCGGCGACAGGGGCGGATAACCCCGACGGGCTTGTCCATGTTGGCCGCCGTGGTTTCCCGGATCGGCAATCAGCTCCGCAACGCCGGGGTAAAAGACGAATCCCGGTCAGGCGTCAAACAATAACGGGCCGTAACCGGAATGACCGTCGACAGGCAATGGCACGCTGCCGGGTCTCCACTGTCCGCCGGGTCCGCATTAATTCAATCAGTCGCAACCTGCCGCAAAAAGGCCGCCGCGGGGACGTTTCATCCGTGCATGAAGGCACACTGATCAAGACGGCTTCCGTGCCTTCCCGTTCCAAGGTTCAACCGGCCAGCCGATTTTCCCCGGTCAGCCGGAGATAATCCTCCAGCAGAATGACTCCCTCCTCGACATATGGGTCTTCAGCCACCTTTTCCGCCAACGATTTTTCCTCTTTTCCGTTTTCCTCCTGCCGCGCCATGGGACCATGGGGAAAGAGGTCGTTATCCTGCTGCTCGACACTGCGATTCCGTTCGGCGATAAGATCGTTCAGCAACAGCGACTGACGGCTTTCTTCACGGCGCTTTGTCGCTTCATTCGCGGCCTGAATTATTTCCTGAAAGTCTTTGTCCCGGGCGACGCGGGCATGACTCAGTTCACGAAGCTTTTCGAGCTTTGCCGCGGCATTGTTCCAATGACTGTACTGCGCCGCTTTGATCCGATCCCAGGGAAGAGCGTTTTCCATATATTTTTCACCGCTTTCCAGACCATCCAGGCGGGAGGGCAGAACGATATCGGGGCTGACGCCTTTTTCCTGGGTCGATTCTCCGCTGATGCGATAAAACTTTTGAATGGTCACTTTAATCGCTCCCAGCGGCAGGTATTTATCCATCCCCCGCAGGTTGACGAAACGATCCAGATCGAGCAGCGCCTGCACCGTCCCTTTCCCATGGGTATGGGCATCCCCGACGATCAATGCACGGCCGTAGTCCTGCAACGCCCCGGCAAAAATCTCCGAGGCCGAAGCGCTGAAACGATTGACCAGCACAATCATCGGTCCGGAATATTCCACTGACCGGTCTTCGTCCTTCATCACCCGCACATTTCCAGCGATGCTGCGGATCTGCACCACCGGCCCGGTTTCGATGAACAGTCCGGTAACACTGACGGCATCGGCAAGAGAACCGCCGCCGTTGTTGCGCAGATCGAGAATCAAGCCGGAAATGTTCTCCCGGTTCTGCTTGTGCAGTTCCCGGCGCAAATCATCCGTGCAGTTACGGTCCGTTTTGCCGCTGTAATCGCGATAGAATGAAGGGATTTTTATATAACCGAACTTAAGCCCGCTTTTCCCGTCGGTCATGGTCGTCCCTTTGACAAAGGTCTCCTCGATCTCGACCACATCGCGGATGATCGGAATCACCAGGCGCCGCCCATCCGGCTTCTTGACCGTTAACCGCACTTCCGTGCCTTTTTTCCCCCGGATCAGTTCGACCGCATCACGAATGCGGGTATCGGTGATATCCACCGGATCGCCCGGCCCTTCGGCAACCTTCAGAATGGTGTCGTCAGCCGCCAGTTGCCCCTGCTTGGCCGCGGCGCTGCCCGGAATCACCCGGACCACCTTGATGAAACCGTCCTCTTCACGCAGAGTGGCGCCGATCCCTTCCAGAGAACCGCTCATCTGGATATCGAAATCTTCTTTCGAAGTCGGCGGCAAATAACTGGTATGCGGGTCATAAGCCCTGGAAATCGCATTGAGGTAACGATCGTAGTGATCCTGTTCGGTCTCTTCCAGCATGCGCTCGAACAGATGACGGTCGGTCTTACCCACCTTTTCCGCCGCCTGAACCAGCAGCGCCGACTCTTTTTCCGCATCAACGGGCAACAGGGCGCCGTTGTCATCAAGCCCGACCTCATCCTCCCGCAGGTGGATGTAACGCGTCAAAATCTGCAGCTTCAGGATCTTGCGCCAGCGTTCGCGCAATTCCCGCGTATCCGCGGCAAAATCCAGCCTCTCCGGATCGGTTTCAATATCTTCCGTGACCGTGGGGTCGATTTTTTCCGTCAACAGCTCTTCGACCATGTCCCGAACCTGATCGATTCTCCGGTTCAGCAGCGTCCGGCCGGTAATGGGCAGCTCCAAACGGCCGCGCCGGATGGCATTATCGATTTCGCTCCGGTAGTCTTCCAGTTGGACGATATCCTCCAGCAGCAGAAAACGCTTCTGGAAATCAAGTTGTTTCAGATAAAGTTCGAATGCCGCGTGGGACAGGGCGTCGTCCGTCGGTTTCTGGCTGTAATGTTTACGGCTGAGTTGCTGCTGTAAAATATGCCCGAGCAAGCGCGCACGGTTGGTATCAAAGCCATCCTCCGCTTTGGCCCACAGCTGCAACGGCAGCAGAACAATCAGCAACAGCAGAACAATGCGGCACAGCAGTTTAAGCGAATTACGCATAAAATAAATCCCTGGTTCCGATTAAATTTATTTTTTCTAAGATAATGTACCCCGTTAAGACCGCCGACCGCAAGCAGGAAGTGGAAAACAGCGCCCCGCCGCAGGTCGATATTTGTTCGCTCCGTAAAGAATTAACCCAACTTCTTTGCTACAATTGAGACATCTTTCAGCGTCTGCGAACAAAGGACAGCTTATGGGAGAACAGCGGCATTATCAACGCATCCGATTCCGTAGCGAAGCCGACATTAATCTGCATGATACCGCCTATCGTTGCGACCTGGTCGACCTTGCCCTGCAGGGCGCATTGTTCCGCTCGGAAAGATTCTTACCCATCAATCCAAGCGAGCGGGCCGAACTGAGTATTTTCCTGCCCGACTCCGCCCTGCGCATGAATTTCACCGGCGAACTGATTCATCAGCGGGGGGTGTTCTACGGCTTTTTATTCGTCTCCGTGGACGATGTCACCATGGGCCATCTGCGCCGGCTTCTGGAACTCAATTTTGGTGATGCGGAAAAAACGGATGCCGAATTTACCCAATGGCTGACCAGGGACCGGAAAAACTGACGCCGGAAACCGTCTTTCGAGCCTTCCCTCTCATACCGGTATGCGCATTTTTTTACAATAAGTCCGCAGCACCATTTCCGCCTGATTCATCCGGGAAATCTGCATATTCTTCGCCTTCACCAGTTGCACATCCTCAAGCGGCACCTGTCTCTGGCGGATGTCCCGCCTGACGAGATTGATGTTGTTGAGGATGATCTTCAGATCGGCGGGAGTATATTTTTTCAGGCCGGGGGGCGACAGGCTCTGATAACCGTCGGCAATATCCTGAGCCAGTTTTTTGGGGTTTCCGCTGATCGCCATGCCGACCTCCTGCGTTTATCATACCCTTCTTGCACTTTGGGACCAAGAAAAACGGCCCGCAGAAAAACCGAAACCCCGGCCACAAAAAAAACCATCCGGAAAAACAAGCATATACTATTTTACGCGGCTGTCATATGTTGCCCCTTTTGAATTCGTTTCCCGTCCCCCCAAACGACAACTGTGAGGCTCCACGCCGATGCCCATCGCCGATCATACCAAAGGCATTCTGCTGACCTTTATCGCCGTACTGGTTCTCAGTCCGGATGCGCTGCTGGTGCGCCTGATCCAAACCGACATCTGGACCCTGCTGTTCTGGCGCTGCCTGCTGACGGCGACCATGATGAGCCTGTTTCTCGCCGTCCGTTACCGGCGGCGGTTTTTCCGCAGCTTTTACGCGACCGGAAAAACCGGGATTTTCTCCGCCCTGACCATCACCGTCGGCTCGCTGCTGTTCGTCACTTCGCTGAAACAGACCGCAGCGGCCAACACCCTGATCATTCTGGCGGCAACGCCGGTTATCAGCAGCTTTCTCAGTTGGCTGATTCTGCGCGAAAAGTTGCATCTGCGAACAAAAATAGTTATTTTCGCCTGTTTTTTCGGTATCGCGGCAATTTTCTCAGGAAGTCTCGAAAGCGGTTTACTCTGGGGGGATCTCCTCGCGCTGGGGGCGACCATCATGTGGGGCGCCAATATCGTCATCATCCGCAGCGGCAAAGAGGTCAACATGATTCCGGCCAACGTTCTGGGAAATTTATCCGTGGTGCCGCTCGCCTTTCTGCTCGGGGCCGAGCCATTCGACGTCGCTCAAGCGGATGCCGCACTGTTGCTGCTGCTGGGCGGACTGGTTCTGCCCGTGGCGTTTGCTCTGATCACTCTGGGTCCACGTTATCTTCAGGCCCCGGAAGTCAGCCTTATTCTGTTGCTGGAAACCATTCTGGGTCCGATCTGGGTCTGGCTTGCGCTGGGGGAAGTCCCCCATACCCGCACTCTGCTGGCCGGGTTGCTGATCATCAGCTCCCTGCTGGTGCATACGCTCATGTCGCTATCCAAACCGGCTGCGGTAAACGGTCGGTGAAAGCCCGACAATCTCTTTGAAAAGCCGCCGGAAGGAACTCAAATCAGCATAGCCGACGGCGCGGGTGATCTGCTCCAGGCTGTCGTCCGTGGAGCGTAATAACTGTTTCGCCTGTTCGACCCGCAGCCGTTGCAGATATTCCAGCGGCGCTTCACCGGTAGCCTTTTTGAAACGGCGCAGAAACGTCCGCTCATGCAAACCGGAACGCTTGGCCATCACATTCACCGTGACTTTTTCGCGATAATAGCGGTCCAGCCACCGTTGAACTTTATGAATCGGTTCGTCGATATGCTCGCGGCAGCCTTTAAAGTTGACGAACGGCGCCTGATCGCGTTGACTTCTGTCGATAAACATGATCCGGGCGCAGACATCGGCCAGCTCTTTCGAGCCGTATTTTTCAATCAGATACAGCGCCAGATCGTTGTGCGCCCCGGTTCCGCCGGCGGTGATATAATCTTCACCGGCCACCAGCAGACGATCGACCCGCAGCTTCACATCGGGAAACCGCTGCCGGAAGCGGTCGCCCAGTTGCCAGTGTGTGGTGGCCGGCCGACCTTTAAGAATCTTTGCCGCGGCAAGCAGGAATGCCCCTGAACAGGCACTGGAAACCACCACCCCTTTGCGGTGCTGTGCGCCGATCCAGCCGATCAGTTCGTGCTGCTCCAGCAGCAATTCAGGACGCCCCATCATGCCCGGAACGACCAGCACATCCATATCCTCACCAGCGCTCAGGTTGCCGTCCGGCATCACCGGCTGGCGGTTAAAACTGGCCACCGGCTCACCATCCGGGGTAACGACTTCGAAACGACAGAAAGGGGATCTTTGCGCAGGATTAAGATGTTTACTCTCCCAGTTTGCCAATGTCAGCAGATCCAGAATCGCGGCGATTCCCGATTGCAGACAGTTCTCGTAAGCGATAACGGCGATCTTTAACATTTAATGGCTCCCTTCACATTTAACTCCGCATTATAGCCTGCAAAATGAATAAAAACCAATATAAATATACTAACAATATCGGCCCGCCGGAAAAACCGCCCCTCCCCGCTTGACCCCGCTTTATGCGACAGGGTAAATTGTCGCCTCTTTAAATCACGCGCGTTAAGGTCCAGCGGAGATGGCCCATGCTGAAACGGTTGCTTGTTCCTTTTATCGGTCTGCTCACCCTGCTTCCCATGACCCTGCCGGCGGTAGCCGCCGAATACCGGGTATCCTTCAACCAGATCGTTGAACATCCGGCGCTCGACGCGCTCCGCCAAGGGGTTAAGGACGAACTGGCCGCGCAAGAACTGGCGGTGACCTATCATGATCATATCGCCCAGGGAAACATCGCCACGGCGAACCTGATCGCCAAACAGATTCTCGGCGAAAATCCGGATGTGGTCGTCGGGATCGCCACCCCGACCGCCCAGGCCTGCGCGCAGACGATCAAAGACATTCCGATCGTGTTCGCCGCAGTGACCGACCCGGTCGGAGCCGGACTGGTCGACGCGCTGGAGCAGCCCGGCCACAACATTACCGGCACGACCGATATGAGTCCCGTCGATCGACAACTGGAACTGATTCTGGAATTTTTGCCGGATTTAAAATCAATCGGCGTGATTTATAACTCCGGAGAGGCCAATTCCGTCACTTTAGTCAAGGTGCTGCGGCAAGCGGCCGGGAGCCGGGACATTGCCGTTGAAGAAGCGACCGTGAGCAATTCCGCCGGCGTCTTTCAGGCGGCCAAAAGTTTGATCGGCCGGGCTGAAGCGATTTATATTCCGACCGACAACACCGTCGTTTCCGCGTTTGAAGCCATTACCCAGGTCGGTTACCAGGCCAAGTTGCCGGTGTTTGCCGCCGATACCGATTCCGTCGCCCGCGGCGCCATTGCCGCCCTGGCGGTCGATTATTACAAAATGGGCCGCCAGACCGGAGAAATGGTCAGCCGCGTTTTCAAGGGGGCCGACCCGGGCGCGATGGCGGTCGAAACGCTGCGCGAGTTTCTGGTTTACATCAACCCCGGATCAGCACGAAAAATGGGCCTGGAAATATCGCCACAGCTCCTGGAAAAAGCGGACAAGATTATCGAATGATAAGTCCCGGAGTCACCGCAGCCTGCGCTTGCGCAAAACCCGCTGAAAGAACAGTTCCCCGCAAGAGGGGGCAACGGAGCAGCATGCCGGATTTGCACGCCCTTCGGGAACAGCGGATCGTCAACGACACCGACTCGTTGCGCCGGCAGTTATCGCGAGGATCTGCTGCGATGCTGAAATCGCTGCCGTCGAAATGACCTATTTTGCTTTCATGGGCGCCCTTGAACAGGGGTTCGCCTACGGCTTTCTGGTGTTTGGGGTTTACCTGACCTTCCGCGTCCTCGATTTCCCCGATTTGACCGTTGACGGCAGTCTGCCGCTGGGAGCCGCGGTTTCAGCGGTTGCCGTCAGCGCCGGTTGTAACCCGTTCCTCTCTCTCGCTTTGGCGTTGTGCGCCGGGTTTCTGGCCGGAGTCGTTACCGGAGTACTGAACACCAAGTTCGGCATTCTGCACCTGCTGGCCTCGATCCTGACGATGATCGCGCTCTATTCGATCAACTTGCGGATCATGGGCCGCCCCAACCTGACCCTGCTCGGCAAACCGACGGTTCTGGAGCCGTTGACCAACGCCGGAATCGGCCTGTTCAATGCCGCGCCCCTGCTGTTCGGCCTGCTGTCCCTGGCGGCATTGCTGTTTCTGTTCTGGTTGCTCCACACCGCCTTCGGCCTGGCCATCCAGGCAACCGGGGCGAATCGGCAGATGATCACCAGCCAGGGCGTCAATACGGATCGCATCATCATCCTGACCGTCGGTCTGTCCAACGGCTTCGCCGCCGTCAGCGGCGCCCTGCTGTGTCAGAGCCAGGGTGCGGCCGACGTCAACATGGGGGTCGGGACCATCGTCGCCGGCCTGGCTTCCGTGATTGTCGGCGAGACCCTGTTCGGCTGCCGCTCCGTGGGACGCGCGCTGCTGGCGGCCCTGCTCGGCTCAGTCGTCTATCGCCTGACGATTGCCCTGGCCCTGAGCCTGAAGCTCGGCCGCTTCTCATTTACGCCCAGCGACCTCAATCTGCTGACCGCACTGCTGGTGGTCACCGCCCTGACCCTTCCGGGCCTGCGCAGAAAGGTGTTCCGGCGATGATCAGCATCCATGATCTGGTCAAAACCTTTCATCAGGGCAGCGTCAACGAAGTGCCGGCACTGTCTAAAATCAACCTGCTGGTGCGAAAAGGAGACTTTATTACCGTTATCGGTTCGAACGGCGCGGGCAAAAGCACCCTGCTGAACTGCCTGGCCGGGAGCGTCACGGCCGACCGCGGCCGGATTGAGATCGCCGGGCAGAATGTGACCCGCTGGCCGGAACACAAACGCGCCGGGCTGATCAGCAGGGTTTTTCAGGACCCGCTGCTCGGCACCTGCGGCTCCCTTTCCATCGAACAGAACCTGGCGCTGGCCAACCGCCGGGGCCGGCCGCACGGTCTGGGCCGCGGCGTTAAAACGGCGGATCGCGATTTTTTCCGTGCTCAGCTGGAACAGCTGGGGTTGAATCTGGAAAACCGCCTCAAGGACAAAGTCGGTCTGTTGTCCGGCGGACAACGCCAGGCCTTGACCCTGTTGATGGCGACCATGGTGCAGCCGAAGATTCTTCTGCTCGACGAGCATACCGCGGCGCTCGATCCGAAAACCGCCCAGCAGGTGCTTGAACTGACGCGGAAACTGATTGACGAACACCGTCTGGCCGCCCTGATGGTCACTCACAATATGCGCCAGGCCCTGCAGCTGGGCAATCGCCTGGTCATGCTGCATGGCGGCCGGATTATCTTCGAGTTGCAGGGCGCTGAAAAAAAACGCATGACGGTAGAAGGCCTGCTGGAACAGTTCTACCGGGTCCGCGGGGAAGAATTTCTTTCGGATCGCATGCTGTTGATCTGAGACCCCCGGCCACGCACGGACCCGCAGTTGCCGAGCCGATCTCCGTTGCATCCGCTGCCCGCATGATCCCGGCAAAAAAATATCCGCCGCTCACCCGACCCGGTGACGGAACAGCCAGGCCGCCGGCGGCAGGGTCAGTGCGGCAATGACCAATAACGGCCACATCTGCGGCCAGACATCGGCAAGCCCGGCTCCTTCGAGGAAAATCCAGCGCAACGCAGTTACCACGTAGCGCAGCGGGTTGGCCAGAGTGCCGGTCTGCAACCACTGCGGCATGTTCTCGATGGGCGTGGTGAAGCCGGACAGCACCACGGCCGGCATGATGAACGAAAACGAGCCGAGCAGCGCCTGCTGCATGGTCATTGACAGCGAGGAAACCAGTAGCCCGATCCCGACCACCGACATCATGAACACGGTCAGAATCAGCACCAGGGCCAGTGGGCTGCCCCGGAAGGGCAGGCCGAACCAGAGAATGCCGCCGCCGACCAGCAGCAGGGAATCGAGCAGGCCGAACACGATCCCCGGCAAGGATTTGGCCAGCAGGATTTCGCCCGGCGTGAAGGGCGCGACCAGCAGCTGATCGAAGGTGCCGAATTCGCGTTCGCGAGCCACCGAAAGGCTGGTCAGGATCATCACCACCACCATGCTGATCGTCCCTCCCAGCGGCGCCACGATATACCAGCGACTGAGCAGATTGGTGTTGAACCAGGCGCGATCATCGACCGTCAGAATAACCCCTTCGCCCTCGTTTCCGCTTGCCGCCTGACGCTCCTGATTGAAACGGCTGACGATGCTCTCGGCATAGCCCAGCGCGACCGAAGCGACGTTTGAGTTGCGTCCGTCGGCAATGATCTGCACTATCGGCGTCCCTCCGTTCAACAGCTTGGCGCTGAAATTCGGCCCGATATGGATCACCAGGCGCGCTTCTTCGGCATCTATCGTCGCGTCGATTTCCTGCACGGAATCCAGGTAGCGCACCAGTTGAAAGGCTTTCGAGCCGGAGAACGCAGCGGCCAGCTCTTTCGATTCCGCGGTCCGATCCTGATCGAGCAACGCGTAACGAACATTGGTGACATCGAAAGTGGCGGCGTAACCGAAAAAGAAAAATTGGATCAGCGGCGGCCCGATCACGATAAAGCGGCTTTTCGGATCACGCAGGATCACCAAAAATTCTTTCCGTACCAGAGCCAGGACGCGACGCAACACATTCATGATCTTTAGTCCAGTCTTTTACTCAGCTTGCGCCGCACGATCAGCAGCAGAATCACGGCCATCGACAGCAAGGCTCCCGCCGCCGGCCAAAGCACCGGGCCGACATTCCCGGCCAGAAACAGGGTGTGGCTGATGTCCACGAAATAGCGGGCCGGAATGATATGGCTGAGCCACTGAATCACCAGCGGGGTGCTCTCCAGGTCGAAAATCATGCCGGAAAGAAAAATCGCCGGCAGAAACCCCGCCAGGATGGCGATCTGCGCGGCGATGAACTGGGACCGCATCGCCGCGGAAATGGCCAGGCCGAAGCCCAGGGAGGCGATCAGAAACAGCGAGCTCAAAACAAAAAGCAGCGCAAACGAGCCGCGTAACGGAACGTCGAACATCCACACCCCGCCGGCGACCGAAACCAGCATGCCGAGCATGCCGAGAACATAATAGGGAATCAGCTTGCCGAGGAGCAGCTCCCGCAGCCGCAATGGCGTCACCAGAATCGCTTCCATGGTGCCGCGCTCCCACTCCCTGGCGATCACCAGGGCGGTGAGCAGCATGCCGACCAGGGTCATGATCAGCGCGATCAGTCCCGGAACCAAGAAATTCCGGCTCTCGCCGCTTTCGTTGAAACGGATTCGCGACGCAACCTGAACCCCATGCCCGACCGTCAGTTCGCCGCGCGCCCGGCGCACGGTGCTCCATTTGGCGATGGCCCCGCGAGCGTAGCCCGCGATCAGCCGGGAGCGGTTGGCATCGACCCCGTTGACGATCACCTGTACGGAGCCGCCGCCGCTTTTGCTCAGCCGCCGGGAAAAATCGTCGCGGATATGAATAAAACCGTCGACCTCGCCGCGATCGACCAGATTGATCGCAGCCGCCGGCGAGGCCACGAAACGCGGTTCGAAATAATCGGAAAGCCGGAACCTGGCGAGCAGGTCGTTGACGGCCGGAGCGGAGCTTTCCGCAACGATGGCCACCGGAACCCGGGTCGGATTCAGGGAGACTCCGTAGCCGAACAAAAACAACAGGACCAGCGGCATGACCAGAGCCAGGAGAATACTGCTCGGATCACGTTTGATCTGCAGATACTCTTTGCGCAGAAAACCGCGCAAGCGCATGCAGAAGAATCCGCCGCCGTTCATCTCGGCACTCCGCTCCCGGCAGTCGTCCGCCCTTCCGCCAAAGCGATAAAGGCATCCTCGATGGTCGGATCGGGATTTTCCGCCGTTTGCGCCAGGCAGCGGATTTCATCCGGAGTGCCCTGGGCCAGATCGGTTCCCTGCGACATGATCATCATATGGTCGCAGTACTCCGCTTCTTCCATGAAATGCGTGGTCACGATCACGGTCACTCCCTGTTGGGCGAACCCGTTGATCCGCAGCCAGAATTCGCGTCGCGCCAGGGGGTCGGCTCCGGAAGTCGGCTCGTCGAGAAACAGAATGGCCGGCTCGTGCAGCATGGCGGTGGCCATGGCCAGGCGCTGCTTGAACCCGCCCGGCAGGTCGCCGGCCGAAAGATCTTGCCGGCGGCGCAACTCGAATTCATCCAGGGCCCAGTCGATACGCGCGGCAAGGCGGTTGCCGTAAAGGCCGTAAGCCCGGCCGTAAAATTCGAGGTTGCTGCGTACGCTCAACTGCCGGTACAGGGAAAAGGCCTGGGCCATGTAGCCCAGGCTGGCCCGTGCCCGGGAACGGGATCGTCGCAGGTCCCGTCCGGCGACGCTGATCTCCCCGCCCGTCACCGCGGTCAGTCCGCACAGCATTCTGAAGGTCGTCGTTTTGCCCGCGCCGTTGGGTCCGAGCAGGCCGAAAATACTGCCGCGGCGCACCTCGAAACTGATTCCGCTGACGGCCGTGAAAGCGCCGAAAACCTTTTTCAGATTTTGCGCCCGCACCACGACCTCACGCGATATTTCCGGCGGCGCTTCGCTCTGGACGGGCAGAAAACCGCCGGTCGGATGCGCCGTCATGGCCATGAAGGCATCTTCGAAATTCGGTTCCCCGGCGGCGATTTCCCGGCAACCTGCGGCCGGAGCCAACGCTGCCACCGGCGTCACGGAATCGGCCGCCAGGACGCTTCTGACCCGGCCGGAACGGATCGTCGCATCCAGGACTTCGGGTCTGGCGGCAAGCATCGCCTGCAGCGCCCGCACTTCCCGCGCATGGTGCGGCGTAAAGCGGTAAACCCGGCCGCGCATTCTGTCCCGGAACTCCTCCGGTGGTCCCTGCGCCAGAACCCGGCCGTTTTGCAGAACGATCACCTGCTGACAACGGTCCGCCTCATCGAGGTAGGAGGTCGCCACCAGCACGCCGATCCCCTCCTCTTCGACCAGCCGGGCGACAATCTCCCAAAGATCCCGGCGCGAAACCGGATCGACTCCCACGGTCGGCTCATCGAGCAACAACATCTGCGGCGCTTTGATCAGCGCGCAGGCCAACCCCAGTTTCTGCTTCATGCCGCCGGACAACTTTCCGGCCCGGCGCTCCGTAAACGGCTCGAGTCCGGTCATGGCAAGCAACTGGGCGTAACGCTCCGGCCGAATCTCAACAGGAACGCCCTGGAGATCGGAAAACAGATCCAGGTTTTCCTGAACGCTGAGGTCCTGGTAAAGCCCGAACTGCTGCGGCATATAACCGACCCGGCTCTGGATTTCAATCGCCTGCCGGACGCTGTCCAGATTCAACACTGAAACCTGACCCCGGCTCGGCCGCAACAACCCGGCAGCCAGCCGCAGCAGCGTGGTTTTCCCGGCACCGTCCGGACCGACCAGGCCGGTGATCCGGCCGGCGGAAACGGACAGGGAGACGTCAACCAGGGCATGAACCGGCGGCTGTCCTGTGACGGTAAAATCCTTGTTCAGGCCGTGCATCCGCAGCACGCCGGCGGTCTTATCCCGAGGCATCGGCAAACTCTACCGTCACCGGCATTCCCAGGCGCAACTCGTTGTCCGGGTCCGCAACATAAACCCGGACTTCGTAAACCAGCTTGGTTCTCAGGTCCGTCGTTTCCACGGTTTTCGGGGTGAACTCGGCCACCGGCGAGATAAAACCGACCTGCCCCGGAAAAGCCCGCTCCGGCCAGGTATCGCTGAACACCCTGGCCCGCATGCCTTCCCGGATCAATCCGAGGTCCGGTTCCGGAACGTAGGCGCGAACCCATTTCGGATCGGTCCGCACCAGAATAAAAGCCGGCCGCGTCGGCGCCGCCATCTCCCCCGGCTCGAGAATCCGGCTCTGGATAATGCCGTCGAAGGGCGCCTTGAGTATCGTATCGTTCAATCGCTCTTGCAAAAGCGCGGCCCGATAGCGGTTCGCTGCCAGTTGTGCCTGCGCCTGCTTGATCTCCTCCTCGCGGGGACCCTCGCGCAACAGCTCGAGGTTTTTGCGGGCCACATTCAGTTGCGCCGACTCAACCTTCAAAACAGCGCGCGCATCATCGAGTGCCTGCCTGCTGCTCGCCCCGATCGTTGCCGTCTGTTCCAGGCGCTGCAGGCTGGTGCGGGCATTTTCGACCCGCACCCGAACCGCTTCCGTTTCCGCTTGCGCCTGCTCGATTTCCTGAGTCCGGGAACCGTTTTCAAGCCGCCTGACCACCTGGGCCTGGGCCTGTGTCTGGGCCTGCGCCTCGGCCAGCTGCGTTTCGAGCTGCCGCGGTCTCAGACGAGCCAGAACCTGGCCCTCACGGACCGCATCACCTTCCTCGACCAGAACAGCGGCAACGATTTCCTGTTCGTTGAACGCCAGCAGGGCATCACGCACCTCCACATTACCGTACAGGGTCAGGTTGCCGTTGCCGTCCCCGGCGTCCCGGCCCCGCCAATAAGAGGCGGCGGCGAAAGCAACGATCAGCAGCATGACGATAATAACAAGGATTCTTCTTTTCATAAGTCACATTCCCGGATGCCGAAGTTTCGTTTCCAAAAACCATGCGAAGCCCACCGGCCGGTTCATATCAACAGTGATCCCGCCCCCGCAAGGCGCGATACAGCAGGATTCTTCGAACCAAAGCCGGTTGCCGCCCTTGTGTATGAATATCACCGATTACGGCATTTTCAACTTCATTGCCCGCCGCAATAATTTTTTGTCCGAAAGACAACCGGGACTGCCCGGCCTCCAATCGCCTGCTTACCGCACGGATATCCGCCCTGCGCGGGACATCGGCCGGCACGACCGCCTCCCGGGCAATAAAGGGCTGCGATATTTCCCCCGCCGCCGGCATGGCCGGGAGAACCATTCCCGGCCAATAAAGTCTCGGTCCAGTCATCGGCTTGCTCAAGCGTTCGACATAAGTTATACAGACGTATTATTTAAAAAATACGCGGCCTTTGACAATAAGTCAAACAATTGTGTAATTTAAGAAATGATTTCTCCCCGCCGCCAGGATATGAAATGAATGAGGACAAAAAACCCAGACGCACACCGTTGCGGCGCGATGCCCGGGAAACCCGGGCACGGCTGCTGACCGAAGCGGGCAAGGCGTTTGCGGAACACGGCTTCGAAGGTTCGAACCTACGGGACATCTGTCGTGCGGCCAGGGTCAATCTCGGCGCGATCAAATACTACTTCGGCAGTAAGAAAGAACTTTACCGCGAAGTGCTGATCCAATCCCACATCGAGATAATCAACGCCGAACCACCACCCCGGATCGACCAGACCGGCTCACCGGAAGAGGCGCTGCGGGCCTGGATCGTTTTCATTCTCCGCCTGGCCCTGCTCCGCCGCAAAAAACATCCGTATCTGTCCAGATTGATGATCCGCGAGATCGTCAACCCCAGTTTTGCGCTTGACGAATTGGTCGAGAAGGTTTTCAAAGGAGTGCGCGAACAACTGAGCGCGACGGTCCTGCTATTGACCGCCGACGGGCGGGATCGGCGTTCGGCCGAGGAATTGACCAACATCATCATCATGCTCTGCGTCCAGCAGGAGATGGGCCGCAGCATTTTCGAGCGCGCCGGCTTTCCTCCTCCCGAGAGCGAACAAGAAGTGTCCGAACTGGCCGGGAAGATCCATCGCTTTGTGTCCGCGGGCATCAGAACCTGGGCCGAAACGGCACCGGCCGCCGTTGAAAACAACGCCGTTCAGCGCCTGAAAAAATAACCCGCCGGCAAGCCATACGGCGACCCCCGCTGTTTATCCCGGCTTGTTCCATCAGCGCCTATAACGCAACCGCCCGCCGCAATGCCGCCCTGACAAAGGTCGAAAACCGCAATTTTCACATCTGCTGCGGGAACTGCCCGCTACCGGTCGGTTCTCTTTTTCATCGCATTGGAGCCACGGGTCACCGTGGCGATTCCGACCCCCAGTTGATCGGCAATTTGCCGTTGCGGAACGCCTTGTTCCAGCAGAGAGAAAATCTGCAGGCGATTGGCCACATCGGCCAGTTCACTGGGGGTCAGCAGGTCACGCAAGGCCTTTTCCATTTGCGCCGGCGATTCCTGCACCAGCAAATGATTGACTAACGCAGAAATGTATTTTATGTTTGCCTCCATGTACTAGTACATTAGTACAAAATATTTTGCTGTCAACTTTTTTCTCGTGATGCTTTTCTATTCTAAATAGCTGCGCTCACGATGTCGGTTATCGGCCCGGGAGTGCCGGATTTCAGTGTTTCAGGATTTTCTCCAGTACCTGTTCGCCGGTTTGACCAATGGCGCGATCTACGCCCTGATCGCGCTTGGTTTTTCCGTCGTCAACAATACCATGGGAATCGTCAATTTCGTCCAGGTCGATTTTGTCTCCCTGGGCGGGATGCTGATGTTTTCAGCGCTGTTCGCCGTCGGCCTGCCGATGTTTCCCGGCCTGTTGCTGGCGGTTGCCGGGGTGGCCCTGGTCGCCATGCTGATCGAACGGGTCGGCCTGCGTCCGGCCCGTTCGGATAACCATCTGGTGCTGATCTTTCTGACCGTCGGTCTGTCGATTATTCTGCGCGGGATCATCAAGCTGGCCTGGGGCAAAAACCGCATGGCCCTGCCGCCGTTGACCCCCGATGTCCCGTTCCGGATTTTCGGCGCCAGTGTGCTGCCGCAAGCGCTCTGGATTCTGCTGCTGACCATGATCGCCATTGCCCTTCTGACCTGGTTCTTCTACCGGACCTCCCTCGGACTGTCGATGCGCGCGGTAGCCTCGAATCCCACTGCGGCGGCGGTTGTCGGCATCCCCGCCGGCCGGGTCCGGATGACCAGCTACGCCATTGCCGGCGCGCTGGGAGGACTGGCTGGGGTTCTGGTCACTCCGATTACGACGTTAAGTTACGACGTCGGGGTGCTGCTGGGCCTGAAAGGTTTCGCCGCCGCCATTCTCGGCGGCTTCGGCTCCTTTCCCGGAGCTATTCTCGGCGGCCTGGGCCTGGGTTTATTGGAATCTCTGTCAGCCGGGTACTGGTCGAGCGCCTACAAGGACGTGGTTGCCTTTGCCGTGCTGCTGCTGGTGCTGTGCGTGCGGCCGACGGGGTTGCTGGGGAGAGAATAGATCTTTCAGCAAAGGCGGTGAGAGCGCGGAGAAAATCTTTTTCAGCAGGGTTTGAAAACAACTGTTTCTTGTCGTTCTCTGCGATCTCCTCAAGCTCCCCGCCGCGGCATTACCATATTTCACTAAGGATGAAAGGTTACATGAACAATCAGACACATCTTTTGATGGGGAACGAAGCCATCGGCCACGGGCTGATCGAAGCCGGCTGTCAACTGACGGCAGCCTATCCCGGCACCCCCTCGACGGAAATTCTCCAGGCCGTGATCGACAACCGGGAGCGGGCGGTCGAACCGCTGCATATCGAATGGTCGGTGAACGAAAAGATCGCTTTTGAGGTCGCCCTGGCCGCCAGCTACAGCGGCAAGCGCTCGGTCGCGGTGATGAAACAGGTCGGTTTGAACGTAGCGGCCGATCCATTCATGCGCACCGCCTACCTCGGCGTCAAGGGCGGGATGCTGACCATCGTTGCCGACGATCCCGGTCCCCACAGTTCCCAGAACGAACAGGACAGCCGTTTATTTTGCCTGCAGGGCCGGGTGCCGGTCATCGATCCGGCTTCGCCGGCGGAAGCGAAAGCCCTGATCCAACCGGCTTTCGAACTGTCTGAACAGTACGAGATGAACATCGTGCTGCGGCCGACAACCCGGATCTGTCACTCGCGCCAGAATGTCGTCCTCGACCCCCCCCTGCCTTTGCAGCGTCGGGCCGATTTTCAAAAAGATCCGGCCCGCTGGGCGGCGACCCCGGCGTTTCTGCCCGCGTTGCACCGGTCACTGAACGCGAAGCTGGAAAAACTTGCCGCTGAAGCCGCATGGCAACCTCGTCGGCATCAAGGCGACGGCAGCGCCCCGCGCACGGCACTGGTTGCTTCGGGAATCGCTTTCAGCAACCTGCTCGACCTGCTCGCGGAACTGGAGCTTTCCGGCAAAATCGATCTTTACCAGGTCCTGATGCCTTACCCGCTCAGCCCCGCCTTCAGCGGCGAACTCCACAACCGTTACGACCGGGTCCTGGTCCTGGAAGAGACCTATCCGGTCATCGAAATGCAGCTTGCACATCCCGGGGCGGCCGGCAGACAAAGCGGCTTCGTCCCGCGCGAAGGGGAACTGACGCCGGACGTCATGCATCAGGTCCTGGCACGCTTTCTCGACCTCGACCCTCCGGCCCCCCCGGAGGAACGTCGCGGACAACGCCCGTCTCTCTGCCCGGGCTGTCCCCACCGCGCCGCTTTTTACAGTATCAAGAAGTGCTTCCCGGAAGGGATTTTCCCTTCCGACATCGGCTGTTACACCCTGGGGATGAACCTCGGTGCGGTCAACACCGTGCACTGCATGGGCGCCTGCATCAGCCAGGGAGCGGGATTTTATCACGCCTATCGGCAGGACAGCGCGGACGTCCCCACCATCGTCGTCACCATCGGTGATTCCACCTTTTTCCACGCCGGGATTCCGGCGCTGATCAATGCCGTCATTCAACAGACGCGGATCATCGTCGTCATCCTCGACAACGCGACGACAGCCATGACCGGCGGCCAGCCGGTTCCGCACCTGGGCATCGCCGCCGGGGGCGGACAGACCACAGCGATTGCCATCGAACCGCTGGTAACCGCCTGCGGCGTGAACTTTCTGGACAGCTGCGACCCTTACGACCATACCCGTTTCGAGCAGCTGCTCAAACAAGCAGATGCCTATATCCGCAGCCCGGAAGGCGGTGTGGCGGTCCTGATCTCCCGTCACGGCTGCATCATGGACCCGGCGGTGCGCAAGTCCCAGCCGGCCGCCGCCATAACCATTCTCGACACCTGTATCGGCTGCGAAAAGTGCACCGGCGCTTTCGAGTGCCCGGCCCTGACCATGGATCGCGAGAACAAGGTCGCCGTTGTCGATCAGGACCGCTGTATCGGTTGCGGCACCTGTATTCCGGTATGTCCGGTTCATGCCATTGTTGCAAAGGAGCGGCCATGAAACAGCAGATTATCGTCAGCGGAATCGGCGGACAGGGGGTCCTGTTTCTGACCCGGGTCATCGCCCAGGTCGCCGTCAACCGCAATATCCCGGTCCTGACCTCGGAAACCCACGGCATGGCCCAAAGGGGCGGAACCGTCCTTTCCGGCATCAAGGTCGGCGATTTCGCCGGTCCTTTAATCCGGGCCGGTCAGGCCGACATCGGCCTGCTGCTCTGGGAAGACAATCTGGCCGTGCATAAAAGCCTGCTCAAGGAGGACGGAAAGCTGCTGATCAGCTCCGGCCATGACGGCGAGGGCGAGCGCATCGATGCGGCCGGAATCGCCCGGAATCTGGGCAACGCGGTCCTGTCGAACCTGGTCCTGCTCGGTTTGGCGGTGAAGCGCCGGGCCCTGTTCTGCACTGCCGATGAGTGCGAACTGGCCATCAGACAGCTGGCGCCGAAGAAATTCGTCGGACAAAACCTGGAGGCTTTTCAGCAGGGGTTGAATGATTGACAAACTCGTTTCTACGCGCCCGTCACGGCGCTGACACAAAGTGGTGCGGGGGCGGAATTCAAGGGGACGTGGTTCCGCCGGCAGGCGCGTTTTTCCGCCCGGGAAAACCTCACGGAGCGAAAGGACCCCGCCGCAGGCGGGCAAAGAACGAGGCGCTTTCTTTCGCTCCCCTTTTCCTGGGCGATCAAGATCAGGAGAGCGCCTGCCGGAAAGAGACCCGACGCCTTGACAAGCCGGCTCCGAAACGGAAAAAACCGCCGGTTGCAACCCTGATCGCGCCGCGGTCAAGCATTTCCATCGCCGGAGCATGGGAAAGGGCCGTCATAGTGTTATGACCAACAGGCAAAAAATACTCTACTTTGTTTCCCTGCACCGCACCGGCCTGGCCGTCACCGGTCTGTCTCTGGCGCTGCTGCTCTATCCGCTGGTGGAAAGCAACCCTTACACTCTGGGCCTGACCAACCTGATCGCCATCAACGCGATCGTCGTCCTCGGACTGAATCTGTTCATCGGCTATGCCGGGCAGATCTCCCTCGGCCATGCCGCTTTTTTCGGTCTCGGCGCCTACGGGTCCGCCATTGCGACCGTCACCTTCGATGTTCCCGCCTGGCCGGCCATGCTGCTGGTCGCTTTCCTGGTGGCGGTGGTCGCACTGCTCATCGGCATTCCCATTCTGCGCTTGTCCGGCCATTATCTGGCCATGGCGACCTTGGGAATGAACTTTGTGTTTCATACCGTATTGCTGCAGTGGGACGATGTCACCGGCGGTCCGAGCGGGTTTTCCGGCATTCCCTATCTCGCCGTCGGGTCTTTCGAATTCGACGACGAAGTCCGCCTGCACTACCTGATCTGGTCCTTTGCCCTGCTGCTGCTCCTGTTCTGCCTCAATCTGGTGCGCAGCGGCGTCGGCCGCGGCCTGGCCGCATTGGCCGGCGACGAAATCGCCGCCGGCGCCCTGGGCGTCGATACCCGCAGCACCAAGGTGAAAATATTCGTCCTCTCCGCCGTACTGGCCTCCCTGGCCGGCAGCCTGTTCGCCCATACGTACTCCTTCATCAGTCCGGATTCCTTCGATATTTTCGTGGCCACCGATTTCGTCATCATGGTCGTGGTCGGCGGTATGGGCTCCATCTGGGGCTCGCTGTTCGGGGCCGGTTTGATCAGTATGCTGCCGGAATGGATGGATATCTTCGAAACCTACAAGGATTTCGCCCATGGCGCCATCCTGGTGCTGATCCTGATGTTCCTGCCCCAGGGTCTGGTTACGGGCCTGATTGAAAACGCGCGAATCAAGCTGGCCCTGCGGAGACGTAAAAATGCTGAATCTTGACCGGGTGAGCAAATATTTCGGCGGGCTCCCGGCGCTGTGCGAAGTTTCCTTTGCCTTGGAACCGGGACAGCTCACGGCGCTGATCGGTCCGAACGGGGCCGGAAAAACAACGCTGATCAACTGCATCACCGGGGTGCTGCCGGCCGACGTCGGCTCCATGACCCTCAACGGGCATGAGTTGCTCGGCCAACCGCCCCATGCCATCAGCCGTCTCGGGGTCGCGCGCACTTTCCAGAATCTGAAAATCTTCCCGCGCCTGAGCGTGCTGGATAATGTTCTGACCGGATTGACCGCGGAAGGGGGAAAATCGATGATTCTGGCCATGCTGCGACTGCCTGGACTGCGGCACCGCGAGCGACAGCTCAAACTGCGGGCCATGGAGGCGCTGGACCGCTTTCGGTTGACCGACAAAGCCGATTGGCCCGCCGGAATCCTGGCCTACGGCGACAAGAAACGCGTCGAACTGGCCCGGGCCACGGTCGGCAATCCCCGCTTGCTGCTGCTGGATGAACCGGTTGCCGGCCTGAATGCGGAAGAAACCCGTGCCGTGGCCGAACAGTTACGGCACCTGCGGCGCGCCGGCCAGACAATGCTGCTGGTCGAACACGACATGGAGTTGGTTATGGAGATCGCCGACCGGATTGCCGTTCTCGACAGCGGCCGCTGCATAGCCGTCGGCACCCCGGACGAAATCCGCACCAATCCGCTGGTCCTGGAGGCGTACCTGGGGCGGATGGAAGCAACGGCGTAATCCGGCCGCGCGGACATGTCCGCGTCAGGCATTAAAAGGAGCGTCGTGTCTTTCGCAAAGCAGGGATGTTGCGGTGAGCTTTGCCTCCGCTGAAAGCCCCGATGACGACGCCGTAACGGATTTTTTTAAGTGATCAAGCGAGGAAGGTCTGAAAGCGCAACCCGAGTTTTGCGGGCGCACTCAAAAAACCTGGAGCGAAGGAAACCGGCAGGGCAAGAAGCGGGGCGTGTTTTTCTGTTCACTCTTTTGTCACGCAACAACAGAGCGAGGCGGTCTGTGGGGTCGCACCCCCACAGTTTTGATTTTAAGTTCATTAAGGCGTAAGGGCCGGGCACGGCTTGCAATGATGAGCAATTGCCGGTTTCACGACGAACCTATTATGCATAAACCGGGCTAAACGGAAGCAACCAGAGTCCATGGACCACACGATGCTGAAAATCGCCAACCTCACCGCCCACTACGGTGCGGCTCAAGCCCTGTTTGACGTCACTATGGCAATCGGCCGGGGGGAAACCGTCGCTTTGGTCGGCGCCAACGGCGCCGGGAAAAGCACCCTGCTCAAATGCCTGATGGGGCTGGTCAAGCCGAGCTCGGGAGAAATCAGCCTGAACGGCAGGAATGTCACCGGCGACAGCCCGGCGGCCATGGTCCGTCTGGGCCTGGCCCTCTCTCCTGAAGGGCGCGAAGTGTTCGGCCGGTTGTCGGTTTTCGACAATCTTAAACTCGGCGCGGTTCCGCTCAAACTGTCCAAGGCCGAAGAAACCCTGCGTCTGGACGAGGTGTTCGAACGCTTTCCGAAACTGTCGGAACGCCGCGAACAGGCCGCCGGGACGCTGTCGGGCGGAGAGCAGCAGATGCTGGCCATGGGCCGTGCTTTAATGGCCAAACCGACCCTGTTATTGCTGGATGAGCCGAGTCTTGGCCTGGCTCCGCTGATCACCGATGGAATTTTTTCCATTATCCATCAGCTCTCACGATCCGGCACGACCATTCTGCTGGTCGAACAGAACGCCGCCCGCGCCCTGTCGTCCTCAGACCGGGCCTATCTGTTGGCGAACGGCCGGATTGTCGAACAGGGTCTCAGCAAGAACCTGCTGAACGACCCCATTTTGCGGTCCGCCTTTCTCGGCGCCGCCAGTAACGACAATCCGGCCGCCAGCCGTCTCGGCGCGGCCGGTTTAACCAATATCCGTCTGGAGAAACCCGTTATGTATCAACAAGATTTCATGCCCGCCTTTCAATCGGAAGCCGAACTCAAAGCTCATCAGCTCAAAGGACTGCAGTGGACCGTACGCCACGCCTATGAAGGCTCAAGCGCATATCGCGAAAAACTGTCCGCCGCCGGAGTCAACCCCGATTCAATCCGCTCACTCAGCGATCTGCACCGGCTGCCGTTCACCACGGCCGAGGATCTGCGCGACGGCTACCCCTTTCCCCTCAGGGCGGTTCCCTTTGAACAAATCGTCCGGGTTCATGCCTCTTCCGGCACCACGGGCAAACGCAAGGTCCTCGGTTACACCCAGAAGGACATCGACGACTGGACCGGTTTTTTCGCCCGCTGTTATCAGATGGCCGGGGTCACTCCCCTTGATCGCGTCCAGATTGCCGTCGGTTACGGCATCTGGACGGCGGGAATGGGCTTTCAACTCGGATGCGAAAAAATCGGTGCCATGGCCGTTCCCGTCGGGCCGGGCAATATCGATATGCACATTCAGTTTCTGCAGGCTTTTCAATCGACGGTGTTCTGTTCCACCGCCTCCATGGCCCTGCTGATGGCCGAGGAAATCCACAAACGCGGGCTCGCCGATAAAATCGCGACCAATAAAATCATCTACGGTTCGGAACGCTCGAGCCGTTCCATGCGCAGGAAAATCTCCGAACTGTTCGGCGGGGCGGAACTGTTCGACATCACCGGCCTGACCGAACTTTACGGACCCGGTATCGGCATCGAATGCAGCACCCATGACTGCATCCATTACTGGGGCGATTATTACCTGCTGGAAATCCTCGATCCCGAGACGCTGCAGCCGCTTCCCGACGGCGAATGGGGGGAAATGGTGGTCACCAGCCTGTGCAAGGAAGGCGTTCCGCTGATCCGCTACCGCACCCGCGACATCACCCGGATCATTCCCGGACGCTGCGAATGCGGCAGCATGTTACCGCGCCATTCCCGCATCAAAGGCCGCAGCGACGACACGATTAAATTCCGCGGCGTCAATATTTATCCGAGCAGCATCGATACCATTCTTTCCGCGGTTCCCGGCATCGGCTCGGAATATCAGATTCATCTGAACCGCGACCAGGCCGGCCGTGATCATCTGCGTTTGACCGTCGAACGCGCCGAAGGCGTCGCCGCCGACCGGGGTCCCGAGCTCAGCCATGAAGTGACCCATCAGATCAAAAAGCAACTGCTCGTTTCCGTCGAGCTTGAGCTGGTTGATTACGCCGGCCTGCCGCGCTCGGAAAAGAAAAGCCAACGCGTTTACGACAATCGAATCAAGGATGAGATTGTTTAGCATTCCGTCAGTTACCGCCGCAAAAATGCGACGGTTGATGATTGCTTACCCAATGAAAGGAGAACCGCTATGAAAAAAATCGTCCTGCTTGCCGCCTGCCTGGCTGTGCTGGCGCAACCGGCCCCGGCGGCCGACACCATCAAGCTCGGAGCCTTCTTCGATTTGTCCGGTCGCGCCGCTTTCATCGGCACGCCGACCAAACTGGTGGCGGAAATGGTGGTTGACAAAATCAACGCCGAAGGGGGCATCAACGGTAAAAGGCTTGAGCTCGAATTTGCCGACACCGAGGCGGATCCGGCCAAGGGAGCATCGATTACGAAAAAATTTATCTACAAGGATAAAGTTGCCGCCATTATCGGACCGACCCTGACCGATGTCGGCATGAACGTTAAAAAGGTCGTCGACAAAGGAGAAACCCCCATCGTCATGACCGTCGGCGGCGATCCGGTCATCATGGGCGGGAGATTCGGCCCCACCAAATGGGTCTTCAAATCCCCGCAGCGCTCCAGTATCGCCGTTGAACGAATGTTCATTTATCTCCAAAAAAAGGGCCTGACCAGGGTCGCTCTGCTGGCCGCCGCCGACGGGTTCGGCAAGGACGGCGCCCGCTGGATGGATAAACTGGCGCCGCAATACGGCATCGAAATTATCGCCAGGGAATCCTTCGGCACCCGCGATACCGATGTGACCGCCCAGCTGACAAAGGTCAAAAACGGCAATCCGCAGGCGATTCTGGCCTGGACCATCGGCCCTGCGGGATCGATCATCGCCAAAAACAAAGCGCAGTTGGGAATCGACATTCCGCTGTTCCAGTGCCATGGCCTGCCGGATCCCAAGTATATCGAACTGGCCGGTCCCGCCAGCGAAGGTGATCGGATGCCGTCGACCAAACTGATGGTGGCCGACGAACTGCCGGACAGCGATCCGCAGAAAGCGGTGATTCAGGAATTCATCAAACTCTACAAAGAGCGCGGTTACGACCGGCAGTTCCCGATCAACACCCACTCCGGTTACGCCTGGGATGCGATCATGATTGTCGCCAATGCCATTAAGAAAGTCGGAACCGACGCACAGGCACTCCGCGAAGAAATAGAAAACACGAAAAATTACATCGGCATTTCCGGAACCTACAACCTCACTGCGGAGGACCATAATGGCCTGGGTGTCGACTCCATGGTCATGGTTCGGGTGGAAAACGGCCGTTTCACCCTGGCGAACTGATCACTTGGCCCGCTCAACCAGGGCAACAGCCGGCCCGGCCCTTTATCGGCCCGCTGTTGCCCTGCTCTTGCGCAGCGGCCCTTAACGCGCCCATGTGCAGCAGGATGGCAGGCGGCCTGTCGCCCGGGTTGAAGCCCGCTGAACGGCCGGTAAAACTCCTCCGGACAGCAGCGGGACAGTCCCGATTGACACCGCCTTGAACAAAGTCTGTTCCCCTGCGGCCGGCCAACAAGGAACGTTTATTTTCACGCTCTGATGCATTCTGCTTTGACTCTCCAGCCCAGCTGAGATAAACTAACTTGAGTGTTTTACTGAAGAATCGGGGGAGGTGGGGAATGGTTTCTCTGATCCAGCCAGCGACCTAAAGAGAAAACCGCTGCTTTCAGCCTATTGCTGAAGACAGCGGTTTTCTTATTTCAAGAGCGGTTTTCAGTCTACTCATTTCAGGGGGATACGCCTATGCGTCGGTTCATCAGAAATCTTGGCCTGTCTATGATCGTTTGCCTGCTTGTTTCCGTACCGCCCCCCTCTGCCCTTGCCGCACCTGCTCCCGCCGTTAACGTCCTGTTCCTGTCCTCGTGGTTCAGGGACCTGCCCTGGCAGCAAGCCGTTGAACGCGGCCTGACACGCGAAATCACGGCGCAGCAACTGCCGGTCAACCTTTACGTCGAGTATATCGACGGCGGCCGCTTCCCCCTGAGCGACACCGCAGAAAATCTTTATCAGCTGTTTAAAGCCAAATACGGCAATATTCGCCTTGACCTGGTGATTTCCGAAGGTATTCCGGCGGCCATGATGATGCAGAAATCGGCGGCTTTGTTTCCCGACGCCCGGAAGCTCATCATCCAGAACTCCGTGCCCAGAACCCATGACGACGATCAAAGGCTCTGGCGCATGACCCTGCAGCAGAATTATGCTCAGGCCATTGCGGCCATGATCAAAGTCTGCGACCCTGAAAGAATCGCCGTGGTGGCGGATATTGCAAACGCCTACGGCCGAAAACGGCTGGCCAACTTCAAACAGGGACTTGCGACTGTTGACCTCGGCCTGCCGGTCACTTATCTCACCGGGCCGACTCTGGCGGACATCATCCGACAGACCGCCGAACTCCCCCCCCAAACGGCTATTTTTTACCTGCTGTACTTTCATGACGATCAGGACCAGCGCCTGACTCCCTTTGAGGCGGTCCAACGGATTGCCGCAACCGCCAACGCACCGATTTTCAGTCACTGGGCCACTCTGATGGGCAGCGGCATCGTCGGCGGATATCTGCTCTCCGGAGAAAAAGAGGGAGAAAAAATAGCGCAGGCGATAGCCGTCTTTATCGAAAACAGAGCGGGCAACGCAACCGCCGTATTCGATCCGGAAAAAGACAGCCTCTTCGAATACCAATACGACTGGAGGCAGCTGGAACGTTGGCATATCGACAAAAGGCAATTGCCGGAACAAGCGCGCATCCTGTTCCGTGATCCCGGCATACTGGAAGCGTATCCGCTTGAAACGACCGTTCTCATCTCCTTTATCGCCATCCTGGCAACCCTTTCGGCGGCGCTGGTCTTCGAGACCCGCAGGAGAAAGAAATTTTCGGAACAGCTCAGGGTCAACCAGGAACATCTCAATGCCATTTTCAAAGCCAACCCCGATCCGGTTGTCGTCTTCGATGCCGAAGGCCGGGTCCTCTATCTGAACCCTGAATTCAAACAGCAGTTCGGCTGGGAGACCGCTCAGCTTCATGGCTGGCAGTTTCCCTTTGTCGCGCAGAACGACCGGAACAATATCAATGCCATGATAGAAGCGGTGGTCAGCCAAAAAGGGCCGCTCAGAGTTCAGATCGAAGGGCTGTCAAGACTGGGCAACAGCATGCACATGATCGCCAGTGCCGCCAAGGTTCACGGCACCGGGAACGAAAATGCCGGCGTTGTCGTCAATCTGACCGACATCAGTAAACAAAAAGAGCTTGAAGACCAGTTGCGGCAAATCCAGAAAATGGAAGCCATCGGCCGCCTGGCCGGGGGCGTTGCCCACGATTTCAACAACATGCTCAGCGTCATCGTCGGTTATTCGCAACTGGCCATGAGCAGAATCGAAACCACCGACCCGACCTATTCATCGTTGCAGGAAATCCTCAAAGCCGCGAATCATTCCGCAAAACTCACCCAGCAGTTATTGGGCTTTGCCCGCAAGCAGGCGATCAGCCCCGTGGTCTTCGATTTAAATGAAACCGTGGAAAGCATGCTCAAAATGCTCGAACGGATGATCGGCGAAGAGATCGATCTGCGCTGGATCCCGGGCCCAACGTGCCGGCCGATTAAAATGGACCCTTCCCAGCTTGATCAGATCCTGACCAATCTCTGCGTCAACGCCCGTGATGCGATTGCCGGGGTCGGCAAAATCACCATCGAAACCGGTCATGCGACTTTCAATGACGCCTATTGCGCGCACCATTCCGGTTTCACCCCCGGAGATTTTGTCCTGCTGGCGGTGAGCGACGACGGTTGCGGCATGGATAAAAAAACCCAGGACAAAATTTTCGAGCCGTTTTTCACCACCAAGGAGATTAACAAGGGAACCGGCCTGGGGCTAGCCATGGTTTACGGCATCGTGAAACAGAATAACGGCTTTATCAATGTTTACAGCGAACCCGGAAACGGCACGACGATAAAAATCTATTTTGCCGCGCATGCCGGGGAAACCACGAAAATCAATATTGAAACCGTCCCTGAATACCCTCTGGGGCGCGGCGAAACCATCTTGCTGGTGGATGACGAGCAGGCCCTGATGACTTTGGGTGGAAAAATGCTCGACGAACTGGGTTACCGCGTATTGACGGCGAACACCCCGGGGGAGGCGCTACGGATCGTGCATGAAGACACAAGGCCCATTCATTTGCTCGTCACCGATGTCGTTATGCCGGAGATGAACGGTCGTGACCTGGCCGAGCGGCTGAGCAAACACCATCCGGACCTCAAAGTTCTGTATATGTCCGGGTACAGCACCAATGTCATTGCGCATCGCGGCGTCCTGGATGAAGGCGTGAACTTTATTCAGAAACCAATCCGGATCGAGCTGTTGGCAAGCAAAGTCCGGACGGCGCTGGACCTTCCGGGCGGAAACAAAGCCCCCGCGGAAACAAAGAAATAAGCCCGCGCCGCAGTCCCTTCCCCGACCCGGCTTCGCCGTTGCGAGGCCGGGTCGGACCGATGCACACCTGCGGCATAAACCTTTTCGAAACCTCTCCCTTCCGCTCAACCGGGCCGCCATCCCCGTGAGCGGAACCACGGCCTTTCCCTGCCGCCGTTTTTCGGCGGAAAATTCCGCCGGAAAAACTGTCAACGAATTTTATCCAGCGTCAACAGCGGCGTGACACTTGCGCCGCAACCGCTATTCCCCAATCTGCAAAAAAAACTCAACCCGCTGTTTTCATTAATAATTTACAGAGCAAAAGATCATCGACGCAATGGCACACATTTCGCTAACAGTAGGACGGCGCTCAGGGTACGGGTCCTGACCGCCGCTTGAATCGACAATAACGACAACGACTTCCATCGCGAGCAAGCGACGGCAAAGTTGTCGCCGTGTCACCGTTTATTCACTTGGCGAATTGCTCCTTTCCCGTCATCGGAGCGATCCTCCATTTTACGCTGAACCACAACAAAGGAGATGGCAATGTCAAGCAAAACAATGTCCCGCACCACATCAACAGCAAAGCCCGATGACGGCGTCGATCGCAGCATCGACTATTGGGTCAGTGTCCCGGCTATTATTGTCGTTCTGGGCTTTGCAGCAGCAATTTTCGTCAACCCGGAAGGCATGGACGCCTTTATGACCGCCTCGTTCAAATTCATGAACCAGAACTTCGGCTGGATGCTGCTCGTGTTCGAATTTGCCTGTGTCGGCCTGGTGCTTTATTTCGCCTTCGGCAAGTATGCCACCAGGCGGTTCGGTGACGAAAAACCTTCGACCAGCGCCTTCTCCTTTTATGCCATGCTGTTTGCCTACAGTTCGTCGGCCAGTATCGTCTACTGGGTTTTCCTTGAATTTTACTATTACATTTCCGGTCCTCCCTTCGGCATAGCGCCTTTTTCGGACGAGGCCGTTAAGTGGTCGCTTGCATACCCGGTTTTCCACTGGGGCTTTCTCGGATTTGCACCCTATGCGATTATCGGGATCGCCTTTGCTTTTTTACTGTTCGTCAAGAAACAGGGAACCTCGCGCGTCAGCGCCGCCTGCGAAAGCCTGATCGGCGAAGAACGCGCCAATGGAACCCTGGGCAAGGTCATCGACTGCATTTTCCTGATCGGCATCATTTTCTCCAACGCCGGGTACTCCCTGGCCGTCAGCGTACCGATCGTCGGCACCTTCTTCGCCAAGGTCTTCGGCGTCAAGCACACCCTGGGACTGGACACGGTGATCCTGATCGTGGTTGTCCTGTGCATGGCCATTGCCATGTGGACCGGGCTGAATAAAGGCATGACCCTGATCAGCAACCTGCGACTGTATATGTTCTTCGGCGTCGCTCTGTTCGCTTTTATCGTCGGCAACCCGGGTCAGTACTGCAACAACATCGTGGCCTCAACGGCGCTCTGGTTACAGAACTTCATCGTCATGAGCCTGAACACCAGCGCCTGGTCCCAGTCCTGGACCATCTTTTACGCCCTGTTCTTCATCGCCTCGGTGCTCGGCGGCGGTCAGTTCTACAGCAAACTGTGCAAAGGCCGCACCGTCCGCCAATGCGCTCTGGGCATTGCCATTGCCAGTTCGGCAGGGTGCGCGATCTTCTTCTGGACCATGGGGAACTTCGCCCTCGAAACCTACCTCGGCGATCCCGAACAGTACAAGGCCATGCTGGAGCAGGATGCCTATGCCGCGATCACTTACGTTATTGAGCAACTGCCCTTCTCCAACCTGATCATGGCCATTTTGCTGTTCTATGCGTTCGTTTCCGCCTGGACTTTCATCCAGAGCGCCGTCTACGGCAATGCCCTGGTATCGCAGCCGAACCTGCCCGCCCACGAGGACCCATCCAAATTCACCCGTCTGTTCTGGTGTATCGTCACCTGCATCCTGTCGCTCGGCTTTCTCTATATCGGCGGCCTGCAGACGGTCAAAAACGCCATGGTCTGGGCCGGGTATCCATCATTCGTGCTCGCGCTGCTGATCATTGCCGCATTCTTCAAGGACCTCAAAAAGTACTGGGGCGACGAGCAGGAATAACGCCTCAATCCGCACCGGTTAAACCAAAAGCCCCCGGAGATTAAAATCTCCGGGGGCTTTTCAGTTGCCACACGAAAACCGGCTGGAGTTCGTGCGTCTTGACGTTACCGTGCTAACGATCCGCCGCCTCGGGGCATTGCGCGTCCACGGGATAGCCGGCACAGGTTCCGGTCAGTTTGCGCTGAATGATGTCGAGAACCTCCTGCTCGTCACTGAAACCGGCCGAGGCTTTGATATTGAGCGCCAGCGGCAGCAGCCCGGTCAGCAGGGTGCGCAGATTACTGCAGCCTCTGCCGCCGCTGGTCGCCTGCCTGATGTGCCGCATGATGCCCTTGCCGACGACAACTCCGACCAGGTGCTGCAGTTGCTTTTCGGCCCGCGTGCAATAAGGGCTCGGCTTCCTGTGAAACCACACCTTGCAGGCGGTAATTTCAAGGCTGTCCGCATCGACGACGGCCTGAAGTTCGATATGGTGCCAGCGGTCGCGCATCGTCCCGGTCAGAACGATCGCACCGTTTTCGTTGATACCGCTGCTGAAATTGATATCGCGGCTGAAATCCTCCATTGCATTCATTTTTTTCATCTCTTTTCTCCACGTTAGGCAAGTCGGAAAGCCCGGGCCGCCCAACCTGATAAAAAAGCCGCCGTCGAACCATGAAGCCATCTTCCCCGGGAATGCCCGCACCGTGCAACAACAAAAAAGCTGCCGCCGGAACGGGCGACAGCTTGGCTGCGAGGAAATGGCTCCTGCAGGCCGCCGGATAGCGGCCATCAAACCTTGTTTACACGACCTTCATCCACACCGGCACAGCAAGGCTCCGTTGTTGTGTCGTCGCCGATCCGCCTTTCAAGATGATCGAGCAGATGCCCCAAACGTTCTTTCTTGGTCGTCAGATAGCGCAGGTTGGAACTGCAGGCCGCCATTTCGATCGGCACCCGCTCGACGATTTCAAGCCCATAGCCTTGCAGGCCGACGATTTTTTTCGGATTGTTGGTCATCAGGCGGATTTTCCTGATGCCGAGATCCGCCAGAATCTGGGCACCGACACCGTAATCCCGCAGATCGGCCTTGAAGCCCAGGGCTTCATTGGCCTCGACGGTATCGCAACCGTTATCCTGCAGAGCGTAAGCCCTGATCTTGTTGACCAGGCCGATACCCCGGCCTTCCTGACGCATATAAAGGATGACACCGGCCCCTTCCTGTTCGATCCGGGCCATGGCCGTGTGCAGTTGTTCGCCGCAATCGCAGCGTTTGGAACCGAACAAATCGCCGGTCAGGCATTCGGAATGGACCCGCACCAGAACCGACCGCTCGGGATCGATGGAGCCTTTGACCAAGGCCAGATGGTCGCAATGATCGATATCGTTCTCATAGGCCTTGAGCAGGAACTCCCCGCCGAAGCTGGTCGGCAACTTGGTTTCGACGACGCAACGCACGAGCTGTTCGGTCTGCCTCCGGTAGGCGATCAGATCGGCGATGGTGACGATCCTGAGCCCGTGCCTGGCGGCAAAAAGTTTAAGCTGCGGCATGCGCGCCATGGTTCCGTCATCATTCATGATCTCGCAGATCACCCCGGCCGGCTTGAGTCCGGCCAGGCGCGCCAGGTCAACCGACCCTTCGGTCTGGCCGGTCCGAACCATGACTCCGCCCGTCTTTGCCCGCAACGGAAAAATGTGTCCCGGCCGGACCAGATCTTCGGCACTGCTGTCGTCGGCGACGGCGACGGCAACGGTCCGGGCGCGGTCCGCGGCCGAAATCCCGGTCGTCACTCCGCGACGCGCTTCGATGGAAACGGTAAAAGCGGTTCCGAAAGCGGCGCTGTTGTCGCTGACCATCGGCGGCAGGTCGAGATGATCGGCCCGCTCTTCGGTCAGCGTCAGGCAGATCAATCCGCGTCCTTCTTTCGCCATGAAGTTGATCGCCTCCGGCGTCACGAACTCCGCCGCCATGACCAGGTCCCCTTCATTCTCACGGTCTTCATCGTCGCAGAGAATGAGCATCCCGCCGTTACGGATATCCTCCAGAGCCGTTTCGATTTCAACCATTGACATGGAAACCGTCCCGGTTCGCTCTCTGCGGTTGATTACTGTTACTTTCGAGTCCGTCTTTGTTCGCGATCTCGTCGAGCAGATCCAGTTCCTTCATCCGGACAACCATCTTCCGGATCATGTTGGATACGCTCATGCCGCTGCTGCGCGACCACTTCTTCAACAGATCATGATCGCTCTTATTAACCCGGAATGAAACAATATGTTTACACGGTTGATTCACTGTACGTCCCATCTTTATTCTTCTTTCCCTGCCGCTCCCACCGGCCTTCAGCTGCCCGCCTGTCACGTCAACAGACGTTTTCCAGCCGAAGCAGCCCGGGTCGGCGGTTCCGAACCTCCCGAGACGGCAGTTGTCGGCCAATTGCTCTCCGCTTCCGCTCCGGAAGCCGATGGCGAATAGTGTCCCGTTTGGTGAGTTGGTTAATGAATTCTGAGACATTTTTGCGGCTGTCAAGGCATGCCGCCGCAGGCCTGGCCTTTAGCCAAGCCGAGAAGGCAGAACGTCGACAGCGGCAAAAAGGGCTGGAATGAGTCTGACCAACTAACCGCACGGGACACTAGCCGCAACGATACTCGATACCGAAGGTACCGTTCGGATAGTTCCAGCGTTTAAGAATCGTCTCGCCGCACAGAATCCGGCATGTGCCGCACTCCATGCAGCCGGCGTAATCAAACTGCACATTGCCGTTTTCGTCGACTTTGTAAAGTCCGGCCGGACAGGCGGTCACCAGTTTGGCCAGCTCGACCGGATCGGGATTTTCGACCAGCTCGATATGTGCTTCTCCTTCATCGACGAAAAACTTGTCGACGCCCAGCTTCACGTCTACATTGACTTCGTTTTTCATATCGATCCAACTCCTTTCAGACCGTCCTTGAGCAGATTCATGAAGCCGACTTTTTTCAGGTGCGGCATAAACACTTTGCGCAAGGGAAGCGACGGCCCGTTAACGGTGAACAGGTCGTTCATCATCGCCGCGACCATGGCCGGATATTCATTGTACATACGGGTGTTGTCCAGGAAGGCAGGCAGTTTTTTGTAGAGTTCCAGGTCCTTCATGACAAAACTGTTCTTCAGTTCGAAAGTGTAGGTCGACAGAACCGAGGCGCTGAAATCGCCCACTTCTTTGGCGTTGATCGCGGCTTTAGCGGCCGCTTCCCCCGAGGCGATGGCCAGATCCATGCCGCGCACGGTGTAGCCGACATTGAGGCAGAGACCGGCGGCGTCTCCGACGATCATGACGCCGTCGCCGACCATCTTCGGCAACATCGTGATGCCCCCTTCCGGGACGACATGCCCCGAATACTCGATCAGCTTACCGCCTTCGACCAGAGGCTTGACGGTCGGATGGTTTTTAAAATCTTCCAGCATCTGCGGCACGCTTTTGCTCGCCGCTTCAATGTTGTGGAGACCGAAAACCACACCGAGGGAAATGCTGTCTTCATTGGTGTAAATGAATCCACCGCCCATGCGACCGGCCGACGGCATGCCGGCGAAAAGCCACGCGGCGCCTTCGTCGTCGCGGCAGCCGAAGCGATCGTTGATCTGCTGTTTGCTCAGTTGGATGACTTCCTTGACCCCGACGGCGCAATGATGCGGGTCAACCTTCCCGACCATACCGAGTTTTTCGCCGAGAAGCGAATTGACTCCGTCGGCCAGAACGACCAGCTCGGCTTCCATCTCCTCCCCTCCGGCGACAACCCCGCAAACCTTGCCGTCACGGACAATCAGATCGTCGACACGGATGCCGGGAATGTAGTTGGCGCCCTCGTCCTCGGCCTTTTCCGCCAGCCATTGATCAAACTTGGCGCGCATGACCGTATAGGAGCGATCAGCCGGATCGCCCGCTTCCGGAGCCGCATAATCCATGGTGGTACAGCGCTGTTCATCCATGAAGGAAATTTTTTCATGAACGATACAGCGCTCGATCGGCGCTTCCTCGGCAAAGTTCGGGATAATCCTTTCCAGGCTGTGAGCATAAAGCCGGCCACCGGTCATGTTCTTCGCCCCGGGGAAATTGCCGCGTTCGATGACCACGGTTTCCAATCCGGCCTGGGCCAACAGGTACGCACAGGTTGATCCGGCCGGACCGGCCCCAACGATAATCGCGTCAAATTTCTCTTCAGACATACCTTGCACCTCAATGTCGGCTTGGCGCCCTTGCGGGCGCCAAGCACTTGCTTGTTTATTTGTTTTGAAACTTCGGGCTGCGCTTTTCTTCAAAAGCCTTCATGCCCTCTACGGAGTCTTCCGATTCATAGGCGGCGCGATCAAGCCGGCGCTCCAGGTCCAGGCCTTCGTAAATGCCGATGTTCAGGGAGAAATTGACGCCCTGTTTGGTCAATCTGTTGGCCACGGGAGAATTGGCGGCAATCTTCTTCGCCAGCGTCAGGGCCTGATCCATCAGTTCTTCGGCCTTGCAGACATCCTGGACCAGGCCGATCTCCAGGGCCTTGTCCGCCGTAATTTTTTCGGCGGAGAACATCATTTTCTTGGCCTGCCCGGCGCCGATGGCGCGCACCAGCCGTTGCGAACCGCCCCAGCCGGCGATCAGCCCCAGAGAGGTTTCGACCAGGCCGACCCTGGCGTTTTCGCCGGCAAGCCTGATATCGCAGGACAGCGCCAGTTCAAGTCCGCCGCCCAGGGCATAACCGTTAATGGCGGCAATGGTCGGTATCGGGAAGTCGGCCACTTTGGTCAGAATCCCCCGCGCCCAGACATCGGTTTCCTCCAAATCGTCAATCGTCGGGTCCGTCAGTTCACCGACGTCGGCGCCGGCACAAAAGGCCTTCTCGCCCGCCCCGGTGAAAATAACGCAACGCAGATCGGCTTCTTGCTTGAGTTCGTTCATGACGTCGCGGATATCCCGCAGCATCTGACCGCTCAGGATATTGTATTTCGGCTGGTTCAGCGTAACCAGCGCGATTTTGTCCTCGACTTCGCACTTGATGGTTTCATAGGTATAAGCCATGACTGCTTCCTCTATTCTTTTTTGTCATCCCGGTAAATGATGCCTTTTTCGTAAAGCTCTTTGATCTGTTCCTCCGAGTAGCCCAGATCTTCCAGAATGGCGTCATTGTCGTAACCGATGTGCGGCATCGAGCGCCAGATCTTGGGCTGGTTGACTTTGAACCGCGGCACCACGTTGACCCCTTTATAGGTCTCATTGGTGGTCATGGTATCCCAGTCAACCCACATGTCGCGGGCCTGGTACTGCGGGTGCTTGACGACATCGGGAAAGGTCAGGACCGGAGCGGCGGCAACTTTCATGGGGTCGAAAACGGCGATGTGTTCGTCATTGGTTTTGGTCAGGAAATATTCCTCGACCTTCGACTCGACATAATCCGCCTTATCCCAATTCATGTTGATGAACGAAAAACCTTCCTTGAAATCGCCCGTGCCGTAGATCTCTTCGCAGCCGATCATGCCGAACAACTGTTTCATCTGTTTCCGGCCGAGGATGTTGGTAAACAGGAAGCCGTCCCGGGTTTTGTAGATCCCCGTCGCACCCTGAATCGGATCTTTGGCGCCGGGGCGGGGATAGAGCCGGTCGTCGTTGAGATAGTCGACCATGTTGTAAGTCGACAGCCGCATCAGCACTTCGGTCATGGCGATATCGACGCTTTCGCCTTTGCCGGTTTCACGCGCCCGGATCAACGCCGCCAGGCTGGAAGAAAGGCCGAACAAGGCGGTGAACAGGTCGCCGACATAAGGATAAGCCGGCATCGGCGTTTCCACGCTGCCGTTCTGGCTCATATAGCCGGACATGGCCTGGGCGATGCCGTCGTAACAGGCCCGGTCGATAAAATTGGGGTCGGCGTCTTCCTGGCCGTAACCGGAGATGCGGGTAATCACCAGCTTGGGATTGATGGCCCAGAGAAACTCGTCGGTAATACCCTTACGGATGAAATTCGGTCCCTTGCCGGCGACCAGAAAGATATCCGCTTCTTCGATCAGCTTTTTGAACACCACCATCCCCTCTGCGGAGAAGATGTTGAGGGACATCGACCGGTCGTTTCTGTGCTCATGCTCCGACGGCCGGTAGTTACGGTTGGTGTCCCCGCCGTTGACGTTCTCCAGCCAGATGACGTCGGCGCCCCATTCGGCCATGAAGTGAGGGCCAAGGGGCCCGGCCACCTCAACCGCTGAAAATACGACCTTTACGCCCTGCAATACACCGAAGTTCGGCGGTCTGTGTGCGGAATTGTTAAAAAACTCTTTGACGTTATTTTTCATTGTCCTGTCCTTTAAAGCCGGAGCAGCCTGCCCCTGAACCTGGTTGCGGCAGGCTCTCCCGGCGGTTTGCAAGCGGAGGGATAACCCTTTGCAGTTCCCGTCCGCTGGGTGCGAAGAGGCCTTGCCGCTAATTTCTGTACTCTTTGAGGACGCTTCGGCCCAGGGTCAGAATCATCATCTCATCGGTGCCGCCCGAAACCCGCGAAGCGCGGATATCTCTCCAGGCACGGCTGGCGCGGTGATCGCCGCAGATACCGACACCGGCCAGAACCTGCAGGGCGTCGTCACTGACTTCCTGGGCGGCGATAACGCAGTAATATTTGCACATCGCGGCATAGCCTTTATCCAGCGTGCCGTTATCGACCATCTCGGCGCCGTCATAGATCATGTTGCGCATGTTGGTCAGCTTGGTTTTCATGTTGGCAAGCTTCAGTTGAATCAACTGCTGGCGGCCGATGGCTTCACCGAACTGGACCCGCTGGTTTGCGTACCTGGCGGCATCCTCAAAAGCGCACAGGGCATAGCCGTAGCAGTACAGAGCGGAGACGACCCGCTCGGTGTTGAAGTCGTCCTTCTGCATATCGAAACCGGCCCCTTCCGCACCCAGCATGTCGTCTTCGGACAGCTCGACGTTATCGAGGTAGATTTCACCGGCGCTGTTGGTCTTGAGACCCAGCTTTTCCAGCCCGGAAATGGTGATTCCCGCCGCACTTGTCGGCACGAACCAGTTGGTGTATTTGGTCTTGGTTTCAGCGTCAAGAGCCGTCACGATCAAATAATCGCTGTAGGTTGCGTCCGTGCAGAAGGTTTTCTGGCCGTTTAAGTAAACTTTGCCGTCTTTTCTGCTGTAGGTGGTCTGCATAGCGCCCAAATCGGAGCCGGCTCCCGGTTCGGTCGCCGCATTACCGATCTTGGTCAGACCGGTTTCCATCAGTTCCAAAGCGATCTTTTTCTGTTTTTCATTTCCTTCCCGCAGGAGGACGGGATAAGTTGACGAGAACCAGATGCATGCCGCATTGCCGCCGAGGCGCAGGACCTCTTCCCAGGCGGCGACAAATGTCACCATGGCGTTTTCTTCAAGGCCGCCGTACTCAACCGGGTTGATAATCTGATGCAGGCCCAATTCCGCCAGTTCCCGACAAAATCTTTCCGGGAATTTGTGCTCGTTATCGCACTCCTTGAAATAGTCATCCCAGTTTTCGCGGGTCATCAATTCCCGCATACTTGCGACAATAAGGTCTTGTTCTTCAGTCAGCTTGACAGCCATAGCTACTCTCCTTTTTGGGTTTTATTGCTGCGGTTTTTTAACGCGCCAACAACTACAGCAAATAAAATGCCAACCCCAAAGCCCTTCCTAACTAGCTGAATTTAAAACGTAAACATATTTTTTTACGGTTTGATGTTTACCGTTCCCGGGGACATGTAAACCACTTGTTGACAATGAGATCATTCCCTGGTGACACCTTGCAGAGAATGGCCGGACGACGGCGCGGAAGGCGGTTTAAAACCGTCGGAAAATCGTAGCGGCGGCGGGGTAAAAGGCGGGTCGCCGCACACCCGGCCTGCGGGAAGGCACGGGAGAAAAAGAGCTGCCGCAGCCCGGACCCCGCCGCCCGAAGCGGGCGGGGCGGCTGATGCGGCGCAATACGGCCTGCCGAAAAAACAGCGGCAGGCCGTCGTTTTGTTTTAGTAGAAGGTTTTGAATCCCAGTTTGTCGCCCTCGCGTTTTAAAAATTTCCAGAACGACACCAGCATAAGGGCCATCAGAAACGAAATCGGCAGACCGCCGACGACGGCGGCCGTTTGACAGGCTTTCAACCCCCCGACCAGAATCAGCGTAACGGCAAGGATGACGATGGACAATCCCGAGATCATCCGCACGGGCCGACAGGGTTCGGCAGAGCCGTTGGTCAACTGCATCGCACAGAAAAAGGCGGCGGAATCCGCAGAAGTGACCATGAAAACGAACAGCATGAACATGGTGATCAGCGAAAACAGATAACCCAGCGGCCACTGACTCACCATGACGTAAAACCCGGCGCCGACATCCTGCTGAATTTCAGCCCACAGCGGCACATTGCCGGCCATTTCGGTGTAGACGGCCGAAACCCCAAAGGTCGTATACCAGACGATGCAGGTAAAAATAGGGATAAAGGTACAGGCCAGCAACATTTCCCGCAGCGATCTGCCCCTGGAAATCCGCGCCAGAAAACCGCCGACGAAAGGCACAAAGGAAAACCACCAGCCCCAATAGAAAACCTTCCACCAGCCCATCCATTTGCCGCAGAAGGCCTGTTCGGTGGCATCGGTATGGAAGCTCAGATAGATGAGATTGCCGAAATATTCGCCGGGAACCTGGACCAGCCAGTTGAGAATATTCCGGGTCGGCCCCGCACACAGGACATAGAGGAAAACGAAGATGGCGATATAAGCATTTATATTGCTCAAAGTTTTGATGCCGGAGTCAAGTCCCCGCCAGACCGACCAGCAGAAACCGGCGCCGACCAGGCTGGTGACGACAACCATTTTGGTCGTGTCCAACTCGATGCCGAACAGATAGTTGATACCGTATCGCAGGGACATCAGTCCCAGGCCGATGGAAGTTGATATCCCCAGGAAATTGACGATCATGCCGATCAATTCAAATATCGTGGTCGGGACTTTTGCATAAGCCTTGTCCCCCAACAAGCCATAAAAGGCGGTTGAATAATTCAGCGGCAGGCCATATCTGAACGCGGGAAGGGCAATACAGGCCCCCGCAACGGCAAAAACACCGAACCCGCCCAAACCGGTATGCATAATCGTTATCTGAAACGATTGCTTCAACGCATCCATGGTTCCGGCCGCGGCGCCCAACGGCGGCTGCATCCAGTGATAAATCGGCTCCGCCACCGCCCAGACAACCACCGAAACGGCAAAGGAGCAACAGATCAGCATGGCCATCCATGAAAAGGTTGAATATTCCGGTACGTCTTCCGGCCGGCCCAGCTTGAGCGATCCGTACTTCGTGAACGGAATGATGAAGACCGGCAGACAGAAAACGGCATCCAGCCCGACATACCACCAACCGAAATAGCGACTGATGAAAAACTTGACCGCTTCCATCTGCTCTTTCATCAGCTCCGGATCAACTGACGCGTATATAATTATCAGCAATAAAACGACAAGACTTGACAGCGCCAGAATGTGATTGACACCTGCGCCCTTTGCTTCCGGTTTTATTTCTCCATCGTCTTCCAATGCGGCAACTTGCTTGTCGTTCATACGTGGCTCCTGTCAGTTCAAAATTAAGACCGCCAACATGATCAGCAAAATATGTTCCAATCGACCGGAAGCGCCGTGGACAGGCCGGCCCGGAAAGCGCCATGGATCGCAGCGGTCTTAATCGTGATTCTCACGGTATATACAGGCGTTTTTCTCCCCCTCTTTCCACTCCTTAAACGCTCCTTACGGCAGCCGGAGATGAAGCCGGTCAACCCTCGACCAAGCCGGTCAAAATTCCTTGCGTCCAATCAGCATCAGCGCCGGCCTATAATCTTCCGAAAGCCCGGAGCCTGCCCTGTCCGCTAATGGCAAAGCCCTTCTGACGAATCATTCCCAGGCGGCCGGGAACGGCCGGCGTCGGCCGGCGAAAAACCGTCAACCGGCACATGACAGACACAACAACGACTTGACACTTTTCGGACAAAAAAGTCTATACCTGACCGACAGTTATCAGAAAGAAAAAACAAAGACGGGCATCCCCGCCGGACGCATGCGCCGGCGGGGACGGCGGGACCGCCGCACGATGGAAAGAGACGCAAAGCTTTCGGGCGGCAACCGCCGGAAGTGCTCGGGCAAAACTCTCTTTTGCCGTTCCGACACCACCGGCGGCCGGTGTCTTCTTCCCTCCCAAACCGGGGAAAAACGGCGGCTCAATCAGGGGTCCGGCCCTGTTTTCGACTATTCTATGATGCTTAAAAGTTCCTTCAAATCATGTCGTTCCGGACCACGGGGCGGCTTTTCCGGATAACCCATGGCGATCAGGGCCATGACGTCTTCGTTTTCGGGCAGGTCGATGATCGTTTTTACCCCGCTGCCGTCAAAATCACCCAGGATGACCGTACCGACGCCCAGATCCTGCGCCGCCAGACACAACCCGTAGCTGGCAATACCGGCGTCAAACATGGTCCACTCCTTGGACGTATGATAATAGAGCGTTCCGGCCGCGTCTGCGCCCGACAAATTCAAAACGGCGCTCACCACCATAACGGCGGCCGCTCTGTCCATGTAGCGTTGATTGTAATCAGAGGTTTGCGCAAGCCGGCTCTTGAGCTGCCGGTTCAGGACACAATGATAACGCACGGGCTGCAAGTTGGCCCAGGACGGACAGCTCCTGGTCAGTTCGACTATTTGGCTGACGATCTCTACCGTCAGCGCTTGGTCCGTGTATTTCCTGACGCTGTGCCTGGCGGTCATGACTTCTTGAAATTCCATAATAATTCCTTTCGGTTTGTGCAGTGATAATCAGCAATTATTGTGCCTACGCCATCCCCGCAAAGGCCCGTTTTCAGCCCTTCGGAACCTTGCCGGTCCGGAGTCAATCATGTCCGCAGCCTCTTGCCGCCCGCCCTCCCGAAACCCATTGGAACAACAGAAAATTTCATCCGTTTCCGAATGAGTCGCAGAGTTTACGAATCCATCCCGGGGAAAGGTATACATCTTGTATGCGAACAGTGCTAGAATCGGCTGAACCCGAAAGGGTGGTTGGTTAAAATTTTATCGCCTGAAAAGTCCCGCAGAGCGACCCTGTGTCCGGCGGGACAATTTGTGCGACAGGAACGACCGGAACAGCGACATCTCAATGAGGTTTTCCCATGGCTTCCACTAAGTTGAAAATTTCCGATAAAAACCTGGAATTGACGGATCAAACCATCGCCCTGTTGGACTGCATTGCCGCGCTGGGCTACTTTGTCGAGGTCATCGACGCCAAGGGCTACTATGTCTACATCTCTTCCAACTGCAACTACGATTCCGCGACTGCGGAGGATTTGATCGGCATTCACACCACTGAAGCCTTTGAGCTGACCAACGAATCGAGCATTTTATTAAACACGCTCTACTCCGGGAAACCGTACCGCGACCTGCACCTGAAATACAAATCGAGCAGGACCAATAAAACATTGCACTTCCTCTACGACTCATTCCCGATCATCGAGGACAATACCGTTACCGGCGCAATTACCATCTACAAATACCTGGATGATGTGAAACGGGCAATCCGCTACATCGATACCGCCAATGCTCTCGAACTGATCAATACGAAACCCATCGTCCAACAGAAAACCGAAAACCTGTTTACCTTCGACGACATTATCTGCTGCAGCGATGTCATGACCCGGGCCATCAGGCTGGCTAAACGCGTTTCAAAAACCGACTCTTCGATTCTGATTGTCGGTGAAACCGGTACGGGAAAGGAACTGTTCGCGCAGAGCATACACACCTTTTACAAGAAGAAGTCGCAACCTTTTGTTGCCGTGAATTGTGCCGCCATCCCCGAGGCGCTGCTCGAAAGTATTCTTTTCGGCTCGACAAAAGGCGCCTATACCGATGCCATGGACAAGCAGGGCCTGTTTGAAGAAGCCCAGGGAGGAACGATCTTTCTCGATGAACTGCAGGCCCTCAGCGTCGAAATGCAGGCAAAGGTCCTGCGCGTGCTGGAAGATAAAACCATCAGAAGAGTCGGCGGAGACAAGCTTATTCCCATCGATGTCCGCGTCATATCGGCAATCAATATGAATCCGCTGCAGGCCATGGCGGAAGGAAAGTTAATGGCCGACCTGTTTTATCGCATCGCCGTCGTCACGATCAGGATCCCCCCCCTCAAAGAGCGCGGAATGGCCAGCTTAAAGCTGCTGACCAACAACTTCATCAAAAAGATCAACCAAAAGCTGGGAACCGGCATTGAAGGGTGTTCCGACGAAACCTTTGCGGTCTTCAAAAACTATGCTTTCCCGGGCAACTGCAGGGAACTGAGCCACATCATCGAGCACGCGGCGAACATGATGGATGAAGACGAAACGCTGATTGAAACCTATCATCTTCCTTATTACATCAACGAGACCCTGTCGTCGGCCACCGCAGCGGCCGGCTATCCGCCGCCGTCGCCGGAAGGACAACACGCCTCCTGCTATGAAATCGGAGACTACAAAATCATTCATCAGAAGGCCCTGAACGAATTCAATGACAAATTCAATACCGAGTACCTCAAGTTTGTCCTGAACAAGTTCGACGGCAATGTTTCCAAAGCCGCGCGGGCCATCAACATCTCGCGACAACACCTGCACGGCTTGATTTTAAAATATGAGATTCACGTTTGACCTGCCGGGCCGCCCGCCCCTTAATGAAGGTACTTCTTTTGGACCTTCCCCGTACAGGTGTGAGCAAATTCGTCAACCACTTCAATGATTGACGGCACTTTGAAGCCGGCCAGGCGTTCGGAACAAAAGCGTTTGATCTCCTCAATGCCGACGGATCTGCCGGGGCGGTATCTCACGTACGCCTTGACCGCCTGCTCCCGGATCGGGTCGGGCACGCCGATGACGGCCGCCTCTTCGATATCGGCGTGAGAGGTCAGCACATTTTCCACCTCGGTTGAGGAGATATTTTCACCGGAACGCTTGATCAGATTGCTGCTCCTGTCGATGAAATACAGCCATCCGTCCCGGTCCAGATACCCTTTGTCCCCGGTATGCATCCAGTCGTCTTCATCATACAGCCGGCAAGTCGCCTGTTCATCGTTATAGTAGCCGCTTATCAGATTCCGGCCCCTGATTCCCTTCAGACAGATTTCGCCTTTCTGCTGCACCTCAAGGGTCCTGTTTTCCGCATCGACGATCTTCAACTCGTAGGGCTCATAGATCTTCCCCACGGACGGCCATTTCGCCTCGCCGGTGCAGACATCGGCGACATTGCAAACGACGGTCTCGGTCATGCCGTAGCAATTGAACAGCCTCACCCGGTAGCGGTCCTCAAAGGCTTCTTTTTCCTCCGTGGACAGGCAGAGGGAAAAATACATGAGGCGCACTTTGTGATTTTTTTCCTCCGCATCGACCGGTTGCAGCATCAGGGTTCTGACGATCATCGGAATGGCTTCGGCCAGGGTAATGTCGTAAGCGCGGATCTGCCCCCAGAACTTTGAGGCATGATACTTTTCCTGGACCACGACGGTAGAACCCACGCTCACAGTGGGCATCATCGCCATCGCCTGCCAGTCGATATGAAAACAGGGAAAGACCGTAAAGAACCTGTCGTCCCTGGTCAGGCCGATCTGGTTGGCGTGAAAGCGTCCGGCATACAGCAGATTATAGTGCGTGAACATGGCCCCTTTAGGCATCGATGTCGTGCCGGACGTAAACAGGATTTCAGCCAGGTCGTCCGGAGACAGCTCGCGTTTTTCTTTCAATTCATGCGGCTGACGGCTCATGCCGGAAAATAAATTCAAATACCCGTCGACCGCCCTGGAAGTCCGGGCGAGAATCCGGTGCCGGACATTCAAGCCCTCGATCTTTTCGTGGATCGCCAGAAAGCTTTCTTCAATCAACAGACAGCCCGCCCCGCACTTGTTCATAATGTAAGCGCACTCTGTACTTGTATAGTGGATATTCATCGGAACAATAACCGCGCCGATTTTCAACAAGCCGAACAGGACATAAACGAATTCAGGACTGTTGAACAATTGAACGGCGACAACATCGCCCTTCTTGATATCAAGGTCCAAAAAAAAGTTGGCCGCTTTTACTATGTTGATGTAAGCATCTTTATAGGTTAACTCTGTGACGTCTCCGTCTTTTGACTCATAAATCATAAAAAGCTTTTCTGCATCAAGCTTTAGACGTTCATCCCACAATTCACCGATATTTTTCTGATTGACAATTGTTTTCATTCTGACAGTCATGCCATCACCTGCTTTTGATAGTAAGGCCGTGATAAGTTAAACGTGTCTTGTGTGATAACTTATGCTTGGCAGAAGTCTCTTCAGGCTGATCGATCTGCTCTCGAAACAGGGGCGAACCGGCAGTGATGATGTCCGCCCCTGTCCACTTGAGAGCCGTGCTGCCGGCGCCGGTTGATGAAGAAGCTTTGTTCTGTTTGCTCACGGGGAGGCTGAAAAGTTCTTCACGGCAGTGGCCGGGATGTTATTTCAGCCTCTCGATCAGCCGCGGCAGAATCTCGTAAACGTCACCGACCACGCCGAAGTCGCAGGCCTTGAAGATCGGCGCACTCTCGTCTTTGTTGATGGCGACAATCGTTTTGGCCTGATTGATACCGACCATGTGCTGGACCTGCCCGGACGTGCCTATGGCGACCACCAGTTCCGGCTTCAGGATGATTCCGGTCACGCCGATGTAAACCGCCTTCGGCAACCAGCCGTTGTTTTCCGCAACGGGCCGCGAACAACCCAACTCGGCTCCCAGCAAGGTTGCGAGCTCACGGCACATTTCAACATCTTTTTCCGCTTTAAAACCGCGCCCCATATCGACCACTTTTTTCGCCACGGCGATATTCGTCGTCACTTCCTGCTTGGGCTGAACTTCGATTTTCCTGATGCGGCCGACCGGCTTATCGGTCACGACCGTAACCTTTGCCGGCTCGCCGTCGCCCGGCTCCGCCGGTTCGAAAACACCCGCGCCGCTGGTGACCACCGCGGTGGTCCCGGTCAGGTTTTCGCTTCTGAACGCGGCACCGCCATAGACCATTCTTTGGGTCGTTCTGCCTTCCAGCGATGAAATTCCGGAAACGACGCAGGTATCCAGATAAACACCCAGTTTCCCGGCCAGCAGCTTGCCGCGGACGGAATTGTTGACCAGCACCAGGTCGGCGTTTTCCGAGCGGACCAGAGCGGCGATCATGCCGGCGTAGTCCTCCATCATGACCGCGTCATCGCAGTCATAGAGATAAACGTTTTTCACTCCGGACGATGCCGCCGCCGATTTCAAACCGTCGTCGAAAATAACCGCTGCCGATTCAGCCGCTAACCGGGATGCGCCGCTTGCCAGCTCTTTCAAACTCATTTCGGTGTCGGCAATGACAAAAATTTTGTTATAAGACATGACGTTTTCCTCCTAGTTGTTCAAGAACCGCAGCAAGGCATCAACCATTTCTTCCGTATCGCCTTTGACAATTTGTAATTTTCTGTCCTTCTGTACCGGCGCCAGGTCACTCAGCACTTCGGTTTTTTTCGCTGATCCGGACAGGTCCACGGCCAGTTCATTGACCGGCTTCTTACCCGCCGCCATGATATCCCTCATGCCGGGAATGGTTGGAATATTGATCTCCGAAGTCACGGAAACAACGGCCGGCAAAGGCAATGCCAGAACTTCGACTTCGTTCTCCAGAACCCGCTCAACCCTGATGCCGCCATCCTCAACGGCAATCTCGTTTATTTCGTTGACGACGGGCAAATCGAGCATGGCCCCGACCTGATTGCCGACCTGCTGAGCATACAGGTCGGAGGAACCCGTGCCGAAAATCAACAGGTCGCAGGCGCCCATTTCCTTCAGGGCCGTGGTTATCGCTTTTGCCGTCACCAGCGAATCGCTGAGCTCCTGCTCGGTCACAACGACATTCAGGTCGTCGGCGCCGCGGGACAGGATGTCCTTTTTGATTTTCGTTTTGCCCAACACCTCTCCCCCGATCGTCAGGACCCTCATGCTTCCGCCGGTTTCCCCGGCCAGCTGCTTGCCCGCCTCCAGGGCATTCAGATCGTACTGGCCGATTTTCCATTGAGCCTTGTCGAAGGACAGTTCCTGAGTGGGCAAAACAACGATGTCCTGCTCTTCCGGTACAACTTTAATGCACGCAATGATGTTCATTTTTCCATCCTTTGTTTTAAATTTGTTCTTGTCAGCCTTGACCCCTGCGGTTTGTCATCAACAGACCTTTCAGCAAACCGCATGCCACTCGAAAGCGCAAAGGCAACCTACTGATTTTTATGAATATTTACTTTTTTCATCGACAGAAATGTCAACTGCGGCATGACAGTTGACAAGCTCGGGATAGCATTTGAAAACAGCTGGAGAGCCGGGTGTCCGCGGGGCAACGGCGGAAACGCACCCGGCCGGTCGCGGACAGGCGATCAGAGACACTTGCCCCTTAACGCTTTCAGCGCCAGGGAAAAACCATAGCTGACGAAACCCAGAGAGAGAAGTTGCTGAAAGGCCAGAAACGACTGGTCCTGAAGGAACATCAGGAGGGAGGTGCTGGCGCTCATCAACATAAAAAGAGGCCAGCCGTAAAGATTGTTCCTGGCCAGAGAATAGCCGCCGGCCAGGTAACTGGCGACCATGACGATTTCAAGCAATTGCGACAGCGTATGGATCCCGCCGAAATCGTAACAGCTGCAGCCGATTCCAAAAATCAGAAAAGAATAAGTTGAACAGGTCACGCACCGGTCAAAGCCCGTATGCGCCGGTTGAGGTCCGTTCAAAGCGTTGTAGAGGCCGTACAGCATCGCCGGTACGCCGCCGATTTCAATCGAGGCCGCCATCCAGTTGTGCTTTCCGGCGAGGAGCACCACCCAGGCCGGAACCCCGGCAAGATAGGCCGACCAGCCGCAAACCCGCAGCAACCTTTTGGTTTTTTCCCCCTGTCTTTCTGCCAAGGCGAAGAATATCTTATTGAACAGGTCAAAAAGACCGCTCCAGAGCTGCAACATCAAATCCATGTTGCCTTCTCCCAACTGATCGGAAAAGCACAGCTATTGCGTACAGGCGGGAACTTGCGTCCAGCCGGGGCGGTCCAGCTTCAGACTTATTTGTTGTTAAAAACCGGTTTCCTTTTTTCGGAAAATGCCTTCACCCCCTCCGTCGTATCTTCAGAATCGAAGGTTAACCTGGTATAGATCGTTTCCAGCTGGTAATGACCATCGTCGGTGATTCCGGCGGCGGCGGAATTCAGCAATGACTTCAAGCACCTCACACCGATCGGAGCCTTCTCTGCGATGGTTCCCGCAAGTTCCAGCGTGCGGGAGAGCAGATCGGCCGCCGGTACGACTTCCTGAACCATGTCCAGTTCCTTTGCGGTCTCCGGGCTGAATCTTTCGCCGCAAAACAGCAGCTTCTTGATCATCGGCAACGAATAGCGACGTCCCAGCACCATGGTCGTACCCCAATTGGGAAACATGCCGAAATCGATCTCGGAAAACGCGAACTTCGCATTCTCCGCCGCGATCAAATAGTCGCAGGTCAAGGCCAGCACGGCGCCGCCGCCCATCACGTAGCCGTTCAGCGCACCGATCACCGGAACCGGCAACTCACTCAATTGCTGCATGACGGCTCTGGCGATATCGTTCTGCCTGACCGCTTCATCCGCGGTTCGCGGTCCGTCCTTGACGTCATCGCCGGCGGAAAACGCTTTCTCCAGGGCCGAAGAGAGCACGACAACGCGGACCTCGTCCGTGTTGATCAGTCCTTTGAGCCGGTCACAGGCGGCGCTGAAAGAGGCAAAAACCTCCAGGTTGAAAAGATTGAGCGGAGGGCGGTCAAAAACCAGGTGCGCTATTTTGTTGTCAACCTTGCAGGACATGAACTGCTGTTCAAAACTGCTCATTCTCTTTCTCCCTACGGTCAAAAAGGCCACAACTGCAGTTGCGGCCTTCGAATCTTTGCAAAATCAGTCTGCGGTCCGTGCAAGACAGACGGCATCACCCACGGCAACGACATCGCCGTCCTGATTGACGCATTTGGTATCGATGAACAGCCTGTTCCGTTCAACCTTGATTTCATTGACGGTACCGGTCACGGTCACCGTGTCTCCGGCAAAAACCGGGGCCGTGTATTTGATGCTGAGCTTGGCGTCGATACCGCCGGCAACCAGTTCCGACAGCATCGCCGAAATGGCGCAATCAAGATAAACGCCGTGAGCTATACACTTGCCGTAAATTGTTGTCTTCGCGTATTCAGGATCCATATGAATCGGATCGTGATCGTCAATGGCATCCGCGAACGCATGCAGTTTTTCCAGCGTGATCTCCCTGACGATGCTGGCGCTGTCCCCCACCTTGAATTCATGGATGGTTTTACCTCGTGTCTCTGCCATGTTGTCCTCCTGAAAAAAATTGTTTTTAATGACGCCCGCCAGGAAACTGCATATCCCATACCAGCAAAAAAAGCCTGAATTCGCGGCTTTTCTCCGCGTTTCGGCCAATCGGGACTTTACACCTCTGTCAGCTTGTCGTTGACGATTTTACTGCACGAACGGATTGTGTTTTTTTTCGTGCCCCACCGTCGTCGGCGAGCCGTGTCCGGTGTAAAGCGTTGTCGGCTCGGGGAACTTGAAAATAATCTCTTTTATGCTGTTCATGAGGGTTGCAGAGTCGCCGCCGTTGAAGTCCGTTCTGCCGACAGACCCGGCAAAGATGACATCGCCGACAAAGGCAACCTGCCGCGCGGGAAAGTGCAGAGTCAAACTTCCCGGCGTATGGCCGGGAGTTGGGAGAACTTCGCATGCCTCCCCCAGGTAGTCATGGGTTCCCGCGGTGAAAGGCTTGTACTTCACCGGCCCGCATGGCTTCGAGTACAGGCATTCTTTCCAGCCGTCCACTTCTTCCCGGATCAGATGAGCGTCCTCCGGACTGATATAAACTTCTGCCCCGGTAAGGTCGGCGAAAGCGCTTGCGGCATAGAAATGGTCCAAATGGACATGAGTGATCAGAATATGGGTGACCTGTAAATTTTCCTTGTCGAGAATGTCGACGATTACCTGCGAAAAATCACCCGGATCGACAATGACGGCTTTGCCGCCCTGAGACAATAAGTAGCAGTTGGCCTGATAGGCGCTCAGCGGAAACATCCGTATTTTCATGATATCCTCCTTTGTATTCCGCCAGTTCTTAAGCAATTTATCTGCCAACGCCGAAGCCTCCCCGCGGCCCCAAACCCTCCGCCCGACCCGGCGCAGCAACGCGAAGCCGCGCCCGGCAGCAAAACCGGTTCGCCCCGGCGCGGAGCTGCGCATGCGGAACGTTTTTTCAGCGCCGTTCATGGGCCGCCAAGGGACGGAAAAAGACGGAAAATTGTTCAAGGAGGAAGGTGAAACCGCGCGGCTCTTAGTGATAGGACTGCACGCAGCAACAGGGTAACGGACGATACCAGCGGCTTGCCGGGGGAACCCGGTCGGCTCTCTTCTTGCGCCGTTTTGCGGGCGAAGATTTATCCGCGCAAACAAACCGGCCCGAGGCAACTCAGGGCGACGGCCTGCGCGACATCGCTCGAAAGGAAAACATCAGGCGCTGACCGCAGGCAGGCCTTGCGATCCGACGGGGAATTCGTCTCAGGATCAAGCTGGTCCTGCTGCAGAGCGACCCGGACGCAAAGGGAATGCGGTCCCGCTTGAGCGGCAAAGATACCGTCTTTACGGCGGTTAAAGCCGATCGCAAGCCGCAACCGGCCGCAGGCGGGATAAAGACGGTGAACACAGATACCGCCGGAATGTTCCTGTCGGGACGGAGTCGCCGGTCGTCCCGGCTACTTCTGCGCCGCGGCCAGGGCAATCGTCCCGCTTTTCGCCACCCTGATTTTCGGCCACAGCCCGCCCGCATCCAGGGAGGCGGTCAAAGCATAGTTGAAGGTTTCCCGGGGCTGCTGCATCAGATCGCTGAACAGGCTCAGTGTGCTGAACAAATCCGGCTGCGCCTGGAGCAGGATATTCCCTTCGCCGTAAGCCTCGATCAGCGGCAGCTGATTGGCGACGCCGCTGAGAATCCGGTAACCCTCAAGTTCGACATTGTAGCTCAGGCCCTGCAGCTTGAGAGCCGTGCGGTTGGGATTGACGACATGGAGGCCGATCTCAAAGGTCGGAACGATACTATTTGTCGGCAGGACCCGAAAGCTTGAAACATTGACGGCCGGCGTTTCAAAGCCCGGTTGCAACGGCGCGCAGGCCGTTGCGAAAAGAATGGCCGTCAAACCCAGAATGATCAACTTTTTCATTGCTACCTCGCTGAAAATCGCCGGAAACCGGGCGAGAGCCCTGTCATGGCTGAATTGCCGGGAAATTGCGCCGGTATTTTGCGGGGCAACCAGGCACGATCGGCGCGGACAAAACAGTCCGTATCCAATCGGTCATCCATGATGCGGCATTAGTAACTGTACGCTTTGCCCAGATACGCCTCCAGCCGCCCCGCCAGCCAGGAGCAACTGTAAGTGAGCAGGAAATAGAGCAGGGTGATGGTTATCCAGACTTCGAAGGTCAGATAGGTGGCCGCCATCAATTCCATGCCCTGAAAGGTCAGTTCCTGGATGGAGATGACCGAGACAATGGCCGAGTCCTTGATGGTTGAAATCGCCTGCCCGGCCAGAGGCGGAATCATCCGCTGAAAGGCCTGGGGCAAAACGACATGCCGCATCAGCTGCCAGCGCCGCATGCCCAAAGCCCGGGCCGCTTCCCATTGGCCGGCTTCGATACTGTTGATGCCGGCACGGAAGATTTCCCCGATGTAGGCGCCTTCAAACAGAGCCAGGGTCATCACCGCGGCGATAAACGCTTCCAACTGGTCCGGGGTCGCCAGCAGAACCGGAATCAGTTGTTGCAGCCACGGCGGCGCGGCAGCCACCTGTTCGCTGATATGCAGCAACGGCAGGACCTGATCGCTGATAAAAAAATAGCAGATAAAGACCAGAACCAGCGGCGGCAAATTGCGCAGCAGAGTGACATAAGTCCCGCCGAGCAAACGATTGAAACAGATGCAGACTGGTGCGCAGCAGTCCGGCCAGCAACCCGATCGGCAGGGCCAGCAGCAGGCTCCAGAAGCTCAGCCGGATCGTCGTCAGCAGCCCGAGCAGCAGCAGGTTCGCCTGCCACCCCTCGACGGCGTCGTGGCGCAGCAGATACTGCGGCATCACCGCCCAGTTCCAGCGGTATTCCAGACCGACACTGATGCGGTAACCCACATAGGCGCAGAAACCGAGCAAGCCGATCAGCAGAATGGTATCCAGCCTGCCCCAGTGAATTTGTCGCCGCGGAAGCAATGGCAAACCCCGCTCTATCGAACCGGAAGCGGCAAATGAAAAGCTTATAATCCTGATCTTTATAAGCAGTTCGTCATTTGCCGCCTCAGGTTGTTGAAAAAGTGAATTGCAGCGGTCGCCCGCCCGCAAGCGGGAAAAGACCGCCGGTTCGTCGCGGTTACTCAACCAGGGCTTTCCAGTCCCGGGTGGTGAACCAGTAATCATAGCGTTTCCTGCAGCCAGCCATCGGCATTGCGGACGCGAATCCAGTTGTTGAGATAGTTGAGAAAATCGGCATCGCCCTTGCGGATGGCGAAACCGATCGGTTCCTTCGTAAAGGTCTTTCCGGCCAGGGGCAAAAACAGCCTGTCCGCATATTTCAAGGTCTGAAATTCAGGGAACGGCTGGGATGAAACCATGGCCGCAGCACGATTGTTAAGCACTTCCTGCAACGCCTGCCCTTCGTCGTCGAACAACCTGAGCTGAGCTTTGGGCAGATATTTCTTGGCGGCGGCCCGCAGCCGTTGTGCCGATGCGGGCGACAATCGTCATGTCCGGATCATTGAAGGCCTCCAGCCCGGTGCGCCCGGCCGCCAATCTGTTGCCGGCGACGATCGACATCCCGGAGTATTCGTAAGGGTCGCTGAAATTCACCTTCAGATTGCGTTCCGGCGTAATGCCCATGCCGCCGATGATAATGTCGAATTTACCGGTCAGCAATGCCGGGATGATGCCCGACCATTTGGTCGGCACAAAATCGATCTTCACCCCCATATCGTCGGCCAGGCGTTGGGCGACTTCGATTTCAAAACCGGTATAGCCGCCCTTTTTATCTTTCATCGCCCAGGGAACGAAGGTGGAGAAGCCGACTCTGAGCCGGTTTTTGGCGATCACCTGCTCCAACGTGCTTTCCTTGATCAGGTTCTGGCGCGTACTCTCGGCCCAGCCGGGCGCAGCCAGCAGGCTCATCAGCAAAAGGACGGAAAAAACCATGCGCAATTTCATCTTTTTCTCCCGCGAAAAAAGGAACCTTCAATCAACGGACAATCTGTATTCCAGATATTTTACCAGAATCGACAATAACATGGTCACCGACAGGTAAATGGCCGCGACGACAAACCAGATTTCAAACGTCAGGAACGTCTCGGCAATGATCTGTTGCCCCTGCATGGTCAGATCGTAGATGGCGATCGTCGAGACCAGGGCCGAATCCTTCACCAGCGAGATGCCCTGGCTGGTCAGCGGTGGAATCATCTGCCGCAGGGCCTGCGGCAGGATGATGTGGCGATAGCTCTGGCCGGTCGTCATCCCCAGAGAAGCTGCGGCCTCCCATTGCCCGGCCGGAAGCGCCAGGATACCGGCGCGAATGATTTCCGACGCATAGGCGCCCTCAAACAGGCTCAACGCCAGGACCGCAGAGACAAAACGGTCAAGACCGAGAATCGGGGCCAAGACAAAATAGATGATAAACAGTTGGATCAGCAGCGGAGTGTTCCGGATCAGCTCCAGATAGACCCGGGCGATACCGCCCGCCATCGGGCTGTTCGACAACCGCATCAGTGCGGACAGCAGCCCGATCACCAATGACAGCGCGAGGCTGGCGCCGGTAATCCCCAGGGTCAGCCACAAGCCCTGCACCAGCGGGCCGAAATGCCAGCCCTCGCCGTCCAGCGTGAACAGATAGCGGACAACCCGGTTCCACTGCCAGTTATAGCCGATGCGTTCCGCTCCCTGCATCAGTCCCGCGCCGCAACCGAGCAGGAAAACACAAAAAGCCGCCAGTTGCAGGATCTGGGAAAGGCGCAGTTGCACGACAAAACGAGGGAAAAATAAAATAACTCTGGTCTCCGCTCAGGAGCAGGTAAAACCGGGCTTCTGCTTGAGAAAATATTTCTGATGATAATCTTCGGCCGGCCAGAAGGTTGCCGCCGCCGTGATCTCCGTTACGATCGGCCCGTCATAACGTCCCGACCCGTCCAGCGCCGTTTTCGCTTCTTCCGCCAGCCGGCGTTGCTCGTCATCATGATAAAACACCGCCGACCGGTACTGGGTGCCGAAATCGACCCCCTGGCGATTGAGTGTGGTCGGGTCATGCTTGTCCCAGAAGCGCTCCAGCAGTTGTCGATAGCTGATCACGGCCGGATCATAGCGCACCTCGACAACTTCCGCATGTCCGGTGGTATCGGTACAGACCTGTTTGTAGGTCGGCTGCTCCGTCGTTCCTCCCATGTAACCGACGCGGGTCTCGACGACCCCGTCAAGGGTGCGAAAAGTCTCCTCGACCCCCCAGAAACAGCCCGCTGCAAATGTCGCCAGTTTCATCCTCAACTCCATTTCAATCTCTCTCCGCAGATAAGGGCGCAATCCTCACGGCAAGGGTCCGGCGCCCGGACGGCAACCGCTAAGCGCCTTGGACGGCTTGATGCGACTCTTGCTCGGGTTGCGTCCCGATCAAGCTGACGCGTTGCCGCCTTTCAACAACTGTTGTCCGACCCAGTAACGCGAAAACTGCAAGGCCGTGCGCCCGCAACGCTTGCTCTTTTCGTGCGCCCACTTCAGGGCGGCGTCATCCACCGCGCTCCCGGTCGCGACTTCGACCTGATGTTCCCGTCCCAATTTTACCACCAATTGGCGGACCAGTTCGAGATACTGATCCTGGGAGAACAGATGAAACGGGATCCACAGACCGAAGCGGTCGGCCAGGGAGCTTTTCTCCTCGACGCCTTCCCCGGCGTGAAGTTCATTGTTGACCATCTTGAAACCGAGGTTATCGGTGGCGTATTCCGGCAGCAGGTAACGGCGATTGGAGGTGACATAAAAGCGCACATGTTCCGGCGCTGCGTAAACGGCGCCGTCCAGCGCGCTCTTCAATACCTTGTAGCTCGACTCTCCCGGTTCGAACGAGAGATCGTCGCAGAGGATAATAAACCGGTACGGCTCGGCTTTGATCGCCGAGAAGATATCGGCCAGGTAGATCAGGTCTTCCTTGTCGACCTGAATCACCCGCAGCCCCTTATCGCCGTAAGTATTGAGCAAAGCGCGCACCAAGGTCGATTTTCCGGTCCCGCGGGTGCCCCATAACAGGACGTTATTCGCCGGGAACCCCCGAATGAACTGCCGGGTATTATCGTCGAGAATTTTTTTCTGCTTATCGATGCCGAGCAGATCGTCCAGCGTCACCGGATCGAGATCCCTGATCGCTTCAAGATAGCCGGCGAAAGAGTAGCGGCGCCAGTTGGCCGCCCGGGTCCGGCTCCAGTCGACCGCATCGACCGCCTTCGGCAGCAGCTGTTCCACCGCTGCCAGAACGCGCTGTAACTGAGCTTTCAGATCTTCATCAGCAAACACGGCTCACCCCTATTCCCTACAACAGTTGCAACACCAGCAGATTGACAAAACCGATCAGGAAACCGAGCAAAGCGCCAAACAGATTGATGTATTTGAACTGCTCCTTCATCACCCCCATCAACAGCCCTTCAACCTGCATCAATTCAAGGCCGTTGACCTTTTCCTCGACCATGCGTTTGACATTCAGGGTTTCAACCAGTTTCGGCGCCTCTTTTTTCAACATATCTTCGACCAGCTGACAGGTCCCGATCTCGATTTCCTGCCGCAGATCTCCGGGCAACCGGGCCGAAAGCAGACCCAGCGGTTTACGATACAGCCACTCGTTGCTCTGTTCCAGAATCACTTTTTCCAGCGTTTCCCGCACCTGCGGCGTACGGATCAGTCCCAACAACTGATCCGCCAGATGCCGGCTCCCGCGTTCCACCCCGTCTTCCGGCAACACCCGGCGCAACAGATTATCGAAAGAACGGTCCTTGAGACGATCGATGGCGCTCTCGGTCAGGACCAGCGCCGTATCAATGGTTTTACGGGACTGCAGGGCGACAATCGCCTGCTCGCGGATAAAGCCGCGCACGCCCTTGATCTTTTCGTAAGGCATTTTTTCGACATACTCGGCCACAGGACGATCAAGCAGATTCGCGACTCGTTCCCGCAACAATCCGGCAAGTTGCTGCTGGGTTTTCCCCTCTTTCAGCCAGGCCGCGATTTCATCCCCGGCGCGATCCAGGAACCCGGGGATTTTAGCATAAATCTTATCCAGATCGACGAAGCCGCTGAGCAGTCCGGCCAGACCGCCGAGGGAATCGAGAAAGGCGTCGATGGCCTTTTTCCCCCGTTCGACCAGACGGGTGCGGAAGTCGGGGTCATAAAGCATGCCGCCCAGTTTCTCCGCCAGTTGCGGCAGCTCTTTCTCCAACTGGGCCAGAACCAGCTCGACCAGATCCGCCGGCAGCAGTTCCCGCAAGGGGCGTTCGCTGGACAGCACCTCCTCGACTTTGCGGTCGACATAATCGCCGACCAGGGCCGCCGTGCGCGGCGACTGAAAAAAACCGCTGTATTTGTCATCCAGATGGCGCTGGATGGAACGATAGCGCTCCGGGGTTAAGAAACTGGCCGGATCCCGGGCCAGAAGCTGATCGGTCTGTTGGGCGAAATAACTGCAAAACCGGGTTTCAAACGCCTCGCTTTGCAGATAATCGAACACAATAGCGGCGATTTTCACCTGCAGCAGGCCGATAATCTCACGCAAGCGCGGTCGAAAACGCTCCGGCACCAGCGTTTCCAGCGGGCCGAGAGGCCGGTCAAAATAATGGCTGAGCTTGTCCGTGACCGTCAATCGCAGTTCGCGCCGGATCGAGTCCTTGGCGAAAGCGCGACCGACATCATCCGCGGTCAGCAGATGGGCGCCGACCATCTCCCCCATTTTCGCCGCCAGTTCCCCACGCTTGGCCGGAATAATGCCGGGCGTCAAAGGAACCCGCAGCCCCAGCAGATGCCAGGCCCGTAAAGGCCTGAACAGCATGCGGATAGCAATATAATTGGTCACGTAACCAATGATCGCTCCCAGCAGCGGCGGAATCAGATAGGGTAGATAATCCTGATAATTCATCTCGTATACGGCTTGAAAAGGCTGTTTTAGTCAGTCCATATCGATATGGGAATGATCACCGATATTCATGCGCCGCGGCGATCCGGTCAGGGTCACGGCGTCGCCGAGCAACGACCGGTCCAGAATCCAGTGGCTGAGGCGGTTATCCGCATTAATGATCGAATCGCTGATCACGCAGTGCTCGATCTCGCTCCCCGCGGCAATGGAGACATTCGGGCCGATAATCGAATTGCGCACCACCGCGCCCTGTTCGATATGAACCGGATCGATAAAAACCGAGTTCTCGCACTCGCCGTGAATGTGGTGTCGGCCGCTCAGTAAATAACGGTTTGTTTCAAGCAGCGTTTCCGGTTTGCCGCAATCCAGCCAGGCGTCGATTTCCGGGGCCCTGAACTTTAATCCGCTGGCGATCATCCGCATGAACACCGCAGGCAGATAATATTCCCCCTTCACCGTTTCGCCCGCGGCGACCGTCGCCTCGATAGCGGCGATAAAACCGGCCCCGTCCCTGAGATAGTAAAGCCCGACCTGGGCCAGGCGCGAAACCGGGGTCTCCGGCTTTTCCACCATGTCGACGATATAACCGTCCCGCATGACATTGACGCCGAAACGCTGATAATCTTCGACTTCTTTGGCATAAATCAGCCCGTCGGCCTGGTCGCAAAGGCTGGGAATCAGGTTCAGATCGGTGACGAAAATGGTATCGTTGAAGACCACCAGCAGATCGTCGCCGGGATGCACCGACGGGGCGGCCAGAGCCACCGCATGCGCCGGCCCGAGGCGCTCCTCCTGCACATAATAACTGCAGTTCAGTTCGGGATATTTCCGCCCCATAAAGTCGGCCACCTGCTGCCCGTTCTCATCGGTGATAAAGATGTATTCCTCCACCGGGACTTCCCGCAACCGTTCCATAATGTGTTCCAGGACCGTCTTGCCGGCGACATGGACCAGCGATTTCGCTTTGGTATGGGTATGAGGACGCAATCTGGTGCCTTTTCCGGCAACCGGAAGCACGACTTTCATAATCTCCCTCTCCTTTCTTTCCGGGTTGGATTCAGCTTCAGACCGGGTGGACGGGCAATTGCCGCAGATCAGTCTTCGACCATTTCGCCGATCAGGTCATACTCGGAAGAATCGGTAATGCGCAACCGCACATAGTCCCCGACATCGGCCTGTCCGGCCGTGATCAGATAACAGCCGTCGATATCCGGCGCCTGCCGCTGGCCCCGCCCTTTCAGCAACAGGTCGGTTTCTTCGCTGTAGCCTTCGACCAGCACCTGCTCCGTGCGCCCCACCAGTCGCCGATTTTTATTGAACGAAACCCGCGCCTGGGCTTTCATCAGCTTGTTCAGACGACTTTTTTTGGTTGCTGCCGGAATCTGATTGGGCAAACGCGCCGCTGCCGTGCCTTCTTCGCGGGAGTAGCGAAAAGCCCCGACCCGGTCGAAATGGCCTTCCGCGACAAACTCGAGCAAGCGGTTGAACTGTTCAGCCGTTTCACCGGGAAAACCGACGATAAAGGACGTTCTCAGCGTCAGTTCGGGAATTCTCTGCCGCAGACGCCGGATCAACCGGCGACTGCCCTGCTCATCCAGACGCCGGTTCATCTGCGCGAGAATCCGGTCGTCAATATGCTGGAAAGGCACATCCAGATAGTTGCAGATCTTGTCCTGCGTCGCGATCAGCTCGATCAACTCATCGGATATTCCGTCGGGATAAGCATACAAAAGGCGGATCCAGACAACCCCTGGCACCCTGACCAGCTCTTTCAGCAGAGACTCCAAAGTCGCCCCGTCTTCGCGGTCCCGGCCGTAAGCGGTTATATCCTGGGCGATCAGGTTAATCTCCGTCACTCCGCGGGCAACCAGGTTTTCCACTTCGGCGACCAGCGACCGGATACTGCGCGAGCGCAGATCCCCGCGCAGTTGCGGAATAACGCAATAGGAACAGCGGTTGGAACAGCCTTCGGCGATTTTGACATAACTGCTGTACGTCGGTGACGAGTTGACTCGCGGCGTCCGGTGGTCGTAAAGGTATTCCGGTTGGCCGATCACTGCTGCCGGCGCACCGGTCAGCAGATATTGCTCCAGCAGTTCGGCGATTCTCGGCCCTTCCGAAGTGCCGAGAAAAAGGTCCACCTCGGGCAACTGCCGCTGCAGTTTTTCCTTGTAGCGCTGCGGCAGACAACCGCTGACGACCAGCAGTTTGCAGGCGCCCTGCTCTTTATAGTCGGCGACTTCAAGAATGGTGTCGATCGACTCCTCTTTGGCGTCATGAATAAAAGCACAGGTGTTGACGATAATAATATCGGCCTGACTTTCAGCGGTGACGATCTCATAACGTTCGGGCGGCAAATGCCCCAGCATCACCTCCGAGTCGACCAGGTTTTTCGGACACCCCAGGCTGATGAGACTGACTTTCAATTTATTCACGGATTCTGTTCCTGAAAAACGTGCAGGCAAGCTGTAACGTTCTATTCTGTTCTGCTCTGAAGCCCCGGTTTCCCCTGTTCCGGCTTAAGAACGCATGTTTTCAAACTGCAGTTCGATACCGACATCCTTGTCCTTGAGCAGTTGGATGACCTGCTGCAGATCGTCGATCTTTTTCCCGCTGACCCGGACCTGGTCCTCCATGATCTGGGCCTGAACCTTCAATTTCGTTTCTTTGATCAGTTTGACCAGTTCTTTGCCTTTGTCCTTTCCGATCCCCTGGACAATCGCCGCTCTGACTCTGACCGCCCCGCCGGACGCAGGCTCCTCCTTGCCGTAATCGAGGCATTTCGGCGAAACGCCCCGGCGGACCAGCTTGCCGATCAGAATATCCCTGATCGCCTGCAGCTTGTAATCGTCGGCCGCCAGAATCTTCAATCCGTCCTTGTCCAGGATTAATTCGTTGACGCTTCCCTTGAAATCGTAACGTTGCGAAATTTCCTTCACCGCCTGGTTGACGGCGTTGTCAACCTCCTGCAGATCGACTTTGGAGACGATATCGAAACTGGGCATGATCACATCCTCGGTTTTATCAAGTATAAATGGAAAAAGTTACGGAAACAGCGCCTTATAACATAATCCGGGAGCGGAAAAAAGCACCGTCGCCGGGATTCGGGCAAGCCCGTTCAAAACGTCAGCTGATCCGGATGGACCAGTTCGACATCAGCGGGCCGCGCAAAAGAGAACAGATCCGGCCGCAGCTTCACGTTGACCTTGATCCGCTCGAATCGAATCGTGGTGCGGTTGCCCTGCTGGTCCGTCACCTGCGTCGCCACGACCGGAAAAACCTTTCCGCTTTCATGCCGGTCGCGCCAATCGGTGACGGCGGCGCGACTGATCTCCAACGTCAACCGGCGAATCAGCGGTGACGGCTGTCGCGGGGTGAGGAGCAACAGATAGTTCCCGTCCGCCGTGACTTTGTCCGCTCCCCAGGCAACGACAAAATCACGCGACAAATTCCCCAGACTGCTCAAAAACATCGCCGGATTGTCGCCCTGGTGCTGCAAACTGTCCAGCCGGCTTTCGATAACCTGTCTGTTCTCAGGCACATAAACCCACATCGTCGCACCATCGGAAATAATCTGCTGCTCCATCGGCCGGCTGTAATCCCAGCGAAACTGCGCCCGGGGATCAGGGTTTCCCGGGGCTGTTTCAAATTTGAAACTGACCGTACCGGCACCGTGCTGAGTCCGGTTTATCGAAGCGATATGCGATTCCTGCAGGAATTCCGCGGTAAAATTGCGGATCAGCCCCGAGCTCTGATTGTCCTGACGAAAAGGCCGTTCCACAGTTGCGACAACATCGGCCAATACGGCTCCCTGAGCCGAAACCGCTACGGGAAGCAGGCACAGCGCCAAACTGAAGAGACATTTTTTCAGCATAAATTTCTCCTTCCGGTCGGCATGGATTTTAACAGATTTACCGCCGCCGGGATAGGTCCGCAAAACCGGAAGGAAGTGCGCCGCGGAACAGGTGAACGCTCAATTGCGCTATGCGCGCCGTTTTTCAAGCAGAGACTGGAGTTCGAGAAGAAACACGATTTGGCCGTCGCCCAGGATACTGCCGCCGCTGCAGCCGGGCAGGCGATTGAACGGCTGGGGCACGGTTTGTACAAAAATTTCCTGCTGCTGCAACAAGCGGTCGACCACCAGCCCGACCCGGCGGCCCAGCACATCGGTGATCACCACGGAAATATAAGCGCCGGGATCCGCTTTCGGCAGTTTGAGGATCTTGCGCAGAGACAGCAACGGCAACAATTGGTCCTGATAAGCGATCACCAGTTGCTTGCCGCTGCTTTGCACTTCCGCGCTCGTCACTTCCAGGGTCTGCACGACACGCGTAATCGGCATGGCCAGCCGGGCGCCGGCGCATTCAACCAGAAGAGCGCGAATGATCGCCAGCGTCAGCGGCAGCTTCAGGGTGATTCGGGTGCCCTCACCGGGCGTCGAATCGATCAACAGGATGCCGCCCAGATGTTCAACCGCAGTCTTGACAACGTTCATGCCCACACCGCGCCCAGACAGGTCACCGACCTCCCGGGCGGTGGAAAAACCGGGCCGGCAGATCAGTTGGTAAAGATCGTAGTCCCTCAGCGTTTCGGCTTGCGCCGCCGAGATCAATCCCTGCGCGAGCGCCGTCCGGCGAATCGTCTCGACATCGATGCCGCGCCCGTCGTCGGCGATCTGAAGAACAACCAGATCGCGCTCGCGCCAGGCGTTGACCGCAATCCGGCCGGCTTTGTCCAGGCCGTGATCGACGGCATTGCGCAGCATGTGATTCAACGGACTGACCAGCCCTTCAACGATCGCCCGGTCCAGCTCGATATCCATCCCCGCAAAGGTCAGCTCCACATCCTTGCCGCTCTGTCGCCGGAGATCGTGAATCGTTCTGTTCAGGCGGCCGACGATACTTTCCAGCGCCACCATGCGGACCTGGAGGACCTGGTGATGCAGGTTTTTGATCAGTCGCGTGAGCTGTCCGACCCCGTCATCGACAGTCGCCCAACTGCGCTCCCTGGCAGCGGTCTGCAGCCGGTAACGGTTGGTGATCAGTTCACCGGTTAAATTGATCAGATGATCGAGCAAATCGGTTCTTACTCTGACCGTCTGGGTCCGGCTCGCTTTCTTCCCGGCGGGTTCCTGTTCCCGCTCGGCAATGCCGATATCCCGGATTTCATCGAACTTTCCCAGCTGTCCTTCCAGTTCGGCCGGCCCATAGCCGGTTTCCAGAAGGATCTTCAGACGCAGGGAAAAGGCCCCTTTCAGCAGTTCCTGTTCCGACGGGGTGGACTCCAGCAGCGTACCGAAATCCTTCAGGAACTTCAATATGACCAGCTGCCGGGGCCCCGGGGCCGCCACACTTTGATCAAGATCAAGTTGCAGGTTTAAAATCCGCGTCGGCGGCTTTGGGCTTTCGCGAACCGGGTCGGGAGTCCGCTCCCCCGACGCGGCGGCCGGCGCGAGAAAATCGTCGACACTGCGTTCGGGCCGCCCCTGCCGGATATCTTCCAGCAGGCCCTCCATCAAATCGGCTGCGGCCAGAAAATGGTCGATTTCGGCTTTCCCGATCTGCCCGGTCTGCCTGCACTCGTCGAGCCGGTCTTCCAGATGGTGAGCCAGCCGGGCCGTTTCCCGGCATTCCATCGTTGCCGCCATGCCTTTTATTGAGTGGGCTTCGCGGAACATCGCGTCGATGTCATCGGTCGCCGCCGCGGAGCTATCGAACTGCAGCAGGTGATCGATCATCTTCTGCAACTGCTCCGTTGCTTCGACCAGGAACATGTCTCTGAATTTTTCCATATCCATACGGTACAAAACCCTCAATCCGGATTATTCAGAGGCCACCCGCTCAACGACGTTCAGAACCTGTTCCTGCTGAAACGGCTTGACGATAAAATCCTTGGCCCCGGCCTGGATGGCTTCCAGAATCAAATGCTTTTGCCCCAAGGCGCTGCAAACCACGATTCGAGCGTCGGAATCGGCCGCCAATATCTTTTTCAGCGCATCGATGCCCCCCATCTCGGGCATAACGATATCCATTGTGATCAAGTCCGGCCGCAGTCTGCCGTATTCCGAAATCGCCAGTTCGCCGTTATCGACCTCACCGACAACCTGCCAGCCGGCGGCGACGAAAATATCCCGCAGCATGGTGCGCATGAACAGCGCATCATCAACGATCATGACGCGTTTGCCCATCACTTCATCCTCCCGTGACCTCTTGACACTGTTGTTCAAGCGCCTGTTGCAGCTGTTCAAGATCAAACAGACTGATCATTTCTCCTCCGCAGTTGACGACATCGCGAATAAAAGGACGATCGGCGTAACTCTCCATCCGGCTGGTGCGTGCGCGTTCAAGATGAATGATGGTGCCGACCTGATCCACCCCCAGGGCGATCGGGCCGTATTCATTGATCAGCACGATCAGCCGGTGACCGATCTTTCCCTGTGCAAATCCGAGCAATCGCGGCATGTCGATCACCGGCACGATCCGGCCGTGAACGGCAATCGCCCCGGCAACCACGGCCGGACTGCCGGGAAAGGGGTAAATCTCGGCCTGCTCTACGACTTCCTGGATCGTAACCAGATCCAGGGCATAGGTTTCATATCCGACTTGAAAAGGCAGCCACTGTTTCATCCCTGCGGCGACTCCTGGCTGACGCCCAGGTTGAAGCGGCTGACCGAAACCAGCAGCTCATCGGCCAGGTTGGACAAACCCTGAGACGCGAAGGTCATTTCCTCCATGGATGCGGTCTGTTCCTCCGTGGCGGCGGAAACCTCTTCGGTCGAAGCGGCATTGTCTTCCGCAACCCGGGCGATTTCCTCGATGGCGTTGACCAGGGCTTGCGCACCGCTCGTCTGTTTCCCGGTCAGGTCGCGAATACCGGCAGCCCGTGTCTGGACCACCTCGGCTTTGTCGATAATCGATTTGAAAGCGCCTCCGGTAATATCGACGGCTTCATACCCGGCATCGATCGATTTGACGCTTTCGGCCATCGATTGCTGCACCAGCAGGCTCTGTTCGCGGGTTTTTTCAATCAGGCGGGTAATTTCCCCGGCCGACTCGCCGGTGCTGTCGGCCAGTTTGCTGACTTCCTCGGCGACCACGGCAAAGCCGTGCCCGTATTCACCGGCCCGCGCCGCCTCGATCGTTGCATTCAGGGCCAGCAAATTGGTCTTCTGGGCAATCCCGGTGATCACATCGATAATCGAGCCGATGGTCTGAACCTGTTCACTGAAGGCGACGATCAAGGTTCCATTCTCTTCGATCTTCCCCAGCACCTCTTTCAGGTTGCCCAGGGCTTTCGACGTCATTCCTTCGCCCTCGCGGGCGGACAGGGTGGTTTCCTCCGCCGAACGCGAGAGATCGCCCGCGGATGCCGCGATCAGGTCGATCTGTTCCGCCAGTTCGCGGATAATTCGCGATGCCCGCTCCACCATTTCCGCCTGGGTCTCCGCCCCGCGGCTGATCTGTTCAATCGAGCCGGCAACTTCATGGGCGGTGGCCGTCATCTCCTCCGCCGTCGTTGCCAGAGCAACGGAAGAATCATTGACGTTGACTGAACTGGTGCGGATCTGACCGACCAGGTTACGCAAACTGTCGACCACCAGATTGAGGGAATTGGACAGGTCTTCCGTTTCATCGGAAAACATGCCTTTACGCAGCCTGACCTTGCGGCTTAAATCGCCGTCACTGAGCCGCTCGGCCCCCTCCGTCAGAATTTTGATATTGGCGGTAAAGGCTTTTGAGAACAGCCAGCCGAAAATCAATCCGACCAGCAGTGCGCCGACAATCGTGATCCATTGATGGGTCCACTCCGGGATCTGCATTTGCGGCACCAGCAAATTCAAAAAGACCACCGAAGCCACCACGACGATAAACCCGACAACAAATTTATAACCGATTTCAATTCTCATTTCTTCCTCCAACTGTCTTGGCGGGATTCCACCCCGACCAACGGACCATTTGCCTTTATCCCGCGACAGCACCCAGATAACGCTGACAGGCCTATTCCTTCGCCATCCGGCGATAAATCCGCTCGCCCGGATCGATACAGTGAAACAGATGGCGACAACCGGGAGCGAGCGTTTCCGCCCGGCCAAGCACCAGATAGCCGCCCGCGGGCAGAACGTCGGCCAGCTTTTCCACAACCTGCGCCTGCCGGACGCGGGAAAAATAAATCAGCACATTGCGGCACAGAATCAATTGCGCCCGATAAAAAGGCGTATCGGTCAAAATATCGTGGCGAAAAAACTGTACCTGCGAACGGATCGACTCCCGCAGACGAAAACCCCGCTGCTCAGGAGTAAAGAATTCCTGCTTCATCTTGTGCGGCACCGCCGTTAAACGCTCTCCGGGAAACAGCCCCCGGCGGGCGGTTCTCAGGGCTTCCGCGCTCACATCGGTGGCAATGATCGATACCGGCTCGCGCCGGCCGAGAGAGCGGCACAGCAAGGCGACGGAATAAGCTTCTTCGCCGTAGGCGCAACCGACGCTCCAGATCCTCAATTTACTCCGCCCGCTACGGGCGTGCCCGTACAATTCGGGCAACACTCGCTTTTCCAGCGCCCGATAAACGCTGGGATTGCGGAAAAACTGCGACACGTTGACACTGATGGACGCCAGCAGCGCCTCCTGCTCGACCGGGTCCACCTCCAGCAAAGCGTCATATTCCCCTTCGCCGACCAGGCCGGTGGCACGGATTCGGGCAGCCAGCCGTCGTCTGATGCACAGCTCCTTATAGCCCGCCAATTGCACATTGCGCTGCCTGCGCAGGATACCGAGGACCGCCCGATAAAGCGTATCCGGCACCTCTTTGCCGGTCATTTCCCGTTTGCCGGACCGAACCGGTTCGACCTCAGGCAAAATGATCGAAACCTTCCCGGCGGCATTGATACGGTTCGCCGTCAGCACGGTAAATCCGCAGCCCGGGTGGCGTGACAATCGTGCCGATCCGCGTTACGGCAGGAACTGCACCCAGCCGACCGGCCAGATCTTGCAGCGGCGAGGTAAACAGCAGTTCGTAGTCTTCGCCGCCGCTCAGTGCCAGATCGAGCACATCCGGTTCTCTTTCCAGCGCCTGTCGAAAGCGCGGAGAAAGGGGGATTTTATCCAGTTCCAGTTCGGCCCCCACACCCGAAGCCGCAAGCATATGTCCGAGGTCGGCAAGCAGGCCGTCGGAAACATCCAGCATCGCGGTTGCCAACTGCTGATCGGCCAGTCGGCAGCCCAGTTCGACCCGCGCCGCTGGCTGATGAAAACGTTCCGCCAGATCCGCCGGCAGCGATCGCCCCTGTTGCAGCATCTGCAACGCCAGCGCGCTGTCTCCCAACGTTCCGGAGACATAAATCGCATCGCCGTCACCGGCGCCGCCGCGGCATATGGCCTGCTTGCCGGCCACGGTGCCCTGAACCGTCACCGCGAGCAGCAGCGGTCCCGGCGAAGCGCAGGTGTCTCCTCCCGCCAGCACCGCCCCATGCTGCCGGAGTTCATAAATAAATCCGGAGATCAGTTCTTTGATCTCGCCGTCGTCAAGGGTTTTCGGCCGGGCAATGGCAAGAAATACAGCCTGCGGCCTCCCGCCCATGGCGGCGATATCGCTGATATTGACCGCCGCGGCTTTACGTCCCAATTGATACAGGGTGGTCCATTGTCGTTTGAAATGAATATCTTCAATCAGCAGATCGGTACTGGTCAGCAGATCTTCATCCGCTGCGGGCGCATAGATCGCGCAATCATCACCGATCCCGAGACGCAAACGATCACATGATGCCGTCTGGCTCGCTATCCAGTCGATCAATTCAAATTCACTTAATGGTTTGCCGCCGCAGCTGCCCATAAACTTATTCCAAGCTAATGTTTGAACTTTAATTATTATGATTCTTTCACATGATGTCAAGCGAAGTTGTTAAAACCACACAAAAAAACGGCTCCGCTCAGGCCTCGAAAGTTGTTCTGAAACAGTGCGCAGGCCGCGGAAAAGAAGTGCGCCTGCAGATTGGGGAGACACGATTAGAAAATGTGAACTGTCGCCATGACTCAGCCGTAAGACTCTTTAATCGTTCAATCACGGCAATGGCTTGTGCCTGCCTCGGGCAAGCCATTCGCTGTTTCAGAGCTGACCGGCTGTCTGCCTGAGCTGCCCCTTAATGACAAACAACAGCTGGCCGGCTTCGGCGAAGCGATATTTTGCAATCAACTGCCCCAGGCGTTCAAGCTGTGCTTCGGAATCGGCAGGCCACGGCAAACGATTCAACCGCTCAAAACACTCTCGACACACCAGCGGCTGCAGTTTCCGCAACGGTTCTTCCAGCTGTTCGAGTTGAGTCAACAGCTCATCGGCGTCGGCCGGCTCTTTTTTGTCGGCGCTTGCCGTCGTGACCTTGCCGGGTTCTTCTGCTGCGACCTTGTCGCTCGCGCCGACAGCGATTGATAGTTCAAAGCTGAACCGGCTGCCCTGCCCCGGCGAGCTCTGCAAATTAATCTCGGTTCCCATTAATTCGCACAACCTTTCAGCAATCGTCAATCCCAGTCCGCTCCCGTCGGCAGGGCGGGTTTTGCTGTTGTCTCCCTGACAGAAGGGTTGAAAAATATACTCCCGGAATTCCGGGGCGATGCCCTTGCCCTGATCGCTGACGGCAAATTCGATACAAACCTTTTCGTCCCTGGTCTTGACCCGCCTGAGCGCCAGGACAACATCCCCTGCCGAACTGAACTTAATCGCGTTACCGAGCAATTGCCCCAACACCTTGTCCAGGTACTCCGGATAAGCCTCAACCGTACGCGGCAGGGCGGGGTCAAGATCGAGCCGCAGACGCAGACCCTTTTCCCTGGCCCGGCCGGTGAAGCGGCTGATCAGAACGCTGCAGAGGCCGGTCAGAGTGAAGGTTTCCGGCGGCCGCCGGTGAAACTTTCCCGCATCCAGCTGGGCAATAACGAGAATCTCTTCGATCGTGTTCAACAAGGTTCGGGAAGACAATTTGATTTTAGCCAGATATTCCTGCTGCCTGCTGTCCAGGGGACTTTGTTCAAGCGCCTGTCCGAGCCCCATGATCGCATTCAGGGGGGTTCTGAACTCATGGCTCATGGTGCTTAGAAAGTCGGTTTTCAGCTGCGAGGCTTCTTCAGCCGCCCGGCGTGCCATCTCGCGGGTATCGACATGGACCAGCAGCGCGATGGCGTCGGCAAAAGCGCGCCCCAGAAAGATATCCTGTTCGTCAAAAACACCTTTCCCGTTGTTCGCCAGAACCAGAACCCCGTACCGTTGACCGCTCGTCGAAACCGGAACGGCGAGAAGATTATTGAGCCTCGGGTGTCCGCTCGGGAAATTCCGGCTTTGCTTCTCAGTCAGTTCTTGAGCATTCAAAACCAGCGGTTCCTGCGTGCTGCAGACCTGTGCCAACAGTTGACTGGCGGACTGCAGCTCGTAATAACCTTTCAGCTCCAATGCCTCAAAAGCCGGGGCGTAAAGCGACCCCTTCTCCATGCCCGACCACACCATGCTCGAGGCCGCCATGAGCCGGTAACATTCAACCGTTGCCCCAGGACAGACAAACGCCGCAAACTCGGCTCCGGTCAACCGGACACTTTCATCGATCTGAGCCCGCAGCACCTGTTGCAAGCGGAGCGCAGGCCGCGTTTCGGCGTCGCTGTAGCTGCTTGCTGCAGCCACGGCTTTTTCGTTCACCCGCTCCAGGGCACGGGTCTGCCGCAGTTCCCGTGCCAATTGCCGGGAGGTCAAACGCACCCCGAAATAGATCAGCAATTCGACCAGCACAAAGAACAGGACGGCATTGCGTACATTCGTGCGGTAAATGTGCTGCAACGCAGCCAGGTCCGCGGTGACATCGCGCCAGAGCAGTACCGTACCCGCATCGTCGCCGTCGGGATTCTGCTCGCCGTAATAATCCCGCAGGGGAAAGGAAACCACGGACAAGTGGCGTCCCGCGCTGGAGATCAGGTGCTCGCCCCGCCGGCACAGCAGATCTTCGGCCCGGTTTTTCAGTTGCCGGAGCTTTTCTATTGCGCCGGAAGTGCTTGCCTCGACCAGGTGCCCGCAGATGAAAGGATGGTCCTTGAACAGCGCACTCAAACAACCGGGCCAGACCTGAAGCTCCAGTTGATCCAGGTTCAGAAGCACCGCAGCATCGATATCGCCATGATTGGTTTTGAACAGCTCCAGCATATTGGCATAGGAGGTGCCCGCCTCAAGTGCTCCGACATGAACATTGGCGTTTTGCACCACATCAAAAGCATACACCGGCACCACGCCACGGATGCCGGAGTAAATGCGTCCGATTTCAAAACCGGTGACCTGCTTCTGTCCGGCGTTGGAATCAACCACCGTATAACGCAACCGATCCATGCGGTCGCCGAACTTTTCCGGCCGGTGCACGCGCAGAAAGCTGAGCGCTCCCGGGCCGAGATGAAAATGCAGTTGCCTGAAGTAGAACCGCTCCTGCAGAGCTTTGACCTGGGGGAACAGATAATCAAACAGGTCATTCCGGGTGCGTGCCGCCAAGCGGCCGCCCCCGCCGCCCCCTTCCGCCGTTACCGCCTTTTTGCCGCGTAAAAACAGGCTCTGGACAATCGGATCGTGGGAAACATAGGTCGCCAATTGCAGCATGCGTTGTTCGGCCAAGGCCTGTTCGGCATGAAAGGCGTGCTGCATCTGTGAGGATATCTGGGCGAAACTTTTATCAAGCTGCGCGCGGGCGCTGAGATTGATATTCCAGGTATAGATCACCACTGAGCAAAACAGAACGACACTGAGCAACAAAATAATTTTGGTCTGGACTTTCATCTACTGGCATCTGAACTCTCCCCCCCACTCAAAAGCTACCGGTTAATCGACAAACTCCCGGGCAATCTGCCGAAACTGAGGATGAACCTTTTTAAAACAATCCAAAACCATTGGGTCAAAATGTTCCGGTGAGGTATAACCGTCACCCCGCAGAATGGTTTCCACCGCCTGTTCATGACTCAAAGCCTCTTTATACGGACGTTTGCTGATTAACGCATCGTAGACGTCGGCGACCGTCATCAGCCGGGCAGCCAAAGGGATTGCCGTACCGCGCCGCCCGTGGGGATAACCGGAACCGTCCCACTTTTCATGATGAAACTCCGCGATCTCCCCCGCCATGTACAGCAGATCGTTGCGTCCATAAACGCTTGCCGTACGCCTGATCGCTTCGCTGCCGTAATGTGTATGCTGCTCCATGATGGAGAATTCATCGGCGGTCAGGCGTCCCGGTTTCAGCAGAATCGAATCGGGAATGGCGACCTTGCCGATATCATGCAGAGGGGCCGCCTGTTGGAGCAGGGCAATATACCCCGCAGAGATCCCCCCCAGACGCTGGGACAAACAGGCGGCTAAAACTTTGACGTAAGCTCTGGTCCGCTGAATATGCCCTCCCGTTTCCGGATCGCGAAACTCGGCCATGATGGCCATGCTGGCAATTGTCGCTTCCTGAGCCTGGGCAAGCTCTTCCGTTCGCTGTTGTACCTGCTGTTCCAGGCTGTCGCGATAGGATTTCAGTTCCAGCTGGGTTCTGACCCTGGCCCTGACGATTGCCGGTTCGAAGGGCTTGATGATGTAGTCTTCGGCCCCCAGATTCAGCCCTTTTTCCTGTTCCTCGGTTTCTGCCAGAGCGGTTAGGAAAATGATGCCGATACCGCGGGTATGCCGTTGCCCTTTGAGATGCCGGCAAACTCCATATCCGTCCATGCCCGACATGATGATATCAAGTAGAATCAAATCCGGGAGATCGCCCTTGTCGACCAATTGCAAAGCGCTCTCTCCGTCCACTGCAACGCGCAGGTCGTATTCCTCACCGAGGACCGCAATCAGCGCATCGATATTGCTCGCCGTGTCGTCAACAAGAAGAATTTTTTTACGTTGTCCGCTCATTCCAGCCCGCTATCGGTCAACAAACGGTTGATTTTATCCGCTGCTTCTCCCAGCCTGAAATCTGCGATCAGGCTTTCAAGTTCGCTTATCCATTCGGTATAAGACTCCGGCCACTGCTTTTCCAGCAACCTGCGCAGACAGTTTTGCGACGGCACGGCCTGCAATTTCTGCAACGGTTCAATAAATTGTGCCAAAAGATCCCGTAATTCAGTCTCCGTCCCGACGGCGTCGGAGGGCCCATGATCCTTGCGTATCTCCGGCAGCCGTTGCAAAGAAACCAGCAAGGTGCTTAAATCGCTCAACATTTCTTCCAGGGATAAAGGCTCCTGCCGGTCTTTCAGCTGCTGCTCGAGCCTTCCCGCCGCCACAAACAGTTTATCCGCACCCAGATTGCCGGCGACTCCTTTCAAGGTATGAACCCGTAGAATTGCCGCCTCCGCATGACCGGAAGCGAGTTCCCGCCGCAGCTCCGCTGCGGTTTCCGCAAACTGTCTTTGAAATTTTTTCAGCAATTGCAGATATTTGTCCTGATCCCCCGCGACCCGCCTGATCCCGGCCCGCACATCCACCTGGGGCAAAGCCGTGTAAAGACAGGCTTCCTGCCCTTCAGACGCGCCGTTGCGGACATCCGCCGGCCCCGCTATGTCAATCGGCAGCCACTGCTTCAGCTCCGCCAAAAGGATTTCCCTTTCGATCGGTTTGACGATATGACCATTCATCCCGGCAGCGAAAGAATTCTGCCGATCCGCGGCAAAAGCATTGGCGGTCATGGCGATAATCGGAACCTGCCTGGCCCAGACGTCATCCAAAGCCCGAATGGCGCGCGTTGCGCTGATACCATCCATGACCGGCATCTGGATATCCATAAGGACCAGATCGAATCGATCCCTGGTCACCATTTCCACGGCCTGTTTTCCGTTTTTGGCCGCCGACACCTGCAATCCGTCCGCTTCCAACAGAGCCGTCGTCATTTCCAAACCCAGCTCATTATCGTCGACGACAAGAATTCTGGACATCTTTCACCTTTCCCGGGTGCTCTTGGTTCAAGCTTGAAACTCCGCCGCGACTCCCTGGTCGAGGGGTAATCTGATGGTGAGGCAGGTCCCTTGTCCGGCCTGACTCTCAACTTCAATCAAGCCCTTATGTTCCCTGACGATGTCGTGGCAGATACTCAACCCCAGTCCGGTTCCGACACCCGCTTTTTTGGTGGTAAAAAACGGTTCGAAGACTTTAGCCAAATGCTCCTCGGCGATACCGTTGCCGGTATCGCACACTTTGGCGACCGCCCAGTTTTTTTCCACCCCGGTCGAAATCCGGATCTCACCTTGCTCCTCAATAGCCTGAGCCGCGTTGACCAACAGATTGACAAACACCTGGACCAGTTGCTGCGGCAGGCAGGTTACGGCCGGCATCGGCTGATAGTCTTTTTCGACCGCGGCCTTGTATTTGATCTCATTCCAGGCAATGTTGAGCGCACTTTCAATGATTTTCTCCAGCTCGACAGACTCTGTCTTATCTTCCTTGAAATTGAAAAAGCTTTTCAGATTGCGCACGATTGTCGCTATGCGCTCAATACCCTCTTGCGATTCCGCGATCAGATCATCGATATCGCCCTGGATATAGTCCAGATTGAATCTGTTTTTCATTGCGTTGATATCCGCCTTGAGCGAAGCATCGGCAACCCCGGTCAGCCGGTCTTCCAGGTAGGCAAGCGCTTCATTCAGTTTTTCGACATAACTTTTCAAGGTGGTGAGATTAGCGCTGATATAACCGGCGGGATTGTTGATTTCATGGGCGACGCCGGCCGCCAGCTGCCCGATTGAAGCCATCTTTTCCTGTTCCAGCATCTGGTCATGGGCTTTTTTCAGATTGTTGCAGGTGTCGATCAGTTCCCGGTTCTTCTCTGTCACCAAATACTGCAGATTCTCCCGATGCTGCTTCAGTTCCAACTGCGTATTGACCCGCTGTCGGACAATCGCCGGATTAAAAGGCTTGATGATATAGTCGACCGCTCCCAGTTCCAACCCCTTGGCTTCATCCTCTTCACTGTCGAGAGCAGTGAGAAAAATTACCGGGATGTCACGGGTTTTTTCTCTTTCTTTTAACCGGCGACAGACTTCGTAGCCATCCATTCCCGGCATCATGATATCCAGCAGAATCAGATCCGGAAGATAACCGGTGGCAATCAGATCCAGAGCCGTCTGCCCGTTGATGGCAACACGCAAGTCATAGCCCTGATCAAGAGTCGCCAGCAAAGCATCCAGATTCATGGCGCGGTCATCTACAAGCAATAATCGACGTTTTTCACTCATTTACAACCCTTCAACACAAACTGATCCCAATAAACGATTAGACGCTAATTCAAGCGACAATAATATAATAAAGTATTAATAAAAAAAAGAAAATTTTTATCTTCTCACCGAAATTCTTCGCGATTTTCATGTTATTCTAAATAAAAGCCATCCCAAGAAAGGGCAAGGCATGAAAATCTTCGTGACCGGAGCCAGTGGATTCGTCGGGCGGGAAATCGTCAAACAATTGCTGCTGAGTGGACACCGGGTCCGCGCCCTGGCAAGAAGGAAAAGCGACCTGGAGGGCGACGCAGAGGTCGAAACCGTTGTCGGCGACACCACTCGGCCGGAAACCCTGTTCCCGCTTCTGGAAGACTGTGCCGCCGTTATCCACCTGGTGGGCATTATCCGAGAATTCCCCGGCCGCGGAATTACCTTTGCGCGGCTGCATACGGAATCGACCCGCAATATTTTACAAGCCGCCGCAAAGCAGGGCGTCCAACGCTACCTGCACATGAGCGCCAACGGCGCCCGGCCCAATGCCCCGACCGACTACCATCGGACGAAGTGGGCGGCCGAAGAACTGGTCCGCAAATCGCAACTGGACTGGACTGTTTTCCGGCCGTCTTTGATCTTCGGACCGCAGGACATGTTCGTCAATCTGCTGGCCCGACTGATTAAAACCCTGCCTCTCGTTCCGGTCATGGGTGACGGTCGTTACCGCCTTCAGCCGGTCCATGTCGCCGATGTCGCCGCCGGCTTCGTTGCCGCTTTGGATGCCGCCGGCTCAGCCAACAAAACTTACAGCTGTTGCGGCCCTGAAATTTTCACTTATGATGCTCTTCTTGAGGTGATCGGAGAAGTTCTGGGCCGGTCACACGTACGCAAAATACACCAACCCTTGAGCATCATGAAACCGGTCGTAAAAATCATGCAGAACCTGCCGCTTTTCCCCATGACCAGTGATCAGTTACAGATGTTGCTGGAAGGAAATGTTTGTACCGACGCAACATGGAAGGAAGAATTCAATCTTGAACTGTCGCCGTTTAGAACGGGAATAGAAGCTTACCTGAAATAAAAAGCCCCCGGCAAGAAGACGGAGGGCGGTTAAAACCATTCTGTAAAAAACCGGCCAAGAAGCTAAAAGACATCCATTTCCTGGTTTAAAATTGATTTTTGGGTCGGTTCACCCTGCGCATGCGCCAAACTTTCAAGTAGGACCTTGCCCCCGATCGCCGCTGTTTTCTTGACCAGGTCTTCTGCCGATTTCCCGTCATGCCGTCGAAAGGCGTCAAGCAGCTTGTCATGTTCGGCAACCGAAATCGACATGCGGCCCTGAACCGACAGCGAAGCCATACGCAGTCGACTGAACTTCATGCCCAACTGCTGAATCAGTTCGTACAGCTTACTGTTGTCCGCAGCCTTGAGAAAAGTATCATGGAATTCATTATGGACCCGGTAAAAAGCTTTGACATCCCCTTCCTCGGCCAACTTCTTCAGCTTTTCATTGATCGCCTCAAGTTTGGCCAAGTCCTTATCCGACAGATTCTTCGCCGCCAGTTCCGCGGCATATCCTTCAAGAATGCTCTTGATGGCATAGAATTCCTGCACGTCGCGCTCCGAAAGAGCGGCGACAACAGCCCCCTTGCGCGGGATCACGGTCAGATAGCCTTCCGATTCCAACTGGCGAAAGGCTTCACGGATGGGAGTCCGGCTGATCCCGAAACGCTCGGCCAATTCGGGCTCGGCAACTTTCTCTCCCGGCCTGAGATGACCCTTCAAAATCGCATCGCGAATGGTCTCAAGAATCTTTTCCCGCAATGTTTGATGACGTTCCATCGGTTTGCTTTTCAAAACGGCGCTCCCATTTTTATGTATGCAGATTGTATACAGTATACACTCCATGTCAATATTTTTTTCTTGCGGTAAAATGTCTTTTGTTTTTCCGCCTTTCCTTGTTTTTTCAGTTTCGGCCAGCTATCATCAAACGTGGTCTGGGACTGTCATGGATACAGTGAAAAAAATCAAATATTCCCTGGTCACCTTGATCATCCTCGTTGGCGGGGGGACCTGCGGCTATGTCATTATTGAAGGCTGGAGCCCGTTCGAAGCCCTCTATATGACCACCATTACACTGGCGACCGTCGGTTACAGCGAAGTCCATCATCTTTCCTTTCGGGGACAGATTTTCACGATTCTGCTGATCGTTTTCGGGGTCGGCACCATCGCCTATACGATCGGCTCCATGATTCAATTTATGGTAGAGGGACAGCTTTATCAGTTTCTCGGGAGCAAAAAATTGCAGCAACAGATCAATCGGCTGAACGAACATTACATTATCTGCGGTTACGGGCGTATCGGACGTTTAATCAGTCGCGATTTTGCGGCCAAGCCCCTGCCTTTCGTCGTGGTTGAAAATGATTCCGAGCGGGTTGCTCGATTACGCGAAGATGGACACCTGTTCATTGAAGGGGATGCCACCCAGGATGAGATCCTCGAACAGGCGGGCATTCGCAAAGCCAAAGGATTGATTACCGCCGTCACGTCCGATTCCGCCAATGTGTTTATCATCCTGACGGCCCGCGGCATCAAGCCGAACCTGTTTATTCTGGCCCGCGCCAGCGAAGACGGTGCCGAAGTCAAACTCATGCGCGCCGGCGCCAACAAGGTTATTTCCCCCTATACCATCGGGGCTAACCGTATGGCCCAAGCCGTTTTACGCCCTTCGGTCGTCGACTTCATCGACATTGCCACCGGGCGCAGCAATATCGAACTGCAAATCGAAGAGATCCCGGTTTCACCCGCGTCCGGTCTGGTCGGAAAAGATCTGCTCCAATCCGGGATCCGCAAGGACCTGGGACTGATCATCGTCGGCATCAAACAGGGGGAGAAAATGATCTTCAACCCTGCGGCCGATACCGTCATCGAAGCAGGCCATGTTTTGATCGCCCTGGGCGAGTATCCGGAGATCAAAAAACTTGAGCTGATTGCCGCACAACACCTGTTATGAACAATAAAAACCTGTATATCCATATCCCGGCACACCTGCTGCGCAACCGGCTGCCGTTCCTGCTCAACAGGAAACTGCAGCCTGAAGTCGCTTGCCAGGATGTGACTCTGGACCAGCTCGATTTTGAATTGCTGGCCGACTGCGCCGCGCAATTGCGCGAACAGGGGCTGACAACCACATTGCACGCTCCCTATAGCGGCTTCAACCCCGGCGCCGGAAAAAAACGCTTGTCCAAGGCCTCCCGGAGCCTGGCAGATAAATCTTTACTGTTGGCGGAGAAAATTCGTGCGAGAAGGGTTGTTTTTCACCCCGGCCTGCCTTATGGCAGCGCGGGGAAGATGGTGGAAAGCTGGTTGGACAATTCCTCTGCTTTCTGGCCGGAATTTATCGCGCGCGCGAAGCGGATCAATTGCATTATTTGTCTGGAAAACATTTATGAAACCACACCCGATATCTTCATCCGCCTGCTGCAAACCCTCGACTCTCCCCACATGGGACATGTGTTCGATATCGGCCATTGGAATATTTTCGGTGCCACAAAATTGCTGACCTGGCTTGATCGCGTGGCGCCCTACTTGAAACATCTGCATCTGCACGACAACCATGGTGACCGGGATGAACACCTAGCCATCGGCAGCGCCTATGTTCCCTTTTCCATCCTGTTCAACTGGTTGAAAACAACGGCATGCAGCCCCACCATAACCTTGGAAAACCGCAACCTGCCGCATACCGAATCATCGTTACAGGCCATCCACCAACACTACCCTGATTTCACCGCAAATTAAAAAGCCCGCTGCATACTATATACAGCGGGCTCGAGAAGCGACCTACCTGTGCGGCTGGTTTCAGAATTTTTCCAGCAGGTTTTTCTCCTGTGCCACAACCCTGGTCGTGTAAAACCAGATATGACAATGTTCAAGCGCATAAAGACAGATGCCGCCACAGAGCACGGGAATGAAATTAGCACTGATAGCACCGGAAAAAGAGTAGAAAGCGAAAAAGGCGATCCGGTAACCCAACTGACTCCATTTCTGCTCAGGACGCGCATCGCGGGCCATGGCGGTCAGGGTCAAGGTGGCCGAAGAAAAGCAGTAAACCGCCAATGCCAGACTGACGAGATAAGCCGGCGGCGGGTATCCGAGAATCTGACGGACCGGCTCGGAAGCCATGCCGAACAGGTTGAAATCCTTACCGGCATAGGCACAGATACTGACCATGAGGAAAATCAACATCTCCCACAGATTGCGCCGCATCATCCGATACCGCCGTTCATTATGCTCCGGGCTTCTGGCCTTGTCCTGATGGTGCTGTAAAGATTGATAACGTTCGATCATGGTCGCCTCCGATAAAGAACTTTTACTTTCCTGTTACTCTTAGATATAGCATCAGTCATGCCAATCTTTTCAAAAAAATATCTTTATATTTTCAACCAGTTATAGATCTCTTTAAAGACGGTCCAACTGTGCGTCACAAGAATTTTCCTGTCGCGCAGGAAAATTCCCGGATCGTCGGAATCGTTCTGTCCGCTACCTGGCAGGCCCCGCAAATACCTCCATCGGGTTCGGCAAAAAAAAACAGGCGAACCCGGTTGGGGTTCGCCTGAAATCTGTTGTGACGAAATTTTATTGGCCGAGCTATGCGGCCCGTTGAGCCCGTTTTTCCGCAACTTCATCCTTTGGCGTTTCTTCGCCCTCTTCTTCCTCCCACCCGGTCCACATGGCTTTAATGTGCTCCATCGGCGTATGACCCAGAGTGGCCAGATAAATATGCGTCGGCAAAAATGCCGTCAAACAACAAGCCAGTATAAAGTGCAGACCGACCAACAGTTTCAAACCACCGACCATGACGATCAAGCCACGCAAAGGTTCGACGTTGGTCAAAAAGATCCCGGACAGGCTGACCAGCGGAACAAGCACGAACATAATCGCCAGATAGGCCGATTTCTGCATCGGATTGAATTTGTTGTCCGGAGTCGGGTGATGCGGGTTATCCCAGCCGAGAAAATAGGTCAGAAAATAGAATTTGGCCTGGCGGACAATGCCGGTTTTCAGATCAGCCGCATGCGGTACATACAGGTTGGCCATCGTTCTGGCGACAAAAACATAGTAGAAAAACCACAGGGAGAATGAAATAGCCACCACAAACCCGGCGGTATTGTGTAAATAAATCGCAGCCTTATAACTTCCCAGAATACTGATGTAATCGGGAAAACGGATCTGTGCTCCGGAAACGATCAGGGTCATTATCCCAAAGGCGTTGATCCAATGCCAGATACGAACAGGAGTGGGTTGCAAATAGACTTTTTTCTTTTCAGCCATGTCATTTCCCCTTTAATGTTTTCTATTCTTGCGGGTCAGGAAACGCAAAGTCCCATGACCGATCGGCATGACGAAGCCGCCGCAGATGATGATGAAGCCAATGATATTGAGCGAAGCGCTGCGCGTACTTCCGGTCATGTAAAAATCGGGAGTCCCGTACAGTGCATCCAGAACCGCACCTTCTTCCACATCCATGCGGGCAAAACTTCCGTCCGGTTGCGGCAATGCGAGAAAGCTGGTCTGCATGCTGCCGGGTCCGGACGCATGACAAAAGCTGCAATCAAAGCGATTGTCCAGAGTGGTCAGATCATGAGACGATTCGCTGGGCACCAGGGTTCCCTCCAGGCGCAGGCTTTTGTATTCCGGCTTCAGATTGAAGGTGCGCAGTTCGGTCAGAGAGATAAAGCCGTCCTTGTTGATGTCAATCAGGGAAACGATTTTTTTCTCTCCGCTGAATTGTTGCAAACTTTCATAAGACGAAAGGATATAGCTGCTCAACATGCTTTCATCCTGCTTTTCCGTGATATGCAGCACAATCTCATACCCCTCGGATGACGTATGACAGGTTATACAGGGCAGCTTGGCAATGTGCAGATTCGCCTGGGGCAACCACTGCGAATGCCGTTCGACGACCTCACCCGGATCGTGGCATTGCCCGCAGGAGTTGTTCATCGCTTCAACCGACATTGATTCGAGCCCTTGTACATTATGGGGATCATGGCAATCGCTACAGCTGGCATTTTCGGCATGCGCCGTATGCATATATTCTTCACCGACTTCACTGTGACAATCGAGACACTCGGCGCTTGCCACCGCCGCCCCGTCATCCGGATGCTCATCCGAGACGGATTCATGACAAGTCAGACAGCCGAGCTCGGCATGAACCGTGTGCCCAAAACTCTCAGCGTTAACGAGCAGGTCCTCTCCGACCATGTCAACATCACCATGGCAGCCCAGGCAATCTTCCATCTCCATGGCGCTGACGGCTGACGAGAAACCGATGATGCTCATCATCAAGCCGATCAATGCTATTGTTAATCTCCATTCCCGTTTCATAAAATCATCCCTCAAAATGAATTGAATCCACTGTCCATCCGGTAACCGTTGGCTCTTAATGGTATTTCACCGGAGCCGGCTTGACCTCGTCATCCTCTTTCTTGCCGAAAACCCCTTTGATGATGCCGAAGGCCATGGTGAATACCGGGATAAGTTGCAGGAAAATAATCAACCCGCAGGTCCCCAGAAACAGATAGACCAATGTCATGCTGTTGTCTTCCCGCGCCGCTGTCTCAGCAAAAACCGGCGTGGTCAAAGCAATAAACATAATAGTTAACAAGTTGTTTTTAATATGTTTTTTCATGACTCTCTCCTTTTTATCGAAGCCCGTTGGTGAATCAGCTTAATGCCGCCTGCAAACCTTCCGCCGCGCATTCAACGACGGAACGTAGTTCTTCGTTATCTTCAGCGCTATGCGGTTTTAACGCATGATAAAAAATCCCATCCTCCCGTACCCGCCGCAAAGTCTCCAGTGAACTGTCATCCGAAACCAGAATGATGCGCAGGTTCTTATTGCATTTGCGCATCAATGCAATCACATCGACGGAAGCGATTTTTTCTTCAAACGAATCGCCAAGAATGACAATCGGTTCCTGTTTTTGTACGATTTTGGCAATCGCATAAGCTGCGGAAGCCGTAGTTTCCACCTCAAAATGTGAATTTTTGAAAAAGTCCGCCAACTCTTTCCGGGCGGCGGCATCACGATCGGCAATCAATATTTTACGTGCTTTCATGGTCGGCTCCTTTGTTAACGTAATGCCTGTTTCACTTCGGCTTCGTCGGCACTGCCGAACAACCCTTTGATCATGCCGAAGCAGAGCAAGACCGCGGGGATACACTGCAGGCCGATGATAACCCCAAAGAAGACAATAAAAAATTTCGTCAGCGGGGTCAGGTTCAGGCCGAAATCACAGAACAGAAAAATTCCGGCAACAAACAAAGCGGTTGCAACAGCAATCAGCTGGAAGCAATTTTTTTTATTCATCAGACACTCCTTCGGTTTGTTTTTTATTTTATGCCCTTTAGTGAGCAACTCCCGTACCAACTTCCCACCTTCTGAGAATAAGTGGTTTTTCTTTGTAATCTCAACGCATTAACCGTTTTTGCCGATTTCTTCTTCGGGGCTTGAAACTCTTGGCGGACAGGAACATTCCTGCGATGCAGGAATGTTCCTGTCGCGCAGGAGGAAAAGCGGCAATCTAAATTGAGTTAGTGGAACTGTAGAGTCGGAGTGACCGTGATACCTGGTCTAAATACCCATTTTTCTTCTGGCGGAAGTTTTCAGCGTACGAATGCGGATATGGTTCGGCAAATCCCTGGCAAACAGGGTTTTCTTTGCTTTTGCCGTAAGAATCACCTGCTCAAGGGTGTTCACCAACTCCCTGACATTGCCGGGCCAGGGATAAAGCTTCAACAGTTGGAGGAACTCGGCGGATACGTCTTTTGGCGCGATCCCCTGTTCGTCACAGAGCCGTTCCAAATGATAACGGACCAGTGGCTCGATATCCTCTTCGCGCTCGCACAGCGGCGGCAGATAAATATAGCAGGGCTGCAGGCGATCGAACAAAGAACACAGCGGATGATGATCCGCGGCTAATTCTTCCGGACTGTATCGCGTTGCGGCAATGATCCGCGGAGACTCCCTCTTCGCGGAACAGCCCTGCAACTGCAGAACAAGAGGTTGGTGTTCCTCATTTAATTCATCCACGTCATCCAAGTACAGGGTTCCGGTTCGAGCCTGGGTTATGGCTTTATCCAACTCATCTTCCGGCAAAGAAGAGGCGCAGGTCAACCAGTGGAAAGGCTGCTTCCGGCGCTGGCTGCGCAGATGTATACGCCGTGCAAAAAGATGTTTACCCACGCCGATCGCGCCATAAATAACCACCGGGCTTTCGATCCGGGCCATCTGTTCCGCCAGCGCCAACGCCATCTTTGTTTGTGCCGAGGCGGCGACAATATGATTGGGTGTCAAGGCCGTGCCCTGCTGTTGCGGCGGTTCGGCCAGGCCGATTGTCAGCACACCGTCAACAAACTGAACCTCTATTTCTTCTGCGGATATTCCGGGCAGATCGACCTGAATCTGCAGCTCGGAAAAAAACTGCTGCAGCGCCTGCAGCAGACTTTGCCCCTGCTCCAGCTGTTTGATGATCGAATGCTGCTCGCCCCCAAAAAGTTTATCCGCCTGCGCCATCCCTGGTTCCGCCTTTCCGTCCGGTCTCCAAAAAAAATTCCCTTGAACCCATTGCTAAGCATGCTTTATGCCAACCGGCAAAGGAACGATAACTCTTGTTAAGTACGGAAGGTTTTTTTACTGCCGGGGGAGAGTTGGAAAAAAGATTCTCTTTTTTCCTGCCAAGCAGGAAAAATTTACCGGTCGACAGGAGACGTTTCGTCTAATTGTTGCGGGAGATATGATTTTTTTTCAACAACGCATAAAGCCGCGATTGCGACAGTCCTGAAATCCGACAGGCTTCGCCGATGTCCCGCTGAGTGATTTCCATCAGATCATTTAAATACTGCTTTTCGGCTTCAGCATAGACGGAATCGCGATATTCATGCAGTTTTGGCAGCTTGCGCACCACCCTCCCCACCTCACCATTGGCCACGGCGGTATCGTTCTCCATTTCCGCACGACGGACTTGAACACGAAGATGACTGGGCAGGTGCTTGGGATAGAGAGTCTGATCAAAGCGCGCCGTGGCCAGTGTCCGATCAAGCGTATTGACGAATTCACGCACATTCCCCGGCCAGGGATAACTCATCAGCATCTCGATAAAATCCGGCGAGAACCCCTTGCTGGGCAAGGCGTACTGTTCACAGAAACGGTCAACAAAATAACGGGCAAGATCCTTGATGTCCTCGCGGCGTTCACGCAAAGGCGGCAGTTCAATAATAAAGGAGCGCAAACGAAACAACAGATCGCTGCGAAACTTGCCCTCCTCCACCATGGCGTCGAGATCGCGATTGGTTGCGGCAATCAGCCGAAAGTCGCTTTCGATCTCCTTGTTGCTGCCGAGGGGACGAAAGCGATGTTCCTGCAGAACGCGCAAAAAGGACTTCTGCAGCGGGAGTGGCAACTCCCCGACCTCATCCAGAAACAGGGTTCCCCGGTGCGCCTGCTTGACCAGCCCGTCCTGAGCCTGTTCGGCGCCGGTAAAGGAACCCTTTTCATGTCCGAACAGCAGACTTTCGACCAAAGTTTCCGGCAGCGAGGTACAATCTACGACCACAAAGTTTTCCTTGCTGCGCAGGCTGTTTTCATGCACCGCACGGGCAAACAATTCTTTGCCCGTTCCCGTTTCCCCGGTAATAAACACATTGGCGTCGCTCTCGGCCGACTGGGCGACCATATCGAGGCAACTGTTCAAGGCCACACTGTTGCCGATAATTTTATCGCGTTTAAGCGGAACGGTTTTGCGTTCCTGAATGGCTTCCTGTTTCTCTTTACGATACTGCAACGCACGTTCCAGCGAGAGCGTGATCTCTTTGATGGAAAAACCTTTTTCGATGTAATCCCAGGCACCGCTTTTGATTGCCAGCTCGGCGCCGTTTGGATCGCCAAACCCGGTAATAATGATAACTTCCGGCGCCGACGGGCTGGTTTCTATCCGCGGCAGCGCTTCGAGTCCATTGCCATCCGGCATTTTAACGTCCAGAAAAACAACATCGAAATCGTTCTCCAGCGTCTGGTTTATGCCATCCTTCAGGGTCATGGCGCTGGTGGCCGTATGCCCTTTGCGTTCCACCAGTGAAGACAGGGTCGAACACATCATTTCATCGTCATCGATAATCAGTATACGCGCCATGTGAACCTAGTGTCCCGGTTGGTTGGTTGTGTGGATTAATTCAGCGTCATTTTTGCTGCTGTCAAGGCGTGCCGCCGCAGGCCTGGCCTGAGCTAAGCCGAGAAGGCAAAACGTAGACAGCGGCAAAAAGGGCCGGAATTGGGAAATAGAACTAACCGCACGGGACACTAGTTTGTCTGTTGCCCACCGGCGGTTTCGATAAGCGCGCTGACAACGGCGCTCATCTGGGCTTTTTCAACCGGCTTCATCAAAACGTGACGGATCCCTTTCGCCTTGGCATTCTCTGGACTGACCGCATTATCCGTGTCGGGCGATGATCCGGAGCAGAGAATGATGGGCAGATCGGGTCTGATTTTCAGAACTTCTTCAGCCAGCATCACGCCGGTCAGTTGCGGCATGGTCTGATCGGTGATCAACAAGTCGAAGTTTTGGGGGTTGCGGCGAAACAACTCCAAAGTCCTGCGGCCATCCGTCTCGGCCGTGACGGAATAGCCTAAACGCTCCAACGCCATTTTCATACCGACGACATAATCCTCCTCATCATCGACAAATAAAATATGTCCCTGCGCGGCGCCGGGCGTCTGCGGCGCTTCCGCGGCCTGAACCGTTTCGTCGCCGTTGATTTGCGGAAGTAAAATGACAAAAGTGGTTCCAACGCCCTCGATGCTGTTGACCGAAATATGGCCACGATGATTTTTGATTATCCCGTGGGCAATCGAAAGACCGAGTCCCGTTCCCTTGCCTTGAGTCTTGGTTGTATAGAATGGGTCGAAAATCCGGTCCAGGACATCGCGGCTCATGCCGTGCCCGGTATCGGCGACCACGAGTTTGATGTATGCCCCCGCCTGCAAACCGGGATATCGTACCAGGTCGCTGTTACGCAGTTGCGTAGCTGTAGCGCTGATGTCCAGAATCCCTCCCTGCATCTGCATGGCGTCTCCGGCGTTGGTGCACAGGTTCATGATCACCTGGTTGATCTGTGTCGGATCGGCGGAGACCAAACCCAGGCCGGGCTCGATCTGTTTTCGGATTTCAATTGTCGTCGGCAGCGTGGCCCGCAGCAGTTGCAGGCATTCATCGATAATGCCTTCGATCTGGACCGGTCGCCGCGGTTGTTCATTCTGCCGGCTGATGGTCAAGAACTGCTTGACCAGTGCCTTGCCGCGCAATCCGGCCTTATGGACCAGTTCCAGCGCCTTGCGTAAGGGATCGTCGGCGGCGATGTCCTCCAGGGTCATTTCAACGTTGGTGATGATAATAGCGAGAATGTTGTTGAAGTCGTGGGCAATACCGCCTGAAAGCGTCGCCAGGGCTTCCATCTTCTGCGCCTGGCGTAATTGCCGCTGCAACCCGACTTCCTGGCTGACATCGCGAATGGTTGCCACATAACGCACAACTTGTCCGTTATCGCCAAAAACAGGCGATATCCGAGCATCAATATCATATTCTGTCCCGTCCCTTTTTTTATTGATAAAATGCCCCGAACGCACCTCATTACTGGAAAAAACCCCCAAAATCGCTCGATAGAACTCCGGGTTGCGTTTGGAGCACTCGAAGTCATGGATGCTCACTCCGATCGCCTCATCGACGGGCACGCCGCAAAGGCCTTCGAAACTCGGATTGGTGTATTGAATAACCCCGTTGGCATCGAATGTAATGACCCCGTCGGACGTCTGATCCATCACTGTCGCCAGCATCAGACGTTCATCGACCTCTCTTTCTCTTGCGGCCTTCAGGCGCAACGAGCGGATCCCATACGACAAATCGCCGGCCAGTTCTTCCAGCAGTTCGGCCTCTTCGTGATCAAACGCATTGGGTTGAGCATCAAAAATGACCAAGGAGCCGTATGTTTTTTTGTTGCCTTTCAGCGGTAACGCAATGCAAGAGGCAAAACCGCATTTTTCCGCCGCCTCCCGCCAGGGTTCATAGCGCGGATTGGTCAACAGGTTCTGAAAAACCGTTATCTTTCCCGTCCTGATGCTGGTTCCGGCCGGTCCTTGTCCGCGTTCCGTATTGTCCCAACTGGCCTGTAACGATTCAATGAAGAAACATCCTTCCGCTCCCCAGTGGGTAACCGCCCGCAGCTTTTTTTCCGGATCATCTTCACCAAAGGCCACCCAGGCCATCCGATGTCCGCCAACCTCGACGCAGATCCGGCAGATCCCGCGCATCAGCAGCAGCTCGTCATCCGTCCGCGTTATTGCTTTGGTACACTCGCTGAAACTGCGCAACGAACGGTTGACTTTACGCAACGATTCTTGCGAAACCGTCACCGCCGCATCCCAATACCGCAGCAACCAATAGAGCATGCCGGTTGAGACGGCAATAAAAAACCAATGGCTGGGTCTTGTGGCATGATCAGCCAACCCCGGTTGATTCAGGAGAACGGCAAAAAGCTGATCGGCAAACAACGCCCAGACGCCACCGACAATAAAATATGCCAAGGCAATGGTGAGACAGGTGAAACGGGCTGACATAAATTTAGCCATCTGTTCGCGCTTTCTCATTGGCAGTAAAAATACCCAATCTGTAATTAATAGGTAAATCTTTCAAATGTCAACACGATTAACCCGGATTTTTCGTCTTGTTCCTCCACCGGCATAATCGTTTTTTTATGAAATGAAAAAGGCATCCTTTTGAGGATGCCCTTTAAAAATTTCTTTGTTTTTCTTTTTTTATTGTTTCCCTGCCACCTGGATTCTGATCAATGCCCGCTGCAGGGCCGCTTCCATAATGGCATACTGCTTATCTTCCTGAGGCATCGTTTTCAATGCATCTTCCGCCCGGCCCAATGCGGCTTTGGCCCGGGCTAAATCGATTTCGTCGGATTTTTCGGCCGTATCAACAAGAACCGTAACCGTATCGTCTTCAACCTCGAGATAGCCCCAGTTAACGGCGAGACGAAAAAGTTCACCGTCTTTTTTATAAGAAAGCTCTCCGACCTTCAAGGTGGTCAGCAATGGAGTGTGGCCCGGCAGAATGCCCAACTCGCCAACCAGTCCCGGCGCGGCGATCTCGTCCACCTCTTCCGAGAGCACCCGCTTATACGGGGTGACCATTTCAAGCTTCAATCTTTCAGCCATACCGACTGTCCTTTATCTTTTTACCAACGCTTATCGCTTCAATTAAGCAGCTATTTTCTGCGCTCTTTCAATCGCCTCTTCAATGGTTCCCACCATATAGAAGGCCTGTTCCGGCAGGTTGTCGTGTTTGCCGTCGACAATTTCCTTGAACCCCTTGATGGTGTCTTTCAATTCGACGTATTTGCCCGGCGAACCGGTGAAAACCTCTGCAACATGGAAGGGTTGGGAGAGAAAACGCTGGATTTTTCGCGCTCGGGCGACAATGAGCTTATCTTCTTCCGATAATTCATCCATCCCGAGAATGGCGATGATGTCCTGCAAATCCTTGTAGCGCTGGAGGATATACTGAACATCACGAGCTACTTTATAGTGTTCTTCTCCGACCACCTGCGGATCGAGAATCCGGCTGGTGGAATCGAGCGGGTCAACCGCCGGATAGATTCCCAGCTCGGCAATCTGGCGCGACAGAACCGTTGTCGCATCCAGGTGGGCGAAAGTTGTCGCCGGTGCCGGGTCGGTCAAGTCGTCGGCGGGAACATAAATCGCCTGAACCGAAGTGATCGATCCCTTGTCCGTGGTGGTGATCCGTTCCTGCAGTTCACCCATCTCGGTGGACAGAGTCGGCTGATAGCCAACAGCGGAAGGAATACGGCCGAGCAGGGCCGAAACCTCGGAACCCGCCTGGGTAAAACGGAAAATATTATCGACGAACAGCAGCACATCCTGCCCTTCTTCATCGCGGAAGTATTCGGCAACGGTCAATGCCGACAGAGCAACCCGGGCACGGGCTCCCGGCGGTTCGTTCATTTGCCCGTAGATCAGGGCCGCCTTGTCGAGAACCCCCGATTCCTTCATCTCTTCCCAAAGGTCGTTCCCTTCACGCGTCCGCTCGCCAACCCCGGCAAAGACCGAAAAGCCCCCGTGCTGTTTGGCGACGTTGTTGATCAGCTCCATGATCAAAACGGTTTTGCCGACCCCGGCGCCGCCGAATAGGCCGATTTTACCGCCGCGCGAATAAGGCGCGAGCAGATCGACAACTTTAATCCCGGTTTCAAAAGACTCGACTTTGGTCGACTGATTCACGAACTCGGGAGCCGGGCGGTGGATCGGCCAGGCGTTATCCGCCTCGACCGGCCCCATTTCATCAACCGGCTCGCCGACAACATTCAAAATCCGCCCCAGTGTTTTGGCCCCTACCGGCATCAGGATCTGATCCCCGGTATCGAGAACCTCCTGACCGCGAACCAAGCCGTCAGTGGAATCCATGGCAATGGTCCGAACCGTGTTCTCACCCAGATGCTGGGCAACTTCACAGACCAGATTCCATTCGGAATCGTTAATCGCCGGATTGGTCATTTTGACGGCATAGAAAACCTCCGGCAGTTTTCCCGGCTCGAATTCAACGTCGACAACAGGACCAATAACCTGAGTGATCTTCCCTTTGTTCATAACTAACCTTTCCTCCTTATCCCCGCGGAATAAGCTTTTATAGACGAATCACGTATTTATTTAATCGATTCAGCGCCGGAAATGATTTCCATCAGCTCCGTGGTAATGGCTGCCTGACGGGCACGGTTATATTGCAGCGTGAGTTGACCGATCATTTCCGCAGCATTGCGGCTGGCGCTGTCCATTGCCGACATTCGGGCACCCTGTTCAGAGGCATTCGATTCGAGCAGAGCGCGGAACATCTGGACCTCGACCATCTTCGGCAAAATCTCGGCCAGCACTTCACCTCGGGTCGGCTCATACAGATAATCAACGGCACTGTCGTCAATATCGTCGCTCTCTGTCGGCTTGATCGGCAACACCTGTTCAAACGTCACATTCTGAACAATTGCGCTCTGGAAGGCATTATAAATGACAAAAACCGCATCGTAAGTCTCTTCCGTATAAAAGGAAATAACTTCTTCGCCAATCAATTGAGCGGTTTTATAGGTCGCCTCGGCGGTAATGTTTTCATACACTTTGACAATCTTCTCGCCGAGTCGACTTTTAAGGAAATCACGCCCTTTACGCCCGATAATCATCAGGTCGACCGCTTCGAACCCCTGCTCATTGCTACGCACAAAGCGCTCGGCGGCTTTTGAAACGTTGGCATTGAAACCGCCGCAAAGCCCGCGGTCCGCCGTCATCAGGACAACAAGCGCGCGCCCGTTTCCTCGTTGGCTGAGCAGCGGATGCGCATCCGCCTCTTCGCGCTGGGCCAGGTGGGACAGCACCGATTCGAGCTTTTCCGCATAGGGTCGGGCTGCGACCGCTGCCTCTTGAGCCCGGCGCAGCTTCGCTGCGGCGACCATTTTCATCGCCTTGGTAATCTGCTGGGTGTTTTTGACCGAGCCGATCCGTTTTTTTATGTCTTTCAGACTTGGCATCTGTACAACCTTTAATTGTTATCAGGCGACAAACTGACTCTTGAACTCATCCAGAGCTGACTTGATTTTTGCTTCCAGATCGTCATCGATCTTGTTCTGCTCATGCAGTTCCTTGATGACATCGGCATGCTGTGATTCCATAAAGGCCAGCATTTCGCTTTCATAGCGCTGCACGGCGGTTGCCGGATAATCATCCACATAACCGTTGTTGGCGGCATAAATAGCCAGCACCTGAATGGCCATCGGCAGCGGTTTGTACTGTCCCTGCTTAAGAATCTCGACCAAGCGGGCGCCGCGGTTCAACTGCGCTTGGGTCGCCGCATCCAGGTCGGAACCGAACTGGGCGAAAGCAGCCATTTCACGATACTGGGCCAGCGCCAGACGCAGCGTTCCGGCAACCTGTTTCATCGCTTTGACCTGAGCGGAGCCGCCGACCCGGGAAACCGACAGGCCGACGTTGATGGCCGGACGCACGCCCGAATAGAACAGGTCCGTTTCCAGGAAAATCTGACCGTCGGTAATCGAGATGACGTTGGTCGGAATATAAGCCGAAACGTCCCCGGCCTGGGTTTCAATAATCGGCAACGCAGTCAGGGAGCCTGCTCCTTCGGCATCGCTCAGTTTGGCGGCGCGTTCCAGCAACCGGCTGTGCAGATAGAAAACATCGCCAGGGAAGGCTTCACGTCCCGGCGGCCGCCGCAGCAGCAGCGAAAGCTGTCGATAAGCCACGGCCTGTTTGGAAAGGTCGTCGTAAATAATCAGAGCGTGCCGTCCGTTGTCGCGGAAAAATTCGCCCATCGTAACCCCGGTGTAGGGAGAGATAAACTGCAACGGCGCAGGGTCGGAGGCGGTTGCCGAAACGACGATGGTATAATCCATGGCCCCGTGTTGACGCAGTTTATCGACCACCTGAGCAACCGTCGAGCGCTTCTGGCCGATAGCGACATAAATGCAAATGACGCCGCTGTCCTTCTGATTGATGATGGTGTCGAGTGCGACCGCGGTTTTACCGGTCTGCCGGTCGCCGATGATCAATTCCCGCTGACCCCGGCCGATCGGCACCATGGAGTCGATGGCTTTGAGACCGGTCTGCATCGGTTCATGGACCGATTTACGGGCAACGATTCCCGGAGCCTTGATTTCAACCTGGCTGTAGGTATCGGTTTCGATAGCGCCCTTGCCGTCAATCGGAATGCCGATGCCGTTGACGACCCGACCGACCAACGCCTCACCGACAGGGACCTGAACGATCTGTTCAGTCCGTTTCACCAGATCGCCTTCCTTGATATGCTCGGCTTCGCCAAGGATGGCGGCACCGACATTATCCTCTTCCAGGTTGAGCACCATCCCCATCGTTTCGCCGGGAAACTCAAGTAATTCACCGGCCATGGCTTTATCCAGCCCATGGATACGGGCGATTCCGTCGCCTACGGAAATAATGGTCCCGGTTTCGCTGACTTCGACTTCGCGGCCGAAATTTTCAATCTGCTTTTTGATGATCGCGCTGATTTCTTCTGCTCTGATTTCCATGGTATTAAATCACCCCTTTGCTAAGGTATCTGAAATCCTTTTCAACTGCGTTTTAACACTGCCGTCAAACAGTTTGCCGCCCATCTCGGCCTGCAGCCCGCCGATCAGCTCCGGGTCGACCTCCACATTGAGCACGACCTGTCTGCCGGTCTGCTTTTCCAGGCCCTGCCGAATTTCGCTGATACGCTCTTTCGCCAGTTTGTTGGCGGCGGTTATCTTGGCCCGGACAAGACCCGACATTTCATCGGCAAATTTGCGATAATTGACGTCGATCTGCGCTAAATAAATGATCCGCCCCTTTGCCAGAAGCAGATCAAGAAATTTTCTCATCCCGGCGCTCAATTCAAGCCGTGCCGTCAGGTCGTGCATGATTGCGGTCTTCTTCTCCAGCGGAAACGTCGGGCTGTCGAGCAACAGACGCAACAGATTCTCCCGCTGTAACAACTCCGCCATTCCCGACAGCTCGCCGGCATACTGTTCAACCCGCTGTTCTTCAGCAGCGATGCGGAGCAAGGCCTTGGCATATCGAATTGAAATCGCACTGTTGCTCAATTTAATTCTCCCACCTTCTGCATGTATTCATCGATAAGACGGGCATCGTCTTCCCTGGTGAAGTTTTTCTTCAGCATCTCTTCGGCGATACCGACAGCCAATTGTACAGCCTCGCGTTGCAATTCGGCACGCGCCTTGGCAACTTCCAGTTCAGCCGCCTTGCCGGCGTCTTTTTCAATTTGCGCCGCCACTTCTCTGGCGTTGGCGATGATTTTTTCCTTTTCGCGTTCGCCTTCCTGCCTGATGGCCGCACTTATTCCATCTATCTCTTCCGTTGCCTGAGCCAGCTTGCGGTCATATTCGGCAAATCTGGCTTCGGCCTCTTCTTTTGCCTGCTGCGCATCGGCCAAGGCCTTTTCAATCTCCCTGCGACGGCCGGTAAGGCCTTTTTTCAAAGGCTTTCTCAGAAAGTAAACAAGAAGGGCGACGACAATGGAGAAATTAAGCACTCGATAGAGAAAATCTTTCAACAAGACACCGCTGTCGACATGATGTTCGGCGCCTCCCCCACCCGAGGCATGGACAACTGTCATAAAAACCGTCAAAAATAAAACCGTCAGCAGGGCTGATGATATTTTCATTCGCATAGACTTTTGAACCTTCCTTGCTCTTTATGCCAACTCGCGGCCGAGAACTTTCGTCGCGATTCGGCCCGCCAGAACATCGGCTTCAGCTTTCAAGGTCGCACCGGCTTTTTCCGCTTCTGCGGCAATTTGCCCTTTGATGTTTTGCAACTCTGTAGCTGCCTTTGCCTGGGCGGCTGACAGAATTGCGGACTCCTCTTTCGCCGCCGCCTGCTTCAGCTTGTTGCGCTCGGCTGCGGCAAGCGCTTTGGCGTCGTCAAGCTGCTGTTGATAACGCTGCATCTTTGCTTCGATGTCCGCTTCCAGTTCTTTTGCCTTTGTCTGCGAACCCTCAATCGTCTGCCGTCTCTCATTAATCACTTTGAGCAACGGCTTATAGAGCAATTGATTGAGAATAAACAGAAGGATAACAAAGTTGATAAACTGCAGACCAAGGGTCCAGTCAACGCTGATCACCTAGCTCACCTCTTTTCAGTGCGGGACCATGTTTTCGGTATACTGTATACAATCACCGAGTTCAATATATTTAAGGGAATTGGCTAAAGGAAGGGCATAGCTATCATAACTTGACGACAATTGTCAAGCTCTGTTGTGTCCTCTTTTATCTCGTCAAGGAGATGAAAACCACCACCCGATCTTTATTTGTTTTTCTTTGCTTGAGCGTTTTTCTCCAGCCCTTCATTCAGCTTGACCGGCATAACGATTTCACCGTTAAATAACGCTGTTTCTTCAATTTTGAGTGAAGGGGTTTCGATTCTGCCCTCAACTCTGGCCGGAGCGCGCAATTCAACGCTGGAGGTTGCCTTGATATCCCCCTTGAACTTGCCGCTGAGAATCAGGGCTCCGACTTGTATATGGGCTTCAATGTCCGCTGTCTCCCCGACCACCAGCGTATCGCTGGATTCGATTTCGCCGGAAAAAGATCCGTCCAGGCGCACCATCTCGTTAAAACTGAGCTTGCCTTCGAATTTGCTCCCCGGACCGAGAAAAGCTTTGATGTCCGCTTTATCAACCGCAACCGGTTTTTTCATTTCAACACCTTCCCGCTGTTTTGTACCGAACATGCTCTTTCACTTTCACATTTAATCAGGCCGACCCGCCGGACCGGCGCAAGATATTAAAAAGGCCTTCTTTTTTATCTCAATCTGTCTTGATTAGAGTTGTACTCCCAAAAGGTCCAGCAGTCGAGTCAAACCGTCCTCGTCATGGTAGATTATCTCCAATCGTCCCCCTTTTCCTTTTGCAACCAAACGCACCTGGGTGCCCAGGTGCTGCTGCAAACTGTTTTCCAGCGCCAACTGGTTGGGATCCGTCTTCCGCTTCGTTACCGGGACCGTCTGTTTGCCAAAATTTTTGATTTTTTTGACCAGCTTTTCCGTTTCTCGTACAGAGAGCTTTTTGCCGAGAACTTCTGCGGCCGCTTCAACAATATCTTCCTCCTCCTCCAGCGCCAAAAGTGCACGCGCATGGCCCATACTCAAACGTCCGGCGTTCAAATCGTTTTTAATTTTTTCCGGCAGGCGCAGCAGCCTCAATGCATTGGCCACGCTAGAGCGATCTTTTCCCACCCGCCTGGCAACTTCCTCCTGCAGCAGATCAAAGCTGTCCATCAGATAACGATAGGCGCTTGCCTCCTCCAGCGGATTAAGATCTTCGCGCTGGATGTTCTCAATCAGGGCGATTTCCAGCGCCCAATCTTCCGATACATCCTGAATGACCACCGGCACCCGGTCAAGGCCCGCTTTTTGCGCGGCGCGCCAGCGCCTCTCCCCGGCAATAATCTGATAAAAGTCGGCCTGTTGTCGCACCACCAGTGGCTGTATGACACCCTTTTCCCTGATCGACGCGACCAGCTCGGCCAGCTTTTGCGCGTCGAAATTTTTTCGCGGCTGGTTATTGTGCGGTCGCAGATCCTCAATCGGACAGGAAAAATATTTTTTCCCTCCCTCCTGAGCTGCCGAACTGAGCAGCGCACCGATTCCCTTACCCAGGGCCGGACGTTTTGCCTTAACCATGATCGCCTCCCGCTGCCAGCACCTCCCGGGCAACCTCAAGGTAGGCCTGGGCACCACGTGAGGCGATATCGTACATCAAGGCCGGTTGTCCATAGCTGGGCGCCTCAGACAGCCTGACATTCCGAGGGACGACGGAACGCAGCACCTTTTTCCCGAAATGAGACCTGATTTCGTCGCTCACCTGATGACAAATATTGTTGCGGCCATCAAACATGGTTAACAGTATCCCGCTGATTTCAAGCCGTGGATTCAACGCCTCTTGAACCAGGCGAATTGTCTGCATCAGTTGTCCGAGCCCCTCCATCGCATAAAATTCACACTGCAACGGAACCAAAACCGAGTCGGCCGCCACCAAAGCATTAACCGTCAGTAAACTGAGCGAAGGCGGGCAGTCGATAATGACATATTCATAGGCATCGACGATTTCCGCAATCGCGTAATGAAGCTGCCTTTCCCGTTCGTCCCGTTCGATCAATTCAATTTCAGCACCGATCAGATTGGTATTCGAGGGCAGCACATCAAGGCATTCAAGAGCGCTCCCGCATACCACGTCAGAGGCTTTTTCCTCACCCAACAAAACATTATAAATAGTTGAAATTACTTCTGTTTTATCGATTCCTATACCACTACAGGCATTCGCTTGAGGATCCATATCAATAAGCAGAGTCCGTTTTTCCGCCGCTGCAAGCGAAGCCGACAAATTGACCGCCGTTGTCGTTTTACCGACGCCGCCCTTCTGATTGGCAATGGCGATTATCTTTGCCATTCGACGTTCTCCTTTTTCATTTTTAGGGGAAGGTGTTGAAACAGAAAAAGGTTAGCACATGCCCGGTTCAAATTCAGCACATTATTCCATCCGTTTTTTTCATTAGCACAATGATCAACCGGTCTGATAATGAAATCGGCAAGTTGTATTTTTCCACCCGTGACACGGCAAAACCGTTTCTGCTGATTTCTGTTCCGGCGGCTGTTACCTCTTCTTCGCCCCCGGGGCCTTTCATGACCAAAAGAGCGCCACCTGTCGTCAGCCAGGGGGCGGCCAACCGGACTATATTCGACAACGAAGACAGGGCTCTTGCCGTTACGACTTCTACCCGCGTGCGTCCGATCTTTTCTTCCAGCTGTTCGATTCTTGCCGCAACAGCGGTCAGGTTCTCTATTTCCAATTTTCGTTTTACATGCCGTTGGAAATTAATTTTTTTGGTGATACTGTCGACGGAGATCACCTTTATTTCTCTCCGGGCCAAAGCCAGGGGAATTCCCGGCAGCCCGCCACCCGACCCAAGGTCCAACAAGGTTCCCCTATTGGGCAGATATTTCAAAAGATAGAGAGAATCGAGCAGATGCTTTTCAAGCGCTAGATTATAATCATCGATTGCGGTCAGGTTGAGTTTTTGATTCCAGCGCAACAGTTCGCGCAGAAACATATTCTCCCTAACCAGAATATCCCGGTCAAGGGTAATGCCGTACTCGGTCAGATGTTGTTCCAGAAAATCAACACCAGCCATTTTTGCGCAGATAAACCTGTATGACGGCAATCGCCGCAGGCGTTATTCCCTGTATTCTGTTGGCCTGACCTAAACTTCCGGGTTTCAGCTTGTTTAATTTTTCACGCACTTCCGTTGACAGGCTGGGCACTTCATTATAATCCAACGAAGCCGGCAAGCTGACATTTTCGTATTCCCTGAAATGACTGACCTGTTCCAGCTGGCGGTCAATGTAGCCGGCGTATTTTGTTGAAATTTCAACCTGCTCCAAAACTGCAGGCGAGTAGCCGTCCAGTACCGGAAAAACTTTTTTTAAATCATTGATTTTAGTCTCCGGTCGTCGCAACAATTCTTCAAGTCTGAGTCCGGTTTTTAATCCCTCCAAGCCAAATCGCTCGACGGCGAGTTTATTTGAGCTTGTTACCCTGGTTTCCTTTATTACCGCCTGTGCCTTATCTATCTGCTCCCGCTTCTGCTTGTATTTTTCCCAACGCTCATCAGACACCAGCCCGATTTCACGTCCCAAAGGCGTAAGCCGCTGATCGGCATTATCCTCACGCAACAACAATCGGTATTCCGAACGCGACGTAAACATACGATAGGGATCACTGGTCGGCTGTGTCACCAGATCATCGATCATGACACCGAGATATCCCTGATCGCGACCGATAATGATCGGCCCCTGCCCCTGACATTCACGTGCGGCATTGATGCCGGCCAGAAGACCTTGTCCTGCGGCCTCCTCATACCCCGACGTTCCATTGATCTGCCCGGCATGATAAAGTCCGCCGACGGCATGCGTTTCAAGGCTGGTTTTCAGTTGCAACGGCTCGGCAAAGTCATATTCTATCGCATATCCCGGCCGCATCAGTTCAACCCCTTCAAAACCCACCATTGATCGAAAATATGCCTGTTGCACATCCGGAGGCAAAGATGTCGACAATCCGCTGGGATACATTTCGGAACTGTATTTTCCTTCCGGTTCCAGAAACGACTGGTGGCTGTTCTTGTCCGGAAACCTGACGACCTTATCTTCGATCGACGGACAATACCTCGGGCCCACGCCCTCGATAATCCCTGCATATAGAGGCGACCGGTCAAGAGCGCCGCGAATTATTTCATGGGTTTTTTCGTTTGTATGAGCGATATAACAGCAGACCTGATCCCTTTTAATCTCATCGGTCATAAAAGAGAATGGCTTGATTTTTTCATCACCATACTGTTTTTCCAGACGCTCAAAATCAATTGTCCGTGCCGAAAGCCGCGCCGGCGTACCCGTTTTCAGCCTTCCCAACTTCAAGCCCAGGGCCTGCAGACTTCCGGAGATCCCTTCGGCCGAGGGTTCCCCAGCCCGCCCGCCGGAGTAGTGCTTCAGGCCGATATGTATCAACCCGCGCATAAAAGTCCCCGTCGTCAACACGAGGGTTTGCCCATAAAAGTCCAGCCCTTCCCGGGTAGAAACACCAACCACACGGTTGTTTTTAACCTTGACCTCATTTACCAGTCCCTGCTTCAGGTCAAGATTCCTTTCACGCTCTATAACCCTTTTCATCCTGGCGCTGTATGCCATACGATCAGCCTGCGCCCGTGCCGCCCTGACCGCCGGCCCTTTTCGCATGTTCAGTCGCCTGAATTGTATTCCCGTGGCATCTATATTGATCCCCATTTCGCCACCCAAAGCATCTATCTCATGAACCAGATGGCCCTTGGCGGTACCTCCAATTGACGGATTACACGACATCTGCGCAACGGTATCCAGCGCAATCGTCAGCAATAGCGTTGAACATCCCAGTCGTGCCGATGCGAGTGCCGCCTCACATCCGGCATGCCCGGCACCGACAACAATAACCTGATATTTTTTCCCGTACTCACTCATATTGTCTAACCACAATGTTTCACGTGAAACATTTATTTCCCGATACAGAAGCCCGAAAAAATATCATCGAGCAAATCTTCTGTTGTTGTCTCTCCGGTAATCTGTCCCAAATGCAAAAGAGCGTCCCTTAATTCAAAAGTCAACAGATCAAGAGTCTCTCCTTCTTCGAGCAATCCAACAAAGTTCAACAAGCTCTGCCGGGCCCGGATCAAAGTGTCAAAATGACGGCGTTCGCTCAACAAAACAGAGTCCCCAATCGCCCCGGAATCTCCCATTAAAAAAGAGGAAACCGCCTTTTTCAACCGGTCTGTTCCGCGGTCAAACTTCGCCGAAACGCGAAACGTCGGTAAATCGAAAACAGTAGCACCGAAAGCGTCTTCCCCCAAATCAATCTTGTTCAGCACAACGAAAGTCGGCCGCCCGACACACTGCTGATAAGCGTAATTGTCCGCCTCGCTTACATCCCGGCTGCTGTCGAGCAGCAACAAAACAAGATCTGCATGTTCAATTTTGTTTTTTGCGCGTAAAACACCTTCTATTTCAACCGGATCTTCTGTTTCCCTGAGACCTGCCGTATCCACAAGGCGAACCGGAAGGCCTTCAATACTGACGCCCTCCTCCAGAAGATCCCGGGTTGTTCCAGCTAAAGAAGTTACGATAGCACGGTTTTCTCCAAGCAGAGCATTCAATAGAGAACTTTTCCCGACGTTGGGCCGGCCGACCAAAAGAATCGAAGCCCCCTCGGTCTGCAAACGACCATAATCATAGCTTTGACAAAGAAGATCCGCATCAGCCAACAATTTTTCCATCTTATCGGCAATTATGGAAACATCTTCCGGCGGCAGATCCTCTTCGGGGAAGTCGATCCATGCCTCCAAAAAAACCAGAGCCTCTTTAATCTGATCGACATAAGCATTGATTTTACGACTTAAAGCACCGCTCGCCTGAGAAAGAGCAAGCCTGCGCGAAGAATCGGAATGAGACCTGATCAATCTTGCCACGGCCTCCGCCTGCGGAAGATCGATACGTCCATTCATAAAAGCACGATAGGTAAATTCGCCCGGAGCCGCCAGGCGGACATTGTCTCTTTGCAACAACGCAAGGATCTGTTTGACAATCTGGCGACTGCCGTGGCAGTGAATTTCGACAATATCATCACAAGTATAGGTGTGTGGAGAGGCCATATAAACGGCCATTACCTCATCGACCGGATTTTTTTCCGAATCGATAAGCATTCCATGATAAAGGCGCCGGGAAACAAAATCCGCTGAACCCGGCGAGCCGGTGGGCTGAAAATATTTTTTTATGATTCTCAGGGAGTCGGGTCCGGAAATACGAATAATGTCTATACTGCCGGTCCCTGCAGCAGTTGCCGGTGCAACAATTGTGTCCTTGAGATTCATCTGTTTCGTCAATCGGGCTGGCGACGTATAATATATTGCTGAAGAATGGTCAAAACATTATTAACCAACCAATAAATAACCAGACCGGAAGGGAAATTCAGAAACATAAAAGTAAAAACCACAGGCATCATAAGCATGATTTTTTCCTGGGTCGGGTCCATGTTGGTCGGGGTCATCTTCTGCTGTAAAAACATAGTCGCCCCCATAATCAAAGGCGTCACATAATAGGGGTCTTTAGCTGACAAATCCGTAATCCACAACATGAATGGCGCATGACGCAACTCTATAGACCCAAGAAGCACGCGATAAAGCGCAAAAAAGACCGGTATCTGTATCAGCATCGGCAAACAACCACCCAGGGGATTCACTTTATTTTCTTTATAAAAGCCCATCAATTCCTGATTGAGCCGCTGTTTATCAGAGCCGTACTTTTCCCGCAAGCGTTTCATCTCGGGTTGTAATTTCTGCATGCTTTTCATCGACTTATAGCTTTTTTGCGTCAGCGGCCAAAAAAGAATTTTAATACAAACAGTCAACAGAATAATAGCAATGCCATAATTCCCGATATATTTATAAAAGAATTTTAAAACAACCATCAAGGGTTTTGCTAAAGGATGAAAAAAACCATAATGAATAGCCTCTTCAAAATGATTTTGGCTCTCAGAAAGAAATTCCAGCTGTTTTGGACCAAAATAAGCTGAATAATTATATTCCACAGAGTTATTTTCTTTTAAATAAATCTGTGGAGATATAAATTTATTTTCTATAAAAGTATCGCTCTTAGATATAAAAGTTTGCTCTGCAGAGTTTTTAGGGTTCACTGCGGAAAGAAAATATTTTGAAGTATAACCAGACCAAACAATATCATTACTGTATATTTTTGGAGATTTTTCTATATCTTTTATTTTGTCATCTAACAAATCTTTTCCATCATAACTTTCTGGACCTACAAAAGTATAAATTTTCTTTTTTTCATCACTATTATATGGAGTTATTAAAGAAAGAGATAATTTTCCTGAGATATCATCAGATTCAATATTTTCTATAATAATATTTAAATCTATTGAATATGAAGAAGGATAAAACACAAATTGTTTTAATATTTTTATTTTATTTATTTCTGCCGTAAAATTTAATTTTACTATTTCATTTTTTAATTCAACAACAGAATCTAATTTATCAATATTATAGTTTAAAGTTGATGGTATATAAAGACCATCTATACCACTAACAACCAGAGTGGATAAATTATCGCTTTTTCCATCAAAGAGTTGATAAAAACCCGATTTTTCATCTTTTTCCTGTTTATATTTATCCAATTGTATCGATTTTACGCTGGCCCCCAATGATGATAACTCTATCTCATAATAATCGGACTTAACTTTTATTGTCTGAACCTCCTTGACCGGAACAAAATCATCTTTTTTTTCAGCAACATTTTTAACGATATTTTTTTCCGGTTTTTGTTCGGATACCACCTTCTCTTCCGGAACAACCTGATTTTCCATTGGTGGCTGTGGCGCAAAAAACAAGCTATAGCCGGACCAAAGGAGAACAATTAAGACAACAGCAATTATAGTTCTATTATTATCCATGAGTTACTTCCTGTTTTTTGGCGGCACCGGATCAAAACCACCAGGATGAAAAGGATGACACTTCAATATTCTTTTAAAACTGAAATAAAAACCTTTTATAAAACCATGAATCAAAAAAGATTCACGAGAATACTGCGAACAAGTAGGATAAAAACGACAAGAAGGGGGTGTAAAAGGTGATATACAAACTCTGTAAAAATCTACCAATAAAATAAAGATGTATTTCATTTTAATAGGTCTTGAATTTATTAAAAAAGAAATTTAATTCTTTATTTAAATCAGCCGTATTCAAAAAATTTGCATTTTTTCTCGCAATAAAAAGACAATCTATGTTTTTAAAAAAAACTATATTATTACGAAAAAATTCTCTTATTAATCTTTTTATACGATTTCTAATTACCGCATTGCCGACTTTACGACTAACCGAGATTCCCAACCTGGGGAAAAAAAGATTTTTATCCGTTATTAAAAGAACAAAATGGGGTGTATCATATTTACACCCCATTCTCTTCATGTATTTGAAATCCCGAGTCTCACGTAAACGATAAGACTTAAGATACTTATTAGACATATCCTATTTTTGCGGTGTTGTTACCGTTAAAACCCTGCGGCCGCGGGATCTCCGTCTATTAATGGTTTTCCGGCCATTTTTCGTTTGCATTTTTTTTCTGAACCCGTGCGTTCTTTTACGCTTGATTCGACTCGGTTGATATGTGCGTTTAGACATTCTTACCTCCACTTTATGAATACGACAAAGCTATTTTTTAAAACACATCTTTTTTTTTCAGTCAAGACAAAAGAAAATAAATAAAAAAAATCGATCGCAATTGCAAAGCAGAATCTCAACCAAAATTTATATGCACCCGGTCTAAGCCTCTTGATGAAAATTAAAAGTCTCCGTCTTACCGGGTCTCCCTTCAGCTGTTGACGGCGACAATATCCTCTGTGAAGCATTGGACTATAAGATGGATATTGATCAGCCGCAAGTTAAACCAACTCTGTCCACCTCATCAGGGAGTGCTGTCAGTTCAACAGCCCAGGACGCAGATCCGATAGCAACGCTTAGCTTGAACCTGCATCAACTGCAAAAAGACTTTTAAAACTACCGTTTTTTACGGATAAATCTTGTAGCGGCCGTGCAAACACGCCTAACAAATCGTACTGATCCAAGTTAACAGTTTAAAAATATTGACAAAAAATCAATTTACTAGAGCAGCTATCGATATCTATTTATTTGCATAATCAGTGAAAAAAGCCGTTGACAGCTTGCCCGCCCGACACAACAAGCTTTTCTGGTAATTTTTTCTGAGAACATCTGTGATTCCCTTTTTCAGCTGTGTCCAAACGAAATTTTTGCTGGCGAAGAATCTTGATAATAGCTATAGTATGCTGTCAAATCACAAACTAACAAATTCACAAAAAAACAATATAAACATTGTTTTTTCAATAAGTTAAAAAATTTCTTTTTTATAAACAGTTGTTAAAAAGATGTGGATAAAATGAAAAAAAAATGGCAAAAAACGCTTGATATTCTTAAGGAAAAAATAAGTGAACAAAATTACAACACATGGATCAAACCAATAACGATTAAAGAAATAAAAGACCAAAAAATACAAGCAGAAGTACCAAATAAATTTATAAAAGATTGGGTTAAGGAAAATTACAAAAACACCATTGAAAAAACCTTTTATGAGATAAGCAATGAAAATTATTATTTATTTTTAAAAATAAATAATAATTTAAAAAAAATTACCATTGAAGAAAAAAAAGAAAAAAAACACATATCTCCTGATGAAAATTTTATAGATATAACCAAATCTAATATAAATAAAAAATATACCTTTGAAACATTTGTCTCCGGACCTTCAAATCAGTTCGCCCATGCCGCAGCCCTTGCTGTTTCTAATAATCCCGCAACAACTTATAACCCTCTTTTTATATATGGTGGTGTTGGACTGGGAAAAACACATATAATACATGCTATAGGAAATGAAATTATAAATAAAAATAGAAACTATAATGTATGCTATTATTCATCTGAGAAATTTACAAATGAACTTATAAATTCATTAAGACATGCAAAAATGAATGAATTTAGAGAAAAATTCAGAACTATAGATATATTACTTATAGATGATATTCAGTTTATTGCTGGGAAAAAAAGCACACAAGAAGAATTTTTTCATACATTTAATGCACTTTATGAATCCCATAAACAAATAGTTGTCACCTCTGATAAATTTCCAAAAGAGATACCAGATCTTGAAGAAAGATTGAGATCTCGCTTTGAATGGGGTTTAATTGCGGATATACAGGCTCCTGATACAGAAACAAAACAAGCTATTTTAAAAATGAAAGCCGATCAAAATAAAATAGATATTCCAGAAGATGTTATTTATTTTCTTGCTAATTCGGTAACTAATAATGTCAGAGAATTGGAAGGATATTTAATAAGAATTGGCGCCTTTTCAAGTTTAACATCAACTTCAATAAACCTGGAAATGGCTAAAAATATTTTAAAAAATATTATAATTGAAAACAGTAAAGAAATAAATATTGAAAAAATTCAAAAAACTGTCGCTGAATATTTTCAAATAAAAATATCAGAAATAAAGTCATCAAAAAGATTAAAAAATTTAGTTTATCCTCGACAGATAGCCATGTATATATCCAGAAAATTAACGAATCTTTCATATCCGGAAATTGGAGCGAAATTCGGAGGTAAAGATCATTCAACCATTATCCATGCAATTAAAAAAATTGAAAAGAAAATGGAAGAGGATGTCCAAAGTAGAGCACTTGTTGATAAACTTATTGAAAAATTAAAACAATAAGTGGATAAATGGGAAAAACAAGTTAAACATCAATATTTTAAAAAAATATCAACATAGATATCAACAATAAATTTAGAAAAATATTTAATAAAATCAAAATGTTATGAATTTTTTCCTATGTAAACAGTTACTACTAATACTACTATTTTATATAAAAAAATAATTTATAGAATAAGGGATTGTGGAGGAAATATGGAATTCAAAATAGAAAAAAACATTTTTTTAAAAGCTTTAACAAAGATTCAAGGAATAATAGAAAAAAAACATACATTACCTATTTTAGCCAATGTTTTAATTGAAACAAATAAAGATAAAATAACATTTACAGCAACAGACTTAGAAGTAGGTATTAAATCTGATTATGAAGCTAAAATAATAAAAGATGGAAAAATAACACTTTCAGCTAAAAAACTATTTGAAATAATAAAAGAACTTCCTGATAAAGAAATTTATTTCAATTCAAAAAATAATTTTTGGGTTGAGATTATTTGTGAAAAATCTGTATTTAATTTAGTAGGATTATCTCCTGATGAATTTCCAAAATTTCCATTAGTTGATACTGATATCAAATCAATAGATAAAAATTTAATAAATGAAATGATTGATAAAACAATTTTTTCTGTTTCAAATGATGAAACAAAATTTAACTTAACAGGGATATATATAAAATATAATAAAGAAGAAAATAACTTAATATTTGTATCAACTGATGGTCATAGGCTTTCATTAATAAATAGAAATTTTAATAATGAATTTAATAATAATTTTACTGATGGATTTATTCTTCCTAAAAAAGGCATTATTGAATTTAAAAAAATAATTGAAAATACAAATGATAATATAGAATTAGGTGTTAAAGATAATAATTTTTCTATCAGAACAAAAGATACAACATTAATAATGAGAATGGTTGATGGAGAGTTTCCAGATTATAATAGGGTTATTCCTGATAAAGGTGAGAATATAGCAATTATAGATAAAAATATATTTTTACATTCTTTAAAAAGAATTTCTGTCCTTTCAAATGAAAAATCTAAAGGAGTAAAAATAAAATTAAACAAAGATTTGATGATTTTATCATCATCAAATCCTGATGTGGGTGATGCAAAAGAAGAAATAGATATTGATTATAATGGAAGTGATATTTCAATAGGTTTTAATGCTAGATATATAATAGATATACTTCAAGTTATAGATAAAGATAATATTGTATTGAGTTTAAAAGATAATATATCACCTGGAAGAATAAATCCTGAAGAAGATGAAAATCATTTATCAGTTATTATGCCTATGAGATTATAAAAATGATATGTATATAACCAATATAAAAATAAATAATTTTAGAAATATTGAAAAATGTGAGGTTTGTACTGATTTTAAATTTAATTTTATTGTTGGAAATAATGCACAAGGAAAAACAAATTTTTTAGAATCTATTTATCTTTCAAATTTTTATAAAAGTTTTAGAACTAAAAATATAAAAGATGTAATAAATATAAATAAAGATAATTCTAATATTAATTTAACTATAAAATCAAATAACTGCTTTAATACTTTAAAAGTACTTATAGATAAAAATAAAAATAAAAAAATATTTTTAAACAATAATAATCCTAAAAATAAAGAATTATATAAAGTAATAAATTCTATAATTTATTATCCTTCAGAAATAAATTTATTAATTTTAAATCCTAACTATAGAAGGAATTTAATTGATAGATCTATTTTTTTTATAAATAATGATTATATAGAGACAATAAAAAAATATAATAAAATTTTAAAAAATAGAAATGCTTTTTTAAAAGAAAGTAAATATGAATTTGACCCTTGGTTGGAACAAATAATAGAAATATCTTCTTTTATTATAAAAGAAAGAATTGAATATATAAAAAGAATAAATGTAATTTTTGATAAGTTTTATGAAAATAAAAAAACAGATGAAAAATATTATATTAATTATAAAAAATATAATGAAAAGGATATAAAAAATAATCTTTATTTTATGTATTTAAAAATTAAAGAAAAAGAAAAAAAATATAAATATACTCTTTTTGGACCTCATTTAGATGATTTTCAATTTTTTATAAATAATTATGATTTAAAGAAATATAGTTCTGAAGGGCAAAAAAAATATTTCCTTTTAAATTATAAATATTCTCAATTAATAGATTACAAAAATAAGTATGATTATTATCCGATTTTGCTTTTTGATGATTATTCCATTGAATTAGATGATTTAAGAAAAAAGAAATATTTTTGTAATGTTATTGATGAATCCGGTCAAATATTTATAACTTCAAATATTTTAAATCATGATATTCCTGATAATTCTCAAGTTTTAAATATTGTTGATGGGAAAATCAGAAAAATTTAAGGATGACTATATACTATGGAAGAAAATAAAAATTACGGTGCTGACAGTATACAGGTTTTAGAAGGTCTGGAAGCGGTTAGAAAAAGACCGGCAATGTATATCGGTTCTACGTCCGTACAGGGCTTACACCATCTGGTTTATGAAGTTGTTGATAATTCAATTGATGAGGCACTGGCGGGATATTGTGATGAAGTTATTGTGACGATTCACCAGGATAACTCCGTTACGGTCGAAGACAATGGCCGTGGTATTCCCGTGGAAATGCATGAAAAACAAAATAAATCTGCGGCTGAAGTGGTCATGACGGTGCTTCATGCCGGGGGAAAATTCAACGACCAGGGTGATGGCGCTTATAAAGTCTCAGGTGGTTTGCACGGGGTTGGCGTTTCGGTCGTCAATGCCTTGTCGAGCAAGCTTGAATTGGAGATCAGGCGCGATGGAAAAGTTTTCCGTCAGAGTTATATCAGGGGCGTACCTGTAGCTCCTCTTGCTGTCGAAGGTGACACCATCAAGCGCGGGACAAAAGTCACCTTCTGGCCGGACAGCGAAATTTTTGAAAGTTCCGATTTTTCTTTTGAAACGCTTTCGCAACGGTTGCGGGAATTGGCTTTTCTGAATGCCGGGGTGAAAATTAAAATTACCGATGCCCGCTCGGAGAAAAGTCACGAATTTATCTATGAAGGAGGAATCAGATCTTTTGTTGAGTACCTCAATCGGGCAAAAAGTCCTTTGCACACCAAACCGATTTATTTTCGTGGCGAAAAAGAAGGTGTCGAGATAGAAATCGCCATTCAATACAACGACGGATATGATGAAAAAATATTCTCCTTTGCCAACAACATCAATACCCACGAAGGCGGAACACACCTCAGTGGTTTTCGTGCGGCGCTGACGCGCACGATGAACAATTATGCCGGCACCAACAACCTTTTGAAAAACACCAAAGTGGCTATTTCCGGGGATGATCTGCGCGAGGGAATCGCTTCGGTTATTTCCGTTAAACTGTCCGATCCCCAATTCGAAGGGCAGACGAAAACCAAACTGGGAAATTCGGAGATAAAAGGGTATGTCGAAACTTTGATGAATGATAAGTTGTCGACCTTTTTAGAGGAAAACCCCCAGGTAGCGAAAAGAATCCTGGAAAAAGGGATTGAAGCGGCGCGGGCCCGGGAAGCTGCGCGCAAAGCGCGGGATTTGACCCGCCGAAAAGGCGCTTTGGAAGGGTTGTCCTTGCCGGGTAAACTGGCGGATTGTCAGGAAAAAGATCCGGCTCTTTGTGAAATTTACCTGGTCGAGGGCGATTCCGCCGGCGGCAGCGCCAAACAGGGGCGTGATCGGCGTTATCAGGCGATCCTGCCGCTGAAAGGTAAAATTCTGAATGTGGAGAAGGCCCGCTTTGATAAATTACTGACCTCGAACGAAATACGAACCCTGATTACGGCCATGGGCACGGGGATCGGAAAAGATGATTTTGATATCGCCAAGCTGCGCTATCACCGCATCATCGTCATGACTGATGCCGATGTTGACGGTTCCCATATCCGGACCCTGCTGTTGACCTTCTTTTTCCGTCAGATGCCGGAAATCGTTGAACGCGGGCATCTGTATATCGCCCAGCCTCCGCTTTACAAGGTTAAACGCGGCAAGCGGGAAATCTATTTGAAGGATGACGATGCGTTGCTTGATTATCTGCTCGATACCGGCACGGAAGGGGTCGCTTTGGAAATGGAGCAGGGAGGGAAAATACTGCGCGGCAAGCAGATCATCCCCTCTTTGCGGAATATCATCGATTTCAATCAGCATTTCGAGAAAATAGTCAATCGCGGGGTGCCGAGTGAAATACTCAATATTTTTATCAAAGGAAAAATTCGTAACGGTTATGCGGACAAAATCAATCTTGAACCGCTGGCTCAACAGTTACGGGTTCAGGAACCGAATGCCAAATTTGAGGTTTTTGAAAATCCGGATCGGATCCTGGTCACATTCGGCAATTTACATGCCCGGATAGATCGGCAGACAGTTGAAGTCCTCTCTTCCCACGAATACAAACTGCTTTTGCAATCCTACCGACTGGTTGAAGATATCTGCGCCGGAGATCCGGTGACCATCGTCAGCGAAGGGAAAGAAGATATCGTTGTTGCGGATCGTCAAGAGCTTCTCGACAGTTTCCTCAATCGCGCTAAAAAAGGCCAATATATCCAGCGCTATAAAGGTTTGGGAGAAATGAATCCGGAACAGCTGTGGGAAACGACGATGGATCCGGAAAAGCGGATTCTCCTGCAGGTGACCATTGAGGATGCGATTCGGGCCGATGAAATTTTCACGGTTCTTATGGGCGATCAGGTTGAACCGCGGCGTGAATTCATCGAACATAATGCTTTGAACGTTGTCAATCTTGATGTTTAACCAATTGAAGTTATTAAAAGTCTTGCAGCACAGAGACTTGGAGGAATAGATGCTGTCAGAGCAAAATAAAGTTACAGTCAATATCGAAGATGAAATGCGTAAATCCTATATGGATTACGCCATGAGCGTCATTGTCGGACGTGCGCTGCCCGATGTCCGTGACGGGTTGAAACCGGTTCACCGGCGCATCCTTTTTGCAATGCACGATCTCAGTAACGATTACAATAAACCCTATAAAAAATCGGCGCGTGTCGTCGGTGATGTCATCGGTAAATATCATCCCCATGGAGACAGCGCGGTCTATGACACCATCGTGCGTCTGGCCCAGGATTTTTCCATGCGTCATCCTCTGGTTGACGGGCAGGGCAACTTTGGCTCGATCGACGGCGACTCGGCGGCGGCCATGCGCTATACCGAAGTCCGTATGGATCGACTGGCGCATGAATTGCTGGCCGATATCGAGAAAGAAACGGTTGATTTCGGTCCGAACTATGACGACTCCCTGGAAGAACCTCTGGTTTTGCCGTGCCGTTTTCCCAACCTGCTGGTCAACGGTTCGGAAGGTATCGCCGTCGGCATGGCGACCAAAATTCCGCCGCACAACCTTGGTGAAGTCATCGAGGGCCTGATCGCCCTGATCGACGACCCGCGGATAAGCCTGGAAGAGTTGATCGAGCGTATTCCCGGTCCGGATTTCCCGACCGCTGCCTTCATCAACGGCAAAGAAGGCATCCGCGAAGCATATACGACGGGTCGCGGAATCATCCAGGTGCGCGCCCGGGCCCTGGTTGAAGTTGACCGGCGCAGTAATCGGGAGGCGATCATCATTACCGAGATCCCTTACCAGGTCAACAAGGCACGGCTGATCGAAAAAATAGCCGACCTGGTCAAAAACAAAAAGATCGAGGGCATCAGCGATTTGCGTGATGAATCGGACCGGGACGGCATGCGGATCGTGATCGAGCTGAAAAAAGACATGGTGCCGGGTGTCGTCCTCAATCAGCTTTACAAGATGACGCCCATGCAATCATCGTTCGGCATCATCATGTTGGCGATCGTTGCCGGGCAGCCGAAAATTCTTAATTTAAGAAGTATCCTCGATTGTTTTATCGACCATCGTCGCGAGATCGTGACCCGGCGCTGTGTCTTCGAGTTGAAGAAAGCGGAAGCGCGCGCCCATATTCTCCAGGGTTTGAAGCTGGCACTGGAAAATCTCGATGAAGTGATTCAAATCATCAAGGGAAGCAAAACCCCGGCCGAAGCCAAGGAACGCCTGATGGTGCGTTTTTCTTTTTCCGACATCCAGGCTCAGGCGATTCTTGATATGCGTCTGCACCGGCTGACCGGGCTTGAACAGAGTAAAATTCTGGAAGAGTTGGAACAGATTCTGGCCCAGATAGCACGCCTTAAAGAGATTCTTGCCAGCGAGGTGGAAATTCTCAAAATTATCAAGCAGGAACTGAGTGAACTGAAAGAAAAATTCGCCAATCCAAGGCGGACTGAAATTCTGGACCGGACCGCGGATCTGACCCTGGAAGATATGATCGTCGAAGAAGATATGGTGGTGACCGTGACCCACGGCGGCTATATCAAACGTAACGCCGTATCCCTCTATCGCGCTCAGCGCCGCGGCGGCAAAGGGCGGACCGGGATTCGGCCGAAAGAAGAGGACTTTGTTGAAAACCTGTTTATCGCTTCAACTCATTCCTACATTTTGATTTTTACCAATCTGGGCAAAGTCTACTGGCTGAAAGTGCACGAAATACCGCAGGGTGGACGGGCTTCGCGCGGCAAAGCCATTGTCAATCTGCTGCAATTGGCGGCACATGAAAAGGTGATGACCATTCTTCCGGTTAAAAACTTTGAGGAAGGCAAATATATCGTCACGGCAACGGCCCGCGGGGTGATCAAGAAAACCGCCCTGATGGCCTATTCCAATCCGCGCGCCGGCGGTATTATCGCTTTGACCATCGATCCCGGTGACAGCCTGATAGAAGCCCGCCTTACGGACGGTAAGCGGGATCTTCTTCTGGCCAGCAAAAACGGAAAATCGATCCGTTTTCCCGAAACCGATGTGCGCTCCATGGGCCGCCCGGCCCGCGGGGTGCGCGGCATGACCCTCGAAAGTGATGATGAAGTGATCGGTTTGCAGTCGGTGACGGACAACACCGCGCTGGCGCTGGTTACGGTGACCGAGAACGGTTACGGCAAGCGTACGGATATCGGTGAATACCGGGTTCAGAGTCGTGGAGGAAAAGGCATCATCACCATCAAAACCAGCGAACGTAACGGCCGTGTGGTTGCGATAAAGATGGTCGATGATGATTCCGATCTGATGTTTATTACCACCCGGGGCAAGCTGCTGCGCACCAAAGTTAAAAATATTCGCGCTATCGGCCGCAACACCCAGGGAGTAAGAATGATGGTGCTGGAAGACGACGAAAAAATCGTCTCGGTCGCTCGACTCGCGGAGAAGGATTCAGTGGATGGAACTGGACAGGCTGAAGCGGCAGCTGAAGCAGGAAATCAGGCAACAGAACAGCAGGAAGAAGAATAAAAATAGAGGCCTGGTTTGGCTGCTTCTGGTTTTGCTGGCAACGGTTTCGGCCGGGGTCTTTTACCCGGTTTATCAGCAGCGCCAGCAGAATGCGCCGCAACGGTTGTTAAGCGAAGCCATTGAGCTGGACAGCCGGGGACAGGTGGCCGCGGCAGAGCGGAACTACAGCGTTCTCCACAACAAATTTCCCGCGAGTGAAGAAGCTGCCGAAGCACTGTTCCGGCTGGCCCAGATCCAGCAATTTGCGCGACGTGATGTACGTAAAGCGCTGCGGTATTATTTACAGCTGGAAAAAGATTATCCGGAGAGCCGTCAACTGCTCGCCGCGCGTGAGGAATCCGCGCGAATTGTAAAGTTCTCCCTGCGCGATTATTCCCGGGCCATCAGTTATTATCAGCGCCTGCTGGATGGAGAAAGCGGGACACCGGACCGCTACCTCTATGAAATTGCGGACTGTTATTTTCGTCTGGAAAATTATCCGCAAGCCGGAATAGAGCTGGAAACCCTGATAGAAGAGCACCCCGACAGTCCTCTGATGGCGGACGCCCTTTACCGCCGCGGAGGATTTTTGGTTTTGGAGCATAACAGCGAACAGGCGCGTCAGAGTTGGCAGACGCTTATTGAACGTTTTCCGCACAGCAGCTATCGTCCGCAGGCGGAATTCAATCTGGCCCGGCTGCTCGAAGAAGACGAGCGTTTAGCGGAAGCGCTGGAAAAATATCGCCAACTGGAGGATTTCCCCAGGCCGGCGATGCTGCGGGAAAAGATAGAGCATCTGGAAAAACGCATAGCGGAGAAAAAAAAGGCGATTTGACATGCAAACTAAAATTGGTGTTGTCGGTGCCGGAAGTTGGGGGACGACCCTGGCAAACCTGTTGGCGCAGAAAGACTTTGCCGTTGATCTCTGGAGTTACGAAGCCGACCTGGCCGAAAGGATGCAGCGGACGAGAATCAACGATCTGTACCTGCCGGGAATAGAGCTTTCGGAAAAACTGAATGTAAGCACGTCCCTGCCCCATGTCTGTGCGGATAAACAGCTTGTTTTGTTTGTTTCGCCGTCGCAGGTGACGCGCACGGTGTTCAGGCAGGCGCTGCCGCACATCGATACCCGGGCGTTGATCGTTTCCGCATCCAAAGGGATCGAAAACGACAGCCTGATGTTGCTGTCGCAGGTTTTTGAGGAATTACTGCCGGAAAGCCGACACCGGCAACTGAGTTTTCTGTCCGGCCCGTCCTTTGCGCGGGAGGTCAGTCTGGGCATGCCCACCGCCGTGGTTGCCGCGGCCCGGGATTTAGCCGTTGCCGAGGAGATCCAGTCGATCTTCAGCACAGCGTTGTTTCGCGTCTATACCCATAATGATATTATCGGCGTCGAACTGGGCGGAGCGATGAAAAACGTCATTGCCCTGGCGGCCGGCGTCTCGGACGGGCTCGGTTTCGGATATAACACCCGGGCGGCATTGATCACCAGGGGACTGGCGGAGATGACGCGCCTGGGGCAGCGCTTGGGCGGTTCGTCCGAAACCTTTGCCGGGCTGGCGGGCATGGGAGATCTGGTCCTGACCTGTACGGGCGATTTGTCACGCAATCGCAGCGTCGGCATAGAGCTGGGGAAAGGGCGTAAAATCGCGGATATTCTGAGCGGGATGCAGATGGTTGCGGAAGGGGTGAAAACAACCCTGTCGGCCTATCAACTGGCCCGGAAAATGGGGGTTGACGTACCGATTATTGAGCAGATGTATCAGATTCTTTATGCCGACAAGGACCCGCGTCAGGCGGTTACCGACCTGATGCTGCGCGATCTGAAGGCGGAAACGATTTAAGGAGTTGATATGAAGATATTCTGTGCTGCACTGCTGTTCTGTTTTTTGTTGACCGGCTTGGCGACGGCGGCCCCGACCGTGGAAATGAAAACCGGTTTGGGGACGATTCAAATAGAATTGGATGCGGACGCCGCTCCGGAAACGGTCAAAAACTTTCTCAAATATGTCGATGATGGTTTCTATGACGGAACGATTTTTCATCGGGTTATCAAAGGGTTCATGATTCAGGGCGGTGGTTTCGACCGCTTTGAGCAACGCAAAAAAAACAACCCGCCGATTAAAAACGAAGCCGACAACGGGCTGAAGAATAACAAGGGCACCATTGCCATGGCGCGAACCAACCGGGTCGACAGCGCCACCAGCCAGTTTTTTATCAACCTGACCGACAATAATTTTCTCAATCACCGCGGCCGCACGGCAAAGGCCTTCGGTTACGCGGTCTTCGGCCGGGTTGTCTCCGGAATGGAAGTGGTGGAGCGGATCGGCCGGGTTAAAACCATCGCCAAGAGCCCTGTTTTTCAAGATTTTCCCGAACCGGTAGTGGTGATTGAGTCGGTGCGCAGACTGGACTGAGCCGTTGTTTTAAGCTTGTTGTTTGCCCGTCGACAAGATAAGTTGATAGCTGGATGATCGAACTGAAGGATAAAGTATGAAGACGTTCCGGATCATGAGTTATCATATCAACGGCGTCAAAGATGCTGACGGTCGGCCGGTTCCGGAATTAATCGCCACGGTCATTCGCGCCCAGCAGCCGGATCTGGTTCTGTTGCAGCAACTGGGATCGGCCATCGGGGAAACCTCCCTGAACCAACTCGCGGAAGCAACCGGACTTGACCCCTTTGGTCCGGATGCCGAAGGGGGTTGCGCTTTTCTGTCGCGCTATGCGGTGAAAAATATTTTCAACGCTCCTCTGGGGTATGGCTGCCGTTGCGTGCGGGCCGATTTCGAACGAGAAGAAGAACGTGTTCATCTCTTCAACCTGACTCTTTCCTGGGATCCCCGGCAACGCAATGAACAGCTGCGCACCCTGGTCGGAGAGCAGTTGTTGGGCAATCCTTCCCTGCCCTGCGCGACAATCATCGCCGGGGATTTCGGTCTGCCCCTCTGGGGGGGCGGGACTTCTTTTCCGGGTTCCGAGGTGAAAAGAGCCCGGTTGCCGCTATGGAGCGCGACTTTTCCGGCCAAACTGCCGCTCTGGGGGCGTGATCGTATCTACTTTCGCGGTCCGATCCGTGCTTTGTCCGGCCAGGTGGTGATGAGTGCGGATGCCCGCAAGGCTTCGACGCACTTGCCTTTGGTCTTGACGGTGGAAAGTATCGACACCAGAGAAGTCCTGAAACTCAAAAAGCGCACGCGTGTAACCGCCAAACACCCGAACCCCGTTTGTGGATAAGTTGATAATCCTGTGAATAACTTGCCGGAAAACAGTTTTTACAATGAAAAAAGCGGAAAAAGCCCTCCACCTCCTCAGGAGCCTTGAAAAACACTACCCCCGGGCACATTGTGAGTTGAATTACCGCAACCCGTGGCAATTGCTGGTGGCGACGATTCTTTCTGCGCAGTGTACCGATAAACGGGTCAACATGGTGACGGTCGAACTGTTTAAGGTTTTTCCCGGACCGCGTGAAATGGCGGCGGCAGTTCCGGAGCGACTGGAAAACATTATCCGTTCGACGGGTTTCTTCCGCAATAAAGCGCAGAACCTCATTCGTTGTGCGGAACAGGTTTTACAGCGTCACGGCGGCGAGGTGCCGGCGGATCTGGATGCGCTGGTTGCGCTGAACGGGGTCGGCCGCAAGACCGCGAACGTTATTCTGGGCAATGCCTTCGATATTCCGGGACTGGTTGTCGATACCCATGTCAAGCGGCTGGCTTTCCGTTTCGGCTGGACCCGCTCCGACAACCCGGTGCGGATTGAAATGGAACTGTGTCGGCTGCTGCCTCCGGCCGACTGGACGCAGATGGGACACACGCTCATCGCCCATGGTCGAGCACTCTGCAAGGCGCCGACACCGCACTGCAGTGTTTGTCCGGTGCACGATCTTTGCCCGCGTAAAGGGGTGCAAAAATCCAAATGAAACACAATGGGAAAAGAAAAAGAGCCTGTGGCTGGTTGTGCCGCAGGCTCTTCTGGTATACCCTCAGAGACGGTCGGCCGACGGCAAAAGCCGCAGGCAACAGTCAGATATTAAATTTTTACCACATTCGCAGATTGCGGACCTTTTTCTCCCTGAATGACATCAAAAGTGACTCGATCCCCCTCAGCCAGGGATTTGAATCCCTCACCTTGGATCGCTGAAAAATGTACGAAAACGTCCGGACCGTTGTCCTGTTCAATAAAACCAAACCCTTTGGAGTCGTTAAACCATTTCACTGTACCTTCTGCCATGCTTTTCTCCTTATGCTTTTTTTTTGCGAGGGCTACCGAGACACGTTGTTTTCGCTTCTAGCACAGGAAAAATTTAAAAACAACGTTATTTTTTAATAATTTGCCGGATAACGTATTAAATAGTAAACAAAAACGAGCGCATGAGACGGTTTATTTGTCCGGAACTCACACTATACTAACAAAAATAAACAATGTTACCCCGACATTTCAGTCTTCGGTTGAGGGTTCTATGAGCGAACAAAAACAATACATTCTGGTGGTCGAGGATGAAGAGGATATCCTGGCTCTGTTGCACTTCAATCTGATCAAGGCGAATTACGAGGTTGAAGTCGCGTCTTGCGGTGAAGAGGGGTTGAACAAGGTCAGGGAGCGCCTGCCCGCCCTGATCCTCCTTGATCTGATGCTGCCGGGCATCGATGGCCTGGAGATTTGTCGACGCCTGCGCAATGATAAAAAAACCCAGCAGGTGCCGATTATCATGCTGACGGCCCGCGGCGAAGAAGGCGATGTCGTTCGCGGGTTGGAACTTGGAGCCGACGACTATGTCACCAAGCCGTTCAGTATCAAAGTGCTGCTGGCCCGGATTCAGAGCGTTCTGCGACGCCGGAACGAACCGCTGCCGAGCGGAGAAGAGGAAGAGCTTGTATACGGCGAACTGGTGATTCATCCGGGCCGCAACCTGGTCCAGGTTGCGGGACAGACCGTCGAGTTGACGTTTACCGAATTTCGGGTGCTGGTGGCGCTGGCCGGCCGGCCCGGCTGGGTTTTTACCCGTTACCAGATCGTCAATGCGGTCAGGGGAGAGGATTATGCCGTTACCGACCGCGCTGTCGATGTTCAGATTGCCGGGCTGCGGAAAAAGCTCGGTTCCTGCGGCCACTATATCGAAACCGTGCGCGGAGTCGGCTACCGTTTCAAGGAAAATCTATGAGACTGCGGCGCCTCATCTGGCAACTCTACCCCTCCTTTTTGCTTTTGATCGTGCTCGTTCTGAGTGGAGCGGGCTGGTATTTTTCGCGGACCCTGAAAACGTTTCATTATGAACAAACGGCGGCGGATTTGCGCTCACGCGCCCAACTGGTCAGTCAACAACTGCAGGGCCGGTTTGACCCGACGCAACGCCTGTTGCTGTCGCAGCTGGTGCGGCGTCTGGGAGAAAGTTCAGGCACGCGTATCACGATTATCCGCAAGGACGGCCTGGTCCTGGCGGACTCACATGAAGATGCCGGGCGCATGGAAAATCATCACGAGCGTCCGGAAATCATCAGTGCCGTTTCCGGTTCCGGCGGCATGTCGATTCGTTTCAGCCACACCTTAGGGCAAACGCTGATGTATGTCGCCATTCCGTTTAACGCCAACGGCGCGGTTTTGGGGACGGTGCGGACGGCGGTTTCGCTGGCCGATGTGGACGACGCCCTGACGGCGATTTATCAACGTTTGTTCGTTGCCGGCCTGATCATTGCTCTGCTGGCGGCGCCGCTGTCCTGGTTTCTGTCGCGCCGGATCTGCCGGCCGCTGGAATTGATGACGGTGGCGGCACAGCATTTTTCCCAAGGCGAATTCGATGTGCCGATGATCCAGGCACGAACGGAGGAAGCACATCGTCTGGCCACGGCCTTTAACTCCATGGCACACGAACTGGCAGACCGGATTCACCGGGAAGTTGATCAGCGCAGCGAGATTGAAGCCATTCTGGGGTGTATGGTTGAGGGGATTATTGCCGTAGACAATGATGAGCGGGTTATCCGGCTCAATGCGGCGGCGGCCAAACTGTTCGATGTTGCGCCGACGGATAAGCCGGGGCAAACGATTCAGGAACTGATCCGCCATGCCGAATTGCAGCGTTTTGTCGGCCGCGCCCTCTCTTCGCCGGAACCGCTTGAGGATGAACTTACCTTCCTGGGCGGGGAAAAGCGTTTTCTGCATGTGCAGGCCGCACCTCTGACCGGGTCGTTGAATGAACGGGTCGGCGTGCTTATCGTTCTGCACGACCTGACCCGTTTGCGTCAGCTTGAATCCGTGCGCAGAGATTTCGTCGCCAATGTGTCACACGAACTGAAAACGCCGATTACCGCCATTCGCGGGGCCGTGGAAACCCTGCTCGATGAGGAGGATCAGGACCCCGCATACCTGCAGTTTCTGCAGATCATTTTCAAACAGAGCGAACGTCTGAATGCGCTGGTTGAAGATCTGCTCGATCTTTCGCGGATCGAACAAGGGGTCAGCGAAGGCGGTTGGGAATTGCAAAAAGAGCTGCTTCTGCCGGTTCTGGAAGGAGCGAAAAACGCCTGTGAAAGTCTGCTCGAAAAGCACCGTGTCAGGATTGAAATAGAATGCCCGGAGCGACTTCAGGTGCGGATGAACGCCCCGCTGCTGGAACAGGCGGTTATCAATCTGTTGAGTAATGCTATCAAAGCGAGCGAGGCCGATAAACGGGTGGTGGTAAAAGCAATGGAACTTGAAGACCGGGTCTTGCTCCAGGTTCAGGATTTCGGTTGCGGGATTGAGGAAAAACACGTGCCGCGTTTGTTTGAACGTTTTTACCGGGTCGATCTGGCCCGCAGCCGCAGCCTGGGCGGGACCGGGCTGGGCCTGGCGATCGTCAAACATATCGTGACCGCGCATCAGGGGGAAATAAAGGTTCGCAGCAAGCAGGGCGAAGGGAGCCTGTTCAGTATCGTGCTGCCGAAAATGAAAATTGTGCGGTAGTCTGTTGACAAAAAAGATTTGATAAAAAATCCCGGAGGCGGTATCGCCGACCGGGATTTTTTTTGTACAATTAACAGTTGAGACGTATTTTCGGGTGAATCGACCGGCAAGCGACCGGTAGCTCGATTCATCTGCCATCGGAATAAAGCCAACATCAAGAGGTCGTCTATGTCGAACAAATCCTTTAACAGTCAAGCAGAACTGCGGGTCAACGGCAACGGGTATCGGTTTCACAGTTTTCGGGCCGCGGCGGCGGCAGGGCTGAAGATAAAAGAACGCCTGCCCTTTACGATAAAGATTCTTTTGGAAAACCTGCTGCGTAAGGAAGATGGCGACACCGTGCGGCGCAGCGATATTGAAACCCTGGCGCAATGGACGCCGCAACAGGACCGGCCGGCGGAAATCGCCTACAGCCCGGCTCGGGTTCTGATGCAGGACTTCACCGGCGTTCCGGCGATCGTGGACCTCGCCGCCATGCGCGATGCGGTGGCCCAGAACGGCGGCGTTCCGGCGCAAATCAATCCGCAGATTCCGGTTGATCTGGTTATCGATCATTCCGTTATGGTCGATCAGTACGGCAATCCCGGCGCGTTCAGGGCCAATGTTGAAAAAGAGATGGAGCGTAATCGCGAGCGGTATGCTTTCCTGCGCTGGGGGCAGACGGCGTTCGAAAACTTCCGCGTTGTTCCCCCCGGCACGGGCATCTGCCATCAGGTCAATCTCGAATATCTGGCTCAGGGTGTCTGGAGCGAAGCCGGGGACGGCCAGACCTGGGTTTACCCCGATACGCTGGTGGGAACCGACAGCCATACGACGATGATCAACGGCCTCGGCGTGCTCGGCTGGGGGGTCGGCGGGATTGAGGCCGAAGCGGCCATGCTGGGCCAGCCGATTTCCATGTTGATTCCCGAGGTGGTGGGCTTCCGCCTGACCGGAGGCTTGAGCGAAGGAGTGACGGCAACGGATCTGGTGCTGACGGTGACACAGATGTTGCGTGAACATGGTGTGGTGGGGAAATTTGTCGAGTTTTTCGGGGCCGGACTGTCGCAGTTGCCGCTGGCCGACCGGGCCACGATCGGCAATATGGCGCCCGAGTACGGGGCCACCTGCGGATTTTTCCCCATCGACCGGATAACCCTGGATTATCTTTCCCTGTCGGGCCGCAGTGCCGAAACCATCGCCCTGGTCGAAAGTTACTGCAAGGAGCAGGGCCTGTGGCGGACGGACGATCTGCCCGACCCGCTGTACAGCGCGGTCCTCGAATTGGATCTCGGCAGTGTGCGCCCCAGCCTGGCCGGGCCCAAAAGGCCGCAGGACCGGGTGCTGCTGGAGAATATGCGGGGCGAAACCGAGAAGGTCCTGCCTGCTGAAGGACGGGACACCGGGGTGCGGATTCCCGCCGGCGAAGACCGGTTGAACCATGGCGATGTTGTCATTGCCGCCATCACCTCCTGTACCAATACCTCCAATCCGGCGGTCATGATGGCGGCCGGGCTGGTGGCCAAAAAAGCTGTGGAAAGAGGTCTTCGACAAAAGCCCTGGGTCAAAACTTCGCTCGCCCCCGGCTCCAAAGTGGTGACCGATTACCTGGCCAAAGCCGGTTTGCAGGATTATCTCGATCAGCTCGGTTTCAACATCGTCGGTTATGGTTGCACCACCTGCATCGGCAACTCCGGCCCGCTGACCGGTCCGATCGCCGAGGCGATCGACAGCGGTGATTTGACGGTCTGTTCGGTGCTGTCGGGGAACCGCAATTTCGAAGGGCGCATCCATGCCCAGACCAAGGCCAACTGGCTGGCCTCCCCTCCCCTGGTGGTTGCTTTCGCCTTGGCCGGGACAACGCGTATCGACCTGACCACCGAGGCCATCGGTGAGGGAGCGGACGGGAAACCGGTCTTTTTGAAAGACCTCTGGCCGACCAATGCCGAAGTTGCGGAGATGGTTGCGCTGGTGAATGCCCGGATGTTCCGGAAAGAGTACGCCGAAGTGTTCACCGGTGATGAAACCTGGCGCAGTCTGCCGGTTCCGGACGGGTTGACCTACCGCTGGGAAAAGGATTCCACTTACATCAGGCGACCGACCTTTTTTGACCGGCTGAAGGTGGAAAAAACTTATCCGGGATTCGACCGGGCCAGGGTGCTGGCCCTGTTGGGCGATTCCATAACCACCGATCATATCTCCCCGGCCGGGGCGATCAAGTCCAGCAGCCCGGCCGGTGAATACCTGCAAGAGCAGGGCGTCGCGGAAAAGGATTTCAATTCTTACGGTTCGCGCCGCGGGAATCATGAGGTCATGGTGCGGGGAACATTCGCCAATATCCGGCTGAAGAACCTCATGCTGCCCGGGACCGAAGGCGGGGTGACCAGGTTCCTGCCGGATGCTGAACAGTTGAGTATCTTTGCCGCGGCTCGGCGTTACGCTGAACAGGACCGGGCGTTGATCATCGTCGCCGGCAAGGAGTACGGGACCGGCTCCAGTCGCGACTGGGCCGCGAAAGGGACCCTGCTGCTCGGGGTCAAAGCGGTACTGGCGCAGAGCTACGAACGGATTCATCGTTCCAACCTGGTCGGCATGGGGGTTTTGCCGTTACAGTTTCCGGAGGGCGTATCGGCGGCGACCCTGGGGCTGGACGGAACCGAAACATTTGGACTGGCGGCGGTCGACTCTCTGGCGGCCAAGCAAAAATTGCGCCTGACGATCGAGCGCGAGGATGGCGGCCGTGAAGAACTTGAGGTTCTTTGCCGTCTTGATACGGACCAGGAAGTGACCTATTTTCAGCACGGCGGGATTCTCCATTACGTGTTGATTTCGATGATGCAATAGCAGCGTGAAAACAACTTCGGAGTTTTCCTGAACAGCGGGACCGCTTTATAGGCGGCCCCGCTGTTTCTCGCCCCAGTCTCATAACGTTATTTTCCGGTTAATTCTGTCTGCAACGCTTGTGGCGTTCTTGCCGGCCGGGTAAAATTTATTTGCCCCTTGGCGGCGGCAGAAGGAGTCCGGAATGAATATGAATCAGATTAAAGACCTGGCCAGAAGCCGGGGAATCAGGCCCGGCAAGCATAAAAAAACCGAACTGGTCCGTTTGCTCCAAAAAGCGGAAAGCAATCCGCAATGCTTCAACACCGCATATGCTTCCGCCTGCGGTCAGGAACACTGTCTCTGGCGGGACGATTGTCGTTAATCCGGGGTTGCGGCCGGATCAAGGGACAGAACTTCGACATGCTCGTTGTTCACCCGCCAGCGAATGTTGAAGGGGCCGAAAGCCATGCCGTAGATCTGCCGGTCCGCTTTCTTCCCGCGGTAGGCCGGGCGCGGATCGAGCTGCAACGCTTCGCGGATATTGCGTTCCAGGTCGGGAAACTGTTGTTTCAGTTCCTGTATCCGGGTTGCGGCCGCGGGGGAGAGGTGAACCGGCAATGACTTGTCCGGCGCTTGCGGGGCAAAGCCGCCGCGGGCACCGGCAAGGCTGTCGCCGTAAGGGAGGTAGGGCTTGACGTCGATGACCGGAGTTTGGTCGATCAGATCCGGCCCCTGCACGTCCAGCGCCAGGTGACCCGCTTCATGGCGAATCGCCAGCAACTTAACCGCCGACAGGCCGATCGGGTTCGGCCGGAACGGTGAGCGCGAAGCATAGACTCCGACGCGTTTGTTGCCCCCCAGTCGCGGCGGCCTGACCGTCGGTGACCAGCCTTCATTCCAGTTGTGATGAAAGATAAACAGCAGCCAGATATGGCTGAATTCGTCCAGCCCGCGCACTGTTTCGCACGCGTCGAAGCCCGGACAGAATTCGACAACCCCCCTGATCGACGGCGTGAGACCGGGTTGTCGCGGAGTGGCGAATTTTTCCCGAAACGGACTTTTGACGTAGGCAATCGGCTGAACCGGATAGCGGCCCATCTTTAACCTGCTGTCGTCTGCAGAAGCGTTTTGGGCTTTTTGCCCATGGTGCTGAGCCAGACCCCGCAAAACACCAGTCCGCATGCCAGCCACTGCGACAGGTTCAGCTGATCGCCCAGAATCAGCATCCCGAGAATAACGCAGAAAACCGGGATCAGGTTGATATAGCCCGCAGCCCGGCTGGCGGGAGTCCGGCTGACGCCGAAATTATAACAGCCGTAAGCGCCGAGCGTGATGAAGGTGCCCAGGTAAATAACGGCCGGCCCGGAAACCGGATCCCATGAATGGGGTATGCCGATATCCGGGTGCAGCAGAAAGGGAAAGAAAAACAGGCTGCCGACAAAAGCCTGAAAGGCGGTGAGGAACAGAGGGGGATAATTGTTGGTCAGGTGTTTAAGCGATACGGTATAGAGCGCCGCGCACACCATGGCCAGAAATTCGCAGAAATTGCCCAGCAGGGGATCGGGAGCATTGCTGCTGCTGTCGCCGGACAGGCTCAGCCAGCAGGCGCCGATAATGGCCAGAGAGAAGCCGAGCAGGGTCGGTCGGCTGATCTGTTCTTTCAACCAGGTCCAGGCGAATATGGCGACCAGCAGCGGCAGCATGGCGGTAATCATTCCCGCCTGAGAGGCGCTGGTCAATTCAAGCGCTTTGGCCTCGAGGAGAAAATAGAGGCAGGGTTCGCAGGCTGCCATGATGATAAGGTATTTTATATCCCGGCGGCGCCAGTTGATTTTGCGAAATGCGGGGATAAAAACCAGGAAAATCAGGCTGGCGATGAACATCCGCGCAAAGACGACCTGCATGGGGTGGTAGCCGCGATAAGCGATTTTTATGGCGACAAAAGAGCTGGCCCATAAAAGCATGGCCAGCAGCAGGCTGATATCCGGCAGCAGTTGGCGGGTTTTTTCGGTCACGATCGCTCCGTTGAGACAAAGTATGTAAACGGAGCTAAAGATAATCTTGCCGGCATCGAGATGCCAGCAAAATCGGCAGTGTTTGGGGTCGTTAAATCAAAGTCCGGATGCCGGTCACTGTGATTATCTTCCGGCGGAACTTGTTGTCGCGGGCGGTCTTGCCCCCGGGCTGCCGCAAAGCCCGAACGAATAATCAAAGGAGACACCTGTTCTGTCGGGTCAATTCACGCAGATAACTCCAAGGCCTTGCGCTTGTCGTCCAGGAGCGCCGATACCGGTCCGGCCCGGCGGGCAAAGGGGGCACTAGGCAAGGGGAAAGGTCAGGCTGAAACAACAGCGGTCTGCGGAATTCCGTTCGAGAAGCAGTTCGCCACCCATGGCTTGGGTCAGGGTGCGGGCCATATACAGACCGAGTCCCGATCCGCCCGTCCGGTTCCGCTGCGCCTCACCGCGGTAGAACTTTTCGAAAATTCGCTCCCGCTCTTCTTCCGCAATGCCCGGACCGTCATCGCAAACCCGGATAATGAGTTGCCTGTTGTCATCCTGAGCTTCCGCCGATAAAAAAATGTGCCCATCCAGCAGAACGTATTTGAGGGCGTTTTCGAGCAGGCCGGCAAGGACGATTTTTAATCCGACCGGGTGCAGATTAATCGTTTTGTCCACTAGGCAGGCGCAGTTCAGAGAGCAGGATTTCTGCTCTGCAAGGGTAGAGAAAATACGCTTGAGCTCGGCAAAAAGATCTTTCAGTATAATCGGCTCCGAAGGCAGCTGCCCGGCATGCGTTTCAACCTGACGCACCAGCAGGTAATTTTCAGCCAGGGTTCCCAGATAGTGAGAACTGTTGGCGATCTGGGCATTGAAAAGGACGGTGTGTTCTGCCGACAATTCCGGGTTTTCGCGGATATGGTCGGCCATTCCGGAAATAAGGCAGAGCTGATTGCGCAGTTCATGAAACAGCGCCTGCTGCCAGTGGTCCTGCAATTCGTGCCAGCGTTGCATCGATTCCAGCTGTTCCTTCAGCCGCTGTTGAGAGCGTTTTTGCTCGAGCAGCCGGCGGGTCTGCAGGATCACCTCTTTGATGCTGTAGGGCTTCGGCAGGTAGATATTGGCGCCGAGATCGTAGCCTTTGAGTTTGTCGTGTTCCCTGCCGAGCGCGCTGAGCACGATGATCGGCGCCTGGCTGATCCGGTGATCTTGGTGGGAGCGCACCATGCGGCAGATCTCCCAGCCGTTCAGCAGGGGCAGCATGATGTCGAGCAGGATCAGGTCGGGTTTTTCCCGGCCGATAATGCGACAGGCCTCAAGACCGTCTTTGGCGATAAGGACACGAAACCCCTGACGCTGCAGATTAAATTCAAGGATTTCAACAAGCGCATCTTCGTCCTCGACGATCAGGATGCGGCCCGGCGTGTTTTTTGCGCTGATTACGGATTGCGCGGGTGACGAAAAAAGCCGGGGTCTGCCCTCTTCCGTTGCCGGTGACGCGGTGAGCATAAAGAATCCTTTCCAAGCCGTATGATCCGGCATAATGAAAGGGCCGTATTTAAAAACGGTTAGATAAATATTCGGGTTGTGTAAGGAAATAAATTTTCAGCCTTGCGGAATTCTAACCCTGCGTTCATTTCAGCTTAACAGTCTCCTGATGTGCTTGCCCGATGCAAACAGGAGGCGCCATATGAACGAGTCAAAGCTTGCCGCGGAGCCTTTTCTTCTGCGGCAGAGCACACCCGACAATATCCTTGGAACCGTTTCCCAGGCTTGTCTTCTGAGCCTGGAATATCTGATCGGCCTGCGTCGCTGCCGAAAACTCTACAGCGAGATCGAGCAAGACGGTCCCCTCTGCGAGTTTTCCCGGCAGGCACTGGAAAAAATCGGAGTGAGTTATGATGTTGCGGATAAATATCTTTCCCGGATTCCGCGGCAAGGCGCCTGTATCCTGATTGCCAATCATCCTTACGGGGGCCTGGACGGTCTGGTCCTGATCGATATGATCAGCCGGATCAGGCCGGACTTCAAGGTGATGGGGAACTATCTGCTGGGCAGGATTCCCGAGTTTAAAGCGCATCTGATTGGCGTGGATCCCTTCGACCGGCCGCAAGCGGCGCGCACCAATATCGCCCCGTTACGCCAGGCGCTGAAATGTCTGCGTCATGAAGAGCTGTTGCTTGTTTTTCCGGCCGGCGAGGTTTCTTCCTGGCGGCCCCGGCAGGGGTGCGTCACCGATCCGCAGTGGAGCGACAGCTTGTCCGGACTGGTCAGAATGAGCCGGGCGCCGGTTCTGCCGATCTTTTTTCCTGGTGATAACGGCGTCCTGTTTCACCTGGCAGGAACCCTCAATGCACGCATGAGAACGCTGCTGTTGCCGCGGATGTTGTTGAATAAGAAAGGGATCTGCTTACACCCCCGGATCGGCCGGCCGATCCCGGCGAAAAAACTGCTGGCCGCTGAAAGCGAGCGCCGGATGACCGATTATTTAAGGTTGCGCACCTATGCTCTGGGGCTGGCCTCGGACCCTGAGCAAGAGCTGCGACCGACCGGCGCAAGAAAGAATCCGGCAGCGCTTATTCCCCCGGTCGCGGTTGCCGACCTGATGGCGGACATCGGACGCTTAACGGCGGAAAATAAACTTCTGCACAGCGGGGGATTGACTGCGTATTACGCCGAAGCGGCTGCGATCCCCTCAATCCTCAAAGAGATCGGGCGGTTGAGAGAGCTGACTTTCCGCCGGGCGGGAGAAGGAACCGGGCGCGCGTGCGACTTGGATCATTATGACGATTATTATCTCCACCTGTTCCTTTGGGATGAGCGGAAACGGCAACTCGTCGGCGCCTACCGCATCGGACGTGTGGATGAAATCCTGGCCGCCCGCGGGCAGCGGGGCCTGTACTCTGCTTCTCTGTTTCGCTACCGGGGGGAACTGCTCGAACGCTTAAAGCCGTCTCTGGAACTGGGCCGCTCGTTTGTGTGCCCCGACTACCAGCGTTCCTATGCCCCTTTGCTGATGTTATGGAAAGGCATCAGCCGCTATCTGCTGTTGCATCCCCAATATCGCTATTTATTCGGTCCGGTCAGCATCTCGGCGGACTATTCCAGTGCCTCCCGGCAATTGATGGCCAAGACCCTGACCCGGCATTACCGGATCAAGGAATTGGCGCAGCTGGTCAGGGGGCGCTTGCCGGTCAGGTTGAAACCAACCAAAATCAGAGGAATGAAAAGCGGACAGATCGATCCGTTGCTGGAGAACCTTGATGATGTAGCCATGTTGATCGCCGACCTGGAAGACGACGCCAAGGGGATTCCGGTGTTGTTGCGTCACTATCTGAATCTTGGCGGTAAACTGCTGGCATTTAATCTGGACCCCGAGTTCAGCAACGTCATCGACGGTTGTTGTTGATCGATGTGCCGGAAGCCGATCAGAAACAGATGCAGCGTTATATGGGGCGTGACGGTTACCGCTATTACCTGGCCAGTCAGTGCCGCAAGCGTTGCGCCTGAAACGGCTGCCGGTGCGGGCCCCAGGGCTGGAGACGCGGGTCGGGACGCTGCCGACTTCGTGGATCAACTTCCCGCTTTTTGCCGGACAGGCTCAGGCGGGAGATTAAAAAGGCTAATCATAAGAGCACATCTGATCGATATTATCCATTGGCAAGATTTCTCCCGTCAGCATATCCTTCCAGATTGTTTGTCTTTCACCTGTTCCCGGGTTGCAGTTGTCGCTAACGGGTTCAGGTTGCCGGAAAAGGACGGCGTGCGCAGGGCCTTTTCGCCCCTTTAAGTTTTTTTCTTGATCAAATCTTTAAACTTGCATGATCTCCTCTTTATTTTCCTTTGTTATGTTTTCCATCGTTGTGAAAGGCTATGCTGCGCACGAATGGAAGACGATAGTCGGAAAACAGCGGCGGCGGTATGACTTCGGCCCTTGATCGGTCTGGACCGCCCGGACTGCGGGCGGAAGATACCGACCGGAAGGTTTGATGATAAAGAAGTGGGTTTACTATAATAAAGACGCCGAATAAAACAGGGTAAAGAAGAGGGCATTCACACTGCGTTGCTGATGCCGATGCAGATTTCATTGAGCCGGGGGCGAGAATGAACAGCCGCACAACAAAAATACTGTTTATTTTGCTGATCGCTGTGGCGGTCATCTGCTTTTTTGTGTTTGACCTGGGGCGGTTTTTGACGCTGGATTATTTCAACAGCCGGCAGCAGCTGTTCAATGCTTTTTATCAGCACAATCGGTTGACCACCCTGCTGGTTTATTTTGTCCTCTACGTCCTGGTGACCGCCTTGTCTTTGCCCGGCGCCACGGTGATGACGCTGATCGGCGGCGCGCTCTTCGGGCTCTGGACCGCATTTGTCGTTATCAGTTTTGCCAGCAGCATCGGTGCGACTCTGGCCTTTCTGGTGTCGCGTTTTCTGCTGCGCGACTGGGTGCAGGGCAAATTCGGCGACAAGCTGGAAGCGGTCAACAAAGGGGTGGAAAAAGAAGGCGCGTTTTATCTGTTCTCGCTCCGTCTGGTGCCGATTTTTCCTTTCTTCGTCATCAATCTGGTCATGGGCCTGACCCCGCTGAAAACGGCCGTCTATTATATCGTCAGTCAGGTGGGAATGCTGCCGGGCACCTTCGTCTACGTCAATGCCGGTACCCAGCTGGGGCAGTTGGAAAGCGCCGGCGGTATCCTCTCGCCCGGCCTGTTGTTGTCGTTTGCCCTGCTCGGACTTTTTCCGTTGCTGGCCAAAAAGCTTTTGGCGTTGTTTCAGGCGCGGAAAGTTTATCGCGGCTATCGCAAACCGGAAGCCTTTGATTACAACCTGATTGTTATCGGCGCCGGCAGCGCCGGTCTGGTCAGCGCTTATATCGCCGCCGCAGTCAAGTCGAAGGTGGCGTTGATCGAAAAGCATAAAATGGGCGGAGACTGCCTGAACACCGGCTGCGTTCCCAGCAAGGCGCTGATCCGCAGTGCCCGGATCCTTGCTTACGCCAGGCGGGCGGAAGAGTTCGGCCTGGATAAAATCGCTCCGCAGGCGGATTTCAGCGCGGTGATGGAGCGGGTTCAACAAAAGATCGCCAAAATCCAACCGCACGATTCGGTGGAGCGCTATACTGCTCTCGGCGTGGATGTGATTGCGGGAGCAGCCCGGATCACTTCGCCCTGGACGGTTGAGGTCGAAGGGCGGACCCTGAAGACCCGCAGCATCATCATCGCCACCGGAGCCGGCCCCCTGATTCCCCCGATCAAGGGGCTGGAACAGATTGATTATCTGACGTCGGACAACCTGTGGGAATTGCGCGAGCTGCCGCGCCGGCTGGTGGTGCTGGGCGGCGGGCCGATCGGCAGCGAAATGGCCCAGGCCTTTGCCCGTTTGGGCAGCGAGGTGACGCAGATCGAAATGGGACCGCGCCTCCTGCCCCGTGAGGATGTCGAGGTCAGTGCTTTTGTCGAGGACAACTTCAAAGCCGAAGGGATTCGTGTTCTGACCGGTCATCAGGCGCAGGAGGTGCGCCGGGACGGCCGGCGGCAGTGGCTGGTCTGCAGCCGGGACGGGGCGCCGGCAGAGATCGGTTTTGACCGCCTGCTGATTGCCGTCGGGCGCAAAGCCAACGTCAGCGGCTTCGGCCTGGAGGAACTGGGTATCGAACTCGACCCTCAGGGCACGGTCAGCACCGACCCCTTTTTACGGACCCGGTTTCCCAATATTTTCTGCGCCGGCGATGTCGCCGGCCCCTATCAGTTCACCCACACGGCGGCTCATCAGGCCTGGTATGCGGTCGTCAACGCCCTGTTCGGGCGGTTTAAACGCTTTAAGGCGGATTACCGGGTGATTCCCTGGTGCACCTTTACCGATGCCGAGGTCGCCAGGGTGGGAATCAACGAAAGCGAAGCGCAACAAAAGAAAATCCCCTATGAAGTGACCCGCTACGGGATCGAAGATCTTGATCGCGCCATCGCCGACGGCGAGGATCGCGGCTGGGTCAAGGTGCTGACGAAGCCGAAAAGCGATAAAATACTCGGGGTCACCATTGTCGGCCATCATGCCGGCGACCTGCTGGCCGAATACGTGCTGGCGATGAAGCATAATTTGGGGCTGAACAAAATTCTGGGAACCATCCATATCTACCCGACCCTGGCGGAGATGAACAAGTTCGCCGCCGGGGAATGGAAACGCGCCCACGCCCCGGAAAAACTGTTGGCCTGGGTGGAAAAATACCATCGCCGGCTCAGGGGCTGAGCCGGTTGCCGCAGCGCAGGAAAGGAAAGCAATGAGTACAGGACTTAATCCCCGCACCGCCGAGATTTTGCAAAAAGCGCAGGACAATGTGTTTCTTTCGCGCGCGGAAGCGTTGGCGCTGATGCGCATTCCCCTGCACACGGCGGAATGCTACGCGCTGATGGAAACCGCCAATCGGATGTCGCGCGAACAGTTCGGCAACAAAGGCGAGAACCACTACCATGTCGGTTTGAATGTCGAACCCTGTCCGCTGGATTGCGAATTCTGCAGCCTGGCCGCGAAGACCGGGATTTTCACCGAAAAAATCGAGTTTTCCTTCGATCAGGTGGCGGCCTGGGCGCGGGACGCCGCCGCGCAAGGGGCCGATGGGCTGAACCTGATGACGACCGGCACTTATCCGTTCTCCCGGCTGCTCGAAATCGGGCGCCGGTTGCGGCGGGAAGTCGACATCCCGCTGGTCGCCAATACCCGGGACATCAACCACAAGGAAGGGGAAGCTTTGCTGGAGGCCGGTTTTGTCGCCGCCTATCACGCCGTCCGCCTGGGTGAAGGCAAGGTGACGCCCTTGGATCGGGACAAGCGCATTCAGACCATCCGGGTGCTGCGTGATGTCGGACTCCACTGGGCGAACTGTGTCGAACCGGTCGGGCCCGAGCATAGCGCCGAAGAACTGGTCGAGCTGATGTTTCTCGCCCGCGATTACGGCGCGGCTTACAGCGGGGTGATGCGCCGGATCAACTTTCCCGGCTCACCGATGGAGCCTTACGGCATGATCAGCGAACTGGAAATGGCCCGCCTGGTCGCCGTCAGCCGCCTGATAATGGCCGATGTTCCGGTGGCCCACTGTACCCATGAGCCCCATGCCGCGTCGCTGCTGGCCGGGGCCAATCTGTTTTTTCCCGAGGTCGGCTCCAGCCCGCGGGACGGTCAGGTCGACACGGGCAAAGGTCGCGGCAAGGGTATCGAGGTCTGCCAGCAGATCCAGCGGGAAATGGAACTTGATCCGTTATTGCCGTCTAACTGTTATCAACAGCAAAAACGTTTGACGATGAACCAGTGAAATAAAACAAGGAGTGTTTTCATGCCCAGCCCGACTCGCCCACGACACCGGCTGACGGTTTTCCTGTTGTCATTGTTGTTGTTTTTGCCGGGCCCGGCGCCGGCCGGCGAAAAAGTTTCCGTCGGCACCTGGAAAACGGCGCAAACGATCCAGCCGTTTTTCTACCGGCTGTTTCTGCCGGAAAAGTACCGCGCCGAAATTTTTTCTTTTACCAATCCGGCCGATCAGAAGACCGCCCTGCTGGCCGGCAGCCTGGTGATGACCGGCACGACTCTGGCCCATGCCATTTATTCCGCTGCGCTCGGCCAGCCGGTGGTGGTCGTCTCCGCCCTGTGCAACAAGTGTTCGGCGCTGGTGGTCGGAAAGGACGGACCGATCCGGGCGGTCGGGGACCTGAAGGGAAAAACCATCGGCTATGTTCCGGGGACCATGCATGAGATCCTGTTGCGGGAAACCCTGGTGCGTAACGGACTGTCGCCGGAGAAGGATGTGAAACTGGTGCGGGTCGATTTTTTTGACATGGGAACCGCCCTGGCCGGCGGCGGGATCGACGCTTTTCTCTCCGGCGAGCCGTTTCCGAGCCTGGCGGTCAGCAAGGGCTACGGCCGCATCCTTTCCTATCCCTACTACGGCGAATCGATCGGCACCATCAATGCGGGGATGATTGTCAAGCGCTCCACGCTGGAAAAATCGCCGGAACTGGTCGCCGAGCTGGTTCTGGCGCATGCCAGGGCGACGGAATATCTGTCCGGGCGGCAGCGCGAATGGCTGAGCGCGGCCGCGGAGTTCGGCACCCCGCCGGAGATTTTGCAGCATGCGGCCGTCAACATGGAATTGACCTGGGACATGGACGAAACCTTTGTCCGCCGGGCCCGGGCCCTGGGTCAACGGATGCAGGAATTGGGGATCATTCAGCGCCAGCCGGATTATGCTCAACTTTTCGATCTGAGTTTTGTCCGCCGGGCCCGGGAACGGCTTCAATAATGCCGGACCGTTATCCTTCAGCACTGCGCCGCGCTCTGATCCCCTGGTTGATACCGGCCGCTTTTCTGCTCGCTTGGACGGTTGTTTCCGCAACCGGCATCATTCCGGCTTACCTGTTGCCGTCCCCCGGCGATATTTTCCGGGCGCTGGTCAGCTATATTTTTGCCGAACCCGGCAGCGCTCCCTATGCCGGCCGCTTTGTCGCCGATTTTTACGCCAGCGCGTTACGCGTCCTGGGCGGCTTCTGTCTGGCCGTCGCCGTCGGCCTGCCCCTCGGCCTTCTTTCCGGGCGCCTGGCCGGGGTCAACCGCCTGCTGGAGACCTCCATCAACGGCCTGCGGGCGGTGCCGGGGATCTGCTGGCTGCCGCTGGCCCTGGTCTGGTTCGGGATCGGGCTGAAGACCACGGTTTTCCTGGTGGCCCTGGCGGCCTTCTTCCCGGTTTACCTGAATACCGAAGCCGGCGCCCGGCAGGTCGACCCGCTTTTGCTCCGGGCCGGAGCGATGATGGGAGTGCGCCGTTTTCGCGGCACTTTCGCCGTTCTTTTGCCGGCGGCCATGCCGCACATCATGACCGGTCTGCGGCTGGGCCTGGGAATCTCCTGGGCCTACCTGGTGCTCGGGGAGTTGACCGGGGTGCCGAACGGTCTCGGGGCGGTGATCATGGACGCCCGCATGCTCGGCCGGATCGACATCATTATTGTCGGCATCATTCTGATCGCTCTGATCGGCCGGCTGTCCGATTCCGGGCTGCACTGGCTGTTGAAAGTTTGTTTCCGCAGCGCAAGGAGAACCGCATGAGTCGGCACCTGCAGCTTGTGCCGGGGGGTGAACATTGTCCGCAGCGGCCGTTTGTGCTGGATATAGACCATGTCCATAAGTGTTTCGGGGGGAACGGCGGCGGGGTAAAGGTGGTGCTGGAGGACATCGAATTTTCCGTTCGCCGGGGGGAATTGATTTGTATTCTCGGGCGGAGCGGATGCGGTAAAACCACACTGTTGAACCTGTTGGCGGGCTTTATGACGCCGGACCGCGGAGTGATCAGGCTCAATGACAAGCCCGTGCATAAGCCGGGGCCCGACCGCTGTGTGGTGTTCCAGCAGGATGCCCTGTTCCCTTGGCTGACCGTGCGCGAGAATATCGCCTTCGGGCTGAAAGGAAAAGGACTCGACAAGGGGGCAACGGAAAGAGAGGTCGACCGCTTTCTCGACCTGGTCGGGTTGCAGGATTATTCCGGTTACCTGCCGCGGGAAATCTCCGGCGGGATGAAGCAGCGGGTGGCGTTGGCCCGGGTTTTGATCCTGCAGCCGGAAGTCCTGTTGATGGATGAACCTTTTGCCGCTCTCGATGCCCAGACCCGGGAGGAAATGCAGAACCTGGTGCTGGAGTTGTGGCGGCAGTTCTCGTATACCATCCTGTTCGTCACCCACGATGTCACCGAGGCCGTGCTGCTGGCGGACCGGATTCTGTTGTTCGACCGGGAGCGGGGACGGATCGAAACGGATCTTCACATTGCCTTGCCGCGGCCGCGGGTCAAGGAGGATCAGGACTATCTGGGGTTCTGCAGCGAGATCAGGGGCCTGATCTGAAATCCGGGGTGAGCGCGGACCGGCGGGTTTCAGACCGAGAGATAGCGGGTTTTGATCTCGTCGTTTTGTTGCAGCTCTTCCCGGCTGCCGGAAAAACGGATTCTGCCCTTATCGATGACGTAACCGCGATCAGCGATCTCAAGGGCGAAACGGGCATTCTGTTCGGCCAGCAGGATGGGAAAATGCGCTTTTAAACCGGTGATGATTTCACCCAGCTGTTCCACAATCACCGGTGCCAGTCCCTCGCACGGCTCGTCCAGCAACAACATTCTGGGTTGTCCGGCCAGCGCCCGGGCAATGGCGACCATCTGTTGCTCTCCGCCGCTCAGTTCCCCCCCCTTACGCTGGCGGAACCTGCCCAGCAAGGGAAAAATCGAAAACAGATCATCAATGGTCCAGCGCGGTTCGGCTGCGGCATGGAAGGCGATTTCGAAGTTTTCCTGTACGCTGAGTTCGGAAAAGATGCGCCGGTCTTCAGGCACGTATCCCAGGCCGAGGCGGACATTTTTGTAAACGGCCTGGCGGCCGATGTCCTGACCGAGAAAAGTGATGCTTCCCCGGCGCGGATGATTGTAACCCATGATGCTTTTTATCGTGGTCGATTTTCCGGCCCCGTTGCGGCCGAGCAGACAGACGATTTCGCCGGCATTGACTTCCAGGTCGACACCCTGAAGGATATAGCTGTCGCCGTAATAGGTATGGATATCTTTAACTTCAAGCATGGGCTTTTCTTCCCAGATAGGCTTCCTGAACCTGTTCGTTGGTGCGGATCTCCTGCGGCGCTCCCTGGGCGAGCAGATGACCCTGATGCAGAACATAGATTTTTTCCGCCAGAGAAAAGACCACTTTCATATCGTGTTCGGTGATGAAGAAGGTTGTACCGGACCGGCGGGCCAGTTTTTTTATCAGGTTGATCATGTTTTCGGTTTCCTCGGGATTCATGCCCGCAGTCGGTTCGTCCAGGAGGACGACGCTGGGATCACGCGCCAGGACGATCGCCATTTCAACCAGTCGTTTGTCTCCATAAGCCAGGTTCGCCACGACCTGGTCGGCACGGTGCGCCAGCCCGACCTGCTCAAGCACCTGCATGGTTTTTTCCGTTATCCGCCTGTCTTTGGAGACGTTGCCGTAGGGCTTGAAGTGTTTTTTCTGTTGAATGACCAGGGGGCTGAAAACATTCTCGGCAACGGTCAGCTCGTTGAAGATGTTGGTGATTTGAAAAGAGCGGCACATTCCCTTGTCAACCACCTGATGGGACGGCAGGCCGGTAATCTCCTCGCCGTTGAGATGAACCTTGCCTTTTGTCGGGGGGAATTTGCCCGATATGGCATTGTAAAAAGTGGTTTTTCCGGCCCCGTTGGGCCCGATCAGGGCGGACATTTCCCCTTTGCCGATCGCCAGCGAAACATCCTCGATGACTTTGAACTTGCCGTATGAATGGCCCAGGCCCTCTACTTTCAGCACGCTGTCGAAGTTCATTTCTCCCCCCGCCGGAATGCCAGGTTCCGTAATGTGCCGAATACCCCCTGGGGGAAGAACAGGACGATCGGAACCAGCACGATCCCGAGGAACAGCATCCAGTTTTCCGTGAACTGGATCACGATCTGTTCCAGGATAAAGAAGATCCCCGCCCCGAACAGGGGGCCGAGAAACACTCCGGTGCCGCCGATGATCGACATGATGACCGGCTTGGCGGAAAAGCTCCAATGCATAAATTCGGGTGTGGCCATATTGTTGAACAGGCAGAACAGCACGCCCGCCAGGCCGGTAAACGCACCGGAGACGGCAAAAGCGGCAATCCGTAAACGCTTGACGTTGCCGCCGACGAACGCGACCCGCTGTTTATTCTCACGCAGCGCTTTCAGGATCAGGCCGAAAGGCGAATGAACGACCAGCCAGAGCAGAACCATGCCGACCAGGACCAGGGTGAAAACCAGATAGTACATGCTGAGCGGCGTGTAGAAGGTCAACTCGGCACCGAAGAGCTTCAGGCTGGGCAGAACGAACACCGGCAGGCCATCGCTGCCGCCGGTAACGGCCAACCAGTTGTGGGCGATGGAAAACAACAGCATGCCGAAGCCGAGAGTGATCATGGCAAAGAAAATTTCATCCAGCTTGACCGAAAAAAAGCCGACGATCAACGCCGTCACCAGCGCGACCAGGATGCCGACCAGAAGAATCAGGATCAGGTTCTGATACCCGCCCTGCAGCATCAAGGCCGCGCTGTATGCCCCGAGACCGAAGAACGCGCCCTGTCCGAAAGAGAGCAGGCCGGTATAGCCGAGCAGGAGGTTGAAGCTCACCGCCATCAGGCCCATGATCAGGATTTCCGTGAGAATCATGGTCCAGTAGGTGGGGATGAACCGCGGGGCCAGCAGAAGCGCCAGAGTCAGAAGCGCCGGGCCGATAAAATTATGCCGGAATACGAAGTTCATTGCTCAAACCCCCTTCCGGAACAGGCCGTTCGGTTTGATCAGCAGAATCGCAGCCAGTAAGATATAGGGGATCGCCATCTGCAAGCGACCGGCAAAGACCGTCCCGAAAGATTCCAGGAGGCCGAGCAGCAGCGCCCCGACAAAAGCGCCGGGGAAGCTGCCCATGCCGCCGACGACGACGACAATGAAACTTTCGATGATGATTTTTTCGCCCATGGACGGGATCAGGCTTTGCTGCGGTGCGGCTAAAGCGCCGCCCAGAGCGGCCAGCCAGGTGCCGAGGGCAAAGACCGCGGTATAGATCAGCGGAACATTGATGCCGACGCCTTCGGCCATGATGTTGTCAAAGGAGGCGGCGCGAATAACTTTTCCCCAGCGGGTAAAGTGAAAAAAAGACCATAACAATCCGCCGATCAACGGACCGGCGATAATGAGGAACAGCCGGTAAACCGGGTAATCCTGTCCGGCAATGGTCATGATGCCGCTGAGAATGACCGGGGGTTCGACCACATGGTATCCCGATCCCCAGACCATGCGCACGGCATCGTCGAGGATCAACAGGAGCGCGAAGGTAAGCAGCAACTGGTAGGAGACATCCCGGGCATAGACCTTTTTCAACAGATATCTTTCCACCGCGACGCCGATGACCACGGCGCACAGGGGGCCGACCAGCAGGCCGAGCCAGAACGATTCAAAGTATTGCATGGCCTGCATGCACAGATAGGCGCCGAGCATGTAAAGCGATCCGTGAGCGAAGTTCAGGACCCCCATGACTCCGAAAACCGTAGTCAGGCCGACAGCGATCAGAAACAGCAGCATGCCCCAGCTTAAACCGTTCAGGGTATTCAACAGCAGGATTTCCATAGCGGTTATCCGGATCGGCAGCGGTTCAGGAAACGGGCCGGCGGGGAGTTATCAACTCCCCGCCAACCGCTGAAAAATCACCGGCAACAGGCACGGTGCGGCTACATTGCTGCGGCCAAAGAGCACCCGGTCGCCGCAACCGGCGGCGTCACGTCTTGGCCGTTGAAAATTCTGATCGGTTGCAGAATACGAATCGGATAGGCGGGATCGGCCGCGGTTTTACCCCAGTGCGCGTCGGTGACGGCCTGATGATCGCCTTTGCGGAATTCAACCATCCCGGTCGGAACTTCAAGCTTCAGCCCTTCCAGGGCGTTGATGACGGCTGTTTTATTCAGGGATCCGGCTTTTTCCGCAGCGGCTTTGTAAGCGTAGACGGCACTGTAGGCGCCATGGGCGTTGTAGGAGGGGTAAGCCCCGTATTTTTTGAAATAACTGTCGACAAACGCCCTGTTCAGTGCCGAATCGTGGGCCTGGAACCAGTAACGGGTGCCGACCCATAGGCCTTCCGGCATTTTATCGCCCAGCGCGGTCAGGACTTCCGTTGCCGCCCCCAGCGACATCAGAACCTGAAAATCGCCATTGAAAAAGCCCATGCCGCCGGCCTGACGCACGAAATCGATCAGGTTGCCGCCCCACAGGGAGATGAAGACCCCGTCCGGCTTGCTGTTCATGACCTTGGTGATGTAGGCGCTGAAGTCAGTGGTTTTGAAAGGCGGGAAAGCGACCTGGTCCTGGGGCAGGAAGGTGGTCCCGGGAGCGAGTTCGTGGAGATATTTCTCAAAATATTCCCAGGATTGATGGCCGAAAGCGTAGTCGGGACCAACCGTGGTCCATTTTTTCGCGCCGGTCTCTTTGGCGATCAGGGCTGCGGCTTTGACGTTCTGGGCCAGATTCAGGGAGATGCGGAACGTATACCGGTTGCAGACGCTGCCGGTGACATCCGGGGTTGCGGCATGGGTAATGATCAGCGGGGTTTTCATCTGCTCGATGGAGGGAACGACCGTCTTTGCCACTCCGCTCGAGTCGAGACCGACGAGGATGTCGACATTGTTCTGATAAACCAGTTTTCTGATGGCCCGCAGGGCGACATCGGCCTTGCCGGTCGAATCTTCGAAAAAGCCCTGCACCTGTTGGCCGTTGATTCCGCCGCCGGCATTGATTTCCTCAATCGCCAGTTCGGCGCCCTGCTTGGCAAATTGTCCGTAAGCCGACAGCGGGCCGGACATGATGTAGGTAAAACCGATTTTTGCCGTGTCTGCGGCACCGGCTCCAGCGACTGACAACAGAACGAAAGACAACGTGACCAGAATCCTCAAAGTTTTCTTTTTCATCTCTCCTCCTTCTTGCAATCAGACGGTAAATCGGTCGGCCATTCACGGCTGATCGATGTGACGGGCGCTCTCCTCTCGCGACCGGGTTTTTTCCGGTCAAACAGGGTTTTGGTTTTGTCGAATTCGGCGGTGTGAAAACAATTATAGCGGCCGTCGGCTTAATGTAAACCGGGCGTAGGAAAAGATGCGGAACGGCAGGGTGAAAAACGTTATTTCTTCAGGTTGCGCTCCCCGGCTTGACGGGATTTGCGTTTGCGCAGTCGCTGGACCTCGTGCAGGCGTTTTTCCGCCAGCTTGATCAATTTTTCCTGACAGCCTTCCGCGCCTTTGCGCGGTTGGGGGGTCAGGGGCAGATAAGTGCCGTCCTGCCGGAGTTCCCAGGCGCCGACCTTGTCGCTTAACTGCAGCTCCATGAACTGGCGCAATTGAGCGCGCAGGGCTTGGCTCTCCACCGGGGCCAGCGCTTCAACCCGGAATTCCAGATTGCGGCGCATGGCGTCGGCCGAGCCGATGAAGAATTCTTCCTCTCCGGCGTTTTTGAAATAGTAGATGCGGGCATGTTCGAGAAAACGGCCGACAATGGAAACCACACGGATATTCTCCGACAGCTCGGGAATGTTGGGCCGCACACGACAGCTGTCGCGCACCAGCAGTTCGACTTTCACCCCGGCGGCGGCGGCGCGGTACAGAGCCTTGGAGATATCGACATCTTCGAGGGCGTTCATTTTAAAGCGGATCAACCCCGGGTCGGCTTCGCTGTGCAGGGAAATTTCACGGTCGATTTTTTCGAGCAGCGATTTCTTCAGGATCTTCGGCGCCGGCAGCAATTTCGAATAACTGCGTTTCGGCGTAAACCCGGTGGTCAGGTAATTGAACAGTTCCGTTGCGTCGCGGCCGATTTGCTTGTTGTAGTAGAACATGCCGAGATCGGAATAAAGGCGGGCGGTGACCGGGTGATAGTTGCCGGTGCCGATGTGGACATAACGTCTCAGGCCTTTATAGTCCTGGCGCACGACCAGAATGACCTTGGCGTGGGTTTTCAGGCCGACGACGCCGTAAGTCACGTGAATCCCCGCCTCTTCCATCCGGGTGGCGAGTTTGATGTTGGCCTGTTCGTCGAAACTGGCTTTCAGTTCGACGACGACGGCGACCTGCTTGCCGTTTCGCGCCGCATGGATCAGATAGCGGATGATTTCGCTGTCCGGGTCGGTGCGATACAGGGTCATCTTTATCCCGCGGACCTTGGGGTCGGTTGCGGCCTCGTAAAGAAAACGGCCGACCGAGGTGGTGAAGGATTCATACGGGTGCTGCAGCAGGATTTCGCGCTGTTCGCGAATGGTATGAAAAATATTCCGCTCTTTGGTCAACAGCGGATGATCGATCGGATGGTGCGGGGTCTCCTTGTGTTCCGGCAGTTCCAGTTGATACAGTTCCCACAGGTCGCGCAATCCGGGCATGCAGAGGGAAACGGTGACGTCTTTTTCTTTGTCCAGACCCAGTTCCGAAGCCAGCCGGCCGCGGTGCAGAGGCGAAATATCGGGGGTGACCTGCAGCCGGACAATGGGCGCCACGCGCCGGTATTGCAGAGTGGTTTCGATCAGTTCGAGCAGGTCGTCCGCATGTTCTTCGTCTTTGCTGGTGTTGGCGTTGCGGGTCACGCGGAACAGTTCGCAGCTGAGAATTTCCATCCCCGGAAACAGCAGGTCCAGGTTGTGCTCCATGACGTCTTCCAGGAGCACGAAACGGTACCCCTCGCCGGAAATTTTTTGAAACCGGTTGGCGCCCGAGCCGACCGGAACCTTGACCCGGGCCAGCGAGATCTCCTGCTCTCCCGTATAGCGCAGGGTAACGAACAGATTGAGAGAGAGGTTGGAAATAAACGGAAACGGATGGGCCGGATCGACCGATTGCGGGGTGATCAGGGGGAAAATATTGTCGTAAAAATCATCGCGGACCCGTTCCTGTTCCGTCTCCGTCAGTTGCGCATAGGGCAGGATTTCGATTCCGGCTTTTTTCAGGTCGGTAAACAGTTCGGTGGTCGTTTGCTCCTTGTCGCACTGATAGCGCTCGATTTCATCCAGGCATTCGTCAATCTGTTGCTGCGGCGTGCGCCCGTCGACCGTGGTGTCAAGGATTCCGGCGGCAACCTGCTGTTTGAGCCCGCCGATCCGCTTCATAAAGAATTCATCCAGATTGGAGCCGGATATGGCCAGAAACTTGACCCGTTCCAGCAGCGGGCTTTTTTTGTTTTTGACCTGATGCAGAACCCGGGCGTTGAACTTCAGCCAGCTGAGTTCGCGGTTGAAGTACAGCGCAGGGTTGTTGAGATCGATGGGAAATTGCTTGTCGGCCAAGTCTGTTTCCTCTGTTGAAGGCGGGACTAAAATTCCGGCTGGTTCGTTGACCGACTCCACTGAAAACTCCTCTGTTCGATGACAATAGCTGAAAATAATCTTGTCAATCTAGAGGACAATTGTGAGCGTTTTGTTAGCAGTGCGGGAAAATCACCTGCGTGTACGTGAAAATCCGCAATGTTCCACTCCCGCCCCGTGCCGGAGTTTGTTCGGGGCGCTGATTTCGTTCCGAGCCGTTATTTTTGCTTGACCTTGCCGGCGTCTTTCGTTTTGATTTTAATCGCTTTGCAGACGCGCGACTTTTTATCCGTCCGGGCACCGCATTTGCCGCAGATGAATTTCGAGTCTTTTTTCTTGCTTGAGGACGATCCTTTAAGACAACCCATATATTTCTTCCGGAAATTATACTTCAGCGAAATATGATAATCTTAAACAGCATCACCAAAAATTAACTAAAACCGTCATGATTAGCAAGAGGCCAATAGCAGAATGAACGATCTTACCCTGGCGGCGGCTCATTCCCCGCTGCGGACGCAACGGTGGAATCGCCTGGCGGCGATCGACATCGGCACCAATTCGATCCGTTGCATCGTTGTCGAGATCGATGAACAGGGAACCTTTCGGGTGCTGGACGACGAAAAAGCCATGGTCCGGTTGGGCGCAGGCCTGACCGAGGCCGGTTTTATCTCGGAGCCGGCCAAGGCGCGTGCCATTGAGGCCCTGTTGCGCATGAGCAAGATCAGCACCGGCCTGAACGCCCGCATCGCCGCCGTGGTCGCCACCAGCGCCGTGCGCAAGGCCCTCAACCGCAATCAATTTCTGCGTGACGTCAAACAGGCGACCGGGATGGACGTTCGGGTCATCTCCGGGATAGAGGAAGCGGAACTGGCCGGATTGAGCGTCCATCACAACTTTGCCATGGATCAGCAACGTTTTGCCCTGGCGGACATCGGGGGCGGCAGCGTCGAGATCGTGGTCGCCACCGGACGGCATGCCGAAACGGTCATCTCCCTGGAACTCGGCGCGGTTTTCCTGACCGAAAAATTTCTCCACAGCGATCCCTATACCGACGCGGAACTGAAAAAACTACGTAAATATATCCGCAAAGCATTGAAGAAAAAAGGCATCGGCGACGGTTTGCCGGTCTCCTGCCTGATCGGATCGGGCGGCACCATGACCAATATCGGCAGCATGGTCATGGCCATGCGCGGCGAACAGTACGAATCGGTGCACCGTTACGAGGTGATGCACTCCGAAATCATCCACCTGCTGGCCATGTTGAGCCGCAAAAGCCATAAGGAGCGGCTGCATATTGCCGGGCTCAATCCCGAACGGGCCGATATTATTCTGGCCGGGATGATTCTGAGCGACGAATTGATGCGGCGTTCGCGGACCAACCTTTTGCGGATCAATGCCCAGGGCATTCGCGAGGGGCTGATTTTGCAGAGTATGCAGGAACTCGGCCTGTTGCCGCTTGTCCGGCCGCAACGCGACTGGCGCGATGCGGTGCTCGAATTCGCCCGTTCGTGCCGTTTTGACGAGGTGCATGCGACCCATGTCGGGCAACTGGCGCAAACTCTTTTTGCCGCGCTGCGCAACGATTACGATCTTTCCGGTCGCGCGGCGCAACTGCTTGAAGCCGCCGCCCTGCTCCACGATATCGGTTATTTCATCAGTTACGATCGGCACCATAAACACTCCTATCATCTGATCAGGCATGCCAATCTGTTCGGCTTTACCCCGCGCGAACGTGAGTTGATCGCCAACATCGCCCGTTATCACCGCAAAGCCAAGCCGAAGAAAAGCCATGGCAATTTCGAACCGCTTGCCCAGGCGGACCGGCAGCTGGTGCGTCAACTGGGGGGGATCCTGCGGCTTGCCGACGGGCTGGACCGGCGGCGCAACGGTCAGGTCAAGCAAATCCGCTGCCGCCGGCAGAATGATTTTTTCGAGTTGAAATTACGGGGCGACGGCGATCTGACGGTGGAGCAATACGGCGGGATCAGCAAAGGTGACCTGTTCGAAGCCGCATTCAACTGCAAACTGGTCATCGAAATAGAGGCAACGGCATGAAATATCTGACCTTGATTCGTCATGCGAAATCGGACTGGAGCGATCCGCAACTTACGGATTTCGACCGGCCGCTCAACGCGCGGGGGAAAAAAGCGGCTCCGTTGATGGGGCGGCGCATCTGCGAGCGCGGTATCCGCCCCGAACTGTTGCTCAGCAGTCCGGCCAAACGGGCGCGCAAGACGGCCCAATTGATAGCCCGGGAACTCGGTATCGATAAAGATGCGGTCGGTTATGAGCAGAGCATTTTCGAAGCCCGGCGGCAGACCCTGAGCGATCTGCTGGCCGCAGTGCGCAAGGCGGACCATGTCGCGCTGATCGGCCACAATCCGGGGCTGTCCGATTTGGCCGTCTGGCTGTGTCCCGAAGCGCCCGAATGGCTGCCGACCTGCGGGGTCCTGCAACTGGAACTCGACATCAAAAGCTGGAAGAAACTGCACAAGGGCGGCGCGAAAATTCTGTATTACGACTATCCCAAGAAGGCCGACTGATGATACGGAGCGGGGAAGATGGCTGAAGACTTGAGAAAATTCAATCGCGAGACGCAACAGCGTTGCCGGCCGAAAAAGAAAATCAGCAACAAAGCCTATGAGAAAGCCCTGGCCAAGCTGCAGATCGAACTGGTGAAACTGCAGGAATGGATCAAGCATCGGCAACTCAAGGTGGTCGTCATCTTTGAAGGGCGGGATGCCGCCGGCAAGGGCGGCTGCATCAAACGGATCACCGAATGCCTCAACCCGCGGATTACCCGTGTCGCCGCTTTGCCGGTCCCGACCGAGCGGGAGCGGACGCAGTGGTACTTTCAGCGTTATGTCCGGCATCTTCCGGCCGGAGGCGAAATGGTGCTGTTCGATCGCAGCTGGTATAACCGGGCCGGGGTCGAACAGGTGATGGGGTTTTGCACGGACCGGGAATATCGTGAGTTTTTGCGTTCCTGCCCGGAGTTCGAGCGCATGCTGGTGCGTAGCGGCATCATGCTGATCAAGTACTGGTTTTCCATCTGCAACGAAGTCCAGGAGCGACGTTTCCGAAAGCGCATCGATCATCCGACCAAGCGGTGGAAGCTGAGCCCGATGGATCTCGAATCGCGCTCCCGCTGGGTTGATTATTCAAAGGCCAAAGACCGGATGTTTGCCCATACCGATATCAAGCAGGCGCCCTGGTATGTGGTTGACGGCGATGTCAAAAAGCGCGCCCGCTTGAACGTCATTTCCCATCTGCTCAGTATGATCGACTACCAGGATCTGACGCCGGAACCGATCGTGCTGCCGCCGCGGCCCCCGGAAATCGGTTATGTGCGGCCGCCGTTGTCCGATCAGACCTTTATTCCCGAGGTCTACTGAGCTCATTTTCTCTGCCGGGCGGCCTGCAGGCAGGAGCCGGACAGTTCGACCCTGGTCAGCGGGCGGCCGGGCGGCCCGCTGGGGCCTTCGTAACGGACGAACAGGCCGTCTTCTTTGCGCAGCCAGTAGTGGCAGCTCCAGAACGCGGACTTGAGTCCGGTGAGTTGAATTTTCAGCTTTAAAGCGGCGCAGGGTTCGCCGTTGACGGCAAGTGTTTCCTCCCCTTTGCTGGAGACCTGTAACCGATGGACATCGAGGGTGTCGGGACGGAGGCTCCAGAATTCAAGCCGCTTTTTGCCCGTGTCCGTGAACTGGCGTAAGGACATCGACAGGGCCTGGTACCAGGGCGCGGCATCGATTTGAATCCGTTTCTGCAGCGGTTTCCCTTTAAAGAGTCCGCTGAGCAGCAACTGGTTGCGCTCGCGCCGGACCAGAAGCCGCGTTTTTGCCTTGGGATCGTCGACTTCCCAGGCATAGGTCGCGAGGTCGGGGGTCATCCGGGTGATATCTTTTTCAGCGCCGAGAAAAGTGATCAGTTTCAAATTCTCGCCGCTGATCAGCTGCCAGCTGAAAGGAACCTGTGTCGCGCCTGTCGTCTTCAGATAATGGTGCGTTTCAGTGGGTGCGGGAAGGGAGGCGGCCGGAGCGGCGGCGGATAATCCCGCGACCAGAAGCGGCAACAGGAAGCAGTGAAATTTTTTTTTCATGGCGATCCCAAACGGTTAAATATAGAGCGGATATTTTCATACGGTGTCACGGCAATGTCAGAATTTGATGAGCGCAGGGCTGCGGCCGGAACGAAAAAGCGTATTGACAGTGTCGCGGGCATAAAATATACATACATTGTATAGACATTGAATAGGCAAGACTGTGGGATAGAACATGAACCAAAGTAACTGTCGCCATCTGAGCGGGGCGTTGGACAAGCAAACACTTGACGAACTGCTGCCGGCCGGGTTGACGCTGAAAAGCATGGATTTGCAACAGGGCGCCTATGTTTTGCTGGACGATCACGATTGGGATATCCACCGGGCCGGCTATAGCCTGTTGCGGGATGAACAGGATCTCTGGCGCCTGCTGGACGCCCGCGACAACTGTCCGGCACAGTGCCGAACCAAAAACGCGGTCCGTTTCTGGTGGGATTGTCCCGCCGGCAAGCTGGCGGAGATGCTGCAGAAAATCATCTCGGTTCGGGCCCTGTTGCCCAGATACAAGTTCGGTCTGACGGTTGAGTCTCTGGTCGTTGTGAACGCCGATGACAAAACCGTCGTTCGTCTGGAACGACGCAGCATTGCCGCCGGCAATGGCCCGGAGCAACATTTTTACCGGCTTGAAGCGCTGCGTGGATACATGAAGGAGTATGCCCTGGTCAGGCGGCTGATGAGCGCTCAAGCGGGCACGGATGTTGAAACCTTAAGCCTCGGGACGCTGTTGACTTATGCCGGGTTTGAGGTCGTCATTCCCGAAAGCAAACCGGTTTTTGACCTTGCAGACGACGAAACGGCCGAAAGCGCCGTGACCAGGATGGCGGCCAGGATGATTCAGCTGGCGCGGCATCAGGAACCGGGCTTGATTGCGGATATCGATACGGAATTTGTGCATCAATACCGGGTTAACCTGCGTAAAACCCGTTCCCTGATCAGCCTGTTCAAGAAAACCTTGGCGCCGCAGAAACTGGCGGGGCTGAAAGCGGAACTGAAAACGATCACCGGGTCGACCAACGAACTGCGCGACCTCGATGTCTTCATTCTCGACCGGGACTACTACCGCAGCCTGTTGCCGGAAAATTTATGGCCCGGTTTTGAGCAGCTGTTCCGGCAGGTGAAACGGCGGCGCGGCCATGCCCATAAAAAAGTCGCTGCCTTTCTGGGCGGCGAGGATTACCTGGAAAAAGTCGGTTTCTTGTTGCGCAGCCTGCAAAGTGAGCCGGAATTTATCGGTCAACAGGCGCGGCATGAAATCAAGCCCCTGGTCGGGCGGAAAATTATGCGCCAGTACCGTCTGATTCAGAGCGCAGGCGACGCCATTGACCGGGAGACGCCGGACGCCGCCGTCCATGAACTGCGGATTGAATGCAAAAAACTGCGCTACCTGCTCGAACTGTTCGCCGAACTGTTTCCCCGGGACAAGCTGAAAGTGCTGATCAGGGATTTAAAGGTGCTGCAGGACAACCTGGGCCGCTTCAACGATTTTTCCGTGCAGCGCGAATTCCTGCAGCATTTCGGCCGGGGGAAAAGCATCACCCCTGAACAGTCGGCCAGTATGATCGGCCTTGAGGCGGTGCTTTACAACAAACAGGGGTACGAACGCAGTCAGGTGATGGACAATATCGGCGCTTTTATCGCTCCGGCCGTTCGGAACCATTTCGAGGAACTTTTCCAGGACAAGGAACCGGGATAATGCAGATCATCGCCTGTTACTCCATGAAAGGCGGCGTCGGCAAGACCGCGTCCGCCGTCAATCTCGCCTACTGGGCGGCCAAATCCGGTCGGCGGACCCTGCTGATCGACCTTGATCCGCAGGGGGCCTCATCGTTTTATTTCCGGGTCCGATCGGCTGCGAAAAAGAACTGGGGAGAACGCTTTTTCAAGGCTTACGGACGGCTGTTGCAGCAGATCAAGGCCAGTGACTTCAAGCGCCTGGATATTATTCCCGCGCATCTGTCCTTTCGCCATTTCGATATTCTGCTGGAGCAGATCGGCAAAAGGGAAAAACGCCTGCGCCGGGCGCTCAGGGGCTTGAAGAAAGAATATGACCTGGTGATTCTCGACTGCCCGCCGTCGATCAGCCGCCTGGCCGAGAACATTTTCACGGCCGCCGACCTGGTGCTGGTTCCGGTCGTGCCGACGACGCTCTCGGAGCGCACCTTTGAGCAGTTGATGAAATTTTTCAAGGACGAGGATTTCAGCAGGAAAAAACTGCTCCCCTTTTTCACCATGGTTGAGGCCCGCAAGCAGTTGCACAAGGAAACGGCGGTGGCCATGCGCAAGCGGCATCACCGCTTTTTACGCAATGCGATCCCCTATTCCACCGATGTCGAAAAAATGGGCAGATACCGTGCGCCGATTGATGTTTATGCCCACGGCAAACAGGCCAACCGGGCCTATCAGGCGCTGTGGCTGGAGATTGCCGGACTGCTCGGCAAGGGCTGATATGGGACAACTGGAGATCGAACGAAAATTTGTCCTCGAACAGATACCGCGACAATTGCTTGCCGGGCTTGCCGGCGAGCGGATCAGGCAGGGCTACTTGTTGCGGGACCGGGAGGTGGAACTCAGAATCCGTCAGCGCGAGCAGGATTGTTTCATGACGGTCAAACGGGGCAGCGGACTTGCGCGTCACGAACAGGAGTGTACGATTCCTGCGGCTCAGTTCGCCATGCTCTGGCCGTTGACCGGGGGACGGCAACTGGAGAAAACCCGTTATACGGTCAGGCAGGGGGAACATCTGTTGGAAATCGATGTCTTTGCCGGGCGGCTTGAACCCCTGGTTCTGCTCGAAGTGGAATTCCCGACTATTGAGGCCGCCCAAGCCTTCGACCGGCCCGCTTTCATCAAGTTTGAAGTGACCGCGGACCGGGCCTATAAAAATGCCGCCCTGGCGAGCCGGGGCCTGCCCGAATCATTTATCCGGGCGTTTGGTCTTGCGGGGGACAGGGGCAAAAAGGAGAGTTATGAACGATAAAAAAGAACGCAAAAAGAAGAAGAAAGACAGCCAGCTGGTGATACGCATCAACGGCGAAGAGCGGGACCGTTTCGTGGCTTTGTGCGAAGAGCTTGACACCAGTGCGGCAAGGGAGATCCGGCGGTTTATCAAAGGTTTTATGCAGGAATACCAAGAGACGCTATAACCGGCAAACGATCTAAGGAGGCATCATGACGACATCGATTCTGGCGGTCAAAGGGATCGGACCAAGTACGGCGACGGTTCTGGGGGAGAATGGCATTACCACTGCTGAAGAGCTGGCGGCACAGAGCGTGAGCGCACTGGCGGCGATAAAAGGTTTCAGTGAAGTCAGGGCGGCGCAGGTGGTTGCCGCGGCCGTAGCGGTGGCGAGCGGCGCCGTGGTTACCGAGTCGCCGCGGCAAAAAAACGCCGCCGAGAAGAAAGTCGAGAAGCAAAAGAAAACAAAAAAAAGCGCGACCAAAAGCGGCAAGAAGAAAAGTAAAAACGCCGGGACAAAGACCGCCAAAAAGTCCGGGAAAGCGGCAAAAAAGGAGAAGTCCGGAAAAAAAGATAAAAAAGATAAAAAGGGCAAAAAGAAAAAGTAACAATCGACTCGCTGGAGAAGCGGAAACCGTTGTTATGTTGAAAAAGCCCCGTTTTGCAGCGGGGCTTTTTCCCGTCAAGATGAAAACCGTTTCATAAGGTTAGCTGGCAAACAAGCTGACTGCCCGTTGATTCACAAGGCAAAAAACACCTTCAGAGCCAACCAGGCATCTTCCCTCATTCAAATCTAAACAAACCTTATTTTCCTGCTAATAACCGCACAACCTTTTTCCGTTATTTATCGGCTCAACGGTTCAGTCCCACCGGATCGGTTAACCCCTCACAAACGTAAAGGAGAGAAAAATGCAAACGAAGTGGAAGAAGGTCGTGCGGTTCGGAGTTATCGTCGGCTGCCTGGTTTTTGCCGCCAACAGCGTATTGGCGGAGCAGGACCGGCGTTATCGCGGCTATCACCAGGCCGGGAAATGGCAGCAATGGCAGCATCGGCACAATTCCGGCAAGAACGCCAAAAGCGTCATCATCATGATTCCCGACGGCTGCGACGAAACGGTACAGACCGTGGCGCGTTGGTACAAAGGGGAGGATCTCGCGGTCGATTCGATGCAGCAGGGCGCGGTGAAAACCCATATGGCCGACTCGATCATCACCGACTCGGCGGCCGCATCCAGCGCTTTCGCCACCGGCCACAAAAGCTCCAACGGTTTTGTCGGCGTCGGAGCGCGCAGCGACACCTTGCTGTCCGGATTCGACTCGAACGTCACTCCATACGCGCCGCTGGCCAGCGTGCTTGAGGCCGCCAAACGCGAAGGAAAAGCGGTTGGTATCGTCTCCACCAGCCGGGTGACGCACGCCACGCCGGCCGGCTATACCGCGCATAACGAAAGCCGGAACGACACCAACGAAATCATGGAGGATATCGTTTATAACAACCTCGACGTGGTGTTCGGCGGCGGTTTGCGCCACCTGATCCCCGAGGGGGACACTTACACCACCAGCTTCGGCACGACCTACAGCGGCCGGCGGACCGACGGCGAGAACCTGCTGGACGTGCTGCTGGAGCGCGGCTACCAGTTTATCGACAGCCGGGATCAGCTGGCGGAAATCAAGTCCGGCAAGGTCTGGGGACTGTTTGACGACAGCCATATGCAGCCCGATATCGACCGTCAGTATTTTGCCCCCCATGAACCTTCGCTGGCGGAAATGGTCGACAAAGCGATCGAAATCCTCGCTCAGGACCCTGACGGTTTCCTCCTGATGGTGGAAGGGTCGCAAGTTGACTGGGCCGGCCATAACAATGATCCGATCTACATGCTCACCGACTTCCTCGCTTTCGATGACGCCGTCAAGGTTGCCAACGATTTCGCCGCAGAAGACGGCCGCACCGCGGTCATGGCTTTTCCCGACCACAACACCGGCGGCATGAAAATCGGGCACTACTATACCGCCGTCGGCTATACCGCCACCAAGGTCGAAGATCTGGTTGATCCGCTGAAAGGCATGAAAGCGACGGCCAACGGCGTTGTCGCCATGATGGCCGACGACAGCGACGCAGCCCTGATGGACAGCGTGCTGACCAACTGGTCCATCGCCCTCACTGATGAGGATGTTGCGGAAATCAAAAACCTGGAAAGCTCCATCGGCCTGAGTTACGCTCTCGCCCGGGTGGTCAGCAAAAACCATACGATCATCGGTTGGACCAGTCACGGGCATACCGGTGAAACCGTTCCCTTGTGGATGACCGGCTCACAGGCTCCGAACCAGGTGATCGACAATACCGACCTGGCCTATATTGCCGCCGACTTCATCGGCGCCGACCTGGAAGAAACCACGGACAAACTGTATGTCGATCTGGACAGTGTGACCGGCGACTACCAGATCGACACCACTGACGCGGACAATCCGATCCTGCTCGTCGCCGGCGCTGAGCTGCCGATCAGCAAGGATTATATGACCAAGAACGGAAAGACCTATCGCTTGCCCGGCCTGACCGTATATGCGCCGCTGACCGATAAGGTTTATATCTCGCAATATGCCATCAAGATGCTGCGGTTGAAATAATGCGTGCCGCCGACAGCGGGGGAAGCGGTTCGTTCCTCCCCGCTGTCGGCTCGATGGGAAGCGGCAGAGAATCAATTCCGCCGGCGAGGGCTGCCGGCAACGCATTCATCCGGGTTCCACCAGCAGGTAAAGGACAGCGGGTAAATGAATTCCGTATCCTCCTCATGCCGTTGCCAGGGGGTAAAATCCGCTTCCAGAATCATCGCGCTGACGCGACGCAGGAATTCCTGTGACGAAATCTCCGTTGTCACCAAGCCGACATCGTACACCTCTCCGGTATATTCCACCCGCACCCGAAAGACCACGGTTCCGGCATTGACCGGCTCGCCGGCCTCATGCATCAGTTTCAGCAGCACCTGTCCGTTGCAATAGATCGGCTGCATATCAAGGGCGATGTTTCGTGCGCTTCTCGGCCCCCGCAGGATTTGCAGTTTCTGGGGCTGCAGCGGGGCCTCTTCCATGCAGGTTTTCGGGTTGAATCCACCGGGCATCGACCCCGGCGTGCAGGCCGTCAGGCCCAGGGCCATGGTCACGGCAAGAGCTTTCGTGCCGCGGATTGCGGATTTTAGCTTCATGGGACAATACTCCTTGATTATACCGTCTGAATATCTTGCAGCGATCAAAAAGAAGAAGATAGACGCGAAAATGTAAATCAGGCGTCAGTCGCGGGTTAAAAGCTGAAATCTCATCGCAGAACGGTTCCAGGATGAAAAACGCAACCTGCTGCACGCTTACGGTGGCCGTTCGCGCTGCGCCCAGAGCTGCCGTCGGTGGAGTTGCGCTGCCGGCTCCGCTTTCGCGCCCCTCCAGCCGGGTTGTCACCAGGATGATCAGGGACCGGCGAGTTTTTTTCAAACCGGCCGCTCAACTGCCCTGATAGTGTGGGGTCGAATCATCACGCAACAAGCGGCACTGATATCAGTGCGCCGTCAACGGAGTGGTCGAGGCGTTTTTCCGCCAGCTTTTGAGGTGTTCGGTTTTTGGTGGGAGCCGTCCGCTGAAGTAGTTGCAGGAGCGATAGTAAAGCAGGTCTTCTTTCCAGAGCCTGAAAAACCGGGCGTCCCGGCGCAGGCGTCGGAGCAGTCGCGACGGCGAGGTGCGCAGGTCGAGCAGCGGGCCGAACAGTTCCGAGGGATCGCGGAAACACTCCCAGTCGCAACGGCGGCACGCCGCCCTGTTGTCGCGTTTGACGATGTTCAGTTCAGGGAACTCACCAAGGTCCTCCTCTCCCCGATATCCGCACGGGTAAGTATGACCGTTTCGGCTGTCGACGAAAAAGAAATCGATCCCGCCGCGACAGGGAGCGGTTAACTCTGCCGTTCCCCGATACTGATTCAGCAAGGCATGAATGCTGCAGCGGGGAGTGAAAATTCTGATTTTGTCACGCATGGTCGGGATGCAGTCGGAGAGCGCCTGAAACAGGTGGAGTTTTTCCTGTCGCGAAAAGTAAACGACCCGGTCGTCGGCGGTCGCCGCATAGACGGCTTCGTCCGCATCGTCCGTGCCGTACATCGGATAACAGACGTTGGCGATGGTAAAGCCGAGCGAACCGACGAAACGGTAGAAACGTTCGAACCCGGCGTAAAAGAAATCGTAATCCTGCTCATCGCGGTCCTGATCCGCTCCGGCGAGGTTGCGGTTGATACCGAGATTGGCCGACAGGTAAAGGCCCTGCGCGGCAAAGAGCGGCAGGGCTTTTTCAATGCCGCGGACCACTCCGGGCAGTCCGCGCATCCGCTCATGGGTCGGTACATCGGAAGAATCGATACTGACCCAGATGTTGCGGATCGGGGTCGCTGCCAGCTGTTCGGCCAGGCGTTTCATGCGGTCGGTAAAATCCGCCCGCTCGGAATGGCGGAAAAGAAAACCGTTGGTGCCGGTACGAATGTATTCGATCCCGCACTGTCCCGCGATCGTGGCCAGGCGGCAGATCTCCTCCAGGTAAAGGAACGGCTCGCCGCCGGTAAAAGACAGGGCGGTCACCCCTTTGTCGGCGGCGGCCCGGATGATCTTTTCCGTTTCAGCCGGGTCCAGGGTCCGGCGGCGGAAATCATTGCCGACGCGCATGCCGCACTGGGGACAGTGGGCGTTGCAGCGATCCGTGTATTGAATGATCAGCTGCCCCGGGACGCGGCCCCTGAACAGCAGGCGCAGCAGCTTGCCGGTCGTTTTCGCTCTGCTTTTCATGGCTTAATGAACCATCATGTTGGAGGCCAGCTTGAGGATTCTTTTTAACGAGGGCTGGTGCCGCTGACGGTGGACGGATGGCGCGTTCGGGTTGGCCGGTGCCACCATATCGCGGAGGATGGTATCCCAGCTGTAGCATTCCTCGACATGGTTGCGCGCCGTCCGGGCGAGTTTCCGGTACTCTGTTCCCGACCCCGAGAGGTCAGTCAGCAGCGCGCTGATGCGTTCCACCCAGGGGCGGGTGGCGTCGACCGGGATGACGAAGCCGGTTTCGCCGTCCCGAACGATTTCCTTGGGGCCGCCGACATTGGAGACGATCGCGGGCAGACCGCAGGCCTGGGCCTCCAGCACCACCATGCCGAAAGTATCGGTGATACTGGGGAACAGAAACAGATCGTGCGCACGGTAAAGTTGCGGCAGATCGGGGTAAGGAACCCGGCCGAGAAAACGCACTTCCGGCAGATCGAAGCAGTCTTCCTGCAGAGTTTCGAGATAAGGTCCGGTGCCGGCGATCGACAGGCTGATGTCCGGGTGCAAAATCCGCAGTTGCCGGTAGGTATGCAGGAGGAAATCGAGATTCTTGTCCCTGGAAATACGCCCGACATAGAGCAGTTTCTGCGCTGTCCGGGGTGCTGCCGCGGGCTCTTCCCGGCCGGGTTTGAAATGTTCCGTTCTCAAACCGCGGCGGAAAAGCTCCATATGGCGGTAGCGGTAACCTCTTTCCTTGAGCAACTGCATGTATTCGGAAGTCGGAACCAGCAGGGTGTCGAACTGGTTGAAGAACCACTTGCTGTACTGCTCGATCATCGAGGAGATCGCCGGCTCGGCGATAATGGCCTCCGATTCCATGGTGAAATCGGTGTGATAGATGCCTTTGATGTCCGTTCCCAGCAGCCGCCCGATGATCATTCCCAGCATTCCCACCGGCCCCGGGGTGGAAATATGGATTTCATCCGGATTGTATGCATAGACCTGCTTCAGCATGCACAGAACGGAAGGCACATTGATTTTGAGATCCTCGTAATGCGGCAGCTGAAACGAATACAGCGGCGGGATCGCCAGCGTCGAACGGGGGATGTCGCCGCCCCGCTGCTGCTCCGTGAGGCTGGACATGATCCGGATGTCGTAACCTTTTTCTTCGGCCAGCTTACCGACGGTTTGCAGGGTCATGGAGACGCCGTTGAGATCGGTCAGGGTGTCGGTCAGCCAGAGGATGCGCTTCGGTCGCAGGCAGACCTGTTTGCCCAGCTCGGCTTCCAGGCTGCTGATCAGCTGGCGTTCACCGAACATGTGCTTGAAGGCCGAGAAGAACGGAATCGACAGGAACACGCCGGGAATGCCGGATGACAGGCCCTGAATGATGCGGACGATATCCATCTCTTCGATATTGGTGTTCAGCGACGCCAGCAGCGAACGGAAATACTGGTCGGAAATAGAGCTGATGCAGTCGTAGAGCAGATTCAGCCGCGCGTCGATATCGTCTTCATTAAGGGTCCGGCTGGTTTCGATCAGTTTGACGATATTTTGGTAGATCGCGTTGTTTTTCTGCGACTTCATTTTATTCAGGCGCAGCCGGTCGCGAAAGCTGAGTTTCTTGTTGTCGCTGAACAGATAGGAGGTCAGGTCGCTGATCGTCGACTTTGCAAAAGCCGTGCTTTTGTGCTGGGAGAAGTCGAAAGCGATTTTGTAGATCGCGAAGGTCAGGCCCTGAAAATCGTTCTGCCGGCCTTGCGGCTCGACCCGCCCCTGTTTGAGCTGCTGTAAAAACTCTTCCGGGGTTTTCGCTTTGGCACGGGTATTGGTTTTAGCGATAAAAAAACCGGCATGGTCGTCGGAACCGCCGGTCAGGTGCTTTTTCCAGGGCTCCGGGCCCCAGGGTTCGATCTGATGTTTCTGTTGCAGCCGCGCAATATCCTCCTGGGTCAGCCCCAGCAGGACCCGGGACAGGACATCGTTGTGCAGGGTGCTGCGGCTGCCGTTGCGGCCTTCGAAACGGTTGAACAGCAGGATCAGTTTTTCCAGGTGGTCGAGGGTCAGCTTGCCGTTGACCGAGTAAGTGGCGTGCGCCACGACACAGGCCAGGTCCTGTTTTTGCAGATAGTCGCGAAGCTTGTAAATATTCAGGCGCTTTTTCTGTATTTTGGTGAACTGTTCGCGGTCCAGGCCGTAAACCAGAATATGGACCTTGCAGTTGTCTTCCGGGAAATAGGCGGTGGATTCAACCCCGGTAAAGCAGCGTTTGGGGTGCTTTTTCACCAGTTCCAGCGACGCCTTGATGCGGTTGTGGTCGGTGACCGTGACGAAATCCATTCCCCGTTTGCGCGCCAGTTTATAAATCGTCTCCGGTTCGGTGTAGGATTCGGATGCGCCGAGGCGCTGCAGAAACCATTCGGAAGGATGATTGGAATACTTCGAATGGACGTGTAAATCAACCTGTGCCATGTTGCTCTCCATCTGTCGTTTTGGTTGAATTTATGGGGGCAAACGTTAGGAGCGGATGAGGATCGTGCAAGAATTCAGTGTGACGGGGTTTTTATCGGCACGATGGCCGCGCCCGAGGTCTTCGGGCTGTACTGCCGTTTCAGCCAGGAACTGAGTCCGTCGAGCCCCGGGAACAGGACCCGTTCCGTCATGTTGGTCTGATCGAGCTTGTCGCGGATTTCCCACTTCAGGGCGGCGGGAATAATGATTTTACGCCATAGTTCGGGGTGGTGCCGCAGCCAGTCGTCCAGGGCGCGGGCGGGGTCGGGCATGACCGAAAAAAAGGCGAACTGATTGGTGATCCGGTCGTCAATCGAAGGCGGCTCGAAAAACAGCGCAAAATCCGTGCTGCCCTGCAAGGTCAACTGCTGCAGGCTGGACACCGTTTCCGACAGCATCTCAACCGTAAAAACATTGGCCCCTTCCTCATTCAACTTCAAAAACAGGCGTTGCGGCAGTTGCTGGTGGGTCTTCAGGTAGTTGACCGCCCAGATGGCGCCGTCCCGGTCGAACCGCTCGATATTGGCCGTGGCGAAGTGCAGCGCGACATAGGGCGAGTAGGTCCAGTCGAGCAGGCGCGTGGGCAGACCGTAATGCTGGGCTACGGACAGCCAGTGCCAGATCGAATCCTGTTCGACGACATTGCGGCGCGCATACTTTTTGAAATTACGCAACAGATGCCGTTCCAGGTTGGCATAGGGGCCGCCGAGCCGCATCAGGGTGGTTTCCAGGCGATAGTTTTTGTCGGACAGGCCGCGAAAGGCGTAGCGGGAGCGAAAACGCCCCAACTCCGCATTCCAGGCATCGGCGAACAGGGCCTCCTGTAACTCTGCCCAACTGGTTACGGTTGTCTCCTGCATGCTCTTCCTCTTTACGGCCCGGACGGTTGCTTTTCCCGGCGGCGCTAAACCCGTCCCGGCCTTGGCGGTTGCATCGCTACAGCAGTTCGCTGGCCGCATCGGCCAGGGGCGAGCGTTCGCCGCGGCTCAGGAGAATATGCCCCGAGAGCGGATTGGCGCGGAACCGTTCGACCACGTAGGTCAGCCCGTTGCTGGAGGCATCGACATAAGGGTTGTCGATCTGCTCCGGATCTCCCGTCAGAACGATTTTACTCCCTTCGCCGGCCCGGGTGACGATGGTTTTGACTTCATGGGGAGTCAGGTTCTGGGCTTCGTCGACGATCATGTACTGCCGCGGAATGGAGCGCCCGCGAATATAGGACAGAGGTTCGACCTCAATAATGCCGAGGTCCTTCAACTCCTGATGCCGGCTTTGTTTTTTACGCCCGCCGCAGTCGCTCAGCAACAGCTCCAGGTTGTCGTTGATCGGCTGCATCCAGGGCGACAGTTTCTCCTCCACGTCGCCCGGGAGAAAACCCAGGTCGCGCCCCATGGGAAAGACCGGACGGGACACCAGTAATTTGCTGTAGAGGCGGTTTTCCGTGACCGCATGCAGACCGGCGGCCAGGGCCAGCAGGGTCTTTCCGGTTCCGGCGCGTCCCACCAGGGTCACCAGATGGATGTCCGGGTGCAGCAGCAGTTCCAGGGCGAATTTCTGCTCCAGGTTGCGTGGGTGGATGCCCCAGTAGCCCTCCTGCGGCGTTGCGCGTAGCGGCAGGACTTTTTTCTGCTGCGGGTCGAGTCGGCCGACGGCCTTCTGCTGCAGGTTGTCGAGGGCCTGCATGCTCAGGCAGATATGCGGCGGCAGATCAGAGTCGTGCAGAGACAATTGCTGTTCCTGAAAAAACTGGTCGATCTGCTCGCTGACCAGGTCCAGTTGCGCCGCGCCGGTATAAAGATCGTCCAGCGAGACCTTGTCGGTTTCGTAGTCCTCTGCCTGAATGCCGATAGCATGAGCCTTGATACGTAAATTTATGTCCTTGGTGACGAGGATGACGGGACCGTTGCAGCGGTGTTTTTCCTGGACCGCCAGGGCCAGGATCTGGTGGTCCGCGGTTGGCGAGCGCAATTCCTGCGGCAACTGGTCGAGGACGCTGTTGCGGGTCACCACGACGCGCAGGCAGCCGCCGCTTTCAAGTTGAACCCCGCCGTTGGTCAGCACCCCCTGTTGCCGCAGACGATCCAGCTCGCGCGAGACCTGGCGGGCATTGCGGCCGTTTTCGTTCGCGTCTTTTTTGAAACGATCCAATTCCTCGATAACCGGTAGCGGCAGGATGACGTCGTTGTCCTGAAAGCAGTGAATGGAGCGGGCGTCGTGCAGCAGCACATTGGTGTCCAGCAGATAAGATTTTTTTGTCAAGGAAAGCTCCTGAGATGGATGTGCGGGAACCTTTAACCCGAAGCGGTGAACGGATCGACGGCGCCGGGTACCCGTGTCCCGTGCGGTTAGTTCGTGCGGCTCATTCCGGCCCTTTTTGCCGCTGTCGATGTTCTGCCTTCCCGGCTTGGCTAAAGGCCGGGCCTGCGGCGCTACACCGTGACGGCAGCAAAAATGTCTCGGCATTCATTCAAACAACTCACCAAACGGGACACCAGGGCATTGCCGCCGTCCATTCGCTGGTTCAGATTTACTCCCAATTGTTAAGAAAATATGTGGAACGGTAAAAAAACCGCAACGCGGGCGGGCGCCGGCTAACAGAATCCTTACAAAGGCGTAATATCCTGAACACAAACAGGTCCTTAATGTATTTCAAAACCCGTTCCGGCAAAGAGAAAACGGTTATTCAATGTCCGCACCGCTGAAAATACTGTCGCCGCCGCGGCGGCCCGACGATCTCGAAAGTTGTTTTGCCGCGCTGGAAGTGGCTCCGGGGCCGGACTTGCTCACCCGGTTGCCGTTTTGCGGGCGCGATACGACCGGCGGCTCGGAGACGGAGTTGCAGGCTGCGGTCAGCGGTCGTCGCGAAACGGTCGATTTGCCGTTGACGATCGAAAAATCGCGTTTTTACGCCAACCTTCAGCGGCGCATCCGAAGCGGCGAGTTTCCGCAAAAGCTGCTGACGGAACTGCGCGAATTCCTCACCGACCAAAACCAGCAGGTCTGGGAGAACAGTTGGGTGCGGTTTCCCCGGCGGCGGCTTTCCCGCTATGCGGAAAAGGTTTTCAGCACCGACCTGCGCGCGGATAAAAACCGCCCCGAAGCCGGAACCCGCAGCGATGCGGGGCGGTTTCAACTGCGGGATTCGGCTGGTGATGAATGCCTGCGGGTGCCGATCAGCTACCTGGTCAAGCTGGCGTTGGCCGATCACCTGGGGAACCAGCAGCCGATCCGGCATCCCCTCCGGGCGGTCGGAGAAGCGCTGCTCGAGCATTACACCAGCGACAACACGTCGCCGGAAACGTTTTCTTTTCATGTTGAAGTTCTGGCCCCCGAACGGGGAATGGGACGCGCCCTGGCCGGGGAGAGCGCCAAGCGCTATCTGTTTACGCAACTCCTGATCGAGTACGCCAACCGCCGGTTCGGTCTGCTCGAACGGGGGCAAAAGGCCTTGATTTATTTCGCTCCCCACCCGCCCCGGCGGCAACAGCTTCTCAACAACCTGATTCCCGATAATTATTATCGTCAGCTGTTTCTGAGCCCTTGCCTTTCGGGGTGGCGGGAGGGCGAAAGCAAGCACGGTTATATGGAGCTTTGCCATCAGGTTCTCAGCCGCAGTCAGCTCAACGGGGTCGGCAAGCTGCGCGAAGCCGGCATCATTCTCAACAATCTGGTGGTACTGCCGAACCTGTCCAGTACCAGCCTGGCCAATAACGGGGTGCATATCAGCCTCGGCAGCCGCAGATTGTCCCGGGCCTGTCGCGATCGGAGCAACGGCTATGGACCGGCGCACGAGAAGTTTCTCGGCGATCTGGCGACGAAAATCAAAGAGCACTTTCTGCCCCTGTTCGCCACGACCTACAGTGCTGCTCCGTACCGGCTGGCGTTTGAGGATTTTCATCCGGAAAAGGCCCTGGGATTTTTACCCCACCAACTCGATTTTACCCATCTGCGCATGCTCTGGCGGCGCTGGAAAAAGAAGGCCGACCTGTCTGTTTTCGGCCATGCCCTGACGCCCTTCGGGCCGCAACGCTTCGATCGTCTGTTGAGCGGCAGCCTGCGTCTGCACGGGGACCTGATCCCGGATTTTCGTTTGCTCGACTACCCGGTCTGTTTTCTCAGTACCGAACAAAGCCCGGCCTATAACGGGGAATGCGGTAATCAGGAGCAGCTGAAGGAAGACCTTTCCGAGATGGGGGTTTTCGACCCGCGCCTGTCGCTGTATCAGTTTTTCAAACTCCGGGAGTACGACAAAATGGGTTTCAGCGGCTTTGAAGGACGTCATTACAGCCTGTTTCCCGATTTTGTCGATGATTTGGGCCGGGCCGCCGAGCTGCAGGTGTTGATTACGGCCCTGGCGTTTAAATACATGGCGACCGGGCAGATTCGCCATCGCCATATTCCCGATACCCCGTTCGTTGAAAGCGAACGCCGGCAGATTTTTTTCTGCATGGCGGTCGGTGTTCCGACCTTCTTCGTGCTGCGCAGCACCCGCAACCGGTTTTTGCTGAAGATCCTCAAAAAAACGGCCCGCATGCGCCCCAGTCGCCGCTATCCGGGGTATTTGCGGATTTACTGTGCGGAATATTGCCGCGCCCTGCTGGCGCTGCTCAGGGAGGATGCCGCCGACCTGATCGAGATGTTCGGTTTTCGCCCGCTGCTGGCCGACCTCGAACAGCGGCTCAACCATCCCGATCAGGCTTCCGCCGCTGCCCGCTTGAGCAAAGAGATCGGCGGCGACAAGCCGTTGCGGTTGACGGCTGAAGAGTTCAACCGGAGTGCGGAAACCTATTATCGCACCAGGCTGCGGAAAAGGCATATGGAGCAGGGCGTCGCGCTGTTGCAGGAGGACCTGGCGGCGCTGGATGCGGGAGCGGAAAGCGTTGACCGCGAATTGCGGCCGCTGCTGGCGGAAATTCTGCCGGGGAGAAGCGCGGTCGGATTTCTGTACTCGGCGGCTCCGGACCTGCTCGATGAAAAATTGGGGCTGCAGCCGCTGAAACGCCTGCTGAACCTGATGCTGCTGGCGGAACTGCGGGACCGGCAGCTGGTGGATAGAACCTTGACAATGGATGAGCTGGAATATGAACGCAACCCATCAGTATATCGATCGCAACAACGGTCAAATTCGCAATGAAGTCCTGTTCAGCGATCGGATCGTAAACTGGCTTTACCATCCGGTGCGTGAGAACATGCCGCGCTTGTTTCGCCTGATGACCGGGGCGAAAACCTCCCGGGCGCTGGGCTTCTTCAACTATGATCTGGTCCTTGCTGCAAGGGTTTTCGGTCATTCGCGGTTTGTGCGGGAGGCGGGGGTGGACCTGGGGGAATGCCTTGATCCGCCGCGTAAGCTGGACACGGCGCGTAAGCTTTTCGAGCGAAAAATCCGCTACTGGCAGTGCCGCCCCTTGCCCGAAGATCCGCGGGCGGTGGTTTCTCCCGCCGATTCCCGGGTGATCGTCGGTTCGCTGGACGAAGTTTCCGGCTTGATGATCAAGAATAAATTTTTTTCCTATGAAGAACTGCTCGGCCGGACCGAACGCGGTTGGCGGGAAACTTTTCGGTCCGGAGATTTCGCCCTCTTCCGTTTGACGCCCGACAAGTATCACTACAACCATACTCCGGTATCCGGGAAAGTGGTCGATTATTATCTGATCGACGGCCGCTTTCATTCCTGTAATCCGAACGCCATCGTTTCGACGGTAACCCCCTATTCCAAAAATCGCCGCGTCGTAACCGTCATCGATACCGATGTGTCCGGCGGCAGCGGGATCGGCAAAGTCGCCATGATTGAAATCGTGGCGCTGATGATCGGCGATATCCAGCAGTGCTACAGCCGTGTCTGTTATGACGACCCGCGGGAGATAAAAGCGGGGATGATGCTGGCGCGGGGGTGTCCGAAAAGCCTGTTCCGGCCCGGAAGCAGTACCGTGGTGCTGCTGTTTGAAAAAAAACCGCGCTCGTTTTGCCGCGGACCTGATCCTGAATCGCGGCCGGCAGGATGTGCAGAGTCGTTTTTCCATCGGTTTTCAAACCCCGCTGGTCGAAACCGACATCCAGGTCAGGTCGCTGCTGGCGCGGCCTGCCGACGAGTTCTGATGCAAACAAGGAGCGGAAAAAATGACTGAACTTTTTGTTTTAAGCCTGGGGCTTTTGCTGGGCCCGGTTCTGGCCTGGGGTTTCCGGACCCTGCCGCGGGACGGCTGGCAGATGCTGGCCACCCTGCCGGTCAGGCCGCTTGGCCACGGCCGGTGGCAAGGGGTGAACCTGACCTGGTACGGGCTGTTGACGGCCAACGCCTACCTGATCGGCCTGGTCATGTTGATCATCCTGCTGGGTGCGGTCCGGGTGCCGCTGACCGGGGTTTTTCTGCTGGCTGTTTGCCTGTTGCTGCTCTGCGTCCCGGCGTCGCGCCTGCTGGCGCGGATGATCGAAGGCAAGTCGCATACCTTCACGGTCGGAGGCGCTGTTTTTATCGGCACCCTAAGTGCGCCCTGGGTTATTCAGCTGATTCAGTTCCATACGGGGCTGCAGCTGCCGGTTGTGACGACCCTGGCGGCGATCGCTATTGCTTACGCCTTCGGCGAAGGGCTGGGACGCCTGGCCTGTATCAGCTTCGGCTGCTGCTATGGAAAACCGGTGGCGGCCTGCCGCCCGTTTTTTCGGCGCCTGTTTTCCCGCTGGCATTTTGCCTTTCATGGCGCAACGCGGAAAGTCAGCTATGCCGGCGGTCTGGAAGGGCAGCCCGTGGTCCCGGTGCAGGCGGTCACGGCAATCCTTTATGTCTGTACCGGACTGGCCGGAGTGGAATTGTTTCTGCATGGCTTGATGGTGTTCGCCTTTGTTCTGGTGTTGCTGGTGACGCAGCTCTGGCGGGTCTTTTCCGAATTCTGGCGGGCCGATTTTCGCGGTCGGCGCCGTTTTTCCGCTTATCAGCTCATGGGGCTGCTGGTCATTCCCTATGGTCTGGCCTGCGCCTTTGGGTGCGCTGAAAGCCGCCCTGCCGCCCCCGATTTGCTGCACGGCCTCGGCGCGCTGTGGCATCCCGGGACCCTGTTGTTTCTGCAGGCCGTCTGGCTGGTGCTGTTTATCTATACCGGGCGCAGCACCGTGACCGGAGCCGACCTGAGTTTTCATATCCACCGTGACCGGATCTGATCGCCCCTATTTTCAGCGCCGCTTGCAGGGCGTTCGCGCGCTGCTGGGCGAGCAGATGAAACAGGGCCTTTCCCCTTCCGGCGTCGCCCTGGCAGTCGCATGCGGCGCCAGTATCGGGATCATGCCCGTGGTCTGGGGCACCAGTCTGCTCTGCATCGTTGCCGCGTATTGCCTGCGGCTGAATCAGATTGTGACGCTGCTGGCCAACTTCATGGTTCTGCCGCTGCATGTTTTTTTGTTTATCCCGTTCTTTCTCGGCGGCGAAGAATTGTTCTCGTCGGCTTTGCTGCCGGTGAGCGGCGCACAGCTGCTGGCGCAGTTCTCGGCCGACCCCGGCAGCTTTGCTGTCCGCTTCTGGCGGGCCAATCTGCAGGCGCTTGCCGCCTGGCTGGTCGTGACGCCGTTGTTTTTTCCGGTCGTTTTTGCCGGCGCGCGGGTCTCGGCCGGAAAGATCGCACCCGCGATGACAGGCCGCCCCCGACGCCGTTGACAGGCGCTGCTGACACCATCAGGCGTTGCTCTGCCGCTGCAAAGTGGCCTTCCGCCTGCCGGACAGCACACATCAAACATTAATCTCCCGCTAACCAAATCCTAAACACCGCTCCATATCTTCCCCCATGTCAACGGACTTTATCTGCGGCAGGCGAAAGGGGTTGCTATGGACGGCGCGGTCATCGACATCCAGGGACTGAACAAGACCTTCGGCAGGAAACAGGTGCTGAAAAACATCAATCTTAAAGTTCGGGCCGGAGAAATGGTTGGCTTGATCGGTGCCTCCGGGTCCGGAAAATCAACCCTTATCCGTCTGATCGGCGGGCTGGAACGCATGGATCCGGGCGGCTGGATCAGGCTTTTCGGTAAAACCATGCAGGAAAACGGCAAGCGGACTGCGGAACAGCGACCGCTGCGCCGCGATATCGGTATCGTCTTTCAGCAGTTCAATCTCGTCGGCCGGCTATCCCTGCTGACCAATGTTCTGGTCGGCCGGCTGGCCCACAACCCGACCTGGAAAGGAACGATCAAATTTTTCCCGCGGGAGGAGCGGATCAAGGCGCTCGAGGCTTTGGAGCGGGTCAACATGGTCGATTACGCGCATCAGCGCGCCTCGACCCTGTCCGGCGGGCAGCAGCAGCGCGGCGCCATTGCCCGGGCGTTGACCCAGGAAGCCAAAATGATCCTCGCCGACGAGCCGATCGCCTCGCTTGACCCGGCCTCTTCCGATCGGGTGATGAACCTGCTCTGCGACATCAACGCCCAGGACGATACCCCGGTTGTCGTTTCGCTGCATCAGTTCGAAGTGGCGACAACCCGCTGTGAGCGGATTGTGGCGCTGAAAGACGGGGAAATCGTTTACGACGGCAAGGCTTCGGGACTCAGCGAGGCCGATCTGATCGAACTCTATGGCGTTGAAGAAGGAGTCTGCGGGCTCGGCGCCGAACGTTTCGCACCCATCAAGAGCGTCGGATAAAACCTGTTCCGGCGGATCAAGCCGGTCTTGATATCAAACAATCATCAAAAAGGAGAGAACAATGCTGAAAAAAATCTTATTGCCTTTGGCGGCTACCGCCCTGTTCTGTGGCGCCGCTTTGGCCGAGATGCCGAAACAGCTTAATTTCGGGATCATTTCCACCGAGTCGACCACGGCGCTGGAAAAATCCTTCGGTCCTTTCGTGGAAGACCTGGAGAAAGCTCTCGGCATTCCGGTCAAAATGTTTTTCGCTTCCGATTATGCCGGCGTGATCGAGGGCATGCGGTTCAAAAAAGTCGATCTCGGCTGGTTCGGCAACAAATCCGCGATTGAAGCGGTCGACCGTGCCGGCGGAGAAGTTTTCGCCCAAACGATCAAAGATAACGGTGATCGCGGGTATTATTCCCTGCTGATCGCCCATAAAGACTCTGACCTGAACTCGCTGGAAGATGTGCTGAAATGTGACGGCACCAGGACCTTCGGCAACGGCGATCCGAACTCCACTTCCGGTTTCGCGATTCCCGGTTATTATGTCTGGGCGCTCAACAACAAAACTCCGGAAGAGTGCTTCAAGCGCGTTGTCAGCTCCAATCATGAAGGCAACGCCATTGCCGTAGCGACCAAAAAGGTCGATGTCGCAACCAACAACACCGAATCCATGTATGCCCGCCTGGTCAAAACCCAACCCGAACTGGCTGCCCAGATCAAGGAAATCTGGCGCTCGCCGCTGATTCCTTCCGATCCCATGGTCTGGCGCAAGGACCTTCCGGAAGAGGCAAAAGGGAAAATTCTTTACTTCTTCATTCAGTACGGTCGTTTCGGCAGTATGGAAAAGGTCGCGCGCGAGCGTAAAATTCTGGCCAACATGTCCGACGGCTGGGGCCCTTTCCTGGCTTCTTCAGATGCCCAGTTGCTTGATGTCCGTCAGATCGAGGCGTTCAAGAAAAAACTGAAAGCCGAAAGAGCGAATGATCAGGAGGCGGTCAAAAAGGCGGAAGCCGAGCTGGCCAGAGTTAAAAAGATGGCGCAGGTTGTCGGCCGGGGTGGTTACTGATATTTCTCTTCCGGTGACGGAAATGGAAATTCAGGGAGCTTGAGAATCCGCTTTTGCTGCAAGCCCCGTTACCAGAAGGCACCTGCCGCGCTAATGCACGATCCAACGGCAGGTGTCTTTCCATTCAGGGAAAAGGCGACCCATGACTGACACGGCAAAACAACTCTCCCCCGCGGTAGCGGAACAGCTCAAACCCCGTTGGTCCAGAACCATGACCAACACCTTGAGCGCTCTTGTTCTGGCGCTTCTGTTGGGTATTTCCTACGGCCCCGCGGAGATGAACAATTGGCCGCTGTTGTTCACCGATGCGGGTAATATGATGGTCTTCATGAAAGACTTTCTGCGGCCCGATTTCGCCGATCTCGGCATGTTTATCCTGAAAATGCTGGAAACCGTCTACATGGCGCTCTGGGGCACTTTTCTCTCCGTTATTGTCGGTATCGTCTTTTCGCTGTTGTGTTCCAACAATGTTGCTCCTGCTTGGGTTGTGTTCCCGGCGCGGCGCATGATGGACGCTGCCCGTGCCATTAATGAACTGGTTTTCGCAATCCTGTTCGTGGCCGCTGTCGGGCTGGGCCCCCTGGCCGGCGTCATGGCGTTGTTCGTTCATAACCTCGGGATCATCAGTAAACTGTTTTCCGAAGCGGTCGAAGCCGTGGATATGCGGCCGGTTGAGGGCATTCGCTCCAGCGGCGGGGGCTATATCCATGAAATTATCTACGGTATTATTCCCCAGGTGCTGCCCTTGTGGAGCAGCTTGACACTCTATCGTTTCGAAACCCTGGTGCGGTCGGCGACGGTGCTCGGCATTGTCGGGGCCGGTGGTATCGGATTCACTTTTTATGAATCGTTTCGAGCTTTTCAGTATGATCGGGCCGCCGCAATTATCCTCGTCATGGTGGTGTCCGTCAGCCTGATCGATATGCTCTCTTCCCGCTTGCGCAGGCTGCTGATCTGATATGGAAAAGCAACATTTCACCAATGCCCGGATCGTCACCCGGCGGCAGGTTGTCGAGGGCGACCTGACGACGACGGACGGTTATATCAAGGCCATCTGTCAGCCCTTGCCGGGGCCGGTCGGAAAAACGATCGACCTGGACGGGGATTACCTGCTGCCCGGACTGATCGAAATTCATACCGATAACCTGGAAAAGAATATCCAGCCGCGACCCGGCGTCATCTGGCCTTCCATCCTGGCGGCCGCGCTTGCCCATGACGTGCAGATCGTCGGTGCGGGCATCACCACGGTGTTCGATGCCCTGCGCTGGGCGGTTTGCGCGAAGGCGGCCTGGATGCGCGCATTCTGGAGGAGTCGTTTCACGCCATTTGCCGGGGGCGGGAGAAAAAGCTGTTCAAAGCCGATCACGCCCTGCATTTTCGCTGCGAAGTGGCGGACGCTCAGATGGAAGCGCACCTGTGCAGATACGGCGGGCATCCCCTGGTGAAGCTGATTTCGGTCATGGATCATACCCCCGGTCAGCGGCAGTGGACCGATCTGGAAAAATGGCGGCTTTATCATCGCGATAAGCGCTGGAGCGATGAGCAGGCCGGAAAGATCAGGGCGGAACGCCTGGAGTTACAGGCCCGGTATGCGGAACGAAACCGCCGTACGGCGATTCAATTTGCCCGGGACCGGGAGATTCCGCTGGCCAGCCATGACGATACGACGGATCTGGACGCGGAATGCTCGGCCCGGGACGGCATTACGATAGCGGAATTTCCCACCACCCTGACCGCCGCCAGGGCGGCGAAAAAACATGGCATGGCGGTGGCGATGGGATCGCCGAACGTGGTGCGCGGCGGCTCCCATTCCGGCAATGTCTCGGCTCAAGACCTGGCCCGGTTGGGTCTGCTGGACGGGCTGTCCTCCGATTATGTGCCGGCCAGTTTGTTGCACGCGGCTTTTTATCTGACCGAACGGCTGAAGCTTGCCCTGCCGCAGACCGTGGCCCTGGTTTCGTGCAATGTGGCGGAGATGGTCGGTCTTGACGATCGGGGCGAAATCGCTGTTGACAAGCGCGCTGATCTGATTCGCGTCGGGGTTGAGGACGGCTTGCCGGTGGTCCGCAATGTGTGGCGCAAAGGAGTCGCGGTGTTTTAGCGGCGCAATTTCCCCCGCATGAGTTGCCGCGGCGCCGCGACAAGGTGAAAAGCCCCGCATTGATGCGAGGCTTTTCATTTTTTTCAAGAGGCTTTTTTAAAGGCTTTTTTCAGTTTTTTCAGCTTGCCTTGATGTTTGTTGACCTTTGCTTTACGGGCCTTGATTTCTTTTTTCAGACTTTTTGCTTTTTTTGACAGTTTCGCCATTGGTCTTTCTCCTTTGAAAAAGGTGACATCTTTGCGGGATGCAAAGGATATACAATGTATATACAAAAAGTGGTTTTCAGTCAAGTCCGGTTCCCCGGGCTTGACTTTGCCGATTCCGGTGTCCTCGGTGTTCAATCCCCCTTTAACCCGGACAGGTGCCGCTTGCGACAGCCGCAATCGATCCGGCAGACCGTGACAAGCGACATACTCATGAGATGCTAAAACAGTTATAATCAGGAACAAAAGCTTACCGTCAAAACTCATGGGGACAGAGAGTGCTTTCATCAGGTAAGCATGCGCGGGGAGGATGGTGTGGAAGAGATTAAACGGATTGCCCTGGTGGCCCATGATAACCGGAAAAAAGACCTGATCGAATGGGTCAAGTGGAACGACAAAATTTTACTCAGGCACAAGCTGGTCTCAACCGGAACAACGGGCCGCCTGATCGAAGAGGCCCTCAGGGACAAGCTGGGCTCCGACGCTGGCAGGGAAATCAGGATGCTGAAATTGAAATCGGGACCGCTGGGCGGCGATCAGCAACTGGGGGCGATGATCGCCGAAGGGCAGATCGATCTGCTCATCTTTTTGTGGGACCCGATGCAGCCGCAGCCGCATGATGTCGATGTCAAGGCATTGCTGAGGATTTCCGTGCTTTACAATGTTCCGGCGGCCTGTAACCGTTCAACCGCGGACTTTATGATTTCATCGCCGCTGTTGGAGACAACCTACACGCCCGTGCTGAAAAATTACCGCGATTATATTGAGCGGGCGGTCAAGATCTGAACTGCCGGCGGCGAAGGGTGCCCCGGAAGGTCGTTATAAACAGGCGGCCAGCGCCTGATCGATATCGGCGAGCAGATCCCCGGCATCTTCAATCCCGACCGAGAGCCTGAGCAGATTGTCCGGAACGGTGCTGTGTTGGCCCTCGACGGTGGCTCTATGTTCTATCAGGCTTTCAACGCCGCCGAGTGAGGTGGCGGGAACAAACAGCCTGGTCCCCGCGGCGACCCGGACGGCTTCTTTAAAGCCCCCGTTCACCAGAATCGACAGCATGCCGCCGAAACCGCCGAAGAATTGCTTTGCGGCAATGCCGTGCCCGGCATGGGAGGCTAATCCGGGATACAGGACTTTTTCAACCGCAGGATGACCTTCGAGGTGCCGGGCGATTTTCAAGGCTGTTTCCGAAGACCGCTGGTAACGGACCGCCAGGGTTCGCAAGCCGCGCGTCAGCAGCCAGACTTCAAAGGGCCCGGGGATGCCGCCGGCCAGCTTGCGCACGGTTTCGATCTCCTGCCAGCGGGCATCCGCCGTCTTGCAGACGAGCACGCCGGCAGTCACGTCGCTGTGGCCGTTCAGATATTTGGTCGCCGAGTGAAAAACGATATCGGCGCCCAGGTCGAGCGGTCTGATGGTGACAGGCGGAGTGACTGTTGAGTCGACGGCGAGAATGGCTCCGGCGGCGTGAGCAAGGCGTGCGGTCGTGGCAATGTCGACGACATCCCAGGTCGGATTAAGCAGGGTTTCGACCCAGACAATTTTGCTGCGACCGGGCTGAATAGCTTGCCGCAGGGACTCCGGATCGGTTGCGTCGAAATACGTCAGCCCGATATCGCGACGGGCGGAAATGCGGCGCAACCAATCCTGGAGCCCGTGATACATGATCCGCGGTACGACAACATGCTGCCCGCTCTCCAGGGTTTCGAAAACCGCGGTTGCCGCAGCCAGGCCGGAAGCGAAAAGCAATGCTTCGCAGCCGCAGTCCAACTCGGCCAGTAATTGTTCGGCCGGAGCGCCGGTCGGGTTCCGGTACCGGCTGTAGGTATATGCACTGCGCAATTCGTAGTTTTCATCGCGGGCAAAGGTTGTCGCCGGCTGGATCGGCGGAACGACCGCTCCCGTCTCGCGGTTGATGTAATGGGCGATTTGTGCCAGTCGTGTTGACACCGCCGTTTTGAAATCGTTCATATCCGTTCTTCCCTGTTGCCGCGGCAGCGCTCGAATGTCCTGTGGAGACAAGCGGAAACCGCCGCGGTTTCAGTCTGGAGTCTCCCCGCGGACCAGGCCTTGTTCGATGGTCTCGAGCAGCGGCGGCAATTCCGCGACCGAAGCGATGACGAAATGGGCGCCGGCGGCAAGCAGGTCCTTTGCCGCCGGTTCGAGCAGGTCTTGTTTTTTTTCCCGGCTTAAGGCGGCCAGCTCTGCCGCCGCCAGGCCGACCGCATTGCCGCTCGCCGTCACGCCGACGCTCCAGACTCCGGCATTGCGGCCCGACGCGACATCGACCGGGGTGTCGCCGACATTGACGACGCTGGCCGGGGGATAGACGCCCAGGCTTTCCATGCAGCGATAGATCATCCAGGGGGCGGGCCGTCCCGAGGGGACTTCGGTGGCGCAACAGGAGGCTTGCGGTGCAAAACCGAACTTTCGCGCCTGCTCCAGTACGATGTCCGCGGCGGCGCGAAAATAGCCGGTGGTCGCGGCATATCCGGTCCCTCGGGTGCCGAGAAAGCGGATGCATTCCTCAACGCCGGGAATCAATGCGCTGTAGGCTGCCAGGCTGTCCAGCAGCATCGGGCTGAAGGCCTGATACATGGCATCGATATCCGTGGCGTTGATGTCCCTGCCGTGGACGTTGCGCCACTGTGCGGCGATGTCGTCCAGAGCGGCGAGGGCCTGGATGTGGGCTCTTTTTTCCATGCCCATGGGGCCCCGGGCCTGAGCGCTCGAAATATCGATCCCGAAATTTTTAAAGCCGCGGACGAATGCCGCGACCGGAGCGATACAGCCGTGGTCGACCGTGGTGCCGGCCAGATCGAAGACCACCAGCCTGATTTTGCCGTTGAGTTGTTGTTCGTTCATACTGCCGTTTTCCCTTTGCCGAAGGTCAGCGTTTCGCCCGGACAGATCATGCCGATAACGAGGACCGCATGATTCCTTGCTGCAGCTCGGCGGCCGTCGGCCGCTCCCTCGAGATTGACGCCATGAAGGTTGTGCTCCCGGAATCCTGCGCTGATTTATTGTTTACCGCCAATACATCGCCTGTTCCACCGCGCCCAAAAGGCGCTCCATGTCCGCCGGCCGGATAGCGCCGATATTGCCGATCCGGAAGCTGTCAAGAGCGGTCACCTTCCCCGGGTAGATCACGAACCCGGCCTGCTTGAGCCGGTCATAAAAGCGCTCGAAGTCGTAGTCCGCGGCGCTGGGGCTGAGAAATGCGGTAATGATCGGGGACTGATCGCGATCGGGCAGCAGACACTCGAATCCCAGGCGGCGCATGCCCGAGACCAGAATCCGATGGTTGTCGCCATAGCGCCGGTGGCGAGCCGCGATCCCGCCCTCCGCATCCAGTTCGACCAGAGCCTGCTTGAAGGCCCGTACCGTATGGGTCGGCGAGGTGAAGCGCCATTTGCCGTGCCGGTCCTCCATGGTTTTCCATTGATCGTAAAGATCCAGACTCAGGGAGCGGGCTCGGCCCCGACAGGACTCCAGCTCTTTGCGCGCGGCAATGACAAAGCCGAAACCGGGTACGCCCTGGATGCATTTGTTGGCGCTGCTGACGAGAAAGTCCGCCCCGACGGCGGCCATATCGAAGGGGATGCCGCCGAAGCTCGACATGGCGTCGACGATATATGTCTTCCCCGCGGTTTTGACGATGGCGCCGAGCTCCCGGATCGGGTTCAGCATGCCGGTGGTGGTTTCGCAATGGACGACGGCGACATGAGTGACGGCGCTGTCGGCTTTCAGGGTTTTTGCCAGCCGGCCGAGATCCGGCGGTTGCAACTCGCCGGAATCCTGCACCTGAACGGGAATCCCCGCCCGGCGGGCGATCCGGACCATGCGCCGGCCATAAGCGCCGTTTGTCAGCACCAGTAATTTGCCCGTGTCGGGTAACGCCGTCGTAATGGCGGCCTCGACCGAGAAGGTGCCGCTGCCCTGCATCAGGACGGCCGTATAGCCGGGCTGTTCCGTGGCCAGGGCGACCAGCCGCGCACGGATGTCCTGAACGATGGCGTTGTACTCTTTGTCCCAGGTACACCAGTCGCGCAGCATCGCCCGCTTCACGCTCGCAGTGGTGGTCAGCGGCCCGGGGGTGAGCAACAGGTAGGGGTTGTCCGGAGTCGATCGGTCCATGATCAGGGTCCTTTCAGGCGGCCCGCAAGGCTTTGGCAATATGGATGATGTTGGCGGCCGACTCTCCCGTCGCTTCGAAATAGCGGCTGCGCAGTTCGGTGATGAGCAGCCCTTTGTATTGATGCAGGAATTGCTCGAACAGGCTGCGGAAATCGATGTCGCCCCAGCCGACCGGCATATGCGAGTCGCCCTTGCCGAACGGGATCTGGTGGGTCTGTTGTTTTTCCGTGTGATAGACGGCGCCGCCGAAATTATCGTGCACGTGACAGTGGCGGATTAAGGGGGCGATATCCCTGACCGCTTCAATTTCATCGAACCCGTAGAATTGCGCGGCCATATGCAGGTGGCCGAAATCGAGGGTGATTCCGACATTGGCACGGTCGATTCTGTCGACCTGCCGTTTCAAGGCGGCGAGGGATTCCGCATAGCAGTAGGGCGAGTGATGGCGATAAGGGCGGGCGTTTTCCATGCCGATGACCTGATCGGGAAATTCGGCGGCGAAATTCTGCAGGACCTCCGCTTCGAGGTCGAGCAGGCGCTGCTGATCGACCTCCGGGATCTCCTGCTTTCCGAGCGGCCCGAAACGCTCTTCGGCCTGAAACCGCCCGGGATGATAGACCAGCACTTCCGCTTTTACGGCCCGGGAAAATTCCAGGCTGGCGCGCATGACGTCGACATGCAGGTCGAAATCCTCCTCATCCATCAGATTGAGCGGATTCGGCGCGTGGACACTGTAGGAAAAAGGATAATGACCAAGGATTTTCCGGATCTTTTCCAGCCGTTGCGGATCGAGTTTTCCGTTCCGGATCGCGTCCGTGCCGTGGACGCCGATTTCCGCTGCGGTCAGACCGAAGTTGAGAAAATAATCGAGATCGTGGCGCAGGTTCTTGAGACTGCCGTCGATCCTGACTTCACTGATATTGCTGCCGATCCTCAACATGTCCGAAACACCTCCCGGCCTGTTACGAACGTCCGGTGAATGCGGGGAAAATCATGACCGTTGCCGACCAGGATCAGATCGGCTTCCTTGCCGGGCTCAATCGAGCCGGTGCGCCGGGCGATACCGACGGCTTGCGCCGGGTTGAGACTGGTCATCCGGACCGCTTCAGGCAGTGTTTTCAGTCCCCGTTCGTGCAAAGCGAAGACCGCATGGAGCAGGGTCAGAGGGGCGTAATCCGAGCAGAGAATGTCGCCGTACCCCTGGGCGATCGCTTCGCGGGCGCTTAAATTTCCGCTCTGTGAACTGCCGCGAAAGACATTGGGCGAGCCGAGCAGGGTCCGGACCCCCTGCTCTGCCGCGGCACTTGCCGTGGCCAGGTTGACGGGAAACTCCGACAGGGTAATTCCGCGCCGCTTCAACCAGCCGATCCTTTCCGGGCTGTCGTCGTCATGAGAGGCCACGGGGACATGGCAGCGCGCGCAAAGTTCGAGCAGTTCATCGACATAACCCCCGGCTTCGCCGTTGCGCAGGCGCAGTTTATCCGCGATCAGGGCGTCCATTTCGGCTTCGGTTTTTTTGTACATCGGGCCGTAATAATCTTTAAAAGAACCGACGGTTTTGAACTGGCCCTGCCCCGGAGAATGATCCATAAAGGAAAACAGCCCCACCTGATGGTCCTGAATCAATTCCTTGAGAACCGGGACCGCGCTTCTGTCGGTGATTTCAAACCTCGTGTGCACCCTGGTTCTGACCCGGAAATTGTCCTTCATGGCGTTGACCTGACGCAGAATGGACGCGGCCATGCGGTTGGAGCGAACGCCGATCTCGTTCTCGGCGAAACAGAGGGAATGATACATGGTGGTGACACCGCAGGACGCCAGGTTTTTGTCCAGTTCGGACAGGGCGACAGCGGTGGGGAAGAAAGTCCCCGGGCGCGGTTCAATGCTGCGCTCCACAGCGTCGCAATGAAGATCGACGAATCCGGGCAGCAGGTAGCGTCCCCGGGCATCGACAATGGTCTGTTTGCCGGTGCTGTGCGTCGCGGTGACGGCGCTGATCATCCCGTTCTCAACGCTTACCGCGGCGTCTTCGAGGATTTCCGTCGGCGTGACCACTTTGGCGTTGATGATGCTGAAATCGGCTGACATGGTCGTGATCCTACTGCAGGTAATAAATATAACCGGCGGATTTTTTCATGATTTCCGGATCGTGAAAGATTCCGATCATGGTGGTGCCCTCGCGCTGCAACTCCCGCAACAGATCCAGCACCCGGTCGATCGACTGTCCGTCCAGCGACGCCGTGGGCTCGTCCAGGAGCAGCAGCCGCGGCTTCCAGCCGACGGCGCGGGCGATATTGATGCGCTGCTGTTCGCCGCCGCTGAAGGTGGCCGGATAGGCGTCGTAAAGCGCGGTTGGAATATCAAGCCGCTCGAGCAGGTCGGCGGCCCGTGAGCGGGCTTCCTCCCGGCCCGCCCCATGGCGCGACAGGATCGGCTCCATCACCAGGTCGATGGCCGAGACCCGGGGGAACAACATTGAGGAACTGCGAGACATAACCCATTTCATGATTGCGGATATCCAGCAGCAGCCGTTCCGGGGCGGTCGCCAGATCAACCCGGCCGTAACCGGCGGAAGCGTACCAGATCGCGCCTGAACTGGGCAGGTAGGTGCGGTAGATGCACTTCAGCACGGTGCTTTTGCCGCTGCCGCTCGGTCCGGCCAGGGCGAAAAACTGTCCCGCATCCATGGCAAAGGAGATATCGCGGCAGCCGGAAATCTGTTTGTCCCGCAAGATCCGCAGGTTGAAAGTTTTGGTGAGGTTTTCGACCGTCAGCATAGTCTTGTCCTTAGTCCCGAAGCCGTGAATGGCGGGCGCTTTTTTGCCGTTGCTCATGCATCGCTCCGGGTTGATGCTAGAGTTGCGAGGCAACCAGTAACTGGGTATAGCGATGTTGAGGATCCTGCAGGATCTGGTCGGTCAGCCCCGCTTCCACCACCCGGCCGTGTTTCATCACCAGGGTGCGGTTGCACAGCAGGTTGATGACCCCCAGATCGTGGGAAACCACCAGCATCGACAGCTGAAATTCGCGCTGCAGTCCGCGGATCAGGTCCAGCACCCGGGCCTGGACCGACAGGTCGAGGCCGGTGGTGACTTCATCCAGCAGCAACAGCAGGGGATTGTTGGACAGCGCTTTGGCGATCTGGACCCGTTGCTGCATCCCGCCGCTGAAATTTTTCGGCGGTTCATCCATGCGTTTAAGCGGGATTTCGGTTTTTTCCAGCAGTTCGGACGCCCGTTCGCGCATCCGGCCGATATGCCGCCAGCCGGCGCCGAGCAGGCGCTCTGCGATATTGCCGCCGGAGCTGACGTTCATGCGCAGTCCCAGGTAGGGGTTTTGATAAACGATTCCCATCAGGGCGTTGCGGATCTGGCGTTGCTGGAACGGACTCAAGGCGAAAAGGTTAGGCGTGTAGTCCGCCTGGTGTTCGGCCACCAGTTCCGCCAAGCCCGCAGGCAGCGCCGTACGGTGCAGGAACATTTCCCCGGCGCTTGCTTCCCACTCGAAATGGGCCAGTTTGATCAGGGTGCTTTTACCGGAGCCGCTTTCGCCGACGATGCCCAGCACTTCATTGGCGTGGAGTTCGAAATCGACCGCGTTGCAGGCCACTACGGAGCGGCAATGGGGACACACGTTGGTTTCGTGCTCCGGGCCGGTCGATTCGATACAGCGGGGGCAGCCCGGGCCGAAGATTTTACTTAAATTGGCGGCTTTCAGCAGCGCGTTCATCAGGCACACCTCTTGTCGCAATAGCCGGTGTCGGAACAGAAATAGCGACGCGATCCGTCGGCATCATCGATGATTTCATCCAGGTAACTGTCGGTACTGCCGCAGCGACAGCAGGCGACCGGAAACTGTTCGACCCGGAATTTATGGTCTTCAAATTCAAGCGGTTCCACCCTGGTATGGGGCGGGATGGCATAGATCCGTTTTTCCCGGCCGGCGCCGAACAGGAACAGGGTTTCGGCCATGTGCAACTTGGGCACGTCCCAGCGCGGAATCGGGCTGGGGTCCATGATGTAGTGGCCGTTGACCGTAACCGGGTAGCGGTAACTGATGCTGATTTCCCCGCACCGGACGATATCCTCGTAAAGGTGGAGCCACATGCGGGCATAGTCCCCTTCGGCGTGCATGCGGCGGGTTTCCATTTCCGCCGGCTCGACTTCACGCAGGGCCTCCGGATAGGGCACCTGCAAGACCAGAATCTGCTCCGCGGTCATGGCTTCTTCCGGAATCCGGTGGCGGGTCTGGATCAGCGAGGCGGCGCGGGTGTCGGTGGTGGTGGTCACGGCGGCGACACGGGCGACGAACTTCTTGATATTGACGGCATTGACGCTGTCGTCACAGCCCTGGTCGATGACCTTGAGGGTATCCCGCGGCAGCACCAGCGACAGGGTGATCTGCAGGCCGCCGGTGCCCCAGCCCCGGGAAATCGGCATTTCCGGCGAGCTGAAAGGGACCTGGTAGCCGGGAATGGCGACCGCTTTGAGCAGGCTGCGGCGCACCTCTCTCTTGGCATGGTCATCGAGAAAAGCGAAATTGTATCCGTTAACGGCGCTTTCGGTGTGTTGCGTCGTCCACTCTTTTATCCTCATGATTGCCCCTCCTCGCGGTCCAGCCGCTGGGTTTTGCGCAGCCGATCGAGATCCGACTGAAAATCGACATAGTGGGGCAGCTTCCAGTGGTTGCAGAAACCCATGGCTTCGATGCCGTCGATGTGCGACAGGACGAATTCCTGGTTTTCCGCCGGGGCGTCGCCGTCTTCATTGCGCATGGTGCGGTCGAGCACGGCCATGGAGATGGCTTTCAACTCGTTCTGGCCGAAACAGAGGCCGTAACCGAGAGTGAATTTCGGCGGGCCGTCGTCGTCGCCGTCATACCGGGCCACCAGTTCGGCTTCGGTGACTTTGACCTCGCCGACGAGATAGGGCTCGCCGGTGTGTGGATGAGGGACTTCCAGAGGTACGTAACCGACGCGCAGCTCGCCGATGGTCGGATGGACATTGCCGTATCCGCGCATGCTCGAATAGGCCAGGGCCAGCATGCCGCCGCTTTCCCCCCGGGCCAGGGCCTGCAGACCGGCACTGCGCGGCGCCGGGTAGGTCAGCGAGGAGCGGGTCAGATCGAAAGGTTCGGCTTCCCGTTTCAGCGCCGTTTTGTCCACCAGCAGGCCGTCGCGGCGCAGGATCTCGACCACTTTGGGAAAGCTGTCCGGCAGTTCGGTTGCATTGTCCGGTTGGCGGAACAGCTTTTCCTTAAAGGCCCGGCGGCGCGCGGTGCTGTCCTCGAGCAACTCGAAATCGAGCAGGCGCAGGGTATAGTCGCTGGTCGGCCCGAGAATCTGTCCGCCGGGAACCTCTTTGAACGCCGCGGAGATGCGGCGGATGATCCGCATGTTGTTCATCGAACGGGCCGGTGAGTGCAACAGCCGGGGTTTGGTCGCCCGATAGGCGCGCAGCATGAAAGCCGCTTCGAAACTGTCACCGGCGGCCTGTTTCAGGGCCAGTGCCGCCAGTTGGGGCGCATAAAGCCCGCCTTCGCTCATGATCCGGTCGACACCGAGATAAAGCTGTTCCTCGATCTGTTCGACCTCCAGGGGCCGGGAAGCGCCTTTCTGGCGCTGGTAGCTTAACAGGTCGCAGGCGTTGTCAATCGCCTGACGGCCGCCTTTGACTGCGACGTATGCCATGTCAATGAACTCCGATCCGGGTCGAACGGGGGATACACATCAGATTGCTCTTACGGTCCAGAAAAATCGCGTCGACGCCCAAGGGGAACTCCGCATTTACAAGGTGCAGATGTTTCAGCTCCTCCGGCCCCAAACCGGCGATGCGGGATAGTTCACCGCTTTGATACCGGGGCCGCTCAGGGGCACGCCGCTGTCCCGGTCGCCGTCGCTCAGGCTGTCGACTCCGAACAGAATCGTCGCCCCCTGATCGGGAAAAGCGAGCCGACCGCGCTTTGCTTTCAGCAACCGACCGCGGCTGTGGCCGGAGAAGGCGAGCAGAAAATCGGCCTCATCCGCGGGTTTGAACATGGTGTGGGTCAGGTCTTGCAACTGAGCGGCGAACCCGGGATCGGCATCGAGCAGGCAGCAGCTCGACTGCTGATCGACGACGGTATCGAGTACCCGCAGGGCATCCGGCAAAAGTCCCCGGTCCGCTGTTTCGGGAAGGGGGAAAATGGTCCCCGGACGGCTCATCGCCTGCAGCAAAACGCGGAAGCAGTCGTGGTTGTCCAGACAACTCTGAGTCATGGCCATGGTCACTGCCCCGCCATGAGGTCAAAGTTGACGCGGGTTGAAGCGATCAGGCGGCGCTCCCGGTCGCGCTGTCCTTCGAGCCTGTCCTGCTCGCGGGCAAGCAGTTTCTGCACACGGGTTTTTAAAATTTCATCCGCGCCGGTCAGCAGGACTTCGGCGCAGGCGCGCGCCAGTGAACGTTCCGGTTCGTCCCCGGTCACCATGCCGAAGCCGCGCTTGCCGTCGAGCACGACTTCAGCGCTGGAAACCAGAACTTCGCCGAGTAAAAATTCACTGTCGAAAGCATCGAGCACATGCATCATGTTCAGGCCCGACCTGGGCGTGCTGATAATTTCAATCGGTGCTTTTTCCGCCAGTTCGAGAAGTTCGCGCACCGCTTCGCGGGGCATGTCGTTGACAATCGCGGTGCCGACGTTTTGATCCGTTAACCTGTTCATTGTGGTTTGATTTCCTGTTCAAAGATTGAGGTGATAACTGTAGCCATGTTGCCTGAAACCGAGGTTTTCGTAGAACCGGTGGGTGTCCGTGCGCTCCAGGCCGCTGCAGAAAAAAAGTTTACTGCAGCCTTTCTGACGGGCCAGAGCGGCGGCAAAGGACATCATCCGCCGGCCGATTCCGGTGCCGCGGTGCTGCTCGGCCACCACGACGTCTTCAAGAACGGCCGCCGGAACGCCCATGTGCCCGAGGCTGTCCATGACCAACAGGGCGAAGGTGGCGACGATCCGCCGCCGGTGTTCGGCGACATAAATCGCATAGTCCGGGTAATTTCCGAGGCGCAGGAAAATCTTTTCCGCCTGGTCCAGGTTAAAAAAATCGCCGCGGCTGCCCGTCAGCTGGCGATAGAGGGGCAGCAACGCGCTCAGGTCTTTTGCCGTGGCTTCGCGGAACAGCGGCTCGGCGGAAGTCATTGCGCGGCTCCTGTCGGCCCGAGTTGCCGGAAGTCGATGGCCAGCGTGCCGAGATCCCCGCGCGTACGGGTCTGGACATATTCGATCGGGCGGTGCTGCATATCCGTGGCGACACTGTTGATGATCAACAGCGGCTGGCGCGCCGAGCATTGCAGCAAGCACATTTCGTCGCTATCGGGCAGGCGGGTTTCGATCTGCGATTCCCGGCGTTGCGGATCGACCCGATAATGTTCTTTGAGCAGGGTGTAAAGCGAAAACGAGCCGTCGATCAACTGCGGCAGGCCGCGAAAGCGTTCCGCCGGCAGATAGGAGGCGGCAATGCTGAACGGCAGTTCGTTGACCGTGCGGAGAATATGGAGTTCCAGCACCGCACGGTTCAGCGGAAGATCAAGCTTTTGCGCAATGTCGCCGGTTGCCGGCCGTTCGGTCCAGGCGATCAGGCTGGAACCGGGAATCTGTTTTGAATCGAGAATGTTCTGGGTAAAGCGGACCTTATCGGTCAGGCGGTAAATGATTTTATTGGCGGCAACGAAGTTGCCTTTGCCGCGGACGCTGAAAATCAGGCCGTCATTCTTCAGTTCCCTGATCGCTTCACGCACCGTATGACGATTCACCTGGAAGTGCGAACTCAGCTCCAGCTCCGTGGGCAATTGTTCTCCGGGAGCGTAGTCGCCGGCGCTGATGCGGGCGCTCAAAGACCGGGAAATCTGTTGATAGCGTGTTGTCTGTACAGCGGGCTGCACGGCTTGCCTCCTTTATCCGCGCACAGAATGCCGCCCGAATGTTTGGATCAGGTTAAAAAGCGGTTAAAAGAAAATTAGTCTAGACAACCGCAGGGTCTGCCGCCGCCGGGGTTCCCCGGACCGATCCTTATGAAGATCTGGCCGGGCGATCATCAATCGCTAACATTTGTCCGTTACTTCTCGCCAAACTTCGGCACGGAGGAGGATTTCGGCATGAGTGTACTTGTTAAAGCCTACCAGCCTGACGCGAACGAACCTTATATGAGCCGGCGCCAGCGAGACTTTTTCCGGGGGCTCTTACTGGCCTGGCGCGAGCGGTTGCTGCGGGAAAATCTGTCCTCGCGGCAGCGGATCAGAAGCAACGACGACAACGGGGGGGATCTGATCGATCGCAGCGTTAAGGACAGTCACAGGGCCCTCGACTTCATCGCCGGTCGGCGTACCGGCGTCATCATCGCGCAGATCGATGCCGCGCTGAAACGGATCGAGGAGGGAACTTACGGTTATTGTCTGGAGTCCGGCGAAGAGATCGGAATCGATCGGCTCAGCGCCTACCCGGTCGCCACCCTGTCGGTCGAAGCGCAGGAACTGCGGGAGCGGCTGCGGCGCCAGCGGCAACCCGGGTTCGGTCATTAGCACGGCGGCACCGGCTTGCCGGCGCTCACGATTTTCTAACCCGATCCACATGCCGCGCTCAAATTTCGCTGGTTAGTTGCGGTGATATTTAATTTTCATTCTGCTGAAGGAGTTGACTTATGAAAAAATTTTGTTCTGTTCTTTTGCTGTTGGCGCTGTTTGTTGCCGGATGCGCGGGCGCCGGGAAAAACTCAACCGCCATGGGGCCGGAAAAAATCGTTTCCGGTGAAGACGGTTTTACGGTCTGGGCCTATGCCGATCGCCTCTATGTGACGGCCAGCGATAAAATGAACGCAATGTTCGCCGCGCACCATCACCTGCCCTACACGAAAACCATCCTCGGCGCCGGGCCGCAGGGCGAAACCGTGGTTTTTGAAGTGGACAAGAAGGATGCCGCTTTTGCGGATGGCCTGATTGAGCGATATAACCGGATTCCCTTTGTGGTCGACGCCGGAGGGGACAATTACAGCGTCTACAAATACAACGGCCGGATCTATGTCATCGGCAATCCCGAGACCCGTGACGCATTCGTTAAAAACCATCACCTGCCTTACACCAAAACCTTGTTGGGCGCCGGACCCGGCGGCGAGACCGTCATTTTTGAAGTCGATAAAAAAGATCCGGCTTTTGTCGAACGGCTGATTGAGACGTATCGGGGCTAGCCGGCCCGGCCCGGCGGGTTAATTAGCGGAGTTCTCACATTGCCCTAACACGATCCTAACAAAAGGCGTTCATTGTGCCGCGCATCACATTTTTATCAACAACGATAAAGGAGAAAAACCGTATGAAAAAAACAATGTTAACCTTTAAAGGTCTGGCCGTGGCCTTGGTTGCCCTGGCCGTTGGGGCCGGTTCCCTGCTGGCCGCTCCGATTAAGGTCGACGTCAACCTCAATGACTATGTCAAGGTCCAGGGTGTGGCCGGCAACCTCAGCAGCGTCGGTTCCGATACCCTGAACAACATGATGACCTTCTGGGCCGAAGGGTTCCGTAAAAAATACCCGAACGTCAATATCCAGATCGAAGGCAAAGGTTCCAGTACCGCTCCGCCGGCACTGATCGAAGGCACCAGCCAGCTGGGCCCGATGTCGCGGAAAATGAAAAACAAGGAAGTCGATAAATTCGAAGCCAAGTACGGTTTCAAGCCGACCACCATCGGCGTGGCTCTGGACGCCCTGGCCGTGTTCGTCAATAAGGACAATCCGCTGGAACAGCTGACGATGACCCAGGTCGATTCGATTTTTTCCAAAACCCAGAAACGCGGCGGTCCCGATGTCACGACCTGGGGCCAGCTTGGCCTGAGCGGCGACTGGAGCAACAAACCGATCAGCCTTTACGGCCGTAATTCCGCCTCCGGGACCTATGGTTTCTTCAAGAGCACTTCCCTGAAAAAAGGTGATTATAAAGACACGGTTAAAGAACAGCCGGGGAACGCCTCCGTGGTCCTCGGGGTAACTGAAGACAAGGCCGGTGTCGGCTACTCCGGCATGGGTTACATCACCTCCGGCGTCAAAGCCTTGCCGCTTTCCGCCAAGGACGGTGGCAGCGCTTATATCCCGAACTACGAGAACGTTCTGAGCGGCAACTATCCGCTCGGCCGGATGCTCTACATCAATATCGTCAAAGAGCCGAACAAGCCGTTGCCGACGCTGGTCAAGGAGTTTCTCAAATACGTTCTGTCCAAAGAAGGGCAGGAAGTGGTCGTCAAGGACGGTTTCCTCCCCCTGCCGGCGGAAGTCGCCAAAAAGCAGCTGGCCCTGCTCGACTAAGCTGAGCCGGTTCGTTTAACCTGTACAAAAGGCAAGCCCTGCCCCCTTTTCCTCACGGGACAGGGCTTGTTTTTGTCTCCCGAAAATGAAAGAACAGGCTTATGAATCCAGCTTTTCTAAAAAAGGTCAGACGCAATGACCGGATCGCCAAATGGGTCATTACCGTCGGCGGGATGGCGATCATTTTCAGCGTTATCTTCATTCTGGTTCTGATCGCCAAGGTTTCATTGCCTTTGTTCCTTGCGCCGGATAAGGAGCTGGTTGCCGGTTTTCAATTGGATTCCACGCCCAATGAGGAAAAAGTATTGGCGCTTGGGATGGATGAATACCTGGAAACCGGTTACCGCCTGGATCAGTCCGGACAAGTTCATTTTTTTCATATCGCGGACGGCTCGCCGATCGACACTCTGCAGGTTCACAGCGAAACCGGATCTTCGCGACTGATATCCGCGCAGTCCTATGGTCGCCTGAATCACACGCTGGTATGGGACGACGGCAGCGTGACCATCGAGCAGGTTAAATTTTATCCTTTCTTCGATGAAAAAAAGAATAACCGGAGAACGATTCGCCATAAGCTGGAGCAAATGGCGGCCTTCGCGCCGTTGGAAAACGGGCTGCCGGTCGAGACTCTGGCCCGCGTCGATGAAGATGGGCGCCAGGTTCGTACGGATCTGTTTCGCAGCGGTGATTTGCAGGTCACGATTGTCGCAGAAACGGAAAGCCTGTTCGGAGGGGAAGAGCGGGTTGTCCAAACCCATGATTTGCAGCCTGAGGTCGACGGCCGGGTGACGGCGCTGGCGATGTCCGGTAACGGCGACCGGGTGTTTGTCGGCACCGACAGCGGGGAGATCCTGCGCTGGGACCTGAGCGATAGCGCAGAACCAAAGCTGTTGGAAAAAACCCGGGCCTTTGCCGATCAGCGTAAAATTACCGCTCTCGACCTGATTTTTGGGGACGTTTCGCTGATTGTCGGCGATGAAACCGGCGCGGTGACCACCTGGTTTCCGGTACGCACGGACGAGGGCTGGACGTTGACCCGGATCCACGATCTGACCGGGCATGCCTCCCCGGTGGACGGGGTCTCGCCCACGCCGCAGAACAAGTCGGTGGTCAGCAGCGCGGCTGACGGTCTGCAACTCAGTCATATGACCAGTGAACGCTTTCTGGTCGGGATAGCACTGCCGGGAGAACAGATTGTCGATTATGGGCTTTCGACCCGCGGCAATGGCGTGATCGTCCTGACGGACAGCGGCAAAGTGGCGACCTGGAAGCTCGATATCCCGCATCCGGAAATCAGTTTGAAGACCCTGTTCGGAAAAGTCTGGTACGAGGGCTATCCCGAGCCGGCCTGGGTCTGGCAATCCTCCGCCGGAACCGATGATTACGAGCCGAAACTGAGCCTGACCCCGCTCATTTTCGGCACTCTCAAAGGCACCTTTTACGCCATGCTGTTTGCCGTTCCCCTGGCGATTTTCGGCGCGATCTATACCAGCCAGTTCGCCCGGCCCCGCTTCAAAGGGGTGGTCAAGCCCGCGGTCGAGGTCATGGCAGCGATCCCGACGGTCATCATCGGTTTTCTGGCCGCGCTCTGGCTGGCGCCTTTGATTGAACGCTCTCTGGGGTCGACGTTTCTCAGTTTGCTCATGATTCCCGTGGCGCTGATGATCAGCATCGCCGTGTGGCAGGCGGCGCGCAAGGTCGAGCCGTTGAAACGGGTTGAACGCGGGTTCGAGTTTGTCGCCATCGCGCCGGTCGTGATCATGGCGGTCGCGCTTGCCGCGGTTCTCGGCCCGGGCATGGAAAACTGGCTGTTCGGCGGGGATTTGAAACAGTGGCTGTTCGATGAGATGGGCACCCGGTACGATCCGCGTAACTGTATCATTATCGCCTTCGCCATGGGTTTTGCCGTCATCCCCATTATCTTTACCATTGCCGAAGATTCGCTCTCGAATGTTCCTCCCAGCCTCAAGGCCGCGTCATTGGCCTTGGGCGCGAGCCGCTGGCAGACCGTCTGGCGGGTGATCCTGCCGTCAGCCAGCCCGGGGATCTTCGCCGGAACCATGATCGGTTTCGGCCGGGCGGTGGGCGAAACCATGATCGTGCTGATGGCCACCGGCAACACGGCGATCATGGACTTCAGTATTTTCAACGGGATGCGTCCTTTATCCGCCAATATAGCGGTAGAGGTTCCCGAGGCTCCGGTCGACGGCTCGCTCTACCGGACCCTGTTTCTTTCCGCCGTTATCCTGTTCGTGATGACTTTTATCGTCAACACGGTCGCTGAAATCGTGCGCCAGAGGCTGCGGGCCAAATATGGTCGTTTTTAGGATCCGAGATGATGAAGAAAACAGTAAAAGAGGCAAATAAATACTGGCGGGTCGGCGAACCGATGGTGTGGTTGTCGGCGGCCGCTCTCTCGATCACGCTGTTGACGGCCATTACCCTGATGATCGTCATCATGGTCAACGGCCTGGGTGTTTTCTGGCCGGGTGAATTGCATGTGCTCCAGCTTAAGGACGGCAGCCGGCTGGCCGGCAAGCTGATCCGCACTGAACCGACGGTCGACCACACGGGCCTGCGGCGGCAGTACAAGATCGCCAACCGCGATATGTACGGGCTCGATTTCCGCTGGCTCGACGAGGCGCAGATCGTCGCCGAAACCGTCCCGACATCGTTGCTGGTGCTGGAGCGTATCGAGCACGGCGATTTTTACGGCGAACTGCAGCGGTTGAAAACTCCGCAGGGAGAGCAGCCGGCGTCGCTGGCGCAATTGCGGACGGAGCTGCGGACGCTTGCCGAACAACGGAAAGACCTGGACGAACTTGACGAAAAGCTTAAAAACGCCAGCTATCAGATGGAACAAAAGCGGCTCAAGGAACTGAAATACGATTATAAACAGCTTCCGCCGACGGACCTGAAACGTGCCGAGCTGAACAAAGAAAAAGAGACACTTAACAAGCTGTTCGCCGGCTTGATCGATGTCCAGAGCCGGCAGACGGAGAAACTGCGCGAAGCAAAAGCGATTTTTACCGATGCTCAAGGGACCGAAAAAGAAATCGTCCTGGCCGATATCGTCCAGGTTTATGCGCCGAATCAGATGTCGGTCGGGAGCAAGGCGGCTTTCTATCTGAAAAAACTGGGCGTGCTGTTTGTCGGCGAGCCGCGCGAGTCGAATACCGAGGGGGGCCTTTTCCCGGCGATTTTCGGCACGGTCATGCTGATCTTCGTCATGAGCCTGTTTTCCTTTCCCCTGGGGGTGATTGCCGCCGTTTATCTGCGCGAATACGCCAAGGAGGGGCTGCTGGTCAGGATCGTCCGGATTGCGGTCAACAATCTGGCCGGAATCCCGTCGATTGTTTACGGGATCTTCGGTCTCGGCTTTTTTATTTACGGCATCGGCCATCGCATCGATACCCTGTTCTTCCCCGAGCGCCTGCCGACGCCGACCTTCGGGACCGGGGGGCTGCTTTGGGCCAGTCTGACGCTGGCGCTGCTGACGGTGCCGGTGGTGATTGTTTCGACCGAAGAGGCCTTGGGCGCCATCCCGCGGGAAATGCGCGAAGGCTCTTATGCTTTGGGAGCGACCAAATTCCAGACCCTGGTGAGGATTCTGCTGCCGATGGCTTCTCCCGGCATCATGACCGGCCTGATTCTGGCCATGGCGCGGGCCGCGGGCGAAGTTGCGCCCCTGATGATTACCGGGGTGGTGAAACTGGCGCCGGCCCTGCCGATCGACGGCAACTTCCCCTATTTTCACCTGGATCGCAAATTCATGCATCTGGGGTTTCATATCTATGATATCGGTTTTCAGTCGCCCAATGTCGAGGCGGCCAAGCCGATGGTGTTTGTCACGACCCTGCTGCTGGTTTTGATCGTGCTGATCATGAGCAGCGTGGCGATCCGTTTGCGCAATAAGATGAAGAAGCGTTACACGTTCGGAACCTTTTAGGAGAACATAAAACGATGACCGAGGTTACGATTGATAATCCGATAGTCCAGGTGAACAACCTGAAGTTCTATTATCCCGGCAATGCGCGGGCCCTGCACGGGATTGATCTCAGCTTTCCGGAAAAACAGGTCACCGCGTTGATCGGTCCGTCGGGCTGCGGCAAAAGTACGCTGCTGCGCTGTTTCAACCGCATGAACGACCTGATCGACGGCTGCCGCGTCGAGGGTGAGATCATTCTCGACGGCGAAAGTATTTATGAAAAATCCACGGATATCATTGAACTGAGGCGCAAAGTCGGAATGGTGTTTCAGAAGTCGAACCCCTTTCCGAAGTCGATTTACGAAAACGTGATCTACGGGCTGCGCATCGCCGGCGAGAAGGATAAAAAGCTGCTCGATGAGCGGGTGGAAACCAGCTTGAAGGGTGCGGCGTTGTGGGATGAGGTCAAGGATCGCCTGCAGGAGAGCGCGCTCGGGTTGTCCGGCGGGCAGATGCAGCGACTCTGTATCGCCCGGGCGATTGCCGTTAATCCGCGGGTCATCCTGATGGATGAGCCCTGCAGCGCCCTGGATCCGAAATCGACGGCGCGGGTTGAAGAATTGATCGGCGAGTTGCGCGACAATTTCACTATCATCATCGTCACCCATAACATGCAGCAGGCGGCCCGGGTGTCGGACTACACGGCCTTTCTCTTTGAGGGGAATTTGATAGAATTTGGTTTGACGGATGAGTTGTTCGTGAAGCCGCAAAACAAGCAAACCGAAGATTATATCACCGGACGTTTCGGTTAAGCGCTCAACCGGAAAGGATAAAGTACGTATGGGTCTGTTAATAATGAAAGAGCTCGACAACCTCAAGCGGCAGTTGCTGGCGTTGACGGCGACGGTCGAGGGGCGGGTGGAAAAAGCGGTTCAGAGTCTTCTGTTGCATGATAATGATCTGGCCGATGAGGTGATCAGAGGCGATGCGGAGATCGACAATCTTGAAATCACCATCGAAGAGGAAGGGTTAAAGGTTTTGGCCCTGCACCAGCCGGTGGCCAATGACCTGCGGTTTATCATTTCTGTATTGAAAATCAATAATGACCTTGAGCGGATCGCCGATCTCGCCGCCAATGCGGCGGCCCGGGCCAAGGATTTGAGCGGGGCGATCGTAATCGACAGCCCTTACGATGTCGATGTGATGGCCAAGCTGGTGCTGAAGATGCTGAAGATGAGTCTTGATTCGCTGGTTCAGCAGGATTCCGAACTGGCGCGCCGGACGGTTGAACTGGACGATGAAATTGACCGGATGCATAAAGCCAACTTTGATTTGATCAAGCAGGCGATTCGCAACAACCTGGAACTGATGGACGGTTATATGCTGTATCTGTCGGTTTCCCGCTATCTGGAACGAATTGCCGATCTGGCGACGAACATCGCTGAGGACGTCGTTTATCTGATGGATGGCGAAATTATTCGCCATGGCGGGATCCAGGACGTTACCGCCTGACAGAGCAAGCGGATTGCACTCGCTATTCCAAGAACCTCCGTGAGCATACCGGAGGTGTTGTAAGCCACCCGTGAGGGTGGCTTTGCTGTTGGGTTGGCAGGGGATCAACCGAAACCGGAAGCCGCCGCCTGATCCGGTTGACGTCAACCGGGGCAGAATGCGGCGGTTAAAGCGTGCCTTCGAGATCGAGGCGGAAGAAGTCGCGGGCTTTCAGTTCTTTTTCGCCGCTTCTGCGCGTCGGCGCGGTACCCGGCGCAAAGGCCTCATAGTAGGCGTCCTTGTCGTCTTCCGCCAGGAGAAGACCGTTCTTTTTGTCGATAGGGTGGAATTCGATACTGTCGGGGACGCGGAAGTTTTTTACGGGATATTGGGTGGCCGCCGCTTGCATAAAATGGACCCAGGCCGGCGCCGCCGCGCGCGAGCCGGTTTCGTTTTTGCCCAGGGGGCGTTCCTGGTCGTAACCGACCCAGGAGACGCAGGCCAGTTGGGGGATGAAGCCGATATACCAGGCGTCTTTCAGATCGTTTGTGGTGCCGGTCTTGCCCGCTGACGGGCGATCGACGGCTTTGGCGCGCCAGCCGGAGCCTTCACGGACGACGCTTTCCATGATGTTGGTGATCAGATAGGCGGTCTCCGGCGAAATCACCCGCCGCGGCGGTTTGCGGATCAGATGCTGGTCGGACGCCATGCCGGTGGCGAAGTCCGCCGGATCGATCGATTCGAGAATGCGGCCGTTGCGGTCGCGGATCCGGGTGATATAGGTCGGCGGGACCAGCACGCCGCCATTGGCGAAGACCGTATAGGCGGTCAGCATTTCCAGAGGAGTGACCGCGGTTGAGCCGAGGGCCATGGACAGGTCACGTTGCATCGGCGTTTCGATCCCCAGTTTTTGAATATAATTGGCGGCATAGTTGACGCCGATATCTTCAAGGATTTTTATGGTGACGACGTTGCGTGAGTGGGCCAGGGCGTAGCGGAAACGGGTCGGGCCGTAGAATTTTTCTTCATAGTTTTTCGGTTTCCATTCTTCCAGCTTGCCGCTGTCCTCTTTTCTGTTCTCGTAGATCAGGGGGCTGTCGAGAATGATGCTGGCGGGAGTATAGCCCCGATCCAGGGCGGCGGCGTAAATCAGCGGCTTGATCCCCGAACCGGGCAGGCGCTTGGCCTGGATCGCCCGGTTGAACTGGCTGGTGGAAAAATCGTAGCCGCCGACCATGGCTTTGATCTGTCCGGTGAACGGATCGACGGCAACCAGAGCGCCTTGCGCCTGGGGTTCCTGTTCCAGGGCCAGTTCGACCGGTTCGCTGTCCGGATCCAGGACCCTGACCTCAATCAGAGCTCCGGGAGGAAAACGGGTGACGCCTTCTTCGCCGGCGTTGCCGACCGCTTCGGCCTCGGCCGCGGTGAATTCTATCGGCGCCGCCCATTTGGTCTGCTCCAGTTCTATATAGGCCTGTTTGTCGCCGATGCGGCAGAGCAGCCGTCCCCCCGCGAGCCCGACCACCAGCGCCTGGGAATAGCTGTCCCGGGTCAGCGGTTCCTTGCTGAATTCTTTGTTCTGCTCATTGAGGAACTCTGCCCTTTCCGTCGCCTTGAGCACCCGCTCGGCCCCCCGGTAGCCGTGGCGTTTATCATGGTTGCGCAGATTCTGCTTGACCGCCTCGCGAGCGACTTTCTGCATCGCCAGGTTGATGCTGGTTTCGACCTGCAGGCCGCCGGTATAGAGAACATCCTCGCCGAAGCGTTCCTCCAGGTAACGACGCACCTGTTCGTTGAAGTAGGCGGTCACTTCCAGCAGGTTGTTCAGGCGCGGCTTGATAACGACCTTTTCCTGCTCGGCCTGCTGTCGCTCTTCGGGGGTGATAAAGCCTTCTTCCACCATCCGTCCGAGAACATACTTCTGGCGTTCCATGGCGCGTTCATAATGGCGGTAGGGCGAGTAGCGGCTGGGAGCCTGGGGCAGCCCGGCGAGGATCGCCGCTTCGGCCAGGGTCAGGTCTTCAACGTTTTTGTCGAAATAGTTCTGGGCGGCGGCTTCGACCCCGTAGGCGCGATGACCGAGATAGATCTGGTTCAGGTAGAGATAGAGAATGTCCTGCTTGGTCAGCGCTTTTTCCATCCGCCAGGCGAGAATCGCTTCCTTGAATTTACGGGTAAAAGTACGCTCCGAGGTCAGCAGCAGTTTTTTTGCCACCTGCTGGGTGATGGTGCTGCCGCCTTGGGCAATGCCCCCGGCGCGGATGTTTTTCAATGCCGCGCGCAGAATCGACTGGAAATCGAGCCCCTGATGTTTGAAAAAACTGGAATCTTCCGCAGAAACAAAAGCCTGGACCAGGGTTTTGGGGATTTTTTCGTACGGCACCAGAATGCGCCGTTCACGTGAATATTCGGCAATGATGGTGCCGTCGTCGGCATAGATCTGCGTGATCAGGGGCGGCTGGTAATCGCTCAGGGTTTCGACTTTGGGCAGGGTCGACGAAACATAAAAGTAGGCCCCGAGCAGCAGAGCGGCCCCGAGAAAAGGCAGGCAGAGCAGGGTGAAGAGAAAATATTTCAGGTAGCTTTTCATTTGCGTTGCCGGGGCAAAGGCAAAACTGCGCTATTGCCCGCTCCTTAAAGGGAATGAAAAAAGTAATATGACTATATAGCATGAGGTTCAGGGCGGGGCAACCGCTTGTCGCGCTCTTGACCCAGGGTTGTGATCGGCCTATGCTGCGCCGATATCCGCAAGGTTTGCCGTCATGATTTGAATTTCACCGGTTGACAGGCTCCATACTGTTCCGGTAATGATTCAGGCTCTGGAAAAGGTTAATAAAAAACATATGAAAAAAGCGGTTGTTCTCTATAGTGGCGGGCTCGATTCCACGACCTGCATGGCGATAGCAAAAGATCAGGGATTCAGCCCCTATGCGCTGAGCTTTGCTTATGGTCAGCGGCATACGATCGAACTGGAAAAGGCGCGCGAATACGCTCCGCTGATCGGCGCGCAAGAGCATATGGTTGTCGATGTCGATCTGCGGAAAATGGGCGGCAGTGCGCTGACGGACGATATCGAGGTGCCCAAACAGGGGGTTCGGGAGGGAGAAATCCCGGTCACTTATGTCCCGGCGCGCAATACGATTTTCCTGTCTTTTGCCCTGGGCTGGGCGGAAGTGCTCGGTGCGGCTGATATCTTTATCGGCGTCAATGCCCTCGATTATTCCGGTTATCCCGACTGCCGCCCGGAGTTTATCGCCGCTTACGAACGGATGGCCAATTGCGCCACCAAAGCCGGGGTGGAGGGCCGCCCCTATCATATCCAGGCGCCCCTGATCGATCTGACCAAGGCCGAGATCATTCGTCTGGGCCTGAAGCTGGGTGTCGATTACGGCCTGACCCATTCCTGTTATGATCCGACTCCGGAAGGGTTGTCCTGCGGCCGTTGCGATTCCTGCCGTCTGCGGCTGAAAGGGTTTGCGGACGCCGGCAGCCGGGACCCCCTTTCTTATGCCGCAAGCGAGTAAAGAGTAAAGCAAATGAGTGCAGCCAATATGCCCGACATGCAACAGCGTCGGGATACCCGCAACATCGCCATCGACAAGGTCGGAGTCAAGGATATCCGTTATCCGATCGTTGTTCTCGACAAGCATAAAGGGCGCCAGCATACCGTCGCCCGGGTCAACATGTACGTTGATCTGCCCGAGCAGTTCAAGGGAACGCACATGAGCCGGTTTATCGAAGTGCTGAACCTTTATCACGGCGAGATCAGTGTCGAGAACATGGAAAACATTCTCAGCGAGATGAAGGCCAGGCTGGGTGCGAGTCGAGCTCATCTGGAGCTTGATTTTCCTTACTTTGTCGAAAAACAGGCCCCGGTGACCGGAGCGCGCAGCCTGCTGGAATACCAGTGCCGCATGGTGGGAACCCTTGACGAAGAGTTTGAGTTTACACTTGAGGCGGGGATTCCCGTGACCTCCCTGTGCCCCTGTTCCAAGGAAATCAGCGAGCGCGGGGCGCATAACCAGCGCAGTTGGGTGACCGTCCAGATCCGTTATGGCGAACATGTCTGGCTTGAGGATCTGATCGGCTGGGTTGAGGAATGTTCCAGTTGTCCGATCTACCCCTTGCTCAAACGTGAAGATGAAAAAGCCGTAACCGAACGCGCCTATGACAATCCGATGTTTGTCGAAGACATGGTGCGCGCGGTCACGGAAAAACTGCGCACGATCACGCAAATCCGCTGGTTCAGGATTCAGTGCGAGAATTTTGAGTCGATCCATAACCATTCGGCCTACGCCATGATTGAAGGCTGTAACCGCTGATCTGTGGATAACCCTGTGGAATTTGTGGATAGACCGAAGCAAAACCATGAAAAAAAAGCGGTTTTAGGTATTTTTGCCAAACAGCCCCAGGCCGGCCGGGTCAAAACCCGGCTGTGCCCGCCGCTGTCTTTTGCCGAAGCCGCCGATCTCTACCGCAATGCGCTGTTTGAAACCGTGGCCAGAATGTCCAGGTTGCGGAGCTGCGAACTGGTCATTTTTTTCAGCGGCGAGCGCAACTGGTTTGCGGACAGTTTCCCCGGCCTGCCCTTGCTGGAGCAGCAGGGCGAGGATCTTGGGGGGCGCATGGCCGGTGCGCTGGAGGCTCTTTTCCGGCACGGTTATCGCCGGCCGCTATTGATCGGCAGCGATGCGCCGGATCTGCCGTTGGACTTTATCGACCGGGCGCTGGAACGCTTGTCGACGAACGATCTGGTGATCGGACCGGCGACGGACGGCGGCTACTACCTGATCGGGGAATCCGGTCATCATCCCGAGCTGTTCGAGAACATGCCCTGGAGTACGCAACGGGTGCTGACGGAAACCTTGCGGCGGGCGGCCGCCCTGAACCTCTCTTGCGCGCGCCTTGACACCTGGGAAGATCTTGATGATATCGAGAGCTTGCGGCGGTTTCTCGGGCGCGCTTCCAGCGGCGCCACCGCCGACTGTCTACGGCATCGCCTGGCCCACCATTTTCCCGACAAGGGCGCTTGACTTGCCCGGGTGGCTGCTTAATAATCGATTTTTGCACGCCTTTATGTCCATGAACCGACGACTGATATTTTAAAGCATAAAAAAGGAGATCATCCGTGTTTGATCTGGTGTTAAACGCCGGGCCGGTGGTCAAGCTGGTTCTGCTTGTTCTGGTCTATTTTTCTCTGGTTTCCTGGGCCATTATTTTCTACAAAGCGTCGATTGTTCAGAAAGCCATCAAGGAGTCGGACCGTTTTCTGGATTTTTTCTGGACGAAAAAGCGTTTTGACCTGGTTGGCCAGGGGATCAAGGAGTTCAGCAACTCGCCGATCGCCAATCTGTTCCGCGAAGGGTACCATGAAATGCTGCAGCTCAAGAAAAAGGCTGCCGACGATGTGGAACCGGGCGATTTTTCGCGCCAGATGGATATGACGGAAATCGTCGGCCGGGCGTTGCGGCGGGCGACAACCCAGGAAACTCATCGGCTGGAAAAGTATCTTACGTTTCTGGCAACGACCGGGTCAACGGCGCCGTTCATCGGTTTGTTCGGCACCGTCTGGGGGATTATGGACGCTTTTCACGGCATCGGTGTGACCGGCAGTGCATCGCTGGCGGTCGTCGCTCCGGGGATTTCCGAGGCCCTTATCGCCACGGCCATCGGTCTGGCGGCGGCAATTCCGGCGGTCATGGGATACAACCATTTCCTCAACAAGGTCAATGTCCTGATCGGCGAGATGGATAATTTCAGCCAGGAATTTCTGAATATCGTCGAACGCATGGAGCGGGGGAATTAGATGGAGGTCGGTCGCCCCGGAGGTCGGCGCAGCAGCCTGTCGCAGATCAATGTGACCCCCTTCGTCGACGTCATGCTGGTGTTGCTGATTATCTTCATGGTCACCGCGCCGATGCTCGACCAGGGAGTCGAAGTCGACCTGCCTGAAGTGGCTGAAGCCCCCGGCCTGCCGGCGCAGCAGGAGCCCCTGGTCGTGACGCTGGAACGCAACGGCCGGATTCTGATCGGCAAAGCGGCAATCGACGGGCTGGAAAAGCTGGGGCCGGTCATTCAACAGGCGTTGAAGGGAAAACCGGAGCGGGAGGTTTTTCTTGAAGCCGACGAAAAAGTCCCATATGGCCGGGTTGTCCAGGTGATGGCCGCGGTAAAAAAAGCCGGGGTGGAAAAGCTCGGAATGGTGACGCGACTGCCCGAGGAATAACGGCCGGATCATGCACTCTTTGCGTAAACAACGCCGGCTGCAGTTACAGTCGGTGTTTGAGCCCGGGTTCAAACAGATGCTGGTGGTTTCCCTGCTGTTGCACCTGCTGCTTCCCGCTCTTTACTATGCCCCGTTTTTTCCTCGGAGCGAAATTCAAAAACCGCCTGTTTATCGGGTCAACCTGGTGAATAAACCGGTTGAAAAGCCCCAGGCCGGGCGTCCCGAAGCGGCGGTGACCAAGGCGGCGCCCAAGCCCAAGCCGCAAGCGGCGGTCAAGCCGAAAGTTGAGCCCAAGCCGCTTCCGCCGAAACCCAAACCGAAACCTAAGCCCATTCCGGCGCAGCCGCAACCGCAACCTAAACCTGAACCGAAACCCGCAGTCAAACAACCGGCGGCAAAAAAAGCGGCGCCGCAACCGCAACCGGCTGAGACCGGGCCGTCCAGGGCGCAGAAAAGCGCATTGGAACAACGTCTGGAGCAATTGCGGGCAGCGCAGGAAAAGAAAGCCCAGGAAGAGGCCCGAAAGCGGCGCATAGCGGATTTAAAAGCCGCGGCAGCCGTGGAAAGCAGCAAGGTCGCTTCGCCGATAGCAGAGGCTCCCGTCGGGATGATCGACGGCACGGGCGACGAGGCGGGCGTCAGCGCCATTGCCTTTGTCCGGGAATTCATCCAGCAGCAATGGAGCTTTTCCAAATACCAGGCCGCCGGCAATCCGGAAGCCGAAGTCAAGTTGGTTTACACTGCTGAAGGAGCGCTGTCGCACTATCGATTTACGCGAAAATCGGGTAACGGCGCTTTTGATGAATCGTTGCTGCGGGCGATTGCCAAGGCGCAGCAATTACCGCAATCTTTGCCTCAAGGAATGCAGTTTGACATAGTCTTCAACCTTAAGGACATGCTGGAGCGATGAAAAAAATATCTGCAACTGCGATAATCATGGTTGTTCTATTCGCGTCTTTTTTTGTCACGATCGGTTCGGCGGCGAGAATAGAAATCAGTGCGCCCGGCGAGCAGACCATCCCGCTGGCGCTGACCCGTCTTTTACCGCTGGATGCGGGCAACGTCCAGCCCCGGGTGGTAGCGGAATTTCAGCAGGTGCTGGAGCATGATCTCGATCTTGCCGGACTGTTCGAACCGGTTGATCCGGCCTCCTTTCTGGGGGACGCCGACAGGCTGGGCCTGCGCAGCACCGATATCGATTTCTACCAATGGCGCATGCTCGGTGCGGAAGCTCTGGTCAAGGGCGGTTATCGCTTCAGCGGCGGGAAGTTGACCGTCGAGTTGCGGCTTTACGATGTGATCACCCAGCGCTTGCTGAGCGGGCGGCGTTATGTCGGCAACCTGACCGACGTGCGTAGAATCGCGCATACTTTTGCCGATCAGGTCATGCTCAGCCTGACCGGGGAAAAGGGGCCTTTCGCCACGAAAATCGCCTATATATCCAACCGTACCGGGCACAAGGAACTCTACCTGATGGATGTTGACGGGCATCAGCCGATCCGCATGACCGATCACCGCACCATCGTCCTGAATCCGGACTTTTCGCCCACCCGCAAGGAGGTCATTTTCACCTCCTACAGAAACGGCAACCCCGACCTTTACCGCAAGGAAGTCTATACCGGGCGCGAATCCCGCGTATCGCTCAAGCAGGGACTCAATATCGGCGGACGCTACAGCCCCGACGGCCGGGAAATCGCCCTGACCCTGTCCAAAGACAAAAATTCGGAGCTTTACCTGATCGGCACGGACGGCAGCGTACACCGGAGATTGACCAACCATTACGGTATCGATGTCGACCCGAGCTGGGGTCCGAAAGGGCAGAGAATCGCCTTTGTTTCCGACCGCCGGGGCAACCCGAATATTTTTATCGTCAATGTGCACAGCCTTGAGGTGGCGCGGCTGACTTTCGCGGGGAAATACAATGCCACCCCGGCCTGGAATCCGAAAGACGATCGTATCGCTTTTTCGCGGCTGGACGACGGCGTGTTCAATATTTTTACCATCCGCGCCGACGGCAGCGACGAGCGGCAGTTGACTTTCGGCTCCGGCAGCAAGGAACATCCGCGCTGGAGTCCGGACGGACGCTTTTTGATCTATTCCCACGACCTCGGCGGGGAAAAGTCGATCTGGGTCATGCGGGCCGACGGTACCGGTGCGAAAAGAATTTCCGCTCCCGGCGGCAGCGATATGCATCCGGCCTGGTCGGAGCGCTGGTAAGATATGAATTTTCCTATAAACGTGTTGTTTTTAAGCGAAGCTTCTGTATAATGTCATGAGTTGAAATGACTGTAAGACAATGAACCGACGAATTTAATCGCAAATGCGAAAGGAGTGGCCAATCATGCAAAAATCCAACATTACCCTTTTGGTGGTGATGCTCTTCGCTCTGACCTTTCTGGCTGCCGGATGCGCCAAGAAACCGGTTGCCGAGCAATCTTCGATGACCGAACAGCCGACTCAAGTTGAAATGCAGCAACAACAACCGGCCGGTGTGACCGAGCAGGCTGTTTCCGAGAGTGCGACGGATGCAGGGGCGTCCGCTTACGATGCCGCCGCTGCCGCCCGTGCGGCGGAAGATGCCGCGGCCAGCGGCCTGGAACGCGTTCATTTTAACTTTGACCAGTATGTCCTGACGGATGATGCCAAAGCGGTTCTGGTGAACAATGCCGGTCTGCTCCGTGCTGCCCCGGCCATCAAGGTGCTGATCGAAGGCCATTGCGACGAACGCGGCTCCGATGAGTATAACCTGGCACTGGGTGAGAAACGGGCGCTGGCGACGAAAAACTATCTGGTTTCGCTCGGTGTCGCAGCGGCTCGGATGAGCGTTATTTCCTATGGCGAAGAGATGCCGCTTGACCCGGCCCGGACCAAAGAGGCTTGGGCCAAAAACCGGCGGGCTGAATTCAAGGTTAAACGTTAATTTTTTTCGATCATTAAAAAAGGCCGCTCATTTGAATATGTGCGGCCTTTTTTAGTTTATACCCGGTTTGTGTGGTTGCAACGCCAACGAGTGCCGACAAAGGAGAACATGATGCGTCCCATTTTATTTGTATTGGCTCTTTGGCTGCTGGCCGGATGCGTCCCGCCCAGCCAGGAACAGCTGCGCATGGAAATGGACCTGGAGGAAATGAAGCGACGTCTGGCCCAGGTGGAAGTTCGGCAGGCGGAATCGCAACAGGCGGAGGTCGCCGGCGGCGATACGTTGCAGCGTCAGGTCGCCGAACTGATGGCCGGGCTGGACAACATCAGAGTTGAGTTTCAGTCGGTCAACGGTCGCATGGATGACTTGGGGCAGGATAACCGGGGGTTGAATGATGAATTGCAGCTGATCAAGGACGATCTCGGCTTGCAAATGAATTCATTGACCAACCGGTTGGATGAAGTGGAGCGCCGGGTGGCTGAACTGCCGACGGCATTACAGACCCCGCAGCAGGCTGCCGCGCCTGCAGCCGAGCCGGCCATGACGGCGGAAGAGTTGTATCAACAGGCCCTGGATCTGATTCGCAACAACAATCAGTTTGCCGATGGCCGTAAAATGCTGGAGACTTTCATCGGCAGTTATCCTCAGCATGATCTGTATGTCAATGCCCTGTACTGGATCGGCGAGGCGCTCTATGGGGAGAAAAAGTACGAACTGGCCATCCTCCAGTTTCAGGATGTCATCAGCAAATACCCCAAACATCCCAAGGCGCCGGCCGCGATGTTGAAACAGGCTTTGGCTTTCAATGCTCTGGGCGATGCCGCGAACGCGCGGACGACCATGCAGAAACTGGTTGAGGAATATCCGGATTCAAGCCAGGTCGCGGCGGCAAAAAAATATCTGGAAAAAAGCGAATGAACGACAGCCGGAGAAAAGGCAGCCTGATGGCTGCCTTTTCTCATTCGTCAAGCTTCAATTTACGAAATGCCGCCAGGACGTCATTCTGGCTGAGAATACCCAGGATTTTTTTCGGTTCGTCCGGATCGATAACCGGAAAGTAGCTGATATTGCGCTTCTTTTTAAGCGTCTTCAAGGCTTCGCGCAAAGGCGTGTCCGGGGGGATGGAGTGGGGGTTCGACGAAACCAGATCGCGGGCCACAAGCAGGTCGGAGAGCGACTGATCGAACAGCAGGTTGCGGATTTCCGTGTAATTGATGATGCCGATGAAGTTCTGATCGTCATCGACGACCGGGAAGCGATCATAGCGGCTGTGGGCGATCACCCGCAATAATTCCTGAAAAGGAGTGCCGTGGTGGATGGTCTCGACGTTGTGGCGCATCACGTGACGAACCAGAATGTCGCCGGGATCGTCAAGCTTGCGGCCGGCCGGTAAGCCCAGGTTTTTGCGGAAATGGTTGGCGACGTCATGCAGGCCCTCGATCCCGCTCTGGGGGGCGCGTTTGCGCAGCAGCGAAAGCAGCGGCACTTCCCCGGCCTTAACCAGGCCGCAGCGAACCGCTATCGGTCCGATCAGTTCAAAAATGACGACGGACCCGAGGATGATCGTTTCAACCAGTTTCCCTCCCGTGGGCCAGATGCCGGCCAGGGTGGCCGCCAGGCCAATGGCCATCCCGGCCTGGGCCAGCAGGGTCATTCCCACCCAGGATTGTTCGCGCTGCCCGAAACGCCCCCATTTGGCGCCCAGTGAACTGCCGGCCAGCTTGCCGCACAGGCGGGCGAAAACATAAACGATACCGAGCAGGCCGATGTGAGCCAGGGTTTCGATGTGCAGATTGGCGCCGGCGAGAACGAAAAAGATGACATAAAGCGGATAATCGACCTCGTTGAGGGATTTCAACAGCCGGTGCCAGCGGGGCGAACTGTCGGCAAGGATCGTACCCAGGGCCAGACAGGACAACAGCGGTTCCAGCCCGAGAGCGCGGCTGATGACCGCAGTCGCGGTCACCCCGCCAAGGAGCAGGATTTTATGCTCACTCGGCAATTCCATGCGTTGTGCCCAGAGCGACATGATAAAACCGCAAACTCCACCCAGCAATAACGGCATGAACAGGCTGTAGAGAATTTTGCTCAGGCTGCCGTCGGGCGACACCAGCAGTTGGGCGGCGATCGAAAAAATAAAGACGGACATCAGGTTGTTGAGGCTGACCAAGGTCAAAACCGTGCTGGTGACCGGGCCTTCGGCCTCATATTCGCGAATGACCATCAGCGTTGCCGCGGGCGCCGTGGCGATGCTGATGGCTCCGGTGAAGATGGCGAACAGCAGGGACGAATAAAACAGGGACAGGCCGTCGACCGGGTGTTGGACGATGAACTGGTTGACAAGAAAAATCGAGCAGGCGACCAGGACCGCCGTCACGAAGGACTCGGCAAAAGAAAAGATGAAAATGCGCTGTTTCCAGCGCCGCAGGTTTTCAGTGCGCAGCTGACCGCCGATATTCATCAGGATCAGGGCCAGGGCGATGTCGGATAGCAGCTTGAGCTCTTTCAGCGCTGCGGGCGCAAGTAATTGCGGCAGATGAAAGAATTCGGCAAAAGAAGGGCCGATAACCAGTCCGGCCAGAAGATATCCGGTCACCCGCGGAATTCGACACAGCGTTGCCAGTCTGCCGCCGAGCAGCGAGGCGACAAGGATGATTGCGAGCGTATAAATTAACTGAAAAGAGTCCGCAGGCATAAAAGTCCAGTGCTGGAATGTTGTCGTGGTCGCTTTGCCGTTGAAGTTTAACCCGAATCAGTGCATGGGCGGTGAAAAAAAGTGCGTGGGCATATGATCTGCCGTTCCCCGCCCGGATTCGGCTTTCAACAAAACTCCGGCGCGCGCGCACAGAAAATGAGCTATCATTCTAGCTGAAAAGGCTCACGAATGGCTAACGGCCGGACTTCTTTTTATTGCGGTTCTCTTGCTGTGGGCCGCAGCGCCGGAAGGGATAAATGAGGGAAACCGATCAATCAACGGTAAGGTTGCAGTGCGTCGGCACCGGCGATGCTTTCGGCAGCGGCGGTCGACTGCACAGCTGCTACCATCTTGCTTGTCACGGGGAAACGCTGCTGGTCGATTGCGGTTGCAGCAGCCTGATCGGTTTACGGCGCTGCGGACTGGACCCGGCCATGCTCTCGGCCGTTGTCGTCAGCCACCTCCATGGCGACCATTTCGGCGGGATTCCCTTCCTCCTGCTCGATGCCAAACTCGTCAGCCGCCGTACACGGCCGTTGCGGCTGATCGGTCCCCGGGGCTTGCGGCGGCAAGTGGAAGCGGCCATGAACGCCCTGTACCCGGGGGTGCTGGCCGCCGGGTTTGAATTTGCGCTGGAGTACGGCGTGCTGGAGCCACGGCAAGCCCACAGCTGCGGCGTTTATACGATAGAGCCCTGGCCGGTCAAACATGGCAGCAGCCCGGATGTTTTCGGTCTGCGTATCGATACCGGTGCGAAAATTGTCAGCTATAGCGGCGATACCGAATGGACCGACAATCTGATTCCTCTGGCGCGGAATGCCGATCTGCTGATTGCCGAATGCTGCACTTACCGCACGCGCCTACCGGCGCATCTCGATTACTTTACCTTGCGGGAAAAACGTGCCCGGTTGCACTGCCGCCGTATTGCTTTGACCCATATGGGCCCGGAGGTTCTGTCCCGCTTGAGCGATATAGAGTTTACGACTCTGGACGATGGCGATATTATTGAACTCTGAAGCGACGCCTTTGGGCTGAAAGAGAGGTTGATCATGTTGAGAACGATGCTGCTGATGATTGGACTGCTGCTGTGCGCGGCGGGGGGTACCGGCGCTGAAGAAATAGAACTGAATGTCATCAGGGCCGGAGGAAACCTTTACTTCGTGGAAGCTGAGGACCTGTATATTCAAACCGAATACTGTTTCGAGATCGAAGACCGGGCGGCGGTGGTGCTGAGCCTGGATGAGCAGGGAGACACGCTGGTTTTTAGCGCGAACAACAGCCGGTGCGATATCAAGCAGATTTACGCCCGCACAACTTTGGCAGCGGGCAGTTATCTACCGACATTGAGCCGGGAGGACGACAACTGGTATGTATTGACCGACCAGGATGCGGCGCTGAAGACGGAGGGCTGTCTCAGTCTGGTGGAGAATGCCGCGGCACAGCTGGTGATGGCGGCCGACGGCCGGGGAACGTTGACGCTTCCCGCCGTTGACGAGGTATGCCGGGTCGAGGGTGTGTACGCCAAAACCGAAGTGACAATCGAACATAAATAAAGCTCATCCGCTTTCGGTTGTCGAAAACGGATGAGCCTGTTTTGCCTTGAATGTGTAGTACCGGGCTGATTATTTTTTGGCGGCAGCGGTTGCCGTTTTGCGGCTGCTCTGGGCAACGGCCTTGGTCATGCCGAACAGGGCCAGGACGGCCGGTACCAGTTGCGCGACAATGATCAGGGCACAGAAACCGACGAACAACAACACCAGGATCCCGCTGTTGTAGGTTTTGGCGGTATCAACGGCGAAGGCGGGAACGGCCAGCAGGCTCAGGCTCAATGCGGTCAGAATGGCTTTCATCTTTCTCTCCTTTATGCTTTTTGTTGGTGTTTGAAATCGGATCGAAGTCATCCGGGCCGGGGACCCTTCCCCGGACCCGGTCGTTATCTCTCTAGTGGGTGGTCACCTGCTTGCGGTCCCGCCCGAACAGGCCCCTGAGCATGCCGATCAACATGATCGTCGCCGGCACCAGCTGGCAGACCACGATCAGGGCGAAGAAGCCGATGAACAGGGACAGCAGCAGGCTGCCCTCACCGGCGCCGCTGTGACCGGCGGCAAAAGCCGAAGAGGAAAAAGTGATCAGGGCGATCAGGGTATTGCGTAAAGTTCTTTTCATGACATCCTCCTATGTATGTGAGAGCGTTGTTTATGTGTGTCTTGCCCAGGATAAAGAGCAGAGGCCGTGCCAAGTCAGCTGAAAATCTGGAAAATATTTTATAACCAGCTGGAATTGCAGGGAAAAAAGTTCAGAAAAAAGAGAAGGCCATGGTTTGACGGGGACCGGGCTTGTATAAAGCAAATATACAGCCCGGTTTGGGACGGATCTTTTCTTCGATCTTCAACAGGCTGAAATCAAAAGGTTTTTCAAAAGAATAAAAACTGTATATCTTTCTCCCGCGGAAAGAATATCTTTTTTATGCGGAGGGTGTTTGCGCCGGCTTGCTCATCTGTCGTCTGCCGCGACCGCGCGTTCGCCGTCTCGGGCCGCGCCTGTTCCGCATCCGGCGGCAGGACTTGCCGTGATTTTTGCTCCGCCCTGGCGCACAGCGATCGGCTTCACCGGGAATAGGCCCGCTTTATCACGAACGGCCGCTTGTTTATTGCTCCGGTGGGATAAACAGTAAAAAGTCCGCTTTAGGCGTCATTCCCGCGACGGTGGGAAGGCATAAGAATTTTAAGCTGTTATCAATATGGATCCGCGACAGGACCATTCGGGGATGACGAAATATCTATCCGCCGAAGCAATAAGCCGGGAAGATGAAAAAATGACGAAACGCCGTCAGCGCAATATGCTGCTGCGCTATGAAAAAGAACGACAGAGGAATGTCCTGTCCAAGCCGGGAGTGCACAACTTTGTGCTGGTTCTTGATCATTTGAAATCCGGCTTCAACGTGCCGAAGATTTTCCGTAGCGCGGAAGCGTTCGGTGCTGCAGCCGTGCATTTAATTGAGATCGGCCCCTTCGACCCGGCCCCGGCAAAAGGTTCTTTCAGAAAAGTTCCGGCCGCTTTTCATCCGTCCTTTGCGGACTGCTATCAGGAATTAAGCGCAGCCGGATACCAGCTGTTCATGCTGAGGGCGGAAGCCGAAAACAGCCTGTGCCGCTGTGAGCTTCCCGTCAACAGCGCCTTTATTTTCGGCCACGAAGAGTTCGGCTTCAGTTTCGATCCGGCGGAATATCCCCTGGTCCAGGCTCTGAGAATCCCCCAATTCGGCAGTGTGCAAAGCTTAAATGTCAGTGTGGCCTCATCGATCGCGATGTTTGAATATGTCCGCCAGCATACGCTGAACCTGGACTAAGCAACTGTTTCCTGAGCTCCGATGACTTCCGGAGCGGTCGGGAGTGCTGAACAATATCCTTCAGCCTCGTGCGGAGTCCCTGCCGGGAGCTTATAGGGTGATATTTACCTTTTGCCATCCAGAACCTGCCTGACTTTTTGAGCCAGTTCGGACAGATTTAAAGGTTTTGTACAGCAGGCATCTATCCCGAGTTGCGCTGCTTCTTCCGCCGTAATTTTGTGATTGTGCCCGGTACATAAAATGGTCCGCACGTCGGCGCGGGTTTCGCGCATTTCGCAGAGCAGTTCTGTCCCGGTCAGTCCCGGCATGGTCAGGTCGGAGATAACCAGGTCAAAATAGCCGGGCCGCGCGGCAAACTGCCGCATGGCCCTGAGGCTGTCGATCTCAAGCGTCACCCGGTAGCCAAGCTCTTCCAGCAGTTCCCGGTTGATTTCCGCCAGCATCTTATCGTCGTCGACATAGAGAATATTTTCGCTGCCCCGGGGCAGGATAGGGTTGGGCTGCTGTTGCGTGCCCATCCCGGCATCCCGGGTAAGGGGAAAGTAAAGGGTGAATGTGCTTCCCGCTCCCGGGGAACTGTTGATCTTGATTAACCCGCCGTGCTGATCGACGACCCCCTGAACGGTGGACAGTCCCATGCCGGTTCCTTCATGGGGGCCCTTGGTCGTGAAAAAAGGGTCGAAAATCCGGTCGAGGATCGTGGCGTCCATGCCGCATCCCGTATCCCGGACGCTGAGACGGGCATAGGGGCCGGGTGCACACTTGTATTCCGCGGACATGTGGGCTTCGTCCAGTTCGACCTTGTCCAGTCCGATGGTAATGTTGCCTCTATCCTGCATGGCGTGGACGGCATTGTTGCAGAGGTTCAGCAGGACCTCCTGGACCTGTCCGGGATCGCCTGTGATCGTCAGTTTGTTTGCGTCCCGGTCTTTTCGATATGTGATTCGCGCACTTGACGGTAACGTCGAAGTAAGTAATTGAAGCGTTTCCTCAATAATGACATCAAGCTTGAGGAGTTGTTTCTCCCGGCTGCCCTGGCGGCTGTAAGTGAGGATCTGGGATACCAGGTCCCGGGAGCGGAATAATGCGATTTTGGCCGTGTCCAGATAATGCCGGACTTTAGCGGGGCGGTCGAGCTTGCGTTGCGCCATTTCAAGGTTGCCGAGGATGACGGCCAGATTGTTGTTGAAGTTGTGGGCGATCCCGCCGGCCATGACGCCGATTCCTTCCATTTTGAATTTCTGGCGCAACTGTTTCTCCAGTTTTTGCTTTTCTTGTTCCGCCTTCTTGCGTTCGGTAATGTCCCTGGTCATGGACAGAATCAGGGCTTCGCCGTCGATTTCGATAAGCCGGGCCGACATCAGCCCGTGTACGATATCGCCGTTTCCGGATTTGAACTCGGCTTCAAGGTTTTCGATAAAACCTTTTTCTTTCAGCCCTTGAATCAGTCTGTCCCGGTCTTCGGGATGTTTCCAGATCTGTAATTCCAGGGAATTTTTGCCGATGACCTCAGCGTAGGTACAGCCCGTGAATTGCAGGAAACTTTCATTGACATCAACATAAGCTCCGTCCATGCGGGTGAGGTTGACGGCATCCGGGCTGGTTCTGAACGCCACCCTGAATTTTTCTTCGCTTTCCCGAAGTTTTTTTTCGGCCTGCTTGCGTTTGCTGATATCGCGGGCGGTCGACAGAATATAGCGGGTGTCATGCAGAGTGATGATTTTGGCTGTGATTTCCACCGGAATGGCCACCCCTTTTTTACTGATATGGTTCAGTTCAAAAGTAACGGCGTGGCCTTGTTCAAGCGGGTTCCTCTCCTCGGGGGGCAGATGCTCCCGGGCCGCTTCTTTCCCGGTCAGGTCAATGGGCGTCATGCGCAGGAACTCCTCACGGTCATAGCCGTAACGTTCCACCGCCTTGTCATTGACTTCGGTGAAGCTGGACATTCCGTCCCGGGTGAATGGCTGCAGGAAAATGGCATCTTGCTGATTGTTCAGCAGGTTTCTGAACAGATATTCTCGTTCCTGCAGGTCAAGAGTCTGTTTTTCAATCCGTGCAGTTAAACGTTTATTCAGTTTTTTCAAAGAGCGGTGGCGCCAGCAGGTCAAGGCGATCAGGATGAGAAAAATGCTGAGGCCGGAAAAAATGGCGACACGTTTGACGTTCCAGTAAGGCGGTTCTTTGCCGTACCACTTGGTATATATGGCTTTATATTCCGGGCTTTTGACAAAGGTTTCTATCTGCGGATTGAGCTTTGCGAGAATTGCTTCCCGTCCTTTGGCACAACCGATTCCGCGTTTGACTTCCTGCAGCGGCGGCCCCGCGACGCGAATGTGCTCCTCCAGGCGCAGTTCCCGGGCGAGTTTGAGAAACACGGGCTGCGGAAATATGACTCCGTCCACATGGCCTGAAAGCAGGGCGTAAAACGCATCGGTAACCTGTGGATATGATTTGGTTTTAAGTTCGCTGTCGCGGCCTGCTATGCTGGCTCCGACATTCCCGGCCACAATCCCTAAAGGCCGGTTGGTAAAATGATCGAGAGCGGCAATATCCGAACTGCCTCTGCGGACAAAAAGGGAGATGGGAAAAGTTTCAATCGGGAGAGAAAAGCTGACGCGTTCCCGGCGAGAAGGAATAATGCCCATGTTGGGGATCAGGTCTATTTCCCCCCCGTTAAGAGCCTGTTGCAGTTCCGCCCAGTTGTCATGAAACCGGTATTGCAACTTTATGCCGGATTGCGCGGCAATCGCCTCCAGCGTATCGACGGCGAACCCTCCCGGTTTGCCCTGTGCGTCCAGTTCGTATTGCGGCGGGAAATGTTTCAGCACTCCCGCTTTTAATGAAACCAGGGCCGTGGCAGCGGCCGGTGCCGGGTGAAATAAAGACAAGCAGGCGCAGAAGAAAGTGAACGACAAACAGATTTTTAGCTGAAGCATGCGGCAAACCCGTGGGCTAAGAAGATCAGGAAGTTCGGCGATTGTCTAACAACTTTCTGCCGAAGAGGAATGACAGCGGGAACAGCCGCGCTGAAACGTTTATGTCAGGCAAGGTTTTTTCAATTCATTGTCGATCCCCCGGTCTTCGGGTTTACACGGGAAGCATCGCTCCGTTTCCATCCATACCATAGATCGGCGCAAACAACGTATGAATGAATTCGATTTTTAAGACATTGCAGCTCGACCTTCATCCAGGACCTGTCTGACGGTTTGCGACAGTTTGTTCATGTCCAGCGGCTTCATCAGAAACGCATTGATGCCCTGTTTTTTTGCGCTTTTTTCATCGATTAAATTGCTGTACCCGGTACAGAGAATCACCGGAATATCCGGCCGTTGTTGTTTGAGCTGGGGAACCAGCTCCTGTCCCGTTATGCCGGGCATGGTCTGGTCGGTAATCACCAGATCAATGTGTTCGGCATTGGCCTGAAACAATTTAAGCGCGTCCCGGCTGTCGGTCATGACCGACACGGTGTAACCTATTTCACTGAGCAACTCTTTAATGATTTGAGCAAGCATCTGATCATCGTCAATCAGCAGGATGGTTTCGTTGCCCGCTCGGAGGGTTTGCGTTTCCGGCGCCGCTTCCGGCGCCGGAACGTTGTCGTGCAGTGGCAGGTATACGTGAAAAACGGTTTCCTTGTCGATCATGCTGTCAACGGTGATCAGGCCGCCATGCTGGGCAACGATTCCCTGAGCCGTGGCCAGGCCCATTCCGGCCCCTTCATGTTTTTGTTTGGTGGTGAAAAAGGGATCGAAGATATTGTCGAGCATGTCGCCGGGTATCCCGGTGCCGTTGTCGTGCACACTCAACCGGGCAAAACGGCCCGGTTCAACGTCGTATCGCTCCGGAATATCCGCCCTTGTCAGTGCGGTCGTATTAAGGCGGATACTGATGTCTCCCTGTTCATTCATGGCCCAGGCGGCGTTATTGCACAGGTTGACCAGAACTTCCTGAAGCTGACCGGGGTCGGCTAAAATTGTACACGGCCGGGAAGTCGGATCGATGAACAGTTGGAGGTTAATCGACGAAGGCAATGTGGCATGCAGCAACGAAACCGTGTCTTCGATGATGTTCGCCAGGAGAGCCGGGGTTTTCTCCTGAACGCTATGACGGCTGTACGTGACGATTTTATTCACCAGATCACGCGACCGCAACACCGCGGTTTTGGCGTTTTCGAGTAAAGGGTTCATCTCGCTATCCGCCGGTTGTCTTATCAGGGCCAATTCAAGGTTGCCGAGGATCACCGCCAGATGGTTGTTGAAGTTGTGGGCCATGCCGCCCGCCATATAGCCGACCGCCTCCATTTTATGCTTCTGCCTCAGCTCTTCTTCCAGGTGTTTGATTGCGCTGATGTCCGTACCGATCTGTAGCCGCACGATACGCCCGTCCCGCCAGCGGATGGCACGGTCATGCAGCAGAAAGCGCCTGTCCGTACCGGGCAGGGTCGTTTCCCACCGGCATGAGCCGGCCGGCCGGCCCTGGGAATCGACGAGTTGTCCATTGGTGCAATCGGCACACGGCCGGTCCTCATTGCGCAGTGCTTCCCAGCAGCGGGCACCGGTCAGATCGCGGCCAAAATCCTGAATCATGCGCTGATTCATGAACAGAATTTCGTAACTGTCCATGTCCGCAACATAGACATTGGCATCAATGCTGTTAAGAATGTCCTGGAGCTGTCCGTAGTTTTGCTGCAGTTTTACCTCAGCCGATTTACGTTTGGTGATATCGCGTACGTACTCTATGACCCCGGTCACTTCACCGTTTTCCTTGAGGGGATAGGCAGAGAGTTCAATCCAGCCTGACATCCCGGCGCGGGAGTCGAAAAAAGAAGCCTCTAACTCCACGTTCTGTCTTTTCCCCGTGTTCAGGGCTGTTATGCATGGACACCAGGGACAGATCGCATCCCTTTGCATGAAAGCCTGGTAACATTTTTTCCCGACCAGCGGCAGATTATGGGCGTACTGCCGTTCCATCAGTTCGTTAACCATGACAACCGTCAGGTCCCGGTCAAGAACATAGACGCCGTCTTGTGCGGAATTCAGTATGTCTGCAGGAAACTTTTCTTTTCTCGCCATGGTCTTCCGGGCCGGGCGCATTTTCTGAGAAGCGTTGTCAGTCTCTGCGCGGCGGCGAAGCCGTCGTTGCTGTTTCCGGCGAGCGGCAAAGCCGATAGAGCCTGTAAGCAGAAGGCCGGCAAAACTTATCAAAGCGAAATATGGGGATGTTTGTGCCCATCCGCTGACAGGAATAGCCGCTAACCGCCGATCTTGCGCAGGAAGTCTGCCATCGAGGTCAACGGCATTGGGCGGGAGAACGGCTTTGCTGACGGGACAAAAAATACCGGGCTCTTTGCCTGCGGTTTTCTCGCGGACAGCCCTTGCGATGGCCGCTTCAGAAGTGTAAACACCGGAGGCGGCAGACGGCTTTTCCCGCTCAACAAGGCTGCTGATTGGGTCTCCGCGGTGCGCGTCGCCGGCGACCGGCAGCGCGAACAGGACAACAATAAGGAATCCGCTGCCGACAGCGGTTTTTATGGAAGGGCGAAGTTTTTTCATGTCTGACTGGTGGAGTTCGTATACTGCGATCAATTAAAATTAATTTATTTTTTATGAAAATAGCTTATTCTCCGAGAAGAAACAACTGGTTTTTGGTGTGGTTAGAGCTTTCCGCTAAGCCTGAACTCCTGCACAGCGTTTGACACAATGCAATCTGTAGGAACCGCGCGGCTTGATGAGCGGGAAAAGCTTCGGATGCGGAGTGACTGCACGCCGGCAACCGGAGAATTGCCGGAGGATGCAGGTCATTCCTGTCTCGTCATCAGGAAACGATGCGTGCATGATGGTTTGCGGGGCCGGTCACCAAGTTAAGGCATAGCAGGCGGGAAGCCGGCTCCGGCTGAACAGGAATAAGTTGTTTCTGCAGGCATAAAAGTTTTGACTTTATCCGCTTATGCGGATAGATTCAAATTATGAAAAAGACCGCCCAACGATTTAAAGCCCTCTCGGATGAAACCCGCTTACGGATTCTGACCCTGCTGACGGCGGGGGAACTGTGTGTTTGCGATCTGATGGCGGTTTTGGATCTGCCGCAATCGACGGTTTCCAGACATTTGGCGTATTTGCGCAATACCGGCCTGGTTGAAGACCGGCGCCGGGGCGTGTGGATGTATTATCGGCTGACGCCTCCGACAATGGCATTGGGCGGAGTCTTTGCGCAGCTGCCGAATCGGCTTGCCGAACTGGAGGCGGGGCAACGCGACCTGGATAATCTGCGTCGCTATCTGGCCGCTAAAACGTCTCCGCGGTGCGGCTGATATTTTTTTGTCGCTAATATTTGCTTATGCAGATAAGTTGGATTTTGACTTCGGATATTGATGATGTTTTCACCTTTTGAAAAACTGGCCGATCTTCTGGTTATTTCGTGGCTTGGCCTTGCGGCCGATTCGCCTTTTGGGGCGGCACTGCATTTTTTTATTTTTGACACCCTGAAAATTTTCGTCCTGCTGGCGGTTGTCATTTTCATGGTGGCCCTGATGCGCTCGTTCTTCCCGCCGGAAAAGACCAAGCGCATCCTCGCGCGGGAGCGCGAATACGTCGGTAACGGTGCCGCCGCCCTGCTGGGGATCGTGACGCCTTTTTGCTCCTGTTCGGCCGTACCTTTGTTCATCGGGTTTGTCGAGGCCGGCGTACCCCTGGGGGTCACGTTTTCTTTTCTGATCAGTTCGCCGATGGTCAACGAGGTGGCGCTGATTCTTCTGTACGGCTTATTCGGCTGGAAGATCGCCGCCCTTTATCTGGGCACCGGGCTGTTGGTGGCGATTTCAGCCGGAATCGTCATCGGCCGTTTGAAGCTCGAGCGGGCGGTCGAAGATTACGTCTGGCAGATCGAAGTCGGTTCTGATCAGCCGGCCGTGCCGAGCTGGTCCGAACGGTTTGCTTACGGTTGCCGTTACACCGGGGAAATTTTGCACAAGGTCTGGCTTTACGTGGTTGTCGGCATCGCCATCGGGGGTTTTATCCACGGCTACGTGCCGGAAGATTTTCTTGTGCGTTACGCCGGTTCCGACAATCCCTTTGCCGTGCCGTTGGCGGTGGTTCTCGGTGTTCCCCTGTACAGTAATGCCGCCGGGGTGATCCCGATCGTGCACGCCTTGATGGCCAAGGGGATGAGTATCGGTACGGTTCTCGCTTTTATGATGGCGGTAACGGCACTGTCTTTGCCCGAACTCATTATTTTACGCAAAGTTCTCAAACCCAAACTGCTGGTGATATTCGTCGGTATTATGGCGGTTGCGATTATCGGGGTCGGGTACCTTTTTAATCTGGTTCTGTCCTGAGCCGAAAGTTGCATCGGCGCTGTGGAGGTGATGGTGAAAAAAGTACAGGTTCTTGGAAGCGGATGTGCAAAGTGTCGAAAACTGCTGGACAACAGCAGGGAGGCGGCACAGATTCTGGGCATCGAGATTGAACTGGAAAAGGTCTCGGACATGGCCCGGATTATGAAATCCGGTGTTCTCAGCACCCCGGGACTGGTCATTGACGGGGAACTCGTCGCGTCCGGAAAGTTGCTGAAGCCCGCTGAGATCGCGCGCTATCTTGGTGCTTAGCCCGGGATGATCGATTTACGCAGCTACGCTTTGGTCACCGCGGCCTACTGGGGGTTTACCCTGACCGACGGCGCCTTGCGTATGGTGGTTCTGCTGCATTTTTACCGCCTCGGCTACGCGCCGCTGCAGATTGCTTTTCTGTTTCTGCTTTACGAATTCTGTGGGGTCCTCACTAACCTGCTCGGCGGCTGGGCCGGTTCCCGTCTGGGGCTCAAAAGCACCTTGCTGGCCGGTCTCGCGTTACAGGTCTTCTCTCTGGGAGCGTTCGGCTTTATTCGCCTCGAATGGCCGGTCTTCTGGTCGGTCTGTTGCGCGATGGCGTTGCAGGCCCTGTCGGGGATCGCCAAGGATCTGACCAAAATGAGCAGCAAGAGCGCAATCAAAGTGCTGCTGCCCACCGCCGCCGACAACACCCTGTTCAAGTGGGTTGCCGTTTTGACCGGTTCGAAAAACGCTCTTAAAGGCGTCGGCTTTTTCGTTGGCGGCCTGCTGCTGACGACAGTCGGTTTCCGCTTTGCCCTCTGGCTGATGGCTGCCGGGCTGTTCCTGCCCCTGCTGGCGACGGCGTTGTTCCTGCCGGGAGGAATGGGCATGGCGAAGAAGAAAACCGGGTTTTCCGCGCTCCTGTCGAAAAGCCGGGAGATCAATCTGTTGTCGGCGGCCCGGCTGTTCCTGTTTGGTGCGCGGGATCTCTGGTTCGTGGTCGGACTGCCCGTCTACCTTGCCGCCGGCCTCGGTTGGAGTTTTACCGAAGTCGGCGGTTTTCTCGCTCTCTGGGTGATCGGCTATGGAGGGGTTCAGGCGCTGGCTCCCGGCCTGCTGAAAGCGTTTCCGGCCAGGGGTGCCCCGCGGGGCGGAACGGCTGCTCTCGGGGCCTTTGCTCTGGCGCTGGTGAGCGGGATGATCGCTCTCGGCGTTGCGGCTGAACTATCCCCCTGGTTCACGGTCGTTGCCGGGCTGGCGTTGTACGGCCTGATCTTCGCACTTAATTCCTCGGTACACAGTTACCTGATCCTGGCCTATACCGAGGATGCTGATCAGGCGGCTCTCAATGTCGGATTTTATTATATGGCCAATGCCGCCGGTCGTTTGTTCGGCACCCTGCTGTCGGGGCTGGTTTTTCAGTTGGCGGGATTGGTCGGCTGTCTCTGGACCGCGGCCGGGTTTCTGCTGGCCGCCGGGGTTCTGTCGTTGTTTTTACCCCGGGGCGAAAGGATAGCCGGGTTGAAAGCCTGTTGTTGAAGGCTGTCTTCCGGCTCCAGCGACGCAAAGTTGTTCCGCGGTGCTTCAGTTGCGGGTTGCGGGCTCCTGAGCAGCCGCTTTCATCCGGGCATTTTCCAGGAATATCGTCAAGCCACGCGGTTTTGCGGGGTCCCCTGCTGAAAGGCGACGATATTGTCAATAACGATATTCAGCAGGCGCCGGCGCGCTTCGGTGGTCGCCCAGGCGATATGGGGCGTAACGATGCAGTTCGGGGCCGCAAACAGCGGATTGTCTTCTTCCGGCGGTTCCTGGGCAAGGACATCCGTCGCATAGCCTCCCAGATAGCCCTCTTCCAGCGCCTCGACAATTTCCGTTTCGTCAATCAGCCGGCCGCGACCGGTGTTGATCAGCAATGCCCCCTGTTTGATCCGGGCCAGGCGCGCGGCATTGACCAGGTGATCCGTGTCCGGTGTCAGCGGGCAGTTGAGAGTGATAATGTCCGACCTGGAAAAGAGATCGTCGACATCAATGAACTCAACCCCCTTCTCGTCCTGATAGCGTTCCGGATGAGCGGTGCTGACCAGAACCTGCAGATCAAAGACGCGAGCGATACGGGCCACCTGACGGCCGATTTGACCGTAGCCGATAATCCCGATGGTTTTACCCGCCAGCTCCAGCAACGGGCGGTCGCGCAAACTGAAATCGGGGCAGTTGCTCCAGGCCCCTGCCCTGACCAGGGCTGCGTGATGACCGACCTGCTGCGTCAGTTCGAGAATCAGGGCAAAAACCATCTGGGCGACGGAATGGGCGCCGTAGCCCGGGACATTGGTGACGACGATGTCGCGTCGGCGGGCGGCCTCCAGATCGACGATATTGACGCCGGTGGCCAGCACCCCGATATAGCGCAATTCCGGCAACGCGGCTATGGTTGCCGCAGTCAACGGAGTTTTATTGGTGAGGACAATCGCGGCGCCTTGCGCCCGTTCGACAATGGCCTCATCCGGCGTACGCGGGTAGATTGCGCAGTTGCCGAGAGCTTTCAGTTCCGTCCAGTCCAGGTCCCCCGGATTCAGGGTATAACCGTCCAGCAGTACTATTTTCATGGTCGTTCCTTTGTTTTTTTGTTGCGGCCTCTGAGGGGGGATCAGTCGATGAAATACCCGGCGACGCGCCAGCTATTGTCGGTTTCGAGCATTACCGTGACGGTTTCGCTTAAATCGTCCCGGTTTTCAAACCGGGAGGCATAAATGTAGACCATGTACTCCCCTTCCGGGACTCCCTTCTTGGGCTTCCTGGTGTACAGATATTTTTTCTGCCGGCGGTCGATCAGCTTGCCGGCCGCTTCACGCACTTTGGGCAGGCGCGTTTGCCATTCCTCCAGAGGGATATCCTGTTTCAGGTAGCTCGCCGCGTCGTGCCAGCTTTGTTCGTACTGTCCCGAATCGACCAATTCCAGGAAATGAAGAGCCGCGATTGTCGAAGCGTCAATCCGTTGTTGGTCCGGTTTTCTGCTGTACAGAGGGTAAAAAACAATCAACAGGGCCATGAGCAGGAGAAAAGCATGGATACGATATTTTCTTGGCAGCACGGTTTCCTCCCGGTCAGGGTTTACAACCTGGTACTATAATCGCGATCGACACTCGGGGCAATCCTTACTCGAGTTCCGTTGCCAGGTTGAATTTGCTGACGCCGGGCGGGTCCAGACCGCGCCGCACGGCGTCAAGCACCTGTTTGCCGCGGGAGCTGAACGCCCCCAGATGGGACAGGTCGACAATGAAATTATGACAGCCCAACGCTTCCAGTTCCTTCATGTCGGCAATGAAGGAGAAGTCCGTTTCGCTGCTCAGCCAGGTCAGGCCCTGCCGTTGCTGGACCCGGAAAGCGTCCCCGCGGTCCGACAGCACCGGATGATCCGAACGCACATTTTTGATCTTGACCCGCGAGGTCAGCAGTGGCGCACCGGCATAAACCGTCATGGCCACGGGAAGCGGGAGCCGGCGCCGGAGAATGTCCGTCAGGTTGCGGCGATCGTCTTCGATGTAGAGCTCGGCTTCGGCGATTCCCAGTTCGGCCCAAGCCGCCAGCGCCTGGCTGTTGAGGGAGAACAGCCGGAAGCTGCTGTACAGTTTCAGTTCCTGCAGCCGGTCGAAGAGGGTGAAGTGACCGAGGTTGTTCAGCCGATAGTGCCTGAATCCCAACTGCGTCAATTGGCGGATCTGTTGCCGGGTGGTGGTCCAGTCGGGGTCGAAAAGGATGAACGGCAGATCCCAGATCAGGTGGTCGGCACGGCGTAACAGCTTGGCGGCCTGCTGAAAGTTCTGCCCGGTCAAGGGGATGAGAATGGCGTCGATGTCCTGATCCTGGGCAATGCGCTGTTCGCGGGCATCGCGGATCAGCAAACGCAGCTGTTTTTTTCCGGGCGTCGGGCGGCGTGGCGGGAAAAGTTCGTTATGCGCCTGTTGCGCATGTTCTTCCCGCAGTTGGCTTTTTTGCTGCTGCCGGGTGCGGGTTAAAGCGCTATAGAGGTCGCGCCGGATCTGTTTCAAACGTTTGGGCGGGATGACGATCTCCGGCAACTCGCCGCAGTTGAGTTCATTCAGCACCAGGGGGGCATCGGCCGTGGTGGAAAAATTTGCCCGCAGCACGTCTCTGCTCAGACCGTTATGCGCAGCCGGAAACCCCTCAAAGGGGTAGTGTCGGCGCTCGTTCAGGCCCGCAACCGCGGCGTCGATGGTCATGTCCGTTGCGGTAACGGCAATGTTCAGATCGAGCTTTTCGGGCAGCGGCCGTATCGCACCGAGTTTGCGGCGACAGGAGGCATCGCTCATGCTAAAGGCGTCCTTGGAAGAGACCATGAACACGGCGTCGCCGACTTTGAATTGATTGACAAAGGTCGAAACGACACTGATGAAACCGTTTGCCGGGGTCTTGCCGACCGCGCGTTTTCCCAGCAGGAGTTGGCGTACGGTAAAGGCGGTCCCGCTCTTATCCACTGCGGGCTGGACCCGCAACCGGTCGCCGATGTGCACCGCTTCTTTGGCCTTGAAGCTGATTTCACCGCCGCGCACGCGGCTGATCTCACCGAGGAACCGTCCCGTTGCGCCCTTGATGGCCGGGCTGGCCATATCACCCGGCTGACCGCCGGCTAAAAAACCCTTGGTCGGCTGCCGACCGAAACTTTCCTTGAGTAACTGTTTTGCGGATTTCAACACCTCGCGACGTTGTTGCGGCGCGGCATCCAGAACCCGGCGATAAGCACTGACGACCTTATGGACATATTCGGCACTTTTCATCCGTCCTTCGATTTTAAAACTGCAGATGCCGGCTTGCTCCAGTTCCGGCAGCAGGTCGATGGCCGACAGGTCGTTCGGCGAGAAGTAATAGCCCTGCTGCTGGCGATAGCGATGGTTGCGGCGACAGGGCTGGGCGCAACGGCCCCGGTTGCCGCTTTTGCCGCTGAGGAACGAGGAGAAATAACACTGGCCGCTGAAGGAAAAGCAGAGGGCGCCGTGGATGAAGTGTTCCAGTTCCAGAGCCGTCTGCCGGCGGATGGTTTTGATTTCGTCGAGCGTCAGTTCGCGGGCCAGTACGCCGCGGCTGAAGCCCATGCGTTCGAGCATCTTGACCCCGGCGGTATTATGAACGGTCATCTGGGTCGAGGCGTGCAGTTCCAGCCCGGGGAAATGCTCTTTCGCCAGTTTCCAGACGGCCAGGTCCTGCAGGATCACGGCATTGACCCCGATGGCCTCCAGTGCGGCGAGAGCGTCGATCAGGTGCGGCAGTTCCGTCTCTTTGAGCAGGGTGTTGAGGGTGATGTACAGGCTTCTGTCCTGCCCCTGCAGGTGCCAGGCCATTCTCTCGATTTCGTACAGGCTGAAATTTTTCGCTTTGGCGCGAGCGGAAAAATCCTTCAAGCCGACGTATACTGCGTCGGCACCGGCTTGGTCAGCGGCGAAAAAGGCTTCCAGGCTGCCTGCCGGAGCCAGCAATTCAGGGCGTTTCGTGGTTGCCGTCATTCAGCTTTTCTGTTCAGGAGGCGGTCAAATTCCCGGGGGTTGTATCCGGCGACGTGGTGGCCGTTGATCCAGAAGCGCGGGGTGCCGTTGACGCCGATACGGTTGGCGATATCCCGGTGGGTTTCAAGCCGGCCGTTGTCTTTGAATTCCGGGAGCGGCTGCTGATCGTAGCTGCCGGAAAAAACCGCTTCGTACGCCTGCTCGGGATTTTCAGCGGAAAGAATATAGCGGGCCTTGGCTTCGGCCCGGGGGTGAATCCGGTCGAGCGGGAAAAGGAAAATATAGCGTGTGCAATCGTCCCGGGCGGCAAAGTAATCTGAACTCTGACGACAGAACGGGCAATCCGGATCCGTGACTTCGATAACCTGGTTGGGACCGTCGCCGATTTTGATCGCTTGATCAAGGGGGAACCGGTCCACTTTGGCGGACATCAGGCGGTCTTTGCTTTCCCGTGTCAGATTGCGCGCATCGGCGGTCCAGAGTTCGCCGAAGAAGATGTGTCCGGAGGCCGGGGCGAAATAGATGATTTCATCATTATCGACGACGACTTCATAAACTCCGGCAACAGGCGAGGGAGAGATCTGCTGAAATTGAATTTTGGGGTAATATCTGCCCAGCGCCGCTGCAACGTCATCAGCCGGGGCGGGCTGTTGGGCTGCGCAGGCGGTGACGGAGTGCAGCAGCAGAAGCAGAAAAAGAGTGATGATAACGCGCGGCATAAAACGAACTCCCGGATGAATGCAATGAAACCAGTTCATCCAGCATACACCAGGAGATGTTGCGGATAAAGGCTTGAAAACAACCCTCAAGCGGAAGAGAAGTTGCGGTTCTGCCGTAAAGCGGAGCGCCGGGAGCGGCGGTCAACCCTCTTTAACTCCGAGTTTGCGCAGGACCGTCATCATCGGGCACCAATCGGTGAAAGCGCTTTGCAGCAGGTTGAGGCCGACAAAGGCGGTGAAATAGATCCAGTACGGTGAATGAAATTGCGCCAGCAGGATGCTGAGCAGAATGACGAATCCGGCAATAAGACGCAGATAGCGATGAACGGTCATGGCGAGCTCCTAAAGTGTTTGATGTAAGTCAATATATATAACTATATAAATAATTTCAATCCCGTTGGGGTTTTTGCTCCCGGTAAACAGGTATTTGTTGTCTGTAAAATAGGAATATGATCTACTGCTGTTTCTGTTTGATTGTTTTCGCAAAGGAGGAGAAAGTGCGGCGGATTTTCATCAGTCTACTCGTGTTGTTATGCTGTGCCACGTTGGTTGCGGCGGCCGATCCTCTGGCGTCCTGGCAGCCGAAATTCGATCCCGGCGGCGCCGAGTACACCTACCTTCTGTCCTGTGTCGGGCACCCGGCGATTGAAGGCGTTGCCGTCGGTTACCGCATCCGCGACCGGGTCTGGCAGGAATCGAACGGCAGGCTTTATGTCGACTACCGGCCGCTGTCGCAATTGGGCGGCGAGAAAGACGTGCTGGGCAAGCTGAAGATGGGCGCCGTCCAGGGGATGCTGAGCTCTTCCGTGGCCGCACCCAATATTTCTCCCCGTTTGGGAATGGTCAACCTGCCGTTTCTGGTGGGAACCTTCGAACGCCTGGAGCGTTTCCGTAATCATCCGGAACTGTTTGCGGCATACGGGGCCGAGGCGCTGAAAAGCGGGATCCGGGTGGTGGATTTTACCGGCTACGGAAGCTACGGCTGGGCGACGCGCGAGCCGGTGAAAACCCTTGCCGCGGCCCGCAAGGCCACTTTCAGAATTGCTCAGGCGCCGGTGAATGTCGATCTTTACAAGGCCTGGGGATTGCAGTTTACGGTCATGCCCTGGCCCGACGTGCCTCAGGCTCTGCAGACCGGCGTTATCACCGGATTGGACCACACCCCGATCGTCTGCAATATTTCAAAGAAGTTCACCGTCGCCAAAAACTTCACCCGGATTGATTACGCTCAGGGTCTTTATATTCACCTGATGAACGAGCGCTGGCTGAAACGATTGCCGGCCGATTTGCGGACGCTGTTGCTTCAAGTGATCGCCGAGGAGAGTGCGCAGGCCCGCGCTTTGACCGCGCAACAACAGGAAGAGCAGATTGCGGCGGCAAAAGCCGCCGGCGTCGATTTTTATGAACTTGCTGCACAGGAAAGAGCCCGATTGGTCGAATTGGCCGAACCGGTGGTGCAGAAATGGGGCGATAAAATCGGCGCGGATTATTTACGGCAGGTGCGAGCCGTTCTCGATAAATAACACCCCCCTACCGAATCAGGTCGAGGTCAATTGAGAAAGCCGGAGCGGCAACCGCTCCGGCTTTTTGCGTATACAGCGGCGCAGAAAGCTCTTGACCTGAAATCTGCAAGAAGCTATGGTTGTTTTCTAAGTATTTGATTTTATTATTATTTAACATTTTTTTGCAATAACCAAACGCTGTTTTCAATATGTTGCCTGGGGAGGAATGAAGATGAAGAAAATTATCGTACTGTTGTCACTGTTGGGAGTATGTCTGCCGATCACGGCCTTCGCGGGGGGGAAAGAAGATCCGCTGGCGGCCTGGCAGCCGAAGTTCGATCCCAGCGGGGCGAAATATACCTACATTCTGTCCAATGTCTCTCATCCGGTCATCGAAGGGGTTGCCGCCGGCTACCGGATTCGCGACAAGGTCTGGGAGCAGACCAACGGGCAGGTCTATGTCGATTATCGCCCGCTTTCCCAGCTGGGTGGCGAAAAGGATGTCATCAGCAAATTGAAACTCGGCGCGGTTCATGGAATGCTCAGTTCGTCGGTCGCCGCGGCCAACGTCGCCGATGTCCTGGGGATCGTCAACCTGCCCTATATTGTTGATACTTTCGACAAACTGGACAGCTTTCGCAACGATCCGGAGCTCTGGACGCCTTTTGCCGAAAGCGCGCTGAAAAGCGGGATCCTGGTCGCTGACGTTACCGGTTACGGGCCTTACGGTTGGGCCAGCACCATCCCGGTTGAAACCATTGCGGATGCCAAGAAAGTTAATTTCCGGATTGCCCAGGCGCCGGTGAATACCGATTCCTACAAGGCCTGGGGACTCAAGTTCACGGTCATGCCCTGGCCGGATGTGCCGCAGGCCCTGCAGACCGGTTTGATCACCGGCCTCGATCACACGGCCATCGTCTGTAACATCACCAAAAAATTTACCATTGCCAAAAACTTTACCGAACTCAACTATGCCCAGGGATTGTTCGTCCACCTGATCAGCAAACGCTGGCTGGACAAGCTCCCCGCGGATCTGAGAGCGATTTTTCTGGACGTCGTCAGAGAGGAAAGCGCCCATACCCGTGACCTGACCCGCAAGCAATACACTGAACAGGTAGCTAAAGCCAGGGCGGACGGGGTCCGGTTTTTCCAGTTGACGCCGGCCGAGATGGCCGAATTGAAAGAAATGGCGGAACCGGTGCTGGAGAAATGGGGACAAAAAATCGGTCCCGAATATCTGGCGAAAGTCCGGGCAAAGCTTGGCAGTTAGCTGAAGAACCTGTATAATCGCGGCACGTTTTACGGGGCCGGGGAGTCAGCCTCCCCGGCTCTTTTTTTGGGATTCTTGAATATCCGGCCGCCTTCTGCCCAATCCGTGCCGTTCGGAGGAATCTCGGCCCCTGCTTCGCCCCTTTTCGCTCAGGCCTGAAATGATTTGCCGCGGCAAGAAAGATTTCATCCATGCTGAAAAAAACGTTCAAAGCGATTGATCGCGGATTTCTGTTCGTCGAGGAATGGTCCTTGTTCGTGGCGGTCCTGATCGCCCTGTTCACGGCCATGGCGAATGTGGTGCTGCGTAAAGCGACCGATAATATCAGTATCTATTGGTCCGACGAGGTGGTGCGCAAGGTGATTTTCTTTTCCACCTACATCGGTTGCGTGGCGGCGGTCCGTAGCCGTTCGCTGATCCGGATCGATGCCCTGCCGCAGATCTTTCCCGTTCTGAAAAGGACTTTGACCCTGTTTTCTCATGTTGCGGTGCTGTTTTTTTCCGCCGTCATGGTGTATCTCGGGTGGCGGATGACCGTTCTGATGTATCAGGATGAATACGCCCGGACAACCACGTTGCAGATTCCGGAGTGGTTTTTTTATGCCGTGCTGCCGCTCATGGGGCTGATGATGTTCTTGCGCACCCTGATCGTTATGGTTGAAGACTGGCGGGGCAAGCAAGATGTGACCGGAGAACAATAGCCATGTCGTCCAGCTACCTGCTTATTCTCGCCCTGCTCCTTGGCTGTCTTGCCGGCACGGTACCGGTCTTCATGGCGCTGTTTTTCACCGGCACTTTCGGACTGGTTTATCTGCTCGGCATCGATCCTCAGATCGTCATCGAGGTCCTTTATCGCAGCATGGACAAGTTCGCGCTGGTGGTGGTGATGTTTTTTGTCCTCTGCGGCAATATCATGACCACCGGCAGCATTGTCGAAAAGCTGATCAGGACCGCCAATGCCCTGGTCGGCTGCCTGCCCGGCGGCCTGGCCATGGCCGGAATCCTGGCGTGCGGTTTTTTCGGCGCCATCTCCGGCTCGACCGTGGCCACGGTAGTCGCCATCGGCGGCTTCATGATCCCGGCGTTGATTGAAAACGATTACGATGAACGGTTTTCCGTCGGCATCATGACGACGGCGCCCATCCTCGGCGTCATTATTCCGCCTTCGATTGCCATGATTCTCTACGCCATGGTCAGTAATGATCCGCTGGAGGCGTTGTTTCTCACCGGATTCATTCCCGGGCTCATGATCATGGCGTCGATGAGCCTGTATGCTTATTTCGTTTGCAAGCGCCAAGGATTGCGCACCGTCAAGCGGCCGAGTTTAAAAGAAGCCCTGGCGGTCATTCGGGAAAGTATCTGGGCGCTGTTTCTGCCGGTGTTGATTTTCGGCGGCATCTATTCCGGCCTGTTTACCGCCAATGAGGCGGCCGTGGTCGCCTGTTTTTATGCTTTTTTCGTGGAGATCTGCATTCATCGCGATATGAAACTGCGCGACGTCAAACGCGTGATCGTCTCGTCCGCCGTGACCTCGGCAACCCTGCTGGTGATTGTTGCCGGAGCCTCGGTCTTCGGCGAATACCTGACTTTTGAGCAGATTCCCAATAAAATCGCCACCGCCGTGGTCAGCAGCATATCCTCCCCCTGGGTGTTTCTGCTGGCGGTCAATATCCTGCTGCTGATCATCGGCATGTTTATGGATATTATATCCGCGACCCTGATTCTGACCCCGATTTTTCTTCCCCTGCTCAGCAAATTCGGTATCGATACCATGCATTTCGGCCTGTTGATGACCATTAATCTGGGTATCGGTTACTGCACTCCGCCGCTGGGGGTCAGCCTCTATATTTCCGGTGCGACGGTCAATCGCGACCTGGTGTTCGTTTCGAAAGCGGTGATGCCGTTTTTGTTGATTCAGATCGCCATTCTCATGGTTCTCACCTATTGGTCCGATCTGGTGTTGTTGCTGCCGCGCTGGGTTTACGGTTAAGGGGGACCCATGACGACGCACAAGCTTTTTTGGGAACAGCCCTATCTGACCAGTCTTGAAACGGTTGTCAGCGGAAGTTCCGCGCAGGGCGTCAGATTGAAGGAGACGATTTTTTACGCCTTTTCCGGGGGGCAGGAAAGCGATGCCGGAACCATCGGCGGATATCGGGTTCTGGATGCCTGCAAGGACGGCCTGGACATCGTCTACCGACTCGATCCCGACCACGCTTTGCAGGCCGGTGACCGGGTGCGGGTGGAAATCGACTGGCCGCGGCGCTACCGCCTGATGCGCCTGCACTTTGCCGCGGAACTGATTCTTGAACTGGTCTATCAACAGCTCTGCGGAATTGAAAAAATCGGCGCGCACATATCTGCCGACAAGGCCCGGCTCGATTTTCTCTGGCCGGAGAATATATCCGCATATTTCCCGCTGTTGCTGGAAGGCGCGCGGCAACTGATTGCCGCCGACCGGCCGATTGTCAGCGCTTACGGCAACCGGGAGACCCAACGGCGTTACTGGGAGGTCGAGGGCTTTGCCAGGGTCGCCTGCGGCGGTACCCATTTGCGGCGGACGGGAGAAGTCGGGGCGGTGCGCCTGAAGCGGAAAAATATCGGCGGCGGCAAAGAGCGGATCGAGGTCTTTGCGGCTGACAACGACAGTTGATGTGGGACAGCGGCGTTTTTTCCGAATAAAGCCGACAATGACCAGCGGACGGTGAATCATGATGATCAAGGAAAGCAGCCGGAGTATTGCCGTAAAGCTGCGCCAGGTCGTCGATATCGACGGCTGCAGGTTGCTTGAAGTGGGCTGCGGCGAAGGCGCGGTCACCCAGTACCTGGCGGCTTCATCGGTTGAACTGATTGCGCTCGATCCCGATCCCGCCAACCTGAAGCGTGCTGGGCAAAAGTTGCCGCGGGTTGACTTTCGACTCGGTTCCGGAGAGGCCCTGCCTTTTCCCGACGCGACTTTTGACGTCGTGCTCTTCACCAAGTCGCTGCATCATCACCAGGACTGCGATCGTGCGCTGCGGGAAGCGGCCCGGGTGGTTAAGGCAGCCGGTCGCGTGGTGGTGGTTGAGCCGGTCAATAGCGGTGAGCTGGAGCAACTGCTGAATCTGCTGGATGACGAAACCGAAGTTCTGCTGAAAGCACAGCAGGCGGTGCGGGATTGTCGATTGAAAGCGGTCTCTTCAGAAGTTTTTTTCAGTCGCTGGGTGTTCGCCGACAAAGATGATCTGCTGCAATCCCTGTTTGCCTACTATCAGCGCCCTTTCGACAGGAAAATCGCCGCGCGGATCCTGGCGTTGCTGTCGGCAAAGTGCAAAGATCGACCTCTGGCGCTGCGGGACAGCCTGGTCATCCAGGTGTTGAAAAGGTCATTTGCGCCCCCTCTTCGGGAAGGCGCAACAGAAGACGATCAATGATGCTTGACGTGGCTGAGAAAATCCTGCAGCCGTTCTGAATCGGGATTCTTCATCACCTCTTGCGGCTTGCCTTCTTCGACGATTCTGCCGTCGTCCATAAAAATCAGCCGATCTCCAACCTGGGATGCGAAGCCCATTTCGTGAGTCACAACAATCATGGTCATGCCGCTGTCTTTGGCAATGCTTTTCATAACATCCAGAACTTCGCCGATCATCTCCGGATCGAGAGCCGAGGTCGGTTCGTCGAATAACATGACTTTGGGGCTGACGGCCAGTGCCCTGGCAATGGCAACGCGCTGTTGCTGACCGCCGGAAAGTTCTCCCGGGAGTTTTTCCTTGAAATCCGCCAACCCGACTTTACCGAGAAGCTCTTCGGCAACGCGGTGGGCTTCGACTTTTTTCATGTGCCTGGCCCTGATGGGGCCGAAAGCAACATTATCAAGCGCACTTAGATGCGGGAACAGATTGAACTGCTGAAACACCATGCCGACTTCAAGCCTGATCTGGCGAACGCGTTTTGTTTCGGCCGGTATTTTTATCCCGTCGACGATCAACTCACCGCTGGTAATCATCTCCAGGCAATTGATGCAGCGGATCAGCGTCGATTTGCCCGAGCCGGAAGGGCCGATAATGACGACAACTTCGCCTTCAGCGACGGAAAAGTCAATATTGTGCAGAACTTCCGTATCGCCGTAGGACTTACATATATTTTTCATTTCAATGATATCTGGCATCGGTCTTCATCCTTTGGTCTCGGGCGGATATTCAGGTCGCTGCATAGGCGGTCAGAAGATTTTCATTTTGCGCTCGAAGTGACGTAGCGTCGTTGCCAGGACCGTCGTCATGACGAGGTACATAACGGCAACGGTCAGCCAGATTTCCAGCGCCCTGAAGTTGCTCGCCATAATTTCCTGCCCCTGGCGGGTCAGCTCGCCGACGCCGATCACAATAAACAGCGAAGTGTCCTTGAGGCTGATGATGAACTGATTGCCGAGCGGCGGAATCATGCGCCTGATGGCAATCGGACCGATGACGTATCTGATCAGCTGATAGCGGCTGATGCCGAGGGACAGCCCGGCTTCGACCAGGCCTTTGTGAACCGAAACCACCGCGCCGCGGACAATCTCGGCAATATAGGCGCCGGCATTGACCATGATGGTGATAATTGCCGCGGTTATGGCTTCCATCCTGAAGTGTTCGACGTTGGGCAGCATCCTGACGATCATCGGAAAAGCGAAATAAAGAAACATGGCCTGAACGATGATCGGGGTGCCGCGGATCGATTCGACAAAACCCGCGCTGAGGTAACGGATGAGGACGCTGACCGGCTGGAAGATGCCGTGCGGTTCATCGCCCAGGGACACGGTTCCGGCGATCCGTCCGAGCCCGGCAAGAACGCCGATGCACATGCCGCCGCCAATCCCGGCCAGAGTGATGATCCAGGTCAGTTTCGCCCCGGCCAGCAACGGCGGCAGAGATTCCAGAATGACAGAAAATTCAAAACCCATATTTCAGCTCGATGCGGAGGGAGTTAATATAAAAGCGCCATGTTCCTGGTTCCGTTTTTGCGGGACCAGAAACATGGCAGCAAAGTCAGGCCGTTTTATCTGCAGGCATCTCAATAACAGTTCGGCAGGAGGCGATTATTCAGGATCGGCGTCGAACCATTTGCGGTAAAGTTTTGCGTACGTGCCGTCCTCCATCATTTTCAGCAGCGCGATGTTGACCTTGTCGCGAAGGGGGCTTCCCTGCGGGAAGGCGATTCCGTACTGAGCCGCCTGGACATCGGGGCCGACTGCCTTGACCCGGCCGTTGCCGGCGGTTTTAATGTAGTAGAGCACGTTGGGGGTGTCGTGCATGGCGGCGTCGGCGCCGCCGGTAGCGACTTCGAGATAGGCCTGGTCGATATTGGGGAATTTGACGACCTTCTTGGCGTTGAGCTTTTCTACATACTCCACGGTTGCGGTACCGAGTTTGACCGCGACGACTTTGCCGGCGAGATCGGCGGGACCATTAATGTCGGTATTGTCGGAGCGCACCATGACTTTCAGCCCCGCTCTGAAATAGGGGTGGGAAAAGTCGATTTTCTCTTCGCGTGAGGATTTGATGAAGATAGCGGCCAGCGCCACGTCGAGATTGCCGGTCGTCAAGCCCGGGATCAGACCGTTGAAATCCATCGGCTTAAGCTCGTAATCCACATTCAGGCGGTTGGCGATCTCCGCCCACAGGTCGATGTCGAAGCCGGTATATTTGCCGTCCTTGCCTTTGTATTCGAAGGGCACAAACGAAGTGTCCGTACCGACATAGAGTTTTGCGGCAAAGGCGACACCGGATGTGACAATCAACAGGCTTGCCAGCATCAACACGATAATTTTCTTCATGATCCTTCCTCCTTCGTCATCGGGTTCTCCTGCACAATTCGGCAGGGCTGCGGGAATCTGATTCTACTTGGGAATAAAAGGTTTCAGTCAATATTAACAGTTCAGAGGCTATGGACAAGGGTTGGACGGCGTCATTAGGTTGGAATCAAACTGTGTCAGCAGGCAATAATCTTTTAGGTCGACGGTCGACAGCAAAAAATTTGTCCAATCCTTCAAACAATGTTATATTTAATTTATAGGTTTGTTTGATCAGAAAGTCAATAGGGGAAAAGATTTTTTCTCTCTGGCGGGAGAAGAAATTATATTACATATTAATATGTTATAAGGGAATTCGGTTTTTTTGAATTGCCCCGGAGGGCGCGTTTGGTTTATTTTCCTGGGTCGGTGGAAAAATTTGAGCGAGTTATATAGTCGATTGTCGACGGTTGACACTTTGGCGTTTGCAGGTGAAAATATTTTTCCCGTTCGGACTAGGTCTCGCCCTTGTCGCGGATGCTGGTGCGGCAGTTGACCGCGCGCGGCGGACTGCAGCCCCGGAGGCGGGAGGGGGTGTGATCCCGATTGACATCTTCGGGCTCCCCCTTCTATGATGAACGCCTCCTCGAAACTTCCGTACACCATTCAACAATCAAGAGAGCGCAACGTATTCGCAAACCGACGGACGGATCTGTAAGGCATGCCGGTCAACAAACAGACATTTAAGGATTATGTCATCACCCATATTTTCGATGGCATTGTCGAAGGGAAATACGGTCCCGGCGATCAGCTGAACGAGAGTGTTCTGGCGGAGACGCTGGAAATCAGCCGTGCGCCCATCCGCGAAGCGCTGCGCGACCTGGTGGGGACGGGGCTGGTGGAATATCGTCCCCGGGTGGGTCATTTCATCGCCGTATTGACCCGGCAGGAGGTGGTCGACACCTATGTTGCGCGGGGGGTTCTGGAAGGGTTCGCCGCGGCGCAGGCGCTGTCCGCGTTGAGTCCCGAGGACCTGGCCGAGCTGGAAAAGATGACGGTCAAGATGGAGGACCTGTCACGCAAAGGGCGCATCAAGTCACTGATCAAGCTCGGCAACGAATTCCACGAGCGGCTGTTCGAGAAGTGTCTCAATTCCCAGATCGTGTCCTTCACCCGGCAGCTCAACCTGAAATCCGACCTGTTGTTTTACGAATACATCGGCCGGTTGTACAGTCCGGAAGGGATCAGGGACCGGCATCGGAAGATCATCGACTGCCTCAGGCAGAGAGACGGCAAGGCCCTGGAAGAGCTGATCCGCCGACACTACAGTGAGTCCGGTGAAAAAATAGCCGCGCACTGGATGACCGGCAGCTGATTTGAAGACGCTCGCGTTGCTGGTTTTTCCGGTCATGCCGTCAGCAGCCTGTTCTCATCCCGAAGCAGTGAAAGGGCGGCGGCAATGACTTGTGCTGCCATTCGTCGGGCCATTCACTGATTCAGGTTCCTCCTAAAAAATGGAATATCCCGTTATATTGGTGAACAGTTCCAATGCCTTGATACCGACCAGGGAATTTCCGCTTTTATCGAGAGCCGGCGACCAGACACAGATCGTCATTCGCCCCGGCACGATTGCGGTAATCCCGCCGCCGACCCCGCTTTTTGCCGGAAGCCCGACGCGGTAGGCAAAGTCTCCGACCGCGTCATACATGCCGCATGTCAAAAGAAGAGAATTGATCTTTTTTGCCTGTTTTGCGGAAATGATGGTTTTCCCGGTTATGGGTGAAACACCATTGTTCGCCAGAAACAACACGGCTCTGGCAAGATCTTGACAGCTCATGGCGAGCGAGCATTGGTGGAAGTAAAGATCCAGCACCTCGTCCACTTCATTGTCGATATTGGCAAAGCTTTTCATGAAATTAGCCAGGGCGGCATTGCGATACCCATGCTTTTTTTCCGATTCGGCGATTTCAAAATCATATTCAATCGCCTGGTTTCCCGCTTGTTCCTTGACGAATTTCAGAATTGTTTTTTTGGCGTTCGACTGGTGTGAAATGATGCAGTCACAAACCACCAGAGCGCCGGCATTAAGCAATGGGTTCCGCGGGATACCTTTATTGTATTCCAGTTGAATAATGGAATTGAAAGCGTCGCCCGACACCTCGCGGCCCACCCGTTTCCAAAGCTCATTACCCAGATAATTCAAGGCAAGTGTCAGTGTCAATGTTTTGGATATGCTTTGAATCGAGAATAATTCATCCGCATCGCCCGTGCTGAACATATCGCCGTCAACCGTGCACAGAGCCATCCCGAAGTTATTCACATCAACAGTCGCCAACGCCGGAATATAACTTGCGACCTGTCCTTGCCCGAGCAAGGGGGTCACCTCATCTTTTATCTGTTCGAGAATGTCTTGATAGTCCATCGGTCACGCCTGTCTTCATGCCCAGTTCTGCAAGGGTTATTAGCTGTAAAAAGGATCAGTTCCCCTTTTTTATCGCGTCGGAGATGCGCTTGAATTTTCCCGGGATACGTTTCTCATTTCAACCGCCGCCGCTCCTTTGCCCCGAGCCGTTTGCCGCGGACATTTCGGGGCGCTTCCGGCAGCCGGAAGCGCCTCTGGTCTGTTCTGCAGCGGAATAAACAGCGACTGTTTCGTATTGCCCTCTGTTCACAAAAAAACCGTTCAGCGGAAAAAGCCCGGCTGTTAACAACATCAAAAAGGGTGAGTATTTCGACTCAGCAACTCATGGTGAAAAATCGGCTTGGGTTGGAGATTAATATTTTTTCGATATTTCCTTCTTCGATTCCCCTTTTCCGCATGGACGGCACAAAGTTATCGAGTAAATGAGCATATCCATGGCCGCCGTAAGTGCTGTATCGACACTTATAGCAAATGTCGTAGGAGGCCAATATTTTTGCGGCAAAGCCGTTATCGATAAGTTTTTTAAACTGATCTATCCGGGCCGCGTCATTGGGAAGGTTGACAAGGGCGAAATCCTCCGGATAGTAGCCTTCAAATCCGATAAGATCATACTCCAGATAACAGCCCGTCGAAGCCAGTTCGAGTAAGGTTTCATCACTGTCGATCGTCCGTTCGATGTGACAGATGGCGGTCTTTTCGATATCGGCGCCGGATTGCTCCAGAATGCTTAATATCTCAAATGGCGCTCTGGGGTTACGTCCGGGGTGTACCTGCAGGCCGGCCCCGGTTTTTTTCTGTGCAATTGCCGCTCCTTTCAGTACGGTCCGTTCCAGCTTGGTCAGTGGCCAGGAACAACCGATTTCACCAATAAAGCCTGCATGCACTTCCGTTGTCCCGACACCCTTGCAGATATCGTTTATGATTTCATCGGCAATCATTTCGGCGGAAGCATCCTTGAGTTTTTGCAAGAGTTTGGGGGTTTCAACATAGTAACCTGAACCCATGATGATGTTGAGGCCGGTCTTGAGGGATATGTTCTTCAGCACCGTCGGATCGCGCCCGAGATCATCAATGGATGCGTCCGCTATGGTTTGCCCGCCCCTGGCTTTAAATTTTGAAAGTTCATAAATTGCCAGCTTTTCATCATCGAGAAGAAGATTGCTTTTGTTGTTGAGCAGGTGATAACGAAAAAAACCTGCATTTTCAACCGTGATGGGTTCTTTGGCTAATTGTTTTATATAGTCGTTATCCGATTCAGTGAAAACAGCTGTATTGTCAATCAAACAATGTTCATGGCTTAAAGTTATTCCCATCTGTTGAGGGTCAATCTGCCCTGTAACTGTCTGTATAAATCCGTTTTTTGTTTTAAACATTTTTTGTCCTTTTCTTTTTATCGGTCAGCCAATTTTATTTGGGAGATAAAGAACAATTTCCGGATAAAAAATAAACAAAAACATAACTATTAATAAGCAGGAGAAAAAGGGAAGAGATCCCATAATCGTTGGACTCATGCTCTCTTCTTTTGAAATCTGGTGAATAATAAATAAATTCAAACCGACGGGAGGAGTAATCAGGCTGATTTCAATAAAGATTGCCATCATGACCCCGAACCAGATTGGATCAAAGCCCAGGTTCATCATCATTGGGTAGATAACCGGAAAAGTAAGGAAAAACATGCTCGTGCCCTCAATAAAGCAGCCTAAAATGATATAGAGACATGAGACCAGCAGCGCTATCTGCCATGAATGAAGTCCGGTTGAGGCAACCCAGTTACTGACGGCCATCGGGATTTGCAGCATCGATATTCCCATTGAAACGATATATGCACCGACCGTCATGAGGGCGACCATGCAGGTCGTATGGACGGCCATATGAGCGGATTTTTTCAATGTCGTCCAGGTCAGTTTTTTTTCGAACAGTAAAATCAGCATCGCCGCTACCGACCCGAGAGCGGCTGATTCCGTTGGTGTGGCGAGGCCGGTGTAAATGGAGCCCAAAACCGCAACAATAAGGATCAGAGGCGGTAACAATGACCGCAAAGAGATCAATATGTCTTTACCGCTGCTTTTTTCGATCTTTGGACAGATATGGGGGTTCAGCAGCGCCCTGACCCCGATGTATCCCATATAGCAACTGACAAGAATCAGGCCGGGCACAATTCCGGCGATAAAAAGTTTGCCTACGGAGACCCCGCCGAATCCCCCGTAAAGAATAAAAAGAATGCTCGGCGGGATCATGGTGGCCAGGGTTCCTCCGGCGGCAAGCGAACCATAGAGAATGCTGCGTTCATAGCCGCGCTTCCTGAGTGCGTCGATGGCGACGGTTCCCATGGTTGCCGATCCGGCCAGGCTTGAACCGGAACAGGCCCCGAATATGGCGCATGATACGATATTGGTTTGCAGCAGACCGCCGGGCAGCAGGCCGATCCAGGAGGATAATCCCTGATAGATCTTGTCTGCGATCTGGCCCTGATAAAGGATGCTTCCCATGAAAATAAACAGCGGAATCGCGGCCAGAATAAAATCGTTTAATATGTTGAACTGGGACATGGCAATCATCGCCGACATGCCGTCGGGCAGGAAGAAGTACATCATGATGATGCCGATTCCCGCAAGACCGATGGATATCCAGATTCCGCTGGCAAGAACGATGGCCAGCATTCCGATTAAAGTTATTGAAATTGGGGCAATTGCGTCCACGGTATCTCCTGATCATTCTAGAGGGAGAGGTGTTTCGGGGTCTCTATTCTTCGCTCACTCTATATCTTGAAATTGCTTTGGCTAGATGGCGGATGATTTCAAGGATTAGAAAAACATATCCCGGAACTAAAAACATTCTGGGAATCCAGAGGGGAGTTTGAGTCACTGTCTGGGCTCGATCATGGCTTATCAGAGCCTCTATAAAAAAATTGAAGGAATGATATAGAAGGACACTAATTATAATTAGTGCAAGGATTGATGTCGCTATATCAAGAAAGTCTCTCAATTTTTTTTTCAGTTTTGAAATGACAAGGTTTACACGAACATGGGCACCTTCTCTTAAAGTATCCGCGAAGCCTAAAAAACTAATTATCAAGAAAAAATAACCTGAATATTCTTCAACAAAATTAAGCGCCTTTAAAAAAGGTAAAAAGCGAAAAATAGTGTTTATTGCGACCATTAAGGTCATAATGATTAATGCGTAAGAAGCGATATTCAATCCGAGTTTTGTAAAAAAAGATATTTTCTTTGCAATACATCCATCATCTTCAGCTATTTCTTTTATAAGATTCATAGTCATCTCATTGAAATAAAAATAAATTATCTGTTCAGGCGTTTTTATTTCAGCTGGGTGTTGATTGATTTTTGTTCGGTAGAGCTTGTTTGCCGGACAGTTTGTCGGAATTGGCGATAAGGCCCCGGGGTCCGTGCTCTGTCGGACCCCGGCGGCGTCATATTCTGTTATTTCGACAGCTTTTCAGTAACCTTCTGGTAAATCGAAAAGGCCCGTTTCCCGTTGTCCCCTGTTTTTTCCAGCCATGTTTCGGTAATTTCATTCGTTTTTTCTTTGAACGCCTGCTTGGTTTCGGCGGACAAGCCGTGTGCATTGATGCCGTAATCTTCGATCGAACTCACTAAAATCTCGGCAGGAACCCGATCCTGATGGGTCTGTAGCTTGAGGGATGTTGCCGCTCCGACTTCTTTGACAATTTGCTGTAAATCTTGCGGCAGCGCATTTAGCGCTTTATTGTTGATCATGGTGAATTCGTAGGGGAAGCTCCAACTCCACCAGGTGCAATGCTTGACAACCTCGTAAATTTTTGCGGCTTCGGCGCCGATCATCCCGGTCAGGCAGCCATCAATCGTGCCTCTCTGGAGAGCGGTATAGAGTTCGCCGAAGGAAATGGTCACCGGCGTGCCGCCGAGAAGGGAAACCATTTTTCCCGATTCTTTGTTGAACACCCTGATTTTTCTTCCGTCGAGAGCTTTGAGGCTGTTCAGAGGGATATTGGCATGGATGGCGGAGCCGCTGATCAGAAAGCCGGTGAGCATTGATGAGCCGTACTTTTCCTCGACCAACGGATTGAAGTGTCCGGGAAGCATCTCCTTGAACACGGCCTTGGCGTGATTCAGGTCGTTGTATCGGAACGGCAACGACATGATGGAGATTGAAGGAACTGATGAGCTTATATAGACGTCTGCCGTGTTGCCGATTTGAACAATATTGTTTTTCACGGCATTGAGAATGTCTGCATTTTTATATGGGTGTTCACCGTATGTTAAAAGCTTTATTTTAAGTCTTCCGTTGCTTTTCGCTTCAATCTCCTCACACATCTGTTTATATATTTTTATATAGCTTATTCCCTGAGTTAATGGCGAAACCATTGTCCATTGTATTGTTTTCTCTGCCCATGAAACTGTAGAAAAAATAATACAAAAAATGACAGTCAGCGCTAATTTCAATTTCATTTCTCATTCCTTTCGTTTTAAGTTTCTCGGTTTTTTCAAACAAGATCATTTAAAGAAAATAAATGATCCTCCTGCTGGACTTGAAACACGGCTAGTCCGCCGGTTTAAATCAAAAAAAGGAACAGCCCTCGGTTACATCTGCCAAACGTGATAGTTGGCTATTTGTGCAATTTTTTTCGTTTTGAGACGGCAATGATTTGAAACTGTTTCGACCTGAAGACATTTGTCTTCTGTCGACGGTCGACAATAGAGAAAACGAAATAGCGGAGTCGTGAATCTACATATACGCACGATGAGAGATGAAGTCAATCAAAAAATAATCGAATATTATTTTACATATCAATGTGTTATGTATTTTATATATTTTTATTTCGGGGTTTATGCTTTTTTCCGAATATTTTTATGAGTTGACTTTGTTCTTTTTTTGATGTTATTAGTCGACTGTCGACAGTAGACTTTATGGAGTGAAAAAGGCGGCTTTTCCTTCGTCTGCTCTTCTGCGCCGTGTGGTTTTCAGCCATAACGCGACAAGACTGAAATTCAACGAGAAAGGACAAGATAATGAGACACCCGGATATGAATCGAGCGATAGACAAAGACTTGGACTGGACTTCGGTCGATTGGCGGCAGGAGCTTAAGAACAACATCACCTCGGTAGAAGAACTGAAAGCCTACATCGACCTGAATGCCGAGGAAGAAGAGGAGCTTAAGGAAGTCACAGCGGCACACCCGATGAATATACCGCGCTATTACCTGAACCTGGTAGACCGCAGTGACCCGGAGGACCCGATTCGTAAACTGTGCGTGCCTCAGGGGGAAGAACTGGTGGTTGCGGGTTCAATGGGGGACACCACCGGCGATCCCTACGGCGATGACAAGCATGACAAGGGCAACGGCATTCTGCATAAATATGCTTACACGGCGCTGGTGGTGGGCACGGAATATTGTGCGATGTATTGCCGGCATTGCTTTCGCAAAAGAATGGTCGGCCTGCCGAATGAGCAGACGGTAAGGAATTTTCAGGCGGCGGCGAAATATTTCGCCGCTCATACGGAACTGACGAATGTGCTGATTTCGGGCGGCGACCCATTCATGTTGCCGACCAGGACGATCAAGGCGATGTTGGACGAGCTTAGGGGGCTTGATCATTTGAATTACGTGCGTATCGGTTCGCGGGCGCCGGTGGTTTATCCGATGCGTTTTCTCGATGATGAACTGATCGAAGTCCTGCAGGACTTCAACCGTCACAAAGCCCTGTACGTGCCGACCCATTTCAATCATCCCAATGAAATTACTCCGGTGGCGGAACGGGCGGTCATGCGGCTGCGCGAAGCGGGAATCACGGTCAATAATCAGGCGGTTTTTTTACGTGGCGTCAATGACGACGCAGATACGCTGGTGCAACTGATGAACGGATTACTGCGTATCGGCGTCAACCCGTATTATCTGTATCAGTGCATGCCGGTCGCTCGGGTGCGGCATCATTTCCAGGTGCCGCTCAAAGAAGGTGTGGATATTGTCGATGCAGCGCGCCGGCAACTCGACGGCTACGGCAAGCGCTTCAAATTTATTATCGGTCACGATATCGGCAAGATAGAAATCTGCGGCCGCATCGGCGACAAGCTGATTATGAAGCAGCTTCACGCCCGTTCGGACCAGGTCTCGCCCTCGTCGCGGATGCTGGTGCGGCAGTTGACCGCGCGCGGGGGCTGGCTGGACGATCTGCCCGAGGTGGATCTTTAGTGTTCCGTGCGGTGAGTTCTATCGCCCGATTCCGGCCCCTTTTGCCGCTGTCTCCGGTTTATCTTCTCGGCTTAGTTTACAGGCTGGCCTGCGGCGGCACGCCTTGACGGCAGCAAAAATGACTCGGAATCAAGCCGCACAACTGACCAAACGGGACTCTGGGCGGATAACCGCCGGCGACCGGATGGCCATGCCGCGGGGCTGTGGTCTGCGCGGCGGACTGCAGCCCCGGAGGCGGGAGGGGGTGTGATCCCGATTGACATCTTCGGGTTCCCCCTTCTATGATGAACGCCTCCTCGAAACTTCCGTACACCATTCAACAATCAAGAGAGCGCAACGTATTCGCAAACCGACGGACGGATCTGTAAGGCATGCCGGTCAACAAACAGACATTTAAGGATTATGTCATCACCCATATTTTCGATGGCATTGTCGAAGGGAAATACGGTCCCGGCGATCAGCTGAACGAGAGCGTTCTGGCGGAGACGCTGGAAATCAGCCGTGCGCCCATCCGCGAAGCGCTGCGCGACCTGGTGGGGACGGGGCTGGTGGAATATCGTCCCCGGGTGGGTCATTTCATCGCCGTATTGACCCGGCAGGAGGTGGTCGACACCTATGTTGCGCGGGGGGTTCTGGAAGGGTTCGCCGCGGCGCAGGCGCTGTCCGCGTTGAGTCCCGAGGACCTGGCCGAGCTGGAAAAGATGACGGTCAAGATGGAGGACCTGTCACGCAAAGGGCGCATCAAGTCACTGATCAAGCTCGGCAACGAATTCCACGAGCGGCTGTTCGAGAAATGTCTCAATTCCCAGATCGTGTCCTTCACCCGGCAGCTCAACCTGAAATCCGACCTGTTGTTTTACGAATACATCGGCCGGTTGTACAGTCCGGAAGGGATCAGGGACCGGCATCGGAAGATCATCGACTGCCTCAGGCAGGGGGACGGCAAGGCCCTGGAAGAGCTGATCCGCCGACACTACAGTGAGTCCGGTGAAAAAATAGCGCAACTGATCAATGAGTGATTCTTCCCGTTCCGGCCCGCGCTGACCGTGGTTTCCATCAATCTTCCGATGAATGAGGCGAAATTGAAATGCCGGGTTGCTTTAAACCGGGATTGGCGCTTTGAATAAAATGGAATATAATGGAGCGACCTGTCCGCGATGGAGTGTGAAGATGGCCCCTAAAATTCTGATTCCGGTCAACGATACCCCGACAACGCGAAAAACTCTTGAAGATTTCATCGGTTATTGGCAGCACTTTCCGGCCGGCGTCACCTTGCTGCATGTTATCGATGATCAGCTCGCTTACCGGATGATCCCCGACTTTCAGGTTGAGATGGTCCGTGAGAATGCCGCGAAGGCAGCCCGCCAGCGGGTTGAGGAACTGGCGGAAAAACTGCGAAAGGTCGGATTCGAAGTCGAACCGCGGCTGGAATTCGGCGCCCCGCGCAGAATTATTCCCCGCCTTGCCAATGAAGAGGATTTTCACCTTCTGGTGATCGGGCGCAAAACCGGCAGCGGGGAGATCCGCGATGTCGTTTTCGGATCCGTCGCCAACTATGTGCTGCACAACGTCAAGTGTCCGGTGCTGCTGTTCTGAGCGGTTTCCCGAGGGTTGCGCTCCGGAGGGATTTCCCCGGAGCCCGCAAGAGAATCAGTTCAAGACCCTTCTGCTTTACAAAATTTTACAAAAAATCCCGTTTTTCAGCCTGATGCAACAGCCGGGCAATGTTAAAATCAAACCATAAACCGATTTACCGGCACTGCGTTATCTTCCGGCGAGAAGTAATCAACAATGAATGGAGCGAGATGCTTATGAAGATGAGATCACACCTGCGTACGGGCCGCGCCCTGGCCGCGGGAATTCTTTTCATCGCCCTGCCCCTGTTGCTGGCATCCTGTGCCCCTCCGCCGCCATACGAGGAGGTGCAACTGCTCGAATCGCCCGAGCCCCTGGTCTCGACGCAGATCTACTTTTACCCGAAGCTTGGCCAGTCCGTAGCACGGCAGGACCGGGATCGTTATGAATGTTATCTGTGGGCGGTCGAACAGAGCGGTTTCGACCCGAGTGCGACACCGCTGGCCCCTCATCAGCGCATTGTCGTGCGGCCGGCACAGCCTGAAGGGCAGAATACCGTGGTCGGGGCTGTGACCGGGGCGATCATCGGGGCGGCCATCGGTTCGCCGCACGATACCGGCAAAGGTGCGGTCATCGGCAGTATGGCCGGCGCACTGATCGGCGCGACATCCGATGCCGCCCAGCAGCAGGAGGCTGCCGCTGCAACCAGGCACTACGACCGCATTTCGGCGCAACGCTCGGCCGCCGTCGAACGCAAGGCGCAGGATTATCGCCGCGCCATGAAAGCCTGTCTGGAAGGGCGCGGCTATAGTGTCCGTTGACCGGGGACAGGCTACAGCTCATAAGGGAGTTTTACGATGTTGAATAAATCAGGTCTCTGTCTGTTATTCACGCTCATTGTTTTCGTGCTGGCGGCAGGGCCGTTGTGCGCCGCGCCGCCGCACGGGAAAAAGCCCGATTATCGCTACAGTTCCAAGGACTATAAGCGCCATGGTTACGTCCTGGACAATCGTCACCACCATGATCGTTACTACCCGAAACGCGGAGCTGCGGTCAAAAAGCTGCCGCCCAAACATCGGCGAGTGAAGTATCGGCACAGCAACTACTATTTTTCCGGCGGAGTCTGGTTCCGTCCGTCCGGGAGCCGTTTTATCGTCACTGCGCCTCCGGTCGGCATGGTTGTTCCCTTCCTGCCCTATTCCTATACCACGCTCTGGGTCGGCGGTGCGCCCTATTATTATGCCGCCGGAACCTATTATGCCTGGGCTCCCGAGTACCGGGCTTACCGGGTTGTCCGGGCTCCGGCCGAGACCGCCGTCAGCGCAGAGCCCGAGGTTCCGGACAAGCTGTTTGTTTATCCCAGTCGGGGTCAGAACGAAGAACAGCAGGCCCTGGATCGTTATGAATGCCATAACTGGGCGCGCAGCCAGACCGGTTTCGATCCGACCCAGCCGGGCGGGGGCGTCGACACGGCGCAGAACGAGGGCAAGCGCAGCGAGTACCGGCGGGCGATGAAAGCCTGCCTTGAAGCGCGCGGTTACAGCGTGCAGTAAGGTTGCCGCTGCGCTGTGTTGTCTTGAGTCATTCCGCGAGTTTTGCTATAACGAAACAAGAACTGATTCTCGTAAGGGGGGCGAAATGATCAGCAGGTCGAACTCAAAGCCGTCAGCATGTTAGCCGCTGACGGCTTTTTGCGTTCCTGGGCCATTACCGGTCGGGCTGACGATGCCCCGGTGCCGGTGCGCATATTTTTGTACCTTTCATATTAATTCTCAGGAGATATTATTATAGTTATATGAAGGAGTTGAAAGCGACACCAAATTATCAAAGGCCATAAAGTGTTGTGTGTCAGTCTCTGCCGCCTGATCTCCAGTTATTGTCGTCGTAGAACTTTCGGTTAGAACAAATTGTCAGGCAGGCGCATGTACAGAGAGCGCAGAAAGCATCTTTTCTTCGCCCTTTTCTCTTGTTGCTGTCTGTGGGGTGTGGCGCTGGCTTGCAGAAAAAGAGAGGGATTTTATGCGCACCAATCGGCACAGCAATGGCCCGGTCCTTTCTTCTGCCGGGAGTACCGTGGCGCTTTTCACTATTTTACCCCTCTATTTTGCGCATTGGAACCGGCGCTGACCGTCTTTGTCCGTCAGAACGCAAGGAAAAAATACTGGAAAGGGAGCTTGCCATGAAAGCATCAGGCCTTACGCTGATTCGACAGTTGAAAATTACCAAGCGGGAAATAGAGCGTCGTAAAGAATACCTTGGCCTTGATGAAGCCTGTACGCTATCCATTACTTCATTGAGAGAGGTTATAAATGAAAATATAGATGAAATTATCGATGAGTTTTACGATAAGATTATTTCGTTTAGTGAGATGGATCGTATTGTCGGCGATGCTGAAACTCTTCGCCGCCTCAAGCATCATCAGCGGCATTATATATTAAGTATTTTTGATGGTCTATATGATGAAGAGTATGTCCATTCCAGACTTCGTATCGGGGCTGTTCATGAACGTATAGGAGTTGAACCAAAATTTTATGTCTCTTCGTTGTATAGTTTAATTTCAATCCTTCGTAATGTTGTTATATCAAAATCTGAAAAAAACTGTAATTTTTGTGAATTAAGTCTTTCAGCAATAGAAAAAGTCATAGTGTTTGACTTATCTTTTGTTTTTGATACATATATTTACAGTCTCATGGATGAAGTAAGAAGAAGCAAGGAAGAATTGGAGAATTATACTGAATCTCTTGAAGAAGTTATTGAGGAAAGAACAAAAGTTTTGCTTGACCAGGCTCGCCAAGACGGACTGACAAATTTATTAAATCAACGCTCTTTTTACTATGAGTTAAGAAGAGAGCTATTAAGAAGACAAAGAATCTGTAGTTTTACTTCGTTGATTTATTTTGATCTTGATGGGTTCAAGGAACTGAATGATTCGCAGGGGCATAAACGTGGTGACGAAATACTTGTTGCCGTTTCAGCCGCAATGAAAGGCACCTTACGTGAAACTGATGTGTTGGCTCGATATGGAGGGGATGAATTCTGTGTCATTTTGCCGGAAACTTCGTTGGAAGGGGCAGAACAAAGCTGTAAAAAATTATCTCAAGCGATTGAGCAGGCCATTGAAGGTTCCGGGGTTTCATGCAGCATGGGAGTTGCAACCTCTTCGCCTGATAATAGCCTTGATGCCGATGCTCTGGTGAAGGCAGCGGACAAGTTGATGTATGAAGCAAAACAGGAATCGGGATTCTCAATAAAGATCGCTGCGGACTGACATCCGTCTTTTCCAATGGCCGCGGCTTCCGTCAATGCAAAAGACAGCGCTGACAATAAAAGAAAAGACCAGCCGGACGGCTGGAGGGCGGAGCAGAAAATAACGCGTCCAGTTTCAGCCTGCAGACTGCAACCAAATGACGGAATCCGGGCCGGAGGTTCCAGTCGATCTGCGTTCCCGTCTTGTTTGGAAGATAGTTGTATTTCCGGCTGCCGCCGGCGAGCAACGCCATTGGGCATAAGGGTAGCTTCATGATGACAAATCACCGCCTGTCCTGGCAATATGACGAGTTCCGGCAGATCGGCACGGATTACGGCAACGAGGCCGAGGTCGCCGGCTACGATACGAGTCATGCGGATTTTCGTGACGTTGAGGCCGAAAGTATCAAGGTTCTCGATCTGCTGGACCTCAGGGAAGGCGACTCTGTGATCGATTTCGGCGCGGGAACCGGAACTTTCGCCGTTCAGGCTGCGCGGCGTTGTGCAAGAGTTTATGCCGTCGATGTTTCCCGGGCGATGCTCAACTGTGCCGAAGCCAGGGCGGCACGGGCCGGGCTGGGAAACATCGTCTTCCGCCACTCCGGTTTTCTGACCTACCGGCATACCGATCAGGCGGTAGACGCCGTCTGCACGACCTTTGCGTTTCATCACTTGCCGGATTTCTGGAAAGGGGTCGCGCTAAAGCGGCTCCATCCCGTGTTGAAAGCGGGCGGCCGGCTTTACATCCATGATATCATCGTTGCAGAAAGCAACGCCCTGGAGCATATCGACGCGTTGATTGACAAGCTGGCGCAAGCCGGGGGCCGGACGCTGAAAGAGGAAACGGAAAAACATTTCCGGGAAGAGTATTCGACCTACGACTGGGTGATGGATGGCCTTTTGTCCCGGGCCGGGTTCATGATCAGGAGTAAGCACATTGAGGACGGAGTGCTCGGTACATACATCTGCACGAAGAGTTGATTCGCTCCGCCGATGCGTACCGCAGCGAGCCGGACGGAACGACAATAATCATCATCCGCAGCGCAGGCCGGCTCTCGGTTGCGAAGCGCACCAGACCGTTCAACGGCCACCAGGTGTCAGGCGAACTGGCGGGAAGACGGAAGATGGCCGTCAACACGGCTTTCCGATCCGTCACCGCCGGACAGCGCATCAACCTTTGTCACGGGTCATGTTAAACGGTCGCGAGCCTTAAAGGGGCTATGATGCAGATGAAATGGGGCTCCGGGAAAATGATTTTCAACCACGTTGAGAGGCAACCATGAAATATCTGTGGCTCGCAATTCTTCTGCTGCCGGGTGCTTTGGCGGTTGCCGCAGCGGGGACCGCCGACCGGTTCGTAGGTAAATTGTCGTTATCGAGCGGTCATACCGTTCTGGTGTATGAAGGCGAATTCGAAGCAAGATCGGTCGGCAGCTACAGCGTGCTCCTGTACGCACCCGCTCCCCCCGAAGAGAGGACGACATTTTTCCTGTCCGGAGTTGTGACGCCGAGGGACGGCGTGATTGAAAATGTCAGGCTGAGTGATCTGGATGGCGATCATGCCGAAGAGTTGATCGTCGTGAGCCGGTCGGTCGGAACGGGAGGTTACCTGTCGGCGGAGGCCTATCGGATCGTGAACGAACGGATCTGTATCTTCCGGTCCGTGCGGGACCTCCCGCCGGATGCGGACTGTGAAGCTGCCCTGCGGCAGAGTGGAGAGAACAATGAGCGACGGTGTGGAGGGGCCGTCATGCCCTGATCGTCAAGCGTGGTAGTGGTTGATGGAAACGGCGTCAAGGCCTTGCGTTTTATGCGTTGGTATCCTGCTTGGTGCGTTCGTGAAGATGATTTATCAAAATAAAATGTTCTGTTCCGGCCTCGTCATGATTGTGACGGGGGTCGCCTTCATCGTGCTCGAGAACACCTATTATCAATACGTTGATGAAAACGGGGTGCTGCGTGAAAGCCTGTTTTTACCTTTGGGAGCGCTGTGCTTCGGTCTTGGTTGGTTGCTGCTTTTGATTTGTTTCATCCGTGCTGCGTGGCGCTGTTTAAAGCGGTCACGGTAACGGGCAGCAGGGGCCGCGCGGACGGGCGGGTTGATGTGTTGTCAACATTTGCTCGGCAGTCGGCGTTCAATTCAGGTTCTGTCGTTAACGCAACCGCATGTTGCGGCAGAATCTGAGCCGGGTTCCAGTCAGGGGCATGCATTCAAAACCGACAGTCTCTTGTCCGAGCCGGGTTGGAAGTACACCTTCCAACCCGGCTTTTCGGTTATTGGGCGATGGCGGCAACCCATTGCGGCAGAGTGCCGATCTCGATCCCGAAAACCGGGATGACGATCGCATAGGTAACGATCGCGGTGATGATGATACCGACGATGTTCAGGCCGAAACCGCTTTTGACCATTTGCGGGATGGTGACATACCCGGAGCCGAAAACAATGGCATTCGGCGGTGTGGCAACCGGCAGCATGAAAGCGCAGGAGGCCGCTATGGCTGCCGGAACGACCAGCAACAACGGGTTTTGGCCCAAGCCGATGGCCACGGCCGAAAGGATCGGCATGACCATGGCGGATGTGGCCGTATTTGAAGTCAATTCCGTCAGAAAGATGATCAGGGTTGCAACGGCAAGCACCAGAACCAGGATCGGTGCGGTATCAAGCAGGCTGACCTGATTGCCGATCCAGTCGGCAAGTTTTGTCGTTTTAAAGCCGGCGGCCATCGACAGACCCCCGCCGAACAGGATCAGAACGCCCCAGGGCATTTTGGCCGCCCAGTGCCAGTTCATGACAAACTCGTTGGTTTTCCGGCTGATCGGAATGACGAACAGGACCAGCGCACCGGCCATGGCAATGGTCGCATCGGTGACGAGTTTCGGATCCGGGAACAGAAAGTCAAGCTGTTTGCGGAACATCCAGCCGATCGCGGTCAGGGCAAAAACCACAGCGGTATACTGCTCCCCCTTGTTCATCCGGCCCATGGCCGCCAGTTCCGCTTCAATCAGGTCCTTCCCACCGGGGACCTTTTTCAACTTCATCGGATTGGCGAAGCGGGTCAGCCAGAGCCAGCACAACGGAAGGAAAACCACGACCAGGGGAACCCCGACCAGCAACCAGTTGGCAAAGGTGATTTCATAGTTGTAGGTTTTCATCAGGTAACCGGCCAGGACGGTGTTCGGGGGAGTGCCGATCAGCGTCGCAACCCCACCGATCGATGCGGCATAGGCGATTCCGAGCATCAGGTTCAGACCGAAAGCGAATTTTTCGGGAGAAAAGTCGATCTCCTTGTCGAGCCCTTCCCGTTTTCCTTCTTCCACAACATGGGTAATGATGGCCATGCCGATCGGCATCATCATAACGGTTGTTGCGGTATTGGAGACAAAAGCGGAAAGCACCGCCGTCGCCGTCATGAAACCGAAGATCAGCCGGCCGGGCGAAAAGCCGACGACTTTGACAATGTTCATGGCGATTCGGCGATGAAGATTCCAGCGCTGCATGGAGAGCGCGATAATGAACCCCCCCATGAACAGAAAGATCAAATGACTGGCATAGGGAGCAGCGGCATTCTTGGTATGCATGATTCCCAGCAGCGGGAACAGCGCCAGGGGCAATAGCGATGTGGCCGGGATCGGAATCGACTCGCACATCCACCAGGTGGCCATGAGCAGCGCGACGGCCGCCATTTTCTGTGCCGACGGCAACATTCCGGCCGGCGTCGGCAGCAGCAGCATGAGAATGAACAGGGCCGGACCGATAATCAGGCCGGCCATCTGCCGGGCCGAGTATTCCCGGGGCTCCCCTTCATCAACCCCGCCGGGGCCGCCGGTCAGTCTTTGTGTGTGTTCCGCCGGGGCCTCCACAATCTCATCGGCGAGATCCACATCGTGTTCCTGCTTGCCGTTGGACAGCAGGATGGTGGAGAGTTTGTCGCGCATGGCAGCGGGGCTGAACAGAACCAGCGCTTTTGTGTCGTCGTGCATGTTCCACATGCGATTCCAGAGTGCAGAAAACATAGGTAGACATCCTCCTTGTCAAAAAAAAGCTCCTCTGCAGCCGGTGTTGCCGGTTCATTACTGTTGCGGTGTTGGGCTGCTGTGAGGGCGGTTATCAACTGATCTGTTTGGTTTGTCCGGAGAGATACATGGCAAGGAGCCATATGCGGGAATATGCTAAGAAGCGAATACAAACCGATCAAGTCGTGAATACATTGTTCGATTTTTTAGAGCAAGAGCAGTGCCAAACGATTTTTTATTTTTATATTCCGTAGAATTCTGAATGTAACATGCTGAAATTATATAAGTATTTGTTGGCAGCTTGGGGGATGGAGGGATTGAGATCAGATTGAAAACAAGATTTTAATGGGCTGAAATTGACCACTTTTTATAAGAATGTTTGAGTTGAAGAGGAAAAATCACAGAAGTGGCAATAATTTACAAATATGGCGGAAAATAGCCTGAATTAAAGTTGACTGAAATTCTATTGTATGCAGTTCGCCGCTCAATTAAGTTGTAATATATTGATATTATTATGATTTTGAGTGGAAGGCGGAAAAGGCCGATAAGTGTTTTTACTGGCCATTAGGAGCCTGCCGACGCATGCATCCGGACAGATAATATTCTGCCGGGTCTTCATGTCCGCTTCTCGGCGTGCAGATTGTGCGGGTTAACTTCCCGCTGCGGCCGCTCACTGGCCGCACCGGGAAGTTGTCCTGTTGGAGGGCTTTCAGACCAGCGGTCCGGCGGAGTTGACGTTTGCATCAACCACATCGGCAAAGTCGGCGAAATTGTCTCTGAATGCCTTGGCCAGTTCCCTGGCCTGCTGGTCGTAGGCCGTTTTGTCCTGCCAGGTATTGCGCGGATTGAGCACCTCGGCCGGCACTCCGGGGCAGGAGGTCGGCAGATGCAGTCCGAAAATCGGGTCGATCTCATAATCGACATTGATCAGTTCCCCGCCCAGAGCGGCATTGACCATGGCGCGGGTATACTTGATCTGCATTCGACTTCCGACTCCGTACGGTCCGCCGGTCCAGCCGGTATTGACCAGCCAGCAGGAGGCCTGGTGAGTGCGGATCTTTTCTTTCAACAAGTTGCCGTAGACCGACGGATGAAGAGCCATGAAGGGCGCGCCGAAGCAGGAGGAAAAAGCCGGCTGCGGTTCGGTAACGCCTTTTTCGGTGCCCGCCAGTTTGGCGGTGTAGCCGGAGATGAAATGATACATGGCCTGTTCCGGCGTCAGCTTGGCGATCGGCGGCATCACGCCGAAGGCATCGGCGGTCAGCATGATGATATTGTTCGGGTGCCCGGCCATCCCGCCGCGAACCGTATTGGGAATGTGCGGCAGGGGGTAGGAGGCCCGGGTATTCTCCGTCAGGCGACCGTCATCCAGGTCGATTCGGCGCGAAGCGTAATCCATCGCCACGTTTTCCAGAATGGTGCCGAAGCGTCTTGTGGTTTCGTAGATCTCCGGCTCGGCTTCGGCTGAAAGCTTGATTACCTTGGCGTAGCAGCCGCCTTCGAAGTTGAACACTCCGTTGTCGCTCCAGCCGTGTTCGTCGTCGCCGATCAGAGCCCGTTCCGGATCGGCCGAGAGTGTGGTTTTACCGGTGCCCGAGAGTCCGAAAAAGAGTGCTACGTCCCCTTTTTTGCCGACGTTGGCGCTGCAATGCATGGAGAGCACGCCCTGCCGGGGCAACAGGTAGTTGAGAACCGAAAAAATGCTTTTCTTGATTTCCCCGGCGTAGGAGGTGCCGCCGATAATCACCACCTTTTTCTCAAAATTCACGATAATGAAGCATTCGCTGCGGGTGCCGTCGATTTCCGGGTCGGCATGGAAGCGCGGAGCGTTGATGACCGTGAATTCGGGAATGAAGTCGGCCAGTTCTTCGCGCGGTGCCTGAATGAACATGTTGCGGGCGAACGTGCTGTGCCAGGCTTGCGTACTGATCACCCGAACCTTGAGCCGGTAAGCCGGATCAGCGCCGGCATAGCAGTCCTGAACGAAAATGTTCTTGCCCTGAAGAAACGCCAGCAATTTGTTATAGAGGCGGTCGAAATGAGCCGGGGAAAATTCCTTGTTGACTTTGCCCCACCAGACTTCTTCGGCGCTTTCCCCGCTTTTGACGACGAACCGGTCGTCGGGAGAGCGTCCGGTGTGATGCCCGGTGGAAACCACCAGCGGTCCGAGGTGCGAAAGATGTCCTTCGCCGCGTTTTATCGCTTCTTCGACCAGTGCGGGGGTCGATAGATTCCAAAAAACGTTGCTCAGATTTCTGAAGCCGTGATTGTCCAAGCCGTATTTACTTTCGAAGTGTTCACTCATGCAGTTTCTCCTTTTTCTTTCCGGACGAACCCTTCCGTGCCGACGGCTGACCACTGCAATAAACAGCCGCCTGACGGAGGATGAACGTATCCTTTTTGGCGGCGGCTGAAATACCGGAAAATGAACTCGCCGGACCAAGCCAACAGGACACAAAGTTAAAATTTACCCCTATAAAAGATACAGCAAAATTCTCGTTTTTGTTATTACCGATCGCTATTTAGTCTTGGTTTTAGACGTTTATTTGCAGATTCGGAACAATCTTTTCGTCCCACGAAAATCCCCTATCTGTCCACGACCTCCATTTTCGAAAACTTGTTCCCCAGGACCGCCGCCAGGATGACCAGCAACGACGAAATGAAGATCATGATGATCCCCAGCGCGGACAATTGGCCCCACAGACCGTCTTCGGCAAATCTGAGGATCTGCACGGCGAGGACTTCCGTACCGGGACGGGACAGCACGACCGAAAGGGTCAGTTCGCGCAGGAACATACTGGCCATCAGAATCCAGCCGGAAACGATACCGGGAATCAGCAGAGGAATGATGATCCGTCGCAACGTGTAGAATGGTGTCCCGCCGCAGACCCGCGACGATTCTTCCAGATTGCTGTGAATCTGGATAAAAGCGCTGGAAAGCGGCCTGATGCCGTAAGGCAGGTAGGTGGCGATATATCCGATCAGCAGTGCCGTCAGGGTGCCGTACAGGGGGGTGCGGACGAAAAACCACATGAAGCCGACCCCGATGACGATGCCGGGGAACGAAAACGATAAAAAGCTGAGGGATTCGAGAACCCCGGAAGCGGTGGAACGGATTTTGACGATCACATAGGACACGAAGATCGACAGGATGGTTCCCAGAGTCGCCCCGACGATACCGAGGTACAGGCTGTTTTTCAACGACAGCAGGGAAACCGGATCTTTCAGCACCTCGATCCAGTTGTCCCATGACATCAGCGCAAAGGCGCGGGCGCTGGGAGGCATCGAATAGGGCAGCATGGAGGTATAGAAGAGCACCAGCACCGGCAGCAGGATCAGGACAAAGGAAAGCACGCCGACAATCACCAGCAACGGGTATTTGGCATTTTTCAATTTGATCAATGTCGGTTTGAACCCGCGGCTGGAAATGGTGACGAATTTACCGCTTTCCGCGGTGAGATAACGGTAGATATAGATCAGGGTAATCGAGGCGGCCAGGGCGCTCATGCCGATGGCCGCGGCAAGGCCGAAGTCGGCGGCGAAGCCGCTGGCTATATTGCGGTAGATGTGGGTGGACAGGACGTAAATCCGTCCCGGCATGCCGATCACCGAGGGCACGGCGAAAGAGGCCAGACTTCTGACGATGACCAGAATCGCCGAGGCCAGGATCGCCGGGCGCAGCACCGGCAGAGTGATTCTGACCAGGGTGCGCAGGTTGGAGGCGCCGCAGACTTTCGACGATTCCTCCAGCGATACGTCGAAGGCGTTCATCGCCGGAGCGATGATCAGATAGGCGATGGGCAGGTCCAGCAGTCCTTCCACCAGGATCATCCCCTGCAGGGAGTAGATATTGAACAGGGCGTCCTGCGCACCGAACAGGTTCATGAACAGGCGGTTGATGATGCCGTTGCTCGGATTCAGCAGCAGCACCCAACTGGCCGAAAACAGGATATGCGGGATCATCATCGGAATAATCGAGATGATCTTGAAAATAAATTTGAACGGCAGGTCGGTGCGGGTGTTGACATAAGCCAGGAACAGGGCCAGCAGGGTGGCGTGCAATGCCGAACCGATGGTGAAGATGACGGTATTCACCAGAATGTCGGCAAAATCGGGATCGGTGTAGGCGGCAATGTACTTGCCGGTGGTGAACTGGCCGAAGCTGATGAAGTCCTTGGAAAAGCTGCCGAGCAGCAGCATGATGACCGGGCACAGGGTCAAAAAACCAACGATGATGATCAGCGTCGTGGTTAATGTCGGTTTTTTAAACATAAGCAGCCTAGCTTGCCAGCAGGAAACAGTGATCGCGATCGAAGGAGACGGAAATCCGGTCGCCTTCTTTAAGGTCTTCGGTCGGTTCTATGGTCGTGGTCAAAACGGTTTCGCCGATGCGGATTTCTCCCTCGTAGGCTTCGCCGACGAAAATCAGCGATTCCACCTGACCGAGGTAATTATTCTCCCCGGTTTTATCCTGCTCGCGGGCCAGGCGGATGAATTCCGGCCGGACGCAGAGAACGGCTTCCCGGCCGGCGGGTATGTGCTGACTGTTGAGGGCGCGAACCGGGCCGATTGTGGAGGCGAAGAGCGCGTGATCGCCCTCCTCTTGCGTGATTTTTCCTTTGATCAGGTTGGCCCGGCCGATGAAGTCGGCGACGAATTTATGGTCCGAGTTGAAATAGATTTTTTTCGGTTCGCCGATTTCGATAATTTTTCCGGCGCGCATGACCGCGATCAGATCCGACAGGGCCAGCGCCTCGATCCGGTCGTGGGTCACGTAGATCGCAGTGATCTGCAATTCGCTGAGAAAACTGCGTAATTCCTTGCGCGTTTCTTCGCGCAGTTTGGCGTCGAGGTTGCTCAACGGTTCGTCGAAGAGAATCACCTTGGGTTCCGCAACCAGGGCGCGCGCCAGGGCGACCCGTTGCTGCTGCCCGCCGCTCAATTTGGTCGCCGGTCTTTTTTCGAACCCGTCCAGCTGCACGAAATTGAGCACTTTGGCGACTTTGCGCCGGATTTCGTCCTTTGCCGTCTTGCCGGTCTGCAACGGGTAAGCGACGTTGTCGAAGACATTCATATGCGGCCAGATGGCGTAGGTCTGGAATACCATGCCGAGGCCGCGTTGTTCCGGCGGGACGAAAATGTTTTTCTCTTTCGACCAGACCGGTTCGTCGCCGATATAGATCTCGCCGTCGTCCGGAACCTCAAGGCCGACGATGCAGCGCAGGAGGGTGGTCTTGCCGCATCCGCTGGGTCCCAGCAGAGTGAAGATCCGGTTGGCGGGGATGGTCAGGTCGACGTGGTCGAGAGCCTTGATCTGTTTTCCTTCGGAATAATAATTCCGCACCAGGCCGTGAACGCGAATTTCCATAGGACCTCAATCCAGGCGACCGGAGCCGGCACTTTCAACTCCGGCCGCTCAACAAATCAGACAACAAGTTTGCGGAACGGAATTATTTCCCGTAGAAAAGTTTCCGGAACTCTCCTCCCCAGCGGCGGATTTCGTCGTCCGAAAGCACGCGGATCGGCAGTACCCTGGCCTGGTCTATCCCGGCAATGGGCGGAAAGACTCCGGGGGCAAGAACATATTCGCCGACCTTGTCGGCCAACAGTTGCATCGCCTCTTTGCTCAGCCAGTAATCGACAAAAGCTTGCGCCGCCGCGGGATTTGACGCGTTGGCGGCAACGGCGATGCCGCGGGGCGTTCCGAGCAGGGTGTCGACACGCGCCCAGGCGAGCGGGGCCGGGGCTTTGGTGATGATGTATTTGGGCATTGAAATGCCGAGCAGTTTCTCACCGCTTTCGATCGGCGCCGGGGTCGGGCCGAAGGATTTGACGAACATGGGCCGGTTGGCCGCCAGCCCCTTGATGAATTTCATCCAGCCGTCGTCGTCACCGAAGATTTTCGCTTCTTTCAGTCCGACCAGCCAGGAAATGGTCGTGGCGTGGGACGCCGGGTCGGGCATGACGATCTTGTCGTACCATTTCGGGTCGGTCAGGTCTTCGTAGCGGGTGGGAACATCTTCCGCCTTGACCAGGTCCCGGTTGTAGATCGGAGCGACATATTCGATACCGAACTGGACGATCGTATCGTCCTGTCGGGCCCAGTCCGGGTAACCCTTGGCGGCCGGGGATTTGTAGGGGGCCAGGACGCCCTTTTCTTTGAGCATCCGCATGATCGGCAACGGACTTTGCAGGACATCGGCCTTCAGTTTACCGGCTGAAAATTCGGTCAGCACGGTGGCCAGATATTTGGATGTCGAGATGCGCGTGTAGACGCAGTCGATATCGCCGCTGCTGTTGAACGCGTCGACAATCGGTTGAATAGCGGTGATGTTGGCATAGAAATCGATTTTTTCCGCGGCCTGAACCCCGCTGTAAAGTCCGGGAAGCAGGATGAGACTGAGCAACAGGATGAGCATCTTTTTCATGAAACCGTCTCCTTTCATGGCAGTTGCATGGCGCATGCTGCCGTCTGCCAAGTTAGAAAATTATAAATTGTGGCATTAATCAGAACCGGATCAATTCCTGAAAAACAATGAATATCCGTGTAATTATCACCTTTAGTTTAGCAGATAAGCAGGCGCAGGAAAGAGAAAGGGCGGTTTTTGTCGCGGCGGGAAAGTAAAAAAGCGGACCCAATAGGGTCCGCTTTTTTTATCAACTTGATTCAGGAGGGAAGAATCAGTTGTTGTAGCAGGGGCGAGCTTGACCCGGTCCAAAGCCTTTACCACCTTGTCTGCAGGGACCGTCGCCGTCACAGTTGACTCCGCCGCGTTTGCCGAACCGCTCATGACCGGGGCCGAAACCACCCATCATTTGCAGCTTTTCAGCTTTTTCCTGTTGCTCCGGGGTGAGAACGGCAAGCATTTCCTGCCGCTGTTTCGCTCCCTGGACCATCATTTCGGTTTTCAGTTCGGCGTTCTTTTTCGCCAAAGCGCGGAAATCCTTTTCGTTGAACTCCTTACTGAATTTGTAGTTACGCAGGTCCTCGCGACTTTGCTGCATCTCTTCACGCATGGTTTGACGATTCTGAAAATGTTTTTCACGCAGATCTTCGAGTTTGGTTTTTTGTTCTTCGCTCAGATCAAGAATGACGGCCATTCTCTCCATCCGGTTTTCCATGCGTTCGGCACGCTGTTCATAGTTCATGCCCGCTCCTCGGCGGTCGCAATCGGCGAAGCGTTTTCCGCCCTGATGACCGGGCCAGGCAAAAGCGGCACCGGTAGTGAACAATGTCGCCAGCAGCAGAATCGATAGGGTTGATATCTTTTTCATCTTTTTTCTCCTTTTGCATGGATGTGGTTTGATGAACAGTTTGTTGTTTCTGATGCTGTGACTATAGGGCAAAATCTCTGTAAAGTGGGTTAAGAGCTGTGCTGTTTATGTAAAGTTGTGTAAAGCTGCAGGGGGTTACTGTAAAATCTTTTGGCTGTCCATCCTCTTCGGGCCGCAGAGCGACGGTTTTGCCGAAAGTGGATTTATGCCCTCCGCCATGAAGCGTACGCTTGTTGAGAATCGGCGGGTCGTCATATTTACAGTCATCCAATAGAGGCTATATCCGCATGCCGGGCGACTTACAAAACTTAACACCCTTTGTTCAGCCAAACGATTATTGTAGGAACAGCAAAAGGAGAGATGCATGGATCGAATACTGGTGGTTGACGATGACAGCGAACTCTGCGAATTGCTGAACGATTATCTCGGCAGCGAAGGCTTTGCCGTCGATATGGTGCATCGGGGCGAGGACGGTGCCGGGCAGGCTCTGGCCGAAAATTATGCCCTGGTCGTTCTGGATGTCATGTTGCCGGGCCTGAACGGTTTCGACGTCCTCAGGAAAATTCGCGAAAAGAGTCGGGTGCCGGTGATCATGCTGACCGCCCGTGGCGATGACGTGGACCGGATTGTCGGGCTGGAACTGGGAGCGGACGACTACCTGCCGAAACCCTTCAATCCGCGCGAACTGGTTGCCCGTATCCGGGCGGTTCAGCGGCGTACCGGGCCGGCGGGACTGGAAGCGGGCGACTCGGCGGCCACGGTATTGAAGGTCGGGGATGTGGACCTGTCCACAGCCAACCGTTGCGTCAAGCGGTCGGGTGAGATCATCGATCTGACGTCGGTCGAATTCAACCTGCTCGAGGTTCTGCTCGCGCGGGCCGGAGAAGTCGTCAGTCGCGATGAACTGGTCGAAAAGGTTCTGGGTCGACAACTTTCGGCCTATGATCGCAGCATCGACGTGCATGTCAGCGCATTACGCAAAAAACTCGGTCATTACAACGGTGCGACCGAACGGATAAAAACGATCCGGGGCGTCGGCTATCTCTATTCCCGGTCGGAGAGTTGAATGCCGATGCGCAGTCTGTTCTTCAAAATATTTTTTTATTTCATGCTGATTATCCTGCTTGTCTCCACGGCGGCGGTGGTGTTGACCTATTTGCGTCATCAGCAGTTTCCGTTGCTGGCTCACCGTGATTTCGCCCGCACCGCCATCGTCAAATACGGTGGTGACGCCATCCGGTCCTTCGAGCGCGGCGGATACGAGGAATTGGAAGCCTTCGTCAGAAAATTGCGCGACAAGTCGGGTATCGTTATGGTTCTTTTCGACGATCAGGCGCGTCCGCTCAACGGCCGGATGATGATGAGGCACCATCTGCAGCAGATGGCCCTGCGCGCATTGCAGAGCGGCGAAGTCGTCTTTCCGTTACGCGGGAACCGGAACGGTCTGGCCGCTACGGTCCGGAGCGATGCCGGACAGGTTTATGTCGTGACGCTGGTGCTCCCCGAGCGGGCACAGCCGCAGCAGGCGTTCAGGACGCTGACCCATGGCATCTTCGGCGCTCAACTGTTGATTCTGCTGGCGGTCAGTGCCGCGGTCTGTTATCTGCTGGCCCGCTCGCTCAGTTCGCCGATCAGCCGTCTGCGTCAGGCGACGCGCAGGTTTGCCGCCGGGGATCTGTCGACCCGGATTGCAGGGCAGGTCAAAGGCAGTAGCGAACTGATCGGTCTGGCCGAGGATTTCGATGATATGGCCGGCAAGATCGAGGCGCTGGTGCTGGCGCAGAAACGCCTGCTCAGGGATATCTCGCACGAATTGCGTTCTCCGCTCACGCGTCTCGGGATCGCTCTGGAACTGGCCCGCAACCCGGCTGATGAAGCCGTGCGCGAGAAGATGCTGGGACGTATCGGTCTGGAAACGGAACGGATGAACGAGATGATCGGCCAGTTGCTCCGCCTGACCCGCCTGGAAACCGGTGGGAGCGATGTCGAGCGGCTTGAATTCGATCTTTTCCGGCTGTTGCGCGATGTGGTTCAGGATGCCGACTTCGAGGCGAGATCGCGGGATTGCCGGGTGACTTTGCAGGCGCCCGAGCCGCTCTTTTTCCGTGGTTCGCGGGAATTGCTCAAGCAGGCGCTGGAAAATGTGATCCGGAATGCGGTGCGATATACCGCCGACGCGACCAGGGTCGAAGTCAGCCTGCAGTGCGCACGGGGGCAGCTGGAGATAACGATCGCCGATCGCGGGCCGGGGGTGCCGGAAGATGCTTTGGGGAAACTATTCGACCCCTTTTACCGCGTCGCTGACGCTCGCGATCGGGAGAGTGGAGGAACCGGCATCGGTCTGGCGATCGCCGAACATGCCGTCAAGTGGCATGACGGGCGGATAAAAGCCCTGAATCGGCCGGATGGGGGGCTGATTGTTGAAATCGTGCTGCCGCTGCAGCATTAAAGGGGTTGCGCGAAGTTCAAGGGACAGTTAAACTCATACATATTAATATTACGCTTGATCGGGAGTCGTTTATGGATTGGCTTTATTTCCTCGGCATTTTTGCCGTCTGGTTTATCTTGAACCGTTGGATTCTTCCCCGCATGGGGGTTCAGACCTGAATGTCCGACAGTTGTCAATTGCCGCGTGACGGCAAACGGAAAACCGTTGCGGACAGCACCGACCCAACGGACGAATAACCGCTTTTTTCGCAGGCCGCTTCAGCAGCGGCCTGTTTATTTTTCGATTCCGATGCGGGCTTCGACCCCTCGGTTGTAGTAATGTTTCACCTCTTTCATCTCCGTGACCAGGTCGGCGAGATCGAGCAGTTCCGGTGGAGCGTAACGTCCGGTGATGATGACTTCGACATGCCCGGCGCGCCGCAATAGCGCTTCTTTGAGCTGGTCGAAACCGATCAGGCCGAAATAGAGGGCGATATTGGCTTCATCCAGAATGACGACATCGAAGTCGCCAGCATGGAGAATGGTCCGTATTTCTGTCAGGCCGTGTCTGGCGGCGGCATAATCGGCCCGGGTCGGTTCTTTGTCGATGAAACAGCCGCGACCATATTGTTTCAGCGTTATTCCGGGCAGTTTTGGCAACAGCTCCAGTTCGCTGTAATGCATGCCTTTTATGAACTGGCCGATGAAAACAGTTTTCCCGGCTGCCGCCGCCCGCAGGGCGAGACCCAGTGCCGCGGTGGTTTTGCCTTTTCCATTACCCGTATAGACCTGAATGTAACTTTGCATCGGCTTCTCTGCTGAATCGGTTCATCGTTTTTTCGCCCGCCGCTGATGAATACGGCGGTCCTGAACGGCCCGCTTTGCATCTCGGCACGGGCAACAAGCGGTTGTTGCTCAGCGATCGGCGACCAATATTCCGCCGACCCCGACATTTTCCGGTTGATTCTCCTTGATCACGACGACCATGGTTTCTGCCGGAAAACCGTAGGCCTTTGCGGCGGCAATGGTCATCTCTTTGACCAGGGTTCTCTTTTTGTCCACGTTTTTCATGGGCGGTCCTTCAACGGTAATGGTCGGCACGATACAACCTCTTCACTTTAAAATGGTTACAGATACGGAGAAAATAACTTGCAGAACGAGTCGCGCAGGCGCAAAGGCAATGAGCGGCCGTCCACATCGGCCAGGGAAATTTCTTTTGCCGCTTCACGGCTGCGGTCGAAGTGGCGGATCAGCTCGGCAAGAGTGTCGGCAGCGAAAATTTCGACGTTGAACTCAAAGTTCAGGCGCAGGCTGCGCGGATCGATATTCGCCGAGCCGACCAGGGCATATTCATCATCGATCAGCAACATTTTGCTGTGGACAAACGGCGGCGGTTGAAAATAGATGTGCGCGTTATGCTCCAACAGTTCGAACAACAGAGCGTTTGAAGCCCAGGCGACATAGGGCAGATTATTTTTGCCGGGCAGCAGTATTTCGACCCTGACCCCGCGCAGCGCGGCGGCGTTGATGGCCGCAATCTGGGCGCGGTTGGGAATGAAGTAGGGCGTCATGATGCGGATATGGGACTTGGCGCAGGAGAGCGCGCCGATGACGATCCAGTTCAGTTTTTCATGCGGTTCATTGGGCCCGGCGCTGATCCCGCGACAGCAGGCCGGACCTGAAGGCGCCGCCTGCGGCCAGTCCCGCAGTTCCCGCTTCTCTCCCGTAGCGAAATGCCAGTCTTCCATGAACGCATCGCGCAGTTGTTCGCATATCGGCCCTTCCAGGCAAAAGTGCAGGTCGATGATCCGTTTGCAACTGTCCGATGCGGCAAAGTGGCGGTCGCGAATGTTCATCCCGCCGGTGAACCCGTACTTATTGTCGACAATGAGGATCTTCCGATGGTTGCGCAGGTTGAAATAAAAACTTCCCAGCAGCGTAAGCGGCAGGAAGGCTTCCGATTTGACCTTGGTGCCGCGGAATTTATGCCGGATTCTGGTGAGCGAATAGAGTTCGCCGAAGGCGTCGGTCAGAACCCGGACATCGAGGCCCCGTTCGGCGGCGGCAATCAGTTCCGCCGCAAAACGCCGGCCGATGTCATCCGGCGCCAGGATATAGCTGGACAGGAAAACGGAGTCCCGTGCCTCCCTGATGGCTTGGAGCATGGCCGGATAGGTCTGTTCGCCGTTGTGGAGGATCGTGACCTTGTTGCCGAACAGCAGTGGGCGCCGGGTCACGGCATTGGACAGCCGGATGAGCGCCTGGCTGGTGTCGCTGCGGGGGTAGTTTTTAATGTCTTCGGGGTCTGCCGGCTCGTTCACATGAAGCCAGTGCATCCCCTGGCCTTGTCTCTGCAGGGCGCGCGCCTTGGTGCGAATGCGGTTGACGCCGAGCAACCAATATAACAGAGCACCCAGCCCGGGAATAGCCAGGCAGGTGACGATCCAGCCGAGAGCGGCCCGCGGATCCCGTTTGACCAGCAGTGCGTGTCCGGCGGACAGAAAAGAGAAAACCCAGAGCAGGACCACCAGAAAAGTCAGCATAAATCTCCTTTTGGAAAGGAAGATCGAAGCATTTTCAAGAGGTTAGCAGGTTTTCGAGGGGAAGTCCAGCAACAGATGATAACGTTGTGCTTCGGGGGGACGCACAGCCGCCGGGCGTCCCCCCTGAGGTCAACGTAAAGAGGTTCCGCAGCGGGGACAGGTCAGAACCGTGGTGGTGGAAACCTTTTCCCCGCAGGTCGGACAATTGAACCAGTGCCGGCAGAAGCGGCATTGCTGTTCGGAAAGGCCTTGTTTCTTTTTACACTTCGGGCAGCGCCGATACATTTTCCGCTGGCTGATATAGTCTGCGAAGAAAAGCCCGCACCGCGGACATTCCGTCGCTCCGGGTTTGATATTGGCCTCGCACCCGGGCATTGGGCATTTGATAACCGTTTTACACTCTTTACACCAGTACTGTCCTTTAAGCGGCTCGCCGCATTGCGGACATTTTTTGATTGCCATTTCCAACTCCGTTTTATCGACAATGGTCGTATCGAAGAATTATCGATCTCTACATCATAGTCAACAACCGGGGGATTGCCAAGGAAGAAGCGGCTTGGAGAGCTGATTTCCCTGTCTGCCGGAAAATCAACTGCCGTCGCAACGCGATAAAGAAACCGTTTCACGGTTGATCAACCGTGAAACGGTCCGAAGTCGGAATTGCAGGGGGGGGGGCGCTTTGCCTTATTGATCGAGCTTGGCGGTCAATTGCGGCGCATCGCGCTTCATGACGAAAAGGTAGCTTTCCTTCAGTTTCTTGGTGAAGAAGGTTCCGAGCCACAGCGGGCTCCAGACCAGTCCGGCCACCAGCCAGCGTTTCATGGCGCCGCCGTCGGTTTTGTCGGCCTTGATTGTCAGGTCGACCTGCTCGTAGCCGCGATGGGAAAGCCGGACCTGGTGTTCTTTGCCGGTGCTCAAATTATAGTCATAGTAAATGGGTGTTTGCCCGACATTCACCCCATTGATCGTGACCGCGGCGCCCGGCGGATCGGATTGAATCAGAGCATGGTGAGGGGCACAGGCGCTGAGAAACGCCACCATGACGAAAAGGATAAGCAGTTTATTTTTCATTTGTGCGCTCCCGTGACTTTACATTTGTCATTGCCGGATAACATCAAAGTACTCAGCAATTTTTGTGCCTTGAATTTTGTCCGCCGGCGATTGTTCCCCGGCCGGAAAAGAAAAGATTGATTCGAGGCAGATAGCTCCGCTTCATGAAAATGCCGGCGCAGCTCAAAAATACGGGTGTGGTGTTTGCGCCACATTGCAGTGACGGGACGTGCCTGATTGTGCAGAATTTGCGCAACAGTCAGCTTTTCCGGTCCGCCAGCAGCGCAAGCAGATAGCGACCGGTATGTGATTCCGGACAGGCCGCGACCGTTTCCGGGGATCCCGCCGCCACGATGGCGCCGCCCCTGCTGCCTCCTTCGGGACCGAGATCGATCAGGTAATCCGCCGTCTTGATGACATCCAGATTATGCTCGATAACAACCACCGTATTGCCGGCGTCCACCAGCCGGTTGAGGACTTCCAGCAGTTTGTGGATATCGGCGAAGTGCAGACCGGTCGTCGGTTCGTCGAGGATATAAATGGTTCGCCCGGTTGCTCTTTTACCCAGTTCCCGCGCCAGCTTGACCCGTTGCGCTTCGCCGCCCGAGAGGGTGGTCGCACTCTGTCCGAGGCGGATATAGCCCAGGCCGACGTCGCGTATGGTTTGCAGCTTGGTGCTGATTTTAGGGATGTTCTCCAGAAAGCGGCTGGCCTGGTTGACCGTCATGTCCAGAACCTCGGCGATACTCTTGCCTTTGTACTTCACGTCCAGGGTTTCACGATTGTAACGTGCCCCCTTGCAGACCTCGCACTGGACATAGACATCGGGCAGAAAGTGCATTTCGATTTTGATGATACCGTCGCCGCTGCAGGCTTCGCAGCGGCCGCCTTTGACGTTGAACGAGAAGCGCCCGGGCTTGTAACCGCGGATTTTGGCCTCCGGGAGTTGAGCGAACAGTTCTCTGATGTCGGTAAAGACCCCGGTGTAGGTCGCCGGGTTTGAACGCGGTGTGCGGCCGATCGGCGACTGGTCGATATCGATCACCTTATCCAATTGTTCAAGACCCAGAATCGCTTTGACCGGGGCCGCCTTGATCCGCGTGCGATGAAGTTTCTGCGCCAGGGCTTTGTACAGGGTTTCGATAATCAGGGACGACTTGCCCGACCCGGATACGCCGGTCACGCAGGTCAGCACCCCCAGGGGAATGTCGACATCGATATCCTGCAGATTGTTGGCCCGGGCGCCGGAGATCTGCAGCCGGCGGTCGCTGGTCCGGCGTTCGGTGGGCACCATGATGCGGCGTCTTCCGCACAGGTAGTCGCCGGTCAGCGAACCTTCCGTTTCCATCACCTGCCGCGGGGTTCCCTGGGCCACGACCCGTCCGCCGTTGACACCGGCCGCGGGACCCATGTCGATGACGTGATCGGCGGCGGCGATGGTTTCCTCGTCGTGTTCGACCACGAGCACCGTGTTCCCCAGATCGCGTAACCGTTTCAGGGTGGTCAGCAGCCGCTGGTTGTCGCGCTGGTGCAGGCCGATTGAGGGTTCGTCGAGAATATACAGCACCCCGGTCAGCGACGAGCCGATCTGCGTGGCCAGGCGTATGCGTTGGCCTTCCCCGCCGCTGAGCGTTCCGGCGCTGCGGTCGAGGGTCAGATAGTCGAGACCGACATGGGAAAGAAAAGAGAGCCGTTCACGGATCTCTTTCAGTATTCGGCGGGCGATCTCCATCTGTTTGGGGGGCAGGGTCAGATGGCGAAAGAACTTTTCCGCTTCGGCGATCGACATGGCCGTTGTTTGCTGAATGTTCCGGCCGGCGATGGTGACGTGCAGGGCCTCGGGACGCAGCCTGGCCCCGCCGCAGGTCTGGCAGGGAACCACGCTCATGAAGCGTTCCAGATTTTCCCGCACGCTGTCGGAATCGGTTTCATGGTAGCGCCGTTGCAGGTTGGGGATGACGCCTTCGAAAGGTTTTTCGTAATAGTGCCGACGTTCGCCCTGATCATAGAAAAACCGGATGTTGTCTTCACCGGAGCCGTTGAGAATCACCTCTCGCATGCGCGGCGGGAGTTGCTTGAAGGGCGTCCGCATATCGAAACCGTAATGCTGTGCCAGGGCCTCAAGCAAGGCCTGATAGTAGAACCCGGTGCGGCTGTCCCAGGGCACGATGGCGCCTTCACGCAACGAAAGTTCGGGATTGGGAACCACCTGTTCCGTGATCGAAATACATGCGGGTTCCCAGTCCGCTGCAGTCGGGACAGGCGCCGTGGGGATTGTTGAAGGAGAACATGCGCGGCGTCACTTCCGGATAAGACAGGCCGCAATCGATACAGGCGTGCTTGGCGGAGAAAAGCGTGCTTTCACCGCCGGGGATCTCGATGCGTACCAGCCCGTCGGCCAGGCGCAGAGCGGTTTCAATTGAATCGGCCAGGCGCGATTCGATATCCGTCTTCATCACCAGCCGGTCCACCACGACTTCAAGGGAGTGCTTTTTCTGCTTGTCCAGCTCGATCCGCTCGCCGAGTTCGTACATGGTGCCGTCCACGCGAATGCGGACAAAGCCGTCGGCCTGCAACTGGGCCATCTCCTTGCGGTATTCCCCTTTGCGCTCGCGCACGATGGGAGCCATGACCAGCAGTCGGGTTTTGTCCGGATACTGCATGATCTGGTCGACCATCTGTTCAACGGTCTGGGAACTGATTTCCTTGCCGCAGCGGTGGCAGAGGATCTGGCCGGCCCGGGCGTAGAGCAGGCGCAGGTAGTCATAGATTTCGGTCACCGTGCCGACCGTGGAACGCGGGTTTTTCGACGTGGTTTTCTGTTCGATGGAGATGGCCGGAGACAGGCCTTCAATCTGGTCGACATCCGGTTTTTCCATCTGCTCGAGAAACTGCCGGGCATAGGCCGACAGGGATTCGACATAGCGCCGTTGTCCTTCGGCATAGATGGTATCGAAAGCCAGGGTGCTTTTTCCCGAGCCGGAAACGCCGGTGATGACCACCAGTTGATCGCGGGGGATGTCGATGTCGATGTCTTTCAAGTTGTGTTCGCGCGCGCCGCGAATCCTGATGTGTTCAATCATGGTCGAATATGTTTAGTCCTCTGCGGAAAGATGATCGCGATTGGTCGCCATGCGGTCGGCCAGCTTCAGGGCGGCAACCAGGCTGGCGATATTGGCCCGCCCGGTTCCGGCCAGATCGTAAGCGGTGCCGTGATCAACGCTGGTTCTGATGATCGGCAGGCCGAGGGTGACATTGACGGCATCGTCAAAGTGCAGCAGTTTTGAGCGGGATCAGGCCCTGATCATGATACATGCAGATGACCGCGTCATAAGCCCCTTGTACGGCGAAATGAAACAGGGTGTCGGCACTGTGCGGTCCGTCGACATCCCAGCCCCCGCGCCCGGGTCTGTTCAATGGCGGGGCGGATCAGGCGCTGTTCTTCGTCGCCGAACAGGCCGTTTTCATCGGCATGGGGGTTAAGCGCCAGAACCGCCAGTTTCGGCTGGTCGATGCCGAACTGTCGGCGCAGGGCCGCGGCCGTGATCTCGATGGTGGCACGGATCTCTTCGCGGGTCAGGGCGGCGGGAATATCGCGCAGCGCCAGGTGCGTGGTGACCAGGCAGACCTTGAGTGCCGCACCGGCGAGCATCATCACCACCTTGTCCACCCCGCAGCCCTGGGCCAGAAGTTCCGTGTGCCCGGGGAAATGAATGCCGGCGGCAATTAATGGCCGCCTTGTTGATCGGCCCGGTCACCATGGCGGCGGCCGAGTCTTTCCCCGGCAAGCGATTCAGGGCATAATCCACATAACCGGCCATGGCAGTGCCGCAGGCGCGGTCGGGGCGGCCGTAGCGCAGCTTGTCCGGATCGAGGCTGGAGCAGGACCCGGACATCGATGCGCCGGTCGTCGACCAACAGGGTGTGACGATCCTGATTTTGTTTTTCGATCCGGATTGTCTTGGTGAAGATGGCCGCGGCACGGTTGAGAACACCGATATCGCCGACAACCTGCAGAGGATGATCAAGCTCCCTGAGATCGCCGTGCAGAAACGTCTTGATGATCAGTTCCGGCCCGATGCCGCAAGGGTCTCCCATGGTGATAAGTAATGGCCGCACCTGAATCCGCCTTTCAAAAAAGCACAATAGCAAAGTATAGCCCCATGGCCCCTTGCCGAAACAAGCGTTCAAGTCGGTTCGCCGCTGGGCGACCGGGACGTCAAAACGATCCTGGGGAAACGCCATGTTGCGCGGATTGCAGCGCTGTTCGCCGTAGCGCGGGCGTCAGGGTTGCTGTCGGTCCGCGGCGGCAGGAGCCTCGGCCGGTGGCGGTGAGGGGGAAAGGTCGAAACTCAGGTTGACGCCGGGCGGATTGCTCAACCTGCCGATATGGCTTCGAATCCGGTCGCATACCAGCCTGGCATGCAAGTGCGATGTTTCCGGCATGAGCAGCGCCAGGCGGCATTCATCCAGGCGGCAGAGCAGATCGGAGTTTCTGACCAGCGGTTTTATTGTCAGCGCCAGGCTGGGCAATAGCGTGGCCGGCCGGGTTGCGTCCGGGGCGGACGAAGCCGGTTCGGAACGGATCAGCAGCAATGAAAAACGGGCGCCCGGTCAACCGGGATCGCGACTTTTCGTGGCGGAGGAACTTCTCGAAGGAAAAACGGCTGCAGAGCTCTTGGGGTTTCTGTTCGGGTAAATATTGCCGTTGCGGATTCGAAGTGCCTGGTGACCGGCTCGTGATGATGCTGAGCAGGGTGTGCCTGAGTTCGGGCTGTTCCATCCGGAAGCGGTAGCAGTGGCAGTGCGGCGGCAGGGTTCCGCTGCGCAACAGCTCCTCCGGGTCGTGCATCGAGAAGAAGGCCAACGGGCAATGATGGGTATGCGCTAAATTGGCCAACGCCGCAAATGAACGCAAAGTTTCTTTTTCCTCACCGCTATCGGCGGCGGCAAAAATAAACCGCGGGCTGAGATGTTTGAGCAGCAGTTTAAGCTCCTTCAGCGAGGTACTGAAATGAAGCTCATCAAACAGTTCGAGGGGGCTGAGGCAGGCGGCGATTGTGCGTCGCTGTTCGCTCCGTTCGGCAATGATAATCGCTGCTCCGTACATGTTTTTCATCCCTTGCTTTACCGGGGGTCGTGAGCGGCTCCGGAAGCCTTTGAAAAACGACGTTGCGACAGGATGTTATAAACGAACGTCGACGTAAGCATTGGCCCGGAGTTCTTTTTCCCACTCCTGGAAACGAAGATCGGTTTTCCTCACGCCGGAGGCGTTCGCGCGATTTCGTCTTTGACCCGTTCAAAACAGGCTGTCGTCCGCACTGTCGCGCGCCGTCACCAGGAACAGGTGAAGCTGGTTGTTCATGGCGACCGGTTCGCTGACCTCCCCGGACTGCAGTCCTTGCAGCGCTTGTTGGAACGGCTCGGCCAGGTCGGTTTCCACCAGTGCGCCCATATCGCCGCCGGTGACGCGATCTTGCTGCTCTTCGAGAACCCGCTCGAAGGGTTCGCCGGACAGCAGCCGCTGACGGGTCGCCTCCGCCTGGTGAGCGGATCGCCCGGATCTGTTCCTCCGTCGCGGCGGGCGGCAACGGATAGCTGATCCTTTTGACGCTGATTTTCGGCTCGACGGCGAATTCATCCCGGTGTTCATCAAAGTATCTGCGCACTTCGCCGCTGGTGACCAGGACTTTATAGTTGACCTCCCGGCCCAGCAGTTTATAGCGCAGGATTTCGTTCCTGATCTGGGCGCGATAAGCAGCCATGCTCATCCCCCTGGAACTCAGTACCTGTTGCAACTCCTCTGCGGTCAGGCCGTTTTTTTCCCGGACGTCGAGGATGGCCGCCTCCAGTTCACTGTCGCCGACCGTGAGTTCCAATTCGGCAATCCGTTGTTCGAGCAGTTTGTCATTGATCAGTCTTTCCAGCAACGACGATTTAAGCTGGTCCAGCTGGGCGGCAGAGAGTTGATGGCCGTCCTCTCTCTGCGACAGGGCCTTCTCGGTTTCGGTGTCAAGCTGATAGGTGGTGATCGCTTCATCGTTCACCACGGCGGCGATTCGGGTCAGGGTTTTCGCCGCGACCGGAGTGGCGCCCAACAGACAGAGCAGGGACAGTGACAGGATCAGTTTTTTCATGCGGTGTTATCCTCAATTCGTTATTTGTTGGTCTTGCCTGTTAAGCAGCTCCCAGCGAACGGTGACCGGCGTATTCTCCTGCAGTTCCTGCAGCCAGGAATGAAAAGCCTGTTCCTTTTTCTCCCGCAACAGCTTGTCCATGAGTTCATCTTTAATCGCGGCATATGGACGGATACCGGCGGAACGGCGTCTTTCCACCAGAAACAGATGAAAGCCGTAGGGGCTGGCGACCGGATCGCTGACCTGGCGTACCGGAAGCTTGAACAGGGCGTCATCAAATTCCGCCGGCAACTGCCCTTTGGAAAAGTAACCGAGCAAACCGCCCTTTTCGTTGTCCGGAGAATGCGAATATCGGCGCGCCAGCGCGGCGAAATCCTCCCCCTGGCGCAATAGTTTCAGAACCTTCATCGCTTCTTCCCGCGTCGGAAAAAGCATTTGCCGGGCGCGAATTTCAACCGGCCGGTGAAATTCCTGTTTGTGGCTCAGGTAATATTGTTCGGCTTCCGGTTCCGTCACTTCGACTTGCGGGGCCAGAACGGAAGCGCTGACCTTGACCGTCAGCAGCCGCAATTTCAACGCCTCGATCCAGGCGGTGTAGGTTTTTCCCGTCCGGCTGATAATCCGGTTGAATTCCTCCGTGCTGTAGCTGCCGCGGATGTTTTTCAGTTCCGCGTCCAGTTCATCGGGGCTGATCTGTACGTTCAGGCGTGCGGCTTCGCCGAGAATCAGTTCCCGGTCGATGAGTTGTTTGATCAACTGCGCCTTGAGCTGCAACTGTCGCGGTTCCGACAAGCCGGAAATATCCGGATAGTTGAGATGCAGTTCGCGCTCGAACTGTTCCAGGGACAATTGTCGTCGACCGATTTCGAGTAATGGCGACGGAGGCGGTTGCGGGGGGTCCTGTCGGCAGGCTCCGACGCCGAGTAAAAGCAATAAGAGTAGTATCCCGGGTACGGCCCTGGGGCTCATGGCATAATTCATATTTCTGAAACGATTGAGCCGAAAACCTGCTGCTGTGATTCTCATGAATTCCGGTTACGCTAGCACAGTCAGAAAAACTGTTGCAATTCTTTTCTAACCCGCAGCAACAGGTCTTCGGCCTTCATTCTGTCGAGTTTGATCGTCAGCTTGAAATCGGCGCCGAGACGATAACTTTCCGGCTGTTCGGTGACCAGCTTGCGAATGAGATTGGGGGGAGACCCGGGTCGACGAATGAAACAGCAAATGCAGAAAACGGCCGTCGTATTCCAACAATTCCACCCGTAATTTTTTCAACCGGACCCGCAGCCGCATGGTGCCCAGCAGTTGTTCGGCCGCGCCGGGGAGTTCACCGTAACGGTCCCCTGAGTTCCTCGACCAGGTCAAAGAGTTGCTCATCTTCTTCGGCGGCGGCCATGCGCTGGTAGAATTGCAGCCTCTGGTTCGGGTCCGGCAAATAGCCGTCCGGCAGGTAAGCGGAAATCCCGAGGCGGATTTCGGGATCGATCCGGTCTTCCCGTTCATGGCCGCGCAGCCGGGCGATGGTTTCCTCCAGCAGCTCCGTGTAGAGTTCAAAACCGATGGCGGCAATGGTGCCGGACTGCTTGCCGCCGAGCAGATCTCCGGCACCGCGCAATTCCAGGTCATGGCTGGCGATGCGGAAGCCGGCCCCCAGTTCGGTCAGTTCCTGCAGAATCCGCAAGCGTTCGCGGGCGTCGCGCGTCAATGCCGCTTCCCCGGGAATCAGCAAATAGGCGTAAGCGCGGCGGTCGCTGCGCCCCACCCGGCCACGTAGCTGGTAAAGTTGCGACAGCCCGAAACAGTCGGCCCGGTTGATGATGATGGTATTGGCCCGGGGGATATCAAGCCCGTTCTCGATGATGGTCGACGCCACCAGCAGGTTGCTTTTGCCGTCGATGAAATCGAGCATGACCTGTTCCAGCTGTTTTTCCGGCATCTGCCCGTGGCCGATGGCCAGTTTCGCTTCCGGAACCAGGCGGCGCAGCTGTTCGGCCATGGCTCCGATCGTCCGGACCCGGTTGTGGACGAAATAAACCTGGCCGCCGCGGCCCAGCTCGCGCAGGATGGCCTGACGAATCAGTTCATCTTCGAAGCGGGTGACATAGGTCCGGATCGCCAGTCGATCCACCGGGGCGGTTTCGATGACGGACAGATCGCGAATGCCGGTCAGGCTCATGTGCAGGGTCCGCGGGATCGGGGTTGCGGTCAGGGTCAGAATGTCGACTTCGGCGCGCAGCTGTTTCAGCTTTTCTTTATGGCTGACGCCGAACCGCTGCTCTTCGTCGACGATCAGCAGGCCGAGATTTTTGAACCGCACATCCCGCTGCAACAGACGATGGGTGCCGATGAGAATGTCCACCCGGCCGGTGGCGGTCGCTTCCAGAGTGGCGCGATTCTCGGCCGGGGTGCGAAAACGGGACACCATGCCGACCCGGATGGGAAAGTCGGTCAGCCGTTGATGAAAACTCTCCCAGTGCTGGCGGGCGAGAACCGTGGTCGGGACCAGCACGGCAACCTGCTTGTCGTCAAGCACGGCCTTGACCGCGGCGCGCAAGGCGACTTCGGTTTTGCCGTAACCGACATCGCCGCAGATCAGCCGGTCCATGGGTTTGGCGGACTGCATATCGTTGAGCGTGTCGACGATTGCCTGGTACTGGTCTTCCGTCTCTTCGTGAGGGAAAGTGGCTTCGAACTCGCGAAACATCTGGTCCGGCGCCGAAAAAGAGAAGCCCTGGCGCAATTCCCGTTTGGCGTAGATTTCCAGTAACTGACGGGCCAGTTCCTCCACGGCGGCACGTGCTTTCAGGCGCGCTTTTTCCCAGCCCTGACCCCCCATTTTATCCAGTTTCGGGGTATGGCCTTCGCCGCCGATGTATTTCTGGACTTTTTCTATGCGTTCGATGGGTAAATAGAGCTTGTCGTTGTCGGCATATTCCAGATGCAGGAAATCACCCGAAATGTTACCCAGTTGCAAAAATTGCAAGCCCAGATAACGGCCGATGCCGTGATCGGCATGAACGATGAAGTCGCCGGTCTGCAGGTCGACGAGGCTGGAGAGCCATTGGCGGTTTTTGGGACGGCCGCTTTTTTTCCGGCGGCGACTGCGGCGGCCGAAGATATCTTCTTCAGTGACGATGGTCAGATTTTCGTCCGGGAGGGAGAATCCCCGGTCCAGAGAGCCGAGCCCCAAAGCCGGGCGCCCGGGTTGCAGGCTGTCGAGGGCTGAATCGGGCAGCAGCGGCAAGGACAGGCCGTGAGCGCCGAGCAATTCCTGCAACCGTTCGGCCTGGGTTGTTTGGCGGCAGACGATAAGACAGCGCCGTTTGTTCTGCCGGGACTGTTCGATCTCGGCCAGGAGCGCTTCCAGCCCGTCCCCTTCACCTCCCGGCCTGATTTTCAGCTGGCCATGACCGTGGCAGTTGAAATGATAGCGGCGCCGGTCCTCGTCAAGCTGAACGATCTGGAGCCTGGAGATTTCCAGCCGTTCCGGTTCGCGGCTGAGGAAAGTCAAATCTTCGGCCGGCAGATAGAGCGCCTCGCGGCGGGCATGAGGCTGGTTTTTTGCCAGCATGTGGGCTTCGCCGTCCCGGATGCTGCGCTGGAAAAGATCGATTTCCTGCTCTATGGCGGGGGGATCGATCAGAATGTAACGCGGATTGTCCAGGTATTGCTGCAGCGGATCGAGTTGTCCATAGTTGAAAGGCAGCAGGAATTGTCTGCCGGGGGCGAGGATCCCCTCGCGCAATTCGGCGATGATGGCGTCGCGTTCGGTTCGGGGGACGCCCAGTTCGTCGCAGCGGTCTTTGAAGTGCCGGGAAAAATTTTCCAGAAACGGACCGTAGGGAATAAGTTCCCGTGCCGGAATCAGCGTCAACTGCTGCAAGTCGTTGTTGTCGGAGCGCTGGCTGAGGGGATTGAAGGAACGTATCCTTTCGACGAAATCGCCGTAAAAATCGAGCCGGACCGGCTGTTCGCGGTCCGCGGGAAAGAGGTCGACAATGTCGCCGCGAACCGCAAAGGTGCCGCGTTCCTCAACCAGGGGAACGGGTTGGTAACCCAACTGCGTCAGCGCCTCCAGCAATTGTTTGCGCGGGTACTCCTCTTCGACTTCGAGCGTGACCGTTACCCGCTCCAGAACCGGACGCGGGATGACGCGTTGCATCAGCGAGCGCAACGGCAGGACCAGGGCTTTCAGCCGGTTGCGGCTTAAGGCGGAAAGACAGGCCATGCGCATGGCCTCCAGTTCCGGATGCGGGCTGAGCGGTTCGTAGGGGTTCATTTCCCAATGCGGCAGCAGGGCGATGTCGGCCGCGCGGGGATGAAAATAGCGCAACTCGGTTGTCAGCAGCCGGGCTTGTTCCAGGTCGGCGCAGACGATCACGCAAAGACGGTCGCTGTCCTTGAGCAGTTGCGCCAGCAGATAGCTTTCGGCCGCACCCTGCAGGCCGAGGACTTCTATCGCCCGGCGCTTTTCGGCCAGTCCGCCGCGCAGGCTGTTGACGGTGGCGTTGTGTATGTTCTGCAGTTCCGGGTCCATCTGTGCGTCCACGTAGAAAGGGCGTGTCGGCTGACACGCCCGGAGACGACGATCAAGTTTAAACGGCGTTGCTCAATCGCGCGGAATGGCCAGCATGCGGTCGAGGGCGTGCTTGGCTTTGACGCGAATCTCTTCCGGTACCGTGATCTGCGGCTGCATGGTTTCCAGGCTGGCGAGCACGTCCTGCAGCGAGGTCAGCTTCATGTTCGGGCAGATCAGCGACCGGCTCGGCAGGATGAATTCTTTGTCCGGGTTTTCCTTTTTCAGCCGCCACAGGATTCCTTCCTCGGTGCCGACAATCAGCTTGCGTGCCGAAGTGTTCCGGGCGAATTCGTACATGCCGCTGGTCGAACAGATATGGTCGGCCAGTTCGAGAATTTCCGGCGTGCATTCGGGGTGGACCATGAAAAGGGCATCCGGGTGTTCGGTTTTGGCGGTTCTGATCTCTTCGACCTTGAGCCGGTCGTGGGTCGGACAGTAGCCTTCCCAGAAGATGCATTGCTTTTCCGGCACATGTTGGGCGATGTAGCGTCCCAGATTGCGATCCGGTACCAGCAGCAGCTTGTTGCCGTCGAGGGAGCGGGCAACGTTGACGGCGTTGGAACTGGTGCAGCAAATATCGCTTTCGGCTTTGATCGCGGCGCTGGTGTTGACGTAGGTCACGACCGTGGCGTCCGGGTGCTGTCGCTTCAATTGACGCAGTCCTTCGACGGTCGCCATGTCGGCCATCGGGCAACCGGCATCGGCGCGCGGCAGCAGGACGGTTTTTCCCGGGGCCAGGATCGCGGCACTTTCGGCCATGAAATGAACCCCGCAGAAAACGATCGCCTGTTTATCCGTCTTAGCGGCCTCGATCGCCAAAGCCAGCGAGTCGCCGGTGATGTCGGCGATCTCCTGAATCTCGTCGCGCTGATAATTGTGGGCGATCAGCAGGGCGTTACGCTCCCGGGCAAGCTGCTTGATTTTCGCTTTTAACTGTTCTTGAGTCATGGTCTCCGGTCACCTTCGGATAGGGGCTGAAATGAGACCGGATGGTAGAATAAAAACCCTTGATAAGTCAATCTTTTCACCTGGCGTTGTTGCCTTGACAGGCTTGTTTTTAAGGGCTATTCTCCCGGCGTTAAGCTGTATAGCGGGCCATTTGCCGCAGCCGTTTTCACCGGCCGGCGGAACCATGAAACCTACAAGAGGATAAGCCGATGTTCGGAATTGGTATGACGGAAATGATTCTCATCGCCGCCATTGCCCTGGTGGTTCTGGGCCCGAAAAAACTTCCCGATCTGGCCCGTTCGCTCGGCAAGGGGTTTGCCGAGTTCAAGCGCGCGACGAATGAATTGAAGAGCACCATAGAACTGGAAACCAGAAAAGAGGAAGAACGTTACCGGCAACAGAAAAAAGCCGAAAAACCTGAGCTTCCCGCTGATGAAGTCCTGTCGCGGGTCGAGCCGGAGGGTGGGCAGCCTGAATCTGCGGCGGCCCCCGCCGCCGACGCGGTAAAACGGCCCGACGAAGCCGACGAGGAGTTCAAACACAATGTCTGAGGGTATGGCCATTGCCGATCATCTCGCCGAGTTGCGTAAACGTCTGATCATCGCGGCGGGGTCGTGGCTGGTCGCTTTCCTGGCCTGTTACAGCTTTGCCGAAAGGCTGTTCGAATATATTGCCGAGCCGGTTCGCCGGGCCCTTCCCGAAGGCAGTTCACTGGTTTTCATCAATGCGACGGAACCTTTTTTCACCATTCTCAAGGTCGCTGCGCTGGCGGGGCTGGTCATCTCCTTTCCGGTGGTTGTCTGGCAGTTATGGAGCTTTATTGCGCCCGGACTCTACGCGCACGAGAAAAAATTCGCCATTCCTTTTGTGTTTTTCAGTACGCTCTGCTTCGGCACCGGCACCTATTTCGGCTTTAGCCTGGTTTTTCCCATTATTTTTTCTTTCCTGGTGACCTATGGAACCGGTGTCGGTGGGGTCAATGCGATGCTCTCCATGGGCGCCTATCTGACCCTGGCGACCCGCCTGCTGATTGCTTTCGGTCTGGTTTTCGAACTGCCGATCGTGATTTTTTTCCTCGCGCGCATGGGTATCGTGGATTACAAGTGGCTGGGGAAAAACCGCAAATTCGCCCTGCTTCTGGCTTTTGTCATGGGTGCGGTCCTGACTCCGCCCGATATCTTTTCCCAGGCCTCGATCGCCCTGCCCTTTATTATCCTCTACGAAGTCGGAATTATCGTGGCCCGGTTGTTCGGCAAGAAGAAGGTCGAGTCGGAAGCGGATGAAGAAGATGACGAACAGCAGGATGAGGACGGCGCCGAAGGTACGTCCTGATCTCGGCGAAAGCCGTTCATGGTTTTTCAAAACCCGGTCCTGCGACCGGGTTTTTTTGTTGTCATGCCGCGCTTGACAAGCCGCCCCGGGCAAAGCAAGATTGACCAGACCCGTTAACCCGCCGAAGCGAAGGTTGAGCAGAAATTCATGCGCCTGACCGTTAAAATCACTTTTGCCGTACTGTTGGGCGTGGCCCTGATTTTTTCCGCCTACAGCTATCTGTCGATTCAGCGGGAACGCGAACAGTTGAAGAAAAACCTCAGTCGCGAAGCGCGCCACATCGGCGAAAGTCTGCGTGTCATCGTAACCGAATTGTGGCTGCAGCGCGGCGAACAGGAGGCCATCGCCTTTCTCAAGAAGGCCAATCAGGGTTATACGCACATGCTGGTGCGCTGGGTCTGGATTGAGGAAGACACCGCGCTTCAATATCAGCCTCGGGTGCCGGTCGACCAGCTGGATGCTTTGCGGGACGAAGAAACGGTCGCTCTGCTGGCCGGTTCTCCCGATGGGCATGATTTCCTCCTGACTTATCTGCCGTTATTGATCGACGGTCATCGGATCGGCGCCATCGAACTGTCGGAATCGATGGACGAAATGCATGATTACGTGCAGGAAAGCCTGCGCCGTTCGGCCCTGGTGATCGGTGCTTCGATCGTTTCCGGGGTGTTGCTCATGGGCATGCTGGGGAGTATCTGGGTCGATCGGCCGATGCGTAAGCTGAGGGCGCAGGCGGAACGGATCGGTACGGGTGATTTCAGTACCAGTTTGAACCTGCCCGGGGGGGACGAACTGGCCGAACTGTCCGCTACGATAGAGCGCATGCGCGGGCAACTGGCCGAGGCGCACGAAGCCGAACAGCGCGCCAATGCGGAAAAAATAGAGGCCCTGGAAAAGCTTCGCCATACGGAGCGCCTGGCGACGTTGGGTCAGTTGTCGGCCGGGATGGCGCATGAATTGGGAACGCCTTTGAACGTGATCGCCGGCCGGGCGCAGTTGATCGGTCGCGCCGACATGGGCCGGGAGGACATGCTCCGCTCGGCGAAAATCATCAACGAGCAGGCGGAAAGAATGACCACCATTATGCGCCAGTTGCTCAGTTTCGCCCGCCGCGGCGAGGCGCGCAAACAGAATGTCGACCTGAACAGTGTGTTGTGCGGCGTGTTGCCCCTGTTGGAGCCGACGGCACACAAGCAGGGTGTCAAACTGGTGGTTGAGGCGGAAACGTCGGCATTGCCGGTTCATGCCGATCCCGGGCAGCTGCAGCAGGTGCTGCTGAATTTGACCCTGAATGGTATTCAGGCCATGCCGCAGGGCGGCGAGGTGCGTTTGTCGAGCCGCTCCTTGACGGAAGCGCAGCCGCCGGAGAATATTCCGCAGCAGGCCGAATGCTGGTATTGCCTTAAAGTCTGCGATCAGGGAACCGGTATGGATGCCGCCACCCTGGAAAAGATTTTCGATCCCTTTTTTACCACCAAGGAAGTCGGCCAGGGGACCGGACTGGGCCTGTCGATTGCTTACGGCATTATTGAAGAGCACGGCGGCTGGATTGAGGTGGAAAGCCAACCGGGTGAAGGCAGCTGCTTCAGTGTTTATCTGCCCGGCTGCAGTTCTGGGGAGCACGGATGAAAAAGCAAGCGGCACCCGGTCACATCCTGGTGATTGATGACGATCAGGCCTTGTGTGAACTGTTGCAGGAAGACCTCAGCCGGCGCGGGCACGAAGTCTTGACCGCACTGAATGTGACCGCCGCCCGAGAACTCCTGCACCAGCAGGAAATCGATATCGTGCTGACCGATCTGAATATGCCCGGGGTCAACGGCATCGATTTCTGCGCCGAAGTCAATGAAAACCGTCCCGATCTTCCGGTGGTGATCATGACCGCCTTCGGCAGCCTGGAAACGGCGATTGCCGCGTTGCGGGCCGGAGCATACGATTTCGTCACCAAGCCGGTCGATCTGGACCTGCTGTTCGTGGCGCTGGAACGCGCCCTGCAGCATCGCCAACTGCAGGAAAAAGTCAGGCTGCTCCACGATCAGGTGCGCAAACAGTACGATGGCGATGAGCTGATCGGCGCCAGCCGGGCGCTGCAGACGATCAAAGAGCAGATCAGCCGGCTGGCCGGCCTGGATTCCTCCGTGCTGATTTCCGGGGAAAGCGGTACCGGCAAAGAACTGGTCGCCCGGGCGCTGCATCGTCAGAGCCCGCGTGCCGAAGGGCCGTTTGTGGCACTCAACTGCGCCGCCTTGCCGGAAAATCTGCTGGAAAGCGAACTGTTCGGCCACGTGCGCGGCGCATTTACGGACGCGCGGGAGACACGCAAAGGGCTGTTCGTCGAAGCCTCCGGAGGCACGCTGCTGCTGGATGAAATCGCCGAACTGCCTTTGGCCCTGCAACCCAAATTGCTGCGCGTCCTTGAGGATCATCGCGTCAGACCTTTGGGGGGAAGCCATGAAATCAGTTGTGACGTCAGGCTGTTGGCGGCTACGCACCGAAGTCTTGAGGAAGCGGTCGGCGCCGGGACTTTTCGCAGTGATCTGTTTTATCGGCTCAACGTCATCCAGCTGGAACTGCCCGCCCTGCGCGACCGGGGCAATGATATTTTGCTGCTGGCTCAGCATTTTATCCGCCAACTGGCGCGCCGCTTCAACAAATCCGTAACCGGACTGGCGCAGCCGGCGGCCCTCTGCCTGTTGGCTTATCACTGGCCGGGGAATGTGCGCGAACTGCGCAATACGATCGAGCGGGCGATCGTTTTGAGCCACCACGATCAACTGACCGTGGAAGACCTGCCGGAGCAGATCAGGCATCCCGCCGGGGAGCCGCCGCTTCCGAGCAGTGTCGTGGAGGAAGGACGGATTCTGCCGTTGGAGGAAGTCGAGCGCCGCTATATTCACCAGGTTCTCTCCCAATTGGACGGCAACCGCACCCTGGCCGCGCGCTTGCTGGGGGTGGACCGCAAAACCCTGTACCGCAAGTTGAAAGAGTCCTAGCCCGGGGTATTCTTCTCCCGCCATGCACGGTCCGGCTTTTCTCAACCCGCTGGGCGCGCTTTCCGTTGCGAAAAAACCCTCATGATAAGCAAACTGAATCGCTCTGCCGTTGGGGCAAATTGCCCCGGTGCGGCAAATTGCCCCGGTTGCAAAAGCGGCTTTTCCCGCTTTTATCGCGTTTCGGTTTGGCACAGGATTTGCTGTTAAAAATCATTACGTTGTGATTTTTTCCCGGAGATTCATTTGATGGAAGCTGTCTCTCTCGATACTCACCCACATATTCTGCTCGCTGACGATGATAATGCGCTCCGCGAACTTTTGGATTTTGCCCTGACCCGTGCCGGTTACCTGGTGACCTGTTGTACGAATGGTCGCGACCTGTATGAACGTCTGGAAGAAGGCGACCCCTTCGATCTGGTGATCAGCGATCTGCGCATGCCGGCGCTGTCGGGCCTTGAAGTCTTGCACCGCCAACGGGAAAAGCGGCATCCCGCTCCTTTTATCTGCATGACGGCTTTCGGCGATCGCCGGACCCATGACCGGGCGCTGAGCTTTGGTGCTGCGGCGACGATTGACAAGCCTTTCGACCTGGATGAGATGATCGAACTGGTGCATGCTACCAGCCTCCGCAAACCACAGCGCCTGCAAACCCCGAGGAGTCGATCATGAACATCCTGAAACGCGGTTATCTGTTTATCGGCCTCTTGATTTTGGCCGTCAGCCTGGGTGCAATCCCCTTGGCCGGACTCGTTTGCGCCCAGGATTCAGGGATAAAAAGCCTGCGCGAAAGCGGTAAGGCGTTTCGCAGTGTGGCCAAACAGGTGTCCCCGGCGGTGGTTTATATCCAGGTGGAAAAAGAGCTGGAACAACGGGGGGGCGGCAGCAATCCGTTCGAGGGCCATCCTTTCGGCGAAGAGTTCTTCCGGCGGTTTTTCGGTCAGCCGCCGCAGCAGCAGGATAACCAACGCGATGTCCCCAAACGGCGGACGACGGGACAGGGCTCCGGCTTTCTCATCTCGGCGGACGGCTATATCATGACCAACAACCATGTCGTCGGCGAGGCCGATAAAGTGACTGTGCAGCTGCTGGACGGGCGCGAATTCGAGGCCGAGATTGTCGGCACCGATCCTCCCACCGACGTCGCCCTGATCAAGATCGACGCCGATGAAAAGCTGCCGTTTCTGCGCCTGGGAGATTCCGACCGGCTCGAGGTCGGTGACTGGGTTCTGGCTTTCGGCAATCCCTTCGGCCTGTCCCACACCCTGACCGCCGGGATCGTCAGCGCCAAGGGACGCAGCGGCATCGGACTGACCGACTATGAAAATTTCATCCAGACGGATGCCGCCATCAACCCGGGGAACTCGGGTGGCCCGCTGGTGAATCTCGATGGTGAAGTCGTCGGCATGAACACGGCGATTTTCAGCCGCAGCGGCGGTTACATGGGCATCGGTTTCGCGATTCCGATCAACATGGCGAAAAACATCCGCAAGCAACTGGCGGAACAGGGAGCGGTGACCCGCGGCCGCATCGGCGTTTATATCCAGGATCTGACCAAAGAACTGGCTGAATCCTTCGATATCGATCAGCGTCAGGGCATCCTTGTCGCTCAGGTCATGGAGGGTTCCCCGGCCGCGGAAGCGGGAATCAAACAGGGCGATATCATCCTTGAACTGGACGGCGACAAGGTCGAACAGGTTGCCAAGTTCCGCAACCGGATCTCTTTGACCCGCCCCGGCACCACGGTTAAGTTGCTGGTGCTGCGCGACGGCAAAAAGAAAAAACTGGATGTGACCATCGGTGCCCAGGACGCCGACGAACAAGGCCGGCCGACGGCCGCCGGCGAGCTTCCCGAACTCGGCATGAGTCTGCAGACGTTGACCGCCGAACTGGCCGAGCAATTCGGTTACGAGGACGCTGCGGGGGTTCTGGTGACGAATGTTGAGAGCGGTTCTCTGGCCGCCCGGGCGGGGATCAAGCGCGGTGACCTGATTGAAGAAGTCAACCGCAGGGAAGTCAGCGCTCCGGAACAGGTGAAAAGCCTGATCAAGGAGAGTCGCAAGAAAACCGTTCTGCTCCTGGTGCGGCAGGGCGACGCCAGCCGCTATCTGGCGTTGCGACTGGAAAAATAGCTTCAACGCGACAAGGCGATGCCCTGCTCAGCATGGCCTTGCGCGACCACATATTTTGATGAACGTTACCTCCTACGTTCATTTTCGGGGAATCAGCAGGGTTCCCCTTTTTTTTGCCTTGGATTCCCTGCGGCATGGTTTTTTACTGCAAAACGAAGGGGATTGATTTATACCTTGAGCTGAATAAGTCATGACAGGAGTGAAAAATGAAGTATAAATTGTTTGCCGGGCTGGTCCTTTTGGTTCCGGTTCTGGTGTTCGTGCAACAGAACATCGATCCCGTCAACGTGAGATTCATCAGTTGGGAACGCCCGGTCTCCCTGTCCCTGTTATTGCTGGCGACTCTGCTGGCAGGCGTTGTTCTCGGGGTGTTGACGAGCTTTTTCCGCAAACGCAAAAAAGACAGAAAGCTCAAGCAGGCGGAATTGAAAAAACAACAGGAAAAACCCTCTCCGCCGGCTCAGGAACCAGTCGGCGGCACGGAGGAAGCGGAGAGCACCCGGATCTTCAACGTCACTGAACAGACCCCAACTGCAAAGCGGGATGAGCCGCTTTAGCCCAAAGCGACATCGAGCAGCATCATGACCGAGAATCCCCCCAGCGTCGCCATGGTGACAAGGTCGATGTTGTCCTGAATTCTCTGCGATTCGGGGATCAATTCTTCAACGACCACAAAAATCATGGCGCCGGCGGCAAAACACAAGGCATAGGGAAGAATCGGCTGCATTAAAATCACGAAAGCAGCTCCAATAACCCCGGCAACCGGCTCGACCATGCCGGAAAATTGCCCGACCAAAAAGCTTTTGTGTTTGCTCAGTCCTTCTCGGCGTAACGGCAGTGAAACCGCGGTTCCTTCGGGGAAGTTCTGAATCCCGATCCCGATCGCCAGGGCGATTGCGCTGCCGATCGTCGCCGACGGCAAATCGGCGGCAATGGCGCCGAATGCTACGCCGACGGCAAGCCCCTCGGGGATGTTGTGCAAGGTGATGGCAAGCACGAGTAAGGTGCTGCGCTGCCACGATGTCGAAACGCCTTCGCTTTGCTCGATCGGTTGGCCGAGGTGGAGGTGCGGCATGAACCTGTCCACCAGCCGCATGAACACACCGCCGCCCATGAATCCGATGACCGCCGTCAGCCATGGAATCTGTCCCATCCCCTCCGCCATTTCGATCCCGGGAGCAAGCAAAGACCAGAAACTTGCGGCGATCATGACTCCCGCGGCAAATCCGAGCGTACAATCGAGGGTTTTGGGTTTGGGCTGATTCTTAACATACACGGCGGCCGCGCCGAGGGCCGTCATCCCCCAGGTGAAAAGCGTAGCGAGAAAAGCTTGCCAGATTGGGTGCAGGGCAAGAAATGAGTCAATCATCATGTTTCTCCATAATCGTCAGGTGAAAAATTGTATGGAAAAATTTCAGCATGGCTATATTCTATTTTAGTTGCAATAGGCTAACATTTGGAAAAAATAAAGTAAAAGATGATATTGTGAGGATGTTGCCAAAAAACGCAGAAGAGGAGGTTTGTCTATGCCAAAAACAATTCTGATCACCGGAGCCACGGCGGGTTTCGGCAAGGCTTGTGCTGAATATTTCGCTGCTCAGGGATGGCGGCTGATTCTTGCCGGGCGACGAACGGAACGGCTCCGGCAGTTGCAGCAGCAGCTGGGTGATGCGGTCAGGGACATCATCGCCCTGGATGTGCGCGATCGTGAATCGGTGTTCGCAGCGTTGACCGAACTGCAGGACATCGACGTTCTGCTCAATAACGCCGGTCTGGCGCTCGGACTCGAACCGTCCTGGGAGGTGGATATCGCCGACTGGGAGACCATGATCGATACCAACATCAAGGGGTTGACCTATTGTACCCGCGCCGTGCTGCCGCAAATGGTGGCGCGCAACAGCGGTCACGTGGTGAATATCGGTTCGACGGCGGGCAACTGGCCCTACCCGGGCGGCAACGTGTATGGGGGAACAAAAGCTTTTGTGCAGCAGTTCAGTCGCAATCTCAGGGCCGACCTGCTCGGGACCCGGGTGCGGGTCACCAATCTGGCGCCGGGAATGGCCGCAAGTGAATTTTCGGACGTGCGCTTCAAAGGCGACCGCGCGGCGGCAAAAAAAGTCTACGCCGGAGCGGAACCATTGGTTCCCGAAGATATTGCCGAAATCGTTTACTGGATCGTCAGTCGGCCGGCCCATGTCAACATCAACGCCGTTGAAGTCATGCCGGTCGATCAGGCCTGGGGACCGTTGGCCGTGCATCGGGCCGAAGACTGAGCCGCAGGATATCCCGTCGGCAGCGGTTAGAAGATCTGTCGCTTGATCGCTTTTTCCAGTTCTTGCGCCGGAGAAAAATCATGTTTGCGGTCAAGGGTCTTGCGGCAATCGGCCAGAGCCCGGCTGAATAATTTCATTTCATAACAGGTTTGTGCCCGCCCCCAGTAGCCTTCGTGCTGCTGGGGATACATTTCGATCGCCTGATTGTAGTCGTGCAGCGACTGATCGAATTTTCCCAGCACCCGGTATGCCAGGCCGCGGTTGTTCCAGGCACGGATGTTTTCTTCGTTGTATTCGAGTGCCTTGGTGAAATCCTCAACCCCTTTTTGATAGTCGGAAAGGGCGAACAGCGCCATGCCGCGATGGTTGTAAACCAGAGAACGGATTTGGGGTTCGAGTTTCATTTTCAGAATGATACCGTAAAGTTCGATCGCTTTTTGAAAATGATTGTTGCTGTGCGCATCCAGGGCGGTCAGCATCAACTGCTCCAGTTTTTTCGGGGTCACGTAGTCGATGCTTTGCAGCGCTTCCTCCTGCTCGGGGTCGAGCCGCGGGAGCCGGGCGATATGAATGCCGCCGCAATCGCAGGCCAATGCTTCAACCGTCTGCCGACGTTTCTGGCGCCGCCTGCGGATTTCTTTCTGTTCATCGCGGATTTCCTGAAAAATCAGATCGGAGAGCGTCAGGGAGGCGTTAAGCGAGGCCAGCTTGCGCCGGATCGAATGATTGGGAATATCGATATCCGATTTGTAGACCAGTTCGTGTTCAACTTCGGCCCAGGCCTCCTGAAGGATGGTACGCAACTGGATTTCGCAGACATCGTTGCTGTGGGGAAGGCGCAGCGACGGATCCGCAGGTTCGGTGCGAATCAGCAGATGGACCGAGTCGTAACCGAACTCGCGAAAAGAATGCTGTTCCGCTTTGTGTTCAAGTTCCAGGATTTCGAAATTTTCATGCAGCAGCTGCGCTATGGTTTCCACATCCTCCAGAAAGGGACAGATAACCCGAACCCCTAGAAGGTCTGTGATTTCAAGCAGTTCGCTGCCTTGAAGCTTGCTGATGCGGACCAGTTTTTCACAATAGTTGTCGAAGCGTTTGACCCGGGATTTGATCGTGACCGACAGACTCTTCTCGTCGCAGAGGCGGCGCAGCTTCCGGTTGATACGCTGCAGGCTCTGTTCGTAGGCGGGCAGCAGCTTTCGGTAGGTCTTTTCCGCCTGGCTGCGTTCGGGCAGGGGATTTTTTTTGGTTTTGGCCTTCATCGACGTGATATCAAACCTCGAGAGATGGTATTTGTTTTTGTTAACTTAATGGCGGCGGCAGCGGATGTCAAATATTCATTGCCCCGGAGTACAGATATTTTATAACGCAACTCCAGAGGGTTATGTGAAATAAGAAGGTAAAGAAAAGCGCCGGGACGGTCGATGAAAATAAATAAAGTTCTCGGCTCGGGATCCTGACCCGAGCCCGATGGCCCATGGAAGGACCGCTTTATGGCGACAAATTTACGTGTCGGACAGGCTCACGGTTATCAACCTTATCTTGAAATAGAAGCGGTATCGCCTTATCCACGCATCAATCCGCAGCAGCCGCGTGACGAGTATCCGCAACAGCAGGGATCGCAACGGGCGAATAAGGAGGATACGGCCCGGCGCCGCTTCCGGGCGATGCGTCAACTGATCGATCAGTTGAAAGCAACAGCGCCCATTACCCGCGTCGATTATTTTACCGCGGAGGCGGAGCTGAAAAATACGGGCTTGACTATCCTGGAAAACAACCTGATCGAGTTGCTGCTGGAGCTTAAATTCCCACCAGCCGGAATCGATACCCTGCTTCCCCGGTTACGGGAAAACGCGGCACATCAGAACATCGAGGCGGGCCATGGTTTACGCGAGGAAGCCAACTTTCTTCCCGTTTATGTTCCCGGCCTGGACGAATATCTGTTGACCTTCGAGCCCGTTGCGCTGGCATTTGCCGCCTGTAGCGGCCAGGTCCGGGCCGCGCTGGCGACGGATGGGTATTGTTCCGGCGAGCGCGAGCGCCTGAGAATCGCGCTCAAACCTTTGTCGGGCGAAGGCGGGCAAAGAGACCGGCTGCAACTGTCCTGTGCCGTTGTCGTGGCCATTGGCGAAGCCGATGAAGAAGGGCGCAAGGTGTTGCTCTATCGGCGTGCCGATCGGGATTATGCGCTTTATGCCGACAAGCAGATCAACCTGTCGATCTGACGGGGTGGAAAAAAGAACGGGAAAACGCCAAGTCGGCGCAACCGGTCGCCGCTTGGCCGCGCTTGATCCCGCCGCAGTCAAAAATCGATCCGGAACCGCCCGGCAGGCGGTTTTTTTTCGTTCCGGGGGGACTTATTCCCGCCGTAAATAGGCCGCCGGTTTCTGCCGCAGAGCTTTCCAGGTGCCGAACAAACCACAGCTCATGACCAGCAACATTCCCGCCAGCAGGGCGATGATCAGCAGAACGGGATGAAGGCTGAACGGCATGTTAAGCGGACCGCTGATGACGGCCATGGCCGCCAATGATCCGCAGATCAGGCTGACTGCGGCGGAGGTCAGGCCCAGCAGGGCAAACTCCGCCGCGAAGGCGGTGAGGACATCAGCTCGCGTGGCGCCGCAGACTTTGAAAATGACCGCATCCCGTACCCGTCGATGCTGGTCCGCGGAAACCGCGCCGGCAAGGACCAGCAACCCGGTGCTCAAAACAATGGCGGCAATGGCTTTGAAGGTCCAGCCGAGGCGCTGCAGGGTATGGGAGACATTGCCCAGCGCTTCGCGCACGGACAGGACCGCGACGTTGGGAAAGAGCCTGGTGACCTGACGGGCAAACTCGGCTTCGTTCTGCCGGGGAAGATGGATGGCGGCAATATGGGAATGGGGCGCCTTTTCCAAAACGCCGGGAGCGAAAATAACGGCGAAATTCAGTTCCAGCGTCGACCAGTCCGCCCGGCGCAGATTGGCGATTTCGGCGGTGATTGTCCGGCCCAGGATATTAATGCCGAGGCTGTCGCCGATGCCGATGCCGAATCCTGCGGCCAGATCCTCAGTCAGGGATATCAGCGGCGGACCCTGATAATCCTCCGGCCACCATTGACCGGCCGCCAGATCCATGTGCGCGGGAGGCCGGGCCGCATAGCTGAGAAAACGGTCTCCGCGGAGCGCCCATCTCACCTCTTGATCAATCTGTGCTTTAGCCGCCGGCACCCCGGCAATCGCAGTAATTCTGCCGCGCAAAGTCGGTGAGGATGAAAAGTCCCCGGCACCCGGATCGTTGTGCACTAGGCGTGCAAAACCCTCAAGTTGCTCGGCCTGGATATCATAGAAGAAAAAGCTCGGGGCTTTTTCCGGCAAGGAATGACTGACCATATCGTTGAGATTGCTTTGTATCTGCACGATCATCACCAGTGCGGTCAGTCCGATTCCGAGGGAGAAAATAATGCTTCCGGCCGGGGCGCCGGGGCGTTGGATATTCGCCAGGGCCAGTCGCAGGGCGGGCCGCGCCGGGCGCGGCAACCTCAGACTCATGCCGACGACGAACCGGGACAGCAGGCGAAAGAGCGCCAAACAGAGTGCGGCGCCGACAATAAACCACAACGCCAACCGCCTGTCGGGACTGTTGAAGACGGCCAGAAGCAGCAACAGCACGGCATGGATAAAAATCATCAGGCGGATTCCGCGCCCCGGTCTCTGGACATGATTGGGGCCATACCCGCGGAACAGCAGTGCCGGGGGGGCTGCGCAGGCCGTCCCCAAGGCCCGGAGCGAAAACAGCGCCGCGGTCAGCAGGCCGAAAAAGAGCGCCGCCCACCAGATCTGCGGGTAGAATCCCGGTTCCAGGGGAAACGGCAAAGACCGGGCGAACAGCAGCTGCAACAGCCACGGCAGCCCGGCGCCGAGCAGCAGACCGGCACCGGCGCTTATGCCGCCCAGCAACAGGATCTGGAGAAAATAAGTGGTGAACAGCAGCCTTTTTTCGGCGCCGAGGCATTTCATGACCGCGATATGTTCGATTTTTTTGCCGAAGTAGCCGCGCACTGCGCCGCTGACGCCCAAACCGCCCACCAGAAGGGAACAAAGACCCAGAAGGCTGAGGTTGGTCTCCATGCGATCGAGAAAAAAGCGCACCCGGGGAGCGGCTTCTTTCCAGGTGCGCACCCGCCAGCCGGCTTCGGGATAGCGTTCCCGGAGTTCCTCTTTAAGGTCTGCGGCCCGGGCCGGTTGCGGCAGGCGCAGGCGAACGGCGTGGTTGATCAGGCTGCCGGGCCGGATCAGGCCGCCGGCCCGGAGTCCGTCCTGAGAGATGATCACCCGCGGCCCGAGGGTGAAGGCCCGCAGGGTACGGTCGGGCTCGCGTTGCAGGACGGCGGTGATGCGGTAGTCAGCCCGGCCCAGGGTCAGCGTATCGCCGACTTGAAGGGAAAAACGTTCCAGCAATGTCGGTTCGACCACGGCCCCGTACAGCTGGTCTTTCGGGGCCAGCGCGACGGGCAGGGGCAGCGGCGGGTCCAGTTCAATGGCGCCGTAGAGGGGATAGCTCCGGTCGACGGCTTTGAGTTCCACCAGTTTGTGCTGCCGGGAAAATCCGGCCATGGTCCGCATTTCGATGGTCAAGGAGAGTTCCCCTCTGGTCGCCAGGAAGCCGAGCTGCGGTTCCGTCAACGGGCGATGAGCCTGGCGGATTTCCAGATCCCCGCCGAGCAGGGCGCCGGCGTCCTGCAGGATACCGGCGCGCACGGCGGCGGCGAAATTGCCGATGGCCGAAATAGCGAAGACCCCAAGAAACAGGCAGCCGAGGAAAACGCCGAAACTGCGCAGGCCGTTGCGCAGTTCCCGTCGCAGCAGGCGGAGCGCCTGGGGAAGCAGGGTGAAACCGGTCATTGAAAGCGCCCGTCGGCCATGCGCAGCGAACGCTGACAGCGCTGCGCGAGGTTATGATCGTGAGTGACCAGGACCAGCGTGGTGTCGTGCTCGCGCTGCAACTGAAAGAGCAGATCCATCACCATGGCGCCGGTTTCCTGGTCGAGGTTGCCGGTGGGTTCGTCGGCCAGAATCAACTGCGGTTGGGCGACAAAGGCCCGGGCCAGGGCCACGCGCTGCTGTTCGCCGCCGGAGAGCTGGCCGGGAAAGTGCTCCATCCGGTGGCCGAGGCCGGTCGCGTCCAGAGCCGCTGCCGCCAGTCGGAAGGCGTCTGGGCGGCAGGCGAATTCCAGCGGCAGGGCGACATTTTCCTTTGCGGTCATGGTCGGAATCAGGTGAAAGGCCTGAAAGACAATGCCGATGTGTCGGCGGCGAAAGCGCGCCAGCGCGTCTTCGTCGAGCTCGTTCAACATCGTGCCGTCGATGCTGATGGTGCCGGAATCGATTTGCTCCAGTCCGGCCAGGGTCATCAGCAGTGTGGTTTTGCCGGCCCCGGACGGGCCGATGACGCTTAATGTTTCTCCTTTGTTCACCTGGAGATCGATGCCGCGCAGAATATTGACCGGCCCTCCCCCACCAACTAAACTGAGATGCAGATTACTTATCGCAATGATCGGGTCCGCCATGAAAACTCCGTCAATAGGTTTGTTGCTGCTGTTGCTGTCCGCGGTTTGGATTTGCCCTGAGGCCGCCGCCGGGACAAAAAAAATTCTGCTGTTCGGGGACAGTTTGACCGCCGGCTACGGTCTGCCTGAGCAGGATGCCTTTCCGGCCCGGCTGGAAGCGGCGCTGAGCGCCAAAGGCTATCGGGTCCGGGTGATCAATGCCGGCAGCTCCGGCGCGACCAGCGTCGGCGCCGCCGCCCGGCTGGAGTGGGTTCTGGTCGATCAGCCGGATCTTGCCGTTATCGAACTGGGCGCCAACGACGCTTTGCGTGGAATGGATCCGCAGCAGACCAAAAAAAATCTGGCCGGCGTCATCGAACGGCTGCAAAAAGAACGTATCGGCGTCCTGCTGGCCGGCATGAAGGCACCGCTTAATTTCGGTGAAACCTATTATAACAGCTTTGAGCGGTTGTATGCCGACCTGGCGCAGGAGTTCGGCGTTGCTCTGTATCCCTTCTTTCTCGCCGGGGTCGCCGGCCGGGAAGAACTCAATCAGGCTGACGGTATTCATCCCAACGCCGCGGGTGTCGGGGTCATTGTGCGGAACATCTTGCCGCAGGTGGAAATGTTGCTGCAACACTCGGACTGATCAGGGCCCAGGCGTTGCGGACTCCAGGCCGAGATGACGCAGGAAACTGAGGAGCTGATCCGGCAGCGGACAGGCGATGTCGATCGCCAAACCGCTGAAAGGATCTGAAAACGCCAACCTCCGGCAATGGAGAAACAACCGTGGCAGCCTGTTCGGGCAGGGGCCCCGATAGCGCCGGTCGCCGAACAGCGGATGTCCCTCGGCGGCCAGTTGCCGCCGGATCTGGTGCTGCCGGCCGGTGTGCAGCTCAAGGTCGAGCAGCGTAGCGGCAGCGGTAGCGGCCAGGGACAGATAGACGGTTTCAGCCTGTTTGCGTTTATTCTTTGCCGTCAGTTCGGCGGACAACAGCCCCGTACCGGCGACTCGGCCCGCCACCAGCGCCAGATAGTGTTTTTTGACTTCGTTCCGCATAAACAGCTTGCCCAGCTCGGAACAGCTTTTCCGACCTTTGCCGAAAAGGACCGGCCCGGAAGTTTCCAGATCCAGCCGGTGTACCGGCGCTATTTTGAAGTTGCAGCCCCGATTTTTCGCCCAGGCATTGACCACTGCGGTCAGGTTCTGCTGCTCGTGTCCCGTGCTGCGGTGCACGGCGATCCCGGCCGGTTTGTCGATGATCAGAATTTCACGCGACTCATAAAGAATGTTCACGCCGGACGGCTGTCGGGAAAGCAGGTCAAGCAGTCTTCGGCTGTTGGGGAGTTCGAGGGTTTCTCCGGCGATCGTCCGATGATTTGCCGTCAGGGGGCCGCGGGCATTTTTAATCTTATTGCCGCTGATCAGCCGGCGCAGGTAAGCGGAGGACGCCGAAGGAATCTTGCGGGCCAGGAATTCTTCCAGCGGAACGCCGGCTTCATATGTTGAAACCCTGTATCGGGGCATGGCTGACAACGATCTCCGGGAACACATGGCCGGCGTTTCGTTTCGGGGGCATAAAGTTCATTTTAAACCAGCACTCTGAAGAGTAAAACGAAAAACGTATAACCTATTGATTTGTAAGAAGAAAGTACTTTCATTCGCTTGACGTGGTAACTATTGTCGGGTAATGTCGAAACCGGATCTTTAAAAAGCCATAGCGGTTTGAGGTTTGTCGGGATCTTATATGATGTGCGGAGCGTGCGGCCCGGACCTGTGGTGCCACAACGCAGCTCCTTCAACGTCGGGGACGGGGTGCAAAACCGGTTGCGTGAGTCCGGTCGATCCCGCCCGGGAGGGGATGAACGGAATTTTACGCGTGCGTCCTGCAAAAATCGATGACAGGATAGAGGTTCTTTACTGTATGTTGACGTTCGCCCCTCTTTTTTCGCCTGCCGCCGCCGGGGAGGCTTTTTCCCCGATGCCCGGCAGGCGGGGCGACGCATGCGATAGCCGCGGCGGGAAAAGCCTCGATTAAGCACCATGTGATGACGGTATGAGGTGTTTTTTGTCCGGCGGACAAGAACCCGGTTCGCCGGGAAAGAGTGAACGGAGGGTTTAACGATGAACAGAATTTTCGTGCTGACGGCGACCGCGGTTTGTTTGGTCTTGGCCGTGCCGGCCTGGTCGGCGCCGGCAGCCGTGGAACGGTCCTATCCGGGGACGATTCTGGCCAGTCGGACGACACAGCTGGCGTTCCGGATAGCGGGGCCGTTGGTGCAGGTCAATGCCGATCCGGGTCTGCCGGTTGCAAAAGGGCAACTGCTGATGCAGGTCGATCCGCGTGATTTTAAAGATAATATCGCCGTTCTCGAAGCCCGGCTGGAAGGGGCGCAGGCAAAGGATCTGCTGGCCGGAAAAGATTTCGAACGGGCCCGGACGCTGTTCGAGCAGCAGGTCAGTGCCAGCGCTGATTTTGATCGCGCCAAAAGCGCTTTCGCCGCCGCCGCCGCCGGGGTCCGGAGTTTGGCCGCCCAACTGCGGCTCGCCCGCCATCAACTTGAGGATACCGGCCTGTACGCGCCGTATGACGGGGTTGTCGTCACGCGCAAGGTTGAGAATTTTGAAATGGTCCGGGCCGGAGAAGTGGTCGTCGTCCTGCAGGATATTGCTACTCTGGAGGTGGAGATCAGGGTTCCTGAAAGCGAAATCGTCAGCCGTTCTCTGCATCAGGGGGCAAAAGCCCGATTCGAATTAAGCTCGCTGCCCGGCCGCAGGCTGGAGGCGCAACTGAAAGAATGGAGCCCGGCGGCGGATCCGGTGACCCGGACCTATGCCCTGCGCTTCACGTTTCCCGCTCCGCGGGAGGTTCAGGTGCTGCCGGGAATGACGGCGGACGTCTATTACCCCGGTGTGCCTGAGAACAGTGGGAAACAGGAGTGAAATCAATGACAGCGGGTCGTCTGTTTGCGTTGCGGAAACGCACTCTGATGATGGTCTTCACCCTTCTGCTGATCGCCGCCGGCCTCTTTGCCTATGCCAATCTCGGGCGGCTTGAGGACCCGACGTTTACGATCAAAACGGCGGTGGTCTCGACGGCCTACCCCGGAGCCAGCCCGGCCGAGGTTGAAGAGGAAGTCACCGATCTGATCGAAGAAGCGATTCAGGAACTGGGCCAGGTCAAGGAAATCTATTCGACTTCGCAAGAGGGCTACTCCTTTGTTTACGTCGACATGAAGGACACCTTTCAGTCGCGTGAATTGCCGCAGATCTGGGATGAACTGCGGCGCAAAGTCGGTGATGTCCAGAACCGGTTGCCGCCGGGCGCCGGTCCCTCGATCGTGAATGATGACTTCGGGGATGTTTACGGCGTTTTCTTCGCCCTGAGCGGCGAGGATGTGAGCAACGCCGAACTGAAAGACTATGCCGACGAGCTGAAAAAAGAGCTGCTGCTTTGTGACGACGTCGCCAAGATCGACATGTGGGGTGTCCGCCGGGAAGCGATTTTCGTCGAATTCAAAAAGTCGCAACTGGTTCAGCTGGGCCTGACCCCGCAGCAGATCATCGCTACATTGTGGGCGCAGAACCGGGTCCAGCGGAGCGGCAAGATCAAAGTGGGCGACAACTATCTGCGCATTACGCCCTCGGGCAACCTGAGCAGCGAAGAACAGATCGGCGATCTGCTGGTCGGCGGCGCCCGGGGTCTGCTGCGCCTGAGCGACATCGCCGATATCCGTCGTGACTATATCGACCCGCCGCGGAACCTGTTGCGTTTTAACGGCAGGGAAGGTCTCGGGCTCGGCATCTCGACCCTGGACGGCGGCAACGTCGTGGCCATGGGCGATTCGATCCGGGCCAAGTTAAAGGAACTGGAACCGAAAAAACCGTCCCACATCGAACTGCAGGCAATTTACTACCAGAGCAAAGTGGTGACCGAATCGGTCAACATCTTCGTTATGAACCTGGTCGAAGCGGTCGCTATCGTTATCGTCCTGTTGATGCTGTTTATGGGCTGGCGTACCGGGGTGCTGATCGGCGCGGTTTTGCTGCTGACCATCCTCGGGACCTTTTGCGGCATGTATGTTCTGGGGATCGATCTGCAGAAGGTTTCCCTCGGCGCGTTGATTCTGGCGTTGGGAATGCTGGTCGATAACGCCATTGTCGTTATCGACGGCATGCTGGTGAGGATGGAGCAGGGTGAGGACGCTGAAGCCGCCGCGGAAAAAACGGTCCGGTCCGCTTTGTGGCCGCTGCTCGGGGCGACCGCCGTGGCGATTCTCGCTTTTACCGCCATCGGTTTCGCTCCCGGGAAAGTCGGCGAGTACTGTCGTTCGCTGTTCGACGTCATGGCTCTGTCGCTGTCTCTCAGCTGGGTTCTGGCGATCACGGTGACGCCGCTGTTCGGCGTCTGGTTTCTCAACCAGAGCGGGAATGGCGCCGGCCATTCGCACAACCGGGGGCTGAATCGTTTTTACCGGCGCTTTCTGCATCTGGCGATCTCCTGGCGCTGGGTGGTCGTGGTGGTCACGACAGCCGCTCTGGGAGCGGCGCTGTTCGGTTTCGGTTTTATTCCCAAGGCTTTCTTCCCCGATTCGACCCAGCGCTATTTCTTTGTCAATTACTGGAATCCCCAGGGCACGCATATCGATAAAACCGCTGCCGATCTGAGCCGGATCGAAGGCTATATCGGCGGTCTCGATGGCGTCGCCAATACGACCTCCTTTATCGGCGAGGGGGGAATGCGTTTCATCATCAATTACGACTACCAGACGCCGAACAGCAGCTACGGCCAGATTCTGGTCGAAGTGGATGACTACCGGCATATCGATCAGCTGTTGAGCGGGATTGAAAACCACCTGACCGATGCCTTTCCGCAGGCCCAGTCGTACGCACAGAAGATTCAAACCGGCCCGGCTCTCACGTACAAGATCGAAGCGCGGTTTCGCGGTCCGGAGAGCGTCGTGCTGAAGAGCTTGGCCGCGCAGGCGGAAGAGATTTTTGTCGCCTCGGGAAACGCCCGCGATTTGCGTACCGACTGGCGGACGCCGGTCGAGGTTTTACGGCCGCAGTTTGCACAGCTCCAGGCGCGCTATGCGGGAGTGACCCGGAGCGATGTGGCCAATGCGCTGCAATGGAATTTCAACGGAATCACAGCGGGCCTGTTTCACGAAGAGGACAAACTGATTCCGATCCGGTTCCGCTCGGCGGAAAAGGATCGCACCGGGGTCGAAAATTTGGAAAACATGCAGATCTGGAGTTCGCTCCAGAACAGTTTCGTGCCCTTGCGCCAGGTGACGACCGCCATAACGACCGTCAACGAAGACGCTTTGATCAAACGCCGCGACAGGCAACGGACCATCACCGTCCAGTGCAACCCGATCCATGGACTGCCGGCCGAGTACCAGAGCATTGTTCACGACCGTATCGAGGCCATCAGCCTGCCGGTCGGATATACCTTGGAGTGGGGGGGCGAGTACGAAAGCTCGGCCGAAAGCCAGGCCCCTCTGATCAAGGTTTTCCCCCTCTGCTTTCTCGGCATGTTCCTGATCGTGGTCTGGCTGTTCGACTCTTTCAGGCGGCCGTTGATCATCTTCATGACCGTCCCGCTGGCGCTGATCGGCGTGACCGTCGGACTGTTGCTGACCGGTTTGCCCTTCGGCTTCATGTCGATCCTCGGGTTTCTCGGTCTTTCGGGGATGCTGATCAAGAACGCCATTGTCCTGATCGACCAGATTGAACAGAATCTCAAGCTTGGGATCGAACCCTACCGGGCGGTGCTCGATTCATCGGTCAGCAGGATGCGGCCGGTGTTGATGGCGTCCGGCACGACGATTCTCGGAATGGCGCCGTTGCTGTTCAATGTCTTCTATGCGGCGATGGCCGCGACCATCATGAGCGGCCTGTTTGCGGCGACCTTCCTGACCCTGGTGATCGTTCCGGTGGCGTACACGAAAATTTACAAAATCAAGGCGGAGAAGCGTTATGTTTAAACGAATCGTCATTGCCTGGAGCCTGTTGCTGGCGCTCGGCACCTGGTCCTGGGCGCTGGAAGGGACGGTCGATGCTTCCCTTCCGGCGCTGCCGCAGGGCAGCCTGACGCTGCGTGAAGCGCAATCCCGGGCGCTGAGGAATTCTCCCGGAATTGCCGCCGCCGTGGCCCGTATCGAAGCGGCGGAAGCGGTTGTCGCGCAAGCCCGGGCGAGTCTGTGGCCGCAGTTGACGCTGACGGCGGGCTATCGGCTTCAGGACAGTACGATGCAGCCGGACTGGGCTCCCGAAATCCGCCGGGACGACAGCTTCAACAACTTTCGGGCGGGCTTGCAGGGCGGTTGGCTGGTTTTTGACGGTTTTGCCCGGCAGGCCCGCATCCTGGCGGCCAGGCACGGGGTCGAGGCGTCCGAAGCCGGGCTGGACGAAGTCAAGCGGTTGCTGTGTACGGCGGTCAACAACGCTTTTTTTCAGGCTCAGTTGGCGGTCGAGAAGATGCGCATCGCCAAAAGCAATCAGGAGTTCAACCGGCTGCTGGAAGCGGATGCCGATAAACGCTGGCGGGCGGGAGCGATCGCCGAGGCGGAAAAGCTGAATTTTTCGGTCCGTGCCCTCCAGGCCGAAAGCGATTATCTGGCCGCGGCGCAAAACCTCGCCGTGGTCGGCACGGTCCTGGTGGAGTTGATGGCCCTTCCGGACGCGCGATTGCCGGAGGCTCTGTATCCGGTGTCGGCTCTGGATCGTGAAATCGGCGGCGCCGTCCCGGAGATCGGGACCGAACTGAAGTACGCCCTGGCCCATCGTTCCGACCTGATGGCGCTGAAAGCCCGGCTTGCCGCGGCGGAACAACGGAAGAAAACGGAACGGGGGAAATTTTTCCCCAGCGTTTTTCGCCGGCGGCGGGGTGCAATACAACGATCTGAACGGACTCGGAACCATTGACCAGGAGGAACACGACACCTATGTCGGGATCAACCTGTCCTGGGATCTTTTCAACGGTGGAGAACATTTGGCGCGGGTCCGTGAAAGCGCCGCCGAGACGGTTCGGCTGCGCGCGCAAATGGAGAGTAAAGTGTTGGCGATCCGTTCCGAACTGCAGCAGGCAGCGGAGCGGGCCGCCGTGATTCTGGCCATGTACCGACGTCATGAACAGGCGCTGGAGATGACGCAGCGGATCCGTGATCATATTGAAAAGGCTTACCGGGCCGGAGTGACCAACCTCACCCGGCTCAACGAAGTCCAGCGCGACCTGGTTCAGGTCGCCGGGCTGGCGGTTTACAGCCGGATCAATTACCGGATCGCCCTGGAAGACCTGAAGCTTGCCGGCGGACGGCTCCCCGACAGCGCCGGAAACCCATAACGGAAAGAAGAAACAACCATGAAAATGATCGATCTGCGCAGTGATACGGTGACCGAACCGACGGCGGAAATGCGGCGCGCCATGGCGGAAGCCGTGGTCGGTGACGATGTCTACGGCGAAGACCCGACGGTCAACCGTCTTGAAACCGAAGCTGCGGAGATGTTCGGCATGGAAGCCGGTCTGCTGGTCAGCAGCGGCAGCCAGGGTAACCTGATCGCCATGTTGACCCACGCCCCGCGCGGAGGGGAAGTGATTGTCGGCGACCGGGCGCATATCTTTCTTTATGAACAGGGCGGACTTTCCGCGCTCGGCGGTCTGGTTCCCCATACCGTGGCGGTACAACCGGACGGAACCTTGCTGCTGGCCGATATTGAAGCGGCGATCCGGGCGGACGACGATCATTTTCCCCGGACCTGCCTGGTGACCCTGGAAAACACGCAGGGCACGGTCGGCGGCGTTCCCGTGAGCCCCGCCTATACGCGCAGTGTCGCCAAGCTGGCGCACCGCCGCGGCTTGCGCCTGCATATCGACGGCGCCCGCATCTTCAACGCCGCGACCGCTTGCAAGGCCACACCGGCCGAGATGACCGGTCATGCCGACAGCCTGACGTTTTGTCTGTCCAAAGGGCTGGGTGCCCCGGTCGGCTCGGTCCTGCTCGGATCGCGCGATTTTATCCGCGCGGCGCGGCGCAACCGCAAGCTCCTCGGGAGCGGGATGCGGCAGGCCGGCGTGCTGGCCGCGCCCGGACTGATCGCGCTGCACAAGATGAGTCAAAGACTGCAGGAAGATCATGACAACGCGGCCTATCTGGCGGAGCAACTCAGGTGTTTTGCCGTGCTGACCGTCTTGAGCCGGCACACCAATTTCATTTTCTTCGAGTTGACCGAAGAAGCCGGAATGACTGCTGCAACGCTGTCGCAAAAGCTGAAGGAAAAAGGGATTCTGGTGGCTCCCTACCATGACAGCGGCGTCAAATTCCGCCTGGTTCTGCACCATTGGATCACCCGCGAAAAGATCGATCGGGTGATTGCGGCGTTGCGCGAATTGCTGCCCGGATGAGACCGGCAAAGGGACGCAATGATCCGCGCATTTATCGCTGTTGATCTGCCTGACGACACCCGCCGGGAATTGGCGGCGGCCATTGCCGTGCTGAAAAGCAGCGCTGTCGGGGCCTCCTGGGTCAGGGCGGAGAATCTGCACATGACCATGAAGTTTCTCGGCGAGATCGATGAACGATCGCTGCCGGAACTGCGCCGGGGGCTGGATCGGCTGGCGCGGGAGCAAAACCGCTTTACGGCGCAGTTGAGCGAACCCGGCTTTTTCCCTTTGCGAGGCCGTCCCCGCGTTCTTTATGTGGCGACAACCCGGCGACGGAGCTTCCAGCGGCTGGCTGATCGGCTGGCGCTGCACGTCCCGGGGAACGGGGACGGCTGTGCACGGGATTTCATCCCGCACATCACTCTGGCCCGGATCAGGGCGGCGCAGCCCCTAAAGCGCCTGTATGCGGCAGTGGAGAAAACCACTCTGCAGGGAATGGTCCCGGTTTGCGGGCTCAGTCTTTATCGGAGCATTCTGGAACCTTCCGGCGCCCGTTATCAACGCCTGCACCTGAGCCGCTTCCGCTGCGACCGCGATTGACGGCGTCGGGGCGTGTTGTTCCATGCGCCGCGGGTTACGCCGGCCCGCGGCAACTTTCAGTCGGGCCGGGCGACCGTAACTGCGTGCCGGCCAGGCGGCCGAGAGCGGCAACGGCGCTGTTCACCTCCTCGTCCCAGCGGGCGGCGCTGAGGCGGATAAAATTGCGGTATTTTCCTTCCAGAGAAAACAACGGTCCCGGGGTGATGCCGATCCGTTCTGCCTTCGCAGCGTGGTAGAGTTGCACGGCATCGATTTGTTTCGCCATTTCCACCCACAGGTTGAACCCCCCTTGCGGCCGCGAAACCCTCGTTTCAGCAGGGAAAAAACGGCCGATGGCGGCCTGCATCTGAGCGACCTGATAAGCGTAGCGGCGCCGGATCGAACGCAGGTGATGTTCGTAACCGCCGTTGGCGAGAAACTCGGCGATGGCCAGTTGCGGCGGACTGGCGGTTGCCACGCCGGCCAGCATTTTACGCCGTTCGATAGCGTCCTGATAACGGCCGGCGGCAATCCAGCCGACGCGATAACCCGGAGCCAGGGTTTTGCTGAAGGAGGAGCAGAACAGGACATTGCCGCGACGATCAAAAGCCTTGGCCACACTGGGACGCTCGTTGTCGAAGGACAGATCGCCGTAAATATCGTCTTCGATCAGCGGCACTTGATAATGTTCGAGCAGTTCGACCAGGCGGCCTTTGTCTGCCGTGGACAGGCTGCTGCCGACCGGATTGTTGAAATTGGATATCACCAGGCACGCCTTGACCCGGCCGCTGTTGCGGTGCAGGGCGTAATCAAGGGCTTCAAGGCTGATCCCTCCCTGCGGTGAAGTGGGAATTTCCAACGCTTTCAGCCCGAGTTCGTCGATCAATTGCAGAAAGTTGAAATAGAAAGGAGTTTCGATGGCGATCGTGTCTCCGCGGCGGCAAAGCGTGCGCAAGGCAAGGTCGACGGCTTCAACGCAGCCGGCGGTGATGACGATCTGGTCCGGACTCAGGGTACAGCCGGACAGCAGCATCCGTTTGGCGATCTGCTGGCGCAAACGCAGATTCCCGGGCGGCAACGTGTAAGAGACGGCCTGTTCGGCAAAACGGCGGGTTTCCCGGGACAACATGCGGTTGAGCTTCTCGACCGGCAGCAATTGACAATCGGGAACCGTGACCCCCAGTTTCAGCAACTGCGGATCCAGGTGATCACGCATGACCATCAGGTAAATTTCGGACAGGTTTACCTCTACCGGGCGGTGCAGTTCCGGCGGATTGAAGACCGGTTCGGCGGGAAGTTCCAGCAGGCGGGCGCGGACGTAATAGCCGGATTGGGGCCGGGCTTCCAGAATCTGCCGGTCTTCGAGCAGGCCGTAGGCTTCCTTGACCGTGTTGATGCTGACCTGCATCTGTTTGCTCAGCTTGCGGATCGAGGGAATGCGGTCGCCGGGGCGCAGGGTTCCCTGGTCGATCAGGAAAGAAATCCGATCGGCAACCTTGCGGTAAAGCGGTTTCCCCGCTGTCCTTGCCGGAGAGATCTGCATCGAATCGTCATTTCTGCGGTATTGACGTTGTCATTGCGGCGCCCGGATCGTTCATGGGCCCTTGGGGTCAGTAGTAGCAGGTTCGGCCCCGGCTCGACAGTCACAGTTACCCGGTTCGTTGATGGGCGCAGTTTTCTTTTTTCGTTATTTCCATGGGTACAATTATGCGGCCCTGTATCCGGCCGGTCAAACGAAAAGATTCCATCATCTCGTCGCCACAGGAGAATGGGGATGATGATGGAACTGATACTGAGCAAGGGCGAACAGCTGAACCTGAGTGAACGTTTTTCCGACAGCCACGCGCAATGCCGTAAAGGTTCATGTCGGCTGACAGGTAAAGGGTGACAGTCGCGATCCGATTCTGCACCCCGGTGGGAAATTGACGTGTCCGGAGACGCTGCGATCATTCCGGCATTGAGCGCATCGCGCCTGCGCAGCGGGCGACGGGGCAGGTTTTCAGGCGCGGTCGTGTCCGGGAAAAGAATTGTGACGGGATAAGATGAGAGACAATTCCGGCACCCGCGCAAACGGCGTCAATCGGGACGGATAGCCCGGTCCCGATTGACGCCCGCCGGCGCGGTTACTGTGCCGCCTTGAGATACTTATAGTAATCGGCATCGGTCGAGATAACCATCTTGCCGTTTTCCTTAATCGTTTTTTTGTAAGATTCCAGGGTCCTGAGGAAGGTGTAGAATTCCTTGTCCTGATTGTAGGCTTCAGCGTAAATCGCGGCCGCTTCGGCGTCCGCGGCACCGCGGATCTCCAACGCCTTGCGATAAGCCTCGGAACGGATTTCCTTCAGCTGGCGTTCCATCTGTCCGAGAATTTCGGCCTTTTCCCCTTCCCCTTCCGAACGGTACTGGGCGGCCACTTTTTTCCGCTCGTTGATCATCCGTTCATAAACCCGGGTCCGCACCTGCTCGACGTAATTGATCCGCTTGATCTGCACATCAAGCAGTTCGATGCCGTATTCGGGGGTGCTGGAACTGGCTTTGCTGAGAATACGGTCGAGGATCTCATCGCGGCCGAGCATGTCCTCCGGCTTGATTTGGACGCTATCGACTTCAAAACGCTCTTCGCTCTGGCTGACGTAATCCTTACCGCGCACCAGTTCGACCAGCAGGTGACCGGAGACCGCATCGCGCACGACCGAGTCGATGATGTCGTCCAGGCGACTGTGGGCGCCGCGCTCGGTGGCCACGGTTTTAAAGAACAGCAGCGGGTCCGTGATGCGCCAGCGTGCCGTGGTATCGACCCAGATGAATTTCTTGTCTTTGGTCGGAATCTGGTTCGGATCGCCGTCCCACTTGAGAATACGGCTTTCAAAACGGTTGACGTCCTGGATGAAAGGGATCTTGAAATGCAGACCGGGCGGCACCACGTCGCTGACCGGTTTGCCGAACTGGGTCACAATAGCCTGCTCCGCCTCGTTGACGACATAGATGCCGCCCTGACCGATCAGCAGAACGATAACGATGATAATGATCAGGAGTCCGTTTTTCATTTGACCGCTCCTTCCGGGTTCTTGCGTAACGGGAGGAACGGCAGCAACCCTCCGTTGTCGGTATCCATGATGTAGGTTTCGTCGAGATGCGGCAGAACTTCTTCCAGGGTTTCAATATGGATGCGGCGGCGAGTCACTTGCGGCGCTTTTTTGTATTCGGTCAGCAGCGCCAGGAAACGATTGGTTTCACCGCGCGCTTTGTTGATCCGTTCCACCCGGTATCCTTCCGCCTCCTGCAACGCCTGTTTCGCTTCGCCCCGCGCCCGCGGAACTTCACGGTTGAACTGCTCTCGTGCCTGGAAGATCAGGCTTTCCTTCTGTTGTTCGGCTTCGTTGACCTCGTTGAAGGCGTCCTTGACCGGGTCGGGCGGCGTGACGTCCTGGAATTTAACGGTGACGATGCGCACGCCGATATCGTACTGGTTGAGGGTTTCCTGCAAGGCCAGCTCGATCTTGTTGGCCAGGGCGGCCCGGTCGGTGGTCAGCACCTGCGTGACGTTGGCATTGCCGATCGTCTTGCGCACCATCGCTTCAGAAATATCGCGGATGGTACCGACCGGGTCCTTGATGCGGAAAATGTATTTGAAGGGATCGGCAACCTGGAACTGCACGATCCATTCGACGTCGCTGACGTTCAGATCGCCGGTCAGGGTCAGAGACTCCTCTTCCAGTCCGCGTTTGTTATAGCTTGAGCGCACGCTGCCGCTGCCGGCCGTGCGATAGCCGAATTCTTCCTTTAAAACCCTTCCCGTAGGCACCAGGTAAACATGGTCGATACCGAAGGGCAGCTTGAAATGCAGGCCCGGATCGGAGAAGCTGGAGAACTTACCGAAACGCAGCACCACGCCGGTTTCCTCGGTGTCGACTTCGTACATGCTGCTGTAGCCGCCGATGATGACGGCAATGACGGCGATGACGATCAGCAACGGCATGAAACTTTGCGGTTTGTTCGATTTGAATTTCTTTTTGATTTGGTCCGTGAACTCGATGACTTTTTTTTCCAAGTCCTCCCCGGAGGGTCCCTGTCCCCAATCCTGCATTGCTCTCCCTTTGTCAAATGAGGTGATGAAGTTGCCCCTGAAAGCGCTGATGCGGTTGCGCAATCGGTTCATGCAATATAGCAGATTTGTCGTAGTTCCGGCTATTTTTCCTGATCCGCTGCCGACGAATATCGTTTTCGACTTTCCAGTGCGGTCTGGGGCTGGTTATACTGCGGGAACAATAATAAACGTTAAGGAGGTTGTGTTATGCACGTTATCGTCGATCTCTGCGTGGTTCCCATGGGCGTCGGTGTGTCCGTTTCGAAATATGTCGCCCTGTGCCAGAAGATTCTCAAGCAGGCGGGGTTGCAGATCCGTCTGCATGCCTACGGCACCAATATCGAAGGGGAATACGATCAGGTATTTGCCGCCATCCGCCGCTGTCACGAGGAAATCCACGCGGCCGGGGCGCCGCGGATCAGCACGACGATCAAACTGGGAACCCGCGTCGACCGTGAACAGACGATGATGGACAAGCTGCGGAGCGTGGAAGAGAAATTGGCCTAGTGCCGCGTGCGGTTGATCGCGTTTTTTTATAGTCAGATGTGCTATGTTTCAAAACATGTCATGAACTCATGAAAACTATAAATTGAAGGATAGGGACCGTGAAACGCTTGAAGCCTTACTTCGGCCTCCAAACCGGCTCAAAGCTTTGTCCATAGGGCTTATTTTCCTTACTGCCGACGGTCACGGTAGAGGAGGCGGCCTGGTCGCTTGGGACGAGCGAACAGGCCATCTACCGCTGGCGAAAATGTATTAAAGCTCATGGCGGTGTCTGTCTTCAGGATCAAAAGAGGCTTGGGTGGCGGAAAAGGTTAAAGAAGTCCTGTGATTAACGGTTGAATGTGTTCCCCGGGAAGCTACCCTTTAGGGCGTTCGCCTGATGGCCAAAGCCGGCATCACCACTTGGTAGGGTCGGCAAATCTGAAATGTCGCTGATCTGAAGCAGCACCGTCTCCAATCCTTCAAGGTCAGTCATGATCCTGAGTTTGCTGAAAAGGTTAACGATGTTATCGGTCTTGTCTTGGGATCCTCCTGACAAGGCCTTGGTCCTGTCGGTGGATGAGACAACACGGATTCAAGCACTGGAGCGTACGTATCCCATGCGTCCTCTTAAGCTGGGTTAGGTTGAGCGTCGTACGCATGATTGCAAACGTAATGGCACGGCGAACCTGTATGCAGCTTTTGACATTTTAACCGACAGGGTGAGGGGCTGAGTCTCCCAGCATCACTCACAAGATGCCAGAAGTTGAAAAATGGATGAAAGCACATCAACGATTTACCTCCCGGTGCCTCGTGCTTCAATGCTGTAGAGGAGCGGGTTTCACAACTTGAACATCGAGCGATTCATCGCGGAGTCTTTGCCGGCATCAAGCCGTTGTGCGATGAAATTCGCCGCTTCATAAAAAAGCATAATGCTGAATCTGCGAAACCTTTTAAGGGGAGCAAAAGTGCAAAATCGAGATTAATCGAACGGTACGCTAGGATGAGCCGTGGGTGTTCGGGTTTAATCAAATCCTTCCTTCAGATGTGATTCAGCGACCGAAGGCTTTGGCTAAAAAAATCTCGTTTCATCGAGAACAGGCCGACCTTGGCATACAGTCTCTTGCCCCGAAGATCGTCGTTTGCTCGGGCCGGTTCTGTCTTGTCGGCCAAGGCTGTGGCCATATTTTTAACAGCTTGTTGCTTCCAGTTGGTGATCTAAGTTCGGATGCAGGCCGTAACGGTTGCCTGATTCCAGAACGGTCTGTTCGACCTTGATCGCCTTTAGGTCCCTCTTGGTTCTGAACCCGGCGGAGTAGCGTTTACGTTTTGTTTGACTCATGGGTGACTCTCTTTCGTCCGTGCTGGCTTTCGACTTGTCCGAAATATTGGTGCTAGCTTTGGGGTGATTTGTTTAGGGCTTGTATCTTTTGATTTGTGTATGGTTATATAGATAAGTAGCCATTAAGCCTTTGCTTAATCCAAAATAGAACAAGCAGGGTTTCATCTTGCATATATTGGCTATTTTCTCCGAGGCATTCGAGATCTTAGCCTAGAAGATTTTGTGTGTAGCTGATAGCAATCAGCAACTAGTTGGCGAAGTCTCGGAATAGCGGATTAATCCGTAAAAAATTATTTTATGTAGCTTGGCTCTTGCCTTATTGGTGAATATATTCACTCAAATATCCTACTTTAAAGGTTGGAATATGGCGTCGTTGCTCCCTGTTTATTATCAAATAAAAAATACGATTCAGGATTGGATCGTTGCAAAAGATTTTGCCCCAGGAGAAAGGATTCCCTCAGAAAACGAGTTAGCAAAAATGTTTAACGTAAGCCGATTAACAGTTAGGCAGGGAATTTCTCTTTTGATTCAAGAGAAACTTCTCTATAGCAGAAGAGGAGAAGGAACATTTGTTACTCACGATACAAAACTGATTGATAGCTTTGGCCTTGAGTTCAGTGGTTTTATGGATGATCTTTTATATCAAGTCTCAAGATCAAAAACAAAAACCGTACACATAGAAAAGATTAAAGCTACTCGAATAATAAAAGAAAAATTAGAAATAGAAGTTGAGGATGTAATTAAAATTATTCGTGTACGTACTTTGAATAATCAAATTTTTGCTTATACAGTGAATTTCTTACCACAAGATATTGGTGAAAAAATAACAAAAAAAGATTTATTTGTTAAACCGTTGTTACAAATACTAGAAGTTGATTTAGGGATAGAATTTGATGAGGCATCACAAACAATAGAGGCTTCTTTTGCTAATCAAGAGGTTGCGGAAAAACTTCAAATACAAAATGGATCACCGATTCTTTATGTTGAGCGGGTAATGTTTGATAGTCGTAAAAAGCCTGTAGAGTATGTTCAGTCTTCTTATCGTGGGGATATTTATAAATATGTTGTCAGATTTAAGGTTGACAAATCTGATAGAGATAAAAAATGGGTACAATATAGCAATTTAACTAAAAGTTAAATAAATTTAAAAAAGGATATAATTTTTATTTTTTACTATCAATCGTTGCCCTGAAGCTTTGAGTATGTCGTCATAAAGAGGCTTTAGTAGACTGTTTGCGTTGGCGATCCCGTCCTTTGTTTTGGTGAGCTTGCGAAACTGACGATGGCCGCTTTCCACGGCATTGTGAGTCTCATCAAGTTTACGGAGATGGTTTCCGTTTGAGACAGGCCGCTTCGCTTGACTCCTCCAGCCGAGGATATTCTTTCTCTCGTTCTGAGCCAAAGGAATATCTTTGATCAGTTCCAGCAATCGACGATTATTGAACCAAGCTACCCATTCCATTGTTGCCCGAAATTTCCAAGATTAGCCTGTCTGGATTCTGGGTGAAGGCCAGATAAAGTCGGAGCAGGCTACGAGATAAATAACATTCGCCATTCAGAACTGATTGGCCGGGTGGCCCTGAAGATTTGTTCATCAAGTTGGGTGCACATTGCCGCCTTGGGTCACGGTTCGTCGTGATCTGTTTCTTGCCGCACACAACGCCCCACAGGCCCATCCCTCTCAGCAGACGTTTGACCGTACAGCGGGCTCGCCAATTTTTTGTTGCCGCCAGACCTCACGGGTTCCGTAAACCCGAAAGTTCTCTTCTCAGGCCTGCTAGGTCTGGGCCTAAGGAATTGATCCCGGGGCTAGCGTGCCGGAGAGCCTTTGAGCCGTCAGTCTCACGCGGATTATGGCGGCAATCCTTCAATGTTCAATGGGTCAATTGGCAACTGGACACTGATCGGCTCGCTGCCTCTATGCCGAAGGCGAAGTTCATTGATAAAGGTCACCATTGTTTCTGTTTGCGGTCGACTTCCGTCTGGGCGCAAAAAAGGCGGCCTTGCATAGGATCTCGTTCACCCGCTTCAGTCCCCGGTTTTCCGTTCTTCTTTCTGAAAAGCCATTTCTTGGGATCAAGAAGTTGATTTTGAAACGTAAAATCGCAATATCAACGGAGGCTCTTTCTTTCCGTTGGTTTCAAAGCTCTTGTTGCTTGTTCCTGCCGATCTCTCCACCGCGTGTCTAGTGGAGATAAATTTCCACATCAGTCCAGGCACATATTTTCTGACTGGAAAACATGTATAGGAATTTTCTGCTTGACATAATTAATATAGTTGTATAGATATTTATACAAGTTTTTTTTGTGCCTATTTTAATCAAATTGTACACAGACGCTGAAATTTTAATCGCTCTAAAAAGAAATATCGGGAGAAAAGTCATGGCTTACCCCACAGGAATGCAGGCATCGATCAATAAGGTCGAGCAATCGAGACAGCAACGTCTCAGCACCGAATGCCCACGCATGGCCCCGGAAGACAAGGCGGCTTTGCTGAAAGGTTTTCATCCCGATTTCAAGGACGGCGACAAGGTTAATTTGCGTTGCGGCCTGAACAAGGGGGAGCGCGTCCCCAAGGTCATGGCGGAATATATCGAAGCACCGAGTCGTCTTGATCTGAGCAAAGTCGATCTGAGTCAACCGGATTATCGAACGGATGTGCTGGTCATCGGTGGAGGCGGCGGAGGCGCAACAGCGGCTTTGACCGCTCATGAGAACGGGGCCAAGGTGCTTCTGGCCACTAAATTGAGGTTGGGAGACTCGAATACGATCATGGCCGAGGGGGGAATCGGCGCGGCAACCTACCCGGAAGATTCTCCGGTCATCCATTATATCGACACCATGGTTGGGGGACGTTTCAAAAATATTCCCGAGGTGGTTGAAGCTTTGGTGCACGATGCGCCGGGGATTGTCAACTGGTTGGGTGATTTGGGGGTCAACTTCGACCGACGCCCGGATGGAGGATTGTTCGCTCATATGCCGGCTGGCCATTCGGCGAAACGTTCACATTCGGTCAAGGACCTGACCGGTCTGGAGATCATGCGTGTGCTGGGTGACGAAGTACGTAATCGGCAGATTCAAATACTGGAGTTCAGCCCGGCAGTCGAGCTGATTCTCGACGAAGACGGCAATTGTGTAGGTGCTGTTCTCGAGGACCTGGATACCGGACGGATTGTCGTTGTTGAGGCCGGGGCGGTCATCATGGCGACCGGCGGTATGGGGCGCCTGCATCCCAATGGTTTTCCCACCTCAAACCATTACGGGGCCACCGCCGACGGGATTGTCATGGCAGCGCGGGCCGGGGCTCAATTGCTCTACATGGAATATGTCCAGTACCATCCGACCGGTGTCGCCTGGCCGGAGCAGATGCTTGGCTTGCTGCTCTCCGAGGCGTTACGCGCCCAAGGTGCCGAAGTTGTCAATAGTGAAGGGGAATCGTTCGTCAATCGGCTGGAAACACGCGATGCCCTCGCAGCGGCGATTCTGCGCGAATGCGGGCACCGCGACCTGGGTGTAATCACTCCGACCGGAGTGGCCGGGGTCTGGTTGGATACGCCGATGATCGACATCAAGTGCGGTGCGGGAACCTTCCTACAACGTTTTGCCGGTATCGAGCATCGTTTTCAGAAGTACGGTATCGACCCGACCAAGGAACCACTGCTGATCTACCCGACCCAGCATTATCAGAACGGTGGGGTCAGGATCAACATTCACGGTGAAACCAACATCCCCTACCTATACATGGCGGGGGAAGTCTCCGGTGGGGTACACGGACACAATCGTCTTGGCTCCAACTCATTGCAGGACATTTTCGTTTTCGGTCGCCGGTCGGGACGTCATGCCGCTGCGAATTTCCGCAAGCAGAGCGGAGGGCGTCTGAGTCTGGAGCATGTCAGCCGGTATAACGACGAACTCAAGGATCTTGGTATCGTTACCGAGAAGGTATCGCCGATGATCCTGCCTGACTACAAATTTGAAAAAGCACTGATCAGTGCCCAGTACGCAAGCGATATCGGAGAGGTGCACTAATGGAAAAAATAGATATCAAGAAAATACCCATCTATGTCATGGGTAAGAAATTCGAAGTGCCCGAGGAGTTGACCATTCTCAAGGCCTTGGAATATTCGGGTTTTGATATTAAACGCGGTTGTGGCTGTCGTGGCGGTGTTTGTGGCGCTTGTGCCACGGTTTTCCGCCGCAAGGGTGAATATAAGATCAACATTTCCCTGGCCTGTCAGACGGTTATCGAGCCGGAAATCAATCTGGTCCAGCTTCCTTTTGTTTCTACCCGTAAAGCGATTGACGCGGTTCGTGATATCGCCCCGGACAGCCTCGATACCGTCAAGGTTTATCCTGAACTGATGCGCTGCATGGGTTGTAACACCTGCACCAAATCCTGCCCAGTTGATTTGCCGGTCATGGATTATATCTCGGCTGCCATCCGCGGCGATTACAAAGAGGTGGTTGAAAAATCGATCGAATGTGTCATGTGTGGCATGTGTGCCGCACGCTGTCCAGCCGAACTGACGCCGTTCAATATCGCTCTGTTTATTCGTCGAGTTTACGGCATGCATATGTTGCCGAAGTCCGAACAGTTGGCTGCACGTCTCAAAGAGATTGCCGATGGTCATTACATTGAGGAACTGAGCAAATTGAAAACGATGCCGAACGAGGAGATGCAGGCACGTTTTCTCGAACTTCAGGCCAACAAGGGGGCTTCGGTATGAGCGGGTATGGCAAGCCGGTGCAATTGGAAACTCCGCTTGACGGAGAGAAGATCACACAACTGCGGGTCGGTGATCATATCGAGATCAGCGGTACGATTCTTTGCGGCCGCGATGCGGTGCTGCCAAAGTTGGTCAAGCTGATTGAAAACGGTCAGGGAGAACAGATCAAGGTGAGCCTCGACGGCGCGGTGATTTTTCACACGGCGGTCAGCCCGGCCGGTATCGGTCCGACCACCAGCAACAAGGTTGAGATCGAGGGGAGTATTCCGACCTTATCACGAGCCGGGGTCAAGATTCATCTCGGGAAAGGGTCGCTGAGCAGTGAAACGGTTACAGCTCTACAGGCTGAGGGGTCGATTTTTGCCGTCACGCCGCCGACCACTGCACTCTTTTCGAAGAGGATCATCTCGAAAAAAGTGGCCATGTACCCGGAAGAGGGAATGGAGGCGCTTTACGAGGTTGAAATCAAGGGACTGCCGGCGATTGTGGCAATCGCCCAGGGCGCAACTATTTTCAACAGCTGAGAAAAGGCGAGGGATCCATGTTGAAGCTTGAAGATATCCATCAGGGCGTCAGTGATTGCCTGGTCAAGGCCGGTACCACCTACAGGGAGGATCAATTGCAGGCTTTTGCTGTGGCAATCGAGAAAGAATCCCATCCCAATGCCCGCTGGGCACTTGAGCGTTTGCTGGAAAACGCCAAGGCGGCGAATGAGAATCAGTTTCCGCTTTGTGATGATACCGGCATTCCCCACCTGATCGTCGATGTCGGGGAGGATGCCCTGCTGCCGGCTGCCTGGCTGACAGCGCTTCACGAAGGCGTGGCGCGCGGTCTGCGTGCGCTCCCTGGGCGGCCGATGGCGGTCACGGGGAATGATGTCGAGCGGGTCGAGCAGTCGCAGGGTCTGTCGGAAGATCCGGGAGATATCCTGGCCGTGCCGGTAATCACTCGGCCGGTGCTCGGCGATCAGCTCTCGGTGACGATTCTGCTTCAGGGGGGCGGGCCTGAAATTCGTGCCAAAACCTATCGGGTCTTTCATCAGCGCAGCATCGACAAAGTTCTGGGGGAAAGTGCCGGATGGATGGCCGGCGAGGTAAAGAGCCTGGGGTGCACTCCGACAGTCATAGCTATCGGCGTCGGACGTTCCCATGCGGAAGCGAGTATACGCATGCTGGAAGCTATGGCACGGGGCGATCTGCGTCGGCAGAGTCAGTGGGAGCAGCAGGTGACTGATCGGGTTAATGCCGAAAAAGCCGGTGCTCTCGGTCTGGGCGGAGATCTATCCGCACTGGGAACCTTTATCAACATCGGGCCGTTGCGTGCCAGCGGAATTCGGGTTGTCTGTGCCCGGCCCTGCTGTTGCGTCGAACCACGCCGCGCAACGGTTTCTATCGGTGCCAATGGAGCAGTGCTGAACTGAACCGCTTCATTGCGTGTCGCTTTCATTGTACGAAGAAGAAGGACTGACTATGGAATTGCGCTCCAGTATCAATCGGATTCATTCACATTACCTGCTTGACCAGGCCTGCAGTCCGGTCGCACGTTTTCGTCTGTTGTCCAAGGGAGTCAACGATAATACCCGTTTGCTGGATTCCGAGCGGGTTGCCGGGGACAACGCCTGCCTGGCTTGCGGCAACTGTATCGATAGCTGTCCGGTTGTGCGCAACAACCGCGGGCGTGTTTTTATCCAGAACCAGCGCACGTCGATGCAGCTTGAGCACATTGTTCAGGATGAGTGTCGGCGTTGTTACCGTTGCGTCAATGCCTGCCCGCAGGTTGCCAAAGAACTCAAGGAATACACTCTCGGATACCGTCGGGTCGAGAAGATCGTCCACATGCTGGCTGCACTGACGATCGTTGCTTTGGCGGGCAGTGGTATAACCTATTCTCATTACGGCGAGGTGCTGGGGAGCTTCGAAGGGGGGCTGCTCAAATACGGCCACCGGCTGTTGGGGATCATTTCGGTCATTATTCCCTTTCTCTATTATCGTTTCGATGTCTGTCACTTTCGTCGTACCTTGAAAAACATCTTCTCCTGGGGCAAACAGGATCGCGTCTGGTTCCGGGACCTTTACGCCCATGTGGCCAAGGGTGAGAGGGCGCGGCACATCGAGCGCCATGAGTTCAACCCTGCGCAGAAGGTATGGTACCTGTTTATCCTTGCGGTGTTCCCCATTCTCTACCTATCTGGGTGGAGTTCCATCGTGCTTGGAACCATGGGGGGCGAGATGGCTTTAATCCGATCGAAGATGGTGCACCTGGTCTTTGCTCTGAGTTTTGACCTGATGCTGTTTTCCCATGTCTACATCAAGTATGGTCGTGAATGGATCAAGAATATCGTTGAGTTGTGCCGCAACTACCAACAAACCAAAGGCTTTGTCTTTAAGGGCTGATCCTTCGGGACAGGAACTTCAGCGGAGAGAATTCAATGACTGAAATGAACGTAACTGCAGGTAATAGCGGCCCGGATGTTCGCTCAGATTGCCGGGCAGCCCTGCAACTTATTGACAGCGGCGGGATCGACCTGAGGATCGAGAGTAAGGTTGGCTCTTTATACGGCTCTCGTATTGAAACCCTGGCGTGCGCCATGCTAGAGCATTTTGGTATTGAGCATGCCGTACTTTATATTGAGGACAGCGGGGCACTTGATTTTACTCTGGCCGCACGGATCGAAGCGGCTGTTCGTCAATTGCAGCCGGAAGCCAAACCATGGTTGCCTGATCTGATCGCGGAAAATCGTTACGCTTCAAGCCGAAATCGCATGCGTTTTTCACGTCTGTACATTCCGGGTAACTCGCCCAAGATGATGATCAACGCCGGCATCTACGGCTCCCACGCTATCATCCTCGACTTGGAAGACTCGGTCGCCCCGGTCAGGAAGGATGAGGCGCGCATCCTGGTTCGCAACGCCTTGCGTCAGGTTGATTTCTACGGTGCCGAGCGTATGGTGCGCATTAACCAACTTCCGCGTGGGCTGGATGACCTGGAAGAACTGGTGCCGCACAATATCCACTTGGTGCTGTTGCCGAAGTGCGAATCGGCTGAACAGATCCGTCAGGCCAACGATAAGATCGCCGCCGTCAAACAAAAGCATGGGATCGAGAGTGATATCTTCCTGATGCCGATTATCGAGAGTGCCCTTGGCGTTATCAACGCTTACCAGATCGCCGGTGCCGAAAACGTCGTGGCTGTTGCTCTGGGGTTGGAGGACTACTGTGCCGATCTTGGAGTCAAACGTACGACCGAAAGCCGGGAATCGCTTTTTGCCAAGAGCACACTGGTGAACGCCTGTGCCGCGGCCGGGGTGCAGGCTATCGACTCGGTGTTCTCCGACTTTCAGGACAAGGCCGGCTTGCAAGAGACGGTACGCCAGGCCAAGTCCCTCGGCTTCCAGGGGATCGGTTGTATTCATCCGGCACAGGTGCCGGTTGTGAACGAACTTTTTGCCCCTTCCGCGGATGAAATTGCAAAGGCGAAAAAGGTCGTTCTCTGTTTCGAGGAGGCAGAACGTAAAGGACTAGGTGTTGTCGCGCTCGGTTCGAAAATGATCGATCCACCGGTTGTGACGCGTTCGCAACAGACCATCGATCATGCGCTCGCCGCCGGGGTCCTTACTGCTGACTGGAGAAATGCCCATGCCTAACGGCCAACTGATAAGAAACGCCGCCGGCCGCGCCGTGCCGACACAGGTCAACGGTCATGCTGCCGAACCGTTTCTCGGCATCGGTCAATATCGTCCGAAGGGGAGAATCCAAGGTCGACTGATCGCTACCTGTGCGGATTACCCGGCTGACGGTAACAAGCTGGTACCGTCTCTGAAAGAGGCGTTGATCAAAGCCGGTCTGCACGATGGGATGACCATTTCGACACATCATCATTTTCGTGATGGAGATCTGATCGCCAACCAGATCTTTGCCATCGCAGCAGATATGGGAATCAGGGACCTGATCTGGGCTCCTTCGGCCTCTTTCCCCTGTCATCAGCCGATTATCGAGCATTTGGAGAACGGTGTAATCCACCATATTGAGGGAAGTATGAATGGCGCTCTGGGGCGCTTCTGCAGCCAGGGGAAAATGCGTGGTATGGGAGTGCTCCGTTCTCACGGGGGACGGTACCAGGCGATTCAAGATGGTGAGCTGCCGATCGATATTGCGGTGATTGCCGCTCCGGCGGCCGATGCCTTCGGCAATGCCAACGGTCTTTACGGGGACACCGCCTGCGGTACCCTCGGTTTTGCCCTGGCCGACTCGGAATATGCCGACAAGGTGATTGTCGTCACCGACAACCTGCGCCCCTTTCCCTGCGTTCCCTGGCAAATCCAGGGCAATAACGTCGACTATACGGTCGTGGTGGATAAAGTCGGTCTCCCCGAAAAGATTGTGTCCGGGACTACGCAGATCACACGCAGTCCCGACCGCTTGCTGTTGGCGGAGATGACCGCTCGTTTTTGTGAGGCCGCAGGTCTGATTCGTGACGGCTTCTCTTTCCAGGCTGGTGCTGGCGGGACTGCGCTGTCGATCGGTATTTACTTTGCGGAATTGCTGCAGAAGCATGGCTTTAAAAGCGCTTTCGCGCGAGGAGGCAGCAATAAGTACCTGGTTGAGATGCTCGAAAACGGTTTGACCGGATATATTCTCGACGGACAAACATTTGACCTCGAAGGAGTTCGCTCGCTGCGTGACAATGCTTGTCATGTCACGACTAGTCCCTTCACCAGCTACAATTACCACGGCAAGGGAAATTTTGCTTCGTTAGTCGATGTTGCAATTCTGGGTGCTACGGAGATCGATCTGAACTTCAACGGCAACGTGGTCACCCATTCCGATGGTTATTTGTTGCATGGCATCGGAGGGTGGCAGAATTGTCTATTTGCCAAGTGTACTATCTTGCCGTTGCCGCTGTTCCGCGGGCGGGTGCCCGTAATCCGTGATGAAGTGACGACTCTCTGCGGTCCGGGTGAGTTGATCGACGTAATTGTTACCGAGCGCGGAATTGCAATCAATCCCCTGCGTCAAGACCTGATCGACACGGTCAAGGGAGCAGGACTACCACTCAAATCGATTGAACAGCTTAAGGATGAGGCGGACCGCATTTGTGGTGCGCCCGCTGTCCCGAAACTGGATGATGAAGTGGTCGCCGTCATCAAATGGGTTGACGGAACAGTTATAGATTCCGTCCGGAAGGTTTGTTAACCAGTCCAAAACTGAGAGATTTCGTGGAAATCATAGAGGCCTATTCAGACTGCTGTATAAAGACCGATGTCTTGGTTGTTGGAGGCAGCACCTCGGCGTTGATTGCTGCGCTGGAAGCAAAGAAGAATGACCTTGAAGTCCTGCTGGTGACGAAAGGACGTGTTGGGCTTGGAGGAAATACAATTGTATCCGGAGCGGGATTAGCTGCTTTTCTTCCCGACGGGAAAACATCAGATTCATTTGAGCAATACCGAGAGGATATCCTCTCCAGCGGGAAAGGGATTAATCAAGAAGATTTAGTTCAGGTTTTGGTAGAAAACTCTACGTCGGCTCTTGAAGATTTGGAGGGATACGGTGTGACATTCCTCAAAAATGAAAGAGGTTATGTCCGGCGGACCCCACCTGGGCACTCTTGTGCCCGCCAGATCCCGACTGCATTTGGTACAAAAAACTATCATATTAGAGGACTTTCGATCAATTTGCCTCTTCGCTTAGCTGCTCAACGTTCTGGTATAAAGTTTTTCGAAAAAACATCTATCGTAAAACTTTTGCATGATTCTGAAGGGATTTGTGGAGCAGTTGGGATTGAGTCAGCAGAAGAGAAACTGGTCCGGATCAAAGCCAAAGCTGTCGTTCTTGCAACAGGTGGGGGTGGAAGGATTTTTGAACGGACAAATAATACTGCTGACGTTACCGGGGATGGCTATACTTTGGCGCTGACCGCCGGGGCGAAGCTGGTCGACATGGAATTAGTTCAGTTTTATCCAACCATGGGACTCAAACCGTTGAGGATTCCAATCTCATCTCCTCTCCTTGGTGATGGTGCTGTTTTACGCAACAGAAATTATGAGCGTTTTCTTGCTCGTTATGATCCCGCTGGGGATATGGCCACCCGGGACTCCATGTCTCGAGCGATTTTCTCCGAAGTCAAGGCCGGCAATGGAGTGGATGGGGGGGTCTATATCGATTTCAGGGCTATTCCTGCCCATGTTCTTGCCGGAAAACACCAGGGATTTACTGAATACATGCGGCGAAAGGGGATGAGTCCTGATAAAGACATGGTCGTTATTTCTCCCTCTACTCATTTTTTTATGGGAGGGATCAAAATTGACCCATGTTGTCGCACAGGAATCGAGGGCTTGTTTGCTGCGGGCGAGGTAGCGGGTGGTTTGCATGGGGCAAACCGGCTTTCAGGAAATGCCCTGACGGAGACTGTTGTGTTTGGAAAAATTGCAGGAGCAATGGCCGCACAAAAAGCCAGAACAATACAAACGCACAGGGACGTTGAGGATCGGTGGATAAGCCCTGATGGGTATCGATGTGGTCAGGTCCGAGAAATCAGAACTGCTCTTCGTCGAACAATGTGGCAAAACGTTTCCGTCGTTCGATCGCAGGATTCTCTGGAAACAGCATTGGCTGACATCGATGCTTTGAAAAATGAATTAGAAGAAACCTTCGTTAAAAAATTCGGTCAGTTGGCTGAATGGATTACAGTCCGTAGCATGTTGGCAGTTGCCGAGGTCGTAACCAGATCGGCCTTGATGCGCACGGAAAGCCGTGGAAGCCATTATCGAGAGGATTTTCCTGCGACCGATAATGACAACTGGTTTGGAAAGATTGAGGTGTGTCTTCGTGGGGCAGAGCTTGATCTAAAGTTTCATGCCAAAGACAGATAGGCTTTTCATCTATTGATAATGATTCTGAAAAAAGATGAGGGATAATCAAAATGGCGAAATCACAAACTTTGACAGGCTATACAGGTCAACTGGTTGATTATATTTCTGAGACCATTGACCGCGAACTCGATGATGAAGTGTTGTATTCGGCAAAACGCTGCCTGATCGATACGTTCGCAGCGATGATTGGCGGTGCTGCACAGCCGGAGTGCAATAAGGCGGAAGCGGCAATCGCATTAGTGCGCAAGGCGGGGACTGTTCCCGTCCCCGGCCGAAAGAGTCTGTTTGATATGCTTGATGCTGTTTTTCTTTGTGGTGTTGCCTCGCATGCCCTCGAATTGGACGATGGTTATCGCGCGGGCTCTGCGCATCCCGGTACAGTAGTGATCCCGTCGGTGCTCCCTGTTTCTTATGCCAGCAATAGTACGGGCAAGGAACTTCTTCGTGCCGTCATCGCCGGCTACGAAATGATGACCAATGTATCTGCTGCTGTTCACCCGAATTTACGGATGCGTGGTTTCCACCCCACTTCTGCTGTTGGAGTCCTTGGCGCAGCAATGGCTGTTGGCACGTTAAAAGGATTATCCCAAGACAGGCTAATTCATAGTCTAGGGCTTGCTGCCAGCGCGGCCTCCGGACTTTTTGCGTTTGTTAATGGTGGGGCCGAGGTAAAACGATTGCATCCAGGCCATGCCGCTCGTGAAGGAGCCTTCGCCGTACTGCTTGCGGAACAGGGGATGACAGGGCCACCTGCTATCTTGGAAGGTTCCAATGGTTTCTTTCAGGCATTTGCGTCCCAAGAGACTACCGGGAGTGTTTTTACACCAGGCAACCGTCTCGGTGTTATGGATTGTTATATGAAACCCTATCCTTGCTGCAGACATTTACATCCATCCGTGGATGCTTTGATTCAGATTCTTGAAAAAGAACAGATAGCAACTGAAGATGTTGAAGCAATTCATGTTGAAACATACAGTATTGCAACACAGCATGCCTCAGTGGGATGGGATAATGTCGCTAATGCACAACTCAGCTTCCCTTATGTGATGGCAGTTGCTCTGCGCAGACGAAAAGTTACGTTGGAGTATTTTACCCCCTCTGCATTGACCGATACGACAACCATCAACCTCTGTTCCTTGCTGGAAGTTAAAGCAACAGATGAGATGGATGACGCCTACCCGAATAGCCGACCGGCACGGGTGATAGTTGTGGCTGGCGGTAAAGAGTATTCTTTGCGGGTCGATGAAGCTCTTGGCGCTCCACAATTACCACTGAGCGATGACGCACTTGGAAGCAAATTTACCAGTTTGGTGGTCCCTTCCCTGGGAAAGGTTAAGTCCGAAAAATTACTCTCTCAACTATGGAATGTTGACCAGTTAGATGATGTTGCCCCTATTCTTTTAGCAGCAATTCGGTAGGGAATTGATAACTTTGTGTTGGGGATGCAAGTCGATCTATGATCACAGCATTCGGAAAAAGTTGAACTCATTAGAGACTTACATTAGTTGCCTTGACAAATTCGAATTTGGCACTTCAGAAACTAAAAACAAGATGTGTCGAATTTCAAATCGTCGCGGCCAGTTGTCCGATGTCTGTTGAATGTTTGTCAAAAAACGCTGGGAACTCTTTTTTTCAACCGTCAACTCGACGGGGAAGTTTACGTCGTGATCTTGCATCAGCCCAGCAAACGCCAGAGAAGTAAACTGCCTGGGGGGGGGCGTGATCTCGGGTAAGCCGTATCGTTCAGTTGCATTTTCAACCACCTCCAGGCAAAAATGAAAGACCATGGTGATCAAAACGCTCCACGACAGCATTTTCCGAGAGTACCAGTCAACGATGTCCGCAATATAAACAAACCTCGGACCATCGAAATATACGTGATATCCATTGCCCAAACCTGGTTGGAGCGAGCTATCTTCATCCCCCGAAGCAGATACGGACAAATTTTGTGAACGGCTTCGGATTTGGTTGGTTGCTGCCAACTTAATTGTCTCCTTCTTGAATTTATGTGAGCAAAACGGTCGATCGCTTGTTTTAAAAGACGGTTCTTTGCCTATTGTATTTTACTATTTATTTGTTGACATCAGTTGTATAGATAACTATACTACCAATCATTTAAAATATTGTTTTACTGCATTGTCCTGTTAAACAGGTCATTTCCTGTGTAAGTGCTAGAATTTGGCTAGTCATCTTAAAAAAGGAGATTATCATGAGGAGAAAGATGTTTGTCTCGTTAGCTGTCACGGCCATAATGATTTTTACTGGCGTCTATAGTTCTGCTTTGGCCAAAGATACCCGCTTGTCGATAGGTACTGCTGGGACGACAGGGGTTTTTTATGCTTACGGTGGTGCACTGGCAAGCGTGGTTAGTAAAAAGGTTGAAAATTTAAATGTTACTGCAGAGGCAACTGGGGGGTCCGTTGAAAATCTGCGTCTTTTGATGAACGGAGAAATTGATATCGCAACAACCGGTGCTGATAGCGTTTACAAAGGTTTCTATGAATATAAAAAATCAAAGTATTTTAAAGAGAAAACAGATGTAAGGGCTCTCTTTAATATGTACACGCAGCCTCATCACATTGTTGCCAGGAAAGATGGGAGAGTTTCTAAGGTTCAAGAGATCAGGGGGAAGCGTGTCTCTGTCGGCTCCCCTGGGTCAGGTACTGAAATTAAAACCAGATTAATCTTGAAAGCACTTGGAATTGAGTACAGTGATTTTGATCCGCAGTATCTTACCTTTAGTGAGTCGGCGGAAGCGCTTCAGGATGGGAACATTGATGCTGCTTTTATGGGGGTCGCCTATCCTGCCCCTGCAATCACAAGTTTGGCGCTTACTGTGCCGGTTAAATTGATTCCTTTGGCTGATGATGAGGCCGATGAAATTCTTGCGGCCCTGCCATTTCTTACTAGGGCCAAGATTCCAGGTGGGTTGTATAAGGGCGTAGATAGTGATGTGCCGACTATCGCTGTACAGACAGTTGTTATCTGTCGAAAAGATCTTAGCGAAGATGTCGTCTACGATTTTGTCAAAGCAGTATTTGAAAATAAGGAAGAATTGAATCTTATTCATAGGTCTTTTAAGGAAACAACTCTGGAAAACGCAACGCCAACAATTGTTCCTTTGCATCCTGGAGCAGAAAAATTCTATTCTGAACTTGAAAAGTTAAAAGAAAAATAGTTATTTTTTAAATGAATCGACTAAAAATTATAGGTTGATCATTTTATAAAGTTTTATATTTACATAAGGTGAAAATATGAATTCTAGAAAATTCATAACCTACATCGTTTTAATATTATCAATTGTCTTTGTTTTATTTCAAATTTATACATCTACTTTTGGTTTGATGACGGCTATATTACAGAGGAGTACACATTTAACTTTTGTTCTTGCTCTTGTGTTTCTTCTATTTCCAACTTTTAAGGAAACGAAAAAAACATACTTTATAGATATGCCGATAGTTTTAATCATTGTAGCAAGCGGTTTCTATTTGTACTTTACTTTTGATGAGTTGCTTTTTAGGCTCGGCGATCCGAATGTCTGGGATGTCTTCTTTGGCTTTGCGATTATTGTCGTTTTATTAGAAGCAACAAGACGTCTTGTCGGTTGGCCAATGACTCTGCTCGGTATTATCTCTCTTGCCTATGCGTTTTTCGGCGATTTTTTACCAGAACCCTTTGGACACTCAGGTCGTAGTCTTGGGCGTATCCTTTCACAGATGTATTTGACAACAGAGGGTATTTTTGGTGTTCCTTTGGGAGTTGCTGCGACATATATCTTCCTCTTTGTTCTGTTCGGAACATTCATGGAGAAAAGTGGTGTCGGTAGCCTTTTTATTGAATTGGCCCATTCACTTGCCGGTGGTTTTAGGGGGGGGCCGGCGAAGGTTGGTATCATTTCCAGCGCTGCGGTCGGTACCGTGTCTGGAAGTCCGGTCTCTGATGCTGCAACGACCGGTGCCTTTACTATCCCGCTAATGAAAAAAATGGGTTTTAAGCCTGAATTTGCTGCTGCCATTGAAGCTGTTGCATCGTCAGGAGCATCTTTAGTCCCGCCCGTTATGGGGGCCGGGGCTTTTGTCATGGCTGATGTCACCGGAATCCCCTATAGCACCATAATTAGTCATGCAATAATTCCAGCACTGCTATTTTATGTGACGGTTATGTTTGCCGCAGATAATGAGGCAAGACGATTGGATATGAGAGGTCTTCCAAAAGAAGAATTGCCTTCTGTCCGGAAGAGCTTAATGAAGAGTATGCGCTTGCTGGTGCCTATCGCTGTCCTTATTTTTTGTCTTGCAGTTATTCGTGTTTCGCCGATTCGTGCAGCATTATATGCCCTTCTGGTGATGATTGTTTTAACTGTTATAAGTAATGTCCTCAGACCTCAAACACGTATCCCATACAAACTTTTGTTTGAAGCGGTTGTTGAGACTCCTAAGAAAGTTCTCGTTGTTTCATTGGCCTGTGCAACGGCTGGAATCATTGTTGGAACGCTCGGTTTAACCGGTCTCGGGTTGAAAATGGCCGATTTGCTGATCAGCGCTTCTTACGGGTTGCTACCGTTAGCTTTAGTGTATTCCATGTTGATCGCTATTATCCTTGGAATGGGGTTGCCGCCAACAGCCAGCTATATTGTTATGGCTGTTACGGTAGCTCCATTCTTGATCAAAATGGGTCTTCCCCTGATCGTGGCACATTTTTTTGTTTTCTTTTACTGTTGTTATGCTCCGATTACTCCTCCTGTCTGCTTAGCGGCTTTTACCACTTCAGGAATTGCTGGATGCAACCCAATGAAGGCCGGACTGCAATCAGTTAGGCTAGGGATCTCCGGATTTATTCTTCCTTTCATTATTGTTTACCACCACTCTTTGTTGGGCATTGGGTCATGGACGGAAATTTTGATGACTGTGATCTCTGCCCTATTTGGTGTCTGGGGATTGTCTATAGTCGTTATTGGCTGGTATGAAAGCAAGGTTCACTGGCTTTGGCGGACGGCTCTTTTTTGTGGATCAATATTGCTGTTGATTCCGGGGTTATTAACTGATGGTTTAGGGGTAGCGATTGTGTTTGGCTTCGTGCTGACGAACACCTCCCTTTTATTTAAAAAAAAGATGGTTAGTGTCTCTGAGACCGTAGAAAAGCTTTTATGAGTAAAGATAGTCAAAAGAGGAAAAGTTAAAATATTATTATTGGATGGTCATGTTTTATATATAACAGGTACAGCTGAAAATTCTCCTAAGGTTTCTCGGCTTATTATTTTGGGTGCCAAATTTTACTCTCTATGGGTTTACTCCCCCGCTGCCTGCAGCGGGGTCCTTCATTTAAATCGAGGTTGTTAAAACCGATGGAGAAATACTTTGTTTTAATTGTGTATGGTGTTTTGGGCGGTTTGTTTGCGGAACGTAGTGGGTTGCCCGGCGGAGCACTTGTTGGGGCTATGATCGCTTCTGGTTTGTCGGCATTAAGCTTTTCTGGCGAGTTGGCTCTTCCTCCATCGGTTGGGGTTGGGATTCAAATCCTGCTCGGTATTTCTGTTGGAATGACCTTTGATAAATCGATAATTACAATTGCAAATAAACTTTTGCCTTTAGCAATTGTTAGCACCATTATTTTGTTGTTGGTTGCTTTTTGTATGGCGTTTATTGCTCATCGCTTAGGATATATTGATTTTGCAACAGCTTTGTTCGGTTTTTCTCCTGGAGGAATGGGGGGGATGAGTATTCTCGCACAAAGTGAAGGACATAAGGTATCGGTAGTTGCGCTGTTTCACTTGATTCGAATTTTTACTCTTTATTTGGTTGTTCCACCTCTAGCACGTTTTTTTCTAATGATAGCAAACAGGTTCTGAATGAGTTGTGTTCGGAATTTTTGAATAATGTCGAACTGAAAATGGTAGGATAAAGAATCTTTCGCTTTTTTTCGGCAGCGCCCTGTTTGGTTAAATGGCTTCGTCCGCTGCCACCGTTTGTTCCAAGTCCTGTTTTCTCAGAAGGCCCATATTCAGGTAACTCTCTTGCCTCATTTGGTGCTGGCGATGTGGCGCAACTGAGCCACGCACAGCATCAAGGTCGAGATTCCATCCGGAAAAGCTCCCGCCATTTGTGGCAAAGATTGTGGCAAATCTTCAAATAGGGCAGGGAGCTCTAACTAGCTGGAATAAAAAAGATGTCTTGGATATCTACGTTCAAAGCGTTGCTTTAATTTTATGACGGAAGGAGATGTGAGTCGAATACATCAGGGACAGGAGACGCCCATTGGTTTTGAAATCCGTGGACCAATTGCTTTGAATTAGTGCCGCGTGCGGTTGATGAAGGGAGCGGCAGCGCTACGGGTTAATCGAACAGAAACCGGCCCTGCGGGGAGGAATAAAACTGATAGCCGCCCTTGCCGAGACTCTTCGCCCGGTACATGGCGAGGTCGGCGTTTTTCATCAGTTGGTGGGCGTTGCCGGCGTCTTCCGGATAAATACTGATGCCGATACTGGCGCTGACACGCTGGTGAAAAAGATCTTTTTTCAATTCGTGATTCAGGGCTTGCGCGATCCGTTCGGCCATATGCTCAATCATTTCGATTGATTCGACCTCTTCCAGCAGGATCAGGAATTCATCTCCGCCCAGTCGCGCGACGGTGTCGCTCTCGCGGACGCAGTTGCGCAACCGGTTGGCGACATCGACCAGCAACAGGTCGCCGTAATCGTGTCCCAGGCTGTCGTTGATGGTTTTGAAATTATCCAGATCAAGAAAGAACAGCGCCACCTGTCTGTGCCTGCGGTTGACCTTGCTGAGCGCCTGTTTCAGCCGGTCGTTGAAAAGCAGGCGGTTGGGCAGTTTGGTCAGCGGATCGTGGTGAGCGAGATGGTGCAGGCGTTTTTCATTTTCGTTGAGCAGTTCCTCGATCTGTAAGCGTTCGGTGATATCGCGGGCCACCTCAATCACCGCATAGATGTCCCCGGCCGTGTTTGCGAGCGGCGAAGCCGTCAGTTCCACGATTCTTCTCCCCTGTTCGCTCTCATGCTGATGGATCATGATCACCGGCTGTCCGCTTTCCCTGACTTCCGCCAGCGGGCAGGGGTGCTCGTCGCTGCTGCAGGGAAGCATCGACGAGTGGGAAATCTGATGACATTTGACCCCGTTCGTTTCCCGGGCGCCGTTGTGGAGTTGCCGGCGGGCGGCGTTGTTCATGGTCAAAACGCGATAATCGAAATCGATCACCATCAACGGATCGGAGACCCCGTCGATCACGGCCTGGAGAAATTGATTGTGCTCCTCAAGGGCTTTTTCCGCTGCTTTACGTTTGCTGATATCGTGAACAATGACGTACAGCAGGGTGCGGCCGTTGGCTTCGATCGGGCTGCGGTAGACTTCGACGGGCACCTCCCGGTCGTCGGCCAGGGTATGGACAAACTCGAAACGCTGCTGCTTCAGATGTTTGGCCTTTTCCAGCCGCTGCCGGACTTCATCCTCACCGAGTCGATTGATCTGCCACATTTTTTTACTGCGGATTTCTTCAAGCGAATATTTGTAGAAAGCACAGGCCGCGGGGTTGGCGTCGACAATAGCGCCGTTTTCGGGATCGACCAGCACCATGACGGATTGCGATTCTTCGAAAAACACCCGGTACTGCCGTTCCCGGTTGAGCAGTTGCCGTTCGGCTTCATGCCGTTTTTCCAGCTCTTTTTCCAACTGCCGGTTTTTGGCCGCCAGTTCCAGGGTTTTCGCTTTGACTTGTCGGCGTGTCCACAGGGTCATCACGGCAAGCAAGCTTAAGACCCCGGCTAATGAACAGATCAGCAAACCGAGCCAGGCGGGGAATCTCGCCGGAGCCGCTCCCAACCATTTTTTAATCGACTGATAATAGACCGAGTCCGTCGACTCTTTCCAATCCTTCAGCAGGCGATCATATGCACTCACCAGTTGCGGCGGCGCCAGGGGGGAAAACGCCGGGCGGACCTGGATCGGTTTGATCATGATCGGCGCCGGCAGAAGATTGTACTGATGGTGGTTTTTAATGCCGAACAGGCGACCGACCATGGCCGCATCGACTTGACCCGCGGCAAGCAGTTCGAACGCTTTTCTGTTGGTTGCCACCTCGACAAAATCGATTCTTATGCCGAAACTTTCGGCGGCCTGTTTCAATCCCTGTTCGGCGATGTAGTAGACATCCTTCTCCAGCACGGCGCATTTTTTACCGGCCAGTTCCAGGATCGAACTGAGCGGCTGGTCGGGACGATGATAGATCTGCCCCCAACCGGTCAGGAGAGCTTCCGTGGCGAAGTGGTATTTTTTCGCCCGTTCCGGGGTATAGGCGATGGCCGGAAGAATATCGATGTCGTTTCGGTCGAGCAGTTCCAGGCACTGCTTCCATTGGCAGGGAATATAGCTGATCGACCAGTTTTCCTGCTCGGCGATCCGTTTGAACAGTTCCGGAACAAGGCCGTCGGCCTGTCCCTGTTGATTGATAAAAGTCAGCGGGGGATTATTGTCGATGCCGATTTTGATCTCGGCGGCAGCGGTCTGCCAGGGAGAAAGAAGACTCAGGCTGATGAGCAGCAATAAAACCCGGTGCACAGCTTGTTTCCTTGAACGAAGAGGGTCAGCGGCAAAAATTAATAATTTATTATGAATTATTCCATAAAAATATCAAGCGCTATCCGTTAAAATTGCCCTCAGGTCGAGTTTTTCAGTTCATCCGATAACTTATGATAGCTTGACAAACGTTCGGCGCTCAAAGTTCCGGCCGCGATCGCAGCCAGAACCGCACAGCCGGGTTCGGTTTTATGGCGACAGTCGCGAAATTTACATTGTTGCGCCAGCTCTTCGATGTCGCGGAAAGATTCCGCCAGCTCCTGCTGCCCGCCCCAGAGGTGAAGCTCGCGCATACCGGGGTTGTCCATCAGTATGCTTCCCTGCTTGAGCAGGAACAGCTCGCGGTGGGTCGTGGTATGGCGGCCTTTACCGTCACTTCGGCTGACCGCGGCGACTTTCTGTCGTTCTTCTCCCATCAGGCTGTTGAGAATGGTCGATTTTCCGACTCCGGAAGAGCCCAGCAGGGCAATGGTCCGGCCCGGAATAAGATAGGGCGCGAGAACCGCGAGCTGCTCGGGATCGAGCGCTCTGCACAGGTGAACCGGACGCTCTCCGGCAATGGCCAGGACGCGCCGGCGGGAGGCTTCGGGATCGGGACAGAGGTCGGCTTTATTCAGCAGAATGACCGCCTCGGCGCCACTGCCGCCGACCAGGGTGAGGTAGCGTTCGATGCGGCGCAGATTAAAATCGCGGTCGAGGCCGCTGACGATAAACACCAGATCGACGTTGGCGGCAATGACCTGTTGTTCCGCATGGCGGGACGATTTTTTTTTGCGCCGCCCCGGCAGATTGCGGGAAAACGAACTTTTGCGTTCGAGCACGGCATGAATAAAACCTTTGTCGTGCGCTTGCGGTTCGACGATAACCCAGTCGCCGACCACCGGGAAGTCCTGGCGGCCGGTTGCTTTGTGGCGGACCTTGCCGGCGAAGCGGACGGTCAGTTCCCCGCGCTCCGAAATGACGCGGAAATAGTTTTTTTCACCGCGGATAACGCGGGCCGGGAGATAACCGGATTCCGTCCAGGAATCCATTTGCCGCGAGAAAAAGGGCAACCAGCCCCAGGCTTCGATGCTCATTGTAGCGGTTTATCCTCCTCTGCGTCTCAAAGGCAGGTTGAACAGCAGCAGGCCGCTGAAGATCAGAGCGATCCCGGCGACATGATAACCCAGGAAGCGTTCGTTGAGAAACAGCACGGCCAGTAAAGCGGCAAAGAGCGGGGTCAGATTGATGTACAGGCCGGTGCGATTGGCGCCGATTTCATGTATGCCGCGATTCCACCACAGATAGGCCAGAATCGAAGGGCAGAGGGCCACATAGAGCAGACTGAGCACGACCGGGCGGGACAGTGTCAGGGGGGGCGACATGCGGATTTCCCACAGGTAAAGCGGAAGCAGAAAAACTATCCCGATAAAGAAGATGGTCGTCAGGAGCGTCAGCGGATGAATGGCGGGCCGTTTGCGCAACAGCACGGAATACAGGGCGTAAAGACAGACCGCCGGCAGCATCAGCAAATCGCCGCCGACAAACTTCAGTTCCACCAAGCGCTGTAGATCGCCGCGGATGGCGATGTAGCCGGCGCCGAATATGCACAGCAGGATAGCCAAAAACTGCCGTCCGCTGATCCGGTCGCGGAACATCAGGTAGCTGATCAGCACGATAACCGCCGGCATGACGGACTGGGTCAGGGCAATATTGATGGCCGTGGTGGAGTGCGCGGCGCTGTACAGCAGGGTGTTGAAGGAAGCGATGCCGAACAGGCCCAGCAGCAGCAGGATTTTCCAGCCGCGCTTGATCTCGGGCCAGTCTTTAACGATCTGCCGCCAAGTGAACGGCAACAAAAAAATCAATGCCAGGACCCAGCGCCAGAAAGACAGGGCAATCGGCGGAATCAGCTCGGCCATGCCCCGGGCCAGAACCGAATTGCCGGCCCAAAACAGGGGGGGAAGAACAAGCAACAGATACACCCAGACAGGTCTGTTCGGCATAATTTTCAGTACTCAGACGGAAAGGCGGCCGATGATGACCGGTACGGCGGTTTCAACCCGTAAAATGCGTTCACCCAGAGCAACCGGGGTAAAACCGCAGGTTGTGAACTTTTCGATTTCGTAAGGAATGAATCCTCCTTCCGGACCGACTGCCGCTGTGATCTTCCGCCCCGCCGCCGTCGGGCAGTTCATCTCCGCTTCGGGATGGGCGACGTAAGCGCTGCCGTCACGCACAATGCCGGGAAGTTCATCCTCGACAAAAGGTTTGAATCTCTGGCGCAATTGAATCTGCGGCACGACCGTGTCCCCGGCCTGCTCCAGGCCGAGCAGCAGTTGTTCCCGCAGCCTTTCCGGCTGCAACAGCGGGCTGCCCCAGAAACTTTTATCAACCCGGTAGCTGTTGATCAAGTAGATATTTTTAATCCCCAGGGCAGCGACCGCCTGCAGAATCCGTTTCAACATCTTCGGGCGCGGCAGGGCCAGCACCAGGGTCACGGGACGCGCGGGCGGCGCGGAGCGGCGAAGCTCGACCTCGAGTTCGGCGCGTTCCGCCGAACAGTGCAGCAATCTGCCCGCGCCCAGCAGGCCGTCGATTTCACCGACTCGCAATCGATCGCCCGGCCGGGCGCGGTGGACGTTGAGAATGTGATCTTTCCTGCGGTCCCGCAGCACGACCCGGCGTTCATCGACAAAGTCCTCGGCGCTGAGCAGGATCAGGTTCATGGTGCCAGATGCGGAACGAGCACGGCCAGGGTCGCACCGAGCAGTCCCAGCAGCAGGCTCCAGAGACCGTTGCGGATGAGGGCGTATTTACGGGTCAGGCGATGTTTGCCGAGATAGTAAATTTCATGCAGATAAGCATCGTAGAGTTTTTCCCGCTCGGTGATGGTGTCACGGAACTGTTGTTTGAATTCCCGTTCCGAAAGTTCACTGAACGAGCGAAAGTAAAACAGGTTGGTATGATCGCTGACGTGCAGCGGCGGAATAATCGCCAGAATGGAAAAGATCACGGCCAGAATGCCCGAGCCGGCCAGCAGCAGGGTCGTGAGCAGGTCCAGCCGGTCATACTGGGTCAGGGTGATGGTGATGACCAGAGACGAGGCGGTCATGATCATCGACGCCTTGGAGTCCGCCATCTTGTTGAGATCCATGTGTTTACTCAAGTTGGCGCGCAGCGCGTTGGTCGCCAGCAGCCGCGGGATCAACGGTTCGTCCCGGGTTTGTCGTCGGTCGTTCATTGGGCTCTCCTGCGGGCAGCATTCACGTTCAGTGTAGCAGATGGCGGTTGATCGTCGCAGCGAAAATCCTTTTCTGTGCTAAACTTTTGTACATTCTCCGGCGTTTGTTTCAGGAGGGGCAATCCTTGCACGGGAGCGACCGATGTTGACGGCAGCAGAGATCAGGCGGGCAGCAAAAAACCTGCACGGCGTTATTCGACACACGGAGATGATCCACTCGCCTTACTATTCGAAGATGCTGGGCACGGATCTCTATTTCAAGTGTGAAAACCTGCAGCACACCGGCGCTTTCAAAATCCGCGGCGCTTATAATTTTCTCAGCCGCCAAAACCGGGAAACGCTTGCCGCCGGGGTTGTCACCGCATCGGCCGGCAACCATGCCCAGGGGCTGGCCCATGCCGCGGCCCTGCTCAATTGTCCCTGCCGGGTGGTGATGCCCGAAGGGACGCCGCTGACCAAGGAACTGGCGACCCTTGATTATGGTGCCGAGGTCATCCTGCGGGGCGGCAATTACGACGAAGCCGTGCGCCATGCCGAAACCATGGCGGCAGAAGAACACCTGCTTTATGTTTCCGCCTTCGACCATGATTTGATCATGGCCGGACAGGGAACCATCGGCCTGGAACTGTTGGACGACCTGCCGGAGATCGACACGCTGCTGGTGCCGGTCGGGGGCGGCGGCCTGATTGCCGGGGTCGCTGCGGCAATGAAGTCGGTCAAACCCGCGGTCCGGATCATCGGGGTCGAAGCCGCGGCCGTGGCCAGCGCGACTCTGGCCCGGCGCAATGGCAAGCCGACCTTGCTGAACAAGCGCTGCCATACCCTGGCCGAAGGGATCGCGGTCAAAAAAGTCGGCGCTCTGACCTACCCCCTGATGGAAAAATATGTTGACGATATCGTTGCCGTCGATGAGGAGGCGATCGCCATGGCGATCGTCAGCCTGATGGAAAAAGGAAAACTGGTGGTTGAGGGCGCCGGTGCGGTCGGCCTGGCCGCCCTGCTTTACGGCGTCAAAACGTTACATCACGGGCATACCGTCTGCCTGCTGTCCGGAGGTAATCTGGATGTCCAGACCATGTCGCGGGTGGTCGAAAGAGGCATGCTGGCGGAAGGGCGGTATCTGAAATTACGGCTGGAAATGATCGATATGCCGGGGGCTTTGGCCAAGTTGACCAATATCCTCAGTGAACTCGAAGCGAATATCTTCCAGGTCAGTCACGACCGGCATAAATCTTCGTTGCCGATCGGCGAAGCGGAAGTCATCCTCGACCTGGAAACCCGCGGTCCCAGCCATATCGACGATATCCTGTCCCGCCTGGAAGAAGAAGGCTATCGGCCTGAAGTCCTGCGCTGAAGCGCAATTTTTCCGGGCCCGTAATGATCCGCCCGGCGTCATGGCCGGGAGCCGTTTCTGTCGCGCAACGGTTTATTTTCCCGCTTGCGGCCCGCCCTCGGGGTCCCAGAGAATGTCCGCCCGGCCCCGGTCGTTACACAGCCGCGCCCAGACGAAGCAAAGATCGGAAAGACGATTGAGAAACCCGAGGCAGGCGGGGTTGACCGGTGCGCTTTCCATCAGCGTGACCAGTTCCCTTTCGCACCGTCGGGTCACGGTCCGGGCCAGGTGCAGCAGGGCGGCGCTGCGGTTGCCGCCCGGCAGGATGAAACTCTCCGCCGGCTCCAGTTCCTCGCGGGCTGCGGCGAGCCAGTTTTCGAGGAGATCGATATGGGCTTGCCGGATCCGCGGCAGGCGTTCGGCGAATTCACTGTCCAGCGGCGTTGCCAGTTCGCCGCCGAGATTGAACAGTTCGTTCTGCAGATAAAGAATCTTGGCGCTGAGATCGCCGGGTAGCGGTTCGCAGTGCAGCAGTCCGAAAACCGAGTTCAGTTCATCGACGCTGCCATAGGTTTTGACCCGTTGGGACGCTTTGGAAACTCTCGAGCCGTCAACCAGGCTGGTGTTTCCCTTATCGCCGCCGCGCGTCATGATTTCGTCCAGTCTGGGCATCTTTTCCCGTCTCCTTCCCCTGCGCTGATTGGTGTTCCCAGTGTAACGTGAATGCCGCCCCTTTGAATAGGGGCGAAGAATTCGCAAATGTGCAAAACAAGGTTTTATGATCTGGCAAAAGTGCGAATCAGGCCGCTTTTTTCTTTCTCATCTGCAGGTTAATTTATTGAAATAACAGGACTCCCGGGACGGCCTCTTATCCGGATCAAAAGCGCCGCCTGCGGTGTTCCGCTTCCGTCATTCTTGCATTCCTGCAAAAAAATGAGCTTTTGTTCGATTTTTCAAATAACCCCGTTATCTGTTTTAACCTGTTGAAAATACAACGCCGCACAAATTTTTTTTAGTTGGTACGCGAATTGCCGTTGCTTCGGCTGTAACCGTTTTTTTCAGTGAGGAGGAGATCATGCCTATCTGTCCTTATTTCGACCAGGAAAAAAAATATTGTGATGTCGGCGAGGATTACATTTCCCCTTATGACGTCGTCGCCATGTCTCATCACTGTTCGGGCGGCTACCGCGACTGCGAGCGGTTTCAACAGCTGGCGCAAAGTTACCCGGAAGTTTTGGAGCAACAGGGACGGCTGGAGCTTTCCCCCGAATCGGACCCGCTGGTGGTCTCCCCTCACGCCCATGCCGAGCGTGAGCCCTTACATATCAAGTTCAGCAATAAATGGCCGTTATCGTATCGATTGAATTATGTGAAATCCTATTACGGAACGAATGAATTGAAGCGAGAGGAGAATCGAACCATGTCGAAACAAACCGTCAAAAACCGTGGACTGCAAGTTCTGCTGGCCGGTCTGGGCATCAACCTGGCACTCGGCATCTTGTATACCTGGAGTATTTTCAAAGGCGCCATTGCCGATTCCATCGCCCTGGGCGGGGAAGGAGCTTTCAACTGGAGCGCCGCCAGCGTCAACGATCCCTACGCCGTTGCCTGCCTGACGTTCGCCGCCGCCATGATCCTGGCCGGGAAATGCCAGGATAAATTCGGCCCCAAAATCACCTGCATGATCGGCGGTCTGCTGGTCGGCGGCGGGTTCGTCATGATTTCCCAGACCACCGATTACTGGGCCTGGGTCCTGGGCTTCGGCGTCCTCGCCGGGGCCGGTATCGGGTTCGGCTACTCCGCAGCGACCCCTCCGGCACTGAAATGGTTTTCGCCGGCCAAAACCGGTCTGATTGCCGGGATCGTCGTTTCCGGCTTCGGTCTGGCTTCCGTTTATATCGCGCCGCTGGCCAAATTTCTCCTGCATGAGTACGGTATTCAACAGTCGATGATGTTTTTCGGTATCGCGTTTGCCGTTGTCGTCTGCAGTCTGGCATTGCTGATTACCAACCCGCCGGCCGGTTTTGTCGCCGACCCGACCGCCGGGCAGGGTGCCGCCAAGGCGGTGACGGTTACGGACCTGGCGCCTCGCCAGCTCTTCACCAACGCCAAGTTCTACACCCTGTGGCTCTGTTACTTCATCGGCGCCGGCGCCGGCCTGATGGTCATCGGCAGCGCCAAAGGCCTGGCCCAAGCCTCCATGGGCGAGATGGCCTTTCTGGTCGTCGTCGTGATGTCGGTCGGCAATGCCGCCGGCCGCTTGGTTGCTGGAGTCATTTCGGACAAGATCGGTCGGGCCACGACCCTGTGCATCATGCTCGTTTTCCAGGCCGGGCTGATGTTTGCGGCCATCCCGGTTCTCGGCGGCGAAAGCAGCAGCCCCATCCTGGTGGCCTTGCTGGTGACGGCCATGGTGTTCAACTATGGCACCAACCTGTCGCTCTTCCCCTCGTTTGCCAAAGACAGCTGGGGCATGAAACACTTCGGCATGAACTACGGCATCCTCTTCTCCGCCTGGGGCATCGGCGCTTTCGTCCTGGTTCGGGTCTCCGAGATGTTGAAAGTCAAAACCGGCAGCATGGAATCGTCTTTTATCGCCGCCGGCGTCTTACTGCTGGTGGGCGCCATGATGTCGCTGTCCCTGAGGCCGCAAAAAGCGGTTGCTCCGGAAACCGCGACCGAGCCGGTTTACGCCGAAGAGGACGATCTGGTGCTGCAAAAAACCAACGATTGATCCCGGTTTGATGTCACGGTCCCGGCGGAACCTCTCCGCCGGGACTTTTTTCGTTTGGAGCCGTCATGAACAACGCTTTCCGTTCCATCCGCCGGGAAAACCCGCCCACGGTCGGTCTGCTGGGATTGGGAGCCGGTCTCTTCGCTTATATCTCCTGCCAGACCGGGGCGTTCGCCCAGTCAACCTGCTGGATCGCCCTGGCGTTGCTGGTTGCCGGAATCCTGCAGATCTTTTCCGCCTTGCGTTACCAGTATCAGGGGCGCAGTCGCGCCGCGGCGACGTTCCTGCCGTTCGGAATTTTCTGGCTGTCGATCATCGGCTACCAGATTTTCCCCAAGCTGGGTGTCGGGCAGTCCCCAAACGCCATCGCCATGTTCGCCTATCTGAGCCTCTGGGCGTTGTTCGTCGCCATTATTTTTCTTGCCAGCTTCAGGCAGAATGTCGCTCTGTTGTGGCTATACGGTAGCATGATGATGAGTTTTCTGGCGCTCGCCGCGGATCAGCTGCGGGCTGATCATATTTTCCTGGTCATCGGCTGTATCAGTGGTTTCATGGCGGCGTTTTTGGCGCTCTATATCAGCCTGGCCCAGTTCATCCAAAACTGCCTGGGACGCAGGGTTTTGCCTCTGGGGAAAAGCCTCGATCCGCCCGAATAGGCAACGAAGGCAAAAAAAACTTCACCTGTTTCAGGGAATGTTGTAAGTTTAAAACAGTGTTTGTTCTCTATGAAGGCGGGGAGCGATGAATCTGAGTCAGCAAATGACATTATTGGGCCTGGTCGCTCTGGTTTATTACGGCGTCCTGCTTGCATCCGGTGTCGTCAGCACCGATGTCATGCCTCAGTTCATCGTCTCTGCGGTTCTGTTCCTGTCCTCCGGCCGGCTGATGCGCAAAGCTTCATTCAAACAGGGCCGCAGCAGGGAAGAGGACGAAGACGACGAAGAAAAGCCGCGAAAGGAACCGAACTGGGCATTGCGCACCCAGATTCTCAACTGGGTCATGGTGGTCCTGATTCTCAGTGCCCTCGGCCTGTGGGTGATGAAGCCGGTCGGGGTCTCCTGGCTGGAAATGTTGCCGTTCAAATAACCTAATTAAGAATATCTCCCTTGCGCAAACCGTATTTTTTCAGCTTTCGATAGATGGTGGCCATATTCATGTTGGCTTTCCGGGCTGCGGCTTCGATGTTGCCGTCGACCGAGTTGAGAAGCTGGCGCAGATAATCGATTTCGAATTGCGCCAGGGCGTCGTTGTAATCCCCCTTCTTTTCGCCGGAGGTTTCCGTTTCGATAAATTGAGACAGTGTTTCCAGGCTGATCTGCGTTTCCGTTTCAATGGTCATGCAGGCTTCAATGACGTTTTTCAACTGGCGGATATTGCCCGGCCACGAGTATTCCGTGGCCGCTTGCTGTGCCTCGCCGGAAAGGCCGGTGATGCTGGTCTTGAAGGTCTTGTTCTGCAGATTGATGAAGTGGGCCGCCAACAGGATGATATCCGGCTTGCGGAGCCGCAGCGGCGGCATGTGCAGGTTGATGACGTTCAGGCGGTAATAGAGATCCTCGCGGAAGGCGCCCTGGTCGACCGCCTTGCCGAGGTCGGAATTGGTGGCTGAAAGCAGCCTGACGTCGACTTTGGTCGGGGCGGTGTCACCGATACGCCTGAATTCACGTTCCTGCAGGAAGCGCAGCAGCGTTTTCTGCACGTTGAGCGGGAGGTTGCCGACCTCGTCGAGGAACAGGGTGCCGCCGTCCGCCGCTTTCAGCAGCCCTTCCTTGTCGTTGTCGGCACCGGTGAAAGCGCCTTTTTTGTGGCCGAAAAGTTCGCTTTCCATCACCGATTCGGGAATGCCGCCGCAGTTGATCGGGATGAAAGGCCTGTCCCTGCGCGGCGAGTTGTAGTGGATCGCCTGGGCGATCAATTCCTTGCCCGTACCCGACTCTCCGGTGATCAGAACCGAGGTGTCCCGGACGGCGACTTTTTCGACTTTATCGAGCAGCTGCTGCAGAATCCGCGAAGACCCGACGATAGTGTCGAAGTTGAATTTATTCCGCAGCTGTTTGCGCAACTCCTGGTTTTCGTTTTTCAACTGGGTGTGACTCAGGGCGTTGCGTACCCGGATCAGCAGCTCGTCCGGTTCGAAAGGCTTGGTCAGCATATCGTAAGCCCCTTTGCGCAGGGCCTGAATCGACATTTCCACCGTGGCGAAGGCGGTGATCATAATCACCGGTACCGCGGGGTCGGCATGCTTGATTTTCTGCAGTGCTTCCAGCCCGTCCATGCCGGGCATCTTGATGTCGCTGATGACCAGATCCCAGGTACCCGGACGAAACAGTTCCAGCGCTTCCAGCGGATCGGTAAAGGCGCGTACCGCATGGCCTTCATCCATGAGGACGGCGGACATCATCCGGCACAACCCCTCTTCGTTGTCGATAATCATGATTTTCGTTGCTGACATGGTTTCCCGCTTTCGGATGAGACTACAATTCGTCACGAACCAGAGGCAGGCGGATACAGACGGTGGTGCCCCGGCCCGGTTCGGAATCGATGAAGATTTCCCCCTGGTGCATATCGATGATCTGTTTGGTGATCGCCAGGCCCAGGCCGGTCCCGCGCGCTTTGGTGGTAAAGAAGGGCTCGAAGATTTTATCCAGGTTGTCTTCCGGGATGCCCGCCCCCTGATCGATGAAATCGATCCGCACGTAACGGTCTTGTTCAAGCCAGGTCTGAACCCTGATTTCTCCATATTGCGGCGATGCCGCCCCGGCGTTGAGCAGCAGGTTGATGGCAACCTGCCGCAGTTGATCGGCATCGGCCGAAATCATCGGGATGTCGGCGGCGAAATCCTGCGCGATCCCGACATGGTAGAGGTCGGTATGGTTCCTGGCGAAGTCGATGATCTCCCGCAGCAGCCGATTGATATTGACCGGCGCCAGTACCGGTTTCGGCGTGCGCGAGTAGCTGAGCAGATCCTGGACGATTTTCTTGCAGCGTTTGCTTTCCCGTTTGATCTCATGAATAAACGTATAGTTCGGATCGCTTTCCGGAATTTTCTTTTCCAGGTGCCCGGCATAGCCGAGGATAACACCGAGAGGGTTGTTGATTTCGTGGGCCACCCCGGAAGAAAGGACACCGAGCGAGGCCATTTTCCCCTGTTGCGCCAGCGCCGCTTCAAGTTCCTTGTTTTTCTGCAGCATCCGGGTCATCCGGTTGAAGGCCATGCCCAGTTCCCCCAGTTCGTCGCGACTGGCAATCTCGATCTGCCGGTCCAGACGGCCGTGTTTGACCTCGCGGATGACGGTTATCATGTCGCGGATCGGCTCGGTCAGAACTTTCGCCGCCACGAACACCAGGGCCGCGGCAATGACGCCGATGATCAGCGGCAGCAACAGGACATAAAGGGCGATACGCCATTTGATGGCGTTCGCCGGCTGATGGAATTCGTCTTCGTAACTGCCGACGGCGACAATCCAGTCCCAGGGCTCGAAATAGCGGTAACGGACGATTTTCATCCGCGCCCTGGGTTCTCCCTGATTGTGCCAGGGATAACGGATCCAGCCGTCCTTCGCGGCCGCCATTTCGGCGATGAAGGCCCGTCCGTCGGAATCGGTCGCCGACATGATATTGCGGCCTTCGGCATCGGGATGAACGGTCAGGGTGCCGTCGCTGCTCATGCAGAAAATGTAACCGGTTTTCCCCACTTTCTTGCTTTTGATCTGAGCGAACAAAACCGCCCGGGCCCGTTTTTCGAATTCCGGATCGGCGTAGGTTTCGTCCAGATAGCCGCCGGCGGCGACCACCCAGTCCCATTTGGGGCAATAGCGAAAGGCGACGATTTTGTTGCGCGGCCGGGTTTCGCCGGGGAGCTCGTTGGTCCAGGGGTAAATGGTATACAGCACTGCTCCGGGCCGCGATCGGAGTGCGGCTTCAAGCATCTCGCGGATGAACAAGCGTCCCGACTGATCACGAACGTTGAGGATGTTTTCCCCCTCCCGGGCCGGATGGACGGTCAGTACCCCTGAACCGTTCATGGCATACAGATAACCGCTGCGGCCGATGCTGACATCTTTAAAGCTGTTGCGAATCGCTTGTTGAGCACTGGACAGATCGATGAGCCCCTGCTCCATCTGGCGTTGTTGCTCGTTGATCAGGGTGTAGGCCAGGTCGACCAGGGATTTCATCTCCTGGCGCACGATCTGTTGCTTGTCGGCGCGATAGACTTCAAACTGCCGATGGTGTCCGTCCAGCAGGTCGAGGGTGAAACCGGCCATATGATCGAGATCGGCTTTGCTGGCGGTGATCAGACCTTCATACGCCTGGTTGGTCGCTATGTAGCCGATAATGCCGCCGAGAAGGAAAATCGGAACGACCACCAAAGGCAGAATGACCACCAGCATTTTCCAGCGGATTTTAAGATTCCTGATCGATCTGAACAAAAACTGTTTCATGGGCCTCCGGACCGGTCGCGGAGAGGATTTCCGGCACAAGATCTGGAAGTTTATAACATGGGTTTGTTAAAGGTGGAAAGGTTTTGTCTGCTTTTATCCAAAAGAATTTTACCGCGGCGAACAGGCATCGGTAAAGCGGCGTTGCCGACGGACGACGGGAATAGAATGGTTTTATAGCAATCCCTGGGTTATGGCATTCTCCCGGGCTGCCTGACGCAATCCGTCGCTGATGCTGGGATAGACGTGCACGGTCGTGGTGAGATCGACCACGGTCAGGTTGAAGCGGATCGCCAAGGTCGCTTCGTGAATGATGTCGGCCGCCCGCGGGCAGAGCATTTGCACCCCGAGAACCCGACCGCTCCCTTTTTCCGCCGTCAGCAGGAAGCCGCCGAGCATTTCTCCCATGACGTGCGCCTTGGGCACGCGATCGAGTTGCAGATAAGTGGTGACGACTTCATAGCCCTGGTCTTCGGCCTGTTTTTTCGTCAGACCGACGGTGGCGAATTCGGGATCGACAAAAACCGCCATCGGCGAATAGCGATGGTCGATGGTGTGACCGGCTGTCGGGTCAAGCATGTTTTTGACCGCGATTTGCGCTTCCCGTGCCCCGGCCGGGGCGATCAGCGGCGGGCCGGTCACATCCCCCGCCGCCCAGATTCCCGGAATGCTGGTGCGCAACTGATTGTCGACCCGGATAAAGCCGTTGGGGTCGAGCTCCACGCCGACATGTTCGAGGCCGAGGTCCCGGGTGGCCGGTTGTGTGCCGATCGCCAGCATCAGGCGTTCGGCGCTGAAACCGACATCAGCGCCGGCGATCGTGGCGTACAGGCAGGTCTCGGCGCCTTTCTTTTCCACGCGCTGCGCCTCGACATTGCAGAGAATCCGGATGCCTTCAAGCTCGAGCATGGCGCGGAACTGTTCGGTCAGCCGCAGGTCGAACTCGGTGAGCAGGCGCGGTCCGCGCTCGAGAATGGTGACTTTCGTCCCGAACCGGGCAAGCATCTGACCCATTTCGAGGGCGATGACTCCGCCGCCGAGGATGATGACCGAAGCCGGAAAGCAAGGCAGGTGCAGGGCACTGTAGCTGGTCAGGTATTGGACCTGTTCCAGACCAGGGATGGGTACGATACGCGGCTGCCCGCCGCTGGCGACAAGAAGCTGCGGAGCGGAAAAAACCCGCCCGCCGACCTGGATTTCGTTGGCGGAGACAAACCGGCCGCGGCCGCGCATGATATTCAGGTTCAGGGTGTGATCAAGCTCATGCTGATAGTGGGACTGGCGGATGGTTTCGACCGCCCGGCGTTTAAGCGGCATCAAGGTTCCGCAATCGGGAGCACCGGCGCGCAGGTTCAGGGCCCAGCTCTCCCCTTTGCGGGCGCCATGGTACATTTCGGCTTTGTGGATCAGAGTCTTACTGGGGATGCAGCCCCAGTTGACGCAGGTTCCGCCCAGGTGGGACTGCTCGACCAGCAGGACCTTTTTACCCGCGGCCGCCGCAATCCGGCCGCCGGCAAAAGCGGTCGTGCCGGCGCCGAGGATGATAATGTCATAGGCCGTGGACATCAGTCCTCCCGCGTAAAGTCGAACGCCGGTTCAGTCGGAGCGGCCGACAATCAGTCCTGCTGCCGCTCGCCGTATTTCAATTCACAGACTTCAAGCCGTGACAGGTAAAGGTCCATAAAAATCGAGTTGGAACGCCGAATCATACGTTCGTTGTGTTCGTTAAACAGTTCTTTGAAGTTCCGTCTGATGCTCTGAAACTGATCTTCTCTGAGATCCGCGGGTAACTTGAGCGTCATTTCCGGGGCTTCGCCGTTGAAATGTTTTTCCAGCAAGACTTCGATTTCTTGTTTGAGGCATTGCAGCACCTGGGGGTTCTTATGGGACAGGTTATGGTCAACGGCGTGCTCGATGATCCGGCGCAGCTGTTTTTTTTTGCTGGTGAAAGGAATAACTTTTGCGGCCATGAGTCTCCCCACTCCCTGCTTCGGGTTAGTGTCAGATGTTCATTTTAACGGATTGTGGGGCCTGGTTGCAAAGTGGCGGGGATAAAAAAACCGCAACAGCACGATGTGCGGCGGGAACGGGGAGTCTTTGCGGCGCCCGGAAGCAAGCGGCAAACGCGGTAAAACACGGCTTCGCCACCCGCTCCGGACCCGGCTGCCGCCGACCCCGGGCGGGTGACGGGGAAAGGATCAGAAGCGCACCATCAGGCCGCCGAACGGGCCGGAAAATTTCGTTTCAACGTAAACATCGTCTTCATCGACTTGCAGGTCGAAGATGCGCACGCCGGCGTAGAACCCGACCAGGGGCAGGGGCGAGAATTCCAGCTGCGCTTCGGCGTCGAGAAAATGATTGTCGTCGAATTCCATGTAGCCGATCCGTCCGGTGATGCCGAGGAAATCAGCGAGGGCGACGCGGGTGCGCACGCCAAGAGTCGGAATCGGCGCCGTCAGCGATTCCGTTTCGGTGAATACCGTCCCGGTGAGGTTCGTTACGCTCACATCGATATCAGCGACCTTGACGGCCAGTTCGACTCCGAGCTGGAAACGGGTCGGGAGATCGTCGAAATTGAGCAGGTAGTAAGTATAGCCGAAGTCATAAAGATCGATACTCAAATCACTTTTGACCGTACTGTTGATATTGTAGGTTTCCCCGTTGAAGATGATTTCCCGATTCAAAATTCCGGTGCCGGAAAAGCCGATCGGCAGATAATTCAGGGACAGGCGTGAATTGCCCCACTGCAGAGCTATTTCACCGGTAAAGTCTTCGCTGTCGTCAAGGTCGAGGTCGCTTTCGAGGTCGAACTCGCCGCTGTCTCCAATGGTGGTTCCGGCGATCGAGCCTTCCGGGCTGAGCAATTGGTAGCCGCCTTTGAGCAAAATCAGTTCGTCGGCGAATGATGTTGAGGGGAACAGCAGGAAAAGAAAAAACAGTGTGATATTTGTCCATCGGCTCATCATGACGGTCTCCTTTTCATTTGGTCTTTTGCGCGCAAGAATTATTTGCGTACGCTAACACAAGTGGAATTTCAAGTCAGCAATTCTAATTTTTCCGTTGTCAATTATCTGAACAGCGTTTGTTTTTCCTGTTATGATGTCGTTATATTTGCTGCAGGAGCGCCTGATATGCAACTTTCCGCGAAACAGATCCTGATCGTCGAAGATGATCGCAACACCGCCGAGCTGGTCGCCACTTACCTGTCCAGGGAAGGGTTGTCCCCCCGGGTGGTCAACGACGGGCTGCAGGGATTGCGGCTGGCGCAAACACTGCGGCCGGACCTGATTATCCTCGACCTGATGTTGCCCGGCATGGACGGGCTGGAGATTTGTCGACGGATTCGCGCCGCATCGAACGTGCCGATTCTGATGCTCACGGCCCGGGAAGAGGAGATCGATCGGGTGCTGGGGTTTTCTCTCGGCGCCGACGATTATGTGATCAAGCCTTTCAGCCCGCGCGAACTGGTCGAGCGGGTGAAGGCTATTTTACGCCGTGCGCAGGCCGGGCCAGCTGTAGCGCAGCGCGTCATCCTGCGTTCCGGAGCGCTGGAGCTCGATGCGGAAAAACATAAAGTGACGCTCGACGGGCAGCCGGTCAAACTGACTTCGTCGGAATATAAACTGTTGTTCGCGCTGATGTCCTCCCCGGGGCGGGTGTTCAGCCGCAGTGAATTGCTGAACCGTTTCTATCTGCATGACCATGTCGTTGTCGAGCGCGTAATCGACGTGCATATCAACAAATTGCGCCAGAAAATCGAGCCTGATCCGGCGCAGCCGGTTTACATCGAGACGGTGCGCGGTTTCGGCTACCGCTTCGCCGAAGGTGAGGCCGGCGGATGAAGCGGCATTTGTTGTGGAAACTGCTGCTCAATGTTGTTCCCGCGATTATGGTTGCCATTCTGGTGGTGTGGCTGGCGATCGACAAACTGGCGGCAACCTATTTCATGCGCCTGATGGAGAATTATGCCATTGAACCGCTGGACAGCCATCGGATGTTCATCGAGTCCGTCCATCGCTATCTGATCTGGGCGGCATTGGCGTCGCTGACACTGGCTTTATTACTCAGTTATCTGATGACAAAACGGGTTTTGCGGCCGCTGCTGCAGATGACCCGCTTGTCCAAAGACCTGGCTGCCGGCAATTTCAGCAGTCGTGTCGAAGTGATTTCAACGGATGAAGTCGGTCAGCTGGGACGGGCCTTCAACCAGATGGCCGACAGCCTCGAGCGCCTGGAGGCGCTGCGTAAAACCATGGTCAGCGATCTCGCCCACGAACTGCGGACGCCGCTGACCAACCTGCGCGGTTATTTCGAAGCGCTGAGCGATCAGGTCATTGCCCCGGCCCCGGCAACATTTCAGATGCTCGAGCAGGAGACCCTGCGTCTGGTGCAGCTGGTTGACGATTTGCAGCAACTGTCCAAAGCGGAGTCGGCCAAGGCTTTTCTGCAGCGCCGCAGTTTTCCGCTGGCCGAGCTGATCGAACAACTGCTGCCTTTGTTCGAATTGCGTTTTCAGAGCCGGGGAGTCGAACTGAAAGTTGAGCTTGAGCCGCCGAACCTTGAGCTGCAGGCCGATTTCGACAAGCTGCTGCAGGTGCTGCGTAATCTGCTGGAGAATGCCTTGCGTTACGCCGCCGAAAACGGCGAAGTGAAGATCAGCGGCAGTGCGACACCGCAGTTCATCGAACTTGCGGTCAGCAACACGGGCCCGGGAATCGAGGCACAGGACCTGCCGTTTATTTTTGAGCGCTTCTATCGCGCGGATCGGTCCCGTTCCCGCGAACAGGGCGGAGCCGGGATCGGTCTGGCGATCGTTAAGGAGATCATTGCCGCCCATGGCGGTCAGGTCGGCGCGGAAAGCGCCCGGGGCCTGACCCGGGTGTGGTTGCGTCTCCCGCAGCAGCCGTAAAAGAGAGCGTAGCCTGAAACGTTGTTTTACTAAAAATAGTATTTTTTCACTTGTATGGTTTACAAAGTGCAGGTATAGTCAACTACATATACCCAGCAATGGAGGCTATACATGATCTGTCCCTATTGTCACCATAAAAACCATCTGGAAATCGACATGCATTCCGACGGCTACAGCCCGGACCTGATCGAGTGTACCGAATGCGGCGCGTTGTTGAATCTCAGAGGCGAGGAACTGGAAACCATCCACGGCCCGACCGGCGAGTTGTATGAGGAGTGTTGACAGGGCACCGGAGTGTTGACAGAATCAAGTACATGATCCAGATTGTTGAAAAGAAGCTCTCGATCCTGTTTCCACCCCGGCAACATGTCCATGTCCTGCTTTGCCAGATTCCCAATTTTCTCGAACGCCGCGATCTGTTGTACCGCTTATCCGAACCTGATTACAACTGGCGGCAGATCGAATCGACCTTGCGTCTGGTCATTTCCGGCGTCGACCATCTGGACAAGATAAACTTTCTTTTTTTCCCCGAATCCTGTCTGCCCTTCGACAAAGTCCCGACGGTTCTGGAACTGTTGGAACAGTTGCAGCCCAATACCATTACCTCTCTCGGCCTCGGTCCGATCAATCTGGCGACCTACAAGGCCCTGCTCTGTTCCTATGCGGATGACAACGAGGAGGCCTGCCGCTCCGTGACCCAGGATCTCGAGGCTGGGGATATCGACGAACTGCCGGTCAACAGCTGCATGATCGCGGTCAAGGAACAGGACGGCAGGTTGCGGGTTTTTTTCGAGGCCAAAAGCCATCCCTTCGTGGGTGAAGAAAATCTCGATAACGACCATTATCTTTATCGCGGCAAGATCTTTACCCTGTTCCGGTGTCAGCCCAGCTGCTTCAATTTTATGGTGCTGATCTGTCTCGACTACATCTATCGGGACATCTATCAGTCGAATATCAGTACCATCATCAATAAAGCCAACCAGCTGTTTTTCGAAACCCGGCAGCAACTCGATCTGCTGTCGATCATCGAATGCAACCCCAAGCCCGAGCATGCCTCGTTCAGGGATGTGGCGAACGGTTTTTACGGTGAATATCTGGAGCGCACACCGGGGGTGAACGATACGGTCACCCTGTTCTGCAATGCTTCCGGAGAAACCGTGCTGGATCGCAGTGCCCTCAATGCAACCTTCGGCTATTCATCCATCCTGCTGCATAAAAGCCACAAAATCGAACCGATCGACATGCCCGAATACTCGACCGACGATTTTGACGGCTTGCCGGTCTGCCGTCTGCGTTTCGGCGGCGGAACACGCCTGTACCATTTCAATCTGCCCTTCTTCCATGATCTTGACCCGCGCACGACACGCACGCCGATTCGCGTCCATGCGATCTACCGGCAGAAAGACAACGAATGGGTGCGCCTTAAACGTTCGGAACTGACGCGAAACAACAAAAAGACCGATTGAACTTCAGTGCCGGTCGTTGATCTGACCTTGCCCCCGTAATGATTGGATCTTGACCGCGATCGAAAGCGGCTTCCCGCCGCCCGGAACCTTTCTTCTCAAACATCGGGCGACAAGCGGCACACCGTTGCTCTTTCATGTCATGCTGATGGCGCGTGTTGTTCCGCCAGATCCCGGGTCAACAGGCTGCCGGCGGCCATCAGAGAGCCCAGAGCGACAAATGCCGCCTGGAACAGACCGGCATCGCCGAGCATGCCTAATGCGCACGGCGCCACACCGGCCCCCAGCAGAAAGCCGAAGGGAACGGTATAGGCAATGGCCTGGTTTCTCAACTCGGCCGGGACGGACAAGGCCAGGGCCTTGAACGCCGGAGGGAAAAAGCAGACGGCAAACAGCGGCTGCAGGAAAACCGGAATGAACAACCAATAGCCATGCAGCACACCGATAAGGGCCGTCAGCAGGCCCCCGGTATTGAGAATGATCAACAGCGAACGGCGCACGCCGATCCGGTCCGTCAGCCACCCGCCGACCAGGACAACCGGAATGCTCAGCGTGCGCGAAGCCGACAGCATACTGTTGCCCAGGTCCCGGCCAATCCCCTGGTCGATGAAATAGACCGGCAGCATGGAGTAGATACCGATCGTGCTCCCCGTCCCCAGGCCGATCAGGACAACCAGTTTCCAGAAAACCTGTTGCCGGAAAAAGGTTTTAAAAGTGGCCGGTTTCGGTGCCACGCCCCGGCTTTCGCCCCGCCCGGCGTAACAGCGATGAGCGGTGACGATCCCCAACGTCAGCAATCCCTGCGCCAGCAGAATCTGGTGCCAGTCGAGAAACCGGAGCAGCACTTCCACCTGCAGGGGGGCGATAAAAAAAGCGCAATTCGGTCCCAGCTCATGAACGGCGAGTCCCTTGCCCCAGTTGGCCGGCGGGATCAGCTCCGTCAGCTTGGCCATGCCCGCCGGAAGATAGAGTCCCGCCATAAAACCCATCACCGCGACGAGAAACCCGATCTGAAAATAATCACGGCTGCAGGCAATGAAAATCAGACTCAGGCCGAATCCGGCGCCGGACAACTGGATCGTCTGGATGAAGGTCCGGCGGGATGAAATCACTCCGGATAAAAACAGGCCGAGAAAATAGCCCAGCGAAGTCAGCAGGAAAAGAGTTCCGGTCCCGGCATGAGTGTATCCCAGTTCCGCCTCCATCACCGGTGCCAGCGGAGAAAGCAGAATGCGGGCAACAAAGTTCAGGTGGAACAGCAGGGTCAGAAAAAGCAGAGGCGCAAGCCAGGGATTGTTCTGCGACATCGGGATCTCCAGAGAGTGAAGCGCCTATCATAACCCCAAATCAGGATTGGATTGCCGTTTTTCTATTATGCGGGTTGTTTACCCGCCTTCCCGCAGGATGGAACGGAGCGGCAAGAGATTGCTCCGGGATGAATACATTGCATTGTCGTTTTCCGCCTGGCCGGTGTGCCGCGGGTCGGGGCAATGAGTCGCGAAGGGTCAAAAGGCCGGAACTGCCGGGCCGGTCAACGGCAGCCGCCTGTCCAGGCCGTTTCCGAATGAAAGTTGGGTAAAACCGTCATCTGCGCGCCAATCCGGACTTTTTGTTCAGCGGCACAGCGAGCGGAGCAAGAGTGTGCCAAGGGCAACACGGCAAAGAGGCTGCCGAACCGGGATACGCTTTGCCGCAATTGTCCAGCGGCAGATACGCTCTTGCAACCGGTGCGGCAGCAGATAACGGAAAAAGCTTGGGTTCGCTACGGCGGTGCCGATGGCAATTCACTTGGCGGCAAGGATCTTCGACGGGTTGCCTGCTCTCCGGCCGGATGATTAGTGCGGACGATCTCCCACGGGAAATTTTTGCCCGAGGGCGCCGTAGCATTCGAAAAACCAGTAGAAAGAAAACATCAGACCGGGGGTTTTTGCCAGCGCTTCATCAAACAGAAACGTTTTCGCCTCGCCCAGGGGCAGGTAAGTCAGCATGATCTGTTCGTTGTGAATGCCGCCGCCTGCGTGCCTGTGCATGGACGCGTCGATTGTCGCGAAGAAAAGGTGCTGCCGGTTGCCGGTGATGCCGACGTTGGGAAAGAAGGAGCTGACCTTCCTGATGTTGTCCAGGGGAACCTCGTAGCCGCATTCCTCGTAGATTTCTTCGCTGACGATCTGCTTCAGGGGGAGTTGCTTGTCAACGATCCCGGCACAGAGTTCATAGGTGCAGGTATGCACCGGATGATGCATGTGGACCGGGGCGCGGAACTGTTTGACCAGCAGGAAGGCTTTCTGCTGCGTATGGTAGAGCAGCACGGAGACGCCGTCGTGACAGCGAACCGCTTCCCAGGATCTCGCTCTGCCGTTCTGACTGTAGGACAGCTTGACCGGCTGCACGAAGTTGCTGCTGTCGGCCGCCGTAACGGCAAAGTCGGAGATTTCAAAAAAAGGGTCCGGTGAACTGTTTTGATACATGTGAATATCCTTTCGAACTTAAGCCCGGTCTGGTCAACGGAAACGGCAAACCGGGATTGTTGCAGTAGTTGTTTGTCCGGGGCGTTCTGAGCCGGACGAGAGCAGCAGATAGCCCGTATATCCGAGGCCGACTCCCAGCAGGTCGGCCACTCCACCCATGGTCAGGTTCATGAGCCGGAATTCGCGGTCCAGGATCGTCAGCAGGGGCGCCGGATCGTCACCGGCGCTCAGACAGGCTTCCAGGCGTTTTCCTGACCTGCGCAACATGGCCAGGCCGACTTCGCCGCAACGATGCAGGCTGGTCGAATCCTCGACACGCTGCATCAGTTGCGCCATGGCCAGGTAGATGTCGCGAGAGCGGTCCCGGCTGTTCAGCAGCACGGGCAGAACCGTTTCGAACAGCGCGGGAAGGCCCTGCAGGGCTTCATGGAGGATTCCGGCCCGGGGACGGCGCCGCCTGACCCGTTCCCCGTGGCTGGCGGTGCATTCTCTGCCGGCGACAAACGTCTCGGCTGTTTTTTTCACCGTTTGTCGCCAAGCGACGGGATCGGCCGGGTCGGTCTGTGCGGCCGCCGTCAGCAATAAGCCGCAGAGGAAGATCCCGCCGCGATGGCTGTTTGTCCCGAGTTCCCGGAACATGCGTTTTTCCGCCGCCCGGCCGATGGCCGTCAGCTCGGGGTAGCGGTGCGGCCCGACGAGCGCGGTACTGAGTTCCTGCAAATAATCACGCAGCAGGGCAATCGAACGGCTCATGAGCAGCAGCGACAGGTCGGGGTGCGAACCGTTGTTGGCCAGGTCGACCAGTCCGGGCTTCGGCGTCAGGTAGAGTTCGGCCTTGAGTCCGTCGATCAGGGCGGTGCTGAACCGTTCAAGCCGCAAAGGCTCTGAGCAGGATTTCACATTGTTTCTCCAGTTGCAAGAGCGGATGCCGCCGCAGGCGGATACATTCGCCTGCCGGCGCGCCGCACAGCAGGCAACGGCGTTGTGCCCGGCCGAGCTGGGAGCGGCTGCAGGGCCTCCCGTCGGACCAATAAACATCGATATCCAGCAGCCGGGCAAAATCCCGGCTGCTTTCGATGGCGCAGCAACGGGACTTGGCTTCCGCAACCGCAACCGGGGTCGTGTAGAGGGCCCAGGGACCGAGAATGTCGATTTCTTCACACAGGTGCCTGAGGTCCGGAAATCCTGCGCGCAGCTGCCGGTTGCCCCAGTTGAACAACGGCACGGCTGCGGGCGGATTCTTGTGCGCTCCGGGGAGGTTCAGGGCCAGTTGAATCAGGGTCGCGCCTTGCCGCTCCGGACGGTTGTTCAGTTTCGCCTGCCGCCGCTCGCGGGCCGCGAGGATCTCATGCCTTAACCCGGTACACTGCATCGATAATCGTCCCGTCGCGGTACTCAATCAGCGCGACAACCTGGTCGGTGAATTCCACCGGGCGGGGAACCCCGGTCATCCGGCAGGCCTCCTGCTGCAATTCGCGGATATCCTTGACCGGAACCTTGCAGCGAAGCAGTTCTTTTTTCAGTTCCGGCTGATGATCGTTCACGGCGATGCCCCGCTCCGTGACGATGACGTCCACGGTGCGGCCGGGGGTGGTCACCGTGGTGACCGCATCCTTGATGATCGGCAGCCGGCCGCGCAGCAGCGGAGCGGTGATGATCGACAGTTTGGCGCCGGCCGCCGCATCGCTGTGCCCGCCGGTATTGTGCAGCAGGTAGCCGTTCGATTCGGTATTGACATTGACGTTGAAGTCGATGTCGACTTCGGTCGCACCGAGGATCGTGCAGTCCAGCAGGTTGACCATGGCACCACTGTTGAAGGGGTTGGCATAGGTATCGGCGCTCATCTCCTGGTGTCGCAGGTTGACCCCGATCGACTGTACCGCCTTGAGATCGAAGCACTGGACATCGAACAGCGAGCGAAACAGGCCTTCTTCGAGCATGTCGACAAAGTATCCGGTGATCCCCCCGCAACCGAAGCTGCCCTTGATCCGTCGCTCGGTCATCATGCGGCGGACTTGTTCGGCCACTGCCAGGGAAATGCCGCCGGCGCCGGTCTGGAAGGAGAAACCGTCGCGTAACAGGCCGGAGGCTTCGATGACCCGGGCGGCATAGCGGGCGATCTGCAGCCCGACCGGATCGCGGGTGATGCGGGTCGTGGTGGAAACGATTTTACGCGGATCGCCGAGGCGATCGACCTCGACCACGTGATCGACCAGCGACTGCGGAATGGAAACCGGAGTGACCGGCGCGTCGCAGAGGTTGTCCGTCACCGCGATAACATGTCTGGCGTAACCGGCATCGGTATGCGCATAACCGAGGCTGCCGCAGGCGGACGGGCCGTAAAAACCGTTCATGTTGCCGTAACGGTCGCAGCAGGGAGCCGCGATAAAGGCGGCGTCAACCGTGATTTCGCCGGAGATGAGCGCCCGGGCACGGCCGCCGTGCGTGCGGACGACCACCGGGCAGTCGAGTTCTCCTCTGGAGATCATTTCCCCGATCGGGCCGTTGACTCCGCATTCAAAAGCGCTGATGACGCCTTTTTCAATATAGGGCAGCAGTTCGGCGTGAACCGGGTGGATCGAACTGGACGCGATCCGGATATCCCGCAAGCCCATGTTATCGAGCTCCCGGACCACGCTGTTGAGCAGGGCGTCGCCGTTACGCAGATGATGATGCGTGGCGATGCACATGCCGTTGCGCAGCCCGGCCGCTTCGATCGCCGCCCGCAGGCTGTCCAACTGTTTGTTGTCGCCGGGGTTGCAGCGCCGTAACGGGCGGCCGGCACGGCCGCCCACGGGCCGGCGTTCGAACGGCGAGCGGTACGGTTCGACCGGTTTCCCGGCAAAGGTTTCGGGCAGCAGGCGGCCGAGGCTATTTCTGGCCATAGATCGCCTCCTCATCCAGCTCAATGTCGATCAGACCGTGAGCCTGGGCCGTTTTCAGGGTTCTCACCGCGCGTTTGACCACCGGGGCGTCCACCATGCGGCCGTTCAGGGAGATCACGCCGGTTCCCATCTCGCGCGCTTTCCTGATGGCATCGACGACCAGCAGGGCGTAATCCACCTCGGTCTGCCGGGGGGCGAAAACTTCATGGACCACCTCGATCTGCCGCGGGTTGACCAGCGATTTGCCGGAAAAACCCAGGGTTCTGATCAATTCGGTTTCCCGGCGCAGCCCGTCCATGTCGCCGGCATCGGCGAAAATGGTGTCGATGGCCTGGATGCCGGCCGCCTTGCAGGCCCAGACCACCCGGGTACGTGCCGCGAACAGTTCCTCGCCGCCTTTGGTCCGCTCGATCTCCAGGCTTGCGGTATAGTCTTCGGCGCCGAACGCCAGGCCGATCAGGCGGGTCGAGCTTTTCGCCGTTCTGATGCAGTTGATGACGCCTTCGGCGGTTTCGATCGACGGGAGAATCCTGAAGTGGCCGATGGGCAGCTCCAGGTCTTCCTCGAATTCGGTCAGAATGGTATCGAGCTTTTCCACGACTTCCGGCGTGTCGGCTTCCGGCAGGCGGATGCCGTCGGGCAATACCGGCAGGACCGCTTTCAGATCCCGCTGCCACCACTCGGTCTGCAGGCTGTTGATGCGGACGAAAATCTCCTTGTTGTGCTGCCGGTAATCATGCAGGAAGTTGCGTACGAGGGTCCTTGCCGCATCCTTTTCACTGTAAGGGACGGCATCTTCGAGATCGATCATCACCCCGTCGCTTTCGAAAATCGGTATGTTCTGCAACATCGACGGCATATTGCCGGGCACATAAAGCAGCGAGCGCCGCAACTGAAATCCGGACACGGTCATTCCTCTTCGATATAGATGGTCGGCGTCCCGGAACTGCGGGAAAGGCAGCGCTCCACGCCTTCGACCAGCATTTCCGTCAGCAGAATTTCACAGCTGGCAAAAACCTCGGCGCTAAACAGGTGCCCGCCGACGGCCTCGCCGGAACTTTTGCCGAGCATGATATGCAGGTGGCAATCGACCGCACCGTTTTCCGCCGGGATGAGATTGCCGGCGAGGCCGAGCAATTCCAGCGGCCCCTCGAATTGATGCTGCCGCATCCGGGGTTTGGTGATCGGTCTCTTGGCCCCGGATTTAATGCCCCTGAAATGGGCGTTGCACACTGATCCGACCGCAGACAGGATGACGGCGTTCTGCACTTCTTCCCGGGCGGCAAAAGCCTGCAACCGTTCACAAATTTCCTGTCCGGGTTCGATTTTGATGATGAAGCGGCGGCCTTGTCGCCATTCTTTGCACCAGGTTCCGTCCATGACGATCCTTGTTCAGCGGCAGGCGCGGCGTAAACCGGTTTCCAGCCGTGCCGCAATCGCATAGTCCAGCGCTCCGCGATCGCTGAGGCGGATATGCCCGGCGGTGATACCGAATTGTCCGAGCACCTGTTCCGCCTGAGCCCGGATCAGATGCTCGAACTGCTTTTTGACCGTCGATTCGATTTCGATGGACAGTTCCGCCGCCGGTTCGAGAAAAACCATCAGGTCGCTGGACTGCATGGTCCCGGCCTGGGCCTTGCGTTTGATTTGCATCAGTGCCTCCCGTTGCAGGTCTTGAGGCCGATCAGCGGGCTTTTGATCTGTTCCGACTGGAGATATTCCAGCGTGCTTGCGGGGACCAGGTCCGGCAGGGAAGAAAGCGTTCCCTGCTTGAACACTTCCCGGACCCGGAACGCGCTGATCGGCCGGCCGGCGTGCTGCTTCCTGATGATCTGCACGGTGGCGATCCGGTGTTCGCCGAGGACCTGGTACATCATTTCGCAATACCTGCGGGTAGTCCGGCAGTCCGGTTCGGTGCCGATAAAGCGCCTGGTGATATGAAAAAACGGAGCGATCTTTTTGGCGAACAGCGTCAGGTCGGTCCGCATCTGCAACAACTGCGCGTTGTCTTCTTCTTTCAGAAAGTAAGCGGGAAAAGTCACATGGCTGATGGCGTAGTCCGAAGTGTCGAGAATGCTCAGGTTGCCGAGATGCTGTGTTCCTTCCCGGACCAGCCGTTCGCGCACCCGGAACGGAAACGTGGAGCGGTCCTCGCGCACCACGAAGACATACAGGTGGTCAACCTGCGCGGCGGCCTGTTCAATCAGGTAAAGGTGGCCGTTGGTAAACGGGTTGCAGTTCATGACCACGGCGCCGTTGTTGCCCTCGCGGACCAGACCCCGATGCTTTTCCAGGTATCTTTCCAGGCCGTTGCCGTACTCCAGCAGGCAGACCTCCGGTCCCGTGACCAGCGGGTTGAAGTTCAACTGCTCGAAGGAAGCCATTCGCTCCGGAGCGGTAAAAACGAAATAGTTCTCCAGGTCCGTGTAGGCGCAGCTGTTGATCAGGGCGGTGATCAGTTCGCCCAGGCAATGGCCGCCGCGGTAATCCTCGCGGATACAGATCATTTTGAAGATGTTGCGCTCCCTGGCCGCCGTAGCGATCAATTCGCCTGCTTCGAACATGCCGAAGAAGACGTCGTAGTTGTGCTCAAAGCTGAAACCGTTCGCCTCGATCAGTCGGCGGGCTTCAAGCAGGTCGGGTTTGTTGATCAGTCTGACAATCATTGTTTATCCTGTTCGTGTGGCATGGAAAATCAGGGCACCAGAACCGTCCAGAGGACCCCGGCGCCGATGGCCGAACCGATCACGCCGGCGACATTCGGCGCCATGGCGTGCATCAGCAGAAAATTGGTCGGATCGGCCTGCTGCCCGACGGTCTGAACCACCCGTGCCGAGTCGGGAACCGCGGAAACCCCGGCCGCGCCGACCAGCGGGTTGATTTTTTCCTTGAGAACCAGATTCATCAGCTTGGCAAACAGCACCCCGCCGGCGGTCGCGACGCAGAAAGAGAGCGCGCCGAGACCGAAAATCAACAACGACTGCGGGGTCAGGAAGTATTTGGCCGCGGTGCTGGCGCCGACCGAAAAACCGAGCAGAATGGTGACGATGTCGATCATGGCGTTACGGGCCGTGTTGGCCAGGCGCTCGGTCACCAGGCTCTCCTTGAGCAGGTTGCCGAAGAACAGCATGCCGATCAGCGCCATGGAACCGGGTGCGATCATGGCGCAGATCAGAAACGCGGCGATCGGGAAAATAATGCGCTCCTGTTTGCTGACCTTGCGCGGCGTTTTCATCTTGATCAGGCGTTCCTCCCGGGTGGTCAGCAGCCTCATGATCGGCGGCTGGATAACCGGCACCAGGGCCATGTAGGAATAGGCCGCAATGGCGATCGAGCCGAGCAGTTGCGGGGCCAGTTTCGAGGACAGGAAAATGGCGGTCGGCCCGTCGGCCCCGCCGATGATGCCGATGGCTCCGGCTTCGGCAGGGGTGAAGCCGAGATACAGGGCGCCGATCAGGGTCAGGAAAATCCCGATCTGGGAGGCCGCTCCGAGCAGCACCAGTTTCGGGTTGCTGAGCATCGTTGAAAAATCGGTCATCGCGCCGATGCCGAGGAAGATCAACGGCGGGAACAGGCCCTGACTGACGCCGAAATAGATATATTTGAGGACGCTGCCGTCGTCATAGACGCTCAACGCCATGCCGGCGATCAGCGGGATGTTTCCGACCACCACGCCAAAGCCGATCGGCACCAGCAGCAGGGGCTCGTAGTCCTTGGTAATCGCCAGGGTGATGAAAATGATGCCGATGATGATCATGGCCAGGTTGCCCCAGGTCATCCCGGCAAAACCCGTATTCTGTATGAAGTCATGAAGAATGCCCATGAGAAGGCCTCCGCCGCTTGTGCTTCGAATTGTTATCCGTGGTCCCGTTCAGGGCACGATCACGACCAGTTCGTCCCCCTGGCTGACCGAATCGCCGATGCTGATGTTGACTGCGGCGACGGTTCCGTCGATCCGGGAATTGATCTCGTTTTCCATCTTCATCGCTTCCATTTTGAAAAGCGGTTGTCCGGCTTTGATCTCGTCGCCGGTCTGGACGTAGATGTCTATGATCGAACCCGGAATCGGGGCCAATACGGCCCCCTCGTCGCCGGACCCGGCCTTTGGGGCGGATGCGGGTGCGGTGACCGGAGCCGGTGACCCCGGTATCGCGTTCAGGGCCGCCCCTTCAGGGATGATCTCGGACACCGAGGAAATGGCGACATTGTATTCTCTGCCGTTGATTTCCAGCATTGCCGCTTCGGCGCTGAGGTTGCACAAGCGGATGGAAAAGTCCTTGCCGTTCAGTTCCAATTGATAGTTACGCATATGAGCCGCCTTCCGACAGTGAGCGCATTTTCCCGGCCGATGCCCAGATCGAACCGTGCGGCTGTTGCCGGGAAATCGTCAGTTGGGTTTTTTCACCGCAGCTGCGTTCCATTTCCTCGTGCAGCACCAGGGAGATGAGCGCGATCAGTTCTTCTTCGTCGGGCTCGCGTTCCTCCGCCGCCTGCGGGGTTTGTTGCACCGCTTCTCTGCTGCGTGCCACCCGGTCGGGCAGTTCCAGCAGCTTCGGCAGGACGCTGATAAACAGGCTGATCAACGCCAGCCCGGAAAAGACGATCAGCATTCCGGTCAGGGTGATGCCGATCCCCTGTCCGTCAAGCACATTCTGCCAGCTCAGATTCATAGTCTGCCCTTTCTCCGGCTACGGGGTTCACAGCGGGATGTTGCCGTGTTTCTTGCGGGGGTTGCTGTCCTGTTTTCCTTCGAGCATCACCAGCGCGTTGCAGATCCGGAAACGGGTCCGTTGCGGCAGGATCACCGCATCGATGTAGCCACGTTGCGCCGCTGCGTAAGGGTTGGCGAATTTCTCGGAGTATTCCTGCTCATGAGCGGCGAGGATCTCTGCGGCCCGGTCCGGGTTCTCTCTGATTTCCCGGGCGAAAAGGATTTCCGCCGCTCCTTTGGCCCCCATGACGGCGATTTCCGCCGCCGGCCAGGCATAGTTGATATCCCCGCGCAAATGCTTGGAACTCATCACGCAGTAAGCGCCGCCGTAGGCCTTGCGGGTGGTCACGGTGACCTTGGGCACCGTTGCCTCGGCATAGGCATAGAGCAGTTTCGCACCATTGCGGATGATGCCGCCGTACTCCTGGTTGGTCCCCGGCAGGAAACCGGGCACGTCGACGAAAGTGACCAGCGGGATATTGAAGGCGTCGCAGAAGCGTACGAAGCGTGCTCCCTTGATGGACGCGTCGTTGTCCAGGACTCCGGCAAGATGCTGCGGCTGGTTGGCGACGATACCCACGGACTGGCCGCCGTAACGGCCGAAGGCGATGACCAGGTTGGGGGCGAAGTCCGGCTGGATTTCCAGGAACTGCCCGTCGTCCACCGTGGCGGCGATGACCTGTTTGATATCGTAAGGCTGGTTCGGGTTGTCCGGAATCAGCAGACACAGGCCCTGCTCCTCGCGGTTGACCGGATCGGCGGTTTCGGTCCGTGGCGGGGCTTCCATGTTGTTCTGCGGCATGTAGGACACCAATTGGCGCAGGTAGGCGATCGCCTGTTCTTCGCTGTCGGCCGCCAGATGCGCGACCCCGCTTTTGGCGGTGTGCACGGCAGCACCGCCGAGGGTTTCCACATCGACATCCTCATGGGTGACCGCTTTGACCACTTTGGGTCCGGTGAGGAACATGTAGCTGTTGTTCTTTACCATCACGGTAAAATCGGTCAGGGCCGGAGAATAGACCGAGCCGCCGGCGCAGGGGCCGAAGATGCCCGACAACTGGGGAACCACCCCGGAACTGGTGACGTTGCGCAGAAAGATATCGGTATACCCGGCCAGACTTTCGATTCCTTCCTGAATGCGGGCGCCGCCGGAATCGTTGAGGCCGATGATCGGCGCTCCGTTTTTGACCGCCATGTCCATGATCTTGCAGATTTTCTCGGCGAATGTTTCCGACAGCGAACCGCCGAGGACGGTGAAGTCCATGGAAAAAAGATAGACCAGGCGACCGCCGACGGTCCCGTATCCGGTGACGACGCCGTCACCGTAAGCTTGGACCCTGTCCATGCCGAAATCGCGACAGCGATGCACCTTGAGCATGTCGAATTCTTCGAAGCTGCCTTCGTCCACCAGCAACTCGATGCGCTCCCGGGCCGTCAGCAGTCCTTTTTCGTGCCGTTTGCGGATTTTATCGGCGCCGCCGCCTTCAAGGGCCCGCTGGCGCAGTTCCAGCAATTGATTGATTTTCTTTTCCATCATGATCGACACCTTTGTATCGGCGGTTGCCGTCAACCGTTGTAGTAAACCGAATAGCGGGTCCGGGCTCCGGTGATTTCGTCCACCCTGGCCTGCAATGTCCGGCGCCGCGTATCCCCGATCCAGATATTCCAGTCTTTCAGCGTTTTCCAGGTACTGATCACCAGATATTCGGTCGGGTCGTCGTAATTGACCAGGGTTTCTCCTGAAACGTAACCGGACTGGGCGTTTGCCAGTACGCGCATCTTCAGCAGCAAGGGGCGCAGCTCCGCCGCTTTTTCCTTCGGGACATGGCGTACGATAATGATTTTGACCGACATGCGCGTCTCCACTCGGCGGTACTTTGCCCGGTGAAAAAAAGACCCAACACTCTGAATGTGTCGGGCCGTTAAAAGTTCGTCGACATTCAGAAACCGGTCCGGTCAGTCGGTACCGTATTTCCAGTCGTCATCGGTTTCGCCTTCGAACATGGCGGTATATTCCAAATCCGCGTCTGCAGGCGCGGGGGTTGGATTGATGAATTCTTCCAGCCAGTAAGATAATGCGGGTTCACCCATGGTTCTGTCTCCTTCGCGAGGTTTTTTTATCGACAGGGAATTCCTGTCGCCTGGAGGAGAGAATAGGGAAATCCGGCGGTGGGAAAAAGCCGTTTCAGGGCAAACGGTTGGAATCCAGAGCTAAGCGGTCGGAAATCTCGGATAAGAGGAAAGATCTCTTCAGGCGGCCTTAAAGGCCGAAAATATCTTTCAGTTTCCGCAGGTAGCGGCGGCTGACCGGCAGCTTGTAACCACTGACGGTCTTGACTTCGGCCATGCCGTTTTCCAGCGGGATGATGACGTCGATATATTGCGGATTGACCAGGTATTGTTTGTGGCAACGCAGGTAGCCGGACTGGTTTTCCAGCACCTTGAGGGTCAGTTCCGTATAAAAACTTCCTTCTGAGGTAAAGATATGCACCCCGCTGATGTCGGAGTGGGCATGCTCGATCAGCGCGGGGTCGACCAGTTTGATCTTGTTGCCGCTCGCACAGGGGATCCGGTTCAGTTGCGGCCGCTGGTAGCGCGGAACGCTGTCCGTCTGGACCGCGGTTCTGATTTTTTCCATGGTTTTACCCAACCGTTCGGTGTCGATCGGTTTCAGCAGGTAGTCGAGGGTTTTTTCCTCGAAAGCCTGCAGGGCGTATTCGTCGAATGCCGTGACGAAAACGATATAGGGCATGATCTCCTCGTCGATCATGCCGAGCAGGTCGAAACCGTTGAGAAGCGGCATTTTGACATCCAGGAACAGGACCTGAGGATGGACGTTGTTGATCAGCTTGATCGCCTCCAGGGCATTGGCGCAGCTGCCGACGATATCGACCTCGCCCCAGTCCCGCAGCAGCGCCGACAACTCTTCGCGGGCGTGTTCCTCATCATCCACAATCAGAATACTGATCATCCGTTTTCATCCTTTTCGCAGGGCAAAAGCAGGGACACCCTGGTGTACTTATCGGGCACGCAGGAAATTTTCGTTCCGAAGCGGTTTCCATAAAGCGCTTTGATCCGCTTGTCAACGATATTCATCCCCAGGCCGTCGCTGTTCAGTTTTTCGCAATAGGCTCCGGCATCGTCCTCGACTGTGATGATAATCCGGGTTGTTTCGCGCCGGGCGCTGATTTTGACCGTGCCCGCTTCAAGCATGCTGGAAATGCCGTGCTTGACGGCGTTTTCGACGATCGGTTGCAGGGTGAAGGTCGGCACCCGGGTCTTGAGCAACTGCGGGTCGATGTCCCGCTCCACCCGCAATTTCGGCCCGAAGCGGGCGGCCTGGATGAACAGATAGGAGTTGACGTGATCCAGCTCCTCGGCCAGGGTCGCCAGGTCGTTCGAGCGTTTGAGGTTCTTGCGGAAATAATTGGACAGGTGGAGCAGCAGGCTGCGGGCCTGATCCGGATTTTTGCGCACCACGGAGACGATGGTATTCAGGGCGTTGAACAGGAAATGCGGATTGACCTGGGCCTGAATCAGCTTGAGCTCCGATTTGGTCAGCAGGTTTTTCTGATCTTCGTAGCGGTAGCGCAGCAGCTGTTCCGACAGCAGTTTGGCGATTCCTTCCCCGAGGGTTTTGTTGAGGCTGGAGAAGAGCTTGTTTTTTGGCTCGTACAGCTTGATCGTGCCGACCACGTCGTTGTCCACCCGCAAAGGGACAATCAGGGCCGAACCGAGCGGACAATCCGGCGATAACGCGCAGGTGAAATTTTCCCCGGCCCCGTCGGCGTAAATGATGCGGTTTTCCCTGATCGCGGCAATGGTCTGGGGCGAAAGGATCTCCAGCCCGGGCAGATGATGGTCGTCGCCCTGGCCGATAAACGCCAGGTACTTTTTGCGGTCGCTGATCCCCACGGCTCCGACGCCGGTTTCCTCGTAGATGATTTCGGCAAGCTCCCGGGCCGTGGTTTCGTTGAAGCCCCGGCCGAAGATCTCCAGGCTGCGCTCGGCGATATTCAGCGTTTTTGCCGAATACATGGTGCCGACCTTGTCCGACATGGTTTTGCGGTCGCGCAGCATGATGGTGAACAGCGCCGCACCAAGCGCATTGACGATAAGCAACGGCATTGACTGTCCGAGCGCCGCGGCCTGTCCCGGCAGTCGGGGTGCGATCCATTGCACGATCACCAGCAGTTGCAGCCCTGATGCCGCCAGTGTGGCCAGCGAACTCAGCACCGGGCTGAACAGTTGCGACGTTTTATGTCGTTTGACGAGCAGCAGGTGGATTTGTCCGGCGCATAGTCCGAGCAGCATGGAAGAGGCTATATAGGGCGCCGCTGCACCGGCCAAGCCGCACAAGAGAAAACCGTACAGGCCGCCGGCCAGGCCGCCAGCCAGGCCGAACAACGGCCCGGCAAACAGTCCGGTTAAGACAATGCCGATGGGTGCCGCGTTCAGCAGCGAGCCGTACTTTGCCGGCCCGACATGGCTGCCGAGAAGAGTGAAACCGGAAAAGATCAGGAAAAAAATGATCTTGTGCTTGATCAGCAGAAGTTCTCCGAGCAGGGGCCGGAACGCGGGAGATTTACTGAACAGGTAAGCGATCAGCAGGTATAAGGCCAGCTGCTGCAACAGATCGAGGATAAGCATGAACATGCCGCCTTTGTCTTGAAGTCGGAGCCTTCGCCGGTTTCGCACGGGCGGATTGCCGTGATTTTTCAGGGCGGTGACCCCGTTCGTCGGCATTCTGACATATCTGCGAGGCGCGACACAACTCGATTCCCCGGGCCGTGGTTTTTCGTCATCTCACCGGCAACCTGCGGGGCTATGCCGTTCCGACGCGTGCGACCCGTTTCCGCCGGGTTGCATGCTGTCGCCCGGCGGCCCGGCCAAGCGGACATGACCCCGCGGCGGGTTTGGTCAAGAACAACGCCCGTCGCCGATCCGCCTTCACTCTGCAGATAAACCCGTGAACTTACGGGACGCACTTGCCGTATTGAGGTTTTTTTTGACCGGATTCGTCCGGGAGAGCCATATCAGGGGATACCGACAGGGAACCGTCAGGCCGACAGCCGCTGTTTTCAGGTCACAATCGTCCAGCGGCAGATGTGTTGCTCCAGCCGATCCAGCAGCATATAGAGGATAAAGCCCAGGATGGCCATGGCAAAGATGCCGGTGTACAGGGAGATATAGTCCGATCGGCCCCAGGAGTCCATGATGATATAGCCCAAACCTCTGGTGGTGGCGAAGGATTCGACGAAGAACAGGATCGCCACAGCGGTGCCGATGGAAATCCGCATGGCGGTGAGGATCTTCGGCAGGGTGGCCGGAAGGACCAGATGGCGATACACCTGCAACCGTGTCGCATCAAGGGTCTGCATGGAGTAGAAATAGTTTTGATGGATGTTTTTCGCGCCGTCCCGGGTGGTCACCAGGACCTGAAAAAAAACAATCAGGGCGATCAGAAAAATCTTTGAAAAATCCCCGATGCCGAACAGGATGATCACCAGCGGCAACAGCACCACATGGGGGATGGGATAGAGCAGGTAGATGAAGGGTGAGAGCCGTTTTCTCCAGGCCGGTTCGGCGCCGACCATCAGTCCCAGCGGCACCGCGGTCACAAACGCCAGCAATATCCCCAGCACCGCCCGCAGGGTGCTGATCAGGAAATCGTCGATCAGGCTGCCGTCGGCCAGTTTCAGGGCGAAATCGAACAGCACTTCCCAGGGTTGCGGCAGCGCCATGGAGTGCAGTAACAGCGCCGCGCCTTCCCAGCTCAGCAGCAGGATCACTCCGGCCATGAGGATGTCACGTTTACGCCCCATTGTCTTCCTCCCTGAGCAGGTTGCGCAGCATGGTGCAGCGGGCGTAAAATTGCTCCCGGCCGCGGTAGCCCGGATCGCCCGCTTCCGGGTTCTCGACAACCTGTACGATCCCGGCGGGTCGTTTGCTCATCACGATAATCCTGTTGCCCAGGAACACCGCTTCCTCAATCGAATGGGTGACGATGACGGAGGTGATTTTCTTTTTCTTCCGCAGCTGTAGAAAAAGGTTCTGCAGGCGTTCCCTGGTTAAGGCGTCCAGAGAAGAAAAAGGTTCGTCCATCAGCAGGATTTCCGGTTCTATGGCCAGGGCGCGGGCCAGGGCGACCCGCTGCTGCATTCCGCCCGACAGTTGCGCGGGGAAATAGGCGTCGAAACCGGTCAATCCCATTTCGTCGATCAGGGCGGCGACCCGGGTGCCGGTTTGAGCGTTGTCCGCGCCGCGCAGGCTCAATCCCAGGCCGATATTCTGCGCCACCGTTTTCCAGGGGAACAGGCCGTAGTTCTGCAGAATCGTACCGCAACGGGGGTTCCCCGCAATCATGATCTCCCCCGAATCGGGCTGCTTGAGGCCGGCCAGCAGGAACAGCAGCGAGGACTTGCCGCAGCCGGACGGGCCGATGACGGCACAGGTGCTGTCTGCGGGAACGCGGAACGAGATATCGTTCAATACCGCCTTTTTTTCCTCCCCGGAGCCATAGGAGAGATGCACCGCACGGACCTCGATCATCCGGCTACCGGGCGCTCATGAAATCTTGGGAGACCATTTTTTCGTAAGGAATTTCGTCGACGAGCCCTTTTGCCGCCGCCCAGCGGATGATCGGCCGGTACAGATCCCGGCTGAAAGGTTCGGGGGCGGGATAGACGGGAATGGCGTAGCTGTCGGCCATAAACGCGGGAATGCGTCCTTTTTCCAGAAACAGGGCGCGATATTTGTCCGGTGTTGCGTTGATGCTGTCAACCGCGGCCGCATAAGCACGGAAAAACTTCCGCACGGCGTCCTGCTTTTCGTCCATGCTCGCCGCGCGGAAAATAATCACCGTCTGCGACAGGCTGTGGCTGCTGCTGCGGTCTGTCAGCAGCACTTTCGCGCCCTTGCCTGCGGCGATCGACGCCAGCGGCTCCGGCAGGGTGGCTGCCGGCACGGCGTTCGAAAGCAGCATCTGCATGCGAATCGGCATCTTCTTGACCTCTATTTTGCGGATCTCCGCGGGCTTGAACCCCTGGTTGTCCAACAGCCGGTCGGTGACATACTCGATGATGGTGGCATTGGATACGGCGATGTCCACCCCCTTGAGCTGCTCGATCCGGGTGATGCCCGACTGCGGCGCGGCGAGGATGGCGAATACCCCTTCGGCCGGAGTTTTACCCAACCCCAGCGCGGTGATCTTCAGCCGCCCGCTGCCCCGGTCGAAGAGAATGGCGCCGAGGGGATCGCTGATGGCGCCGTCGATCGCACCCGCGGCAAGGGCCGCATCCCGCTCCAGGGCGCTGAGGAAAGGGATCAGTTCGACCTCGACGCCTTGGGACCGATAGAATTGTTCCTGTTCGGCGACCCAGAAGGGGACCGAATCCTCAATCAGCAACAGCCCGATTTTCAACCGTTCCGCAGCGGCCGCGGAACATAACGACAACAATACAAAAAGCGCGGCAAAAAATAATTTCATTTTTATCTACCAACTGATCGGAAAGGGATGGCGTTTGCCGTTTCTAATGGTTCGGCTTGCCGATTTTCACGCCGGGTAACCGTTTAAATTTACAACTCTTGCTATGTAACCATCCGGCAACTTTTTTTTCAAATCGAAAATCCTGAATTCATGAAATGCCCGCGGCCACTCATGGCTGTCGGCCGGCGGGAGCGGACCGATGCAGGGGGTGAAATTCTTTACCCGATCTTGATCCGGGCATGATCCGTCATTGATGTTGAACTGTTATGCTGCCGTCAAAGAGAAAGGAGAAAGATCATGGTCAGGCTGATTATTTTTACGCTCGCCCTGTTTTCTGCCGATCCCTTTGCCGGTCGGGCGGCTGCCGCCGCCGGTCGACATCAACAGGTGGCTTTCGTTGTCGCTTGATACGATGTCGGTCGGGCGGCCCTGGACGGGCGGCGGGGAATCATCAAAGTGGAGAACGGCTGGTTTGATCATCAGGAAATCAATCGGGTGTTTTATGACCCCGATGAAGTCGATGTCGAAAGCATGGTAAAATGGCTGAAAAAAGCCGGGACCTATCGAAAAACATTGCGGGATATGAGGACGGATAAAGGAGAATACGATGAATAGACGGCAGGTTTTGTTATGGCTGGCTGCGCAGACGGGATTGTTGTGGTTGGCCGCCGGCGGTGTTGCCGCTGCGCAGGACAAGATGAATAAAACCATGATGGATGATGCCATGACGAGCGCCGGCGACAGCATGAGAAAGGCGGGAAAAATCAGACTGTACCTGGTGGACAAAGGCGATTATGTCATGGTCGATAAGATCGTCAGGTCGGAGCGGGAATGGCAACAGCTGCTGACCCCGGAACAGTACCATGTGCTGCGCGAACAGGGGACGGAGCGCGCCTTTACCGGCGCCCTGTGGGATAATAAAAAAACCGGGATTTACCGCTGTGCGGCCTGTGGTACGGACCTCTACCTGTCCGAGCATAAGTTCGATTCCGGTACCGGCTGGCCGAGCTTTTACCGCGCGGTGGCTCCGGAAAACGTCTCCACCCGGGTTGACCGCAGCTTTTTCATGGTCCGTAACGAGTTGACCTGCAGCCGTTGCGATTCGCATCTGGGGCACGTGTTTGACGACGGTCCGCAGCCCACCGGGAAGCGGCACTGCATCAATTCGGTTTCGCTGGCCTTTCAGGAGGTTGTGCGCTAGCGCCCGGCGCGCTTCAGCGGGGTTGCAACGACCGGCTCAGGCATTGCCGGCCGGACCCGAGGTTGCTACTGACTCTCCTCGGGCCCGGCCGGCTTTTCGCATGCTGCCCGCCCGGTTACGGGTCGCGGTTCAGAACCGGTACATGACGATGAAACGGGTGTCGGTGTAATCGTCCCCCTCATCGACGTTGATGATGGCGTGTCGTGCCCGGACAAACAGGCCTTCCAGGGAACCGGAGAAGGCATATTGAATATTCAGATCGGTTTCATCCATGTCCGGGGATGCGTTGGCTCCTGATTCCGGGGTGTCGTAATCGGTATAAAATGCATAGGCCTTGAGGCCCTTGACGCCGGCAGCGCTGAAATCATAAGCCAGCCGGAGGGCATAAGCGTCTTCATCGGCGCGTGCCGAGTTCAGCACCTGCTGAACAATGACCTTGCCGTAACCCCAGCGATCGATAATGCCGTCATCGCCGGTTTTGGCGTAAAAGCCGGTCAAATCGAAGCCATAGGCGCTGATGCCGAGGTTCAGGCCGTATTGATAGGTGTCCAGTTCGCCTTCGAGCTCGTCCCCCTGTGAATCCTGGGAGAAGAAGGTCGGGGCCGCGTGCAGGACGACATTATCCAGTTTTTTGCTCAACGGCAGCTTGAAATAGGTCTGGTTGTAACCGTCGTCCATCGAGAAATACCAGGCCTGGACAGCGGCTTTCATCGACTCGAGCGGCAGGTTGTAAAGCACTGCGGCAATATAGACATCGCCGGTGAAGGAGACGAACTCATCGTCGACCCAGTCCATGTTGTCCTTGAGATAGTAACCTTTCAGGGTCAGGTTCCTGACCGATTTGTCAACCACCGAAAGGCCGCGGAAAGTGCGCGGGATCATGCGCACATCGTGGGTGTGCAGGAACGGGGTGTTGAGTTCCTGGGCGCCGACTTTGATCGTCGTATCGCGCCACTCTCCCTGCAGGTAATACTCCTGCAGGCGCGCTACATTCGCGTGGCCGGGCGCGGTGATGCCGTAGTAGATATTGTCGTCGTCATCATTGGCGAGGTCGTTGGTGGCGGCGAATGCCGTGCCGAAGCTGATGCCTTTCAGGGGGGCGGTTTTATAATAGAGCAGGCCGCCCAGGGCGAAATCCTGGTTCTGGCCATGCTCGAAATCCCGGGTGTAGTTCATCAGGCGGAGCTGTCCCTTGATGGTCCCCTGGTTGAACATTTCCTTGAGATTGTCCGCGGCGCAGGCCGGTACGGACAGACAGGCAAGCAATAGCGTCGTTACGATTGTTCTCATCAGTTTCCTCCTGGGGTCGGGGCCTGAGAGGCGCATGGGTTTCTCAGGCGGGTGTTGGTGACAACGCGGCTTCAGCGCTCGTTTGCGAACGGATCGAAGCAACGACAGCCCTTGCAGAGGCGAACCGCCGGTCTGTGGAGCCCGTGGCGGAGAGAGGGGGCGGGTTGATGTCAGCTTGTGTTCCACTTGGTTGCTTCTGCAAAGAAAAGGACAAAGCTTGAACGTCTTCGTTTGCTTGCAACGACCATGAGGCGATGTTGTGGGCGAAACCTCATTTCGCTGGCGGAGGCGAATTGCTGCATCTTATGTGCCACTGGGTAACATACTGAAATCACCTGTATTTATGGGGAGATCTGATGTCAAAATAAGATTTGTTTGTAGCAAAATGGAAAGGCGGGAGGCCCTGAGGGAGAGGCTGCCGCTACGGCGCGATAACGGCTTCTGCCGACGCCCTCCGGTAATCTCAACGGGGTTGTCGTGCCGCCGGACGGACGCAAAGGAAAACAGGTCGCTTTATTTTTGCTTGGAAAGGCGGTAACCGGTCACGCCGATTCAGCGTGACGGCGATTTTTGGCCGGTGATCGAATTTTACGCCAATGGAATCCGGTGCACAGGAGGGGGGCGGATCAAGGTCGATCAGGGTGCCGGTCTGCACGCTCAAGCCGTACGTTCCGGGGGCGCTCAACGCGGTCCGGGTTTTCCTTTGCTGTTGCGGGGGTTGCGTCTGCGACGGCTGGTCTTTTTGTCGTTTTTCGCGGTGCTGATCGCATCCGTTCGCTCCTGTTTGGTGCGCGACAGGGCGACTTTGATGCAACGGTTCTGCAGCAGAGTCCCATCGAGCATGTTCACGGCTTCGCGAGTTTGTTTCTCGTCCGCCATGCGGACATAGGCGGTCCCTTTGAAATGCCCTTGCGCATCCCGTTGCAGCTGGAGCATACGGACCGTTCCGCAAAGACTGAACAGTTGCCGCAATTCTTCTTCCGTCACGTCGTAGGAGATGTCGCTGACGTAAATATCCCGGTGTGTTCCTTGTGATTTCATGCCGAAGTGGTTCCCCGGTTAAAAGCGCTGTCCGTTTCGTTGGGACGTTCGAGGCTGATCCGGCCGATCCGGCCCGCTCTCAATTCGCGCAGTATCAATTCCGCAGCCCGGTAAAGATCGATGTCTCCACCGCTGATCAGGCAGCCCCGCCGCCGGCCGATGACCGTTAACAGTTCAAGCGGTGGTGCGGGCGGTTGCGTCAGGTTATAGCGTTGCCGCAGCAGCGCCGGATAGTTCTCGGCGAGATAGCTCAGGGTGATCAGCCCGACCTCGCGGGTGTCGTAGGCATTGTCGCCGAGGGCACCGGCAGCGGCGAGACGGCAGGCGCCGGCCAGATCATCCAGCTTCGGCCAGAGCAGGCCGGGAGTGTCCGCCAGCAGAATGCCGTTGCGCAGATCGATCTGTTGAGGGCAGGTGGTGATTGCCGGTTTGTCGCCGACACGGGCGATTTTTTTGCCCGCCAGGGTGTTGATCAGGGTGGATTTGCCGACATTGGGAATCCCGACGATGATCACGCGCAGCGGTTTGTCCGCTTTGACCCGTTCCGCCAGCATGCTGCGGCACAGTTTGGCGATCAATCCCGTCTCGCGTCGATTCACGGCTTCGATGGACAGGGCTTTGACGTGCGGCAAACGCTCGAAACTGCGGATCCAGGTTTTGGTGACGGCGGGGTCAGCCAGGTCCTGTTTATTCAGGATCTTGATGCAGGGCTTGTTTTTGCGCAGCCGCTGCAGCAGCGGATTGGCGCTGCTGTGCGGCAGGCGGGCGTCAAGCACCTCGATCACCAGGTCGATTTTCGGCAGAATTTCGACAATCTGCGCCCGGGCTTTTTTCATGTGCCCCGGATACCAGTCAATAATCATGCAATTGCTCTTTCAAAAAGCACATAGCCGTTGAATAGCCGCCAGGAGTGCCAAGAACGGCAAAAATCCGGCGTTTAAAGCAGAAGAACAAAGATTTAGGGAACTTCAAGTGCATTTTCCGCTTTTGTCTGCGATCTCAGCTTGTTGGCGCCGCTAGTGTGCCGTGCGGTGAGTTCGTTGGACTCATTCCGGCCCTGCGGCGGCACGCCTTGACGGCAGCAAAAATATCTCGGCATTCATTCAAACAACTCACCAAACGGGACACTGGGTTAAGAGGTTTTTCTTGGCGCTGAACGTTGGCTTTTTAAGCCCGCATTTTCTGAATCAACGCCAGATCGGCCAGGACCAGTGCCGTCATGGTTTCGACGATCGGAACGGCCCGCGGCACCACGCAGGGGTCGTGGCGACCCTTGGCTTCAAGGGTGGTTTTGTTGCCGCTGTAATCAGCCGTTTGCTGTGCCCGGCCGATGGTTGCCGGCGGTTTGAACGCAACCCGAAAATAGACCGGCTCGCCGTTGGATATGCCGCCCTGGACACCGCCGCTGAAGTTCGTGGCCGTACCCAGGGTCTCCCCTTTGCGGACGAACGGGTCATTATGGGTCGATCCGCGCATCTGCGTGCCGCTAAAGCCGGAGCCGATCTCAAACCCCTTGGTTGCCGGCAGGGAGAGCATGGCATGGGCGAGCTTGGCTTCGAGTCGATCGAAAACCGGTTCCCCCAGTCCGGCCGGCAGGTTGCGACAGACGCAACTGACCACGCCGCCGACCGAATCCTGCGCTTCGCGCGCGGCGACGATTTCCGCGCTCATCCCTGCGGCGGCGGCGGGGTCGGGACAGCGGACGGCATTCTCATCGACCTGTTCGCGGGTTATCGTTGCCATGTCCACCACTGCGCTTGTCTGAGGACCGACGCCGCTGACCCAGGCAACGATTTCGATGCCGTATTGTTCGAGCAGGACTTTTTCCGCGATGGCCCCGGCCGCGACCCGGCCGATGGTTTCGCGGGCGCTGGAGCGGCCGCCGCCGCTGGCAGCATGAATGCCGTATTTCGCCCGGTAGGTGAAGTCGGCATGGGACGGTCTGGGAATGTCGCTCATCGAGCTGTAATCTCCCGGGCGCTGATCCTGATTACGCACCAGCAGGCCGATCGGCGTGCCCAGGGTCAGCCCGTTTTCCACGCCGGAGAGGATCTGCACCCGATCGGCTTCATTGCGTTCCGTGCCGAGCTTGTTGCCGCCCGGCCGGCGCCGGTTCAACTGTCTTTGAATATCGTTCTCCGACAGGTTCAAGCGCGGCGGCACGCCGTCGACAACGACTCCGACCCCCGGGCAATGCGACTCGCCGAAAGTACTGATTCTGAAAAACCGACCGAAACTGCTCGCCATGGGAAACCTCTAGACGCTTAAATTTGATGGAGCACGAGAATAACAGAAAAACCGTGCGGAAGCCATTTTGTTTGACGCCGGAACCGGCAGCTGGGGTGCGGAATATTATTTTATGATTGACAGAATCACCTCTGCAAGGCAGATTGGACAATCTTGGACAAAAAGGGAGAAGAATGGACAAAGTTTTTCTCACGGTTCGCGAATTGTCAAGCAAATTGGGAATTTCCGAAAAGACCGTGTATCGCATGGTCAATGCCCAAGCTATTCCTTTCGCCATCAAGATCAGTGGGCAATGGCGTTTTAACAGCGAAAAAATCGATCAATGGATTGCGGGCAAAAACAGCTCCGGAACCGGGCCGGGTCCAATCAATAACCGGCTCAGCCTGGCGGAGGCCCTGACCGAGGGGTTGATCATTTATCGGGCCCATGGGAAAAATCGCGACGAACTGCTCGATGAAATCCTGGCCATGACCGGCCCGAGCTTTGATGACGACGCTCTCAGCATCAAAAGACAGATTCTTTACGACGAGTCGATCATCTCTTCTTCTTTGCAGGGAATCTCCTTTATGGCTCCCGATCCCGACGGCTTGGGGCCTGTCGATGTCACCATGTTGCTGGTCGCGTTTCTGGAGCAGGCGATGGATTTCAAGGCCATAGACCATATCGACACGGAGGTTGTCGTTGTTCTGCTGGCGGCGAATAAAACCGAGCAGTTGATTGTCAAAACAAAATTGACGCGTTTGTTGATGGAAAAGAAATTTATCTCCATGTTGAAAGATCAGCCGAATCGCCGGACCCTGCTGCAACGGATCGCAGCCATGGAGGCGGAGTTCTGCGGTGGGGAAGGCTGATCGCTCAGGCATGGGTGGACGGTAGAGGTTGAAAGCTATGCGGCAGGTCAATTTACGTCATATTTCCGGGGATATTTTCGGCGGTGTAACCGCCAGTGTCATCGCTCTGCCTTTGGCCCTGGCTTTCGGCGTTGCCAGTGGTGTCGGCGCCCAGGCCGGGTTATACGGGGCGATTATTCTCGGTTTTGTCGCCGCTTTTACGGGGGGAACCAGGGTCCAGATTTCCGGCCCGACCGGACCGATGACCATTGTCGCCGCCTCAACCCTGGTGTTGTTTCACGGGGATGTCGGGCTGCTGATGGCCGCCGTGTTGCTGACCGGGCTGTTTCAGATTGCCCTGGGTCTGTTGAGAGTCGGCAAATTCGTCAAATTCGTGCCTTATCCGGTCATTTCGGGTTTTATGAGCGGGATCGGGATCATCATTATCCTGCTGCAGATCAACCCGTTGCTCGGGCTTGAGGGGGTCAGTTCACCGCTGCAGGCGGTCAGCGCCTTCCCCAGAATCCCTTCGGAACTACGGCTTGATGCCGTCTATGTCAGTGTGATGGCCCTGGCGATCGTGTTTTTCACGCCGAAAAAACTGGCTCGCATCGTGCCGACACCGCTGCTGGCCCTGCTTGTGGTCACTGTTGTGTCCCGGCTGGCCGGGTTCGAAGTCGCCACCATCGGCACCATCCCGAGCGGCCTCCCGGAATTTTCCCTGCCGAAATTTTCTTTTGCCGACCTGAGGCCCATTGTCGAAGCCGCCATGAGTCTTGCGCTGTTGGGCTCCATCGACAGTTTGCTGACTTCCCTGGTCGCCGACTCGATTACCAAAACCGAACATAATTCGAACCGCGAATTGGTCGGTCAGGGCCTGGGCAATGCGCTGACGGCATTTTTCGGCGGTATTCCCGGCGCCGGCGCGACAATGCGCACGGTTGTCAATGTCAAGTCCGGCGGCACAACCCGCTTTTCCGGGGTGCTGCATGCTTTGATTCTGCTGGCAATCCTGCTCGGGCTGGGAAAGTATGCGGCTGTTGTTCCAATGGCGGTGCTGGCGGCGATCCTGATAAAAGTCGGGATCGACATCATCGATTATCGGTTTTTGCGAATCCTGCGCAAAGCGCCGAAACATGACCTCGCCATCATGATCACGGTTCTGGCATTGACGGTTTTCGTCGATCTGATTATGGCCGTCGGTGTGGGGATTGTTCTCGCTGCGGTATTGTTGACCGTCCGGGTGGTCAACCAGGTCACTTCAACGGTTGAAGAGCATGAAATTTCCATCGGCGATATCCAGGGCTGCAACCGGCCGGACGGGAAGAAGAGTTTCCAGATCCGGATTGTGAATATCGACGGTCCCTTCTTTTTCGGCTCGACATCCAGGCTGGTGGGGAAAGTGGGCGCCCTGCTGGGAACGAGAATCGTGATCATCAATGCCCTTGAAGTCCCTTTTATCGACCTTTCGGCCTTTTTCACTCTGTCTGAAATCATTGTCAAGTTGACGGATAACGGAATCCTTCCCATTATTGTCGTCAATGCGGAAATGAAAGCCAAATTGCTGCGGTTGAACGTGGCTTCGATTATGCCGGAAAAACATATCTATACGTCTTTTGATCTGGCTGTCGATCACGCCCGCAAGCATGTCTGCGAAGATCGTTACTGAGCCCGGACGGGCACAAAAAAATTACCGGGATTGAGTTTTTACCGGTTTCCATCGATGCTCCTTATGCTAAAATTCTAATTTCGGCCTATTGACCGGGGTGAGATCGATGGCGGATGTGACGAAGTTTATTTCCGGGATCATGCATTTTCAGCAGCAGCATTTCGGCGAGAATTCCGAACTGGCGACAACGCTTCTGGACGGTCAGAAACCGCAAGCTCTCCTGATCGGTTGCTGCGATTCGCGGGTCGATCCGGCTCTGTTGACCGACTGCGGTCCCGGCGAACTGTTTATCCTGCGCAATATCGCCAATCTTGTCCCCCCCTACCGGAAAAACGATGATTATCACGGCGTCAGTTCTTCGATCGAATATGCGGTTTGTTATCTTGAAGTGTCGGACATCATTGTCCTCGGGCATTCTCGTTGCGGCGGAATCGCAGCCTTGATGCAATCGGCGGTCGGTGGCGAAGAGGGCGAATTTATCGGTAAATGGGTGAATATCGCCGCTTCGGCCCGGGATAAGGTGTTGCGTGAAATGCCGGCTGCCGGAGCGGCAGAGCAGGCCCATGCCTGTGAGAAAGAAGCGATTCTGGTTTCCCTGAAAAACTTAATGACTTTTCCCTGGGTCAAAGAACGGGTGTCCAAGGGGCGGCTGAGCCTACACGGCTGGTATTACAATATCGGTACGGGGCAGTTGAAGTATTACAACCAACTGCACGGAGCTTTTGAAATTTTGGTTGAGCGGTATACTCCGAATTTGCCGGATGTCGGGGAGGTTGCAGCAAAATAACCCGTCCCTCGACTGAGCTTTAAATATTTTAACGGTGCCAGTTGGTCTTTTCTCTCTATCCGCATGAAGGAGGGTCCATGCCGATTGCCCCGCCGGTCGAAGGCCTGCTTGATCAACAACCGATGGACCTGATGGAACTCTACGGCCGGATGCGGAGCTTGACCGATCACGCCGGTTTCAGTGGAACCCTCCCCGCGATCTGGCAGTGCTCCGACGAAAGTCAATCGATAAAAAAGGCCCTGTTCGGCTATATCTATAACTGCCCTACTTTTAATCTGGGCCGGGTCGGAGCGCTGTTGGACCCGACCCGGCTGGCGACAGCCGCACATCATGGCGAAGACCTGGTGATTTTCGGCGGCAGCCATATCGGCGCCGAGGAATCCGGCGGCTTCGGATATATCCAGAGAGTCAGCGGCCAGCAGGTTCCATGCTGCGGGATGCTGGGGCGGGTGCTTGAAGAATATCTGCGAGTTTATCGTCGTGCCTCCCAGCTGATTAAAATTCACCGTGAAGATAATCTGTATAAAATTGAGGTGCCCTATAAATATCTGTTTGAAAAAAAACCGTCACCTTCTGCCCGTATCGTTCTGAAACTGCCGCAGCTGGTTGCCGGCGAGGCTTTGAAAGAAGGGACCCTGGGTAAGATTTATCCCCTCAATACCGAATTTATCCGTCGCCATGAGAATGTATTAAGCGCGCTTGGTTCCCGGCCGCAACCGATCGGGAGCCGGTTAAACGAGGATTTGTTTTTTTTCAGGAAAAGGCTGGATGCTGAAAGCCATGAACCCAAGGTCATGCTGGAAGTTTCGGTTTTCGACTTTTTGCCGGAAATAGTGTCCTCCGTGTTTCCTCACCGTCGACTTTGTAACATCAATACCTGGCGGCAGTTCCATCGCATCGCTTCATATATTACGGATGGTTTTGACGGCAGTAAGCGCAATATTTTCGTTCTGGCCGGGCTGACGATCGATCATAGTATCAGACATAATCGCGTGATCCCGCAATTCGGTTTCCGGATGGAGAGGGGAAATGTTTCGGCGGCGCAGTATTACGGCCCGCGGGAAATCAATCTGCTTTTGGCGGAACAGAAAATTTTCCACCCGCCGGTGACTTTTCTGGAATACGCCGGCCTTTAATCCGGATTATTGGTAAATTGTTCTGCTGCCGGCGGCGTTTGCCCGCTGTCTCGAGCCGTGCTCGTTCCGCCTGTTGCGACGGATCTCTTGGCCCGCCTGAAACCCTCTGTTGCTGTAACTGGGCCGAATGACCGCGTTCACCAGTAATTAAGCGGGTTAGAATTTCGGCTGTTGTGAAAGGGGAACGATTCTGCCGCTTTTGACTTGCAACAGGTTCAGCAGCTTGATCGCCTCGCCGAACTGATCAAAACCGCCAGTCCCGGTCACCCCGCGGAAATTTTGCAGTTCAAGCAGTTGTCTTCTGATATCGGCCCGATTGCCGACGTTCGGATCGTCCATGATTTGCAGGATGACCGTTGCCGCGTCAAACGCCTGGGCTTCCAGGATGGAAGGGTCCTCGTCGTAGGTTTGACGGTACAGTTCAACAAAGCGCCGAACTTCAGGTCGGTCGCTGTTGAGGAAAAATGCATCGACGAAAACGGCATGTTTAAGGAAGCGGCCGGCCCGGTCAGCCAGTTCGTTGGAATTCCAGCCGTTAATACCCAGCAGAGTAACGTCTTTGACGCCGTAAAACATCAACTGCGGCGCAATTTGTACGATGCGATCGGCAAAATCGGGAATAAACAGCGCATCAAAGGGTGGTAACGGGTATTCCAATTCGGGCTCTTCCGCCGTCTCTTCGGCCGGGGTCGGTTTTTCCCCGGGTTCCCACATCAATTGCTGGATTTGCTGCCGGAAGTCGGTATTGTCCTCCGGGTAGCTGACGACATCAACGATTTCCCCGCCCTTTTTCAATACTGCGGCGACAAAAAGATCCGCCATCTGTTGCCCGAGACGATTATCCGGTCGGAGCACGGAAAAAGCGATGTGGTTGGTCCCGATGGCGTAATCGACCAGGGTTTCGACCTGTTGTTCCGCGGTCAGCGTGTCGCGGAAAATAAAATTGCCGACTTCCGGAAGGGCATTGGCCTGCGACAGGGCCAGCAGGGGGACCATCTCCCGCTGTGCGCGCCGGGCGGCATTCATGGCATGGGTCGCAAGCAGCGGTCCGATAACGGCCATCACTTTGTCGTCATCGGTTAAACCGCTGACCAGCTGGGCCGACGAAACCGTATCAATCGCGGTATCGCGATAGATAAAACGGATCGGCAGGCGGGTTTTGTTGTGTTCCGCCAGGGCCAGGTCCAGTCCTCTTTTGACCAGTTCGCCATAAGAGGCATAATCACCGCTCAACGGCAGCAGAACCCCGATGCTGTCGCGACTGAGCCAGGCGTCCGCCGTGGTTCGTTGCAGCAGCATCTCGGCTTCCTGCCAATACGGAAACATGACCGTCGCGGCAAAAAGCTCTTCAAGGTGACGTCGGGCGATGTCCGGCTGTTGCTGGACCAGCGCCCGGCGCGCAAGCTGCAGGCGGGCATCCTGGCCGACTTCCGTGCCCTGCCACATGAACGCCGCTTCCGCCAGGTCGGCATCATTGATGCGATTTTGCAGGATATCATGGGCCTGCTGCAGCAGCGTTGCCTGTCGTACGCTGTAGGGCAGCTGCTTTTGCAGGAAGAACAGCGCCAGGAGGAATCGGCGTTCCTCGATCGCCGAAAAGGTCAGGGCCTGATAAAGTGCATGCTTGTCCGCAGGATTGAAAGCCTCAGCCTGCAGGGGTCGCAGAAGTTTGAGGGCGTCCGCATAGCGTCCCGTCTCGACCAGGCTTTTCCCCAGGATAAACGTGGCTTGCGGATCTCTCAGCCCGACCGGAATGCGTTGCAGATAGAGAATCGCATCGGCAAACTGCCGGTGGCGGTAAAAAATCTGTCCGATCAGGCTGTAAGCAGCGGCGCTGTCGTCAGGATCGGCGGTCTGTTGGACAAAAGCACGCAGGACCGCCAGGGACTGATTGAGGTTTCCGGCCTGAAACAATTCCCGGCCACGCGCTAAAGCGGCATTCTCCTCGACCGCCGCGGCGGCCGGTTTGGCGCTTTCCGTTATGGTTGCGGCAGCGAGGGTGATCAACAGGACTAGGTAAAGGATCCGCTTCATGCGTGCTCTCCCAAAACAATCAGGGCCGTGGTGAGTTAATCGAACAACTCCTTGACTTTATCAAAAAATCCCTTCCCCTGGGGATGAATATCTTCACCACTCTCCTTGGCGAACTCTTCCAGCAGTTCGCGTTGCCGCGGATTCAGTTTGGTCGGTACTTCAACTTTGAGAATCACCAACTGGTCCCCGCGTCCGTATCCCTGCAGAGAGACGATCCCTTTGCCGGAGAGTTTGAAAACTTTTCCGCTCTGGGTCCCGGCGGGAACTTTCAGATTGACCCGGCCTTCCAGGGTCGGTACTTCAAGGTCGCAGCCGAGCGCGGCCTGAACGAAAGAGATGGGGACTTCGCAGATGATGTTCTGGCCGTCGCGCTGGAAGATCGGATGCTCCTCCACGCTGATGACGACATAGAGATCGCCCGGAGGTCCGCCGCGGCTGCCCGCTTCCCCTTCCCCGCTTAATTTCAGCCGCGTGCCGTTTTCAACCCCGGCCGGAACTTTCAGCGAGAGGGAGCGTTTCTGTTTCACCTGGCCGGTGCCGTGACATGCGGAGCAGGGGTGGGCGATGATTTTTCCTTCCCCCCGGCAGTCCGGACAGGGCCTGGTCATGGTGAAAAAACCCTGCTGATAGCGCACTTGGCCGGCACCGCGACAGGTGCTGCAGGTCTGGGCTTCGGTCCCTGGGCGGGCGCCGCTGCCATGGCAGGTTTCGCACGTCTGTTTGCGCGGCAGCTGCAGTTTTTTTTCGGTACCGAAAGCCGCTTCTTCAAAGCTGATGGTCAGGTTGTAACGCAGGTCGTCGCCGCGTTGTCCCCGGCTGCCGCGCCGGGAGCCGCCGAAGATATCGCCGAAGATATCGCCGAAGATATCTTCGAAAGGAGCACCGCCGAAATCAAACCCGCCGCCGGAAAAACCGCCGGCTCCATTCACGCCGGCATGGCCGAACTGGTCGTAGGTCGCCCGTTTCTGCGAATCGGACAAGACCGCATAAGCTTCGGACAATTCCTTGAATTTGGCCTCCGCCTCTTTATTGCCGGGATTCTTGTCGGGATGATACTGAATCGCGAGTTTCCGGTAGGCTTTTTTGATCTCCGTCTCGCTGGCGTTGCGGTTGACGCCCAGAACTTCGTAGTAATCGCGCTTAGACAAAATTTTATCCTGATTGCATGCTTGCGGCGCCGCCGCTGGAGAAAATAAACCTCATGAGATGACGTTGGACGGGCGCGCTGGGGAAAAAACGAATGAACGCCGGCTGTTTTCAGCCGGCGTTCATTGTCCGTCATTGCTTATTTTTTGTCATCAACATCTTCAAATTCGGCGTCGACAACGTCATCACCGCTGCCGTCCGTCGCGGTCGAACCGCTGTTCTCGGCGCCATCGGCACCGGCGGCACCCTGGGCTTGCGAGTACATCATTTCGGCCAGTTTGTGAGATGCCTGGGCCAGGGCTTCGCTTTTCTGTTTGATCTCGTCCGGATCGTTGCCTTCGATGGCTTTTTTCAATTCATCCAGTGCGTCCTGGATCTGTTTTTTCGTGGCGCTATCCAGTTTTTCGCCATGTTCGCTGAGGGATTTTTCCGTGGTATAGGCCAGTCCGTCAGCCTGATTACGTGCTTCAATCAGTTCGCGTTTCTTCTTGTCGTCGCTGGCATGGGATTCGGCATCCTTGACCATGCGGTCGATCTCATCTTCCGAAAGACCGCTGGACGCGGTGATCTGAATCGATTGTTCTTTTCCGGTGCCGAGATCTTTGGCCGAAACATGCAGAATGCCGTTGGCGTCGATGTCGAAAGTGACTTCAATCTGCGGGACTCCGCGCGGTGCCGGCGGGATACCGACCAGTTCGAAGTTGCCGATGGTCTTGTTGTCGGCGGCCATTTCCCGCTCGCCCTGGAGGACGTGAACGGAAACCGCCGGCTGATTGTCGGCCGCGGTGGAAAATACCTGGCTTTTCTTGCAGGGCACGGTGGTGTTCTTTTCGATCAGTTTGGTCATGACCCCACCGAGGGTTTCGATGCCCAATGACAGCGGCGTGACATCAAGCAGCAATACATCTTTGACGTCCCCGGTCAGCACCCCGCCCTGAATGGCGGCGCCGATGGCAACCACTTCATCCGGATTGACCCCTTTGCCGGGCGCTTTGCCGAAGATCTCCTTGACCCGTTCCTGCACTGCGGGCATGCGGGTCATCCCGCCGACCAGAATGACTTCGTTGATTTCATTGGCCGACAGACCGGCGTCTTTAAGCGCAGTCCGGCAGGGGTCGACCAGTCTGGCCAGCAGATCGCTGCAGATGCTTTCCAGCTTGGCCCGGGAGAGTTTGATGTTCAGGTGTTTGGGGCCTGACTGATCGGCGGTGATGAAAGGCAGGTTGATATCGGTTTCCATCGACGAGGAAAGCTCGCATTTGGCTTTTTCGGCGGCTTCCTTGAGCCGTTGCAGGGCCATCTTGTCGCCGCGCAGATCGATTCCCTGGTCTTTTTTGAATTCATCGGCCACGTAATCGATGATGCGCAGGTCAAAATCCTCGCCGCCCAGAAAGGTGTCGCCGTTGGTCGATTTGACTTCGAAAACACCGTCGCCGAGATCGAGAATCGAGACGTCGAAAGTGCCGCCACCGAGATCGAATACGGCAATCGTCATCTCGTTTTTCTTGTCCAGACCGTAAGCCAGTGAGGCGGCGGTCGGTTCGTTGATGATCCGCAGGACATTCAACCCGGAAATTTTTCCGGCGTCCTTGGTGGCCTGACGTTGTGAATCGTTGAAATAGGCCGGAACGGTGATGACGGCGTCGGTGACTTTTTCGCCCAGATAATCTTCCGCCGTCTGCTTCATTTTCTGCAGGACCATGGCGGAAATCTCGGGAGCGCTGTATTTCTTGTCACGCGCTTCGACCCAGGCGTCACCGTTATCCGCTTCAATAATTTTAAACGGACTGATTTTAACGTCTTTCTGAACCGCTTCCGAGTTGAACTTGCGGCCGATCAGCCGTTTGATGGCGAACAGGGTGTTTTCGGGGTTGGTCACCGCCTGTCGTTTGGCCTGCTGCCCGACGATACGTTCGCCGCTCTCGGTGAAAGCGATCATGGACGGTGTCGTCCGCGAGCCTTCCGAGTTGGCGATAACGACCGGTTCGCCCCCTTCCATAACGGCGACACAGGAGTTTGTGGTGCCGAGGTCAATGCCGATTACTTTACCCATGATTTATATCCTCCTTGTAGGTTGAAAAATAAGGCCTGTTATTCATTATCCTCTGTTGATGTCGTGTCTTTTTTTTCCTGCAGGTCCGGTTCGGATGCGGGTTCCGGCGGCGTCGGTGCCTTGGCGACGAAGACGAAAGCCGGTCGCAGCAGGCGATCATTGAGTTGATAGCCTTTTTGCATCTGCTGGACAACGGTGTTGACCGGTTGTTCCGCGGTTTCGATCTGGCCCATGGCCTGATGCAGAGCCGAATCGAAAAGCTGCCCCTGCGCATCGATCGGTTTGACCCCGAAGCGGTCCAGCACCTGACTGAACTGGGTGAGGGTCATTTTTACCCCTTCCAGCAAGCCTTCGCCGGCGTCGGCCTGGTCTGCATGTTCCACGGCACGTTCCAGGTTGTCGATGACCGGAAGGATTTCGCGCAGGATATTTTCGTTGGCGAATTTCGCCAGTTCCTCCTTTTCGCGTTGCGTACGCTTCCGCAGGTTTTCCATGTCGGCCAAAGTTCTCAGGTACTGCTCCTGATGTGCTTTGGTCTCTTCCAGGGCCTTTGCCAAGTCGTTTCGCAGCCGCTCTTCAAGAGAGATTTCTTCCGTGCCGAGATCTTCAGCCGGCTCATTGCCGGCCGTGGCGTTCTGCTCTGTTTCGTGTTGCTCTTGTTTCTTACCCACTCTTCCGTACTCCTTTGGTTTATTCTTATTCTATTTCCCGCTCCAGAATCTGGCTGAGCAACTGGGCGGTAAAATCCACGATCGGTATCACCTTTGAATAGTTCATACGGACCGGGCCGATGACCCCAAGGGAGCCCAGGGCCCCTTTCTTGTTGGAGAAGTTTGAAGTAATCAGGCTGCAGCCCTCGAGATCGATACAGCTGCTGTCGCTGCCGATAAAAATCTGTACGCCTTGCGCCTTTTGTCCGCGATCGAGAAGGTCGATCAGCTGTTTTTTGCTTTCCAGCGCCAGCATCAGTTTTTTCATCTGCTGGGGAGTGGAAAATTCCGGCTGCTCCAGCATCAATGCGGCCCCGGAGACGAAAATCTGATTTTCCACCTCATCCTGCAATGCGGCACAGGACAAACTCAGGGCCTGTTTGCGTAACTGGTCGTAAAGCACCCGTGCTTCCTGCAGTTCCCGATGGATTTTTGCCCGCACCGACTGGATGGACAAACCGGTCAATTCGGAATTGAGATAATTGCTCATCTGTTCAAGTTGCTGACTGGTCAAATCAATCCCGGCGTCTATGATCTTGTTCTGCACCAACCCGGTCTCAGAGACGTAAATCGCCAGAATCCGGCCATGGGAAAGGCGGATGAATTCGATCTGGCGGAACACGGTCGAAGAGAATTTGGGGGCCATGACCAGACCGGTGTATTTGGAGATGCCGGACAGCACCCGCCCGACCTCCTGCATGATTTCTTCCATTCTCATGCCCTGGAAGCGGTATCGGGTCATCAGCTTCTTCTGTTCCCGGGAGCTCAAGGCGCGGATCTCGAGCAGGCTGTCGATATAATACTGAAAGCCTTTTTTCGTCGGAATCCGTCCGGCCGAGGTATGGGGCGAACAGAGAAAGCCCATGTCCTCAAGGTCGGCCATGACGTTGCGCACCGAGGCGGGCGACAGGTTGAAGTCGTGTCGACGCGTAATGGCGCGGCTGCCCACCGGCTCGGCAGAGGAAATATAGTCTTCGACTATGGCCTCAAGAATATCTTGGCTGCGTTCGTTTAAGTTATCAGCCATGACAATACTCCCGTGAATAAAAACAACCTGCTTTCGTGTTAGCACTCTCTTTAGTCGAGTGCTAACACCGCAGATTATCAATGCCCCCTAACTTTGTCAAGGCTTATAGCGTGATTGAGCCGGCAACCGCCGTTACAGGAAATAACTGATGAGATGATCGTAAATCAGCCAGCCGTCCAGATCGAAGGACCAGCTGCCGTCGTTCCGGCGCAAATGGGTTTTGACCTGCTCCAGCGCCGGTGCGAAAGCTTTCTCGACGGGGCAACCGAAGCGCTGTTCGAAATCGTGGGGATCGATTCCGTCCTTGGTCCGCAAGGCTAGGTAGGCATATTCTTTCATTGCTCCCTGGCGGTCGAAACGCTCCAGCAGCCGGGTCGGATTGAGGCCGTTTGTCAACGCTTCTTCATATTTTTCCAGCGCCGCGGGAATATGCCGGCGCTCGCCCCAGCCCCGATCGAGGAACGCGTGCGCCCCGGCCCCGACCGCCAGGCAGGTTTGTCGTTGCCAGTAGATCTGATTATGGCGGCAACGTTTTTCCGGCCGGGCAAAATTGGAGATTTCGTAATGTTCGAAGCCGGCTGTTTGCAGCATGTCGTCAATCAGGCGATATTGTTCGGCATAGAGATTGTCCGGGCAGGGCTGTATTTTTCCGGCCTGTAGCCGTTTCGCATAGGGAGTTCCCGCTTCGAAGGTCAGGCCGTAGATGGAAATATGTTCCGGGTGCAGGGACAGCAGCTCGTTCAGATCGGCCTGCAGTTGCGCCGCCGTCTGTCCGGGCAGGGCGAACATCAGGTCCAGGCTCAGATTGTCGCACCCGGCCCGGCGCGCCATGCCGATGCTGTTCAATGCCTGTTCGCGGTTGTGTACGCGCCCCAGTTTCTCCAGGTGGCTCTGATTGAACGATTGCACTCCCAGAGAAAGACGGTTGATGCCGGCCCGAAGATAACCTTCAAGCCGGCGGGCGGTGATGGTTCCGGGATTGGCTTCGAGCGTGATTTCCGCGCCGGGGGAAATACCGATTTGCCGGTCGAGGCACTTGAGGATACGTTCCACCTGCTCTGCGTTCAGCAGCGATGGCGTCCCGCCGCCGAAATAGATGGTTTCCAGCGGTGCCCTGTTCTCCTTCCGGTTGCCGAGGAGGGAGATATCGAGACACAGCAGGTCGACGTATTGCCGCAGCTGCCGCGGCGCAGCAGCGACGGAAAAAAAATCACAATAAGGGCATTTGCGGGTACAGAAAGGAATATGCAGGTAAAGGGAACTCATCGGCCCTTACCGCCTCCCCCGCAACGGGCGGGGGAGATCGTCAATTGAAATACAGGATCGACATGATGGCCAGAAAAAGTACCGCGAGAAAGACGCCGCCGCCGATCGGATAGGCGTTGGCGAAAGTCCGGTGTTCTATTTTCCGATAACGGCTTTCCGACTTGCTGTCGTCGCCGGTCGCTTCGGCGGTCAATCTGACGATATGGCGTTGCACATTGCGCGCCGGATCGGCAAAAAAGCGGCTCAGCAGCGCGGGTACGGTCTCGGCGAAAACACGATTGCCGAAGGCGTTGATGCTGCTGAAGATTTTATCGCAGGCATAATAGAACTGTTTGCCTCCCTTGCGGTAGATCCAGTCGGTGTCGATGGAAATGGTTTCGGTCCGTTTGAGCAAAGGCAGCAGCAGAAAAAAAGCCAGAGCCGAGAACATCAGCAGTTGGAACATGTTCAGCGTATGCTCAAAACCGTAGGCGTGGTAATGCACCGGATAGGGCAGAATATTGTAGAGCGGTTGCGGATAGACGCCCAGAAAGATGCAGATGAAGGACAGAAAAGCCATGGCGAACAGCATGTGCTTGGGCGGTTCCCCGGGACGCAGGCCGTTATCCTTGGCGAAAAAGACAAAATAGGGAAACTTGATGCCGGCATGCAGAAAGACCCCGGCAGAGGCGATTTCGAGAATGAACCAGACCCAAAACAGCCCTTCGTGAACCCCTGCCTCGATGATCATCGGTTTGGTCGTGTAGCCCGAGAGGAAAGGAAAACTCGAAATTGCCAGTGCTCCGACGGTACCGAAAATCAAGGTCAACGGCATGGTTTTATAGAGGCCGCCCAAATCGGTGCATTTGCTCTTTCCGGTCATGTACAGCACCGCTCCGGCGCTCATCCACAGCAATGCCTTGTAAATAATATGGGCAAAAGCATGAGCGACCGCTCCGCTGATCGCCATGGCGGTCCCGATGCCGACGCCACAGACCATGAACCCGACCTGGTTGATGATGGAATAGGCCAGAATGCGGCGCATGTCGTTTTCCAGAATTGCGTAGATGATGCCGTAAATGGCCATTACGCAACCGACAACCATCAGGATTTCCCACCCGGCAAATCCGCGGATCAGGGTATAGACCGCGGTTTTTGTGGTATAGGCGGTCATGATGACGCCGCCGGTTACGGTTGCTTCCGGATAGGCATCGGACAGCCAGGCCGACATCGGCGGCGCCGCGGCATTGACCAGGAAGCCGATCAGAATCAGATAGGTCGGCACTCCCTGGATGCTGAACCCCTCAAAGGCAACCGACCCGGTCGCATTGATTTGCAGCAAAATACCGGCGAGCAGGCAAAGGCCGCCGAAAATATGCACCATGACATAACGCAGACCCGCTCTGTAGGCCTTATCGGTCCGGCGGGCGAGAATCAGAAACGTCGAGGTGACGGCCATGACCTCCCAGAACAGATAAAGAGTGACCAGGTCTCCGGCAAAGACCGCTCCCAAAGCGGCTCCGATATAAGCCAGCGCGGCGGTATGCTCGTAACGTTGTTTCAAATGCAGGGCAAACAGGAAGCAGGCGAGGGCATTAATGGTAAAGACATATCCGAAGGCTTTGCTCAGTTTATCAACCCGAAGCAGGTTGAGATCAAAGCCGAACAACTGGTACTGGTAAAACTCTCCCGGTTGCAGTTGGGTAATGGCGAAAAAAGCCGTTGCCGGGACCAGCAGCACCAGCAGCTGACGCCCCCTTAGAGGCAGGACCCAGAGCAGCAGGGCGCCGGCAAAAAACAGCAGAGTCGGGTGTAGACTACTCATCGTAATAGTCCTCCCTGCGCTTGAGGACGAACCCGAGCAGTTTGGAAATCAGAATAATGACCACGCAGGAGGCGAATCCGAAAAAGGCATAGAATCCCGGCCAGGCCTCGATCCGGGAAAAAAGACTGTGTTTATGGAGGAAAAAGTCGGGCGCCACCAGCAGAGCCAGCACGATATAGAAGCCGATCCTCAGGCGTCTGATGTTGGGCGCATGATCGAACCAGGTCCAGACTTCCGGTTTTTTTTCTTCAGGATTCATCTCATGCCTCGCTCTAGGGAAATAAGGTCAACTGCGCCAGGCGCAAAAAAACGTCGGGATAAAAGAACAGCCCCAGCGAAGCGCAGGCCGTGAATGACAGCGGAATCAGGCAGCAGAGCGGCGCCTCCTTGATTCCCTGGTCGAAAATCGGGTCGGCCGCCGGAGCGAAAAAACCACGGTAAACGATCGGTAGAAAATAAGCGGCGTTGAGCAATGAACTGAACAGCAGCACCGCCAGCAGGACCGGCTGCCCCCCTTCAAGCGCCCCGAGAGCCAGATTCCATTTGCTGATGAAACCGCCGAGGGGCGGAATGCCGATGATGCTCAACGAGCCGAAAAAGAAAGCCAGGTAAGTCGCCGGCATGCGGCGTCCAAGGCCGTCCATCTGGCTGATGTATTTTTTCCCGGCAGCGACGAAAATGGCTCCGGCGCAGAAAAACAGCGTGATTTTTCCGAATGCGTGCATGGCGATATGCAGAACGCCGCCGGTCATTCCCGTTGCGCTGATCATGCCGGCACCGAGGATCATGTAGGAGAGCTGGCCGATGGTCGAGTACGCCAGCCGGCGTTTCAGGTTGTCCTGGGTCAGGGCAACCAGAGAGGCTACCAGAATGGTCACCGAGGCCAGGGTGGTGATGATCCAGCCGAGATTGAGCGTCAGCAACTGTTCCGGCCCGAAAATGTGGAAAATGATGCGCAGGACCGAAAAGACCCCGACTTTGACCACCGCCACGCCGTGGAGGAAAGAACTGACCGGAGTCGGAGCCACCATGGCCGCCGGAAGCCAGCCGTGTACGGGCATCAGCCCCGCTTTGGCGAAGCCGAACAGAAACAGGACCAGCAACAGCGCCAGGGTCTGGGACGAGGCCCCGGAACCGGCCAGGATCCCCCGGTTTTGAAGTCGAGGGTTCCGGCCAGAGAGTAAACCACCAGCATGGCCGGCAGGGCCAGCCCGATCGAGGTGCCGAGAATATAAGTCAGGTATTTGCGTCCGGACCGGCGCGCTTCCGCGTCCTGGTGATGGGTCACCAGGGGGTAGGTGGACAGCGACAGCATTTCGTAGAACAGATACAGCGTCAGCAGGTTGGCGGAAAAAGCCACCCCCAGCGTCGCCGAAATGGCGACCGCGAACGAAGCGAAATAACGGGTTTGTCCATGCTCGTTCAGGGATCGCATGTAGCCGATGGAATAGAGCGAAGTGAAGAACCAGAGAATCGAGGCGACCAGGGCGAAAAACATTCCCATGGGGTCGACGCGCAGCGCCAGCGGAACACCCGGGATGACCTCGGCGATGGTGAACTGAAAGCCGCCGCCGGCCAACACCGTCGGCACCAGCGAAGCGACGATCACGACTTTGCAGAATGCGATCAGCAGGGTCCAGCTTTCGCGGAGGTTCGGACTGCGATCCGACAGCATGATCGGGATCGATCCAATCAAGGAGATCAGCACGGCCGCCAACGGCCAGATTGAAATTTGGTAATTCATAATGGGGACTGCCCTGTTTGTCGTTCAGCAGTGGTCAAACTGCTTGAATAAGTATTCGGTTTTATTCAAAACCCGGCTGAAGCGCCAGTTTGACGATTTTTTCAACCAGCGGTCCCGAACTGAGACCGATAACGATCAGCGCCGTGGCGCTGACCACCAGGGGCACCTGCATGCTCGCAGGAGCTTCCGCCAGCTGCTCATGTCCGTGATGCTCGCCGTCTTTGAAGAAATAGCCGATTTCGATGATGCGGAAGAAGAGTACGGCATTGACCAGCGAACTGAACAGCAGAGCGATGACATAGAGCCATTGTCCGGCTTCGATGCCGCCCAGGAGCAGATACCATTTACTGAAAAAACCGGCCGTCGGCGGCACGCCGATCAGGGCAAAAGCACCGACGGTGAAAGCGGCCATGGTGACCGGCATTTTGCGATAAATGCCTTGCAGGTTTTTCAGCTCCAGGCTGCCGAGGCGATAGGCGATAGCGGCAGCGGCAAGGAACATGCAGAGAGTCATCAGGGCGTCATTGATGATGTGCAGGACGGCGCCGGTCATGCCGATGGAATTGGCGAGCCAGATCCCGCCGACCATATACCCGACTTCGGCGATGATGATATAAGTCAGCATGCGCTTCAGGTCGCGTTGCGCCAGCGCCAGCGAGGAAGCCCAGATAATGGACAGGGCCGCGATCCAGACGACACCTTTCAGGATGAGCGGGTGGCTGAAAAAGATGTAATCGACGGAAAAGATCGAGAACATCACCCGGATCATCAGGTAAATGGTAATTTTGGTGACCAGCGGCGCGACGATCAGAGCGGCCCCGGTCGGGGCCAGGGAATAGGCGTTGGGAAGCCAGCCGTGCAGGGGAAAGAAGGCCATTTTGACCCACAGGCCGACGATGATGAACGCCAGAGCGGTGGCCACCGCGGCACCGCCGTCGATGGTCGGCAGAATGCCGGCGATATCCGCCATATTGAGACTGCCGGTCATCAGATACAGGTAACCGACGCCCAAAAGGTAGAAGCTGGCACCGATGGAGCCCATGATGATGTAATTGAAACTGGCCAGCGGGGCCCGCCCTTTGCCCATGGCAATGAGGCCGTAAGTGGTGATCGAGGTGATTTCCAGCAATACGTAGAGGTTGAAGGCGTCCCCGGTCAATACCAACCCGTAAAGGCCGGCGATCAGAATCATATAAAGTGTGAAGAACAGGTATTCCTGTTCCGGCAGTTCCTGAAAAACGGATTTTAACGCCGATACGGTTGCCGTCAGTGCGACGACCGAAATCAACACCAGCATGGCCGCCGACAGATGGTCGACCACCAGTTCGATGCCGTAGGGGGCTTTCCAGTTGCCGACCGTATAGCTGAATCCGCCGGAGACGATAACCCGGCCCATGACGATAAGTGAACTGACGGTGGAAAATGTCAGGCAGCCGAGGGTCAGGGGTGCGATCCAGGCTTTGGAGACTCTGCCCAGCAGATTGACGAAGAAGGCCGTCAACAGCGGTGCGGCCATGACGTAGATGTGCAGGTTAGACGCACTCATCGGTCCAGTTTCTCCAGAATCTTATCCTCTTCCAGGGTGCCGTATTCGCGATAGATGCGCAACAGGATGGCAAGGGCGACCCCGGTCACGCTGACGGAAACGACAATCGCGGTGAGCATGAGCACGTGAGGGAGCGGGTTGACGATTTCCGCGACACGGACCCCATGTTCCATGGCCTGATGTTTGTCCAGAATCGGGATTCCGGCGCCCTGTTTCACGCCGGAGGAAACAAACATCAGAATGATCGCGGTTTGGAAAATGTTCATGCCGATCAGTTTCTTGACCAGATTTCTTTTGCCGATCATGGCGTAAAAGCCGATCATCATCAGGGTGACGTAAATCCAGTAATTATATTTGGCGATGATCAATGCGATAATCTGATCCATGTTTAAAGTCCTTCTTCCATGTCTCCGTTTGAACTCAGAACCCAGAACAGTGCCGCCATGATACTCATGACCGCCAGTCCGACGCCGACTTCCACCACAAAGATCCCGAATGAGCGCCAGCCGACCGGCCCCAGCGGGATCAGTTTGTCCAGGGCGCTGTAATCCAGGAACAAACCGCCGAAGATGGCGCACAGTACGCCGGTGCCGGTGAAAATCAACGCCCCGATATTGCCGAGCAGGTTATTGACCCGCTCCGACATGTAATGCATGGAGAATTTCTGGTCGAAGGCCAGCGCCAGCACGACAAAAGAGGCGCCGAGAATAACCCCGCCCTGGAAACCGCCGCCGGGGCTGTAGTGGCCATGAACGATAACGTAAAGTCCGAAGAGTTGGATGAAGGGCACCAGCAGGCGCACGGCGGTCTGGATAATCAGGCTTTCGCCGAGTTTCTGTTTGGCGGTTCTTTCCTGCAGCAGTTTCATGTTTTGTCCTCCTGCTGCGGCGTTCTTTTTTTCCGCAGCACGCTGACCACGGCCAGTCCGGCGCAGTAGATGACCACGGTTTCGAACATGGTGTCGTAACCCCGGTAATCGCCCAAAACCGCGGTCACCAGATTGGGGACATGAGTTTCATGCACGGCTTCTTCGATGAAGTAGGCGGACAAGTGGGTCGCGGCCGGCGACTGGGGATCGCCGAAAGCCGGAAAATCCATGGTGCCGTAGAGCAGCACGGCGCCGGTCACCAAAGTCGTGAACAGGGCGAGCGTTTTCAATCTCTGCTCCTCCGCGTCGTGTTGAGAATGGCGGCGATAAACAGCACCGTACTGATGCCGGCGCCGACGGTCGCTTCGGTAAAGGCAACGTCAACAGCGCCCATTTCCGCCCACAGCAGGCACATGAGAAAGCTGTAGACGCCGAAAATGATGGTGGCACTGAGCAGGTCCCTGATACTGATGGCTGCGATGGCGCAAATAACAACCAGCAGCAGAATGAACAGATCGATAATCCAGATCATTTTTTTTTCCTCCCTTTGGACCAGGGGGTGACGCCGATAACCAGGGCGGTCTTGGTGATCGCATGGGTGGCGGTGGGGCTGGCGACATAGATGAAAACGGCAATCAGCAGAATCTTCAGGCTGACCAGCAGGTTGTCGAAGTTGAATTCCTGCAGGTTGTAAAGCGCAACGGCGATGACGATCAACACGGCGGCCAGTGAATCGGATTTGCCGGCCGCATGCAACCGGCTGTAAAAATCGGGAAACCGCAACACCCCGATAACGCCCACGGTGAAGAAAAACATGCCCAGCGTCAGGAAGATGATAACCAGCGCATTCATGAAGTTTCCTCCTTGGCATCGCCTGAGGCTTTAAGTACGGGAGCTTCTTCGTCCAATACGGCAACCAGGAGTTCGGCGGTATTGCGCTTGCGCAAAAAAAACTTTGTTGCCCCGAGGGTTGCGATAAAGTTGAGCAGGGCATAGGCCATTGCAATGTCGACGAACATCGCCAGATCGCCGTACAGAATGCCGACCAATAGCAGCAGCGCCGTGGTTTTGGTCCCGATCACGTTGCCGCCGAGGATCCGGTCCAGTACCGTCGGGCCGCCGATGGCCCGGTAAAGGCTCAGCAACATCAGAAAAATAAGCAGGATGGCTGCATAGAGGATGATGGTGTCAAGCATGGCTATTCAATCTCCAGGGCTTTTGCGATCTGGCGCTCCATCTCGCCGGGCAAGGCGGCGGCGGCTTCTCTGGTCAGGGCGTAAACCGCGATCTGGTTTTCATGGATATTGACCGTAATGGTCCCCGGGGTCAGGGTGATCGACTGAGCCATGGCGATTTTGGATATCGGGCGCTTGAGACTGGTTTCGAAACGGAACAGATGCGGATCTATTTTGTCGAGCATGCGCGGATGGAGGACGATGTAGGTGACCTGCAGGTTGGCGAGGATGATCTGCCACAGGAGGTACGGCAGGTAGCAAAGCATGCCGAAGAATTCTTTCAGCCAGGGTTTGCCTGCATCGGGGAAGAGCAGGTCGCTGCTGAAAAAAGCCACCAGCAGACAGCACAGCACCCCCAGGGAATAATGGAACGCGTCGAACATGCCGGACAGGACAGTCCAGAAGATCAACATAATGATGAAAGTGGCAACTTTCGATTTCATGATGAAAGCTCCGTGGCAAGGCGGGTCTGGGGGGAAGTCGGATGTTGTGAAACGAACGTCAGTCTTCCAGCGGTCATGCGACTATGGCTCTAAAAAATCCTGCTGTCGGCAACAATTCGCAACTGCTTGCGAAAAGGCCGCAACCGGCTGTTTCCCGGCATGGTCGCGGCGGTAATAAAAATTGTTCCAATACGCTCAATTTACGCTTACAGTAAAATAAATCTTCACATATCTAGCATGGGGATTATTAAGCGTCAACAAAATCCGGTGTTTTAATTCCAACTTTTTACTTTTTTTATAATGTTGATTATGTATATAAAAAGCCCTTGTATTCTGCTGTTGAAAAATAAAACCCAATTTTATTTCTACTTTAGGAGTTTAAAGTGAAAACACTGACCGGGGCATCCATCCAGTTTAATATCAGCTTGGGGTATATTGACCGGAATATCGACCAGGCCTCGGCCGCATTGCGTCGCGTGGCTGATCAGGGCGCCCGGGTCGCCGTGTTGCCGGAGATGTGGAGCTGCGGTTATGACTACCGCAATTTATCCGCATTGGCGCAGGAGACACCGCGGGTTCTGAACCGATTGCAGCAGCTGTGCAAAGATTTGGGCCTGGTCAGTGTCGGCAGCCTGCCGGAGTTGGTGGACGGCAGCATTTACAATACCGCCTATGTGATCGACTGCGGCGAACTCGTCGGCAGTTATCGCAAACTTCATCTGTTTTCAACCATGCATGAAGATCGCTATCTCAGTGCCGGCGACCGCAGTCTGGTGGTCGACACATCGATCGGGCGTGTGGGCGTGGCGATCTGTTATGATCTGCGCTTCCCCGAATTGTTTCGGAAGCTGGCACTGGAAGGGGCGGAAATCATCTGTCTGCCGGCGGAATGGCCGAAACCGCGACAGGAACATTGGAAAACCCTGCTGCGTGCGCGGGCGATAGAAAATCAGCTTTTTGTCCTGGCGGCAAACTGTTGCGGCGTGCAGGGGAAGCTCGACTTTTTCGGCCTCAGTCAGATTATTTCTCCGCTGGGCAATGTGTTGCGGACGGCCGGAGAGGAAGATACCGAACTGGTCGCTCAACTCGATTTTTCCGAATTGGAGGCCTATCGCCGACAGATTGATATTCTTAACGATCGTCGTGCCGATATCTACGGCACGCCTTAGCCCTCCGGTGGGGTGGACAGCATTTGTTCCGCTTCCGGCATCCGGCGACAGGTATAATGACCGGCCAGCATCAACAGGGCGATGACAATCAACATCGCGGTCGCCCCGAGCCACTGGGCGATAACGGCCAGGGCGCCGCTGAATATGGCCAGAATCCCGACGACACTGTTGCTGAATGCGGTAAAGGTCGCGCGGTTTTCCGGCGGAGCGGCGTCGACCAGATAGGTTTTCCGGCCCAGTCGCACCCCGGCCTCGGCCAGCCCGATCAGCACAAAGACCATGAAATAGCCGATGTATTGCAGGGCAATAAAACGGGATGAATTCCAATAAAATGGCCGCCAGGGCCGCGCCGGCGGCGATAATGGCGCTTAAGGACATGACTTTTTTGCTGGTTTGATCGGCCATTTTCCCCCAAAACGGGCTGCTGATGATCTGGGCCACGCCGATGGCAATCATCAGCGCGCCGATGCTGCGGACCTGAAGGTTCAACACCTGCCCGGCATGCAGAACGAAAAAAGGGGTTGCCAGCTCGACCGTCAGGAGCAGGCTGCGACCGTAAAGAAAATGCCGATACCCCCGATAGCGGGTAAAAAGTCGCCACCCGGCCCGGGCTTCCGCCGCCGTGTTGCGCCCGCCCTGAACCGCTCCGGGAAATTCGCGTGTCAGGGCGAAAAAAAGTGCGGCCAGCCCCCAAAGCAGGGCCGCGATAAACAGCAGTAAAAGAATCGTCGTGATCTCCTGGCTTTGCCCGGTGGTGCGCAGGCGATTGATGACGAAACCCGCCAGCGTGGTCAGAATACCGCCGATGAGCGCCCTGCGCGCCAGCAATCGCCCGCGGCGACCGGCGGCAATGGTTTTGCCGAGAACCTCCTGAAACGCAATAGATGCGGTGCCGCTGGCCGCGCTGAAAAGTATCAGCAGCAGCAACAGACTCAGGCCGGCGGCAACCGGGGGCAGCCAGAGCGTCGCCGGTATCATCAGCAGCAGGCACAGGGCCTGGCTCAAGCCGGCGCCGACCCAGACTCCCTTGCGCCGGGACAATTGGCGAATCCGGCCGGCAACCAGCATTTGCGGCAGTAATGAAAAGCTTTGCTTGATCGGCATGAGAAAGCCGAACATCCATACCGGCGCCCCGATCAACTGCAACAGCCAGGGCAGAATCAGGTTAGGCCCGGCGATCTGTTCCGCCAGCTTGGAGGCCGCCCCGTTGGCGACGTTGACGGTAAAATTGTAGCGCATTTGCCGGCAGGATTCGGACGGAATCCCTTTGCAGGCGGACTCCGGGTTGTCCTCGGAACTGAACAGTTGATGCCGGTCGTGTTTACGGGCGAGCATGATTATTCCGCCAGGGGTTGGGCATTGGAGCGATATTTGACCGGCACCTGTTGCAGACTGTCGGCAAACTGCAGGTCGCCGCTGTCGTCGACATAGAGATAACGCTGCGGCGGTGTTGCCGGCAGGCTGCTCCGCTGCGCTGAGCGGTTGATCATTGTTTCAATGCGGTCGTCAGCGGTTGCATTGTCTTTGGCTGTCAGTCCGAGCAGACGGGTGCGAAAATCGATATAAAAGGTTTGTGTTTCCCGTAGTCCCGGGGTCTGCAGCGGAACTTTCCGCATCAGTTGATCGAAGCCGATCGCCAGGGCGCTGATTACGGCCAGCCACAAAAAATACCTGATTAATTTCAACATCTCATCGACTCCTCGTCAGCAGGTTATATTATCCGCACTGAAACTCAAGATCAAATGGGAATTCGGCGGCCGGTGTTTCCTTTTACAGGGAAATATGCGAAAATGCGCATTTGCAAATTTCAGCTTAAGGAGCGCTAAAGAATGAGTGATACACAGTACGATGTTGTTATTGTTGGTGGCGGCCCGGCCGGAATGACGGCCGGGCTCTATGCCTCACGTGCCCGGTTGAAGACCTTCCTGCTGGAAAAAATGGTCATGGGCGGTCAGATGATGACCACGACGTTGGTGGAAAACTGGCCCGGTTTTCCCGGCGGCATCGAAGGTCCGGAACTGATGATGCGTTTTCAGGAACATTGTGTTGAGTTCGGCCTGGAAACCGGTTACGGCAGTGTGGAGAAAATCATCAACAACGGCGATACCAAAACCCTGGTTGTCGACGGCAAGGAGATAACCTGCAAGGCGATCATTATTGCGACGGGTGTGGTCGCCCGCAAGCTCGGTGTCCCTGAAGAAGAGACGTTAGTCGGTCGCGGCGTCTCCTACTGCGCGACCTGTGACGGGGCTTTTTTCCGCGATGTGCCGATCGCCGTGATCGGTGGCGGGGATACCGCCGCGGAAGAAGCGCTCTACCTGACCCGGTTTGCCAGTAAAGTTATTCTGGTTCATCGGCGCGACCAGTTGCGGGCAACGAAAATACTGCAGGACCGGATCGAGGCCAATGACAAAATAGAAATGGCCTGGTGTTCGGTGGTTGAAAACCTGGAGTCGGATTCATCCGGTTTGACCGGGGCGGTACTGCGCGATATGAAAACCGGGACGACGCGCACGATCAAGATCCAGGGGATGTTCGTCGCGGTCGGAGTGACCCCGACGACCGGTTTTGTCGCCGACCTGCTGGATCTGAATGAAGATGGCTACATCAAATCGGGGGAAGACACCCTGACGTCGATTCCGGGTATCTATGCCGCGGGCGACTGTCGCACGACCGTGCTGAAACAGGTCTCCACCGCAGTCGGCGATGGCGCGGTGGCTGCGGTGATGGCGGAAAAATATATCGATGAACTGGATCATCAAGCCTGATCAGGAACAAAATTCAATCCCCGGACATAACATTCGATAAGCTGTTGTTGCGGGGATTGTGCCGCCTGGAACAGGCTGCTCAGCAGGGCATAAAAAGGGGGGGGGATATGCTGGCAAAAGTTGTCTCCGGGGCGCTGATCGGCATCGACGCCTATCAGGTTGAAGTCGAGGTCGACATCGCCCAGGGCTTACCTCAATTTTCGACGGTCGGATTGCCCGAGGGCGCGGTCAGGGAAAGTAAAGACCGGGTCAAGTCGGCGATCAAGAATTCCGGTTACGATTTTCCCGCACGGCGCATCACCATCAATCTGGCGCCGGCCGATGTGCGCAAGGACGGGGCCGCCTTCGATCTGCCCATCGCCATCGGTCTGCTCTGCGCGACCGGTATTGTCGACGCGGAAAAACTGAAACACTATGTGCTGGTCGGAGAATTGTCTCTCGACGGGCGGATCAAACCGGTACGCGGGGTGTTGCCGCTTGCCGTTGCGGTGCGCGAGTGGAATGGCGGGCATGCGCTCCTGCTGCCCGCGGACAATGCCGACGAAGGCGCCATCGTTGCCGGGCCGGACGTTTTCCCGCTACGGGACCTGGGGGAAGCGGTGGCCCTGATCAACGGCGAACGGACATTCGCACCCTATCGGCTTGCGACCACGGCGGAGGCGGAACCACGCGGGAGCGAGGGGGATGATTTCTCCGAAGTGCGCGGGCAGGAACATGTCAAGCGCGCCCTGGAGGTTGCCGCCGCCGGCTCCCATAATATCCTCATGGCCGGTCCGCCCGGCAGCGGCAAGACCATGCTGGCGCGGCGCCTGCCGACTATTCTGCCGGATTTTTCCTTTGAAGAAGCGCTGGAAACGACAAAGATCCATTCCGTCGCCGGGCTGCTTTCACGGCGGAATTCCCTGGTGCGGAAACGACCTTTCCGTTCCCCGCACCATACCATTTCCGATGCCGGTCTGATCGGCGGCGGTACCTATCCGCGGCCGGGCGAGGTGTCGCTGGCGCATCGCGGCATCCTGTTTTTGGATGAATTTCCCGAGTTCAAGAAAAATGTTCTGGAAATGCTGCGCCAACCGCTGGAAGACGGGCAGGTCAGCATCAGCCGGGCCGCGCTCAGCCTGACCTATCCGGCCGATTTCATGCTGGTCGCCGCCATGAATCCCTGCCCCTGTGGGTTTTTCGGCGATCAGCACCATGACTGCAGCTGCACCCCGGCGATGATCCAACGCTACCGCAGCCGTCTGTCCGGGCCGCTGCTCGACCGTATCGACCTGCATGTCGAAGTGCCGCGGGTGGCGCACAAGGATCTGACCGACGAACGCCCGGCCGAGACTAGTACGACGATCCGGCAACGGGTCAACCGGGCCCGGCAGGTGCAGCGCGAACGCCTGGAAGCTTTCGGGCTGCATGCCAACAGCCAGATGCAGGCCCGTCATATCAAACGTTTCTGCCGGCTTGAAGCTCGGGGGGACGCCCTGCTGGAACAGGTCACCGATCGCTTGGGCCTGTCGGCGCGCAGCTTTACCCGGATCCTGAAACTGGCCCGAACGATTGCCGATCTGGCGGGAGTCGAACAGATCGACACGCGGCATCTGAGCGAGGCGATCCAGTACCGCGGGCTGGATCGCAAGAGCGCCTGACGACAGACAAGGACGGGGGGAATATGGGTAAGACAGCGCTGCGGAGTCAACTCGGCAAGATTGTTTTACTGTTGTGCTGCGGCTTGCTGCCGTCGGCGGTTGTTGCGGCGGAGTTGATGCTGCCGCAAACTTATAGCCGCCACAGCGAAATTTCCGTTTCCGGTTGGCTGATGAGCGAAAAGCTGGATGGCGTACGCGGCTATTGGGACGGCAAGCGCCTGTTTTCCAAAAACGGCAAACGGTTTTTTCCGCCGCAGGAATTTGTTCGTGACCTGCCGCCCTTTCCCCTGGAGGGGGAACTCTGGGGCGGCCGGGACGGTTTCGCGCGGACCGTTTCGATCGTCAGGCAGCAGCAGCCGCATCGCGGCTGGCAACGGCTCAAGTTCGCCGTCTTTGATGTCCCCAAGGCGGCGGGCGGTTTCACCACCCGCATTGCGCAGGCCGAAGCCTGGTTCAAAGCGCATCCGTCCGCTTACGCATTCGTCATCGCACAGACTCCGGTGCGCGATCGCGAGCATCTGTTGAACGAATTACAGCGGATCGAACGGCTTGGCGGCGAGGGCCTGATCGTACGCAAACCGGGTGCGTTTTATGCCGCCGGGCGCAGCGCCGACATTCTCAAAGTCAAAAGTTTCCGGGATGCCGAAGCGACCGTGCTGGCCCACCTGCCCGGCACAGGCCGGAATCGGGAACGGCTCGGGGCGTTGCTGGTCGAACTGAAGGATGGAACCCGCTTCCGGATCGGCTCCGGGTTCAGTGACGCCGAACGGGACGACCCGCCGCCGGTCGGCTCGGTTATCAGTTTCAAATACTATGGTGTTTATCCGTCCGGCATACCGAAATTCCCGGCCTTTCTGCGGGTGCGCGCCGATACGGGCTGGTGAGTCGGCCGGAACCCTCAACCACGAACCGGTCGGTTATCCCTCGATAACCGCATCACGAACATTCCCGCATGCGTTTGCTCATGGCCGGCTGGGAAATGCCGAGAAGCCGTGCTGCGGCCGTCTGGTTGCCCCCGGTTTTCAATAAGGCGGCCGTGGTCATGATTTTTTTCATGTCGGCAAACGAGGGAATGTCTTCCATCTCCAACAGGTAATTCAGGATCATGTTTTCCGTATTGAGCCCGTTGGCTTCTTCGTCGGAGCATGCGGCCAGGGCCTCGAAGTCGTCCCGTCGCAACAGTTCCTTGCCCAGACTGACGGCGTGAGTGATCATTGCCTGCAGTTCGCGGATATTGCCGGGGAAGTCGTACTGGGTCAGCATCAGCAGCAGTTCGCCGGGAAGTTGCGGCGGAGTGCGGCCGAACTCTGCCGCTGTCCGTTCGGCGAAATGGCGGGCGAGCAGCGGAATGTCCTCTTTTCGCTCCCGCAACGCGGGGACGTGAATATGGTGGGCTTTCAGGCGATAATAGAGGTCGGTTCGGAATGAACCGTCGGCGATGCGGGCGATCAGATCCTGATTGGTTGCCAGGACGATGCGCGCCTGGACCCGTTTCGGTTTGTCGCTGCCCAGGGGATAGTATTCTTCCTCCTGCAGAAAGCGCAGCAGTTTGGCCTGAGACTGCGGGGAAAGCTCGCCGATCTCATCCATGAAGAGGATGCCGTTTTTGGCCTGTTCGGTCAGCCCTTCCCGCCCGGTGTGGGCATTGGTAAACGCGCCGCGGGAGTGACCGAAGAGGGTGTCTTCCAGCATGAAATCGTCGAGGCTGGCCATATTGACGCTGACGAAATTACCGCTGTCTTCACTGACCGCATAGATGGCCCGGGCGATCAGTTCCTTGCCCACGCCGCTCTCGCCGGTAATCAGGACCGGATGACGCGAACCGGCAATGGCTTCCACGTAGCAAAAGATATCCCGCATCTCCCTGCTGGCCGTGATGATTGGCGAAAAGGCTTCGGGACGGGAGGGCTCCTGATGCAGCAGCATGCGGTTGACCTGCCGGGTTTGACGTTCCAGTTCGACGATGCGGATGGCATGCTGGATGCCCGTGGAAAGCCGCTCTTCACCCCAGGTTTTGACGTAATAATCGAAGGCGCCGCCCTTCATGCAGCGGATTGCTTCATCGATGGTATTCATCCCGGTAACGATAATCACCAAAACGTGCGGATATTCGGTTTTGATCCGGACCAGCAGGTCTTCTCCCCGGAGGTGGGGCATGGTGAGGTCGAGCAGTACCAGGCCGATGTCGTAACGGGTCATCAGCTCCATGACCAGGCGGCTGTCCTGGCAGGTGATGAGGTTGTCGATGGCGGCGGTTCGCTGCAGCATCAGTTTGAAGGACCGCAGCCAGGCGCTTTCATCATCCACGAGAAGAACGGTAAAATTGGGGTTTTTGGACATTTATGCACTCCCGTTTGCAGGGCCGGCAGGGGCTTCCGGAAAGCGGACGACGACGGTTGTGCCCACGTTAAGTTGTGATTTGATCTCCAGCGTGCCGCGATGCGCTTTGATAATGGTATCGCAGATGGACAGCCCGAGACCCGTTCCCCCCTGTTCCCGCTTGGTGGTGAAAAACGGGTCCAGCAGGTGCGGCATGTCGTCGGCTTTGATCCCCCGCCCTTCGTCCCGGATGATCAGGCAGATCTGCCGATGTGAACGATCGTAAGAGGTTGTTACCGATATGCTCCGGCTGCGATCGGTTATGGCCTGGCAGGCGTTGATGACCAAATTAAGAAAAACCTGCTCGATTTTCTGGGCGCTGCCGTGAATCACAGGCAGGTTGCGGCCGCAAGAAAGAGCGAACGAATCGGTGGTTTTCTTGATCAGGTTTTTTAACAGGCGCAGGGCGGATTCGACCACCGTGTTCAGATTGAAGTCCTCCGCCCATTCGTTCCGTTCGAAACGGGCGAAATCCTTCATGTCCTCGACGATATTCTTAATCCGCAAGGATGCCTGGAGGGTGTCGTTGATGATCGGCGCCAGATTCTCTTCCAGGTCTTTGCCGGCAAGGCCGGCAATCGGCAGATCGGACACCTGCCGGCGATAATAACGGACCATCGGCAGGATATCGGTGCAAACCTGCTGAAGAAAGCCCATATTGAGCAGGATCAGACCGTTCGGATTGTTGATTTCATGAGCCACTCCCGAGGCCAGAGTTCCAACCGCGGCCATTTTGTCGGCCTGGACCAATTGCGCCTGGCTGGATAACAGCTTCTCCTCGATCCTTTTGCGCTTCGCGATTTCGGCTTCCAGGTCGGCGGTACGTTCTCGAACCTGCCTTTTCAGGATGTATGACCAGATGAGAAAAGTCAGCATGCTGCCCAGGGTGACGGCCACGCCGAGAACGATGTAGAAAATGATGGCGTCCCGATCGCTCTTGGTATAGAGAAAGCGTTTTTCCAGCCAGCGTTTCTGGATTTTGTCGAACTGGCCGCTGCGTTGCAGGTAGGCCATGCCCTCGGTAAAAATTTTCAGCACTTCCGCGTTGCCTTTGTGGGCGGCAAAGGCATATTCAACTTTTTCCTCAAGTTCCCGCAGCGCCACGATATTGTCGAGACCGTTCCTTTCGATGATCTGGTCGCCGATGTACGATTCCAGGATAACGTAATCGAAGGCCCCGCGCGAAACTTTGCGCAGCGCTTCTTCGGCGGTTGCGGCGGTTGCAAGGTGGCTTTCCTTCAGGCCGTTGCGGTGAAGGTCGTAATATACCCCGTCCTGATTGAGCACGAGTTTCGGGTTGTCCAGGATATGTTTGACGCCGGCCGGGTCAGGCGCGTCCCGGCGCGCAAAAACGGTAAAAGAATGAATGGCGTAAGGGGGAGAGAAGTCATACAGTTTGCCGGTAGCGTCGGTTTTTACCATGCACAGGACCACGTCCGCGTCATTGAGCGAAGCATATTCCTGGGGATCGTTCAGCTTGCGGGACAGCAGGACGATTCTGGCGCTCATAACCCGGCTGATCGCATGTGTCAGGTCGATGACGTAGCCCTCGAGAATGCCCCCCTTGTCGAGAAAGGCATAGGGTGCGTATGCGCCTATCCGGGCGGTGATGGTTTTGTCGTAATAGCTGTAGGGATTTTCCGACAAGTCGTTCGGCGAATGGCTGTGGAGGTAGATCAGCAGGGTCGTGACAAATCCTGAACAGAGCGGAATAACGATAAAAAAAAGAATTTGCTTCGGCCGGGTCTGCAGCAGTCTGAAACGACTCATGGTTTCTGCGTCCTTTATGGTTGATATCCGGGTTCCGGTGGTTACAACTTATGCAAAATTACTTCCATGTGCAACGACGGAGCGCGGAGAAAGTCGGCGTATGTCCGGTTTCAAGCCGCCTCCGCTGCGCCGGAACAGGATTCGCGGAGAGCAAGCCGTGCATTGGCGTCGCAGCACTGTAAAAAAACGTCGGATTGCGGCGCCCGGGCACAATGTTTTGTCACCGCCTCCCGGTTTTTCTTGCCGCCGACCGTGCCGGTTGCGGTTTGTTCCGCAGCCGGACTTAAGACACAACCCGTTTCCATAACTTCGGTTATGGTTGTCATGCCTTAGGTTATCTTTCCGTCGGATAACCGTCTTCTCTCGTATCGCGATGCCGAAAGCCGCCGATTTTCACCCTCGCGACTATAACTTGATTTATATTCACCGGATGAAAAATTTACCTGGATAACGGAAAAAGCCGTCATTTCGGGGCAGAACGCTTCAGGCACGGTCCTTGCCTTTATGTAGCGACGGCGACACTTGTTATCCGGTCGGGAATTCGGTATCAGCTTTTTCAAAGGAGTGATCACATGCGAACACGAAACAGTCAACCCGTATCCAGATTGTGGCTCAACGCCGTTCTTTGCGTTGTGCTGTTGCTGCTGGCGCAAAATGTCTGGGCCGTCAGGGGGAATCCCGACGCCGCACCCGGCGAGCCCTCGCAGGCGCAGTACGAAATCGTCATCGATTACGATGTGGCGATACCGTTGCGCGACGGTACGATCGTCAAGGCGGATGTCCATCGGCCGAAGGCCGAAGGAAAGTTTCCGGCGCTGATGGAGGGAACGCCTTACGGCAAGAAGATGTCTTCCGAAATGGCCAAGGGAACGCACGAGTTTTTTGTTCCCAGAGGTTATGTCGTCGTGACCTGGGAATCGCGCGGCCGTTTCAATTCGGAGGGGGTGTTCAACCCGCACCTCCAGGAACAGAGCGACTGTTACGACGTGGTGGAATGGATGGCCGGACAGCCCTGGAGCAACGGCAAGGTTGCAACCATCGGCGTTTCCTACATGGGCCAGGTCCAGCTCAACACCGCACTTTCCCAGCCGCCGCATCTGACCTGTGCGGTCCCGGGCCTGACCGCGGCCGATCTCTGGCGCGAGTGGTATTATCGCGGCGGCGCCATGGAATACGTGTTCGCCGCGTCCTGGTCGTCCCTGACCCTGGGGCCGAACCTGGCCAAACGCAACATGTCTCCGGAACAGGCGCAGGAATGGCTGGACAATATGGCGCTCGTCAAGGCGGACAAGGAAAATTTCTATTCGGTGATTCCGGCGGTCGATTTCGAACCCTGCCAGATCGGTGAACTGAACCTGCTCAAGGAGTGGGCCTCCCACCCGACCGACGGGTTGTACTGGTGGGAAATAAGTCCGAAAACCTATTACCAGGAAATGAACGTGCCCATGATGCATATGGGCGGCTGGTACGATATCTTCCAGCCCGGCTCCTACACCGCATTCAACGAAATCCAGAGCAAAGGCGCCTCGGAACTGGCCCGCGACAATCAACGGCTGTTCATGGGTCCCTGGCATCACCTCGCGCCGGTGAAAACCGAACAGGGCATCATCGATTTCGCTCCCGGACTGAGCAGCAGCGACTACCACACCACGCGGCTGGAATTCTTCGATTACTGGATGAAGAATATCCAGCACAAAACTTTTTCGCCGGATGAACCGGTAAAGATTTTTGTCACCGGCGACAATGTCTGGCGCACCGAAAAAGAATGGCCTCTGGCCCGCACCCGCTATACCAGTTTCTACCTCGGCGGCGGTAAAAGCGGCACCATCGCCTCGCTCAACGACGGGACGCTGTCGGCCGCGGCGCCCAGCAAGGCCGTCAAACCGCAATCCTACGTCTACGACCCGATGAATCCCACCCCGACCCGCGGCGGCAGCACCTTGTACATGTTTGCCTACGGTCCGGACGGCGCTCCGGGAGCGGCGGCACAGGATCAGCGCCCGGTCGATAAAAAGAGCCTGACCTTTACCGGTGCGGCGCTGAAGACGGATACCGAGGTGACCGGTCCGGTCAAGGCATACATCTATGCCTCCTCCTCCGCGGTCGATACCGACTGGGTCGTGCGTGTTTCCGATGTCGCGCCCGACGGTACCGCCATCAATATCGTGGACGGTATCCAACGCGCCCGTTTCCGTGAATCCGGTATCCATCCGACCCTGATCGAACCGGGTAAAGTGTACCGCTACGAAGTCGATCTGTGGGCCACCAGCCATGTATTCAAAGCCGGGCACAGAATCCGTGTCACGGTGAACAGCAGCAGTTTCCCGCGCTGGAGTCGCAACATGAACGTTGCGGAACTGCCGGAACAGGCGACGGAGTGGGTCAAAGCGACGAACACCCTTTATCTCGATCCGGAACATCCGTCACACGTGGTGTTGCCGATCATTCCCCGTTAACCTTCAGGCGGCCCCGGATCCGTCAACCAGGTCCGGGGCCGCTGGAAAGCCGTAAAGGTCATCAAGATGAAAAAAATTCTGTTATGTCTCGTTGTTTCGCTGTTTGTGCTTGGGAGCGGAGGATTTTCTCTGGCGGCGGACATCCCCGCCCGGGTTTCCGCAACTTAAACAAACGGTTCTGCTCACCTCGCTGGGGCAGGCGGCCGATGTCCATACGCTGAGCGTGCTTGCCAAGCGGGCCAAGCTTCCCGTGCAATACAAAACCCTGGCCACGGCGGACGATGTGGCCGGTGCGGCGAGCGTGATCCTCAATGTCGGCGTCAGCCTCAAAGGCTTCGGTTCGGCCGGGGTCAACCTGGATACCGAAACCGCCCGGGCGAAAGCGCTTTTCAAGGCCGCCAAAGAGAAAGGCATCCCGGTTATTCTGACCCATATCGGCGGGGAGGAACGGCGGGACGACATGTCGAACATTCTGCTCGATGTCGCCATGCCGCAGGCGGACGCTTACATCGTTTATGAAAAGGGCAACAAGGATAGCTATTTCGACAAGAACAGTGCCGGAAAACCGATCATCAGCGTTTCCAAAGTCATGCAGATCGTTTCCGTGCTCGGCGCCTTGGGATCAGGGAAATGAGGGCCGGCAACGGTCATCCGGGAGCCTCCACCCGGAGTTCGGATGGCCTGAATGAGATCCCCGTGGAATTGCCGTGTGCTTTCCGCGGGGGATTACCACAAATATCAGCCCACTGGCGATTCGATAAAAGGCGTTTGTTATGTTGAGCTTTTCGACCCCACATGCACATGGCCAGTCAATGTACCTGACTTCGGGAATTGCTTTGGCCACGATGGTTGTCAGTTATGTCGCAATAACCCTGCTGGGGAAAAAGTTCAGGCAGGATATCCCGATAGCCGTCAATCTGTTCATTTCCGTCGCTCTCAGTGCCGTAGTCACGGGTTTCGGTTTGCCCTTCCGGCATCTGTTCGAAGGCCCGGTATGGTACATCTATATCAACCTGGTCATTTTTACCGGGATGATTTTTCTGACCTGCATGAAATATGCGGGTAACCTGGATTGTATTGCCTACGATATTCTCACCAAGTTTCGCACCAGACCGGCCCTGATGTTCTGCCTGATCGTTTTGCTGCTGTTTTTTCCGGGCATGGTGACCGGGGTCGGAACGGCCGCG
>CAXXGL010000023.1:0-43486 GCA_963676555.2 Geopsychrobacteraceae bacterium
GCTGAAGACACTGACGCCCAGATTGGCCGCCTGGGCGACATAAATCCGTCCGTTGTTGTCATCGATAGCGATATCGTCAGGCACCGTGAGGTTGTCGGGCCGCTCGCCGCGGTAGCCGAATTCGCTGACGAAGTTCAGTTCACGGTCGAAAATCAGGACGACGCTGCGCAACCGGTCGGAGACGAAAACATTCCCTTCCCCGTCGGCGGCGATCCCGGCAATAACGCCGAATTTTCCGGGCGCCCCCGCCGGGGACGCCGAACGCGTCCAGCCCGTTTGCCCCGGCCCGAAAAGCGGTGAACAGCGGCGCCACGGTAAAATAAAGGTTGTTCCGGCCGTCGGCGCTGAAACCGTTGAGAATCGCGCCCTGCAACGCGCTCAGGTCATCTTTGACTTTCTTCATGCGGGCGGCGCTGAGTTCCTTGCCGGCGGCCGCCGTTTTGATCTGTGCGGCGATCTCCCGGCGAAAATCCCGGTCGATCACGATCTCTTGTTGTTCGTCGATGGCCAGAACGCGCATTTCTCCGCGTCGGCCAGGAACAGACGGCCCGCGCGGTAATCGATGTAATCGGGCTGAAAACTCCCCTCGCAGCCCAGGTCGTCGATCAGCAGGCGGTCGATCTGTTCGCCGCGGTAGTTAAGGTGCCTGACCGTCGGCACCGGGGAGCGGGTCAGTAAATAGATATCGCCATGATCGCCGGAGGCGATGTCCAGTGCCGCAGCCAGGCTGAGGCCTTCGCCATAGCCGAAAACCTGCATGGCCGTGTCGCTGAAAATCTGGATGGCCGCATCGGAACGGTTCAGCGTATAGACCTCCCCGTGCCGGGGATCGACGCTCACCCGGGCCCACAGGGACTGCACCGTGCCGTTGAAATCGGAGAGATGATAAAGGTAGCCGGCCGAGGTCTGCGCCCATAGCGGCAACGAAAAAACGGACAGGCAGGCGGCCGTTGCAAGAACAAATATATTGATGCGAAGTTTTCTGTTCATCACGGATGGGTTTAATGGCAAACCCTATGCCAAAACTCGGGAATGCATGAATGCTCCATTTTATCAGCAGGTTATCGGTATCGCAGGCAAAGACCCATGGTTGCCGGGCTGAAGCGATTTGGGAATATAACCAGTTCGGACTTTGTGGATTCCCCAAACCGCTCGGCAAAAACACCTAACGCGTGCCGAGCAACCGGTGGGCATCGCCATGACATTCCAGGCACTGCCTGAAGCGACCGTGGATCGACGAATCGTGCGGCAGGCCATGGCAATCCCGGCAGGCCGTGGTTGCAGGATGTGGCCCCTTATGGCAATAGAGGCAACCGATGCCGCCGTGCCTGGTTGCCGTCGTCGCCAGATCGTCGCTCTGCTGTTTGTGGCAGGGGCGGCAAAAACCGTTGGGGAGATGGCCGACAGGCACGATTTTCAATGGTTGATGAGCCGGATGGCAACGCAGGCAGTCTTTCGCTCCCTGGCGGTTGGAGTGAGGCTCGTGGCATTCCAGGCATGCGGGAATTTCTTTGTGCCGACGGTGACAGCGGTTGCAGAACAATTCGGCATGCCGGCCGGCTGCGGTTGCCATCCGCTGCCCGACTTCGGCATGGCAGGAAAGGCATTCCTGCCTGGCCGGCTTCAGCGGATCACGCAAAGATTCCAACGGTTGATGAGGGTCCGAATGACAATGCCGGCAGTCCTTCAACCGGTAATGGGGCAGGTCGTTATGACAATCATTGCACCCGACCGTGGTTTCCCCCCCTGACGGCGGGTGCCGGGGATGACAGTCAAGACAACCCACGGCACGCCCGTGCCGACCGCCGAACTCGGCAACCGTTTTCGCTTGTGTTACATGGCACTTGGCGCAGTCCTGCGGTTGCAGTTGCGGCCTGCCGCCCGCGGTTGCTGCGGGGGCTGAAACCATAACCAGAAATATAATCAGTAGCTCCGCCAGCACCTGACTCAGCCGTTCGTCGCCGGATCGATCACCGCAGCCGGGCACTTTGCCCAGCTGGAAAATCTCAACCGCAGGAGAAAGAAGTTACGCTTGATTCAGCAATCCCCGTGCCACGGAAACCGGCCCCCTTCCCATTCGGGAGAAAGGCCGTAATGACGCCGGTTCCGCCGGCCTCAAACGCCGGAACCATGAGCGGGGAGCCCGGAATTTAGGATTTTGACCAGCTTGAGTTTGTTATTTTCCGAAACCTCCCGGTTCCGGCCGTGCTTCAGACAGACCGCCCGAAGCTCTCAAGCCGCGCGTTCCGGCGCGCATCCGGCATCGTCACGCGGGAATGGCATGGAACCTGTATTCCCCAGCAAAACAATCCATTGATCAAGTTCCATCATTGATTGATTTAACCACCTGATGCCGGGAACGGACCGGTCAAGGAATCATGCCATGAAAAACGCACGGATCGAATCTGAAGACATCAATAGCAACGCGCAGCCGCAAGACTTCTCGCTGCTCATCTGGATTATCCTGCTGCTGGCCGCCGCCGTTACGGGCGGCTGGTTCGCCTGGCGCCAGCCGGTTCCGAGCCCGTCCGTCAGCGGCAGGGACATCGGTACGATAAACTTTTCGATAACGGATGCCGCCGGCGACAGAGGCCACAGCATGAAAAACCTGGTGTCCCGATTGCTGCCCCCCAGCCGTTAATTCCGCCTTTTTACCCGCCGGCGGCGTTGCGCCTCTCCGACCCGGCTAAAGGCCAGCCCCCTAGCGCCGTGCCTTGACGATGACCGGAACAACTTGGGTTATGCCCAATCTGATTATGGAATTTCCCCAGATAATTTTGGCTATGATTCTCTACTCGGCTGTTTTAACGGCGGTTTTATAAGTGGAACATTTATTGCTATTAAAATTTATACATTTTATCCGGGCGTCATTTCATCTTTTCGTTCCGGTTTGCTTTGCCGTTAACTATGAGAGGTCGGATGAGCAGGAGAATGGGGTTGCTACAGGTTGTCGCGGATGAACTGGTCATCCTGCTCGCCGTTGCCCGCGCCTATCGGAACAAACCCGTCGATATCGTGACCGCATCCGGTATTGATCAGGCCCTGGCCCAGTTGGACGTTTTCGACTTCGACCTGTTCGTCATCGACCTCGACATAAAGGAGGGGGACAGTTTCAGCCTGCTGGAAACAATAACCGAAAGCACGCCCCAGGCTCCCGTCATCCTGATGACGACAGCGGATACCAAAGTCGCCGAACTGATCGAGACCATCGCCTCGATCCGTTGCCACCGCTGCTGGCACCTGCTGGAAAAACCATTCGACTATAAAAAACTGTCCGGTTTTATTGCCAGAGGACTGCATGAGCGTTACCCCAACAGTGATCAATGTTGCGCCGTCCACCCCGTCCGGCAGGAGAAAAGGCACTGCCAAAGGTTTTCCCGTTTTGAGCACATCAACCTCTTTCTGTCCAGTGACGACAAAACCGCCGGCCGCCGGCCGCAGCCGGCCACCCTGGTCGACATTTCCCTCGGCGGCATCGGGGTCACGACAATGGGACAGATTCTCGAGGGGACAAGAATAACCTTCAATGAAAAATTCATGCATCAGACCGGGCTCATCGTCTGGAGCCGGATCAATGAAAATCAGAACTGGCAAGCCGGAATAAAATTTGTCTGAGTCGACCGAAGGTTGCGGACCGTTGCGTGACAGGGGCCGTGCAGACGGTTCAGCAGCAAATTCCCGTAAAATTCGACGACCTCCCGCCGTTTCGCCTGAACGCTTCCAAAAAGCATTTTAAATCGATAAGTTTTTTATGTTATTGTTGAGCAACATGCTGTAATTTCCGGAATCCCAAAACTCAACAAATTTCGCAGGCAAGCTATGAAGCGCCAGATATTATCCGGCCTCACCGTCATGTTGATCTGCTTTCTGATCGGTGGTTCCTATATCATCTATGCGATCAGCAACGCGACCAAGCAACTGGAAAGTGCATTGATCATGCACAGGACCCAGGACGCGGTAGAAAGGCTCGGCTACGGAATCGACAAGGTCCAAACCGCCCTGCGCCAGAACCGGTTCCCGCAAAAAAAACATTTAACGCTGTTGCAAACGGATGTTTCCGGACTCAAAAACGCTATAGAGGAGTGCTTCAGCTGTCAATTCTCCCGGCAACTCATTGCCTCGCTGAATGAACTCGACACCATCAACCGGCAGTACTTGACATCATTGAACCAATTGCTGCAAATGTCCTCCGCCGATTCCGCAGACAGAGAGACTTTACTGACCGGCCTTGCGGCCCAGGGCCGTGAACTTTATGCCACCATCGATACCCTGAACAGCAATATCGACGAGGAGGTCCCCGGGCGTTCCGAAAACCTGTACCACGATATCACCAAGGTTAAACAGCTGATTATTTTTCTCGTCGTGGTCGGCCCGATTGTCGTGCTGGCCGTGACCGCTTCTTTTTTCAAACGCTTCACCGGATCGATCGGCGTTCTGACCCAGGCCGTGGAAACCCTTAAAAGCGGAGATCTGAATTATCGCATTGACAGCGATCTGAAATATGAATTCCGGAATCTCGCGAATTCCTTCAATGCCATGGTCGCCTCTCTCAAGCTGCAGAAAGAGCACCTGGATACCGCCCGGCTGCTGTATCAGACACTGTTTGAAAGCGCCGGCGAGGGCATTTTCCTGCTTGACCTCTCCGAGCATCATAAAGGACGGATCATGACCGCGAATCCCGCCGCGGCAAAAATTCACGGCTATGAGGAGGGGGAAATGGTGGGGATGAACATCGCGGAAATTTCCTCTGACGATGAATGCCCCGAACGCCTGCAGTGCGCGCTGCAAGGCCAGTGGATGGGATATGTCGTCCAGCGCAAAAGAAAGAACGGCTCGCTCTTCCTGGCCGAGGTCAATCTGGGCCTGCTGGAAATGCAGGAACAGAAATACGCCATTGTCTTCACCCACGACATTACCCAGAAGAAGAAGGAAGAAGCCGAGCTGCAACGCGCCAATCAAATGGCTCTGGTCGGGGAGATGGCGGCGGGGCTGGCCCATGAAATCAAAAATCCGCTGGCCGGGATCAAGGTGTCGCTGGAGGTACTGGCCGATGAACTGGAACTGAGCCGGGAAGATCAGGAGCTGTTCGCGCGCGTCATCAAAGAGACCGACCGCATGGAAAAACTCCTTAAAGGCCTGCTGAATTACGCCCGTCCGCCGCAGTTGCAATGCGAACGTTTCGATCTGCACAAACTTTTGGACAATACCATTAAAAACCTGTCGCTAAGAAGCAAAACGGCGGCCGGGCAGGAAGTTGTCTTCAACAAGAACTATGCCGCGGACATACCCGCGGTGGAAGCCGATTCCGCCCAGTTGCAACAGGTGTTTCTGAATATCCTGCTCAATGCGCTTGAAGCCATGCCGCAAGGCGGCCGGCTTGAGGTGACGACCGAGCGGTCGACGCCCGACCAACTGGCCATCAGCATTCGCGACAGCGGCAACGGCATCCCGCCCAATACACTGGCAAATATCTTTCAACCCTTCATCACCACCAAAACGCGCGGAACCGGCCTGGGACTGGCGATCAGCAAAAGGATAATCGAAGAACACAGCGGCTCGATCACAGCGACGAACGGTGCTGACGGCGGCGCAATATTCAGCATCACTTTACCTTTTAAGCACACTGCGCAGGAGGCTTCTTTATGAGCGGCAGCGGCCGTATCCTGTTACTTGACGATGACGAACTGATTATCTCGATGCTGGCCCGGGCGTTACGCAAAGAAGGCTACGAGACCACGCTTCTGCACAGTTCGGTCAAAGCGATTGAAAAAATCATCGACTGGCAACCCGATCTGATGTTGCTGGATATCGACCTGGGCGAAGAGACCACCGGCCTGGATATATTGAAAGCGTTGCAGCAAGAGGCGGTTAAATTCCCGGTTGTGATGTTGACCGGCGATGATTCGAGCACATCGGCGATCCAGGCGCTGCGTTACGGCGCTTCGGACTATTTGCATAAGCCCTTCAATGTTGAAGAGGTTAAAATCGTGATCGCGCGGTTGCTGAAGAACGCCCGCATCCGTGACGAGATCGCCTATCTGAAAAGATCGCGCCTGATCGGCAAAAACAACGAGTTTATCGGTCGCTCGCCACCGATCGTCAAGTTGCTCAGGGACGCCCGGAAAATAGCCGATGCCGGGGTGGCGACAATTTTAATCAGCGGCAAATCGGGCACCGGCAAGGAAGTTCTGGCCCGTAATATCCATCAATGGCGCAATATGGGCGCCCCTGACGGGGAAACCATCCCCTACATCGCCATCAACTGCACGGCCCTGCCCGAAAACCTGATTGAAGGAGAACTTTTCGGTCATGTAAGAGGCGCCTTCACGGACGCCAAAAGCGATAAGAAAGGCGTTTTCGAACTCGCCAACGGCGGTTCTCTGGTCCTCGATGAAATCGGCGACATGCGGCCCGATCTGCAGGCAAAGCTGCTCAGGGTTCTGGAAGAAAGAACGGTGCGCCGCATCGGCGGGAAAGTCGATCTGCCGATCGATGTCAGCATCATCGCCTTGACCAACAGAAACCTCAGGCAACTGGTGGCTGAAGGTTCGTTTCGGGAAGACCTGTATTATCGCCTGAGTTCGTTCTCCCTCCAGATCCCTCCTTTGCATGAGCGGGAAAGAGACGTCCTGGTGCTGGCACGCTATTTTCTCGATCATTTCGCCAGAAAATATTCAAAAAGACCGGTTTCCGCCATCGACCGGGAGGCGGAAAAAATCTTCCAGGACTATACCTGGCCCGGCAACGTTCGCGAGTTGCGCAATGTTATTGAACGCTGTGTGGTCATGGAGGATATGGACACCTTAACCCCGCAGTGCCTGCCTCTTGACATGGGCGGACGCTCCAGCCCGGACACGGAAAGACGTAAAAAATTCCACATTGTCCTGCCGCAGGAAGGTGTTGCGCTGGATGAGGTGGAAAAGGAACTGTTGCGGCTCGCCCTGGAAAGAACCGGAAACAACATGACCCAGGCGGCCCAGTTGCTGAAAATCAGTTACGACAGTTTTCGCTATCAGGCCAAGAAACATCAGTTGACCTGAAACCCCGGACAGCCGGGCACGACCGTTCGCTTCGCCGCACGGGTATTTTCTCCTGCGGCGAAGCGACACCCCTGCGGCCCAACCAACCCCGAATCCGAACCTGAATCAAGAGACACGGCAAGATCGATGAAACAGCCTTCTTTCCACGCTCTGTTCGGCGATATCGGCGGCGTCATCCGGAAATCTTTAGCCCGGGGCGACGTTCTGTTCCGCCAGGGAGAACCCGCCGATTACGTTTATGCGGTGGAGCGGGGTGAGCTCCAACTGGTGCGTTACACCACGGACGGACACAGCGTCTGTCTGCACACCGCCCGCAATGGGGACAGCTTTGCCGAAGCCGCCCTGTTCACCGATCGCTATCACTGCAACGGCGAAGTCCGCACCGACACCACGGCCTGGTGTTATCCCCGCGCTGAAGTTCTGCGCAAAATTGCCGCGGACCAACTCTGCATGCAGCAGTTTTACTCCCTCCTCGCCGCCCAGGTCCGGCATCTGCGGCTACTGCTGGAACTGCGCGGCATTCGTTCCGCGCCTGAACGGTTGCTGCAGCTGCTGCGCTTACGCGCGGATGAAAGCGGCAGCGTTCGACTGGCCGGCTCGCTGCTGGATCTCGCCGCGGAACTGGGCATGGCCCACGAAACCATCTACCGGGCCCTGGCCGAACTCGAAAAGTCGCGGGAGATCCGGCGCCTGGATAAACGCACCCTGCTCCTCATCTCTTCCGCCGCCAAGTGATTTTTTGCTTTCCGGTTCGGCCCCTGTCCAACAAAGAGCGGATCGGGGGACTCCATTGGCAGGGTGTCTGTCGCCCGGATAGCGACAGTCAAGCCCCAGGGATGGGTTTATGCGTCCCCGGAAATGGAGTCCCCCGATCTACTCTTTCGTCAGCGGCAACCCCCGGCTATGGCGCCGGTGAATAAACAGTAAAAAGGCCGCCTTAAACGTCATTTCCGCAAAGTCCGGAAACCATATAAATTTCAAATTGTTAAAATATGGCCCACCGGCAGGGCCATGCCGGGATAACGAAATATTTATCCACTGGAGCAATAAACCGATCAACCGTTATATTTATTTCGCTGCATATGATTTGAATCATATTCTCCAGAACGCATCGGCATTATAAATCCGCCATGAAGGTTTTTCTTCTTAACCCGGGAACACCTCATAGCGGAGGAAAGATGCGCGGACTTTATCTCGTCACAATCATTATAGTGATCATTTCGCTGCTTTTCGATCGGGTGAAAACGCTCCGGGGAATCAAAATCGGGGTCAAAAAATTTCGCCGGATCCTGCCCAACTATCTCAAGCTGCTGATCCTGGTTGCCGTCGTGCTGTTTTTCAGCGAGGGCCTGATCACCGGCTACCTGGGTCAGAAAAACGTCCTGCTGGGCCTGACTACCGGTTTGGCCCTCGGTTCGATGACCATGATGCCCGGATTTATCGCCTATCCGCTGGCCGGTGTGCTGGTCAAAAAGGGGGTGGCCTACATGGTTGTCGCTGCCTTCGTGACCACCCTGATGATGGTCGGCGTGCTGACTTACCCGGTTGAAAAAGAGTATCTGGGAGTCCGCGCCACATTGCTTCGCAATGCCGCCGGTTTGATGGTGGCGGTCATCATATCGCTGGCGATCGGCTTTTTCTATGGAGAGTTGCAATGACCCTGAATAAAGCGGCCCGGAATTATCTGTTCTTCGGCGTTTTTCTGCTGTTTCTCGGCGGCTCGTTTCTTTTCGGATTTAAACCCGGCGTCAAAATGGGGCGGAACTTTTATCTCTTCGCCAGGGATATGGTGCTGATTCTGCCGCCCGCCTTTGTCCTCATCGGGCTGTTCGATGTCTGGGCCAAACGCGAAGTCATTGAAAAGCATTTCGGCGAAACCGCCGGGATAAAAGGCTATCTGTGGTCGATCCTGCTGGCCGCCACCACCGTCGGCGGAACCTTTGTCGCTTTTCCGGTCGCCCATGCCCTCTATCACAAAGGCGCCCGCTACGCGATGATCATGACCTACGTCTCCGCCGCCTCGCTGGTTATGATCCCGATGAGCATCATGGAGGCAACGATCCTGGGCCCGCGCTTTACCGCTGTGCGGCTGCTGGTCTCGCTGCCGCTGGTGGTTATATCATCTATACTGATTGAAAAACTGCTGCTCAAAACGAGCTACCGCCTGCCGGATTCCGGGCTTGCGAAAAAATGATTTTCGCCCGCAACACCTAGGAATGTCCGCCGGCATTGATCGCCGCGTCACAGATAGTCGAGAATCGACAACTGGGATATCCGCGCACTGACGTTCAGAGCCGATTCGTAGGCCAGTTCGGCCTGGGTGATGGCGCTCATCACTTCAACCAGGTCGGCGTCCTGGTAGCCGGACAGCCGCTCCTCCATCTGCAGTTGCAGATTCTCCAGCAAGGTCGAAACGTCATCGAGGCGACTGTTGATATTGCCCATTTCACTGCGCTTGCCGCGAATCTGTTCGGCGGCGTCTTCAAGGTCCGGCAGAGACGTTTCCAGGGCCGTGACGTCGCCGTTGAGCAGAGCATCTTCAAGATGGCTCAAGATGGCAAAGCTGTCGACCGGGGCGGTGAACACTTCGTCTCCGGTCAGATTGGTCTGCACGGTCTGTCCGGCGCTGATTTCCACCATTTTATGATCGCCGGTGCCGCTGTAAACAACGGGGTCCCCGCTGAACGGCTCGGTATCCTCGGCATAACCGGAAAAAATATACTTGCCGTCGACCTGAGCATTGGCGATGTCCAGCAGGCTTTTCCGCAGCTCCTCCACTTCATCGGCATAGGTCTCTAAATCGCTGTCGGACAGCGATCCGTTGATCGCGGCAACCGCGATTTCCTTGGCCCGCACCAGGATGTCCTCGGCACTGTCGAGATAGCCGTCGAGGATGTCGATCCCGTCCTGGGTTGCGGTAATGGTGTCCAGGTAACGCTCCGATGTGGCGATCGCGGTTCGTGAACTGAAAACCGAACCGATGGCCGACGGATCATCGGACGCATCGATCAGTTTTTTCCCGCTCGAGGCCTGGATATAAAGATCGTTCAGGGCGCTGCTGTTGTTGCCGAGATTCGCCTGCAGCGTGCGATAAAGGGCCATCTGCGTGACTTTCATGGTTAACTTCCTCACATACTCATCAGGGTGTCCAACAGTTCGTCAACAGCGGTCAGATATCTCGCCGCCGCCTCGTAGCCGGCTTGATATTGCACCAGCAACAGCATTTCCTCATCGGTCGACACCCCGGAAATCGAATCGCGCATATTCTGCAACTGGGTCAGGGTATCTTCGGCGCTTTCCAGGGCCGCGCTGTTCCGGCTGACCGTCAACCCGACATCCGCGGCAATGGCGGCAAAGTACTCATTCAGCGTGCTGCTGCCGTCGATCAGGGCGGCATTCTGCAACTGCACCATGTTGAGAGTGTTTTCATTGTCACCCGGTTCAGCGCTGAGGCCCGCGGCAACCGCGGAGGTGCCGGTCAGGGCCATGGTCAGGGTGGAGGCCGCGCCGTTCCAGGGATTGGCCCCGCTGCCGGAAAAGGTGAAAAAATCGCCGCCGGTGTTGCCGTCCTGGTCGACACCGCCGGTATGCACCCCATTGACTGCCGTGGCCAGGTTATAGGCCAGGATATCGAGTTGTTCGATCAGTTCCGGGATGTACTCGTCGCGGATCTCCAGCAGGCCGCCCACCTCGCCGCCGAAATCCCCGGCATCCAGTTGCATGGTGGAGGCGCCGCTGGTCAGGGTGATGTTGAGAATTCCCGCGTCCCACTCCGTGGCCAGGGTGCTGACCGTGTCGGCCGTGACCAGGGGCTGACCGCCGGCCAATTGGACGGAAACCATGCCGTTCGATTCCTCGTAATAGGTGACCCCGGCGACCGCGGAAACATCCTGCAGCAAGAGGTCGCGCTGGTCGCGTAACGCGTTGGCGGAGATGCCGGTCGATTCGGCCGAGACGATCTGGACATTGAGGTCGGCGATCTCCTGCAACTGCCGGTTCAGGGTGGTGATCTTGCCTTCCAGGTCGGTATTGATGCTTTCGGCAACGGTGTTCAGATCGCTGACCAGCGCCTGGAAATCGGCCGCCAGGTTTTCCCCGACCTGCATGACCTGGCGGCGCTCCAGAGTCGCCGACGGGTCGTTGCTGAGCTCCTGCCAGGCATCGAAAAATTCGTCGATGGCCGTTGAGATGCCGCCCTCTTCGATATCGACGATCTGCTCGATTTCGGCCAGGACAATACTTTTGGCGTTTTCTTCGCCGTACTCGGCCGATTTACCGGTCAGCTGTTTGCTGACGAAGGTGTTGGTCTCGCGGGAAATCCCGCTGACCGTTGCCCCGGAGCCGATCATTTGGCCGCTGTATTCCAGTGCCGGCGTCGAGGACACTTCCAGGGTCTGTTTCGAATAACCTTCGGTGTTGACGTTGGCGACGTTGTTGCCGGTGACCTCGATCCCTTTCCGATTGACGGCCAGCCCGCTCGAACCGATATACAGAGATGCTGTCAAACTCATGTTCAGACCTTTCCCGTATGGAGGACGCCGATGGTTCTGGGCGCTATGCGGTGGCCCCGGTTACCGTAAACGACCGGTGCGATACTGTTGCAGCAGCTATGCATGGCCTGGCGGAAAAAATTGAGGGTTGCGTGCAACAGCCGCGCATTGCGCCGGTTTCCATCGCGCAGCCGGGCGGCCAGCTGTTTCAACTCATCCGGACAGCCGTCCTGAAAAGCGCGCAGTTCGGTCAGCAACCGCCCCTTTTCCTCCTGGACCGCTTTCAGTTCGGCAATCCGCAGGTTGACGGCAAAAGCCCGTTCCCGTTCGATCAGTTGCTCCAGCGCAGACAGTTTTTTCTGCAGTTCCGGGTTCATGGCAGCCATCCTTGCCCCCTTAACGCTTCAGGTTGATCAATTCCTGCAGCATCTCATCGGTCGTGGTGATGACCTTGGACGAGGCGGAATAACCGTTCTGGATGGTGATCAGGTTAACGAATTCCTGTGCCAGATCGACGTTCGACAGTTCCAGGCTGCTGGTATAGATATACCCCTGGGACGCTCCGGCGGTGCCGACGCTGGCGGTGCCCGAGACCGCCGTCGCCGCATACAGGCTGCCGCCTTCCTTGGACAGGCCGTTCGGGTTGGTGAAGGTGGCCAGGGTCAGCATGGCGACATCGATGGTTTCACCGTTGGAATAACTGGCCGTAACGGTCCCGCTTTCATCGATGGAGACTTCCACCACCTCCCCCGGGGCGTAACCGTCCTGGCTCTGGGAAATGACCACGGAAGAACTGCTGAACTGGGTGGTATCGAAGGTCATGTCGATCTGCTGCCCGGGGTCCGAGCCGTTGTCCCAGACAATCGCCCCGGCGGTTGTCGTTGCCTCCCCGCCGCTGACCAGGTTGCCGGAACCGTCAAAAGTCAGGGCGCCGCTGCCGAGTTCCGTCAGGTCCGTGGCGGCGGCGACCGAGGCGTCAAGTTCGCCGCTGTCGACAACCGTATGCCACTCCCAGGTCTGGTCCGCGGTCTTGGTGAAATAGGTGGTGACCAGGTGGGTATCCCCGAGGGAGTCGTAAACCTGGGTCGAGGTCGAATAGTTGGAGGTGTTTTCCGGGTCGGTGATGTCGAACGCGGTCATGATCTCGGAACCGGAGTCCAGATTGGTGGTCAGGGTCAGTTCCTCGGTCTGACGGGCCGGAATCTGATTGTCGAAATTGACCAGGATATCGGTGGGATCACCGCCGATCAAGTCGCCGTTCTCATCATAAAGTTTACCCTGTACGCGATACCCTTCGGCATTGATCAGATAACCTTCGTCGTCGAAACTGAAGGACCCGTTGCGGGTGTAGAACACCTCTTCGGAATCAGCGGCGCTGACCATGAAGAAGCCGTCCCCTTCAATGGCCAGATCGGTGTCGCTGGAGGTGCTTTGGAACGAACCCTGGCTGAAACTGGTGGCCACCGTGGAAATCTGCACCCCGCGACCGACCTGAGACGAGCCTCCGGCACTGGAGATGCTGGCGGAAAGAACATCGGAAAACAGCGTCGAACTCGACTTGAAGCCGACCGTATTGCTGTTGGAAATGTTATTGCCGGTGACGCTCATGGCTTCGGAGTTCGATTGCAGCCCGCTGATGCCGGTATAGAGTGTGCTGGAAAGTCCCATGATTTTCTCCTTATCGTTGCTCAGGCCGATATGAAAATAACGCTGTCGATATCGGTAAAGACGTTTTTATTCAGGCTCTCCCGTCCCATGACGGTAATAACCGTGCGCTTGCTGACACTGACCAGCAGGATCAGTTGATCGAACATCACCAGTGCCGATCGACCGCCCTTGCCGGCCAGCGTATCGATTGCCGTAATCAGTTGAACCCGCATCGAAGTTGAAATTTGCAGCCCGCGCCGACGCAGCCGTTCATCGGCATGGCGGGAGAAACGGACACTGTCGTGCTGGTCCGCCTGAGCTGCGTTGAGTTGCTTTTGCCCGGTCCTGTTCACGCAATCAGCTCCTTATCAGCCGGCTTTGACCGCAATCACCGAGCTCAGATCGTACGCCCCCTGGCCGGTCTCCAGCCGGGCGCCGTCACTGGTATCGATCCCGGTCACTTCGGCACGTTGCAGCGTGGTCAGATATTCGCTCGAATCAGAGCTGTAAATCGCCGTTGCCAGGCAGGAATATTCACCTGCGGGCAGAGCGTTGCCGTCGCCGTCCAGACCGTTCCAGGAAACAAACGCGGTGCCCGCCGGGACGTCATCGACATCCAGGGTCGCGACCACCGAGCCGTCGGCATCGAAAATCGCCAGGGTCACGGTTTCCGCGGACTGCTCCAGGTTGAATCCGAGTTCGACCGCCTCATCGCCCAGGGTAAAGCCGTCCTGTTGCGTGACCACTGTCTGGCCGAGCAGGTTGAAGGCGGAGAGCTGCCCGATCGCCTGGTTCGTCGACAACAGCGTATCCAGCTTATCGTTGGTGGCTATCTGCTGCTCCAGTGAACTGAACTGGGCCATCTGGGCGATAAATTCCGTATTGTCCTGCGGGTCGAGAGGATCCTGATTTTCCAGTTGAGCCACCAGCAGGGTCAGAAAATCCTGCTCCCCGAGGCTGTTGTTGCTGACATTGTCGGTGTAACTGCTGAGCGTCGTGCTGCCGCTGATACTCGAAATCGACATGTTTTATGACTCCTTTATTTCCCGTTTTTTTCAATCAGCTGGAACTCGTGATGGCTTCGATATAGGAGAGCTGCGCATTCATTTCGGAAACCATCGTTTCCAGCGCGGTGTACTGCTCGCGCAGATACTCTTCCCGTTTTTCCAAGCGGAGTTCCAGGGTGTCGATACGGTCGTTAATCCGCTCGATCTTGGCATCGTTACTGCTCTTTCGCAGGGCGTAGATCCCGTCATAGCTGTCGGTTTTCTGATCCAGGAAAGTTGCGAACAGATCGGCGATCCCGTCACTGCCTGCCGCCTCATTCCCGGCGAACAGACTGAGCACGCCGTCGAGATCTGCGTTCAAAGCAGCGCTGAGAGCACTGCTGTCGATACTGATTTCCCCGGTTTCGTAGTCGGTTTCGAACCCCAGCTCCACCAGGCTGCTGAAAGTACCGTCCCCTTCGATCCGGGTAGTCAGAAAACCCTGCATGCTGCGTTTGAGCGAACGTAAGGTCGAATCGCTGCCCCAGTCGCTGTCGCTCTGGTCGCTCATCCAGGTGATGATGGCGTTATAGGCGGTCACGAACTCGTTCAGAGTCGCCTCGATTTCCTCGGTATCCGAATCGACCCTCAGGGTCAGGGTCTCTCCTTCCTCGGCATCAAGCAGATCCAGGGTCACACCGGGAATGGCACCGGTCAGCGTGTTGTCGTTGCTGTAGATATCCACATTGTCGAGCACAATATGAGCTTGGGAGGCACTATAGGTATGTCCGTCGGTCGCGGTATCGATACTGATACTGCCGGTGCCGGTGATTTCGGTTGTCACGCCGGCCTCGTCAGCCGTGAGCACCAGGCGATAACCGTTTTCGGTCCCGTCGTTGATCATCGAGGCCGACACCCCGGCAGCGGCTTCATTCACCAGGCTGACAAGCTCGCTGAGACTGACGCCGCCGTATTCGACGGTGGTTTCGCCGATGGTCAAGCTGCCGCTGAGGTCGCTGCTGCCGGGATCGGCAAAACCTTCGCTGCTGACGTCTTTCTGCGCTGCGGCAAGACTGCGGATTTCGATCTGGTAGGTGCCGACGGAAGCCGAGCTGCCGGTGGTTGCGGTGAGCAGGTTCTCCGCGCTCGAAGTCGCGGTCGTCGCGGAAATTTCCTTGACCGTGTCGATCGCCTCGGCAGCGTCAAAAAGATCGCTCAACAGGCTGTTCAACTCGGCGTAAGCTGAAGTTTCGGATTCGTAATAGGACAGGTCGTTTTCCAGGTTGTCAACCGGCTGCCGTTCGATTTCCATCAGGGATTCAATGATGGTATCGGTATCCAGTCCGGTCGCCAGTCCGCTAAATGTGATTTCACCCATTGTCGTTCCCCTTGCGAGTGTGCCGTCAGCCTTCTCTCGTTAGGAAACTCGTCGAGCGAAAAAGGATTTTTTTATATTGCCGTTGTGTTGTTGTTCTGTTGGGTTTTGAAAGATAAAGATAAGTTTTGTTACATGATCAAAACAAAACCCCTGCAAAACCAAAAGCCGTCCCGAAAAGGGGACGGCCTGGGTAAAAAACGGAATCTGGAAGATAACCGTTACGAGTGATCTTCCATCAGCAGGTAACCGGCGCCGCGCACGGTTTTCAGGTAGCGCGGATTCAGCGGATCGTCGCCGATCTTCTGCCGGATGCGCGAGATATAGATATCGATGGAACGATCGTAGCCGTTGTATTCCCGATGATACAGCGCCTGATGAATCTCTTCCCGGCTGAGGATCGACCTGACATTTTCCGCCAGGCACCAAAGCAGATCAAATTCACGGGAGGTTAAGACGACCGGCTTCCCGGCGGACCGGACTTCTCTTCGCGCCGCATCGATGGTCAATTCTCCGAGTTGAACCAACTTTTTCCGTTGCTGTCCCAGGTCTTCGGAACGCCGTAAAAACGCCCGCAATTTCGCCAGCAACAAGGGGGCGGGCTGAGGTTTGAAAAGAAAATCGTCCGCGCCCATTTCCAGCCCCAACACCTGGACCACCTCGTTTGTCTTGGCGGTCAGAACGAGAATCGGACCGTCAAAACACGCCCGCAATTGCCGGCAGATCGACAGGCTTTGCACGGACGGCCGTTCCAGATCGATGAGCACGGCATCGGGTAAAAAAGCCTGGACGCGGGTGACGTCATACGTTCGACAGTCAGCGTGCTGAACGTTGTAGCCTTCAGTCCGCAGCATCTTGAGGGCCGCATCGACCCCGTCATGGTCGCTCAGCAACAGCAACGAATTGGCGCTGCGCGTTTCAGGCTCGTCGCGAACTTGCATTGCTACTCCTCTTTGGATACGTAAAAAAACCGCACCGGTTTTTTTACCGGTCGGGGTCAATATTTTTCTGCAACTATTCCGCAGCGAATCCGGAGAACCGGATGCTGCAAAATACTTTTGCTGCAGCCGGACACGAATCAGTCTGCAGAAGCCATGCTCCGGGGCCCGGCGGGCGGACGATCGATCATGACCGCCTTGGCCGCGCTCATGCCGTTGTTCCGGCCGCCGCCTAAAGCCAGATACAGTTGCAGACTGTCCTGCAATTGCTGCAAACGGTTTTCCAGCACGGCCCTCCCGGCCGCCCGACGCGACTCCCGTTCTTCCAGCAGCACACTCAATTCCTCGGCGCCGGCCCGGTAACGCTGTTCGCTGATCCGTTCCGAACGGAGGGCCAATTCAAAAACCTGCCGCAGAAGCGCCCCCTGCTCCAGATCATGCGCGCGGGCGGAGAGCAGATCCTCCACTTCGGCCAGGGCGGTATGCAGCGTCGTCCGGAAATTGATCACCGCTTCGCGATAGGTCGACTCGGCGACCCGGATATTCAGTTGGGTCAGTTCCCATTGCAGAAACGGCAGGACCAGACCGCTGCCCAGGGTGGCCAGGGGATTATCCAGGAGGTCACGCAGCTGGCTGCTGCTGGAGCCGAGGGTTCCGGTCAGACTGATACTCGGGTAATAGGCGGCCTTGGTGATGCCGATCTCGGCATGCGTCTTCCGCAGGCGGAATTCGGCGGCGCGCAGGTCCGGTCGATTGCTCAGGATATCGGCCGGAATTCCGGCGGCGACGACCGGCAGCGGACCGTCCGGCAGTTGCTCCGGTTCGTCGGTCGCTTCCTGCGGCGGGCGGTCGAACAGAATGGCCAGGGCATGCCGCGCTGCGGTCAGGCTCTGCAACTCCTGGGTGAGACCGGCCTGCAGGCTGAGCAGATTCTGCCGGCTTTTGAGCAGGTCCGCCTGCCCGGCCGCGCCGGCGGCATATTTGCTCTCAACAATCCGCAGCAGTTGTGCGGCACTCGCTATACTGTCGCGCGACAAACCGATCGACTGCTTCAGATAGCCGATCCGCCAGTAAAGCTCCGCCGTACTGCCGATCACCGACAAGGCGGCGCTGCTGCGGTCGGCGGCACTGGCTTCGACCTCGATTCGGGCGGCCCGGTAGCTGTCCGCATAACGGTTCCACAGATCAATCTCGTAGCTGACTCCGGCCGAAAGGCTGTAACTTCCGCTCGAGCCATGGTCGTTCGGGTTGTAACTGCGGCCGGCGTCCGCCCCGGCCGTAAGCGTCGGATACAGGTCGGTGCGGCTGATGCCCGCCTCCAGTTTGGCGCGTTGCACCTGGATCGCCGCGGCGAGCAGGTCGTTGTTACGCTCAAGCACCCGCGCGATCAGCCGATCGAGAACCGGGTCCTGATAATCCTGCCAGAATTTTTCGCCAATCGCGCTTCCGTCTGCCGGTTGTGGCTCGCCCGCCCAGGTTGCCGGCAGATCCGCTTGCGGCACCGCATAAGCATCCGGCGCCGGGGAAACGCAGCCGCCCGCCGCCAGGCTGACCGCCGCCAGCAGGCCGAAAAGCAGGTAGAGAGGGAAACGGCATTGCACCATGATCAATCTCTCGCCAGCGCGTCCACCGGATCGAGCCGGGCGGCGTTGCGCGCCGGCAGAAAGCCGAAAACGACCCCGATCAGGGTTGAACAGATGACCGCCGAAACGATCGACAGCAGGGAAAACTTCATCCGGATACTGCTGACGAACAGTGGAAAAACCCATCCGACCGCATAAGACAGCAGGATGCCGCAAGCGCCGCCGAGCAGACAGACCAGCACCGCTTCGATGAGAAACTGTTGCATGATATCGCCCTGGCGCGCGCCGACGGCCATGCGGATGCCGATTTCATGGGTCCTTTCAGTGACCGAAACCAGCATGATGTTCATCACGCCGATCCCGCCGACAATCAGTGAGATGACGGCGATCGACGCGATCAGCAGGGTCATGGTCGTGGTGGTCTCGTTGACGGTTTTAAGAATGGTGTCGCTGCTGCTGGTATAGAAATCCGCGCCGCCGTGACGACGGATCAGCAGTTCAGTGATGTTTTTTTCCGCCTGCTCGTTGTCGAACCCCTCCGCCACGCGCACGGTGATCGAGTTGAAATAGGGCTGGCCGATCAGGCGGCCCATGGCCGACGTATACGGAAGCCAGACATTGAGGTTCTGGTTGTTGCCGAACGGACTGTCCTTTTCCTTGGTGACCCCGACCACCCGGCAGGGCAGGCCGCCCAGCAGAACAACTTTGCCGACCGGGTCTTCGGCGGCGGAAAAAAGCTTGGCGGCGGTGTTCGGGTCGATGACCACCACCTGGGCCAGTTGCCTGACCTCGGCGGCGGTGAAAAATCCGCCCCGGTCGATGTCCAGGCCCCGCACCCGGAAATACCCCTCGCTGACGCCGGTGATCGAGGCCGAAGCGGTGATGTTGCGATAGCGCAGCAGCTTGCTGGTGGTCAGAGACGGGGTCACGCTGTCGATATAACCCTGTGCTTTCAGCGCGTCCAGATCTGAGGGAACCAGGGTATGGATGGTGGCCGCACGGGTATCCCCCCAGCCCTGACCGGGGGCGATGGTAATAACGTTGGTCCCCATGGCGTTGATGTCGTCGACGATTTTCTGCTGCGCGCCCTGTCCAAGGGCCACCACGCAGACCACGGCGGTGATGCCGATAATGATGCCGAGCATGGTCAGCAGGGTGCGCAACCGATGCGAAGACATCGCAAACCAGGCCATGCGGAAAGCCTCGCTGCTGCGACCGAGAGCGGCCCCCAGGCGGCTTCCGTCAGCTGCTTCGTCGCCTATCGCCCGCCCGGCGGCGACCCTGCCGGACGGTTGCCGACGCTGATCGCGGATAATCCTGCCGTCGCGCATTTCGATAATCCGCCCGGCATGGGCCGCCACCTCCGGATCGTGGGTGACCAGAATGATGGTCTGCCCCTGCTGATGCAGTTCGCCCAACAGAGCAAGCATTTCTTCCCCGCTCTTGCTGTCCAGGGCGCCGGTCGGTTCGTCGGCCAGAATAACCTGTCCGCCGTTCATCAGCGCCCGGGAGATACTGACCCGTTGCTGCTGCCCGCCGGAGAGCTGGCCGGGGCGGTGACCGAGGCGGTCGCCCAGCCCCAGCCGCGCCAGCAGCCGGATGGCGCGGGCCTTTCGCTCGGACTTTTTGAGGCCCGCGTAAATTGCCGGGATTTCACTGTTCTGGACGGCGTCCAGGTGCGGCAGCAGGTGGTAACGTTGGAAAATGAAACCGAAATGCGTGCGCCGCATGCGGGCCAGATCCTGACTTTCAAGGTCGCTCGTGACCTGCCCGGCGATCAGGTATTCCCCGGCGCTGGCATGGTCAAGGCAGCCGAGAATATTCATCAGGGTCGATTTTCCGGAACCGGACGGGCCGATGATCGCCACCATCTCACCGGCATCGATCCGCAGGTCGACGTCATCCAGAGCCCGGAACGGCTCATCGCCGGTCTGATAAATTCTGGCGACACCGCGCAATTCAAGCAGGGGTGGGTTCATCTACGGCCTCCCTCCGGGCCGCGGACCGCCGCCGAACGGCCCGCGCCGGGCATTCGAAGTGCTGCCCTCAGCGGTCTGCAGGGAATGAAGCAGCAACTCATCCCCCTCGCGGACCCCGTCCAGAAACTGCACATGAACTTTGTCGTTAAGCCCCAGGCGCACGGCCCGTGAGACCGGTCGACCGCTCTCCAGCACATCGACCTGAGTGCCCTGCCGCGGACTGGCCTCCCTGAGGACCGCGACCGGTGCGGCCAGCGCCTGCTCGGCCCGGTTGAGAATGACGGTGACTTCCGTGGTCATGCCGACCCGCAGACGGCCGTCGCGGTTGTCGACATCAAACAACCCGTTGTAATAGACGGCGGTGCTGCTGGTCGAAGCGCTCCCGGTCGATTCTTCCGTGGGGCCAGGCTCGATCGCCCTGAGCTTGGCGTAATAACGCTTGTCCGGCTCTCCAAGCGTGGTGAAATACACCTCCTGTCCGGCCTTCACCCGGGTCACGTCCGCTTCGGAGATTTCCGCCTTGACGGTCATTTTACCGATATCGGCCAGCGTGAGGATGGTCGAAGCGGTCTGGGCGGAGACCAGGGTCTGCCCTTCATCGGATTCGATACTGATCACCACTCCGTCCATCGGCGCGCTGATTTTGGTATAGCTCAGGTTGGCCCTGGCGGAGTCGACGGCGATAACGGCTTTTTTCAGTTGCGCCCGCAGGGCGGCCAATTCGGCCCGGCTCGATTCGTACTGCGCGGAGGCGGCATCGAACTCGGACTGCGAAGTTGCTTCATTCCTGATCAGTTCCTCCTGGCGCTTGTATTCCTTGCGATACTGCTCCAGCAGGACGGTCTGAGCCTTAATCTGGGCGTTGACATTGTCCTGCTCGGCCAGCGCCTCTTTCAGGGCGTTTTCCTGCAGGACCGGATCGATCTCCGCCAGCAGGTCGCCCTTTTTGACCCGGTTCCCGAGTTCGACATGAAGTTTTTCCAGTTGTCCGGAAACCTGGGCTCCGACCTCGACGGTTTTGTAGGCCTGCAGGGTACCGGTCGCCAGGACGGTTTCCTGCAGGTCCATTCTGCTGACCACGGCGGTCCGGAACGCCGGGGGCTCTTGCTTGAAAAATTTCAGATAGCCCCAGCTCCCGCCGGCGCCGAGCAGCAGCAGGATGACGGTTGTGAGCATCAAACGTTTCAGTGACATGCGCCGTACATCGCTATCCCGGGGAAAAATTATGGCCTACCCGCCGGGGGAATCGTCTTCTCCCCCGGTCGCCATCAACGTCGTCCTCCTGTGATCCTTCCGCACTCGTGTCCCGTGCGGTGAGTTCGTTAGACTCATTCCGGCCCTTTTGGCCACTGTCTGCGTTCTGCGTTCTGCCTTCTCGGCTTGACTGAAGGCCGGGCCTGCGGCGGCACGCCTTGACGGCAGCAAAAATGTCTCGGCATTCTTTCAAACAACTCACCAAACGGGACACCAGGTAAATTTTTGTTTCCCGACGACAACAAATAGCAACAAAAGGTGCAAACAATGTGGAAGAAATAAGGAAACTTGTTACATAACGTTGGTTAACGCTGCTTTTTGCGCGACATCTATGCTATCAATCAGGGCGGGAATCAGGGCCGGAGGATTGCCGGCGCACGGCTCACAAGAGGGAAACGGTGAAGATCAGTATCACGCAGCGTTTTTTCTGGGCAATCATGCTGGCGGCGGGACTGGCCGTGATCAGCCTGGTCTGGATCACCCAGTGGAACCTGAAGCGCGGGTTCCTGCGTTTCATCAAGGAAACGGAACGCGCCGGAATCGTCCGCCTGACCGATTCGCTGCAGGATTTTTACGCTGCGCAGGGCAGTTGGCGCCTGTTGCGGGAAAACCCGGAAACCTGGCGCACGCTGATTCTTCTGGCCCTGCCCAACGAAATCGCGAAATGGCCGCCGCCCCCTGCAGGACAACGGGAGGGGAAACCGCCGGCCCCTTCGACCGGAGAGAAACCGGGGAAAAAGCCGCTGCCGCCGCGGTTCATGGAGCGACTGATCGAACGGGTTTTTCTCCTGGACAGCGCCGGCGACCGGCTGATCGGTCCCGCCGGCAGCACGGAGGACATGGATCTGACGCCCCTGACCCACGGCGGGGAACTGATCGGTTATCTCGGCTACCGACCGCTCGAACAAATCACCGAAGACCGGCATCTGCTGTTCCTCAAGGAACAGAAACTGGCCTATATCCTGGTCGCGGGAATCATTGTTCTGCTGTCCGGACTGCTGTCTCTGCTGCTGGCCCGGCGGCTGGTCAGGCCGCTCGCGAACCTGGCGCAAGCCACACATACCCTGACCGGCGGCGATTTTTCCTGCCGGGTGCCGGTGACCGGCACGGACGAACTGGGGAAGCTGGCCTCCGATTTCAATCTGCTTGCCCTGACCCTGGATAAAAACGAGCAGGCCCGGCGGCAATGGGTCGCCGATATCTCCCACGAATTAAGAACGCCGATCGGTATCCTGCGCGGAGAAATCGAGGCGTTGCAGGACGGCGTGCGCAAACCGAACGGCGAAGCGCTGCAATCGCTGCAGAGCGAAACGCTCAGACTCAGCCGCCTGGTCGATGACCTCTATCAGTTGACGATGTCCGATCTGGGAGCGCTCAGTTATCGAAAAAGCGCTTTGGATATCGCGGCATTGCTGGAAGACCTGGCCGCGGTTTATCGGGAGGACTTCAGACAGCGCTCCCTGCGCCTTTCATTCAACCGTGACGGCCGCGTTGACGGTCGGATCTTCGGCGATCCCGAAAGATTGCGCCAACTGTTTTCCAACCTGTTCGACAATTCCCTGAAATATACCGACGCCGGTGGAGCACTGGAAATTGAACTGGGTGACGACGGCGCCGGAAACCTGCTGATCGGTTTTCAGGATACCGCTCCGGCCGTCGCAGCAAGCGAACTGGAAAAACTGTTCGACCGGCTCTACCGGATTGAATCCTCGCGGAATCGCGAGACCGGCGGCGCCGGTCTCGGCCTGGCCCTCTGCCGGAATATCGTCGAAGCGCACCAGGGCACGATCTCGGCGCACGCATCGCCCTTGGGCGGACTGCTGATCAGGATCGCTTTGCCGTTGCCGGAGAAGCGGCAATGACAAAAAAAATCCTGGTTGTCGAAGACGAAAAAAAACTGGCCCGGTTGCTCAGTGATTACCTGAGCCGGGCCGGGTTCGAACCCGTTTGCGTACACGACGGCCGCGCCGCCGTGCCCCGCCTGCGCGAGCACAATCCCGCCCTGGTCCTGCTCGACCTGATGCTGCCCGGGAAAGACGGGCTGGAGATCTGCCGCGAAATCAGGAGGTTTTCCCCGCTGCCGATTATCATGATCACCGCCAAAGTCGAAGAGATCGACCGCCTGCTCGGACTGGAACTGGGCGCCGACGATTACATCTGCAAACCGTTCAGTCCGCGCGAAGTCGTCGCCCGGGTCAAGGCGGTGCTGCGCCGCAGCACCAACGACAAACCGTCGGCGAGCGGCCTGCACATGGACCGGGAACGCCTGCGCGCCACCCTGGACGGCCGCTCCCTCGAACTGACCGCGGTGGAATTCAGACTGCTGCACCTTCTGCACAGCCATCCCGGGCGCATTTACGCCCGGCAGGAGCTGATGGACAGAATCTATTCCGACGGCCGCATCGTCTCCGACCGCACCGTGGACAGCCACATCAAAAAGCTGCGCCGCAAGCTGGAGCAGATCGCCCCGGGGCGGGAAATGATTCATTCCATTTACGGCGTCGGTTATAAGTTCGAGGATCTTGCCCTTTAAGCGCGCGCTGTTCATACTGCGCGTGAAGCCCCGATGAACGCCGCATCGGAGATTCGGCCGGTGTGAATTAATCCGTCACACCGGCGGTCTACGCTGCGGATACCGACTCCTTCAACGTTGCCAGGATGTTTTTTATGCAGATATCGCCAACTCCAATCGGCCGGGCCGGAGATTTCGCCCCCTTCAGCATTCCCCTGTTCCTCGACCCGGTTCCCGCCGGGTTTCCTTCGCCGGCGTCCGACTACAGCGAGAAGAGCCTGGATCTGAACGAACTCTGCATTAAAAAACCGGCGGCCACCTATTTTGTCCGCGCCCAGGGTGAATCGATGATCGAGGCGGGCATCTTCCACGACGACGTCCTGGTTGTCGATCGCTCGCTGGAAGCCCGGCACGGCGATGTCGTGATTGCCGAATTCAACGGCGGACTGACGGTCAAAAAGCTGGAGCTCAGGCCGCGGTTCAGGCTGGTGCCGATGAACCGAAAGCATGCCCCGCTGCCGATTCCGGAAGGTGCCGAAGTGGAAATTTTCGGGGTGGTCACGACCGTCATTCATTCCCTGCGCAAGCCATGAGGGCAAAAACCTTCGCCCTGGTCGACTGCAATAATTTCTATTGCAGTTGCGAACGCCTGTTCCGCCCCGACCTGAAACAGCGCCCGGTGGTCGTGCTGTCCAACAACGACGGCTGCATCGTTTCCCGTAGCCAGGAAGCCAAACAACTGGGTATCGGTATGGCCGTTCCTCTGTTCAAAGTGCGGAAACTGATCGCCGCCCACGATATTCAGGTGTTCTCGTCCAACTACGCGCTCTACGGGGATATCTCCGCCCGGGTGATGGAGACGCTGGAGGAACTGACGCCTCAGATCGAAATCTATTCCATCGACGAAGCCTTTCTCGGGCTGGACGGTTTCGACGACCCGGAACGCTACGCCCGGAGCATCAGAAAAACGGTTGACCGGCACGTCGGCGTCCCCGTCTCGGTCGGCATCGCGCCGACCAAAACCCTGGCCAAGCTGGCCAACTTCATGGCCAAGAAAAACTGTTCCGCACAAGGGGTCGTCAATCTGACGGCGCCGGAAAAACAACGCCGTGCTCTCGCCGGGATACCGGTCTCCGCGGTCTGGGGGATCGGCCGCCGGCATACTCAAAGCCTGGAACGAATCGGGATCCGCACCGCCCTGCAACTGGCGGAGATGGACACCGCACTGGCCCGGCAGCGTTATTCGGTCGTGATGGCGCGGACCATCAGGGAACTGAACGGCGAAGCCTGTATCGATCTGGAACGGATCGCTCCGGTCAAGCAACAGATCGTCTGTTCGCGCTCCTTCGGCGAAAAAATAACCGCCTACGCGCCATTGCGCACGGCCGTCTGCGAATTCGCCGCCCGGGCGGCGGCAAAACTGCGGCGGGAAAAACTGCGGACCGCCGCCGTCACCCTGTCCGTCCGCACCAGCCCGTTCGATCCCCATGGCCCTTATTACCGCAATACCGCCACGTTAAAGCTGGAACCGGCCGGCGCCGCGACCAACGACATCGTCCGGGCCGCCACCCGGCTGCTTGCCGAACTATGGAAGGAAGGACCGCGCTACGCCAAGGCCGGAGTCATGTTGAGCGACTTCAGTCCCGAGGGGCGGGAACAATACCCGCTTTTCCCGGCTGCGTCCGACAGACAGAAACACAACGAGCGCTTGATGCGGACCCTTGATGAAATCAACAACGGTGTGGGGAAAATCTGGTTCGGCGGGCAGCGGCCGCAACAGGACTGGTTCATGACCCGGACCCGGCTGTCGCCGTCCTATACCACGCGCTGGGATTGTCTGCCGCGCGTGGGCTAGTGTCCCGGCCACTGTTCCCGCCATGCGTTGCTTTGTCCGCGACGGAAATCCGGTTGAAACCGGTGCGCTTCCACCGGCGGTGGAAGCGCACCGAACATCCGCGCCGGGATATCAGCCCTCGCTCCGCATGGCGATATAGCGGGTCGCCTCGCCCTGACGCACCAGGAAGAGATGGGTCGGCTTTGTGTCTTGCAGCAGCTTTTTCGCCTCCCCGATGGACTGCACCTGCTTCCGATCGATCTCCAGAATCAAGGCGCCCCGGCGGAATCCGGCCCGTTCGGCTGCGGAACCGCTTTCGACCGCCGCGACCAGGACCCCCTGTTCGCCTTCGTAACCGAGACGTTGCGCCAGTTCGGGAGTCAGTTCCTGCAGGCTCAGGCCGAACAGAGGCGTAGCGCTTGAACCGCCGCCGGCTTGGGCCTGGGCGTTTTCAAGTTTGCCGACGGTTGCCTGCAGCACCCGCGTTTTGCCGTTGCGCAGGACGGTCAAACGGACTTCACTTCCCGGTTTGGTCAAGGCGACGCGATTGCGCAGGGCGGCAACATTATCGGTTTCGTCATCATTGAGCTTGACGATCACGTCGCCTTGCCTGAGACCCGCATCTGCGGCCGGAGAACCGTCCTCCACCTGGGTCACCAGAACCCCATTGGGCTGCTCGAGGCCGAAAGATTCGGCCAGATCCTGGGTCAGGTCCTGAATCCGGACGCCCAATTTCCCGCGCTGGACTTCGCCGTGCTCGATGAGCTGATTTTTGACCTGTTTCGCCATGTTGACGGGAATGGCGAAACCGATCCCCATGTAACCGCCGCTGCGGCTGAAGATGGCACTGTTGATGCCGACCACCTCGCCGTCCAGGTTGACCAGCGGCCCGCCCGAATTGCCGGGGTTGATGGCGGCGTCGGTCTGAATGAAATCCTCATAATCGTTCAGGCCGATGCCGCTGCGGCCCTTGGCGCTGACGATACCGGCGGTCAGGGTATGGGAAAGGCCGAACGGGTTGCCGAAGGCCAGCACCCAGTCGCCGACTTCCAGTTGATCCGAATCCCCCAGGCGTAAAAACGGCAGGCCTCTTTCATCGACCTTGATCACGGCCAGGTCGCTGCCCGGGTCGGTGCCGACGATCTCGGCTTTGTACTCCCGCCCGTCGAGCAACTGAACCTGAACGCTGTCGGCATCCCCGACCACATGGTTGTTGGTCAGGATATAGCCGTCCGCAGTTATCAGAAACCCCGACCCCTGGCCGACTTCACGGCGTTTCTGCGGTTGCCGGCGCGGCTGTTGACCCTGCGGCGGGGTCCCGAAAAAGCGGCGGAAAAAATCGTCATCGAAGGGGGAAAAAAACTGCGTGGAATTGCCGCCGCTGACCTCTTTCTCGACCTTGATGAACACCACGGCCGGCGAGACTTTTTGCGCCACACTGCGAAAAGCCTGTCCGCTCTGTTTAAGATTCTCCAGTCCGCGATCCTGGGCAAAGGCCGTCCCCTGGCACAAAAGCAGCAGCATCAGCAGCGCCGGCAACCACCTGAAGGGAAAGGATAGATGTTTCAATGCGTAACTCATTTGCTTCTCCTTGCGAGTTGAAGTTGTCGATATTTGCTTCCTTCCCGGCCCTCGGCGGAACCGGGTTCGGCAGCTTTAAACCTGTTTGCCCCGCCCCGGGATCAAACCGATCCCGGCAGCGCAATCGTGACTCTCAATCCCGGGCCGTTGTCGCCCAACTCCAGCCGCCCGTGGTGCAGCTTGACAATCGCCGCGACCAAGCTCAGCCCGAGGCCGTTCCCCGGCGGCGAACGGTTGATCTCCAGGCGGTAGAAGCGCTCCAGCACCTTCTCGCGTTCCGCTGCGGGAATCCCCGACCCGGTATCCGTAATCGCGACCTCCAGATCAGCGCCACAGCCCCTGATCAGCAGGCCGATCCGGCCCTGTTCCGGCGAGTATTTAATCGCGTTGTCCAGCACATTGGAAAAAGCCTGGAACAGCAGATCGCGATCACCGTGCAGGGGGGGAACGTCCCGCCGTTCCCAGGCGATGACCTGCCCTCTTTCCTGGGCCAGGGGTTCATACATTTCAACCAGATCGTCGAGCAGGGCCGCAACGTCAACCTCCTGAAAATTTGCCCGGCGGCTTCCCGACTCGATTTCGCTGATGCGCAGCAGGGCCTTGAACGTGGTCAGCAGGCCGTCGGCTTCGGTGATGGCCTGATCGAGAAGATCGCGCTGTTGCTCGGTGCCGGAGCCGTCGATACGCAGCATGTCGAGCCGCCGCCGCAAGCGACTTAAAGGGGTGCGCAGATCATGGGCGATATTGTCGCTGACCTGTTTGACTCCGTGCATCAACTGCTCGATCCGATCGAGCATGCGGTTGAGGGTGTGGATCAGCTTGTCGAAATCGTCGTTGCCGCCCAGGCAGGAAATCCGCCGGCTCAGGTCGCCGTCCATGATGCGATGGCAGGTTTCGTTGATCGCTTCGATGCGGCGCATCATGGTTTTGCTCGTCATCAGGCCGCCGGCCAGGGCCAGAACCAGCGTCATCAACACCCCCCAGAACATGGCGTCCCGGATGAGGTTCTGCATCTTCTGCAACTGATGCACGTCCTGACCGACCAGCAGGTAATATTTGTTCTGCAGCAGAAACAACCGCGCCAGTCCCTTATGCTCCGCCGTGGTGCGCACGCCGTCGCTGTCGAAATAAAACGACAGCCAGCCGGACGCGGCGCTGGGTTTTCCCGCCGGCCATTGCTCCAGATTGCCGAGCAGCGGTTTGAAATTGAGATCGCTGAGCAGATAGAGGTTGGGCGTATCCGCCCGCCGCGACAGCCGTTCCCTGACGACGTCCAGCAAGCCGTTCAGACCGGACTGCTCGTAATGCTCGACCAGACCGGCGATTTCCGCCTCTATGGTCGCCTCGGTCTGGCGCAGCATATAGCCCGCCGTGGCCCAGTAGATGAAACCGAACAACAGCACGACCGAGAGGCTGAAAACCACCATGTAGATCAGCGACAGCCGAAACATGGAATTTTTGAACAATTTACTGTTCAGTGCGGAGAACATATCCGGCCCCTCGGATGGTATGCAGCAAAGGCTGGTCGAATTGTTTGTCGATTTTGCCGCGCAAGCGACTGATATGGACGTCGATGACATTGGTCTGAGGGTCGAAATTATAGTCCCAGACATTTTCCAGCAACATGGTCCGGGTCACAACCTGTCCGCTGTGCCGCATCAGGTATTCAAGCAGGCGAAATTCCCGCGGCTGCAGGTCGATCAATCGACCGTCGCGCCTGACATTGCGGGCCAGCAGATCCATTTCCAGCGGACCGACCCGCAGCACCGTGGTCTGGCCATCGCTCGCCCCGCTGCGCCGGGTCAGGGCTTCCAGGCGCGCCAGCAGTTCGGAAAAAGCGAACGGCTTGCTCAGGTAGTCGTCCCCGCCCGCCCGCAATCCCACGACCCGGGCATCCACATCGCCGAGAGCGCTGAGAATCAGTACGGGCGTATTGTTGTCCGCGCCGCGCAGGGAACGGATAATCGCCAGACCGTCCATTCCCGGCAGCATCCGATCCACGATCAGCACGTCATAAGGCTGCTCCAGAGCCATGAACAGGCCGTCCTTGCCGTTATCGGCATGGTTGACCACGTAGCCGCTTTCACTCAATCCCTTGATCAGATAGGTCGCGGTATCGGTGTCATCTTCTATCAACAGAACACGCATGGGTCACTCCGCTCCGGCCGGTAACATCAGTGTTTTCATCCAATCCGTCCGGATAATCCATTTGCAAAGAATATTCCTTTTTTTCACGACCGGTTCCCTGGCGCCCTTAAAACCTGGTTCGGACTGCACCGCTGTTTTTCATGTCGACCAGGCGGGCTTTTCCCGGCCCGGCCAAAACCAAGCGCCGCAAAGCGCAAAGCAGCGGGTCCGGAAAAAAGCAAGCGAGGGACACGGGGTTAAGGATTCCAGGCTGCCATCTCCGCCGGACCTGCCTGTTCAGGCTTTTTCAAACGTAAACAGGTCGGTCAACATTCTGCCGCCGGTAATGATTTCGGCCTCGACAAAATAGCGGCCGGACGCCAGATCATGAGTGGGCAGCAGATAACCGCCTTTGCACGGCCAGGCCCGGCGCAGGGCTTTCCGGCTGCCGTCGACTGCGGTGAGGGAGGTGACGACCTGGGCGTCCTTTACCATGTTCCCGCTCGGGTCGGAGACGAAGATCAGCGCCGGCGGTGTCGGGTCGGCATTGCTTTCGAGCTGTCCCGACAGGCCGAAATCACCGACCACGAGGGACAGGCGGTACTGATCCGCGACCGCGGCTTCGGCCGCGAACTCCTGATCTTCCGCCACACTTTCATCCATCTCGTTGGCCAGGGCGTCCGCCGGCAGCGACATATTGGTCGCAAACAGCAACGAACAAACGATTCGCAGTATGTTTTTCATAGTGTACCTCCTCTGATGTCCCGGATGTCGAATCCGGCTGCCGCTCCCGGCCTTGTCGGCCGTTGGCGGCGGTAAAACCGATCATGCACGTTGATAGTCATTATACAGCTTCAATCTTGCCCCAACATGTCCGTGATATTACAAATTCGTAATCTGAGCTCCCCGGCTTGCCTTTTACGCCGCCTGAGTTAGCTTTTAAACTGAACCACCGCTTGTTCCGCGGACCTCCGGCCGGGAAAAAACCATGATCAGGCATCATTTGCCGGACCTGAAGGATACTTCCGGGTCGACAATACTCAACCTCGAAAAAGGCCGGGCCGGCAGCAAAAAGGGTCCGTTCGGCCTTTCCCGCCCGACTCAATGGAGGCGTAAGGGCCACCCTTGCGCAAGCGGGAAGAACTGATCCGCCGGAGATCGTTGCCAACCGCCAACACGTGGAGAAACAGTGATGAAACCCCGTCAAGCTCAACCGGAGGCCGGACATTCCGCAATCGTGGATTTAATTGCGCTCTGCCGCGGCGATACCCTGTACCACGACCTTTATCGGCAGCGCGCCCGCGACAACCTGGCGCCCGAACTGTCGCCGGCCGGGTACCGGGAGTTGCAACAGCAGCGCGGCAGAATGGCGAGCCTGCCCAACCTGATCCGTAACGCCATGCTGCACCGCGACTGGCAACAGGTCCATGATCTGAGTTCCCGGTTCACGGTTCTGCAGAAAGAGTTCAGGGATAAAGCCGAAGTCGAAGAACTGGCCCGCAAAGTTTATGAACTCCGGGAGCCTCCGATCGATCCGTTTTCACCGGGGATGCACAAAATCGCCGGCGTTTCGAGCGCGAAGCTGCCGGCATTCAGGGACGATCTCGTCCGGCGGTTTGAACGGCTGGCCCGAACCGACCCCGATTGGGGTGATTTTTATCTCGCCCGGCGGCAATTTTTCACCGCCCTGACGCTCCATACCGGCAGGTTGGACAGTCCGTCCCAACAGCCGCCGGAGTCCGTCCTGGAAGAAAAAGCCGTTGCGGCACTGGAAAACAACAACATCGCTGAGCTTGAGCAGTTGGCGGAAAAAATTCTGCACTCGCCCGCAACCGCCAAAGCCGCCACCCCCGCCGAACTGTTGGCCGGGACGCATCCTCCGCCGCCGGGCTACCACTACGATTTCGCGCCCGAGACCCTGAGCGCCGCGGACCGGCTCGGCCTGCGGCATTTTTCCGTCCCCTCCCGCCATGCCGAATACGCCCCCTTTGCCCGGTTTGCCTGGCACCCAACCTATACGGAAGAGCAAGACAATCGACAGAGCGTGTTGCAGGTGCCCGACATTCCATTACCGGCGGGCGCGCCGCAGGCATTGAAAGCGCGGCTGCAACTGTTCGCCATTCACCCGTTCATCAACTCCGCCGGTGTCCGTTATCTCCCCGGCGTGCCGGCCGAGGACGTGCTGGTCGAAGACTTCCACGAACCGGAAGCCGGTTCGGAGCCGCCCCGGTCCGAACTTTTACGGGCGCTCGATTTGAACCGGCGCAATCAGCTCAGCCGCATCCAAATCGAAACCGCCCTGGCGGAAAAGGGGAATATTCTTCTCCGCGACCGGCTCGGCCTTGAACCGACACGATTCAAAATCGTCTGCATCCCGCCCGATTTACATTTGCGTATCGGGCAGGATAGAGCCTGGGGCCGACAAAAAATCTGGACCCATTTCGACGGCTACATGATTATGGCCGATGGCGGAAAGCGCGCCCTGGCCGGCGGCGATGTGCGTTACGGCGGCATCTACGACCTGCTCGGGCTCAGCAGCAATTACGCTTCCGAAAGGGTGATCGTCCGTTTTGCCGTGGTGCAACGACGCCGCCTGGAACTCAGAACGGGACCGCAATGATCAGCCGCAGCAGCCTGTGCGCAACGGAATTTGTCGGCGCCGGTGAAAAGGACAGTCCGGATTGGAAGCGCAAAACCCCCGGAATGATCATTTCCCGCCGTTGCGCCGGTCTGCGGATCAGGCATCAGAACCCGTGCCGTCGACCGCCCCAATATACGTATCCGCGGCCGTGGCAAAGATCGAGATCGGCACAGCCTCCGCTGCCGGGTCCGCGGGAAAAATGAACAGCCGCCGGCGCAGTCGATCCCGGCGTGCCCGGCCGAAAATCCGCCCTGAACCTTTCCCCCCGCTCCCGCCCCGTCAGCTGCATCAACCGCGCTACCCTTTCCTCGGTCGGAGGATGGGTCCTCAACCAGTGCGGCAGTACGTAACGCGACAACATCCGCCGCAGCAGACCATCGGTGCGGCGTTGAATCCTGGTTAATGCCAGAGCCAGCCCTTCCGGGTCATCGGTCAGGGCGGCGGCTTCGAGGTCGGCGCTGAATTCCCGGACCCGCGACAGACCAAGCTGGGCCAGCAGGTTGACCTGCGGCGCCAGGATCAGAATAACAACCAGGAGCCAGTCAACGCTGCGCTGCGCGAATAGAATCAAAGGCAAATTGATCAGCAGCAACAGCTGCCCGCAGAGTGACAGCCAGCCGCTCAGACGTCCCGCCAGATCGGCCAGACGCAGCACGCGCATATCATCGTTGCTCAGGTGACTGATTTCATGCGCCAGGACGCCGGCCAGTTCGCGTTGATTCAGCAGTTTGACCAAGCCGACGGAAACGGCGATAAGCGGTGCGTCCCGGGTCCCGGCGGCAAAAGCGTTCGGCTGTTTGCGTCGGCAACAGGTAAAGCGCCGGCAGCCGTTTCAGTCCGGCGCGCCGGGACAATCGCTCCACCAGCAGATAAATCCGACCGCCGTCCCTGCCGTCCAGAGGCCTGCCGCCATACAGTCTCATCAGTACGGCGGGCGAGGCGCCCGGGAACAGAAGCAGCAGTCCACCGAGCAAAACCGGCAACCAGACCGCGGCCGCGGAACCCCAGATCATCCAGCCGAGCAGAAACAGATAACCGCCGAGGAAACCCAGCAGCAAAAAGGTGTGCAGACGATTGCGCCGACGGTGACGCAACCACTGACAGCGATCGAGCGGGAAACTGCTGAACATGACTCTTCCTGTCCTTTCCTGTTCTTTTATTATTTTCATTTTCCGGCCCCTTACAGCCGCCCTCTACAGAATCATCAATCAAAGGTTGTGCCAATCCCGATAGCGCAAGGCGCCGGGACTTTCTGCTGCGGTCGTTCAGCAGTGCGACGTCGCACATGTCGCAAGTGTTGCCGCCGGGCGACAAACCCTGCGACATCCGTAGCGCAGGAATTCCGAAGCTGCCTCCCCCACCAGCTTTCAACATCTTGAAATCAAACGAAAAAAAATCAATCGACACCAGCCGGAAAAACCGGCACGGCATTTGATACGGTCATGACCGTCAGCACCGGAACGGAAATCATCCCAACGTCTGTAAGGAGGAAAAAATGGCAGGATTGGATCTTTTTCAAGAACTCGACATGTTACGCAGAGAATTCGATCAGGTTTTCAGGGGCATGGGTCGCACCCCTTTGCATCAGGCTTTTTTACCCGGCATCGGCACCGGCGACTACCCGCGCATCAATCTGAGCGAAGATGACGACAATTATTATCTCGAGGCCCTGGTCCCGGGAATCGATCCCGAATCTCTGGATCTGAACCTGTTGCGGGGCGCCCTCACCCTGAGCGGAGAACGCCGGGAGGACGACAACAACGGCCGGACCTGGCACCGGCATGAACGCGGCAGCGGCAAATTCATGCGCACCATCGACCTGCCCGACGCCGTCGACAGCGCCAGGGTCGATGCCGAATATCGCCACGGCGTACTGAGCATCACCCTGCCCAAGCCGCAAAGCGAAAAGCCCAAAAAGATCTCGGTGCGGACGCAATGATCAACCGAAACATACGAAAACGGAGGACGAAATCATGACCACTCAGGACATTGCCAAACGGAACGAATCGGCCCCGGCCGTACGCGAGAACACCCGCAGCAGCGGCCGTGTCTTAACCCCGGCGGTCGATATTTTCGAATCGGACGACACCCTGACCCTCGTCGCCGATATGCCGGGCGTCGAAAAAGAGAATCTCGACATCAATCTGGAACAGGGAGTTTTGACGATCAGCGCTGAAATGGATATCGAACAGCGGGGCCAGCAACTTTTTCGCGAATTCACCCCGGCAGGCTACTACCGCCAGTTCAGGCTGTCGGAACATATCGACGCGGAAAAAACCCAGGCCGAACTGAAACACGGCGTCCTGACCCTGCAATTGCCCAAAGCCGAGTCGGCAAAACCGAAAAAAATCGCCATCCGCCATTAACCCGGGGCAAAAACGCCGGCTGTTTCGGGCACGACACTTTTCCGGAACAGCCGGGCGTCTCGGGACGCCGGCCCGGTCCGCGCCGTCTCGGCAGCCGTCGCCGGGCAATCAACCCAGGATGAGAATCAGCAGTTTGGTAAACAGGATCATGCCGATCAGGGCGACCGGATAGACCGTCGCGTAAGCCGCCGCGGCGTAGCTGGTCTCCGAAAGAGCCGCGGCGCTGGCCAACCCCGGCGTACTGGTCATGCCGCCGGTCAGGGCGCCGAGCATGCGCAGAAAACGAATCCGCAGGACCGAACGGCACACCACCAGGCTGACCAGCAGCGGAATCAGGGTCACCAGGATGCCGGAAAAGAACAGTTCCGTCCCCTGTTGGGCCAGGGTTTCAACGATGGTTTCACCGGTCTTGGTGCCGACGGTCGCCAGGAACATCATCAATCCCAATTCGCGGATGAAACTGTTCGCCGTTGACGGCACCTCCCAGATAAAGGGACCGGTTTTGTACAGACCGCTCAGCAGCAATCCGGCCAGCAGCACACCGCCGGTAATGCCCAGCGAAAAATCCCCGACCAGGGGCAGATGCAAGGGAATTTTGCCGATGATAAAGCCCGTCAACAGGCCGATGAAAATCGGCAGCAGCTGAATCCGGTAAATGGAGCGGACATCGTTGCCGAGGATGCGGGAGACGTTTTTCAGGGAATTTTCGTCGCCGACCACATGCAGGATATCCCCCAGGTGCAGCCGGGTGTTGTCCTGTGCCGGCAGGTCGAAACCGTTCCGCGTCACGCGCGATACCTGGACGTTGAAGACCTTCCGGAAGCTGAGAAAACCGATCGTATGCCCGACCGCCTGGCGCTTGGAGACGAGAATCATCTTTTTGGTGATCCCCCGGTTGAAACGGATCTCCTCCTTGATCGGCCTTCCCATGTAAAGTTCGATTTTTTTCAGGTCCTCCTCGCGGCCGACGATCCTGATCTGGTCCCCCTCCATGATGACCGTGTCGCTGGCGACCAGGATCGGTTCCTCGGCTCCGCGGCGCAGCAGCCTGGTCAACACCACCGGAGCGATATCCTTCAGAAAAATTTCCGCGATCGGCTTGTTGAACAGATTGGGGTTGGTCACTTCGATGTGATGATAAGTGAAAGGCGGATTGTCTTCGGTCAACTCCTGATGCAAAGCCTGTTCTTCCCCGGCCAGGTCGATTTTCAGCACTCTCGGCAACAGGTTGATGAAAAGAATGATCCCGACCACTCCAAAGCAGTAGGTCAGCCCGTAGGCGGCCGGAGCCCGGCTGTTCTCGACCGCTTCCACGGCGACGGCCAGCCCCGGCGTACTGGTCAGCGCACCGGAAAAGAGTCCGGCACCGATCCCCAGGTCAAAATCGAAAATCATGCAGCAGCCCAGAGTGACGAGAAAGCCGACGAACACGATCGTCAGGGCGCCGAGCGTCAGACTCAGCCCCTGGCTTTTAAACGAGGAGAGAAATCCGGGACCGGCCTGCAGTCCGACCGAATAGATGAACAGTACCAGGCCGAGAGTCTGGAATTCTCCCGGAAGGGCAAACCCGTAGTGCCCGAAAGCCAGCGCCACGAAAATAATCGCCGAAGAACCGAGAGAAAAAGCCCTGATCCGAATATGACCCAGAGCTTCGCCGAGGACAATGATCAGCAGGAGCAGAAAAACCGGATTGTGCATGATAACCATGATGAATAAGACCCTTTTTAACCGCCCGCCTTCGAGCAGCGGATGACGCGTTCGATCAGTTCATTTTTTCAAGGGCGGCGATTATAGACCGATTGCCGGGATTACGCCAGCAACTTCGAAAGCCGCGGCAACCGCCCGCTGCCGCCGTCCGTTTCCGGCCCCGCCTGCGCAATTCAGGCCGACCGGTTTTTATGTCGCTGTTCATGACGGAAGCCCCGGGGAAGATAACAGCCCGGATGAATATTTTATCAGGTTGAAACGCGACCGTCACTCCCCGGCGGGATTGAGGATTTCCGCTTTTCCGTTACTCTTTAAAGAGAGGGTGCGGCCCATGGAACTCTTCAACGCAACGATCAGTCAGTTCATCACGTCGCAAAACCAGACCCTGGACCTGCTGTTGCTGCTTGTCATTGTCTGGACCACCGGTGTGATCTGCCGCATCATCAAACAGCCGCCGGTGCTGGGCGAACTCACCGCAGGCATTATTTTCGGTCCCGCCCTGCTCGGCGTCATCGTGCCCAACGAGATGCTGGAAACCCTGGCCGAACTGGGCGCGTTTTTCCTGATGTTCTACGCCGGCCTGGAAACCAATCCGATCGAACTGAAAAAAGAACGCGTCACCTCTTCAAACGTCGGCATCCTGGGTTTTGTCCTGCCCTTCGCCCTGACCTACGCGGTCTGCTCGCTCTTCCACCTCGACCGCAATCAGGCCCTGTTCATCTCCATGGGCATGTCGATTACCGCGATTGCGGTCAACGCCCGGGTGTTGCACGACATGGAGCTGACCCACAAACGCGTGACCCCCGTCATTATCGGCGCTTCGATCATCGACGACGTCATGTCGCTGGCGTGTTTCACCGCCATCGTCGAAATCACCACCGGACCCGCATCCTTCGACCCGATGCTGCTCATCGTCCTGGTGCTGAAAGTGGTCCTGTTCTTCGCCGTCACCATTGCCGTCGGCATCTGGATCTATCCGCGCATCGGCAAATATTTTTCCGCCCGCCAGGCCAAGGGCTTCACCTTTGCCCTGATCATGGCGTTTCTCTTCGGCTTTCTCGCCGAAATCGCCGGGCTGCACATCATTATCGGCGCTTACCTGGCCGGCTTGTTCGTGCGCGAAGGCGTGGTCAATGAAGACCTGTTGAATAAAATCAGCGACCGCTTCGTTTCCATTACCTACGGTTTTATCGGGCCGATTTTTTTCGTCAGCCTCTCCTTCCATGTCACCTTCGATATTTTCCGCACCCACCTGTGGCTGACCCTGTGCCTGCTGGCCGCGGCCATTCTCGGGAAATTCCTCGGCAGCGGCGCCGGAGCCCTGGCGAGCCGGATGAACCGGCAGGAAGCGATGGTGATCGGCCTGGCCATGAACGGCCGCGGCGCGGTCGAACTGGTCATCGCCTCCATCGGCCTGCGGCTCGGAGTGATTACCGACATTGTTTTTTCCATGCTCGTTCTGGTCGCCTTCGTCACCACCATGATCCCGCCCCTCTCCCTGGGGTCCTATCTCAAACGCGCACAGCACGCCCTGACCTGACCCCCCGCCGGAGATTATTGCCGCAGCTGCCGCACCGGTCCCGGGGGCAAGCCGGATTCAGCCCTTGAATCTTCCCCGGCACTCGGTTACAACAATCAGCGCAATCGAGATATCGATGCACTGAACGCTGATGATATGAACCGCTTCACCCCCAGGATACCGACATGAGCTACCGAATCGCCATCAACGGCTACGGCCGCATCGGACAGTGCCTGCTGCGCGCCATCTACAATGATCGTCGCTCCCGGCCGCTGCAGGTCGTTGCGATCAACGACCTCGCCGATCTGGAAAACCTGACTTATTTGACCCGCTACGACACCACCCACGGCCGTTTTCCCGGCAGCGTCGGCCATGACGACGGACAACTGCTGGTCGACGGCGATCCGATTCGGGTTTACCGCGAAGAAGATCCCGGCAAGCTGCCCTGGCGGCAACTGGGCATCGACCTGGTGTTGGAATGCAGCGGCAGTTTTACCGATCGCGCCACGGCCGAAAGGCACCTGAGCGCCGGCGCCGGAAAGCTGATGTTCTCGCAACCGGCCGCGGACGACATCGACGCCACCATCGTCTACGGTTTCAACCACCGCAGCCTCAGGCCCGGCGACCGGATTATCTCCAACGCGTCATGCACCACCAACTGCGTGATTCCGGTACTGAAACTGCTCGACGAACATTTCACCATTGCCGGCGGCGTGACCACGACCATCCATTCGGCCATGAACGATCAACCGGTCATCGATCGCTGCCGGCAGCGCAACCTGCGCCTGACCCGCAGCGCCCTGCACTCGCTGGTGCCCGTGGATACCGCGCTGAGTCAGGGGATCATCAAGTTTCTGCCGCATCTGCAAGGCAAAATGGAAAGCCTGCATGTCCGCGTTCCCACCATCAACGTCTCGCTGATGGATCTCTCCATCCTGGTCGACAAGGCCACGGACGGACCAACCGTCAACCGGCTGTTCCGTACGGCGGCGCAGAATTCCCCGGCCGGTCTGCTGGGCTATACCGACACGCCCCATGTCTCCGTCGATTTCAACACCGATCCCAGATCCGCCGTCGTCGACGGCACCCAGACCCGGGTCAGCAACGGTCAGCTGATCAAATTGATGGTCTGGTTCGACAATGAATGGAGTTACGCCAACCGCATGCTCGACGTGGCCGGTTACTGGCTGGCGCTGGAAGACGGATAAAAAAGACCGGGTTCGGCGGCGGGCAAACCGGGGACTGCGGGCTTAAATCCCCGCCCCGGCAAGAGTTGCGCAGGAAAAACTGATCGCCGGCGGACAACACAGCGGCGCAGAGAACAATGGCCTTGACGGCAAGAAACGTCGGCGAATCCCGAACGGCTGATCCGGGGAGAGAATGGCGGCCGCAATCGGATTAAGCCGACCCGGCCGGAAGCCTTTCAAGCAACGGACAGCGCCTCATCAGCGCGAGCCCGGCAACCGCCGTCCTGAAACTTCTCAACCCAGAAAGTTCTTGAGACCGGTAAAGAAAATCTGCGCGGCCAGGGCGGAAACGAACAACCCCGTCAACTTGGTCAGAATCGTCAACCCCTGCTGGCCCAGGAATTTCTCCAGCCTCCCGCCGGCGACCAGCAGACCGCCGAGCAGCACAATCGCACACAAAAGCGCCAGGCAGGCCACCAGCGTCTCCGCCGGGGTTTTGAGATCGGCTCCCATCACCAACAGGGCGCCGATGGTTCCGGGGCCGACGGCAACCGGGATTGCCAGCGGCACAACGGCCACGTCCTCCTTGGAACCCTGCCGGGCCACGGCGGCGTTTCCCTGGATCATCGAAACCGCGGACAGGAACAATACCGCTCCGGCGCCGATCCGAAAAGCGTCGAGAGTAATGCCGAACAGGGCAAAAATATAGGTTCCGAACAGAAACAGGGCAAAACAGGTGACGATAACCGCAATTGTCACCTTAAAAGCGATTTTCTGCCGTTCCGGTTGCGAATCGTCCTTGGTCAGGGACAAAAAGGCGGAAAGAACGAAAAAAGGCGTCAGCAGGATAAACATCTTGAGAAAAATATTGATGAACAAAGTCCACATCGTTACCAATTCCTGAGTGTTTCACAAAACAAAAAAGAGCCGGCCGACAAAGCGTATCGCCGTCACCAGCCGATGATATTAACAAATCCCGCGATAACGGCAAGCAGAGAACGACCCGGTAAGTTTTCCCCGCTGCGCCGTCGGCGAATGGCTTGTCGCTGCAGCGCTCAAACACGCCCCAAACAACCAGGCCCTGCCGTCCGGCTGCCCGGCATCGCCGTTCCCAAAGGCAGCCCCCTGATGCACCGATCACCGCCGCGCTAAAAGAGCTCCGCGCGAACAAAAGCTATAACGACCTCTATTGGAAATGGTTTCGAACCGAACCTCAGTAGACCGCCGCATCCCCCTCATCGGCCGGCGCGGCAAAGAGGCCGTCACGCACAACCCGACGGCAAGCAAAACCGGCTATCCCGTGCACAGAGACGCCCAACAGCAAGGTCAGTTGACAGCTTTGAAGAAAATCCCCGCGCCGGCAAGAGTTGAACAGGGAAAATAGATGGCCTGTACAGCGGAGCAATGCAGAGAACGATGGCCATGATGGAAAGGGGCATAGTGGTATCCCGCGGTGACGATGTAGGAAAAGGCTGTGTCGCGACAGTCCAACCGAAAACTTTCCAATCATTGCACCACAGTGCACCGGTCGTACCACTCATGTAAAGCTCCATTCTCCGGTGAGAAACAAATGCTCTTTATTTTTGACTTTATTGATGAATTTTCATAGGCTTATGGATGCTATAAGGGGGTTTTTGGTGACGCGTCATTCGGACATTTTGAACAGGAATCAACCGCTGCTTTCGGCTCTATGCCGGACAGCGTTTTTTTGTTTTGGGATTGGGAATCAAGCCATAAAGCGATACTGCCTGGCGGTAGTTTCATATCATGTCATCAGAACTCCAGGGACTGCCCAGCAAACCACTATCTGACGATAAAAAATTCGTAGCACGATAAACCACCCTCGAAATTCCCAAGGTTATTAACGGCGGAAGGAACAACCATGAATGATTTCACCGGAAGGACCGTCTGGATCACCGGAGCTTCATCGGGTATCGGCGCCGCATTGGCGCAATTACTGGCCGCAAAGGGGGCCAGGCTGATTCTCTCGGCGCGCTCCGTCGACAAGCTGGAAGCGATCCGCCTGGGATGCCTGAACCCCGATGAGCATTTGTGCCTGCCTCTGGACCTTGCCGACCCCGCCTCGATCGAGGCGGCGTGGAGCCGTTTGCAGGAAATGCCCCGTGAGGTGGATGTCCTGATCAACAACGCCGGCATGACCCAGCGCGCCCGGGTGCTTGACACCCGGATGGAGGTTTACCGGCAGCTGCTGGAGGTCAATTTCATGGCCGCGGTCGACCTGACCAGAAAGGTTCTGCCGGGCATGATCGAGAGGGGCACGGGACAGATTGTTGCGGTCAGCAGTCTGATGGGCAAGTTCGCCTCGCCGCAACGTTCCGGTTACGCCGCCGCCAAGCACGCTTTGCAGGGGTTTATGGACTCCCTGAGCGCCGAGGTTCATTCCGCCGGCATCCGGGTCCTGGTCGCTTCGCCCGGTTTCGTCAACACCGATGTCTCACGCAACGCCCTGCGCGGCGACGGCACCCTCCACGGCAAAATGGACCCGGAACAGGAAGCGGCCATTTCCGCTGAAAAATGCGCCGGACAGATTGTTGCCGCCATGGTCAAAGGACGAGCCGAGGTCTTCCCCGGCGGCAAAGAGCGCATCGGCCTGCTGTTGCACCGGATCTCGCCGGCGCTGTTACGGCTGGTGATGCGCAAGCTTAAGGGGGACTGAGGATGGGTTGCTTAGCCTGACAAATTCTATTTATTTTTTGACTTTCCAGTTTAATTTTCATAGGGTTATGGGGTTTTCAAGGGGGGATCAGATGAAGATAAATCAAATATTTGGAAAAAATTAACCGCTGCCTCCAGTACTATGCTGGGCAGCGGTTTTTGTTTTATGTTAAAAATCAAGCCACTGTTTAAAAAACAACAAACTGTGGCACTATATACTATCCCTAAAACTCCATACGCCCAATCAGCGATGGGAAAACAATAATGGAAAAATTTTGGATGAAGGCCGTATCAGTAACCGGCCCCATTGCTGTAGTTGGTTTTCTTTTCGCAATTCTCATGGAAAACCTTTTCAAGAAAAGGATTATTGAGTATTTTGGTAGTAATAGGGTTTTCTATTTAGTGGTTACAATTCTTTGCTTTTTAGGCACCGCTTTGATACTCGCCATTATGAGATACAAAGGCAGCCAAAACGATGTTGGCGAAGGAGAACAGACATCGAAACCAAACAGAGAGACAAAAACAGCCAACATAAAAAACTCAAAAATAAATGGCGACATTGTTTTTGGCGATAAGAACATTAATCAGGGGGGAAAAAGTGACCAATAGCTTGGACATAAGCAATAGTAAAATTGAGGATATTGTTTATGGCGATAAAAACATACATCCTCATGAGATACATCCACTTGAAAAAGCCATTAAATCCATTCAGGAACAAATGGCCGACACCCCTGAACTTGAAGGAATCATTGAAGAGCTTGCCGAATATATAACAGACCGCCCGGATAGAGAAATTATTGGGGTTGAGGCAAAACTTAAAAACGGCAATCGCGAAGACTTAATACAAAATGCAGTCTATTATAAGAACAAATTTGAACGGAAAATTGCCAAAAAGCAGCTTTCAAACGCTGAACAGTACATCTACGCTCACGTCTTATCTTATATAGAAGCCTACTTCAACCAATATATAAGACCATTGATACTAAATGGGAGCAGTAAGGAAGTCATTGATTCTGCAGTGCAAAAACATATTTATGAACCAGTTCACAAGGCAATTATTGGATTCGATATTTCGATAACCATGCAGCATGTTTCCGGGATGCTTTTTTTTCTTACAGGGAAATGTCATTTAGTCTGGAATGAATGATGCTCATATATCACCCAGTGTACGACATAAATCATTGCATCTACCGATTGCTTCGTTTTTTGGAAACAAGCAATCATTCTCAAGTTCAGTTGGAACGGTTGCGGTTATTGGATTTTTATTCTGTATTCCCTCATTTACTGAAAAATATTAGACCGTTCCCTAAAGAGCTGAATGCTTATAAAAAAATCTTATCTCGTATCCCTGATGCATATGAATCTATTCCAAACGATAAGCGTATTTTTCACGAGATGATGCCCATCCAAAATACAGCGCTGCACAACCTGATAGCAAAAAACCTCATTGATTCTGAAAAGTTCAAAGAAACTATAATTTCGAAAAGCGATGAGAAAATACCTGAAAATTTGGCAATGATGATCAGCGAAGACCCTGTTATCAAGGAAGAATGGTACTCTTTTCTTGTAAATGAGCTTCCTTCTGTTGAGCTGGATGGGAAAAAAGGTCTTAAATCAAGATCGAATTTAATGGAATTTAGATATGACAGATAATCAAACAGAGACTATCTTGCCGCCATTTTTGATGATCAAGCATTTTATTGTTAGGCGAGGTGATAAGTTCGTCTACGATCAGAAGTTTAGAATTGGCCTAAATATCATCCGTGGGGACAACACCACAGGAAAGTCCACTATCATGGACTTAATATATTTCTCACTAGGAGCTGAGGTTACGGAGTGGACAACGGAGCAAGAACTTTGCGATGAAACGATTATTGAAGTCCATCTAAACTACAGGCCTTATTGCTTCAAGAGAGAAATAACGGCTACAGGGAAAAGTCCCATGTATATATTTGAAGGCAAGATGGAAGAGGCGCTTTCAGATTTATCAAAGTGGTTCAGATATCCTAATGCTAGAAATGAATCCGTACAGAGCTATTCGCAG
>CAXXGL010000024.1:0-31574 GCA_963676555.2 Geopsychrobacteraceae bacterium
CCCGAGCCCCGTATTGCCCTGGCTGAGTGAAAAGCATCTGATCGGCGGTCGAACCACGGCCTGGCTCTGCACTGCGGACAGTTGCCTGCCGCCGATCACGGCAGCTGCCGAATTGGAACGAACCCTCAATCGTCATTCCCCCTTGAAAACTTTCAGCAAGTGAGGGACCAGCTGCTTTTTACGCGACAGCACACCCTTCAGGCGGTAAAGGTTATCCTCCTCCTGGGGATAGCCGATGATATACGGCAACTCGTTCGGTCCCGCCGTCACCAGCAGGCTGGTTTCCATGACGATATCGGTCACCAGCAGCGCCGCCAGTTCATAACCTTTTTCTGCGCGGATTTTTTTCAGTTCCCGGAGAATTTCATCCTGCCGTTCATAAAAGGAATGGAAATTGACCACTTCGACCTGCCCCAGACCGAGCAGGCGATCATCGATCTGATATTCCTTAAAGTCGGTCAGAATCAGCTTACGCGCCGGAGCGCCGCTGGCCATCAGGCTGCCCGCGGCGAAAAGTTGTGCGCCGAAAGTCTCGTGATCCAGTCCCGACAGTTTTTCCAGCCAGGGGATCAGCCGGCGATCCGTCGCCGTCGCTGTCGGCGATTTAAGAATCACGGTATCGGACAACAATCCGGCCAGCATCAGCCCGGCGATCTTTCCGTCCGGTTCGATTCGGCCTGCTGATAGAGGGTCGCGACCAGAGAACAGGTACTGCCCAAAGGCTGGTTGATAAAACGAATCGGCAGATCAGTGTGGAAATTCCCCAGGCGGTGGTGGTCGATGACTTCGATAATTTCCACTTTGTCCGCGCCGGGAACGGCTTGCGACAGTTCATTGTGATCGACCAGAATCAGTTTCAGCGGAGAGGTTTTGATCAGATGGCTTTTGGTCGCCACCCCCCGGACCGTACCGTCGGAAGTCATGACGATGGCGCCGGCATGTTTCCCATGAGCCAGCTTGACGCGCAAGTCCTCCAGCAGGTCATTCGGTTTCGCCGCGATAAAATCCGTATCGGCCAGAATGCCGACCGGCGTGGCCATCCGCGTTAGCCAGACGCAGTTGGCGGTATCGTAACGGCTCACCAGCACGGAAACACCTCGCCGCCGCGCTTCCTCAAGCAAATCCGCCTCAATGCCGGCATTGCCGGAGAGAATCAGCAAACGCACGCCTGATTCCACCGCCAAACGCTGGATGCCGGGACGATCACCGGCGATCAGGATGGTTTTACGCGGCTCGATTTCATTCACCCAGCGTTTGAAACTCGCTTCGCGCCGGCCGCCGACATACAGGTTGAACTCGTCAACCCGATCCGGGTCGTCCAAGGTCTGCGCTTCGGCTTCCAGGCAGGTTTGAATGGAACGGATCGAAGCCCGCACACGCCGCAGTTTTTCCGGTTCGGTCGGCACCAGGAAGAATTCCGTTGCCTGTTTGAGCAGCAATAATCCCTTGGCCCGGTTCCGATCGTCCACCACCGGCAGCATGCGGATGTGATGTCGATGATAAAGCTCTATCGCCCGGGCCATGGGCGCGGACTCATGAACCGTGACCACTTTTTCCGTGACCACATCCTTGAGGCGTGGGTGAACGTCGGCCAGCAGTTCCGGCATCGCGATGTCGAGATGATCGAGAATGAACTGGGTCTGCTGGTTGACGTTTCCCGCCCGGGCCGGCCGGACGCCCTTGAGACCCTGCTGACGGCGCAATTCGGCATAGGCAATGGCGCTGCAAATAGAATCCGTGTCCGGATTGCGATGGCCGACGACAAAAACTTTTTTCTTTTCCTCCACCCTCATGCCCTCCTGCTAAAACCCGGCGCGTAAAGTTCCGCGCACGTCCCCAAGCCCGATAACGTTTTTTATGATTCCCCGACGCGGCGTCAGCGCGGCGTCGAAACTGGCAAAAATATCCCGCCCTTTGGTACCGAATACGGAAGGGTCGACGAGAATCCGGGTTTGAATCGAATCCCGGCCAAAAAACTTTTGTTCCTTGCCGCCGGCCTGCGCTAAAGGCTCCACGACGATTTCCTGTATTCCCTTGTGGTGAAAAGTCGGAATCAGAATCCGCTGCACCCCAACCTCACCAAAAAAACCGAGACGCAGGTTGTAAAGCGCACTCAGGATATCGAACAGCACAGTGCCGTCGGCCAGCTCGAACCATTCGTCCTGATAGACCTTGCCGTTTTTGCTTTTCTGATACAGGACCTTGCGGGCCGCATAATCATAGGTGTAACTGGTGATCTTTTCGCTTTTCGAGGTTCCTTTATCCCGCAGGGTGTGGGACTTGTGCCACAGCGGCTGCAATCGACCATCGGCGCCGATCTGTGCCAGAGTCTGAAATTTTTCCACCCGGTTCCTGGTGAAAAAAGCGGCCACACCCAGGGTTTTCGCTTCCATGGTAATCAGAAACCGCTCCGGATCTTCGGCCTGTTCCAACCGGATCGATCCTTCCGCCAGCCGCTCGAACCACAGAAAGGAAATGTCATACGTCAATCGCTCACCGAGCAATTGACGAATCGGGTGCGCGGCCGAAGCGGGCTCTTCAGCGCTGACCTTCGTCAGCGACAGCAACACGCAAACAACGACAAGCAAGGCAATCCTAATCAGCGGCCGTGTCTTCTTTCCGGGGTGAATGAATCCGGACAAGTCGAGTCGGTTCAACAAATTATCAACGCATGACAATCTATTTCTTGACCCCATCACACTCTTAGAACTAATATCCATATATTCAAAATATCACAGGAGAATCGCCCATGACAGACGTGACCGAGAAACTGCCTTTCAATGCCGAACAGGATTACGACCGCGAATCTGAAATTCTGAAGGTCCTCGGCCACCCGATCCGCCTGAAAATCGTTGCCGGTCTGTTGTCGCAGTCCTGTAACGTCAAAAAAATCTGGGAATGCCTGGCCCTTCCTCAAGCAACCGTTTCTCAACATCTCGCTTTGCTGAAAAACAAGGATATCATAACCGGTCGCCGCGAAGGCGTTGAAGTTTACTATCAGGTCACTTCCCCGGAAGCGATCAGAATCATAAAAGCCATATTCGGCGAGTCCATTGCCTGCGGTTAGGCGTTGGGAAATTCCGATATAAGCACAAAAAAACGGTCATTCGTTACGAATGACCGTTTTTTTATCTCAACTGTTCTACAATTTCATTTTCCCGAACGAATGGCGGCAACGGTTTTCCCGCGTATGCCCCAGTTTTCAGCCGGAACTTCTTCTATGATCACATGGGTTGCTTCCGGGTTCTTGCCCAGGACGTCTTTCATCGCAACGGTTATCCGTTCCATCAGTTCTTCTTTTTTCTCCGCACTGATCCCCGCAACAGTGCGAACCGTGACAACTGGCATGTTCAACCTCCTTTATCGCAACAATCAACTTGATTGCAGTATAACCCGAGCAACAAAAGAATCAATAGGCAAAATATTGACCGTTTCGCTCCGAGCGGCCGACATTCAGACCGTCCAGTCGGTCAATTCCAAATAGGTGTCTGTCTGCCCGGCTTGCGCCCATCAGGATCCTGCCCCGGTCAGGCTCGGGAAAACAGCTGGCGCCCGGCCCGGATTTAAATAAGTTGGAGCTTGAATGCGGCACTGGAAAGTGAAGATTTCGAGTTGACTCCGGAGACGGTCTTGATCAACGGCTTCCGGATTGATCTCGGCAGCAGGGTGGAAAAAGATTCCGGCCGGATAGAACCCAATGGTTGATCGCTAATCGCCCTGACTGCATTAGCGCAACAAACCTGCAGACCGGGCCTCTTTACCGCAACCCCGTTGACGGAAAACTCCGGCATGACTTTCACAGCCTCCCACATGCGCAACGGCGGGCCGCCGGCGGTTCGACGGTCGTTTTGGGGGAGCTTGAGGCAGAACAATGACTAATGTTTCATGCCCCCCGCTCACGGGTTCAGTCTTCAGCCGCAGCGATAAATCAGGGTCCTGGTCCCTTTATCCGGATCGCGTTCAGGAAATCCCTGCCCCGCCCGCAACGTTTTGACATGTACTGCCGCCGGTGCATACTCGGCAAACAAGCCATGTATGTCGGCGGCGCTTAAATGCGGGCTGCTTATGCAGGCAAGGATCTCACCGCCCGGATTCAGCAAAGCGGGAAGCTTGCGCACCAGCTTCGGCCAATCCCTTTCCGCCTGGAAATTCCTGCCCTGCTCCGCCGGTGGGTCGCAGATAACCTGATCAAACGGCGCCAGTTTCTTCAATCGGCTGAAACTGCGGAACAGTTCCATGCCTAAAAAAGCCACTTTCCTCATGTCCTGCCCATTCAAGCGATGATTCATTTTTCCCAGAGCGAGGGCGGCACGGTTCATGTCCAGGTTGACGGTCTGTCGCGCCCCGCCGGCGACAGCGGCGACGGAAAAACTGCAGCTGTAGGCAAACAGATTGAGGATTTTTTTGCCGGCCGCACGATCTCTGACGTAGGATCTGGCCGCGGCCATATCCGGGAAAAAGCCGATGTTCTGCGCCCGGTTCAAATGAAGCTTATATTTAAGCCCCTTTTCCACCGCGTAAACGGTTTCCGGAAGGCGGCCGAACAAAAGCCGGCCGGGACTTTGCGGCAGATATCGCTGCTGCAGGACAACGGCATCCAGAACCGGGATGCGCGTGCGCAGCAGCTCGACCAGCCGGGTCAGCCATTCCTCGGTGCGACGCCGGTAAAGGGTGACCAGCACAATCGGAGCATACCAGTCTATCAGCAGGTCCTCGTATCCCGGACAGCAATGGCCCCGGCCGTGGAACAGCCGAGCGGATTCGTTCAGATCGCAAATCCCCGATTCGAATTGTACTGCCAAGCTCTCCATACCAACGACCAGACCTTCTTTTTCGGAAATTCATTAACTTCTGGAAAACAGCGGACAAAAAGCCCATAATAGGAAAAACCGACCAGGAGCAGTATCGATGAAAAAAACCAATTTACTTATTTTTATTTTGTTGCTTTTGATCATCGCCGTTGGCCTTTCAATCTATTTCCGCTATGACCCCGTTACACAAGAGACAAGTGTGACGGCTGAGCCCGCACCGCCGCCTCAGCCGGTCAAAAAACCGATCGTCCATTATCCGGTTCCGGAACCGCAACCCAGCATCGCGCCGCAACCGCAGCCGGGAGAAGAAACAGCGGAAGCGGCCGAAAAAACGCTCGCCTTGCCGGAAAGCCTGCCTCCGGTTCAGGACAGCGACCAAAGCATCCACCAGGCCCTGGAAGGCCTGTTCAGCGGGAAAAGCCTTTCCAATCTGCTGTTGCTGGACAATTTCATTCAGAAACTGGTCGCAACCATCGACAACCTTCCGGAGAAACGCTTGCCCAGGGCGCATTTGCCGATCAAACCGCCCGGGGGTAAATTCATCGTCTCCGGCACCAAGGAAGAACCGCAAACAAGTAGTAGAAACAATAAACGTTACGCCGGCTACGTAGCATTGCTTGAAACCATCGATCAGGAACTGGCGGTTAAAATATACATCCATTTCTACCCGCTGTTTCAACAGGCTTATGAACAACTCGGATATAGAAACGCCTATTTCAATGACCGCTTGGTCTACGTCCTGAATCATCTGCTGGAAACGCCCAACCCGCCCGATCCGATTCTGCTGGCCCAGCCCGCGGTCCTCTATACCTATGCCGATCCGCTGCTGGAAAATCGTTCGGCGGGACAAAAAATATTGCTGCGCATCGGCCAGGAGCAAAGGTCCAGGCTATTCAAGATCCTCGATGGCTATCGGCAGAAGCTGACTCGACTGCATCCCTGAAAAAAGAAAAGCCCGGTCTTTCGACCGGGCTTTTCACAACTTGCCGACCTGGCTCAGCAAACTTAACTCAAGCGCCGTTCCGGTCCGCGATAATTCGTATTTTCCATCCGCCTGACCGGGTCAATGCCGAGATAAACCCAGCCGTCCGTGCGTTGAAATTTTACGATCCCGTCCTCTTCGATCAGGCGCTGTAATACCTGAGGCTCCACCATATCCATCATGCCGTCCTGATATATGACCGGAATCTCTCTCATTTCGTCTCTCCTCGCTCATTAACAAGTATATCATCGTCATTGTCGCAAAAAAAGTCCGAAAGAAAAAATAAGCTATTCCAGTGAGTTAATTTAACTTCATAAAAAACGTCCAGCTTGCCGCCCCTCACAACTTCCCGGTCTGACGGCGCCGCTCAGGTCCCGAATAGTGCCCGCGAAGAGTACTTCTGATCGGATCTTTTCCAACCGTGACCCAGCCCGCTGAACGTTCAAACTCTTCGATGTCACTCATAAAAATAAGTTCGTCAAGCTTGCGCGACGGAACCAGGTCGATGCGACCGTCTTTGTAACGAACACGGATCAACATATCTTTCCCCGTCAGCCATTTTCCAGTAAAGCATCTATGGCGTTGAAGTTGAATCTTTTTTCCGCTAAGTCCCTGATCAAACCGATCTTATGTGTATCTTCCGCAGTCAGCTTGGAAACATCATCGCGAATGATCTCAAAAACGGCCGACGACGTACGCCCGGCCCGTAAATAGGGAATTCTGCTGCTGTCGATGATTTTTTGCGTGATGTGACTGACCTTGCCGACTCCCGGAATGATAATGCCGGCTATTTTTTTGCGGTATTCCGGCAGCTGGTACAAATTGGAAATGGTCACCAGGAGTTCATCGCGGCTGCTGTTGACAATCACCAGAGTCGATTCCCGCAACAGTTCCACGACACGCTGGGACGAAGCCGCGCCGAGCTGGACATGGTGAACAATCCGTTGCGCCTCTGCTTCGGTAGCGTGCAGCTTGATATCCAGAATACCGGCAATCCTGCGCATGGTCGGATTGGCCAGAATCGGCTGGTAGTTAAACCCGCCGATCACCTGAAGGTTCTCCTCCCGAAACGCCATTTCGAGGTATTTCAAGGTTTGTTCGCGCTTCTCCGGGATGATCTTATTGACCAGAACGGCTTTGACTTTCGCCCGCTCCTTTTGAAACAGGGCCAGGTTCATCTGCGCCGCATCCACCACATTTCCCAGTCCGCCGCCGGTGACCAGCAGAACCGTGGCCCCGGTCTCGCGCGCAATACGGGCGTTATTGCAACCGAACAGAGTCCCGACGCCGGTATGTCCCGCGCCTTCGATAATAAGAAAGTCGTTCTTTCGATCCAGTTCGGCAATCGCATCCATCATCTGCCGGAAGATGTCGTCCCGCTTCAATTCACCATCCATAATCCGGCGGGTATCGCCCGCATGCAGGACAAACGGCGACATCAACGGCAAATCGTCAACAAGATCGAAACAGCGGGCCATGAGCACGGCGTCCTTGTCGGCATAGCGGCCTGCAAACTCAGCCGGTTTCGGCCCGATCGGTTTGACGAACCCGACCCGGTCATACTGTTTCTTCGCCATATGCATAAGGGACAGACTGGTCGTCGTTTTCCCGCTGTTCATACCGGTTGCGGCGACAAAAATTTTGCGTGCCATAAGCGCAGCTCCTTCCTCTACTTATCGGTCTTCTATAAAATATTTTAACAAAAATGTCATGCGATTATTGCAGGCGAAGGGAAAAAATCCGGGGGCGGAGCCTGAACGGGAATTTTCACCTCCTGAACCGGCTCACGATTATGGAAGCGCTGCGATCAGCCGCTGAATTGTGCTATTATTACCAATTGATCAGGCCGATGACTCAGAAACACCGGGAGCGATGAATGAAAAGCATAGCCGTTCGTTTCAACAATTCCGGCGGTGTCCCGCTTGCAGGCCGGATCGATCTGCCCGAAGACGAATCACCGGTCGCCTGGGCTCTGTTCGCCCACTGCTTTACCTGCGGTAAAAACCTCAAATCCATCGGCCACTTATGCCGTTCGTTAACGCACAAGAAAATCGCGGTGTTGCGGTTTGATTTTACCGGAATCGGCCAAAGCGAAGGTGACTTTTCCACCTCCAGCCTCAGCAGCAATGTCGAGGACCTGCTTGCCGCTCACGAGTGGCTCAAAGCGCATTACAAAGCTCCCGAAATCCTCATCGGCCATTCCTTCGGCGGTGCCGCGGTGCTGCAGATGGCAGCGCGCGTCGCCGGCATAAAAGCCGTGGTCACGATCGCCGCGCCTTATGACCCCGAGCATATAACCCGGCTTTTGGGCTCGTCGCTGGCTGCAATCCGACAGCGTGGAAAGGCCGAAGTGACGATTGCCGGACGGATATTCACCATCGGCGCTCAGTTTATCGAGGATTTAGCCGATCATCAGGTTGAGCGGCGGCTGGCCGAACTTGGTGCGGCTTTGCTGGTCCTGCATTCCCCGATCGACGAAACCGTTGCAATCGACAACGCCGAACTGATCTATCGGGCGGCCAAACACCCCAAATCGTTCGTCAGTCTGGATCATGCCGACCACCTGCTGTCGCGGGTAGAGGATTCAATCTATACAGGGCAGTTGATCGCGGCCTGGGCCGCGCGTTATCTCGGTCAAACGGCCCCGACGGCGGAGACGGAGAGAGCGGAAGAGCACGCAAATCAGGTCACGGTCCGGACAGACCGCGGCGGGTTCCTGACCGATATCCAGGCCCGGAGATTTTCCCTGACCGCGGATGAACCGCAGGACTACGGGGGAACGGATCTTGGGCCTTCGCCCTATGATTACCTGCTGGTCGCTCTGGGCGCCTGCACCAGCATGACCTTGCAGATGTATGCCGGACAAAAAAAATGGCCGCTCGAATCGGCCGTTGTCAGGCTCAATCATCACAAGCTTCATGCCCGCGACTGTCGTGAATGTGAAACCGCGAAAGGGAAAATAGATCTATTTGAACGGGAACTGGAATTGCTCGGTCCGATGAGTCCGGAGCAACGTCTGCGGCTGCTTGAAATCGCTGATCGCTGCCCGGTGCATCGCACCCTGCACGCGGACGTTCAGATCACCACCACGCTGAAGCCAACCGGCGAGAGCTGAAAAAGCCTATTCATACTCCGGGACAACCGGGGGACGCTCCCCCCGGCCACGCCGCTCGACATAGTCGGCCAGTTGCGCATAATGCTGCAGCAGCGCACCGACAACCTCCTCCACCGCCGTCCGGCCGACCACAACCGGCTGATAACGGGTCTGTTCGGCAATTTTGACGAAATTGGGACTTTTCTGTTGTGCGACCAGGATATCGACGTCCTCCAACAGCGCCAGAATCCGCTTCATCTTGTCGCTTTTCGCATGCTCGAGGTCCCGGGCTCTGTTCTTGCGTTGCCCCACATGGACGGTCGTCCCGGCCGCATCCAGGTCATAAATCAAAAAGCTCCGGGTATCGCCCATATGGGTCGAAGCGATCGTCACACCATCATTCGAGCCGATACATATTCTGATTTTTTCCACTGTTTCCCTCCTCAGCAGCTTGCGCTTCATGTCCAGGATCAGCAGGCGGAAACGCGCTCTGTCGGACGCTGAACCAAGCGGGAAACCGCAGCGACCAGACCGGCGGCGTTCAGGCCCAGTTGTTCACGCAACTCGGCCTGAGTTCCCTGCTCGATAAAGCGATCGGGAATTCCCAGGCGCCGGACCGGAATGCTTATGCCCCGGTCGCAGAAAAATTCCAGGACCGCGGAACCGAAACCGCCCTGCAGCACGTTTTCTTCGGCCGTCACAATGAACGGCACCTGTTCCGCCAGAGCAAGAAGCGCCTCCGTGTCCAGCGGCTTGACAAAACGCGCATCCATGACCGCAATTGAAAGCCCCTGTTGACTGAGTTGTTCCGCCGCCGCCAGGGCTTCATCCACCAGCGGGCCAAGGGCGACGATCGCTCCGTCCGCGCCCGGCCTCAAGAGTTCCCCGCTGCCGACAGCGACCGCTTCGGGCTGTTGCGCCAGCGGCAAACCCAAACCGGCGCCGCGCGGGTAACGGTAAGCGAACGGGCCGTCGTATTGACCGGCTGTTTTCATCAGACGTTGTAATTCTACTTCATTCCGCGGCACCGCGAAAACCAGGTTGGGAATATGACGCAGAAAAGAAAGATCGAAAACGCCATGATGGGTCGGGCCGTCGGCACCGACCAAACCGCCGCGATCCATGGCAAAAGTGACCGGCAGTTGCTGCAGGCAGACATCATGCACCACCTGGTCGTAAGCGCGCTGTAAAAACGTCGAATAAACGGCAACCACCGGCCGCATACCGCGACACGCCAGCCCGGCCGCAAAAGTCACGGCGTGCTGTTCGGCGATCCCGACATCGTAAAACCGTTCCGGGAACTGTTCGGAAAATGCTTTCAGGCCGGTTCCTTCGGCCATGGCTGCGGTGATGGCGACGATCCGCGGGTCCGTTTGCGCCAGTCCACACAGCGTTTGACTGAAAACCTGCGTATAACTCGGCGCGCTGCCGGGTTTCTTCCCTTTGGCTTCCCCCGTTTGCGCATCAAACGGCCCGACACCGTGGAATTTCGGCGGATTTTGTTCAGCGGGTTGATAACCTTTGCCTTTTTTGGTCATCACATGCAGCAGAACCGGCCCCTTGATTTGCGCCACGTTTTGCAGCGTCTTCGTCAACTCATCCATATTGTGACCGTCAAGCGGACCGAAATAATCAAAGCCGAAGCCTTCGAACAACATGCCCGGGGTCATAAAGCCTTTCAGCGATTCTTCCGCCCGTTTGGCCAGGTTGACCAGGTCCCGGCCGATTTTCGGCACATGGCTGAGCATATATTCGGTTTCTTTCTTGAACCGGATAAAAGCGTCCGTGGTCATCTTCTTGCTCAAAAAAGCCGACAAGGCCCCGACATTGGGCGAAATGGACATTTCGTTGTCGTTTAAAATAACCACCAGTTTCTGTTTCAGGCCGCCGGCGTGATTCAAGCCTTCGAACGCCATCCCCGCAGTCAATGATCCGTCGCCGATGACCGCGACAATCTTGTCCGTTTCGCCAAGGATATCCCCTGCCGCCGCCATTCCCAGCGCGGCGGAAATCGAAGTGCTGGAATGGCCGACGCCGAAAATATCGTGTTCGCTTTCCGTGCGTTTGGGGAAGCCGCTGAGTCCTCCCAGCCGGCGCAGGGTCGCAAAGCGTTCCCGGCGACCGGTGAGCAATTTGTGCGCATAAGCCTGATGCCCGACATCCCAGATGATTTTGTCCCGCGGCGAGTCGAAAACCCGATGCAGGGCGATCGTCAGTTCGACTACGCCGAGGGAACTGCCCAGATGACCGCCATTTGTCGCCACCGTGGAAACAATCTGCTGCCGAAGTTCTTCGGCCAGTTGCGGCAACTGATCTTTATGCAGTTTTTTCAAGTCGCTCGGAGATTCTATTTGCGCCAACAATGATGCCATATTTTTCCCTCAAAAAAGCTCTGTTCCTGACAATGCAACGGAGACGGTACTAAAACGAGCGTTCCACGATGAACGAGGCGATTTCCCGCAACGGCCGGGCCCGATCATCAAAACCGTCCAGCGCGGACAAGGCCATTTCCTGCAACTCCCCGGCTCTTTTTCGGGCTCCGTTAAGACCGAGCAACGCGGGATAAGTGACCTTTCCCCGTTGCTGGTCGCTGCCGACATCCTTGCCCAACTCGATTGATCGGCCACGATATCGAGAATATCGTCCGCGATCTGAAAGGCCAGCCCGGCCGATTCGCCATAGCGGCACAGCGCCCGGCGCTGAATTGCGTCCGCCCCGCCGATAATGGCACCGATCTCGATCGCCGCCAGAATCAGCGCCCCGGTTTTATGCGTATGAATATATTCCAGGGTCGGCAGATCGACCGGCTTTGCTTCCGCTTCCATATCCACGACCTGCCCCCCGACCATCCCGCGCGAGCCGGCATTTCTCGCCAGCAGATGAATCGCTTCCAACATCTCATGGGCCGCATGATCGCCCCAGGCGGCCGAGTTCGACAACAGGATAAAAGCTTCCGTCAGCAGAGCGTCGCCCGCCAGGATAGCGGTAGATTCTCCGAACACTTTGTGATTCGTGGCTTTGCCGCGGCGGAAGTCGTCATCATCCATTGCCGGCAGATCGTCATGGATCAACGAGTAGGTATGCACCATTTCCAGCGCACAAGCCGCCGGCAGGGCCTTGTTCATCTCGCCGCCGACCGCCTCGCAGGCGGCCAACAGCAGAATCGGACGGATTCTCTTGCCGCCGGCGAAAACCGAATAACGCATCGCTTCATGCAGGTTTGACGGCAGTGTATCGAGTGCCGGAAGATAGCCTTCCAGAGCATTATCGACCAGTTGAACCCGGGCCGCCAGATAATCCTTCAACTGCCACGGTTCAGGTTTCATCCAAGTCATCCCGCCGGAAAGTCCCATTGTTCCCCTGCGTCAGCTGTTCCACTTTCAACTCGACCTCCTGCAAGGCCCGCCGGCAGGTTTCCGCCTGCTTGACCCCGGTGGAAAACACTTTAAGGGCCTGTTCCAAAGGCAGTTCTCCCGACTCCAACTGTTCGACCGCCTGTTCAAGATGATGCAAAGCCGTTTCAAAATTTTTTGCAGTGGCCATAGTACCGCTCGCTCCGACCTCATTTATTTTATCGATTATCATGACGATGAATATTCGCCGTCAAGGACTTTGATTATTTTTTCGCCTGTGTCTCTTTTTCGGTTACCGTCGCCCCCAGCTCACCTTGAGCCAGACGGATCCGCAAACACTCGCCGAGCGCCACCTGATCCTGAGCGTAAACCACTTTGCCGTTTTGCCGTTGCGTCACCACCGCATAGCCGCGCTCCAGAACCCGCAGTGGGGACAGGGCTTCCAGTCGTCCGGCGGCGCTTTCCAGCCGATGGCGCCTGGTTTCCAGCATTTCGCCGGCCGCCCGTTCAAGACGATCGGTCAACCGTTGCAATGCGTAACGCTGCAGCCCGATACTTTCTGACGGCGGCCGCAATCTTTTCCTCAAACCCAGATAAACCGTTCGCAGCAAGGCGAGACGTCCGCGCATCCTTTCGACCAGGCGCAAAGTCAACTGGTCCAGATGCCGTTCCAGATCAAGCCGGTTGCGGACCACCAGTTCGGCTGCGGCGCTCGGCGTGGGAGCGCGGCAATCAGCGACCATATCGGCGATGGAGAAATCGACTTCGTGCCCCACGGCGGATATCACCGGGATCCGCGAAGCGAAAATCGCCCGCGCGACGATCTCTTCGTTGAACGCCCACAGGTCCTCGCGCGAGCCGCCTCCCCGGCCGACGATCAAAACGTCGGAACTCCCTTCGCGATTCAGTTCATCAACAGCGCGTGCAATATCCGCCGCGGCGCTCTCGCCCTGAACCGCGGCGGAACGCAACAGCACGGACACGCCCGCCGAACGCCGTTGCAGGACATTGAGAATATCGCGGATTGCCGCACCGTTTTTCGAGGTCACCACACCGATCCGTTGCGGAAACGGGGGCAGCGCTTTTTTGTGCGCTTCGGCAAACAAGCCCTCGGCCTGCAACTTGTTTTTAAGCCGATCAAACGCCAATTGCAGGTCACCGACTCCCGCCGGTTCCAGGCTTTCGACAACCAGCTGCAGGTCGCCGCGCTGGGAGTAGAGCGATACCCGGCCCCGGCAAATGACCGCCGTCCCTTCTTCGAGATCGAAGGCTAACGCCCGGGCGTGGCTGCGAAACATGACGCAACGCAACTGGGCTTTGTGATCTTTCAAAGTGAAATAGCGATGCCCCGACGGCGGTTTGGAAACATTACTCAGCTCGCCCTGAACATGAACATCGATAAAGTTGTCTTCAACCAGTTCCTGTATACAGGCGACCAGCGCCGACACCGCGACGACGGTATTCGCGTTCAACTTGACAGCAGACCTTTCTCCCCCCTCGATTCCGGTAACAGGCATTATAGCCGCCTTGCCGGGCAATTGACAGGGCTGAGATATTCCCCTATAAAAACCTGATCCACCTACTGATCTCATGCACCGCCTGCGAGGAACGGATGTCACGACCCTATATCATTACCATTGCCAGTGAAAAAGGCGGGGTGGGCAAAACCACTTTGGCGACCAACCTCGCGATTTACCTGCAGAGTTTAGCGGAAGACCTGCCCATCACCCTGTTCAGTTTCGACAACCATTTCACTATCGACCGGATGTTTCAACTGGGGCACAATCGTCCGTCCGGCGACGTCGGCGCGCTGTTCTGCGGAACCGCAGCCGAAAAATTGCTCCTGACCGGCCAATACGGCGTGAACTATATCCCCTCCAACCGCAACCTGCCCGCCGGCGGCCATCCGGAAGAGGTCGATCAGCTGGCGACCAACTTCAGTCGTTCCGCGCTGACCGGAATCGTCATCATCGATACCAGCCCCGTATTGGACCACTTTACCCGGAACGCACTTTATGCGGCTGACCGCGTCATCGTTCCGATCAAGGATGCGCCTTCGCTGGAAAACTGTCGTCACCTGGCGGAATTCATGACCCGGCACCGGCGCTCCAAAGCGATTCTGAAGATACTTCCCTGCCTGATCGATACCCGGATCCGTTTCGACGGCCCGTTTCGCAATTCCTACCAGTTGCTGAAAGCCTATGCCATCAACCGCGGCTATCGTTGTTACGAGGGGTTTATCGCCAAAAGCCCCAAAGTTGAAACCCTCGGTACCAATCCGACAGGGAAGATTTTCCCGGTGATCACCCACGCCCGCAACACGGATGTTCATGTGCAGTTGACGCATCTCGCCCGCCAGGTGTATCTCGACTTCCTCTCCGGCGGCCCGACAAGGCTGACCGAGGTAACGGAGCAACTGCAGCACCGGGCCCGGCAACTGAAACGACAATTTCAGGAGCGCCTTGCCGGTATCCCGGCGGCCTGTTTATGTTGCGGTGAAACCTTTCCCCGCGCCGACGCAGCGCCCTCTCCAGCCTACTATCTTGAAAGCGGTGACGGGCTTTACCGCGGATTCATCGAAGAAACCTGTTTCATGAATCTGCTGTTCGAAGACCGTTATCTCACCCTCATCAGTCAGGAGCAACGGGATTTGCTGCGCGGCTGGCTCGGCGGGCAAACCGAGGGGGATTATCTGCTGCTGGAAAAGGATCAGACCACTGCCGACACGGTCAGCGTGGTTTTTTCCCGCCTGGACGGGAAAGGAGAGAAAATTTCAGGGCGCAGCTTTCAGTTCAACCGGGCTGAATTGCAGACCCGGCGCGACGACATGAAATTAATGCAGTTATTCCGGGAAGCGGCAGCCGGGGAAAATCCCCGCCGCCAGTTCCTGCTGCTCAGGCGGACAGGGGATAATCCGCATCAGGTCCTGCACCATCAGCCCTACCTGGAATGGTCGCTGGTTATCAACCGGGTTCAAATCGATCGAAACAACGCCGCGGCGACGGACTGATCCGGATTATCCGGTAAGCTTAATAAACATGAACCACGGTCGAAGCCGGGACAAAATCGACCGGCTGTTGCTTCAACCACTCCAGTTCAAGCCGGAGCGCCTCAAGGGTTTCTTTGTGCGGATGGCAAATAGCAACGATCTCGCGGTTGGAGCCCGCCAGGCGAACCATTTTGCGCAGCTGTTCCCGCACATAGGCGACATCTTCCCGATTGTCGAGAAAAATATTCCGGGTTGCCGTTTTCAAGCCCATCTTTCGAGCTTCCGTAAAAGCCACCGAACTGCCGATGGTACGGCTGTCGATAAAGAACTGATTGTGCCGTTTCAGCTCGTCCAGCACGATGCGCATCAACTCAGGCTCTTCGGTGTAACGCGATCCCATATGGTTATTGCCGCCGACGGCACCCGGAACGGCCTGCTGATACGAGCGCACCCGGCGGCGGACTTCGCTCTCCGACTGCCCGATCAGCAGGGCGTCGGCCCCCGGGTTGGTGCGCGGATAGCTGCGCGGTTGCATGGGGATATGGATCATGTATTCCCGCCCTGACTCGCTCAACAGCGAAGCCGAACTCGTCGCCAGCCGGGTCCCCGGTAGAATCGCCGGAGTCACGGGCAGATCGATGGCCAGCAGGTTTTTCAGTTGCGTCAACGACCCCCCCATGTCGTCCATGATAATCGCGACCTTGCCGCGTATCGATTGCCGCTTTTCCGGGATCGAATAACGCAGTTCCAGCCGCGGCCGCCCGGCCCAAGACAACCGGATAAGCCCTTGCTCCCGATCAACGTCGAGTTTGCCCGGGCTGTTCGTCTGGACGATTTGAGTTGCAATTTCATCCAGAAACAGTTCCGAAGGGAAATCGCCGAAAATTCTGCGGACATCGACGCCGTCACGTTCCGGCATTTTACGCCAGCCCTGGGATTGCGGGCCGTTGATCAGCTGGTTTTCAAGCAGCGCAAAAACATCACCATAGGTATAGCTTTTGTCCACCCTGATCTGATCCGGACGCTCTTCGTAAACCAGTGTCTGTTCAGGCAGAAGGCGATCGCGCAAGCTCACCAAAAGCAACAGCGAAAGGACGACGAAAGCCAACAGGAAGCCGCCGGCCAACAACAGCCGGGTGGTTTGCGACAAGACGATATGTTTATTTTTTTTGCGCGCCTTTTTTTTTCTTGGCGGCGTCTTTTTCTTAGCGGTCATAAATTATTTATAGCCACGGTCCGGCGGCAAACGCGCGGAGTTGCCCCCGCTCACCCGGCCAGTTCGTATTGTTTGAGAATTTCCAGCCCCTTCAACAGTTCCAGGGCGCGTTGCAACTGATAGTCATCGGTTGCTTCGATCTCTTTCGCACCGTTTTTCACGGCATCATCCCGCCCCTCGGGAGCGGCTTCGAAATGATTCTCCAGATCCTGTTCCCGAAGTTCGGCAGGCCCTTTTGCGTTCCCTGTCCGGACCATCTGCGGCACGATGATATCCGGGCTGATTCCCCGGGCCTGAATGGAACGGCCCGCCGGCGTATAATAGCGCGCCGTCGTCAGCCGCAATCCCGACGTGTCGCCCAGCGGGATAATGGTTTGCACCGATCCCTTGCCGAAGCTCTGTTCCCCCATGATAACGGCCCGGCCATGGTCCTGTAATGCACCGGCGACAATTTCGGAGGCGCTGGCGCTGCCGCTGTTGATCAGCACAACCATGGGATAGCTCTCTTCCGTATCGTCCGGTGTTGCGCTGAACTTTAACTGCGCTTCGTCATCGCGTCCCTCGGTATAGACGATCAGCCCCTCGGACAGGAAAAGATCGGCAATGGCCACAGCCTGATCAAGCAGGCCGCCCGGATTATTTCGCAAGTCCAGGATCAACCCTTTGAACGCGCCATCAGCGCGAAGCCGATCCAGATGGTCCTGCATTTCGCGGCCGGTGCGTTCCTGAAACTGGGCAATCCTGACATACCCGTAAGCCCGGTCGTACATCCGGCTCTTGACGCTCTGCAGCTGGATATTGTCCCGGACGATGGTGAACGACAGCAGTTCCGCTTCGCCCGCGCGCTGAATCGACAGGGTCACCGGCTCCCCTTGCGGCCCCCGCATCAGCCTGACCGCCTCCATGATTTCCATATCCCGGGTCGCCTGGCCGTCGATTTCAACGATCCGATCGCCGGCTTTTATCCCGGCCGCGTCAGCCGGGGTATCCTCAAGCGGCGAAACGACGATTAGAGCATGATCCTTTATCGTTATTTCAATGCCGAGACCGCCGAACTCCCCGTGCGTTTCCGCCTGCATCTCCTCATACATGTCCGGAGACAGGAAACTGCTGTGCGGATCGAGGGTCGCCAGCATACCGCGGATCGCGCCGTAGATCAGTTCCTGCGTATCCGTTTCCTCGACATAGCTGCTGCGGATCAGGGCCAGCACATCAGTGAAAATCTCCAGGCTTTGATAATCTTCCTGCCGGGCGGATTCCTCGGCTCCGACCGGAACGGCCAGACAAACAGTCGCCAGCAAAAGCAAAACCGGTATTCGCTTGAAATAAAGCATAGGTCCTCGCATTTCAGCGTTTGATCAACCACGACATCGGATTGACGGGCGCTCCCTTGGAACGAATTTCAAAATAGATACTATCACGACCGCCCTGGCCGCTGTAACCGAGCAGATCTCCGGCCGCAACCTGAGCCCCCAATTTTTTTTGCATACGGTCGGTCTGGGCGTACAGGGTATGATATCCGCCGGGGTGACTGAGGATATAGAGATTTCCGTAACCCTTGAAATAATCGGCAAAAACGATTTTCCCGGCGGCGACCGCCTTGATCGGCGTACCGGGTGATACGGCGATTTCGATCCCGTTGCTTTCGTAATAGGTCCCCAGTTTCGCGTCTTTCTGGGTCCCGAACCCGATCATCACCCGGCCTTCAACCGGCCATCTGAGCTTACCGCGACCGACGGCGAAATGATTGGCCACCGCTCCGGGCGGCGTCACCGTCTGCGCCTGCAGCCGTTCGATCAATTCTTTCAGCCGTTTTGCGTTCTGCTGCAACTGAACCAACTCCGCATTGATCCGCGACTTGTCCCGTCGCGCCCGGGCCAGCAGGCGCTGTTGTAACCGCCGGCCTTCCAGAGCCGTCTGTTTTTCCGCCTGCTCCCGGTCGATCAGCTGCTCCTTTTTCGCTTCCAGCCGGTGCAAATCATCCAGCTGTCGCCGTTGCACATCGTACCGGGCGCGGTACTCCTGCAACAGCTCCCGGTCATGGTCCAGAACCCTGGTCAGGTAATGATACTGCTGCACCATGCTGGTTGGCGAATCCGCCGAAAAAAGAACTTTCAGCGGCCCGATCTCCCCCTCTTTGTACAGTGCGACCAGTCTCTTTTCCAACCTTGCGGTGATCTTTCGGTTATTATGCCGCGTGGCGTCGACAAGCCCCTGCTGGCGAACGATATCGGCTCGAACCTGCTGCTGATTTTGTTTGAGTTCCGTCAGCGTGACATCGATCCGCTGCAATGTTTTGTTCAGCACGGCCAGGTCCCGATTGATGGCAAGTTCAGAACTTTTTTTGTCCCGTAATGTTTTTTCCGCTTCCGCAATCCGGACTTTGATCCGGTCCAGCTGAGCCCGGTTTTCGGCGATAGTACCCCAGGCCGGAGACCCCCACCCGGGCAACAGCAGAATAATCGTAAGCAGAAAAACCTTCACCATGGTTAAAGTCTGACAAAACGTTTCAGGGACGACAGGCTGCCGAGGACACCGAGCAGGACGCCGGCAAGGATAAGCAGCAATTGCTGATCAGCAGTCAAAAAGAGCAGTTCGAAACCGCTGGGCGTCAGCCAGAAAGCGGTCAGGGTTTTCATCAGTAAAAACCGGTACGAAAGCAACAGGAAAAGCAGAGAGATAATCCCGCCGAACAGTCCCTGCAATGCTCCTTCGATCAGGAAAGGCAGTTTGATAAAACGCATCGTCGCCCCGACCAGAGCCATGATTTCCAACTCGTCCCGCCGGGCGTAAAGGGTCAGCTTGATGGTATTGGAAACGATAAACAGCGCCGCCAGCAGCAGGAAGCTGCCCAGCACCAAGCTGACGAAACGCAACACGCTGACGAACCTGTTGAACCGTTCCAGCCATTGCTGGCCGTAACGCAAGTCATCCAGCTGCAACCGGTTTTCCAGCTGTTCGATGACTCCCGCAATCCCCTCCCGGTTACGGAATTCGGGCTTCAATCCCAACTCGAAAGAAGCCGGCAGCAGATCCGCCTTCATCCCCTCCAGCAGGCCGGCATCGTTTCCGAGGCGTTGGCTGAAACTCTCCATCGCCGCGGCCGGAGAGATATACTCGACCGCTTCAACTTCGGGAAAAGCCCGCAATTGTTTGAGCAGGCCCGGCAATTCCCGACTGTTCGGGGGCTGTTCCAGATAGGCGATGACCTGAATTTCACTGGTCCAGCGTGCGGCCAGTTGCTCAACATTGACCACCACCAGAAAAAAAGTCGCTACGCTGGCCAGGGCGACCGCCATGGTCAACACCGCAGCCGAGCAAAGAAACGGCCACTGCCGCATATTACGCAGGGCGCGTAAAATAAAATAGCGAATTTTTTCCAGCACTGCCGGTCTCTCCATAAATTATCTCGGGCGCCACCCGCCGCTTCGATGACTATCCCGGCAAGGGTTGCTGGTCACCGATCAATTGACCGTTATCAAGGGTGATGACACGCCGCGGAAAACGCTGATTCAGGCTGTGATCGTGGGTCGCCAGCAACACGGTCGTACCGCGCGCGTTGGCCCGCTTGAACAGTTCCATAATTTCCAGCGTCACGTCCTGATCGAGATTACCGCTCGGCTCATCGGCCAGCAGGATAAGCGGATCGACCACCAGAGCACGAGCGACCGCGATACGCTGCTGTTCACCGCCCGACAATTCGAGGGGCTTGCGCTGCAAACGGTGCTCAAGTCCCACTTCTTTCAGGGCCTGATAGACTTTCTTGCTGACTTCGTAGCGTTTTTTCCCCTGGGCCTCAAGGGCAAAAGCCACATTTTCATAAACCGTGCGGCTCTGGAGCAGTTTGAAGTCCTGAAAAACGACACCGATTTTACGTCGCAGATAGGGAATCTGGGCGCTGCGAATGCGGGTAATGTTTTTCCGGTCGATCAGGATCTGTCCCCGGGTCGGTTTTTCGGCCGCGTAGAGCATCCGCAGCAGGGTTGTTTTCCCGGCTCCGGATGCTCCGGTAATATAGACGAAATCGCCCTTGGCGATCCGCAGGGTCAGATCTTTCAGCGCAACGGATTCGCTGGAATATTTTTTCGTGACGTTATAAAGCTGAATCATGCAACTTCAGAGCCCGCGGACAAACCGGTCTCACCCCTGGGCCTGTACCGCAGTGATGGCGGCAACGCTGACGATATCAGCAACCGAACAACCGCGGGACAGATCATTAACCGGCTTGGCCAGTCCCTGTATGATCGGGCCGACGGCTTCAGCACCGGCCAGACGTTCGACCAGTTTGTAACCGATGTTCCCGGCATCCAGGTCGGGGAAGATCAAAGTATTCGCCCGGCCCGCGACAGCAGAGCCGGGAGCCTTTTTTGCGCCGACTTTCGGTACCAGCGCAGCATCGGCCTGAAGTTCGCCGTCGATCTCCAGCTCGGGAGCAAGCCGTCCGGCAATCTCCAGCGCCTGCAGCACTTTGTCGCAATCGTCATGAGCGGCGCTGCCCTTGGTGGAAAAACTCAGCATGGCGACCCGCGCATCGACCCCGAGAAAACTTTTGCAACTCGACGCGGTACTGATCGCAATTTCCGCCAGGGCCTGGGCATCCGGATTCGGATTGACGGCGCAATCGGCGAAACAAAGAACCCCGTTTTCACCGAATTCCGGCGTTTTGGTGACCATCAGAAACACCGAGGATACGGTTTTCATTCCCGCCGCCGTCCCGATCACCTGAAACGCCGCCCGCAGGACATCGCCGGTCGTATTGTAAGCGCCGGCAACCGCGCCGCCGGCATCGCCCTTATGAACCATCATGGCCCCGAAATACAGATTGTCGGAGGCCGTCAGCAGGGCCAGCGCTTCCTCCCGGCTCAAACCTTTCTTCTTCCTGATTTCCACCAGTTCATCGGCATAGCCGGCAAGCAGGTCGGAGGTTTCGGGCTCAACCAGCCTGACACCGTCCAGGGATACGCCCAGTTCCGCGGCTTTGGCGTTCAATGTTTCGGCATTCCCCAGCAGAACGACTTGCGCCAGTTTGTCGGCGACGATCCGCGCGGCAGCCTCGATCATACGATCGTCATACCCTTCCGGCAAAACAACGGTCTGGACATTGGCGCGCGCTTTGGCTTTGATTTGATCGACTAGATGCATTCTGACCTCCTCTCCCGGTAATTAAAATTAAATAAAACCCCCCGACTGATTCCGGTTCCGGCATCGTTCAGGTTATACCCAATGCCAATTCAAAGGGTCAATCCTTTTTCATTTTCTCGGGAAACGGGCTAGTGGTTTTTTAAGCCAACAGCTATAATCTGCACACTATGAACGTCGTCACTCCCCCCAGACGGCAGTCCGGCAACAACCCTCCGCGGTTATTGATTTACTGCCTTCTGCTTTCGCTTCTTTTACATATCGCCACAGTCCTGCTGCTGCCGTTGCTGGTGTCGCAACAAACCAGCCAGGAAGAGCGGGAACCAACCATCGTACGCCTGATTGACCTGCCTCGACCGCACACCGCAGCTCCGGAGCCGGAGCCGGAAAAGAAGGAATTTGAAATTGATCAATTACCGCTGCAGCCGGAGCCGGAAGTCCCGGTCGAAGCGCAGCGCAAGGCGCTGAAAGATCAGCGCGTGCCTGAAGAACAGGCGCCCGAAGGCGATGATGTACGCGACCAGAGCGCCGCCAAATCACCGCCACCTCCGCCGGCACCGGCGCCATCGCCGCGACAGCAAAAGACTCCAGCCCCTCCGGCAGGGGCGGAACAACAGAAGGCGCCACCCGACTTCAAGGAAACGGCAAAAGAACGCAGTGCCGCAAACCGCCGACAAAGCCGCGAACCGACACCGGTGACACCGCCGAAATCGCCGGCAACCACGCAGGCCGGGCCGGTGGAACCGACTCCGCCGATGTTATCACCGCAGCAACTGCTGCCCGACATCAAAACCTTGGACCGTATCGCCCGCGCCGACAGCGGAGACCGGGAAAGGCGAAAACAACGGGACGATGTCGCCATCGGCGACACCATCTGGCTGAACCTGCAACACGATCTGCTGGTTTCGTTTTTCCGGCGTTTTCACGACCGGGTCGAACGGGTCTGGAATTACCCGCGGGAAGCGGCCCAGACAGGAACAGAAGGAACCCTGGAGTTGCTGATCACCGTTGACAAGCAAGGTAAACTTCTGGATGTCGATCTGCGCCGCAGCAGCGGTTCCGATATCCTTGACTTCGAAGCGATTCAGGCGGTTTATCGCGCCGCGCCCTTCGGCCCGCTGACGAAACATTATCCTCACGACAGATTGAACATCCGGGCTCATTTCAGCTACCGGCTCGTCGGTAAATATATTTACGGACGCCGACCCTGACGAGGTGTTTAATCACGGGCTCGAGACCGCCAACACAACGGCGACCCCGTCGAAAAAAAAGCAGGTCACTCCCGAAAACGGGAAGTTCAAGACGATTTTCAACTCCACAGCCGCAAGCGCAGAGAGCTTTCCGGCACCCTACGACAAAAAATACCCGCTCGAAAGCGGGTATTTGATCATCGTTTATTCAGTCTCCCAGCGCAACTTCGGCTTTCGGGCCGCAGTCGCTTCGTCCAAACGCCTGACCTTGGCCCGGGTCGGGGCTTTTTTCAGCAGCTCGGGGGCGGTTTCGGCTTCTCCCGCAATGGCCAGCAGGGCATCGCAAAAATCGTCGATCATCTGCTTGCTTTCCGTCTCGGTCGGTTCGATCATCAGCGCCCCGTGAACAACCAGCGGAAAATAGATCGTCGGCGGATGATAACCGTAATCGATCAGGCGTTTGGCCACATCGAGGGTATGACAGTCGTTGGCCAGGTTCTTCTCGGAAAAGACCACTTCATGAAGCGACCGCCGCCGGTTGGGCAAATCGTAGGTCCCTTCGAGACGGGCGCGGACATAGTTGGCATTCAACACCGCCAGTTCCGTCGCCCGTTTCAACCCTTCGCCCCCCATGGAAAGAATATAGCTGTAAGCGCGGATCAGAACGCCGAAATGCCCGTAAAAGGACTGGACCCGTCCGATCGATTGCGGACGGTCGTAATCGAGTTCGTAATTATCCCCGTTTTTGATGACAACCGGTTTCGGCAGAAAAGGCTCCAGCTTTTCCGCGACCCCCACCGGCCCGGCGCCGGGTCCGCCGCCGCCATGCGGCGTCGAAAGCGTCTTATGCAGGTTGAAATGCATCACATCAAGCCCGATATCGCCCGGTCGGCTGATCCCCATCAGCGCGTTGAGATTGGCCCCGTCGCTGTATACCAGCCCGCCGCGCTCATGAACCAGAGCGCAGATCTCCCGGATATCGGACTCGAACAGACCCAGGGTGTTGGGATTCGTCACCATCAGTGCGGCAACCTCGTCATCCATAACTTCGGCGATGGCCGTTTTGCTGAGGATCCCGTCGGTGGCGACCGTCACGACATCGTATCCGCACAGCGCTGCCGAAGCCGGATTGGTTCCATGCGCAGTATCCGGGATAATCACTTTATTGCGTTTTTCCCCGCGGGCTTCATGCCAGGCGCGAATCATCAGCATGCCGGTGAATTCGCCCTGCGCGCCGGCTGCCGGTTGCAGGGTCACAGCCGGAAAACCGGATATCTCGCCGAGATCGCGTTGCAGATTGTACATCAGCTCCAAGGCCCCCTGATTGAGCTCTTCAGGCGTCTGCGGATGGATCTGGGTAAAACCCGGCAGCCGCGCCGCAACCTCGTTGACCTTGGGGTTGTATTTCATCGTACAGCTGCCCAGCGGGTAAAAACCGCTGTCGACCCCGTAGTTCCAGGTCGACAGCCGGGTGTAATGACGAACAACGTCAACCTCCGACAGCTCCGGAAAACCGGCAATCTCCCCGCGGGTTAATTCGGCGGCCGGTTGTGCTTCCGGCACATCCAGAGACGGCAGGCTGTAACCGACACGTCCGGGCTGCGACTGTTCGAACAACAGTTTTTCGTCGAGCACCAGGCCCCGTCCTTCCGTTCCGATCATACTTCACCTCCCGCCAGCGCCGCCGCCAAACGATCGATCTGCTCGCGGCGGTTCTGCTCCGTCACGCACACCAGCAAACCACGTTCGAGAAAGTCAAAGTCCCGCCCCAGGGCGATGCCGGCAAGAATGCCCTGTTGTTCCAAACGTTTTTTCACCGCAGCCACCGACTCCGGACAGACAACGACGAACTCGTTGAAACACTCGCCTTTGAAGGCGATTTCATACCCGTCGAGCGCGGCAATCCGCCGGCGCGCATAAGCGGCCTTGGCGTAGTTCATTTCCGCCAGGCGCTTCAACCCCTGCTTGCCGTGCAGAGCCAGGAAAATACTCACCATAATCGTGCACATCCCCTGATTCGAACAGATATTGGAGGTTGCCCGTTCACGCCGGATGTGCTGTTCGCGGGTTGCCAGGGTCAGGACGAACCCGCGTTTGCCGTCCTGATCAAGGGTTTCACCGACCAGACGGCCCGGCAGAACCCGCATGTCCTTTTTCTTGACCGCGAAAAAACCGATCCCCGGCCCGCCGTAAGACAGCGGAAGGCCGAAACTCTGTCCTTCCCCGACCACGACATCGGCACCGAGGTCGCCCGGAGCTTTGAACAACGCCAGAGCCAGCGGTTCCTGCACCACCGCGACCAGGCGCCCGCCGACCTCCTGAGTGATCGCCGACAGGAGCGCAAGGTCTTCAATCTGACCGAAATAATTGGGATAGCCGACGACGACGGCAGCGGTCTGCTCGTCCAGTTCCGCCTTGACCGAGTCCACGTCCGTAACCCCGGCGGGCGCGGGAATTTCAACCAGTTGGACATCGAGATAACGGCAATAGGTGGCAACCGTTTCCCGGTATTGCGGGTTCAGCGCTGCGGAGAGGATGACTTTGCGCCGTTTTTTAGCCGCTCTGATCGTCAGCAGAACGGCTTCGGCACAGGCCGAGGCCCCGTCGTACATCGAGGCGTTGGCGACATCCATGCCGGTCAGCTGGCAGATCAGCGTCTGAAATTCGAAAACCGCCTGCAGGGTCCCTTGGCTGATTTCCGGCTGGTAAGGGGTGTACGCGGTATAGAATTCGCTGCGACTGATCAAGTGATCGACCACGGCCGGAATGTAATGATTGTACGCCCCGCCGCCGAGAAACGCCGCCCAATCCGTCAGCGTGCTGTTTTTTTCGGCCAGTGCGCGTAAAAACGACATGGTCTCCGTTTCGGAGAGCGCGGCGGGCAAATTCAACGGCCGTTGCAGACGGCAGTCCCCGGGCACGCCGGAAAACAGGTCTTCGATATCCGGCACGCCGATCTGTTCGAGCATTTGCCGCACTTCTGCTTCAGTGTGAGGCAGATAACGCATAACACCCCCTATCAATGCAATAGCATGATATGTTGGTCTTCAACTTTGGAAGCGGACTTAATTCTTTTCGACAAAATCCTGATAAGCGGCGGCATCCATAAACTCAACCGCCTCTTCCTCATCGGCAATCCTGATTTTGATCATCCAGCCGTCTTCATAAGGCGAGCTGTTGATAATTTCGGGTTCGTCGGGCAGCTCTTCATTGACTTCAACGACTTCACCACTCAACGGCGCATAAACATCGGAAACCGCCTTGACCGATTCAACCACCCCGAAAGATTTTCCGGTTTCAACCGTATCCCCGACTTCCGGCAGTTCAACGAAAACCACGTCGCCCAATTGCTCCTGGGCAAAGTCGGTGATGCCGATGGTGGCCGTATCGTCTTCAATCAGAATCCATTCATGCTCTTCGGTGTATTTGAGTTCCTCGGGAAAATCCATGACAACCTCCTCTTGATCTTGCTCCCAGCAGGGATTTTTTGTCGTTAAACGAAAGGTAAAGCCGTTCTTTCGGCAGGAATACGACGTTTGCGGATGGCGATTTCCAGAGCGGTGTCAGTGTCGGCAACGCTCTTTTCGACCAGCGCCAGGGCGATCCCCTGTTTCAGGCTCGGCGACATGGTGCCGCTGGTGACATAGCCGACTTCTGCCCCGGCGCACAACACCGGGTAACCCTCACGCGGCACGCCTGAAGTCCCGAGCTTGAGCGCGATCAGATTGCGCGGCACACCGGCCTCTTTTGCTTTGATCAGGGCCTCTCGTCCCATGAAATCGCCTTTGTTCAGCTTTGTGATCCACCCCAGACGCGCCTCCAGCGGCATGATGTCAGCGGTGATTTCATGGCCGTAGAGAGCATATCCTTTTTCCAGCCGCAGCGTATCGCGCGCGCCCAGGCCCACCGGCAACAAGCCGTAAGAGTCGCCCGCATCGAGCAGCATCCGCCACAACTGCGCGCCGTCAGCCGCAGCGCAATAAAGCTCAAATCCCGCTTCTCCGGTGTAGCCGGTACGGGAAACGATCATTTGCATCCCGGCGACAGCGGCTGTGCAGAAATGATAATATTCCAGATCACCCAACGCGGTCCCGGTCAACGGCTGTAAGATCGCGGCTGCCTGCGGACCCTGCAAAGCGATTTGAGCATATTCGTCGCTACGGTCGACCAAAGTCACCGCGGTGAACGAACTGCTCGCCAACAGTTCCCGCAACCAGTTGAAATCTTTGTCCGTATTGGCCGCATTGACGCAGAGCAGGAAACGTTCGGCGGAAAAACGGTAAAGTGTCAGATCGTCCACCACTCCGCCCGTTTCGTAGCACATCGCCGTGTACTGCACCTGCCCGTCCACCAGTTTGCTCACGTCATTGGTGGTGGCATACTGCAGGAAATCGGCAGCTTGGTCGCCCGTCACCTCAATTTCACCCATGTGCGACACATCGAACAGCCCGGCCGCATTCCTGACCGCCAGGTGCTCGGCGATCACTCCGGTATACTGAACCGGCATGTCCCAGCCGCCGAATTCAACCATCCGGGCTCCCAACTGACGATGAAGAGAATTTAACGGAGTTTTTTTCATAAGACAGCCTCCCGCTCCCTGCTCCAGGCAAGGATATCGGTGACGAAATCCTCGCGACCCAAATTCTTAACCGGACTCCCCGACACAAGTCCCCGGCCCATACCGGCACTTCGCTAAAACTCCCGCTCCCTTCAGCCAAGAGATCGCTCGCTCCATCTAAGCGTTTTTAACAGATCCGGCGGGACCTGTACACCAGGAATTTGCGCATTCGAAAATTGGCTCGTACGCATGTTTTTGAGCAGCAGGCCCACGGAACAGGCCGACGCTTCACACACGGCAAAGAATCGATCCGTTCGCAGCGGCAGCTGGCCCGGGTTTTGGAAAAACGGTCCCCGCCGGTGGTATTGACGGCGTTCACGGCACGGCGAGCCGCCCTCCGAAGGTTCCGCCTGCAGTCTGTTGCTCAAGCGACCCGGTTCGTATGCTCCGGCCCGGCTTTACGGTCACCTTGCGTGCGCCCTCTGCCGGCGATTTCCCGGCCGCGAAATTTTCTGCCCTGCCGCCGATATTGCAATGCGTGAACAAAGGCCGCAGCCGAGCGGAAATACGGACATGCAGACCGTCGGCAGTTTGCTCAATTGGCCCTGTCCTGTCGGCGAACTGATGATCACGGCGTCAGATCATGACGACCGGGCACGGCGTTTGGCGCTGACGACGGTATTGTACAACAGCATGGTGATGGTCATCGGGCCGACTCCTCCGGGGACAGGGGTAATCGCTGCGGCGTTCTTACCGGCTCCGGCAAAATCGACGTCGCCGACCAGTTTCTTGCCGCCGACGCGGTTGACCCCGACGTCAATCACGATCGCCCCCGGTTTGATCCAATCCCCCTTGATCATTTCCGCTTTCCCGACCGCCGCGATAACGACATCGGCGGCAGCGACTTTTGCCGCCAGGTCGCGGGTGCGGGAATGGCAGATCGTCACCGTGGCATGCTGCGCCAGGCACATCAGGGCCACCGGCTTACCGACGATGTTGGAGCGGCCGACGACAACCACCTCCTTCCCCTTTAACTCGACGCCCGTCCGTTCCAGCATCTTCATCACGCCGTAAGGAGTGCAGGGCTGAAACAGCGGATTGCCGGTCACCAGACGACCGACATTATAAGGGTGGAAGCCGTCGACATCCTTGTCCGGGGAGATGGCTTCAAGAACTTTACTCTCATCGATATGATCGGGCAGCGGAAGCTGAACCAGGATACCGTCGATCTTCACATCGGCATTCAATTCGGCGATCAACGCCAGCAGTTCGTCCTCACTGGTCTCCGCCGGAAGTTTGTATTCAGCTGAAAAAATACCGGCCGCGGCACAGGCCTTTTCCTTCATCGATACATAGACCCGGCTGGCGGGGTCCTCTCCGACCAGAACAACCGCCAGCCCCGGGGTCACCCCCTGGCGGACCAGTTCGCTCGTATCGGCGGCGATTTCCTCGCGCAGACCGGCGGCAATTGCTTTTCCATCGATTATTTCAGCCACTTTTAATCCTCCTGGAGAGAGTTTGTCGGAATTCGGCAAAAGACATGGGAACAGACCGTAAAACAAGCCTGACTATACGTGAGCAAAGGCGGCTTGTAAAGAAAGGCGCACGGCAAAAAACGGCAAAAAAAACCCCGGCGCTTGCACGCCGGGGATGGTTGTCTTGAACTCAAGGTTCAGGCATTTGCCGCTTTGGCGGCCGGACAGGATGAGCAGGCCTTTTTGGCCGAGGATCCCGCTTTGCAACTGGGGCTATGGGAGTAGCCCTGATCGTACCAACCGCCTCCCTTGAGAGCGAAGCCCCCACGGGAAATCAGTTTTTTCACCGCGCCGCCGCATTGGCGGCAGACGTCAACCGGCGCATCGGAAAACTTTTGTCGGACTTCAAAACGCAGGCCGCATTTCTCACACTGATATTCGTACAATGGCATATTTTTCACCTCCAATTAAGTGTGGATTTGACAACCTGATATTCTAGATAGGCGGGTTGAAGTATGTCAAGAACTGTTTATTCAGGTTAAAGGAGAAATGATTGCCGCCGCCTTTTCCATGGGCATATTTTCGATCAGAACCCGTTTCCGGCGCGCCGTCGCGCCGGCCACGATCACAACCTGCGACTTGGCCACGCCGAACAGTTTGGCCAGGAAAGCGCACAGGCTTTTGTTCGCCTCGCCGTCAACCGGAGGAGAGGTAAGCTTGATTTTCAAAACCCCGTCATGCAGACCGACAATCCGGCTTTTGCTTGAACGCGGCTGAATCCGTAATTGCAACACGACTCCCCGGGGGGATTCCTCAAGGCAGGGCAGCATCAGGGCTGTTCCGGCTTGTCGTCGTTGTCGACAAAGCCGAGCAACGGTTCCAGTAACCGCGTGGCGACTTCCTCCTCTTCGATCTGCAACCTGTCCAGGTCCAGCAGTTTAAGATGATTTTCGAGCAGGTTGCGCAGCCCGCTTTCGAATGACAGCTTCTGCCGTTTGATCTCCTGGATCTGACCGATCAGTTGCAATCGCCTCTCATTGGCGTCGCGAATAACCCGTTCCCCTTCAAGATGTGCATCGGCGACAATGATTTCCGCTTGTTTGCGAGCGTTTTCCTTGAGCTCTTCCGTCACCTGTTGTGCCGTCATCAGGGTTTCCTGCAGCGCCTTCTCGCGCTCGCGCATCTGTTCGAGGGACGACCGCGTGCGGGCCAGAGACTCCTTCAACTCGTTGTTCTGTTTGTATAACCGCTCCAGTTCGTCCGCCAGCATTTCCAGAAAACTGTCGACTGCCGCGGTATCATAACCGAACAACCGGGTCTTGAACTGATGCTGCTGAATTTCAATCGGCGTGATACGCATGCCTTCTCCCCGGATCAAAAATCAATAGGCCAGTTGAAACAGGAAGCCGATGATGACCTGCCGAGCGACGGACAATAAAATCAACAAGGCAATAGGAGAGAAATCGAAAGCCCCGGCCTGTAAAAACGGCAGCAACCGTCGCAGGCGATACAGAGCCGGATCGGTCACATTGTGCAGAAAACGGACGATCGGGTTATAAGGGTCCGGATTGACCCAGGAAATCAACGCCCGGGCGATGACGATAAAGATGTAGATATTAAAAGCCAGATCCAGAATCCTGGCAATGGCCAAAATCAACACGCTCATAAAGCTCTAAACCTTTCCGCTAAATATCCGGCTGGTTGAGCGTTTTTATACTGAAACCCATGAATCTGTCAAATAATTCCCCCTCACGATTGGGTCTCCGACCGTATCCCTTCTCAAATGGAGCCGCAAGAACCGCACCGTTGAACAGCAGGCCTTTGACTTCATCCGCTAAAATCGTTAAATTGCCGGCGGCAGGAAAACAATCCTCCGGCAGGCATATCCGTCCGCCGGCCATAGCCATACGGGAGTAAAAGCGATGATCGAAACGAATAATCTTAAAGTCATCCAGGTAGAACCGATCATTTCTCCGTTTCACCTGAAGCAGGTTTTCCCTTTGACGGAAAAGGGAGCGGCATTCGTCAATGACAGCCGCAACACCATTAAAAGTATTCTCCAGGGCCGGGATAAACGCCTGATGGCCGTAGTCGGCCCCTGCTCCATCCATGATGAGAAGGCGGCGCTTGATTATGCGGCGCGCCTGTCAAAACTGTCCCGCGATCTGTCCGCACAGATTTTCATCATCATGCGGGTTTATTTTGAGAAACCGCGGACCACGGTCGGCTGGAAAGGACTGATCAACGACCCCGACCTCGACGGCACGCACCGCATTTCCAAAGGGCTCGGTATCGCCCGTCAGCTGTTTTGCGCCATCACCGACCTGGAACTGCCGATTGCCAGCGAAATGCTCGACCCGATCACGCCGCAGTATCTTGCCGACACGATCAGCTGGGGCGCGATCGGCGCGCGCACAACCGAATCGCAAACCCACCGTGAAATGTCGAGCGGACTCTCTTTCCCGGTGGGCTTCAAAAACGGCACCGACGGTAGTCTGCAGATCGCCCTGGACGCCATGTCCGCGGCCTGCCGCCCGCACAACTTTCTCGGCATCAATTACGAAGGCCGGTCTTCCATCGTCAAGACAACCGGCAATCCGGACATCCATATCGTTTACGCGGCGGCAACGAAGCCCCGAACTATTCCCCTGAGGACATCGCCGGCACGGCGGCGCAGTTGAAACAACGCCGGTTGCCGACGGCGATCATGGTTGATTGCAGTCATGCCAATTCGCGTAAAGACCACACCCGGCAGGCCGAAGTTCTT
>CAXXGL010000025.1:0-50401 GCA_963676555.2 Geopsychrobacteraceae bacterium
AGGTGTTCGGGCCGCAACAGGAAGGGTAGGGAATGATGAAGATCAAACGTCGTGATTTCGTCAAAGGCCTTGGTGCCGCCGGTGCCCTGGGTGTTTTCGCCGCCGGTAGCGCCTCGACGCTGAAAGCTGTTTCCAACGGCTGGTGGGCGGGCGAAAAGCCGGTCAATCTGCTGGCCGGCAATGCTCTGCCGCCGGAATGTTACGTCAATCTGAAAACCGGGAAAGTCACCGCCAATCCCGATCAATATGTCGCCAACGGGCTGTGCACCGGATGTACGTCTCTGTGCGGGATACGGGCGCGGGTCGACCGGCGCACCAACCGGGTATTGCGGGTCGGCGGAAATCCGTATCACCCGCTCTCGACAGCTCCTGCGCTGCCCTATGAGGTTCGCATCAGCGACAGTTTCAACGCTCTGAGCCGGTTCCGGGATAGCGGCCTGGCCCAGCGTTCGGTCGCCTGCAGCCGGGGCAATGCCGCGCTGGATATGCTCTCCGACCCGAAACGCGTGCTCACCCCGCTCAAACGCGTCGGCCCGCGGGGCGCCGGACAGTGGCAACCGATCAGTTACGAGCAATTGCTCACCGAGGTGGTGGAAGGCGGCAACCTGTTCGGGGAAGGGCAGGTCGACGGGCTGCGCGCCATCCGGGACATTGACACCCCGATCGACCCGCAGGCCCCGGAACTGGGGCCGCGTTCGAACCAACTGGCCATGATCAACGGCTATAAAAACGGCCGTTTGAGTTTTGCCAAACGTTTCGGCGTACTGAGCTTCGGTTCGAAGAATTTCACCGGCCACCGGGGTAACTGCGGACTGACCATGCGCGGCGGCTATGCCGCTCTGCTCGGCGACTGGAAGGGTTATCCGCATCTCAAGCCCGATTACGCCCACTGTGAATATTACCTGTCGATCGCAACGGCGCCGGGGAATGCCGGGAATCCCTTCAAGCGCCAGGCGATGCTGCTGGCGGAAGCCCGCACGAGCGGGCGGATGAAGTATGTGATCGTCGATCCGGTGCAAAGCAACTCCAACAGCCTGGCCACGGGAAGCCGCGCGGAATGGCTGCCGATCATTCCGGGGACGGACGGCGCGCTGGCGATGGGGATGATTCGCTGGATTATCGAAAACGAACGCTACAATACCCGGTTCGTCAGCCAGCCGAATGCCGCCGCCGCCACAGCGGCCGGAGAGCCGAGCTGGTCGAACGCCACGCACCTGGTCGTGACCGACGGCGGCTCACCGCTGGAAGGTACCTTTCTCCGCGCGGACGCTTTGGGGATCGGCAGCGCCGAGAGCATGGTCGTTATCGATCCGGCCAGCGGCGAACCGATCGCTCAGGATCAGGCTGCCGGCCCGGCCGTACCGCTGTACAGCGGCAGCGTTATGGTCGACGGCCGGGCTCTGACGGTCAAAACTTCGTTGCAGGTGCTGTTCGACGAAGCCCGAAAGCACAGTTTGGAGGAATACGGCGCGTTCTGCGGCGTACCGAAGGAAACCATCATCCGCCTGGCGCGGGAGTTCACCGCTCACGGCCGCCGGGCGGTCGCCGATACCCACGGCGGCACCATGCCATTCCAACGGCTTCTATACGGCCTATGCCATCGTGATGCTCAACGCCCTGGTCGGCAACCTTAACTGGAAAGGCGGGATGAGCAGCGGCGGCGGCCGGTTCGCCGATGTCAAGCCCGGTCCGCGCTACAACATGGTCAAGTTCCCGGGCAAAGTCAAACCGAAGGGCGCGCCGGTCTCCCGGCACGGTTTCCCCTACGAGAAAACCTCCGAATTCAAGCGCAAAAAGGCAGCCGGGCGGCCTTACCCGGCGGACGGGCCCTGGTTCCCGCTGGCGGCCGGACTGCAGCCGGAGTTTCTCCTCGGCGGTCTGAACGGATATCCCTATCCGCTCAAAGCGGTTATTTTCTGGAACACCAACCCGGTTTACGGCCAGTCGGGGCTGTCCGGTCAAATCGAGCAATTGCGGGACCCGAAACGAATTCCGTTGCTGGTCTGTATCGATTCCTTTCTGTCGGAGACCGCGGCGGAATGCGACTACATCGTGCCCGATACGTCGTTGTACGAGAACTTTGCTTCGACCACTCCCTGGAGCGGGACGCTGACCCGGATCAGCACCGTCAGCTGGCCGTCCGTCAACGCACCGCAGCAAACCACCCCGGCCGGCGATCCGATCTGCATGGAAAGTTTTCTGATCGACGTCGCCAAACGGATGAAACTGCCGGGTTTCGGAGAACGGGCGATTCCGGATAAAGACGGCAAGTTGTGGCCGCTGCACCGGCCGCAGGACTGGTACCTGCGCCTGTTCGCCAATATCGCTTTCGACGCGGAACCGGTGCCCGATGCCGATAACGAGGATATCGCGCTGAGCGGCATCGACCGTTTGAGCAGCGGCCTGGCCGCAGTGCTCAAGCCCGAAGAACAGCGGAAAGTGGCCTATGTCATGTCCCACGGCGGGCGCTTCGAAAGCGAGCGGAACAGCTACCGGGGAGAATGGCTCCAGCACCGTTATAAAGCCCCGTTGCAGCTTTATAACGAAACTCTGGCGCGGCAGCGCAACAGCATGACCGGTGATCGTTTCAGCGGCACTGCCGGCTGGATGCCGCCGGCTTTCATCAACGGTGACAAGCTCAGCGATCACTATCCGGCGGATCAATGGCCGTTCCGTTTGGTCTCAACCAAAAGCCAGTTCATGAATTCGGGGACGATCACGGCGCGGCGGCTGCGCGAGCTGCGCCCGTGCAACGCGCTGGCCATGCATGCGGAGGACGCGCGCCGGTTGGGAATCCGCAACGGCGACCGAGTCCGCCTGGTGACCGGCGGCGGAGAAGCGGAAGGCCTGGTTTCGATCCGGAGCGGCCTGATGCCGGGCGTAGTCGGCATCGAACACGGCTTCGGGCACTGGGGCTTCGGGGCGAACGAGATACGACTCGGAACGCAGCAACTCCAGGCTGATCCGGCCTACGGCGCGGGCGTGGCGATCAATCGGCTGGGGCTGTCCGATCCCCTGCGTCCGGGGATTTCGACGCTGGCCGATTTCGTGCTGGGGGCCAACGCGCGTAACGGTTTGCCGGCCCGGGTGGAAAAAATCTGATGGCCGCTTATACGTGCCGGGAAGCGGCGGTCCTGGCTGAACTGACGGCTGCGCTCTATCTTAAAACCCCCACGCCGGGGTTGATGGACGAACTGCAAAAGGTTTTCCCCGCTGAAGACGGCCTCGGCACCGCACCCCTCGAGGTGCTGCGCCGGGAATATCATGAGCTTTTTTTCAACCCGGTCGCGAAAGTTTTTCTCTGCCCCTTCGAATCTTTTGTGCGCGAAGGTCGTTACTGGGGCGAGTGCGCTTCAGAGGTGGGGGATTGTTATCAGGAGTCGGGTTTCGATCCGGACTCCCTGATCAGTGACGAACATTGGAAAAATCAACGCATGCCGGACCATCTCGGTTTTGAAATGGCCTTTTTCAGCGCCTTGCTCAGCAGTGCGGAGGCGCAACCGGAAGAAGCGGAAGCGCTGTCGGCAACGGCACTCGCATTCCACAATGCTCATATCGGGAGTTGGGCCGGGGAATTCGGCACCGACCTCGAAAACCGCAGCAGAACCTCCCTGTATCGCCTGCTGGGACGCCTGACCCGGGAGGTTGCGGAAGCTTTCCCGGCGGTTGCCGACTGAGCGCGCAGGGCCGGTTCTGCCATGCCGCAAGACGTGAAAACGGCTTCCGGGAAGCTTATGCACCGGCCGCGCCGCTGAGCGCTGAATAAAAGAGATGCTCTGCCCGGACGGGGATGAATGAATAAAATATAACCATAATGGTTATATTTTTCCGACTGCTCTGTTATCCTGTAAGTGAATCGTTAACCGTGCCATTCCGGCAGCGGCTCACAGACGACAGAGGAGATCGCTTATGAAATTCTTTTTCCCGGTCATCCTTTTTTTCGCAACGGCCTCCCTCGGCTTCGCCTTTCCGCCGTCCTCCGACACCATTCAGATCGAGCAGCGGATCGCCGCCGCCAGGGGCCTGTCTTTTGCTCTGGAGAACGTTCCCGACGACCACGTCGTGTTATGGCGGCATCGCTACAGCCGCGCCGGGGGGATGGTCATGCCGCTGAAAACCTACCGGACTTCATACGGGCAGGTTTGCCGCGAGTACAAATACCGCCTGGCCGCTCCGGGCGGCGGTCAGCTGGGCTTCGGTACGGCCTGTCGGCAGAACGGCGGCGGCTGGCTGGTTGCGGGGCAGCAGGCATATCCCGGGCAGGCGCAAGCGGAGCGTTTCGACGGCACGCAGATGCGCCGTTGTCCGTACTTTTCCCATTGGCATCCGCCGGTGGACGGCGTGACGCAACCGCGGCGGGAGCAGCGCTATCACCGCGAGGAATTTCTGCGCAAACAGCGCCGCCTTCCCCAGCCCGGACAGCAGCGCTTGCCGCCGGGAATTCAACTGGTCGCCAACTGAGGGCCTGAGCAAGCCGCTAACTGATCCGCGGAGCGGGGTTGCGGGTGCGCGCAAGTGAGCGCCGGTACCGGCAGTCTTCGGCGCTTATCCGGTCCGGTCCGGTTTTCGTTCCGGGTGAGCCGGTTTTCCCCTGCGCGCTTTTTCCGTTTCCCAGCGCACAGTGACATCGCGCATGATCGAGGCAAAACCGATAATTTCGCTGTCGGCGTTGCGGATGATGACGATGGAAAATTCACAGGACAGACGCCGGCCGCTTTGATGCAGTGCGGGAACGGCCAGCAGGTCATCATGATAACGACTGCTGCCGGACTCCAAGGCCCGCCTGTAGCCGGCCCAGTGCCGCTCGCGCAAGCTCTCGGGAATGATCAGATCGAGCGAAGATCCGAGCGCTGCGGCGGCGCTGAAGCCGAAAATCCTCTGCGCGCCCCGGTTCCAGAAACGGATGATGCCGTCGCGGTCGGCCACCAGTACGGCGTCCGGACTGTCTTCCAGAATGCGCAACGCCAGTTCGCCGTTCATCAGTGCCGAAGTACCGGTCATGGGCTTGCTTTCTGGTCCGTCGCCGGATTCAGACGGCCGGTTAATCGTTCAGCTGCTGCGACACCGTTTTGATGGCGATGCCTAAATTCGACCAGGCCGCGTCGGTGTCTTCCTGGAGTTTTTCCCATTCTTCCTCCTCACTGGTTTTGAGTCGCCGCAGCTTGGTTATGGCGATTGTTCTTTTCTCGGTCAGGTAACTCATGGCCCGGGCCAGCTCCGACCTGGCATCCGGTTCGACCCTTCCGACCATATCCTGCAGAACCGAAAATTCAAGATTCCAGTTTTTCAGCTGCGTTTCCAGTTTTTCTTCGTAGGCTTGTCTTTTGTTCATGACACTCTCCGCAATAACGCCGGTTGCCGGTCGAGAACGCCGACCCTCAAGTACGGCAACCGCCGCTTCCGAACGTTGTGAGGTTCAGCCACGGGGCAGAAAATCAGGTAGCCGTCGTGTGTGGTGGGCGAAGACGGTACAGCCGGTCCGGGTGCGGCGCCTGGAGGTCATGGAGGTGTGGAACGGCGCGTTTCCGGCACAGAGCGACCGGTCGTTGTTGCCACCGTTGCAGCGATAAGGGGAAGGGCCGACGGCTTAGAGCAGCGGCCCGATCTTGGGCCGCCGCAGATCATCGCACTCATTGAAGTTCCAGCGCCGCGTCGCTTTTTCCGGGGTTCGGATCAGCATCATGCCGCCGCGCAGATCGCAGCCGGTAATCAGGCCTTCTTCCATGCTGTCATGGTGGCGCACAAAGACATCGCGACCGGCTTCGGTCTCCCGGCACAGGTGAAGAAAGCGATCCTTTTTCATGTTCGGCTCCTTTCTTGAGTGTTTTACCTGATTATAGCCGGGAACCTGAAACGCAAGATAGACGGCGGGCAAAAAATTCTTTGCGAATTCTGCTATGATGGTACCGAAACGACAGTTGAACGGGTCTTTTGAAAGGAGCAGGACGATGACGGAACAGCTTGAAAAATCAACCATTGCCGGAGCCGAGCCCGAAGCCCTGCTCGGCATGACCGAATATCAGACCGGGTCGGTCGTCAGCCGCACGCTGTTGCAGAACGACAGCGGCACGCTGACCGTTTTCAGTTTCGATCAGGGGCAGGCGCTGTCGGAACATACGGTGCCCTACAACGCCTTTATCCAGGTGCTCGAAGGAGAGGCGCAAATCACCATCGGTCCCAAGCGGTGTCGGGTTGAAGCGGGAGAAATCGTCCTGATGCCGGGCGGGGTGCCGCACCAGGTCGCGGCGATCAAACGTTTCAAGATGCTGCTGACCATGTTCAAGACCGCGGTCTCCTGAACGCCTGAGTGGAGGGCCTGCTGCGAGCCGGCGGCATTCCCGCCGGTTCGCGAAGCAACGGGACGCCGGCCCGGAATGGACGGCGTTTGAAGCAGCGAAAACGAGGCGGAAACAGCTGAGACATTGCAGGGTAGCTGGGCAGATTGAGGCTGTCGTTAACGCCGCAGGAGCACCGCAGATCAATTTTCAATGGCCGGCTAGAACTCCTGCGACTGGCCGACGACCATGCCGATGATTTCGCGCGCGGTCTCTTCCACGGATTTGTTGGTGGTATCCACCATGTGCCATTGCTTGTTCTTCTTCATCAACTCGTAGACCATTTCCATTTCATCGAAAATACGCTTCAGGTTGTTGTAATTGCTGCGGGTTTTGTAGTGCTTGACCCGGGCGCTGCGAATTTTCTGCAGGACTTCCGAATCCATGACCAGGCACACGACGCGGTTCTGGTCGACCTGAAAAACCTCTTTCGGGATCGGCACTTCCGGTACCAGGGGAATATTGACCACTTTGTAGCCCTGCTGGGCGAGAAAGTAGGAGGTCGGCGTTTTCGAGGTCCGCGACAGGCCGAGGATGACGATATCCGCGTCGAACACCTTGTTGACGTCCTGACCGTCGTCGTATTTCATGGTGAATTCGATGGCTTCGATGCGGCGGAAATACTTGCTGTCGACCTTGCGCAACAGGTTGGCGTCTTCGCGCGGGTTGATGCCCAGGTAGGCGGACAGCTTTTCCATCGGCGGGCCGAGGATGTCGTGGTGCATCAGGTCGTCCCGTTCGCAGACTTCATGCACGACCTCGCGGATCTCATGTTTGGCGATGGTGAAAGCCACAAAGGCGTTTTCCTCCCGGGCCTTTTCGAGGATGCTGCGGATCTGCTCCGCGCTTTCTATGCGCGGAAAAACCCGCAGCGCCGAAGATGAATCGTCAAACTGGATCATGCTCGCGCGCAAGACGTTGATCGCGCTCTGACCCGTGCCGTCGGAAATGACGTAAACCAGTTTTTTGTCGGGAAAGCTATTTTTATTATCGGTCATCAGCAGGTCCGTTCGCTTGGTTTTGTCCGTGGAAGAAGTAGTAAATGGTGCTATGGATGATTTTTACACTTAAAAGCATCTTTTCCGCAAGCCATGAGGAAGATGGATGGAGGTTCTAGGGTCCCGTGCGGTTAGTTCGTTCGACTCATTCCGGCCCTTTTTGCCGCAGTCGACGTTCTGCCTTCTCGGTTTAGCTAAAGGCCGGGCCTGCGGCGGCACGCCTTGACGGCAGAAAAAATGTCTCATAATTCCATTTAAACAACTAACCGCACGGGACACGAGCCGTTTGGGCGCATCTCTGCAACGGTGCACGAGCGGAAAATTTCTGGTCGATTCGGGTTGATATTTATTATAGTAGCCAAATTTTTACCGCCATGGAGGGAGAACATGAATGCGTTTGCCAAAGCTGTCATTTTCAGTTTTCCAGTCGTTTTCGTCGTCGTATTGTGGTGGCCGGGTTGCGGGGGAAAACCGACAACCATTAATGACGCCGCTGAAAAAGATGGGCTGCTCAAGGCTTCCCCGGTTAGCGAAAATGACAAAGCGGAGATGATCCGCAATCCCCCAACCGAATCACCTGAAGCCGGCATCAAGAAAAACGGCGGGCAGGAGCCGGATATTTACCGCTGGGTCGATGAAAACGGCCGGGTCGTTTTTTCCGACCGGCCCGCCCATGCCGATGTTGTTGCCTATAATCCGAACCCGTTGGTAACTCTCAGTGTTTCAGCAGAAGTCAAACGGAGGCCGGCCAGACAGCAGTATCAGTCCGCCCAGGCAAAGCAAGCTCTCATTGTCGGTTCCGAAAGCCGGAAAACCCGGGATTTGTCCGCCGGTTCATCTGGCGTTGCAAACGGTTATCGATTTTCCAACACCAGCGCGGGCCAGCAACATAAATACGTGCTCCTTACGGGGCGCATATCCGGCGGCCCGGCATGTCGAAATCTGGTCGTGACCGCAACTGCCGGAAGTGATAAGGGGAGCATGAAGACCGGAAGGGACAGGGTCGGTTTTTCCGGGTCCGGGTCCGCGCTTTACGAAATTAAAGTTCGTTCCGGCTGGAATGGAGGGAAGCAGAGACGACCGCAATGGAAGGTGGTGAGCGTTTCGGCCGATTGTCAGAATTGATTTTTATTTATGCGAAAAAACAAGGAGTTGTAATCCGATATTTAAGGTCTGACCTGCAACAATCTGCGAGTTCTGCGGAGCACTGAGCATGAAAGTTTTTTGATCCGCCGATGGCATAGCTGGCCCGGGGCTTGAAATCCCCAACCGGAACCTCAGGTCGGCACGTAGAACAGACACCGCCCTCATTTCAGTTGCTGTGACCGGACATATCGCTGCGCGCAACCGCGCGGCTCATCCTCTCAACCGATGGGGGAGCGCGCCTGCCTTTCTGTTTTTCCTTCTTCTCATCGCCTTCCCGGGTTTTGCTTTGTCGCGAATTTTATCTTTGATGGTGTAAGTCGTAATATTTGACGATTTATACGCTTAAAATCTTTTAAATCGTCATGTTTAACGATATAGTATTTCCAGGTTGTGGAGGATTTGCCGATGAAAATTGAAAAGTTGCTGTCTGATACGACGATTCTGGCCGAACTGGGTGAACGGCTGACGCAACGGCGGCTGGAACTGCAGCTGACCCAGGCGGAACTGGCGGAACAGGCCGGAGTGTCGAAACGGACCCTGGAACGGATCGAAGCCGGGGCCACGACCCAGCTCGCGACGCTGATCCGCATTCTAAGGGTTTTGGAGCTGCTGGATCGGCTGGACGGATTGATCCCCGTAAGCGGGCCGCGCCCCATGGACCTGCTGAAACTGAAAGGCAAGGAACGCCGACGTGCGCCGCGCGGGAAAAAGCCGGCGGACGCCGAACCCTGGCAATGGGGTGACGAAGCGTGAGCACGGTGGCCGAAGTCAAACTCTGGGGACGCACCATCGGTGCGGTGGCGCTGGAAGAGGGCGCTGAAACCGCAACCTTTGAATACGATCGCGCCTTCGCCGGCAGCGGCATCGAACTCGCGCCCCTGGTCATGCCGCTCTCGGAGCGGCTTTACAGCTTTCCATCCTTGCCGCGCATAACCTTCCACGGCCTGCCCGGCCTGCTGGCCGATTCCCTGCCGGACAGGTTCGGCAACGCCCTGATCAATGCCTGGCTGGCGCGTCAGGGACGGACGCCGGAATCGTTCAACGCGGTTGAACGCCTCTGCTATATCGGTTCGCGCGGCATGGGGGCGCTGGAATTTGCCCCGGCACTTGGCCCGGTGGCAAAACGGACCACCCACATCGAAGTCGCAAAGCTGGTCGAGCTGGCTTCGAAGATTCTGACGCAACGCAACGACCTGCGGGTTTCGCTTCACGATGACAACGCGCTGAGAGACATTCTGCGGGTCGGTACATCGGCCGGCGGGGCGCGGGCCAAGGCGGTCATCGCCTGGAACCCGCGCACCAACGAAGTCCGTTCCGGGCAGGTGCGGGCGGCCAAGGATTTCGAATACTGGCTGATGAAGTTCGACGGGGTCAGCGGCAACAGGGACAAAGAACTTGCGGACCCGCAGGGCTACGGCGCGATCGAGTACGCCTATTACAAAATGGCGAGCGACGCGGGAATCGCGATGAGCCCCAGTCGCCTGTTCGAGGAAAACGGCCGCCGCCATTTCATGACCCGGCGTTTCGACCGGCCGGCAGGGGGTGAAAAGCTGCACATGCAGTCGCTCTGCGCCCTGGCCCATTACGATTTCAACCAGGCCGGAGCCTACGCCTACGAACAGGCGTTGCAGGTGATAAGGCGGATGGGCCTGCCGATGAGCGCCGTGGAAGAACAGTTCCGGCGCATGGTGTTCAATATCGTCGGGCGCAACCAGGACGACCATGTCAAGAATATCGCTTTTCTGATGGACAAAGCGGGCAAATGGTCGCTTTCGCCGGCATTCGATGTGACCTACAGTTTCCAGCCGACCGGCAAATGGACTTCGGTTCATCAGATGACCCTGAACGGCAAGCGCGACGCTTTCGTGCTGGAGGATTTCAAAGTCTGCGCCAGGGCGGCGTCGATGAAACGCGGCCGGGCCGAAAGCATTATCGCCGAAGTCCGGGCCGTGATCTCACGCTGGCGCGAATACGCGGAAGAAGCGGGCGTCGCCCCGGATCATCGTGAGCGGATCTGGAAAACCCTGAGGCTGGAACCGTTCGAATAATCAAAGGGGAAAATTCTGGTAAGTTCGGCCTGATTTTATTATGGTGGATGGGTTGTTATCCGGGAGGGATGGAATGTTCTGTTTTGGAAAGGACAGATGAGAGATTTGAACCGTCGTGGGCTGGTGAGCCTGGGCGGTTTTTAAATTTGAAATGGTGTGATGCAATGACGAACGGCCAAAAGAAAAAACTGGAACAACAGCTGTGGAATATAGCTGATTCGTTGCGTGGCAAGATGCATGCTGGCGAATTTCGCGATTATTGCCTTGGTTTTATTTTTTATAAATACCTCTCTGAGAAGATGCATCGCTACGCCAACGCAATTCTCAAAGAAGACGATATAGATTTTCTCGACATCATTGAAAACTCAGTCGATGGTCGGGAGATGCTGGCTGCTTTGCAGGAAGAGTCCGTTGCTCAACTCGGTTATTTTCTCAAGCCCTCCGAACTTTTCAGTACCCTCGCCGAACGGGGAGAAGATGCAGAAGACTTTATCCTCGAAGATCTCAAAGCGGTTCTGAACAGTATCGAGCGTTCGACCATGGGGACCGAGAGCGAGGACGATTTCGAGCATCTGTTCGAGGACCTTGATCTCGCTTCCACCAAACTGGGACGCACTGAAAAAGCCAAAAACGCCCTGATCGCCAAAATCCTGACCCATCTGAACAAGATCGACTTTCGTCTTGATGAGGCCGACAGCGATGTGCTCGGCGATGCCTACGAGTACCTGATTGGCCAATTCGCCAGCGGCGCGGGGAAAAAAGCCGGAGAATTTTACACCCCGAAAGAGGTTTCCAGTGTCCTGGCCAAGATTGTCACCACCGGCAAGGACCGACTGCGCTCGGTGTACGATCCAACCTGCGGTTCGGGTTCGCTGTTGTTACGGGTGGCACGCGAGGTGGAGGAAGTCGGTGATTATTACGGCCAGGAGATGAACCGCACCACCTACAACCTGGCACGGATGAACATGATTCTGCACGATGTCCACTTCACAAAATTCGACATCAGGCAGGAAGACACCCTGGAACATCCTCAGCACCTGGATAAAAGGTTCGAAGCTGTCGTCGCCAATCCGCCGTTTTCAGCCAAGTGGAGCGCCAACCCGATTCACCTCAGTGATGATCGTTTCAGCCAGTACGGTCGGCTTGCTCCCGCTTCAAAAGCGGATTTCGCTTTTGTCCAGCACATGCTCTATCAGCTCGATGAAAACGGCACCATGGCCGTGGTGCTGCCGCACGGGGTGCTGTTTCGCGGCGCGGCAGAAGGGCATATCCGCAAATATCTGATCGCCGAGCGCAACTGGCTCGATGCCGTGATCGGTCTACCGGCGAATATTTTTTACGGCACGGGTATACCGACCTGCGTTCTGGTGTTTAAAAAGTGTCGGGAAAACCCGGAGGATGTTCTCTTTATCGACGCCAGTGCGCGTTTCGAAAAAGCCAAGAATCAAAACCTGTTGCGTGAAGAGGATATCGAAAAAATCATCACTACCTATCGGCAGAGGACGGTGGAGGATAAATACAGCTACCGGGCCGGTCTCGCTGAGATTGAGGAGAACGACTACAACCTGAACATTCCGCGTTATGTCGACACCTTTGAAGAGGAAGAGCCGATTGATCTGGCGGCAGTGACTCAAGAGATGAAAGTGCTGGACGCGGGGATGGAGGCAATTGACGAAAAGATTCGTGAGTTTTGCAAAGAGCTCAGAATTGAGGCACCTGTGTAATGGTTGCTGTTGTTAAAAAAACTGTACCGGAGCTTCGGTTTCAAGAGTTTGAGAGCGCTTGGGACGAAAAACAGGGTAGGGACTTGTTTGATAATAGCAGAGTAAAGGGCAACAACGGCCTGCCGGTTTACTCTGTTACCATAAATTCAGGTCTTGTTCCTCGTGATTCGCTTGAAAGGAAACATGCCAATGCGAATCCTAGTGACAACCTGAAAGTCAAACCAGGTGACCTGGTTTACAACATGATGCGCATGTGGCAGGGCGCAGTCGGGCGCGCCGATGTCGAATGTATGGTCAGCCCTGCTTATGTTGTTTTAAGCCCTAAAAATAATACTGATTCCAAGTTTTTTGATTATTTACTTAGTAAAGCGCGGTCAGTTTATGATCTTTGGGCATACTCTTACGGCCTGACCGATGACCGGTTAAGGTTGTATTATAAAGACTTTGGACAAATTAAATTCTTTGTTCCGTCGTTCAAAGAGCAGAAAAAAATAGCTGCGTTTTTGGCTGCGCTTGACGACAAATTGCCAGCGCTAAAACGCAAGCGCAAACTGCTAGAAAACTACAAACTAGGCATAATGCAGAAAATTTTTTCTCAACAACTGCGTTTTAAGTGCGATGACGGTTCTGATTTCCCTGATTGGGAGGAGAAGCAGTTGGGGGAAGTTTCTGAAATTATTGGCGGAGGTACTCCCGATACGGAAAAAGAAGAGTATTGGGGGGGCGATATTGCTTGGTTTACTCCGTCAGAAATCAAGCACAAATATCTAGATAAAAGCCAGCGAACTCTTACCTTTACAGGGGTGAGATCATCCTCGGCTAAAATGCTTCCGATTGGGACATTATTGCTGTCTACTCGGGCAACGGTTGGTGATATTGGGATAGCAGTCGATAAGTGTACGACCAATCAAGGATTTCAATCTTTGATTATCAGAAATGGTCACGACAATGAATTTTGGTACTATTGGATTGTTTTTCATAAAAAAGAATTTTTAAAAAGGGCAGCTGGTTCTACTTTTCTGGAAATTAACAAGTCTTCTGTCAGCTCAATCCCGGTAAGTGTGCCTACTTTAATCGAACAACAAAAAATCGCAGATTTTCTTTCCTCCATCGATGCTAAGATTGAATCGGTTGATAAACAGATCGAGCAGGTTGAAACTTTCAAAAAAGGTCTTTTGCAGAAGATGTTCGTGTGAATATTTAGAATATAGGGTTTTGTTATGATTGAAGACATTCGCTGGGTACAACGTCTGGACAACTGGACCAGGGCTTTGGCTCAACTGACTAAGTTCATGCAGCGTGAAGAGCTGAATGAACTGGAGGAGCAGGGGCTGATTCAGTGCTTTGAATATAACCATGAACTGGCCTGGAAAACCCAAAAGGATTTTCTCGAAGCACAAGGGGTTCAGGACCTTTTCGGAGCCAAAAATGTCGCACAACAGGCTTTTGCGAGCGGTCTGATTGATGACGGCGAAGTCTGGCTGGAGATGATCAAAAGCCGCAATTTGTCCGTGCATACCTACAACCCGGAAACGACAGAAAAAATTCTTGCCTCAATCACCGGCAGTTATTACGACGCATTCTGTAAGCTTCATAAAAAGTTGACCGGGATCGCGCAGAAGTAACTTTATGAAGAATGATGATCTGCAATTCGGCCTGAAAGCTGAAGATATCGAGAAAATCCGCCATGCTCTGGCCGGGTTCGAGCAGATTCGTTCTGCCATTCTCTACGGTTCTCGTGCCAAGGGGAACTATAAACCGGGTTCGGATATCGACCTGACCCTGATCACCGAGGGCAAACTGGCGAGTTCATTTTTGAACCGTGTTGCCATGGCGCTTGATGACCTCGACTTGATTTACCTTTTTGACGTTTCCCTCCACAGCCAGATCGACAATGAAAATCTCCTCGACCACATAAAGCGGGTCGGTGTCGAATTTTATAACGCGAAAGACTACGCGCGGCGGGAAAAGTCTCAGCAAGAAAAACAGGAATATATCCGCGAAACCTATCAATCAGAGGCTCAGCTTGAAAAGAGCCTGATCAAGCGGCTCGAAGGGCTGGGTTTTGATCGGGTTTCAATCCCCGACAGTCACACTCTGCACACTAACCTGAAACAGCAACTCGAAAAGCACAACAACCTGAGTCTCAGTGATGCTGAGTTCAAGCGGGTGCTAAATCATCTCGACAAGGGAAGCGTCTTCGAGCGTGCCAAGATTTTGCGTGACCGCATGCACCTGCCGCGGGATGACGGTTCTTCAACTTGGCTGCGATTTCTCAATACTGAATATTGGTGCCGGAACGAATATCAGGTGACCAGTCAGGTCACGCAGATCGGCAGTTATAAGAACCGTTACGATGTGACCCTGTTGATCAACGGTTTGCCGCTGGTGCAGATCGAGTTGAAACGCCGGGGGATGGAGCTGAAAGAGGCCTTCAATCAGGTCAACCGTTATCAGCGCCATTCCTTCTGGTCCGGGCACGGTCTCTATAATTACGTCCAGATCTTCGTTATTTCCAACGGGGTCAATACCAAGTATTATGCCAATAACCGCGATCAGGATTTCAAACAGACCTTCTACTGGGCCGATGCGGATAACAATCTGCTGACCAGCCTTGATGTCTTTGCGGATAGTTTTCTGGAGAAATGCCATCTCTCCAAGATGATCTGCAAACACATCGTCCTCCACGAGTCGAACAAGGTGCTGATGGTGCTGCGCCCCTATCAGTATTACGCCGTGGAGGCGATTATCGAGCGGGTCAAGAACGGACGCAGAAACGGCTACATCTGGCACACGACCGGTTCGGGCAAGACGTTGACCAGCTTCAAGGCCTCTCAGATTCTTATTTCGTTACCGAAAATCCATAAGGTGGTTTTTGTCGTCGATCGTGCTGACCTCGATTATCAGACCACGCGCGAATTCAACTATTTCAGCGAAGGAAGTGTTGACGGCACGACCAATACGCGCACGTTGGTTAAACAACTTGCGGGTGACAACAAGCTGATCGTCACGACGATTCAGAAGCTCAATACAGCTATCTCAAAACCGCGCTTTTTGCAGACTATCCAGGAATTGCAGAATAAGAGGATGGTTTTTATCTTCGATGAATGCCACCGTTCTCAGTTCGGCGAGACCCACAAACGTATTACGAACTTTTTTAAGGCAGCGCAGCTTTTCGGCTTTACCGGGACGCCGATTTTCGCAGAAAACGCCATAGGGAATCTGTACGGTAAGCGCACGACCAAAGATCTGTTTGGCGATTGCCTGCATCGCTATGTCATCACCAATGCCATCAGTGATGAGAATGTGCTGAAGTTTTCCGTTGAGTATTGGGGCAAGCTGCGGAAGAAAGACGGCAGTCTTGTCGACGAGGATGTGGAAGGGATCAATAAGAAGGAATTTTTCGAAAATCCTCAACGCATCGAAGGAATCGTCGATTGGATAATCGCCAATCATTCCCGTAAGACACACAATAAAAAGTTTACGGCGATACTCTGCGTCAGCAGTGTGGACGCATTGATCAAGTATTATGAAACAATTAAACGCAAAAAAGCAGCAGAGGAGCATGATTTACGGGTAGTGACGATCTTCACCTACACTGCGAACGAGGAAGATGCCGACGCTGACGGTTTGATCAGCGATCCCGATTTTGAGCCGGGTAAGAGCAGCCCTGTCAACTCACATAGCCGTGACAAGTTGGAGGAGTTTATCGCCGACTACAACGCGCTGTACAAAACTCAGTTTTCGACCAAGGACAGCACCAGTTTTTACAATTACTACAAAGATATCGCCAAGCGGATAAAGGATCGTGATCGCAAGGATTTTCTCGACAAGGACCGGGTCGATATTCTGTTGGTCGTCAACATGTACCTGACTGGTTTCGACGCGAAAAAACTGAACACCATCTACGTTGACAAAAATCTTCGCTACCACGGCTTAATTCAGGCTTATTCCCGCACCAATCGGACTCTGGGCGAACTGAAGTCTCAGGGTAACATCGTCTGTTTCAGAAATTTGAAAAAAAACACGGATGAAGCGATTGCGCTCTTCTCTGATCCGGGAGCACAGGAGACCATCTTCATCGAGCCGTATGAGAGGCACGTGGCTCTTTTTAACGAAGGCGTCATTAAGGTACAGCTGCTGGCACAGACACCGGACGATGTGAGCAGCCTGATCGACGAAAATGATCAGTTGGCTTTCGTGCGGGCGTTCCGCCAATTGATGCGTTTGCTCAATGTGCTCAAAACCTTTACCGAGTTTGATTTTATTGATCTGGATTTGAGCCCGCAGGAATTCGAAGATTACAAGAGTAAGTATCTCGACATTTATGAGCGTATTCGTGGCGAGAAGTCGGAAAAAGCATCGATTCTTGAAGAGGTTGATTTTGAGCTGGAATTGATCCAGCGTGACGAAATCAACGTGGCTTATATTCTCCGTTTGTTGGCGGACCTCAAAAAGCAGGAAGAGAAGGGATCTGCTGCTGAGCGTGCCGATGCGCAGGAAAAACGTAAAGCCATTTTCGATCTGCTCGAAAAAACTACGCAGCTACGGAGCAAGCGTGAACTGATCGAGCGCTTTATCAACGAATATGCCCCCTCTGCTGATAGCGACGATCAGGTGCGTGAGACTTTTGTGATCTATTGGGACAAAGAGAAACGAAAAGCCGTCAAGGAGTTTTGCGAGTCCGAAGGGTTAAGTGAAGAAGCTGTTTACCAGATGATCGATGCTTATCAGTTCACCGGCAAAACGCCATTGCGGGAGACTGTCTTTGATGCACTCGAAGACAAACCAAAATTATTGGAACGGAAAACGATTTTTGAGCGGGTCGTTGACGGTTTGATGGCGATAATTAAGAAGTTTGATGATGATTTGGGGGATATTTAATGGAAGGTCTATCAATAACATCAATCTGGAGATTGCTGAGCTGGCTGCCTTCTTTCATTCTCAGGCGCATTTTCACAAAAGAAAAACTCGCCGACCTTATCTTGGTTGATATTCCGAGTTCTGGGAACAGTATATCCAATTCAAAAAGGCGACCAACTTGTCGCTTTTTGTTTTCTTCAACGCCAGCCTTTTTATCACCATCTCGCACGAATCGGCAATAAACTACAAGCAGTCACTTTTGTATGAAAGAAAATGAGACACTGCCCATATTTTTAAATGTCCTGCAAAATGCCGCATTGACGCTGTATTCAATATTGATTAATATTGACACAAATTTGTTGAGGGAGAATTGAATATGGCACGGACAACAATGACTGTTCGGCTCAGTGGACCTTTGAGCGATTTTGTGGCCCAAAATGTCGGAGAAAACGGTTCCTACGAGAATACGAGCGAGTATATCCGTGATCTTATCCGGCGAGACAAAGAGCGCACAGAACAGCAGATGTTTGAACGGCTCAAGGCGGAATTGACTCTCGCTTTTTCCGCCGATGAGGAAACCTATCGTCCGCTGTCCGCCGCAGACGTCATAAAGCGGAATCAGGAAGAGCAGGGTTGATGGCCTGGTTTCTGGTTCAGCATGCCGCCTCGCTCAGAATCGATGAAATTTATCGCTATACCCTGAAGGAATGGGGCGTGACACAGGCCCAGACGTACATCAACGGCCTGTTTGACGCCTTTGCGAAAATCGGAACGCAAGAAATTTTTTCCCGCCCGGTTCCCGCCGAGTTCGGAGTGGACGGTTTCTTCTTCAGGTATGAAAAACACTTTGTTTACTGGCGCTATTTGAGCAATGGCGATGTCGGTATTGTGACCATTCTGCATGAGCGTATGCATCAGATTGAGCGCTTCAAGGATGATTTCGGATAGCACCCTCCAAACTATCGGGGGACGTCCATGAATCAATCAGTTCATGACAGAGGATTGATCTATTTGAGAGCACGATTTTCGGGGACGCAATACCTATTGCTTGACTCATCCTATGGAATAAAAAGCCGTTGATCGAAGAAGAGATGTTTACAGAATAATTTTTTTTGGGGGGGGGACGTGTCATGAATCTGATTATTAAACTGCTTGTTTTCAGCTTTCCATTTGTTTTTGCCGGAGCTCTGCTCTGGCCGGTTTTTATGGAAAATAATTCCCCTGCACAGGCTGTCTTTGAAGAAGATCCTCTTTTAAAACCTTCTCCTATTATCGAAAACTATAAACCTCATATAACCACGCAAAAGCCTGACAAAAAATCATCCAGTTACGAGCAAACATCAGTACAGCAACCTGAATCACAAATCTATCGCTGGGTCGATGAAAATGGTCGGGTTAATTTTTCCGACCGGCCGATACACGAAGATGCCGTGGCCTACGATCCGGAACCCATCGGGAGCATAAGTGTTTCTGGTGCTGTCAAGCAGAGACTGGTGAGGCAGGAGCATCAAAATGAGCGGATAAAGGCCGATCTGTTTGCCGACTCGGCAGAGAAAGCCTCCCAACAGTTTAGTTCCTCAACTGCCGAAGCAAACTATCAATTCAGCAATACCAGCGCTGGACAGAAACATGGCTATGTTCTTTTGACCGGCCGTATTTCTGGCGGGCCTGCATGTCGAGAGTTGTTGGTCAGGGCGACTGCCAGAAGCGATGAAGGTCGCAGGGCGCGTGGTAGCGATACGGTCAAGTTTTCCGGTTCCGGCTCTACTCTTTATGAAATTAAGGTGAATTCCGCCTGGAAAGGTGGAAAACAACGGCGACCGCAATGGGAACCGGGCAGCGTTACAGCGTTTTGTCAGGATAATTGATATCGGGACGACATCCGAACTATCGGTGGACATATACTTACTTGATGACTCAAACCCATTGTTGCTGATCCCGGTTTCTGGAGTCCTGCCAATCCTTCTCCACAACCTCCCCCAGACACACCAAAGAACAATCCTGAAGAACATGAAAATATTTGCATAATATTGAAGAAGCATTCATGATTAATGTTCTTTTAATGTTCGGTAAAGGTAGAGCCATTAATAATGGATAGCTATTCCGGGGAGTTCTCTGCCGTTTGGGGACGATGGAGCTGTTGCCGAATAAATAAATGTAAAGTTGAAAAGGGGATGTTCACATGCAAACAATCATTTCTGTTGTAAAGCCTCTGGTTTTTTACCTGGCAGGTCTTTTCGTTTTCGTGTATCCGCTTGTCTGGCTGCAGAAACATAAACAGAAAGGGAAAAGATCACCGATCACCGGTCATCTGTTGCGTAGCCCCGGCGCTTCTTTGCAGAGCCGGATCGATGAGCTGAGTGTGGATATCACGGCCTATATTGCTGTTGTCTCTGCTATTCCGCTGCTGACCTATTCGCTTTATCTTCCTTTGAACCATGCTCAAAAGACCACGCCCGGCAGTGTTGTGATCCTTGTCGGCTGCGTGATCGCGGTGTTGTCCCGGATCGGCTTCAAGGTCTACCGGTTGATGACGGAAAGGAACAACTGCCGCCTGGGTCTCGATGCGGAAATGTTTGTTGGTCAGGAACTTAACCAGCTTATGTTCAACGGGTTTCGAGTTTATCATGATGTCCCGACGGATGCTTTCAACATCGATCATGTCGCGGTGGGTCCGACCGGCGTCTATGCCGTTGAGACGAAAGGGCGGGCAAAGGCGCTCAAGAAAAAAGGCAAGGTTGACGCAACCGTCGCTTATGACGGAAAAGTCCTGAAATTCCCCAGTTGGTATGAAACCGAACCGTTGCTGCAGGCGCAACGACAGGCCGAGTGGCTGGGGAAATGGTTGACCGGTGCGGTTGGTGCGCCGGTGTATGCTCAGGCGGTTCTGGCGCTGCCGGGCTGGTATGTCGTACGGAATGTCGATCGGCCGATCAAGGTGATCAGCGGCAAAGAAGCTTATTCCCTGGCCAAACCGAGCGGCATCGAGCTGAGCGCTGAAATGATCCAACGGGTTGCCCATCAGCTTGAACAGCGTTGCCGGGACGTGGAACCGGTCGCCTACCGCCGGGAAAAGAAGGAAGCCCTCGGTTAATATCGGGGGATATCAATTAATCTTGATAGTACCCATAATGGGTATTATAGTACCCATTATGGGTGTGAAAAATGAACAGCATATCAACCTGAGCGACGCCATCTTCTCAAAAACCCAGCAGCAGGTTCTCGGCCTTCTGTTCGGCAATCCAACCCGCAGCTACTATCTCAACGAGATCGTCCGCGCCGCCGGAATCGGGATCGGGACTGTGCAGCGCGAGCTGGCCAAACTTTCAGCCGCGGGACTGGTGACGGTACGGAAGATCGGCAATCAAAAACACTATCAAGCCAATCCGGCGACCCCGATCTTTGCGGAACTCTGCGGTATTATACAAAAAACCTGCGGTATTGCCGACAAGCTCAAAGCAGCTCTGGTACCTGTTGCGGAAAAGATCGATTTTTGTTTTATCTTCGGTTCAGTGGCGCAGGGCAGGGGAAAAGTTTCCAGCGATATCGATTTATTCGTCATCGGGGACATCGAATTTGTCGCACTGGTGGGAGCCTTGGCCGACACCCAGGAAAAACTCGGCGGGGAAATCAACCCGGTGTTGATGGCAGCAGCCGAATTCATCGAAAAATATACCGAAAGTGACCGTTTCGTCCGGCGTGTAATGAATGAAGAAAAAATATTTGTGAAGGGGGACGAGCATGACCTTGGAAAACTTGTCGGCAATCGGCCAACTGAAAGAGCATCCGGCGAATAAGGCGGAAATTCAGCAACTGCTGGATGCTGTTCAGCGCAACCTGGTGGATGCCGGAGTCATTCAACTCAGTACGGAAAATCGTTTCGCCGCCGCCTACAAGGCGATCATGCAGACGGCTCTGGCCGTACTGATGGCGCATGGTTACCGTCCGGACACGCGTGGCCACCATCCATTGCTGATCCAGACGTTACCAAAGTCAATGGGCCTGTCGTCCGAACGTATGGTTGTCCTTGATGCCCTCCGTCGCAAGCGCAACAATTCAGATTACAGCGGTAAGTCCCATTGATGAAAAATCGATGCAGGCTTGTATCGATGAGGCGCGCATCATCCTCACCGAGGTCGAAACCTGGCTGCGAAAGAATTATCCTGAGTTTATCCGAGATAAAATTCGGTTCTTACGCCCGTACGCTTTGCGCACTCAAGCCGCCAAGGGGCAAAGAAAGGCATGGTTTCCCTTGGTGTCTCTACGGATTTTCGTGCGATAATGTGCGCGGTTGCTGCTGGAGCACTGAACGGGCAAACTCCTTCGAAGGACAAAAACACCGATAGGTCAAGGGACGCGACTCAATGGATTTCACCACCCTGAAAAATTACCTGCTGTCAAAACCCGGCGCCGTCGAGGAATTCCCCTTTGATGCCGTCACCCTGGTGATCAAGGTCGGCGGCAAAATGTTCGCCCTGGTCGGCCTGAACGATAACCCGCTCCGTTTGAACCTCAAGTGCGATCCGGTCAAGGCCGAGATCTTGCGCGGGATTTACTCGGCTGTCCGGCCGGGATATCATATGAACAAGCGCCATTGGAACAGCGTCATCCTCGATGGAACCATCGCTGCTGATGAGATCCTGTCGATGATTGACGACTCCTATGCTCTGGTCGTCAAAGGGTTGCCGAAAGCCAAACGAACGGCCCTATGTTGAGCCGACTCAATTGCTTTGATCTTCAGGATCGGGTCTCATGCCCGTTCGCCGCACTCGCTCAAGCCGCGACGGCGCAAAGAAAGGCATGAGGTTTTACTTTTGGCGACTTTGCGCAAGATAATACAGATTCTGCATTGAATGACTGCCGTATTTTAACCCCTGCGAAGGACGAAATCATGACCAAGATCGATGACGCCATCAAGCTCTGCAGCGAAGATCGGAAAAAGTGGCCGGATTTTTACAACCTGTTTCTGAACTCGCTTTTCTATGTCCCGGTCCATGGGGAGAAAGGCGCTATGGTCGAGGAAGACGGGGCGCTGCCGGTTCTGGTCGACGCCAACGACAAGACCTATCTGATGCTGTTCGATACGATCAGCCGCCTGACCGATTGGGCGGAAGAGAGTACAAAGTACCTTCCGGTCACGGGGCACGGCATTACGGAGATGTCTTCAGCAAATATTTACTGGGCGCTGAACTACGGCACGGCAGCGCAGAAGTTTTTCGACCCCGAAGAGATCGAATGGCTCAAGGGGGTTGTGCGCCGGGCCCAGGCCGACGAGAATAAAAAAGAATGATTTCAGGTGGGTAGGAGCAAATCCTGGAAATTACCTGAACTTTTTTGCGCCGCGCTGGAAAAGGCGGCTCCGGTTCGATTCACAAGGCAAAGCGGCTGTTTTCCATGCTGTTCAGGCCGGTGTCCTGTGGGTTCAACAGCCCGGCAGTCAGGCGTTGCATAGACCAGGCAAATTATTCTATGCTGCCGGACTGCTGTTTGCCGGTGCCGGTGCCGGTGGCACCATGGCCGCCGCTGATCCGCGAGCCGCTCCGGTGCCGCCGCCGAGCAGGTTCCTTAACTGAAAAGTTGCTGTTTCTCCCGAGAGTTGACCTATGTTCCTGAGTTATCTGGCCCTGCTGAAAGAAATCCGTTTTCCGGACGTCATCGATATCGCTTTTTCCTCCGCGATTATCTGGTTTTTGTTGTCTGTTTTCCGCGCCCGCAGAACCTGGAAAATCGGCGCCGCCCTGGTCGGCTACGGGTTGGTTCTGCTGTCGGCGCACGAACTGGAATTCAACCTGACGGTCAAGATTCTGCAGGGACTGTCCGCCGTGGTCGTCCTGGTTGTAGTGGTGACCTATCAGAACGAGATCCGGCGGGTGCTGGATGAACTGTTTTATCTGGTTTTGCGGCGGCGCACGAAATTAATGCCGGGGCAGGGGAGCATTCCGGAATTGCTGGTCAGGACGATGTATGAACTGTCGGAACGGCGCTGGGGTGCGCTGATCATCCTGTCCGGGCAGATTTCCCTGGACAGCCTGATCACTGCGGGAACCAAGCTGGACGGTGCCGTCAGTCGCCCGCTGCTGCTGAGCCTGTTCGATCCCGATTCCCCCGGTCATGACGGCGCTCTGGTGCTGCGCGGCGAACGTATCGAACGCTTCGGCAGCCGGCTGCCGTTGACCGAGCACGACGAGCAGTTGCAGGAACGGGGTACCCGCCATGCCGCGGCGCTGGGGCTGGCGGAAAAGTCCGATGCCCTGATTCTGGTGGTGTCCGAAGAGAGCGGCCACATCTCGGTGGCCAGGGAAGGGGTGCTGGAAAAGATTGCGGACAGTCAGGCCTTGCTGCAGGAAATTTCCGCTTTCAGCAAGGAACTGGATGTGCGGGAAAGCGGCAGGGAACGCTACCGTTCCTACCTGCGGCTGGGACTGCGGCTGCTGGTTTCGGTGATCGTCACCGCCGTAGTCTGGTTGGTTCTGGTGCCCGGATCCGCGGTCGTGACCATGGTTTTCGAGGTGCCGATCGAGGTGCAGAACATCCCGGACGGGTTCAGGTTCCTCTCCGTGACCCCGGCCAGGGCATCGGTTTCCTTGACCGGCGAAAGGCGGGAACTGTTCAAGTTGCGTTCCGACGACCTGCTGATTTCCCTCGACGGTACCCTGACCAGCCTGGGGAGGCAGACCTATGCTTTGAACAGTTCCCAGATGATGCTGCCCGGCAATGTCGAAATCGATAAAATGAGTCCGGCGGCGGTCAAGGTGCTGGTGGAGAAGGTGCCGGCGAGGGAATGAGGGTCGGCGCGGCAAGGAACCGAAACGCCGCGGGCCCAGGATATCGGTCTGTTTTTCAACTGGTCACCCCGAGGTAGGATCGCCTTCGCGGCTCGTCCCGGGGGCGGCGGCTGGATAAATCACGACCTGCGATTTTTCTCTCTGCACGGTGCGGCAATAAGCCACTGCCGGGTAACCGAATGCGATGATCCCGTTTACCGCATAGCCGGGGGGAATGCCCAGGTCTTTTTTGAGTTCGGGCAGAATCTTTTCGATCATCACCCTGCCCAGTTCGCACCAGACGCTTCCCAGCCCCAGGGTGGGGGCCAGAAGTTCGAAATAGCTCAGGGCGATGACGCAATCGGTTTTCGGGGCCAGGGCGTTTTCCGGTGCCGACGCGATGATGAGATGAGGGGCACCCCGAAACAGTATATCAACCCCTTGTCGCCGGTACAGTTCAAGGAAGCGCCCCATAAAACGCAGGTTTTCCGGAAGCTGCGAAGTTTCCAGAAAGGCTGCGAATGTTTTCATCAGGCGCGCCAGGAAGCTCCTTTGCCGCTCCCGGTCGGCGATCAGGGAAAAGACGAGTTCCCTCCGGTTTTCGGCGGTCGGGGCATAATCGATCCCCTGCAGCAGCGATTTGATCAGGCTCCGGGGGACATTGTCCGGCAGGTAACTGCGGACCGAACGGCGGCCTTTGATCAGGCATTCCATACTCTTGGCCGAAGGAAAGCTTTTGCCCAGTTTTTCGCTGTTCTGCGGAACCTTGTCGAAGATGCTCAAAGCGCCGTCGGGGCAGATGGCCAGGCAGTGCTGGCAGGCGATGCACCTGTGCCCGTCCTGCACGACGGGCACGGTATCCAGCCGGAGGACATGGAGCGGGCAGTCGCGGACGCACGATCCGCAACCCAGGCAAAGCGCCCTGTCGACGGAAAACCGCAAGTCCTCCATTGTTATCTCTTCACTTTTGCTCATAACCCGTCAAAATAAGCCGATCCCGCAGCAAAGTACCCTCGTGACGCCTGACGCCGGTTGTCCCAGGCCGCCGGAAAGTGTCCCATTGTGGGACAATTCCGTCCCGCAAACCGAAAGAAATATTCCAGCGGATGGCCGTTGGGCCTGAAAATAAAGGCAATTAAGTTGTGGTACGCTTATTGCCTGATCAAATCCTTAGGTTTATGGATGTTTTGTCGTCCCTCTTTTTTGGGGCTTGCTATAATATCAAAGCGGTACCGATTTCATGACCCTTGAACAATCGCAAAAAAAGTGCCAACGGGGCCGCCTTGCAGACTCGACTGATATCCTGGCCTGAAGGCTTGTCGATGAAAAATATCGTGTTTATCGTGGCGTTGGGCATGCAAACATTCAACCTGCTTTCCGGAGGTTCGGTGACCGTTTTGGAAGTTCGGCAACTAAGGCATGGCAGAGATGAGGGGGCGTCTGCTTAGTGGTTTTGCTCGGCAGCAAACCGGTTTCGCCGGCACTGTGTCCGATTGCCGTCAAACCTGGGGTTTACTGCTGATATCGCTCTTGTCTTCTGCTGTGGGAGGTTGCAAATGCTGTATCTGGAGCAATTGTTAAGTCCGTTTATTACCAGCCAGTCGAATCCCGGTAAAGACGTGCTGGAAGAACAAAAGCAGCTGATGCAGCGGATCAGGGAGCAGAAACTCAGTGTTTCTGAAAAAGGCTGTGTTCCGGATGACGCCAGCCTGGTCCGGCCGGAAATCATGGAATCCTGGATGCGCTGCTTTGAATACGGCCTCGATCCCTTCCATTACAATTTTCCCGCAGTCATGGACCCCGATGAGTTTCAGGACCGCCTGAAGGAAAAAGCTTTTTTCCTGGAAGCGGCCGAGCCCTACATGTGCCAGTTCGACAAGATGCTGTCGGATATGGGGTGTTACCTGTTTCTCAGCGACGAGCGGGGGATCATCCTGCGGACGGCCAACACGCTGGGCGAAAACAGGTTCTGGCTGACCCCCGGCGCCATCTGGTCGGAAGAAACGATCGGGACCTGCTCGCACGGGATGAGTATCTGGCTGAAAAGCCCGATCCAGGTCTGCGGGCCGGAACACTTCAGCCAGATTTTCAAAAATATCTCCTGTTCCACGGCGCCGGTCTTCGATACCTGCGGCAATATGGAAGGCACACTCTCCATCTCCAGTTCGTACCTGCACGGCCAGAGCTCCCACTCTCTGGGGCTGGTGGTCACGATTGCCAGCGCCATCCAGAAGGAATTCCAGCTGGCCGAGAAAAAAAACCTGCTGAGCATCGCCCTGTCGGCGACGCACGACGCGGTTTTCGTCGTCAGTGGTGCCGGTGAGATCGTAACCGTCAACACCGTGGCGAGAAACCTTTTCCGCAATGACCTTGAAGGACTGAATATCAGTGACATCGTCGGCGATCAGCCGCTGATCAAAACCGTCATCGATAGCGGCCGGGAAATATTGAATGCCGATGTCATTATCGCCAGGGGGCAGCGCCGGTTCCACCTGAAGTCGGTTCGGCCGGTCGCGAATCACAGTTGCCCGCATAGCGGCTGCGTCCTGACCCTCAAAGAGGTCACCCCGGTTGGCGGTATTCCCAGGAATACCAGCTGTTCACCGACAAAATACACTTTCAGCCGGATTGTCGGTTCCTCGTCCAGCACGGTTGAGTCGATCGAACTGGCCAAGAAATTCTGCCGTTTCGACAACAATATTCTGCTGCAGGGGGAAAGCGGCACGGGCAAGGAAGTCTATGCTCAGGCCATTCACAACCAGAGCCGCCCGGGAGGCCCTTTCATCGCGGTCAACTGTGCGGCGATTCCCGCCACCCTGATCGAAAGCGAACTGTTCGGATACGAACCGGGTGCTTTTACCGGAGCCGGGCGCAAAGGCAAACCCGGAAAAATCGAAATGGCCAACGGTGGAACCCTGTTCCTGGATGAAATCGGCGATATGCCGCTGGAACTGCAGGCGGTGTTGTTGCGGGTTCTGGAAGACAAACTGGTCATGCGGGTCGGCGGCAGCCGTTATATCCCGGTCGATTTCCGCCTGGTGGCCGCAACCAATCGTGATCTTGCCGCCCTGATGGAAGGCGCTTCTTTCCGCGAAGACCTGTATTACCGGTTGTCGGCGTTCAAAGTCGATATTGCGCCGTTACGCTCACGCGGGGGCGATATTATCGAGCTGGCCGAATTTTTCATCAGCAGCATATCCCAGTCCCGGCAGGTGAAGAGACCGACCCTGTGCAACTCGACCAAATATTTTCTGCTGCAGCATTCCTGGCCGGGTAATGTGCGCCAATTGCAGAATGCGATTGCCTATGCCGTTTGCATGTGCGAAGAGGGTTCCATCCTGCCCGAACATCTGCCGAAGGAACTTGTGGACAAGTGCCTCACTCCGACGCTGCTGGAGCATCAGCCCTGCGAAGGGGCAGAAGGGAGCGAAAAGGAGGGGGACGGCAACCTGTCGATGAAAGACATTGAAAAAATGATGATAAAAAAAGCTCTTGACAGTACCAACAATCATATCCGGGCTGCGGCAAGAGTTCTGGGGATCAGCAAGTCGACCATTTACCGAAAAATAAAAGAATATGAAATCGTGATATGACGAGTTATAGAGGAGGGCGGTTGACAGTCGGATAGTTTCGTTCTCTTGCCAGGAGAAATTTCATATGCCTGAAAAACCATGGTTGAGCAACTACGATCCCGGTATCAATCCCGACCCCGAATATTCCCGGCTGCCGCTCAAGGATCAGTTTCTTGAACTGGTCAGAAAACAGCCCGGGAAGCCGTTTATTTATTACCGGAAACAGGTGTTCAGCTATGCCGAAATCGACACCCTGGCCGTGCGGCTTGCCAACGGCATGATCGCCGCGGGACTCAAGCCGGGAGAACGCGTCGGGGTGGCCCTGCCCAACAGCCCCGAACTGGTCGTGATTTTTCTCGCCTGCCTGAAAACCGGTGCAATTGCCGTACTGACCAATCCCCGTTATACGATCCATGAACTGACCGGCCTGTATGCGGATTGCGGCGCCCGGATGCTGTTCTGCCGTGAAGCCGAGCGGGGTAAATTCAGCGAGATCCGGCAGCGCGGGAAAACCGCTCTGGAACAGCTTGTGGTGCTCAGGAAGACCCCTTCCGTTAAGCGGGGCGGCAACCGCAACTGGCGTGATTACCACGCCCTTATTGAACAGGGTCATCTGGCTGAGCCTCGGTACCGCGCCCGGCTCGATGATATTGTGGTGCTCATCTACACCGGCGGAACAACCGGTGTCAGCAAGGGCTGTTGTATTACCAACCGCAACCTGATCGCGGTTGCCTCGGGCTGGAAACAGATGTCGCAGTACTTTACCGATGTCGACAATTACAAAATCCTGTCTTCAACCCCCATGTACCATGTCCACGGCTTTCAGACGGCGATCAACGCCAACATCCTGCTGGGCGGCAGCATGATCCTGCTGGCGGAAATTTCGGTGGATCGTATCCTGAGCGCCATCAACCGGTTCCAGCCGAATGTCTGGCCGGCGGTTCCGGCGCAGATTTTCGGCCTTCTCAGCCATCCGGACCTGACCGGTTCGAAAGCGAATCGGATTCAACATATCGGCTGCGGCTCCTCTCCGCTGCCGCTGGCGACGATGGAACGTTTTGAAAAGCTGGTCGGAGTCCCGATCATTGAAGGCTATGGCGCATCCGAGACCAGTATGGCGGTGGCCAGCAACCCGATCTGCCGCAGAAAACCGGGGAGTGTCGGTATCCCGTACCCCAATATCGATTGTCAGGTCGTGGATGTCGAAACCGGCACGAAGACGCTCGCCCCCGGCGAGGTCGGCGAGCTCTGCTTCAAAGGGCCCCAGATCATCAGGGAATACTGGAACAACCCGAAAGAGACGGCGCTGACTTTCCGTGACGGCTGGTGGTACTCGGGGGATGTGGGTTATCTGGACCGGGACGGCTACATTTTTATTGTCGATCGCAAGAAAGACATGATTATCTGCAGCGGTTTCAAGGTGTTTTGCAACGAAGTGGATAATGTTTTGAACAGTCATCCGCAAATCCGGGAAGCGGGCGTCATCGGCATCCCGGACCCGATCAGGGGCGAAACGGTGAAAGCCTATATTGCTCTGCGCCCCGGTGAAAAAGTGTCCGTGGCGCAATTGAAAACCTTTTGCCGGCAGTACCTGGCCGCCTACAAGGTCCCCACGCATTTCGAATTTGTCGAACAGTTGCCCCGTACCGCGATCCAGAAACTGGATCGCAAACATTTGCGCGAGAGCGGGCGGAAACCGGGCGCCAATCCCGGCTCCCGGGGGCAGGAGTCGTTTGCCGGGCCGTATCGGCCGTGCCGGGGATTCTGCCTGCATATTGCCGAGAATTACGCCGGTCTGGGGTGCTGCAATTCGTAGCCGCAGCCGAGTTAGCGGCAGAAATATTGACATATTGAGAGGCTTGGTGAAAAGGATTGCCGACAAAGTCATATTGTTTGAAGCCCCCAGAGAGCGCTTCTGTTCCAACAGCCTGCTGATCGATGATCGGACCAAGATCCTGATCGACACCTCCTGCGGCCGGGAAAACATCGAGTATCTGCGCTCGCGGCCGATCGATATCGTGATCAACAGTCATTTCCACGAAGATCACACCATGCACAACGATAAGTTCCCCCGGGCCGAACTCTGGGCGCATCCGAAAGATGCGCCGGCCATTGCCTCCGAGGATGTATTTGCCGATTATTACGGTATGAAGGGCGCCGGCGAGGAACAGCTGTGGCAGGTCTATACCAGCCTGTTCGAGCGGCGTCCGGTTGCGGTGCAGCGCGAACTTCACGACCGGGAAACCCTCGATTTCGGCAGCGTGCGGATGCAGGTGTTCCATACCCCGGGTCACACCCCCGGGCACTGCTGCTTTCTGATCAATGAGCGGATTCTGTTCAGCGCGGATTTAAGCCTGAATTCCTTTGGTCCCTGGTACGCCCACCTGTGCAGCGACCTGGACGATTTGATTCGATCCGTTCAGCTGTGCATGGAGATCGATCCGGAGGTCGTCGTCGCGTCGCATAATAAAGTCATTGAGGAAAATATTCGCGGGCGACTGGAAAAATATCTGTCCGCCGTTTATGCCCGGGAGGAGCAATACCTGGAGCACCTGAAAAACTCACCGGCCACGGAAGAGGAGCTGCGCAACCTGTTCCTGTTTTACGGCTCCTCCTGGCGGGAATTTGAAGTGCGCAAGGCTTTTGAAGCGCTGGCCGTAAAGGTCCATCTCAGGCGGCTGCTGGCCCACGATATGATTAAGCGACAGGACTCTCTCTACTATTTGTCCTGACCCCGTTCGGTCGGTCTTTCCCACAGGCTTGCTCATCACCTTTTCAGCCACGGCCGAAGTCTGCTCCGGCTCAGCTTTTTTGCCCCCAACCCCACTTTTTTCCGGTCTTTTCCATTCTGGGACAGGTTTATTCCATGAACCTTCGTTTGTGTCCCATTACTGACTTTTTCCCTTGAAAAATAAGCTGGTTAGCCAGTGGTACGCTTATTGCTCAAAGTTCATTCACCGAGCGTGAAAGGACCTTTTCCCTGTGGATGCGTGCTCTTTTTCACTCGCTCGGCCAGCACGGAATTCAGGAAGGGTCGCTATTTCATGTGCCTACATTGCATTGGTTGCAATCCGGACTGTCCGGAATGTCATCCGGCCAGGCTGCTGCAGGAGACGCCCCGCAGATGTTCGACCTGCGGGCGGCTCAACCCGGTTACCGACCACCGTTGCAGGCGGTGCGGCAGCATTCTGGCCCCGCAGGACGGAACGTCCGGTCCTCAGCCAAGGCATTGTATGTACACCGGGGTGGTCTGTGACCACCCATGCTCATTGGCTGATGTTGTCAGCAGCAGCCGGGAAGCCGGGCGTTGCGTCAGAGCAGCCGAGTCATTGCAATCAACAATCAAAAAAAAGGAGTGCAGCATGAACAGATGGGAACAGATTGAACGCAAACCTGCGCCAATTTTTGCCCCGGCATTCGGCCCCCTCTCCGGCATGCGGGTGTTGCTCAGCGGCACTGTTGTCGCGGCGCCGTTCACCGCGACGATGCTCGGCGATTTCGGTGCTGAGGTCATCGCCCTGGAACGGCCGAAAGTAAAAGGTGATCCGGCCCGTCATCAGAAACCGCAAATTGTCGAAGGCGACAGGTCGATCAGTTGCGCTTGGGCGCAGAACGCCCGCAACAAGCTGAGTTTCGCCTTTGAGACCGATATGAAAGTGCCGGAGTCGAAGGAGATTTTCCTGTCTTTGATCAAAAATGTCGATGTCTGGATCGAAAACATGGTCTGGATCGAAAAACTGGGGCTGACCGATGAAATGCTGCTGGAAGTCAACCCCAAGCTGATCATTGCCCATATCAACGGCTTCGGCACGCCCCGGTTCGGCGGGATGGAGTCGGAGTTGAACCGCCCTTCCTATGATCCGATCGGCCAGTCCGAATCGGGGTTCGCCCTGTTGCAGGGATACCCCGATCGACCGCCGACCTACGGGACCCAGTTCGTCGGCGATTATATCTGCGCGCTGATGGCCGCCGGCAGCATTATGGCCGCCTATCTGCATGTGCAGAAAACCGGGAAGGGGCAGATTGTTGAAACCTCTCTGGGCGAGGCCTGGATGCGGGTTCTCGATGACAACTTCGCGGCCTGGTGCAATATCGGTTTTCTCAAAAAACGGTTTGGCGTCCATATCCCGTTTTTCCAGCCCGGCGGCGTTTTTGAGTGCAAGGACGGGCGTTACGTCAACTTGGGCTCCTTCGGCTCCGGAGCCTACTACAAGGTGCTTAAGGCTTTTGATATCGATCCGGAGAAATATTCCTACGAAGAGGCGGGAGGTTCGCCCGAAGCGATACAGAGTCCACTGGGACGTGAACTGCATGGAATGTTCAAGAAATTTTTCATGGAGCACACCGCCGACGAAGCTTCCGAGATCTGTAAGTCCAACAAGATCGGGCTCGGTGTCGTAAGAACCGCCGAAGAAACCTATAACGATCAACACTGGCATTTGCGAGGCGATTTCGTCAAATACGAAGATCAGACTCTGGGCAAAGAGGTCGAGGCTTTCGGAATTCATCCCAAACTGTCGGAAACGCCGGGACAGGTCTGGCGCGGCGCCCCGGCTTTGGGTCAGGACACGGAAAGGATTCTTGCCGAATTGCTCGGTTACAGCGCGACCGAAATAGAAGGCTTCAAAGGTAAAGGGGTGATTGATTGACCGACTCGTGATTCCCTGCGCGGTGCAAGCCGCGCAGGGAATTTTTTTGGAGCAATTCGAGCCGACAAAAATTTTATTCTACTCGACCGAATGGTTCGGCGGGGCTTTCCACGACGGGAGGAAGAAATGAGGATGTTACTGAAAGTCATGGTTGTTCTGGCTGCCTTGGCTGCGTTTGCTGCGACTGCCACTGCCGCAGATAATCTGAAGGAAATGTTTTCCCAGGGGGTGGTCAAAGGTAAAATCAGCCTGTTGAGTTACACCAGGGATTTCAAGAACGGCACGACCGATAACCGGGATACGGTTCTGGGTGGAACTCTTTATTATAAAACCGACTCCTTTAAGGGCATCAGCCTTGGAACCGCCTTCGGTACAACCAACGATGCAGTTAACGAGGACGACTACAATACCTACTATGGCCTGACCGTTCCCCAGCACGACAATGTCACTCGGCTGCAGGAATATTATATCCAGGGCGACTACTGCGACACGACTGTCAAGGTCGGCGCCCAGGAAGTGCACACTCCATTTCTGCATATTCATCCGGTTCGCATGATCAACAGAACCTTCCGTGGCGTGTCCCTGGTCAACAAATCGTTCCGGAACCTGTCTTTAATGGGGTACTACCTCACGGATGAAATGGACTGGGTTGACGAAGATTTCCAGCCGTTTAATGACGACGTATACATTGCCGGCGTTAAATACGCGCTGCCCGGCGATGCTGTTAAGAGCAGCGTGCAGGCCTGGTATTTCACTATGGCCGATAATCTTTATCAGGCCTGGTTCAACGCAACTTTCAGCAGGAAAGTCAACGATATCGAGTTCCACGCTTCTCCGACTTACTTTTTCCAGCAATCCCATGGGGATGAACAGGCCGGCGCAATTGATACCTATCAGTACGGTCTGAATGCCGGTGTTCGTGCCTACGGTTTTGATTTGACCGCTTTTTATGCCAAGACCGGGGATCAGTCCATTTACGACCCCTGGGGCTACGGCAAGATTCTCATCCAGCAGATCGTCAACTCCGGTGACAGCTTCAACGGTGACCGTGAGGATGAAGACGCATATGCCGTGAAGCTGGCCTATGATTTTGGTGCTGTGGGTGCCAAAGGCCTTAGCGCTTATGTTTTTCACGGCATCTACGATGCTGCGACAGGTACCGTCAATGAAACCGACTACAACCTCCAGTATGCCTTTTCGGATGCGCTGAGTGTCAGACTCCGCCTGGCCCAGGTTAATACCGACTCCAGCAGTACGGGGTGGCAGGACCTCAACGATTACCGGCTCTATGTGACTTATCGCTTTGGTGTCGGCGGCAAGAAATAAGCTGTCGGCCAAATACGTAAGCCTGTCATGAAAAAGCTGACTGCTCCCGGTGAGAACTCCTGTTCCGCCGGGCGGCAGTCAGCTTTTTTTTGTGCCGCGGCAGCGTTGCCGCGGCCGTTTAACCCAGACCCGGACAGCAACCCTTTGAGCCTGCGATCAGCGAACGCCGCCGGCAGCGGTTTTTGCCGGTTGCCAGGGGCCGATCGGACCTGGGGTCTATTCCTTTTTTCTTTTTCTCCGCGGTTTCCAATATGGGACAGGATTATTTCACGACTCGTGGAAGTTGTCCCAGACTTAAAAATATCCCTTTTAAAACAATAAGTTAGCTTGTGGCACGGTAGCTGCAAAATAAGTGTTTAAAGTGAGAAAAAGCGCGTCATTGCCTGCAACGGTCGAACGTGTGTAGCGGGAAAAACAACCTGATCCCAGGTTCCCGGATTTGTCGAAATGGAATGTCTGAAGGAGGTGATCGTCAGCCAAAGGAAAGAGCAGGGCAGAACAAATCGTCAAGCATAATTATTTTTATCAAGAAGGGAGCAATTATGTCAGAAAAAACATGGCAATGGCGGGAAGGTGATTGCACGGTCAGCCGATCCCACCAATGGTCAGGTCCGGGATGCCATAATGCATGCGGCATTCTCTATTATGTTAAGGACGACAAGCTGGTCAAGGTCGAGGGGGATACCGAGCATCCGTACAACAATGGCCGACTGTGCATGCGTTGTCTGAATCTGCCGGAGGCGGTCAACCATCCGGATCGCCTGAAATGGCCGCTGAAGCGCGTCGGTGAGCGCGGCGAAAACAAATGGGAGCGTATTTCCTGGGACCAGGCCTATGACATTATCGAAGAAAAGGTCAGGGCCATCTGGAAAGACTACGGTCCCGAATCGATTATCGGCATGGAAGGAACCGGCCGCAACATCATCTGGCAGGTGCCTTATCTGACCTACGCCGCTTTCGGCAGTCCGAATTATACCCTCGGGTTTCTGAGCGGCGATGCCTGTTATCTGCCGCGTGCCGCCCAGCAGGCGGTTATGCAGAGCGATTTCTTTGTGCTGGATTGCGCCCAGCATATGCCCGAACGCTATGCACACTCCGAATATGTCGTGCCGAAAGTGATCATGATCTGGGGCAACAATCCGATCATTACCAACGGTGACGGATTTTTCGGGCACTGGATCATTGACCTGATGCGCAAAGGCTCCAAACTGATTGTCGTCGATCCCAAGCTGACCTGGCTGGCCTCCAAAGCGGACTACTGGTTGCAGTTACGGCCGGGAACCGATACCGCCCTGGCCATGGCGATGCTGAATGTCATCATCAACGAGGAACTGTACGACAAGGAGTTCGTCGACAAATGGACCTCGGGGTTTGAGGAGCTCAAAGCCCGGGTTCAGGATTATCCGCCGGAAAAAGCGGCTGAGATCACCTGGGTTCCCAAGGATCTCATCATCGGCGCGGCCCGCTACTATGCCAAGAGCAAGCCGGCCGGCATTCAATGGGGATTGGCGATTGATCAGCAAGTGACCGGAATCCCGGCGGCACAGGCGGTGTGTTCGTTGTGGACGGTCACCGGAAATGTCGATATCCCCGGCGGCAACGTGATCGCCAAGAGCGGTTACAACGTCGATGACGGATACAATTGCGGCCTCAGTTGGGTGCCTCCGGAAACCATCCAGAAGCGTCTCGGCAATGAAAGTTATCCGATGAAGATGTACGGATTTGCCTCGACTGCTCATGGAGACTCGGTGTTGAAAGCAATCGAATCGGGCGAGCCTTACCCGGTCAGGATGCTGTGGCTGCAGACCACCAACCCGATTGCCAACATGGCGTCCGAGTCCCACCGGGTCTACGACGCCATGCTCAAAGTGGACTTCAATGTTGTCGTCGACCTGTTCATGACCCCGTCCGCGATTGCCTGCGCCGACATCGTTCTGCCGGCCGGAATGAGCCTTGAACGCGACAGCTTCAGGGCCTGGTTCACCCCGTTGCGGGCCATTTCCAGGGTCATGCAGTACCACGAGGCCAAATCCGATGAGCAGATCATTCTGGAGCTCGGCAAACGGCTGCACCCCGAAGCGTTCCCGTGGGAAACCGTCGAGGACTGGCTGACCTGGAAGTTCGGTTGCGACAAGGATAAATACCCGGACGCGCTGAAGGTCGAGTGGTCCGGCAAGCCCTATCGCGAACGCGGCAAGGCGAATATCACTTTCGAGGAACTGCAGGAAAAACGTTATACCTACGCCGATTGGCACTACCGCAAGTACGAAAAAGGTTTTCTGCGTCGCGACCGGCAGCCGGGTTTCAATACCGTCGACGGCAAGATCCAGCTCTACAGCCAGATGTTTGCCGACTGGGATCTCGACCCGTTGCCGTACCACGAAGAGCCGCCGGAAAGCCCGTATTCGACCCCCGAGTTGGCCCGGGAATACCCCTTGATCCTGACTTCGGGCGCCCGGTCCTGGGAATTCTTCCACTCCGAACAGCGCCAGCAACCGACGATGCGGATGTTCCACCCTGATCCGATGGTGACAATGCATCCCGAAACCGCGGAGAAATACGGCATCAGTGAAGGGGACTGGGTCTGGATCGAAAGCAAACGCGGCCGTTGCCGCCAGCGCGCCAAACTCGCCGTCACCATGGACCCGAGGGTCATCAGCGCCGAACACGGCTGGTGGTTCCCGGAAGAGCCGGGAGCGGAACCGAGCCTGTTCGGTGTCTTCGACTCCAACAGCAACAACCTCACCGCTCAATGTCAGAACGGCCCGACCGGTTATGGCGCCCCCAACAAAGGTTTGCTCTGCAGGATTTACCAAGCAACACCGGAGAACAGCCAAATTATGCCGTCGGAACAGGTTACCAAGTTGGGAGGTTTTAAATATGTCAGATCATAAGAAGGAGTCCCGTTACGGGCTGTTGATTGATTACGAGTTCTGCACCGGATGTCACTCTTGTGAAGTGGCCTGCATGAAAGAGCTGAACCTGCCGACAAAGCAGTGGGGAATCAAACTGCTCGAAGACGGTCCGCGCAAGCAGCATGACGGCAAATGGGAATGGACCTACGTACCGTTTCCGACGAGTCTTTGCAACCTGTGTGAAGACCGTGTCGCCGCCGGCAAGAAACCGACCTGCGTGCAACATTGCCAGGCCCAGGTCATGTCCTACGGACCCGTTTCCGAGCTGGCCGCAAAGCTGGAAGAAAAACCCAAGCAGATGCTGTTCGTACCCAGGTAGCCGCTGCTTATACATGCTTGATTCAGCAATGGCGATTCAGGGTGCGTCGGCGCCCTGAATCGCTTGGTCGGCGAACGCAGCGCGTTCTGCATCGAGTAACTGGTTGTCGTGGCGGCGGTAATGGGGCCGCTGCATCTGGTCTCTCCTCAGTTTATTTCACCAATGGAAAGGGAGGAAGCACTTATGGAGCAACACTACAATCGATGGGCAATACTGGCAGCGGCAATTGTCGTCAATATCTGCATCGGCTCGCAATACGCCTGGAGTGTGTTTGCCATGCCGCTCGGGAAAACTTTTGGCTGGGACCCCGCGACCGTGGCGATGGCTTTCACCATCACCTTCGCGACCGGGCCGATTGTCATGATCTGCGCCGGGATCCTTGTCGATCGCAAGGGCGCCAGGTTCAATATCGTTCTGGGGGGAGCACTGTTCGGCATCGGCATGTTCCTGGTCGGTTTTATCTCGACTCCAGCCATGCTGTATCTGACATTCTCAATCATTGCCGGCGTCGGTGCCGGGACCGTGTATGCGGGCAATATCAACAATACGGTTAAATTTTTCCCGGATAAAAGGGGGCTTGCCACCGGCCTGCAAGCCGCCGGTTACGGCGCCGGGGCGATTATTGTCGCTCCTTTGGCAACTTCTCTGATTCTTAAATACGGAGTCTTAAAGACTTTCAGTTTTTTAGGCGCGGCATTTTTCGTGATTATCCTGCTGTGCAGTCTGGTGATCAAAAGAGCCCCCGCCGGTTACAAACCGGCAGGATGGGAGCCGCCGGCACAGGCCGGCCCGGCGGCCATGGGAGCCGACAAGAACTGGATGGAAATGTTGCAGGACATCCGCTGGTGGATCATTCTGTTCATGTTCATCGTCGGTACCCTTTCGGGCATGATGATCATTGCCCACGCTTCGCCGATCGGCCAGAGAATGTATGGCCTGACGCCGCAAACGGCCGCACTGTATGTCAGTGTGATTGCGCTGTTCAACCTGGCCGGGCGAATCGGCTTCGGTTCTCTGTCGGATAAGATCGGGCGCTATAACACCCTGACCGTTATGTACGCCCTGGCCTCGGTTGTGCTGTTGGTCATTACCAATACGTCCTCGATTATCGGATTCGCCCTGGCGGGAATGGGCGTCGGCGCGGTCTTCGGCGGTCTTCAGGCTATTTTCCCTTCCATGATCGCCGAAAACTACGGGGTCAAGAATGTCGGGGTCAACTACGGGATAACCTTTATCGGCCTGGGTATCGCCGCCTTCATCGGTCCACGGCTTGCCGCCAAGGTGGCAATCGCCAATGACTGGAACTACACGCAGGCTTTTTACATCGCCATGCTCGCCAGCCTTGTCGGTGTGGTTCTGACGTTTGTTTATCGTTACCTGGATAAACGGCACAAGAACGCGGAAAAGCGGGTCATGGGAATGTCGGCGGCGGGATCCGGGAAATAATCGTTTCTATGGACAGTCGTGAATACAGGTTTTTTGAATGATTTTTACCCACCTGTTATGGAGGGCGCCGGGCGCCGGCGCCCGTTTTTTTAGGCAGCGGTAACGCTCTGGCCTAAGTCATGAGAAGCTGAAGACGCTGGTCTTCACGGCGAGGTGGAACCGCCTCGCCGGTTGGGCAGCGAAGCAGGAAGGAGAAAACAATGAAGTATACGGTTATTGCGGATGGCGAGCGAAAAGTCACCAAAGACTCTTCACTGGACATCGCCCGGGAAGCAAAAAAATACGCCGGGGCGGGACATAAGATTGTCTATGTTGAATTTGACGATGAAAACGGTGACGGCGGCTATTACAATCCGGACGGCAAACATGGGGATGTCCCCCGCGAATGGAGGAAAGATTAGCTTCAACAGCGAAGCCCGGTTCAACCGGGCTTCGCTGTTTGATCTTCCCGGTGCCGTTGCTTCCCTTTGGGCGACAGTCGTGTTATCGACGCGCGGGTCAGGATCATCTGACTGGACAAGAAAAAATTTTTCGCTCATATTGAAGGCAGCGGGAGCTGCTTTCCTGCACAAAAAAATATTCCCACCGGAAAAATATGAACTTCACCCGAGCCATCGTCCGCCCACCCGGGCGCAGTATTATCCGCGGTTTGTCGCGCCGCCATGGGGCGCCGCCGCGTTACGAAAAGGCGTGCCGGCAGCACGCCGGGTATGTGGCGGCACTGGAAGAATGCGGACTGGCGGTGACCGGCCTGGAGCCGCTCGAAGCTTATCCGGACTCCACCTTTGTCGAGGATACCGCCGTCCTGCTCCCGGATTGCGCCATCCTGACCGCGCCGGGCGCGCCTTCGCGCAAGGGCGAGACGGACGCCATGGCGCCGGTGCTGGAGCGGTTTTATCAGCGGATCGAACGGATCGAGCCGCCCGCCACCCTTGAGGGCGGGGATGTGCTGCGCGTCGGCAACCGTTACTTCATCGGCCTTTCGGGCCGCACCAACCGGGCCGGGGCCGATCGGTTCGCCGCCATCGTCGCGGAATACGGCTACGCCTGCACCAGGGTGCGGGTTGAGAACCTGCTTCACCTCAAAACCGGGGTGACCTGCGTCGACGATCCCGATATTTTGATCGCCGGTCCCGGGTTTACGCCTCACCCCGTGTTCAGCGGCTATCGGGTGATCGCCGTGCCGCAGGAAGAAGCCGCGGCGGCCAATTGCATCGCCGTGAACGGCAGGGTGCTGATGCCGGCCGGGTATCCACGCACCCGTAAACTGATCGAGGAGAAGGGGATGCGGGTGATCGAGGTCGATATCTCTGAATTTGCCCGTATTGACGGCGGCCTGACCTGCCTTTCCTTGCGCTTTTAACCGTCTCTTGTTTTAAACCGTCACTCTTGACTTGACAGAGAAAGTTAACTCGTGTAAATTTCAAAATCCTAATAGAGAGAGAAAGAATCTCCGAAAGGGCAAAGCCGGAGCAATCCGGTGACGCAAAGCCACGGGTCCCGATAACGGGACAGCCGGGTTGCCGAAGAGGTGGAGTACGCATCTTGGGGCCCGGTCAAAACAGGGAAACGGAAGCGCTCATCTTCGGCTGAAGATGGGCGCTTTTTTTTACGGACGGATGGAGGCCGTCCGGGCAGCGCGTCGGTGCTAAGGCAAATGAAAATCTCCGAAAGGGCAAAGCCGGAGCAATCCGGTGACGCAAAGCCACGGGTCCCGATAACGGGACAGCCGGGTTGCCGAAGAGGTGGAGTACGCATCTTGGGGCCCGGTCAAAACAGGGAAACGGAAGCGCTCATCTTCGGCCGAAGATGAGCGCTTTTTTTTCGGCGACCCGGATTAAGGGGACAATGAAATGAAAACGCGATCCAGCGGCGACAGGAACGGGTAGCGCTCATGAGATTAGTGCGCATCCTTGCCGCCGGCAGTAAAATACTGGCTGCGGCTGCAGCCGCCGTGCTGCTGCTTGCGGTGAATCTGCAGGCGGCGCCCTGCGACGTCAAGAGCGGTTATGCTTTTGTCCGCCATGACCTGAGCAGCAGCTACTGCGAGCTGTGCGGTTACGGCTATATCACCGTCGTCATCGCCAATCCCTACCGCTACACGCCGGTGCCGGGCCCGGATATCCCGGGTGCGACCATGACCGCTATGGAGCTGACCGTGAATCTCGGCTCATCCGGACTGGTGTTCGCGGATTTCCTTGCCCAGCCGCTCACTTATCGGATCAATGCCGGGGCAACCGTCGCCTCTTCATATTCTCCGGGCAGCGGGACCCCGGTCCTGACCTTTGACGGTTCTTTTTTCAGCGGTTCCCTGGCGGAGCTGGAATCGAACCCTGCGGTCGCTGCGGTCAACACCATCACCATCCGTATCGCCGTCAGCCGGGTTGCCGATCCGGAAGGGCTGGTGAGCGCCAATCGCACGATTTCGTCAACCCTGGCCTTCGACACCCGGGATGCCGACGGCAATCTCCTCAATTGCGGCGATTCACCCGCGTATGCCGGCGATACCCTGCCGTTGCGGGAGCCGCATCCGCAAGTGATCAAAACCGGCTGGAACCATGACGCCGGACAGCGTCAGGGCACGGCGAGCGAGCCGGTTTACGCCACCAACAACGACGATGTCGTCTGGCAGTTGCGGATCAGCAACAGCGGCGCAGCCGGTTTGCAGGATCTGCGCTTCAGCGATGTCATGCCGAACACCAGCATGGACATCAACTATTATTGCCCAACGCCCGAAGCGGCCGATCTGATCGTTTCGACCGACGGCGCCACGGTTCCGAGCTCCTGTGTCGGCGTCAGCGGCAACAGCCTGATCGATCAGGTCGTGACTTATCCGTTCGGCGACCATGTTCCGGTTTACGATGAGTACAGCGGTCAGACCTATGAGGTTGACGTTGCCGCCACGGACTATACGGATCTGTTCCTGGTCGGCCGGGTGAACACCGCGGCCGCCTGCAATACCGGTACAACCAACAGCGTCAGCGATGTCGTCTGGGGCTGCCAGGCCCAGGGCTCGGGCGGCGGCGAGATCAGTCAGACTTCAACCATGACCGCGGTGACCGGCGATACCGGCACCTTGTATACCCGCTACGGCGATGTCGGTTCCGCGCTGACCGTCGACCGCAGGCTGACCGGGACCAACACGGCGCAGCCGGTGGGCAGCAAAGGGACGATGACGGTCACCATCCACAACAATACCGGCGGCAGCGTCAAGAATATCGAACTGACCGATCTGCTGCCGGTCGAGTATGTGGTCGACTTCACTTATGAACCGACCCTCGATGTGACTCCGGCCTACGGCCGGGACTACACCGGAATGATAGACGAGGTGACCTGGACCAACGAACAGGCCGACCCGCTGGACAATGTCGAGCCTCATTTCACCCTGACCAGTTCGACTTTCGACGGCGACTACGTCAACATGCTGCGGCACGGCGATGTGGCGGAAATCACCTTCCGGGTGGTGCTGATCGAATCCGCTTATTACGACCGGGCGGCCAACCTGGACGTCAACCCGGAGGAATACCCGGTCACCGCGACCGATCCGACCTACCGGGCGACCCTGGACAACCTGCTGACCGTCGACTACGACCTGTTCTGTTCATCGCAGTCCGCCGTCAGCCTGACCCTGACCGGCAACGGTACCGGCAACCCGACGGGCAGCGCGATCCCGGCGTTCCCCGAAGACCTGGATGTCGATATCGGCGAGGATATCTTCATTCTCACCAACGATCCGAATCAGCTGCTGACGCTGCCCATCGAAGTGACCAACAGCGGCGGGCACGACGCGGCCGACTACCGTCTTTTCGTCAGCTTCGGCACCACCATGGAAGTGGTCGACAGGCCGAGCGGCTGCCGCCCGATCAGTCTGTCCGGCACACCGCTTCAGCCCGCCCCGTGGAAGGTCTGGACCGACCCGACGGAACTGCCGGCGACGGCGGCGGTCTACGAGTGCGCCGCACCGGCAACGATCGCCCCCGGTCAGACCGTGACCTATGAGTTCGATGTCAGGAAAACAAGCGTCTTGTCACGGATCGCCGAGGACGATCTGAGCCTGCGAGCCGACGTGGTCGGAGAAATCGCCCTGAGCGACGGCACGCTGCTCGATTTCCCGGCCCCGATCGTCCGCTCCGACGGTGAACTCGACCGCGCCAACAACTATTCCCTGGATGCCACCTGGGCGCGGGTGATCGGCTTCAACCTGATTAAGACCCAGCAGGGCACCTGCAGCGAAAACAATCCCCCCAGCTACGACGGCAACGGTTTCGAGGAAGTCCAGATCGGCGAGGAATGCAGCTACCGGATCGACACCGGCGGCTGGTTCGGCTTCGAAACGCCGGGATTCATTTACATCGCGGTACAGAACATCGATGTCGAAGATCAGCTGCCCGACGGTCAGGCTTACCTCTCCAACAGCGATCCGGCGGACGAATCCTCGGCGCTGATCCAGGGGGTTGCCATGTATCCGGCCGGGCTGACGCCCCTGACCGAAGGCAGCTTCGGCTGGGTTTTCAACGTGCCGGATTCGCAACGGATCGAAGAGGCGGATGTCTGGTTCGTGGTCGATACCACGAGCCGGTTGCTCAACAAGCCGATCGACGAGCGCAATTTGCCCAACATCCACGCCGCCGACAGCCATAATGTCCTGAGTTCGACTTTCGACGCCACCTTCAGCAACGTCAATACCGGCCTGATCGAGCAATACACCCTCGGTCCCTCGACCGTCGGCTATCCGAACGAGGCGATCCGCCGGGTCGATCTGACCGTGACCGAGCCGGAGTTGACCCTGGTCAAGGAAGTCTGCAACGAATCGCTCTACGGCAGCGGACCCACCTGCGGCAATTTCGTTCCCTTTGCCGATGACGGCGATGCTTACGATAAATATATCTATCGCATTACCGTCACCAACGAGGAAACCGCAGCCGGGGTTCAGCGGGCTCCGGCTTATGACGTCATTGTCACCGATCAACTCGACGCCGGCGATCTCGCCTATGTCGAACCCTTTGCCGGCGACGGTCTGGATAACGACGCCGACGGCAATGAAGGCAGCGGCGACACCGCCGGCGAAGGAACGATCAGCGATAACCTGGTGGACAACGGAGTCCCGGCGTTGCTGACCTTTTCCTACACCCACAGCAGCGCCCTGGAGCGGATCGATCCCGGAGCATCGGTCGAACTCCATTACCGGGTCGATTATGACGACACGGCCGCGCCCCTGCAGACTTTTACCAACGAAGCGCGTGCGACTTATGACAGTCTGACCGGAGCTGCGGGCAACCAGTCGGCTCCGACCGGCGCCAACAGCGAGCTGGGCGGGGCGCGGTTCTACACCGCAGAGACGGCTTCGGCCGACGTGCAGATCATCCCGGTGGCGACCCGGCCCAAGGCCGTGACCGCCATGGCCAATACGCCGCCGGCCGCTTCCGGTACCCAGGAAGCGTCGATCGGCGAAGAGCTTGAATATGAACTTCACGTGCTGTTGCCGGTGGCCCAGGTGCGTGATTTCGTCATTCAGGACGTCCTGCCCGAAGGCCTGCGCTGCAGCGAAGCCCCGGCCGTGAATCTGGATGCCGCGCCTTACAGTGCCGCGGGCTTTGTCCCCGGCGGCGTGATCACCCCGGTCTGCGGCGAAGATTCCGTGAGCTGGGATTTCGGCGACCAGCGCCTGACCATCGGCGGCAGCGACACGCGCTACGACCTGGCGGTCGGTTTTATCGCCCAGGTCGAAAACAGCGCCCAGACCAATGACGGTGACACCCTGACCAACGGTGCGCCGAGCACGGCGGCGACCGCCGGGTATGTCGATGAAACCGGAACGCCGGTGTCCTACGACATCGACGAAGTCGATCTCGACCTGCGCGAGCCGCTGATCGACCTGACCACCTCCTTCGGCACGGCCGAGGCGGATGCCGACGATGTCGTGACCGTGACCGTGAGCGCAACCAATAACGGGACCGCCCCGGCTTACAACCTGAGGGTTCTCGACGATCTCGACGCCACCCGGTTCAGTTACGCGGGCGGCGTCGGGGGCAGCGACCCGCCGGATGTCGTCGACATCACCACGCTGGGCGCGAATCAGCCGCTTTTCAGCTGGAACCCGCCGCACGGGATCGCTGTCGGCGCTACGCTGAGTTTCACCTACCAGGTGCGGCTGGCCGCGGATGTCGAAGTCCAGGAAGTGCTGGGCAATACCGTTCAGGCAGCCTGGACTTCGTTGCCCGACCGGGCAACCGCGCTCAACAGCTCCGGCGCCATCGGCGTGGACGGCGCTGTTGACGGCATGCGTAACGGAACCCTGCCGAACAGCGGCGACCCGGTCAACGATTACGAAACCGCAGCCGGCGCCGAGATGACGGTGGCCGCTCCGGGGTTGAATAAAATCGACCGCGACCCGGCTCTGGTGCCGACCATCGGCGCGCACAAACCGTTCCGGATCGAACTGGTATTGCCGGAAGGGGTGAGCAACGAGGTGGTGATCAACGATCATCTGGATGATGCCGGACTCAGCTACGTGCTGGCCGACAACAGCGATTTTTCAATCAGCTACGGTTTTACCGGCATCGCCTCGATCAACGGCCAGGCCCCGCCGACGGCGGCCGCGTTCAACGCATTGCCGGCCGACGGCTCCTCCGGGACCGTCACCTGGAACGTCGGTACGGTGGTTACCGCAACCGAGGACGACAGCAGCGCCGGTGCGATAACGCCGACCATCCGCATCGATTACCATGCCCGGGTCAACAACGATTCGCAGACCGATGCCGGCGATCAACTGCGCAATCGGGCCGAAACCACCTACCTGAATGCGGGAACCGCGGCGACGGAAACCCTGGAAGCGCTGGTCGGCGCGGTCACGGTTTCGGAACCGGACCTGACCCTGCTGAAGACCGTGGCCAATGTGACCGCCGGAAAAAACGTTACCGATCCGCCGATGGCCGGCGATACCCTGGAATACCGGCTGACCCTCAGCAACGTCGGCAGCACCAACTCCACCGCCCATGACATCAATATCGTCGATACCCTGCCCGACGGGGTTGTGCTGGACAGCGGCTTCAGCCCGACGGCAACCATCGGCGGCAGCAGTGTCGGCGGCTTTGTCGCCATCCCGGCCGGCGGGCCGACGGGGACGGTGGTCTGGGGGCGGGAGAACGGCGACGACAGTCTGGGCCTGCCCTACGGTCAGACCTTGACAATCGTCTACCGGACGACGGTCCAGGTTGTTGCGAGCCCGGACGGGCTGATTGAAAATGCGGTTTACGGCGACTGGACGTCATTGCCGCAGGCCGGCGTCTATGAACGCACCGGGGCGGGCTGTCCGAACATCACCGCGCCGGACGATTACTGCGTCGGCCCGATCAGCGCCACGGTTTACGGGGTGGCCCCGGAACTGGATTTCCAGAAAATCGCCGTGGATGTCGCCGCCGCCGGCACCATCGTCACCAGCGCCGGCCCCGGCGATACGCTGCGCTATCAATTGCTGATCAACAATATCAGCACGGCGCAGGCGCAGTTTTCCCTGAGCGATGAGCTCGACCGGCTGAACAGCTCTCCCTGGTTCGAACCCGGCACCCTGACTTTACTCGCGGCTCCGGCCGGGGTCTACATTGATGCTATGGGCGGCAGCAATGGAACCGGGCTGCTCAGCAGTTCGAACATCGTCCTGGACGGGGGGGATTCGCTGACCGTTGATTTCACCGTACAACTCATCGACGTCATCCCCGGCGGCACCGAGGTCCTGAACCAGGGCCGCCTCGATCTGGCCGGTTTCGGGCTCTCCGGCAGCGATGACCCGAATATCGCCGGGGACGCCGATCCGACGCCGGTGACCATCGCATCCGCCCCGCAATGGCAGTTTGAGAAAGTCTCGGAGGATCTGACCGGCGCGGCTTCGATCCTGCTGCCCGGCGATCAGCTGCGTTATACCATCCTGGTCCGCAATATCGGTACTGAAGATGCCGTGGACGTGATCCTGAGCGATATGATCCCCGCGGGCACCGCTTACGTTGCCGAAAGTACGACATTGAACGGGGTCGCGGTCGCCGATCCCGCACCCGGCGTCTCGCCGCTGGAAAGCGGAATGCCGATCAACGCGACCGGGATTGCGACCGGCGGCGCAATGCCCGCCGATGCGGCGGCCAGCAGCGACAGCCCGGCAACCGTCACCTTTGTCGTCGAGGTGGATGCCGCAGTCGCGGCCGGAACCCTGATCTCCAACCAGGCGGCACTCAACGGCGCGGGCAACGGCAGCGGCGCGTTTGCCGAACAGTTGAGCGACGATCCGGACACCGCGGCAGCCGTCGATCCGACCATCGACGTGGTCAGCGGCATGGATTTCGTCAAGGCGGTGGAAAACCTGACCAGCGGCGGCAGCGGAGCGACGGCGGCCGCGGGAGATACGCTTCGTTATACGCTGCGCCTGACCAACACCAGTACGGTCGCCCTGGCCGATTTGACGGTCAGGGACGAGCTTGAGAGCCTGCAGGCCGCTCTGCCGCAACTGTTTGCGGCCGGAACTCTGGCGTTGGAGAGTTACCCTGTCGGCGCCGATGCCGGCGGCACCGATCCCGGCGGCGGCGGTAAAGGAACCGGGCTGGTTGAGATCGGCGGCTTCGACGTTGCGCCGGGAGACACGGCGGAAATTGTTTTTACCGCCCGGCTGGCCGCTGTGATCACCAGCGGCAACCGAAGTCCTGAATCAGGCCCGGCTGTCGGCCGAGGACAGCGTTCTGCAGCAGAGCGATGCGCGGCGGACGCCGCACTCCCGGGGGATGAAGACCCGACCGCCACGCTGATCAGTTCGGCGCCCGCGTTCGTGGTGGAAAAGACGGCCGCCTTCCTGGATGGGGATCCCGGCGTTCTCATGGCCGGTGAACGGCTGCGCTACACCCGTCACAGTGAAAAATGTCGGCACGGGAACATGCGGTTTCGGCCGTGCTGCAGGATTTTATCCCGGCGCATACGACCTATATCGCCGGCAGCACCCGCCTCAACGGCAGCGCGGTCGGCGATGTCGGCGGTGACAGTCCGCTGCAGACCGCGTCTGACGATCAATTCCCCGGATACCGCAAGCGGCGGCGAGCTGACCGCGGACAGCGACCCGGCTGCCGACAATGCGGCAACCGTGACTTTCGACGTACTGGTCGATGCCCGCGGCCATGGACGGCCTGGTGATCGAAAACCAGGCCATGCTCACCGCCGCGGGAGCAGGCAGCGGAGAGCGGCCGGAACAACCGTCGGACGATCCGGCAACTCCGGCAGCGGACGATCCGACCCGGGTGGTGGTGGGCAATGTGCCGTTGCTGTATGCGCTGAAAACCGTGACCCTGGCGGTCGACAACAATTCCAACGGCCTGGTCAACCCGGGCGATATCCTGGAGTACGGCATTACCCTCAGCAACAACGGCGCGGCAACGGCAACCGCCGTCATCCTGACCGATGCCGTTCCGGCCGAACTGACCTATATCGCCGACTCGCTGCAGGTCAACGGCGCCGCCGCCGGTCCGGACGGCGGGATCTTTCCGCTGGCTGCCGGCCTGTCCGTCCAGTCTGCCGACAACCCCGGCAGCGGCATCATCTCCATCGCTGAAAGCGCCGTCGTAACCTATCGTATGCAGGTCAATGCGGGCGTTCCGACCGGGACCCTGATCAGCAACCAGGGAACGGTATCGTCCGCCGAACCGGTTCCGGTCCTGACCGATGCCGGACGGCATCCCGGCCAACGGCGACCAACCGACGGTGATCGCGGTCGGTGACGTGCAACTGCTGGCCATCGCCAAGACCGTCGACATTGTCGACGGCGCCACTGCCGAGCCGGGGGCAGAACTGGCCTATACCATCCCGCGTGACCAACATCGGCGGCCTGCCGGCCGACAATGTCACGGTCACGGGACGACCTGAACCCGCCGCTTGGTGACCGGATCGTTTATGTCGCCGGTTCCGGAACCCTGAACGGCAACGCGTCCGGAGTCCTCTTTCGGCGCGAATATCCTCAGTGCCGATTACGCCGCGATCTACGGCGACCTGGCCCCCGGTGCGAGCTTTTACCGTCCGTTTCCATGTTCTGATCGATCCGGCCCTGGCTTACGGCACCACCATCACCAACCTCGGCGTGGTGACCTGGGGACAGTCCGGCGCAGAGCGCAACGGCTGAAGTCTCCCTCGATGTCGGCGGTACGCCGGGCAGTGCCGCGCTCAACGGCCTGATCTGGCACGACGTCGATCTGGATTCGTTGTTCGCCTCCGGCGGCGACCCCCTGCAGCCGGGCTGGTCGGTCGGGCTTTACCTGGACGGCAATCCGGTCAGGTCAACGGTCAGTGACGAAAACGGCGCTTACCGGCTGGCCGGGCTGGTCCCCAGCGACAGTCTCGGCGGCCTGTACGAAATCCGTTTCCTGGCTCCTGGGGCGGGTGCGGCCACGCCGTCGCTGGGTCACGCGGTGTCCTCTTTCAGCAACGGTCCGCAGCGCATCAGCGCCATCAGTGTTGCCGCGGGAGAAAATCTGCAGGATCTGAATCTGCCCCTTCAGCCCAACGGCACCGTTTACAATTCCATTGCCCGCACAGCCGTCGGCGGCGCCGGTCTTACCATGATCAACGCCGCCGGCGGAAACGCCCTGCCGGACAGTTGTTTCGACGACCCGGTCCAGCAGGATCAGATCACGGCGCAAAACGGCTTCTACAAGTTTGACCTGAATTTCAGCACTGCGGCCTGTCCGCCCGGCGGCCTCTTACCTGATTGAAGTCGAACCGCCGTCAGCCGGTTATCTGGGCGGAGAATCGCTGATTATTGCTCCGAGCACCAATGCCGACACCCAGCGCTTACCCGGTGTCGACCTGTCCTGACGATGCGATCGCCGCGACAGATCACTGCGAGGCGGTCACCTGGCCGGAAATGCCTCCGTTGTCGGTGTCCGCCGGATCGACCGGGACCAACTACTACCTGCATATGAATTTTGACAACAGCGTGATCCCGGAAGACAGCCAGATTTTCAACAACCCGATCCCGCTCGATCCGGAACTGGACGGCGCCGTGGCGATCACCAAAACCGCCGCGCTGGGCAGCGTTACCAAAGGCGAACTGGTTCCCTACACGATTACCGTGACCAATGTCTACGGGGTGCCGCTGGAGGATATCAGTATCGTCGACCGTTTTCCGGCCGGTTTCAAGTACGTGGCGGGCAGTGCGCGGCTCGATGGCCGGGCGGTCGAACCGGAGGTCGAAGGGCGGGTGCTGACCTGGAACGAGCTGACTCTGGACATCAACCGGGTGCTGGTCATCAAACTGTTGCTGGTGGTCGGCGCGGGAGTCGGCGAAGGGGACTACGTCAATCGCGCCCAGGTGTACAACCGGATTCTGGGCCGGGCGGCCTCGGGCGAAGCCACGGCCACAGTCAGGGTCACACCCGATCCGGATTTCGATTGCAGCGACGTGCTCGGCAAGGTTTTCGACGATCGCAACCTGAACGGCTATCAGGACCCGGGCGAAACCGGGCTGCCGAACATACGCCTGGCGACCGCGCGCGGATTGATCGTGACCACCGACGAGCACGGCCGCTATCACATCACCTGCGCCCTGGTTCCGGATGAAGACCGGGGCAGTAATTTCATTCTCAAGCTCGACGAGCGCAGCCTGCCGACCGGTTATCGCGTGATCACGGAGAATCCCCGGGTCGTGCGGGCCACGCGCGGCAAGGCCGTGCGCATGAATTTCGGCGCCTCCCTGCACCGGGTGGTGGCGATGGATATCGCCGACGGAGCGTTTGAGCCGGAGACGGCGCGGCTGCGCCTCCAGTGGCGGGGGAAAATCGACCAGTTGCTGACCGTGCTCACGGAGGCGCCGTCGATCCTGCGGCTGTCGTACCTGGCCGATGTCGAAGAGAAAAATCTGGTTGCCGCGCGCCTGAAAGCACTGCGCACGGAGATTGCCGGGCGCTGGAAGACCGCCGCAGGCGGTTACCGGCTGACGGTGGAAACGGAAGTGTTCTGGAGACGCGGCGGACCGCCGCAGCGATAGCCGGACGACGTTGGTCCGGTGCCGAAGTTTGCGGCACGGCCGCATGGGGCGGATCGAACACCCCGATAAATGAAAAGTCATAAATGAAAATGCGCTGGAATCTTGTTCTGACATGCGGTCTGGTTCTGACGGTCGCAGTGGCGTCTCAAGCCGCCTTGCTGCCGTCGTTCCTGGCTTCCGACCCGGCAACCGAGGTGCGCCAGGCGTCGACCCGCGGCCGCTCGACCGAAAGGCATTTGTCCGTCGATCGCCCCCTGACGCCCTGGATTCTCGATCCTTCCGTTTT
>CAXXGL010000026.1:0-40946 GCA_963676555.2 Geopsychrobacteraceae bacterium
CTGCGGATCAGCAAGAATGAGCAGCAGCAGGGAAGAGGCAAGTACCGCTCCTCCCTGAAATCCGCCGCCTGGAGTGAGATGTCCATTTACCGCAATATAGACACCAGTAATGAAAATAAATGGAAAAATGAACGCAGATGCGGTCTGAAGCAGTTCACTTGAACGGGTCTTTTTCTCGTTTGACCTTCTGCTCAGGAAGAAAGCAAGTATTGAAGCCGTAAGAAAGAGAACTGTGACTTCTCCGAGAGTATCAAGACCTCTGTATGTTACAACAACAGATGTAACAAGATTAGTTGCGCCAAGTTCGGCGAGTCCTTCTGCTGCGTAATGCGAAGCGGCGATGCCGAGATTCTCAGGAGATGAAAACTCCATGATCATCTGGATAAAAGCCACTGTGAAAACAGCAAGGACGATAAATATTAAAAGTTTTCTAACCATTTGTTTCCCTCTTCATTCTGCTCAGGACCAGAAAAAATATTACAGTCATAAGACCGCTGCCTATTGCGGCTTCGGTCATTGCGACATCGGGTGCGGAAAAGATAAGGTACTGTACGCTTGCAATGAGGCTTACAGCTCCGCTTGCAACAACAGCCGACATAAGACTAGCTGTTTTTACCGCATAGATAGCGGAAGCTATTATCCCAATAGACAGAACAACAAGAATTACTATTAACATCATTGTTCCTCCTTCTTTATCTTTGAAATGTTCTCAAGATCATCTCTTTCCATTTTTCCCTGTTCGCAATTTTGATAGTATCCGGCCCTTGCCATAACATGGCTGGAAACAGGATTAGTTATCAGAACAAAAAGTCCGATAATAAGTAGTTTCGGCCACCAGAGAGGATTTATGACAGCAATTCCTATCAACGTAAAAAGTGTGCCCAGTGTAGAAGCCTTCGTTCCTGCCTGAATCCTGTTAAAGAAGTCTGGCATTCTCAGCAGGCCGATGGATGCCGTGAACAGAAAAAAAGACCCGATAAGGACAATAACTGCTCCGATAAGTTTAATTTCCATCACAAACCTCCTTCAACATATCTGGCAAGAACAATAACGCCGAGAAAGGAAAGAAGTCCGTAAACCAATGCAACATCAAGAAAAACAGAGCGGTCAGCAATCAGGGATATAAATCCGATGAGAGAGATCGCTATAAATCCGATAACATCCAGTGATACAACTCTGTTTACAGTTTTAGGTCCTTTAAAAAAACGTATAAAACTCAGGAACAGAGAGATAATCATGATGGATGCCGCAATGTTAAGGATAATGTCAGACATAGACAGCCTCCAGATATTTTTCAAATTTTCTAACTATATCTTGTGATTTCTGCTCGGCATCAGGAATACCGGCATCTATCCAGTGAATGAAAAAAGTGTCAGCTTCCATTTCAATAGTAAATGTTCCCGGGGTAAGTGTGATTGCGTTTGCAAGAAGCATTCGGGCAATAGGATCAGTGAGTTTTGTTTTAACCCTGATGATTCCGGGATTAATCGGTAGAGAAGGGGAAAGTACTCTTTTTGCCACATCCAGATTGGATTTTAGAAGTTCAAAGAGAAACACGTGTGTAAAAATAAAAAATGAAAAAAACGCCTTAGGGGTCATCTTCACATTTTTAAACACAGGAAATCTGAGGCTACTCCACACTGCAAGAACAATAGCAAGAATAACGCCGCTTACAACATATTCTGGAGCAAGCGATGAATTCAGCAGTAGCCATACAGAAAAGATAAGAATAAAACTGACAGTAAAGTTCTTCATTTTTATCTCCGGTTATTTACATAGCATAAGGTGCTTTTCTACGAGAGTGAAAAGTTTCTTAACGCATTCATTTTCAATTTTATAATAAATAAATTTACCTTCTTTCCTGGAAGAGATAATACCAGAATTCCTAAGGTATTTCAACTGGTGACTGACTGTGGAATTTTCCATTTCCATGATAGCTGCCACATCACTTGAACATAGCTCGCCAGCTGTAAGAGCTTTTACGACTTTAAGTCTGTTTGGATCTCCAAGTGCTTTAAATATCTCAGAAATTTTGTCACATTCCCCACCTTTAGGGATAATCCTTTTAGCTCTTTCGATTGTTTTTTTATTGGGCAACACAACCTCCATTAATGAATGATTGAACAATTGTTCAAATGTGAGGTTAGCAGAAAAAAATAATGTTGTCAAGGGAAAAAAGAAAAAAGTTCATAGACCGAAACCTGTTTGCAAAAAAAACTTAAAACTATAAAATACTTTCAGGTAAATAATGATAAGAGTTTCATGTGACTAAAGTGAGAACCTTTTTTAAATCAATTTCCCTGATATTTTTTGTAATGTCGTTTTTTTATCTTAATGCACAGTCATTTAAAGTGGGTGTTTACCAGAATGACCCGAAGGTTTATGTTCGTAAAGATGGTAAACCTGGTGGAATTTTCGTTGATGTATTGAATGAAATAGCAGGCAGGAACGGGTGGGAATTAAAATACATCAAAAAAGAATGGCAGGAACTCACTGATATGATCGATAAAAATGAGATCGACATACTTGTGGATGTTTCCTATTCAAAAGAACGTGTTAAGATTATGAAATTCAATAAAATCGAATTGTTGAGAAGCTGGCTTCAGCTTTACACTTTGAATACCGAAAATATAGAGCATCGTTCCCTGCTGGAAGGAAAAAATATCGGAGTATTGAAAGGATCCGTACAGGAGCAACTGTTCAGTGCGGAAAATATCAGGTTTAAAAAAATAGTTTTTCCCAGCTATAAAAGATCAGTAGAAGCTCTTTATTCAAGAGAAGTCGACGGTATTATTGTTGACAGATTCTTTTATTTTTCAGAGTTGAGAAGAAGTGATATTGTTGAGAGGCCTGTTATATTTAGACCAAAGGGACTTTACTACGCTTTCTCAAAATCTGTCAGCGATGATATTATCTGCCGTATAGATGAAACAATTGCTGATCTGAAAAATGATTCCGGATCAGTTTTTTACAGTTCTCTCAACCGACACATGAAAGTTATACATGAAGAGAATATTCCTGTTTATTATTACTGGTTATTTTTCCTTTTAATAATAGCCACAGCCGTTTTTGTTGTATTTACAGTTCTTTTAAAGATACAAGTTAACAGAAAGGTTCTTGAGATACAGAAACATAGTGAAGAGATCAGTAAAATGGATAAACTTGAATCAATAGGTCTTCTTGCAGGGGGAATAGCTCACGATTTTAATAACTTACTTACAGGAGTGTATGGTTATCTTGAATTGGCGGAGCAGTCCTCGCCCAACAAAGAAAGGTTGAAGGAGTGTATTGAGAAGGCAACAAAAAGTCTTGACAGGGCAAGAGCTTTGACTTTTCAGTTGTTAACTTTTGCAAAAGGCGGTGCTCCCGTTGTTAAGCAGGAAAAAATAGAAACCTTTCTTGAAGATATCGTCAGGTTCAGTTTAGCAGGTTCCAGCTGTTCTCCTAAATTTGATTTTAGTAAAGACCTTTACAGTGTGAAAGTTGATATAAATCAGATAAGTCAGGTCATAGAAAATATTGTAATAAATGCCAAGCAGGCTATGCCTGAGGGTGGAGATATACAGATAGGCGTGCAGAATAAAAATCTGAACAGAAATCATCATCCGGTTCTTGATGAAGGAAAATATGTTATGATCTCTATTAAAGATAAAGGTGTGGGAATAAGACGTGATCTTATAGGAAAGATTTTTGATCCTTTTTTTACGACAAAAGACGCGGGGAGCGGGATTGGTCTGGCGGCATCATTTTCAATACTTAAAAAACATGGAGGATACATAGAAGTGGAATCTGAATTAGGTGTGGGAAGCACTTTCAGAATATATCTTCCTGCCTCTTCTATAATACCTGTTGAAGACGATCAGACCGGTAAAGCGGAAATACATAAGGGAGAAGGCACAGTGATTGTCATGGATGATGATGAGATAGTAAGAAATATACTGGAAAACATGCTTGAGAATATGAATTATAAAGTTATATCCTGCATCAATGGAAACGAAACGATAGACACCTATAAAAATTTCAGAACTTCAGGCAGAAATTTGAAATTCATGATATTTGATCTGACAATTTCAGAGGGAATGGGTGGTCTTGAGACGATAAAGAAAATTAGGGAATTAGATCAGGATGTCCCTGTTTTTGTTTCGAGCGGTTATGCAGATTCAAACGTTATATCGTCTCCGGAAGAATTTGGGTTCACCGGGAGTATTTCCAAACCGTTCAGAATGATCGAATTATCTAGACTTCTCAGGAAGCGTGGAATTAATTAAAACAGCTTTTCTCTAATATTTTTCTGATAGACTTTAATAGTCCTTTTTTTGAGTTCTTTTTTTGAAAGTCCTGCGCCTTTTGTGAGCATATTGCCGCCGTTAAAGGCATGATATGAATTCATTACAACGGTGTATGTCTTTTTATTTTCAAGTGGTGTGGAGATTTTATAAACTGCTGAAAGGTTGTTGTAGTATCTTTTATAGCCTTTTGGGGCTTTCTGAAGTTTCTCAGAATAGGTGAGAAGGTTTTTAATTTCATTTCCACTTAATTTTAAGGTCACGGGAGTGTTATCAAAAGGGTAGAGGGTGAAAAGATCGTTCATAGTGATATCTCCGGCAGGAATTATCTTTCCTGTTGAAACTGGCGCTGTAATTGAAATATCAGCACCGGATATTTTCAGTAAAGAGTTGTGTATAAGTTCCATATAATTTTTTTCGTTTCCGGTCTTCAAATCTTTTGTAATGGTGCCGACGACTTCGGATTTATATTTTTCAGCAAGAGTTTTGTATTTCACTGTGGCTTTTATGATTCCGGGACTTTTCATTTTCCCAGCTGGGACAACGTTTCCGGTAACTGCGACATCTCCGGCATAGTAGTGTATCTGCACATAGGAAACAGATTTGTTTCTGTCTTCAGATCCCATCATCAGCACACTTTTTCCATTTGGGGATCTTACGATTTCGACGTTTTTAATGTGATCGTGACCAGTAAAGACGATATTAAAACCGTCAACTTTTTCAATTACTTGTCTTGAATACTCTGCTCCTTCATGAAAGAGACCTATAAGGACGTCGGGTTTTTCCCTCTTAAGAATGTACGGAACATATTTTCCAGCTGTATCAATCATGTTCCTCACTTTGATTTTTTCAATTTCATTGTGTTTCAAAGCTCTTTGAGTAACTGTTGTGGAAAGCCCGAGAACTGCGATTTTAACGCCTTTCCTTTTTATTATGGTATAAGGTTTAAACAGTGGTTTTGCAGTTTTACTGTCAACAATATTTGCCGAAAGCCACGGCATCTTCATTTCTTTTTCGATCCTACGGTAAATTGCTTCTCCGGCTTCAGTATCATGATTTCCTACAGTTGCGGCATCGTATTTCAGATAGTTCAAAATAAAAGAAGTAGGATTTTCGATGTCTGTTCTTAACATAATTAAAGTAATAAGTGTCAGCAGTTCCCTGAAAGATATCTCCATTATCAAGGAGAATGAGGTCAGGATGCTCTTTTCTTGTCTTCTCAATGAAAGAAGCAGTCTCGGCAAGCGAATTATCATTCTCTGCAGTGTTAAAGAAAGTTCCGTGCATGTCAGTCGTTACAATCACCGGAATGACGATCTCTTTCTGAGAACACGAAACAAGAACAAAAACCAGACTGATAAAAAGAATACGTAATTTCATGAGAACTCCATCAATAAACAATGTTAGTTAATTAACATGATCGGGGCAATAAATCAACAAGTAGGCTTTTGTACGAATCTAGACGGTAGACATAAAATTCTCAAGGCATAGGTAGCACTTTTGAGAGCTAGATATGTGAATTAAAATAATGAGAAGATGCTGGATGAGGGCTGTGGATTTGCCGACTCCGCGCTGACCGACAACTACAGTCATTCTGACGCTCATGTCGTTTTTCTTAAGGAAATAGCGGATATGCTCACGGTTCTTTATTCGTAGAAATAGCTGACTTAACTGAAAAACTTTGTTTAACATGGTTCACCTTTTAGTAATGCATTACAATAAAACCTCTTAAATTATAGGAATGCATTCCCATTTTGAGAGATTTTGAAGCTTGAAATTTAATGGAGAATCTTGGTTACAGAAGATGGTTGAGATTGGAAGCAGCGCAAAAAGAGAAATAGAAGACTTCATGCTAACAAGGTATGCTTGCTATTTAATAGCTCAGAATGGTGATTCCCGGAAGGTGGAGATCGCTTTTGCCTAAAGTTACTTTGCAATTCAAACTAGAAAACAGGAACTTATTGAAGATAGAATGCAGCTTCAGGCAAGATTTGAAGCTAGAAATAGACTGAAAGAGTCTGAAAAAATGCTATCTAAAAATATATACGAGAGAGGAGTAGATGATAGAGGTTTCGCAAGAATCAGGTCAAGAGGAGATTCTGCACTTTTTGGAGGAAATTCAACCCAAAAGATGAAAGACTTGTATGGAATAACGAAATCTAAGCCGCTTGCTGATTTTTTACCGACACTCACAATTGCCGCTAAAAATTTAGCTACGGAAATGACGAATCATAATGTGTCTCAAGATGATTTATCAGGCGAAAAAGATATAACAAAAGAGCATATACAAAATAATGAGAGTGTTAGAGATATGCTTGGACAGAGAGGTATAAAACCAGAGGAGCTGCCTCCGGAAGAAGATATAAGGAAGATGGAAAGACGGGTTAAAAAAGAAGAAAAAAAGTTGGAAAAAGAATCTGGGAAATTACCAATAAAAGGAACCGAGAAGTAAAAGAAGCAAGATCTTGAATTTATTATGAAACATCACGGAAAAGACGATAGCAAGTTTGATGATCGTGTTGTTGAAAGAGTTCTTGTGCTGAAGCTTGAAATTAGAAATCTCACTGCAAAGCAGGGATAAGATAAACAACCAGGGGAGAAAAACATGGAAAAGGAAATGAAGATTTGTCAGAGTTGCGGACTACCGCTTGATAAGGACCCGTTAAGGGGAGGCACAGAGTCAGACGGCAGCACAAGCATGAAATACTGTAGTTTCTGCTATCAGGGTGGAAAATTTCTGGATGAGGGAATCACACTGAAAGAAAAAATTGTAAAAAATGTCCAGATTGCAGTCGCAAAACTCAGTATGTCTGAAGAAAAGGCTCGTGAAATAGCGGAAAAGACACTGCCTAAACTTGAGCGGTGGAGATAAGACGCCTAAATCAGTAAACAAATCCGAAAAGCCAAAGAGGTATTTTTCTGTCAAATCCTGTTTCCATATCATCAAGTGCAAGGAAGCTGTTTTCTATGTCTGCGATCTGTTTAAGGGTTTTGTTCTTTCCGCCGACTTCAAAGAGTGTTTTTCCATCAAGCAGGAAATCTCCTTTTTTAGGTATTGAGAGTTCTCCTGTTTTTGAAAGGACATTTGCAAAGAATGTTTCTCTGACTGTTCCTCTGTTCTCATTTTCAGAACTCAGAGCGTAAAGCTGATTTGTATTGTTGAGATAGATCTTTTGAGGTTTTTCCAGGCTGTCCATTATTCTGCCGGATTTTCCGAACTGTGAGATTATTCCGCCTGATTCAAGATACTGGAGGTATGTTTTCAAAGTTCTGTTGTCTGCGACTTCCACTATTTTCATGAGTTTACTGATGTCAGGAGTGAACGGGACGCTGATTGCAATGGCTGCAAGCAGTTTTTTAAGTTTTCTGATGCTTTCACCTGAAATCTGTGAGTATGTCGAAGCTATGTCAGATTCAATTGTAGTGTGCATCTGCTGTTCAAGCGTGATCTGAAAGAGGGGAACATCATTATACTCAATAAAATAAGGATAGTAACCGAAGATGAGATAGTCATTGAAAAGTGAAAGAATGGTTCTGTCTTTTGTTTTCACTTCCTTCGCTATCTTTGCCGATAGATTCTGGTGATCTTTGAGAATTTCATCAAAAGTGAGAGGTTCAAGTTCAATTCCAGTTGACATTTCAATGAATTCACGGAATGACATTCCCGCCATTTCATAAACTATCGCTCTTCTTGAAAGGTCGTGGCTTCCTTTCTTTATTTCAAACATGCTCGAACCTGATGCCAGGATCTTAAGCTCCGGAAATGTATCGTATATGCTTTTGAGTTCAATTGACCAGTCCTTGTACTTGTGGACTTCATCAAAAAATATCATTTCTCCACCGTATTTAACGAACTGTTCGGCTATTTCATAAAGTGAATATTCTCCTAATGAAAAGTGATCGGACGGGACGTAAAGGATCTTTTTTGAAAAGATGTCTCCGTCAGTGTATTTGAGAAGATGCTGGATCAGGGCTGTGGATTTGCCGACTCCTCGCTGACCGACGACTACAGTCATTCTGCCGCTCATGTCGTTTTTCTTAAGGAAATAGCGGATATACTCACGGTTCTTTATTCGTAAAAATCGCTGACTTAACTGAAAAACTTTGTCTAACATGGCTCACCTTTTAGTAATGCATTACAATAAAACCTCTTAAATTATAGAAATGCATTCCCAGTTTGTCAACCAAAAAGTAGGAATGCATTCCCAGTTTGAGTGCCATGATCGGTGGAACAGTAAAAATCGGATCTGCGGATTATCCGAAAGAAAGGTGGTGGGAAAACCTGAAGGTTAGTCCATAAAATCAACTCTTTGCCCTGACTTTTCTTAAGATAAGTTTCTTTTTTGCCCTGACTTTTCTTAAGATAGATATCTTTTTTGCCTTGACTTTTTTTAAGATAATGCTATAACTTCTTAAATTGACTGGAGGTGATGTGATGGAGAGAAAAATCTATTCAGAACTAAAAAGATGGGTTGCTCAGAAAGCAAGAAAACCGCTTCTTTTAAGAGGTGCAAGACAGGTCGGAAAAACTTATTCTGTAAGATATCTGGGAAGTCAGTTTGATAATTTTGTCGAGATAAATTTTGAAGAAGATAGAGAAGTATCTCTTTTTTTTAATTCTTCTCTTGCGCCACAAAATATTATAGATCAGCTTTCTCAATATACATCTATACAGATAATTCCGGGAAAAACGCTCCTTTTCTTTGATGAGATACAAGCTTGTCCGGATGCGTTGAGATCATTAAGATTTTTTTATGAAAAAATGCCGGAATTGCATGTAATTGCTGCCGGTTCACTTCTTGAATTTGCTTTATCTGAAATTCCGTCTTTTGGCGTGGGGCGAATTTCTTCAATGTTTATGTATCCGATGTCTTTTTTTGAATTTCTTGATGCAACTGGAAATAAAATTCTAAGAGAAGCAATTCAGAAAGCTGATTTTAAAGTGCCTCTTGCCTTGCCTCTGCATAATAAGTCTATGAAATTATTAAGAACGTATATGACTCTTGGTGGATTGCCTGAAGTGATTTATAACTACGTTTCCAGTAGTGATGCTTTTACTTCTCAGAAAATAATTGATGAGCTCTTGATTACATTCAGAGATGATTTTGCGAAATATAAAACAAGGGTTTCAACTGAAAAAATAGATGCCACTTTTAATTCGACAGCTTTTCAGGCAGGGTCAAAATTCACATATAATGCTGTTGGAGAAGGATCAACCACTGGTTTTTCAACAGCTCTTGATCTGCTGAATAAAGCTGGGCTGGCAATAAAGGTTTTTCATTCTTCCAGTCGTGGAATCCCTTTAAAAGCGCAGATAAAGCCTAATAAGTTTAAAGTGCTGCCGTTTGATATTGGAGTTTTTCAAAGACTGATGGGATTAGACATTCCGTCTTTTCTCGTAAATGACGATGCTGAGCTTGTGAATAAAGGTGCTCTTGCTGAGGTTTATACCGGACTTATGCTTATGCAGACACCACCTTGTTATATACGGCCAGACAGCTTTTACTGGCAGAGGGAAAAAAGAGGGAGTAACGCGGAAGTGGACTATGTCATTGAACAGAATGGGAGAATTTTTCCTATAGAAGTCAAATCATCTTCAAGAGGAAGTATGCAGAGTATGCAGCTGTTTCTTAAAGAAAGAGGTTTTGAGACTGGAATTAGAATTGCCGGAGAACAGTTCAGTGAATATCAGAATATAAAAGTTGTTCCTCTATATGCAGTTGAAAATATCAGAGAAATTCTTTAGGAAGATCAGTAGATAAATCCTAAGAGCCACAGAGGGATTTTTCTGTCAAATCCGGTTTCCATATCATCAAGTGCAAGGAAACTGTTTTCTATGTCTGCGATCTGTTTGAGTGTCTTGTTCTTTCCGCCGACTTCAAAGAGTGTTTTTCCATCAAGCAGGAAGTCTCCTTTTTTCGGTATTGAGAGTTCTCCTGTTTTTGAAAGGACATTTGCAAAGAATGTTTCTCTGACTGTTCCTCTGTTTTCCTGCTCAGAGCTTAAAGCGTAGAGTTGGTTAGTGTTATTGAGATAGATTTTCTGCGGTTTTTCAAGGCTGTCCATTATTCTGCCGGATTTTCCAAACTGAGAGATTATTCCGCCTGATTCAAGATATTGGAGGTATGTTTTCAAAGTTCTGTTGTCAGCGACTTCCACTATTTTCATGAGTTTACTGATGTCAGGAGTGAACGGGACGCTGATTGCAATGGCTGCAAGCAGTTTTTTAAGTTTTCTGATGCTTTCTCCAGAGATCTGAGAGTATGTTGAAGCTATGTCAGATTCAATTGTAGTGTGCATCTGTTGTTCAAGCGTGATCTGGAAAAGGGGAATGTCATTATACTCAATAAAATACGGATAATAACCAAAGATGAGGTAGTCATTGAAAAGTGAAAGAATTGTGCTGTCTTTTGTTTTCACTTCCTTCTCTATCTTTGCAGATAAATTTTGATGATCTTTGAGAATTTCATCAAAATTGAGAGGCTCAAGTTCAATTCCCGTGGACATTTCAATGAATTCACGAAATGACATTCCCGCCATTTCATAAACTATTGCTCTTCTTGAAAGGTCATGGCTTCCTTTCTTTATTTCAAACATGCTTGAACCTGATGCCAGTATCTTAAGATCAGGAAATGTGTCGTAAATGCTTTTAAGTTCAATAGACCAGTCCTTATACTTGTGGACTTCATCAAAGAATATCATTTCTCCGCCGTATTTAACGAACTGTTCAGCGATCTCATAAAGTGAATATTCTCCTAATGAAAAATGATCGGACGGGACGTAAAGGATCTTTTTTGAAAAGATGTCTCCGTCAGTGTATTTGAGAAGATGCTGGATGAGGGCTGTGGATTTGCCGACTCCGCGCTGACCGACGACGACTGTCATTCTTCCGCTCATGTCGTTTTTCTTAAGGAAATAACGGATATACTCACGGTTCTTTATTCGTAAAAACCGCTGACTTAACTGAAAAACTTTGTCTAACATGGCTCACCTTTTAGTAATGCATAACAATAAAACCTCTTAAATTATAGGAATGCATTACCAGTTTGTCAATCAAAAAGTAGGAATACATTACTAGTTTGGAATTTAAGCATATAGTGTTATAAAACATTAAATTTGACCTGTAGAATTGGAGGTGATAAAGTTAAAAAGTTTTTTGTTAATATAATTTTAGATAATTTTCCAATTATAAGTAGGTTAAAAAAAAGTGTCTTATTCAATACAAAATATAGAAAGTTCTGAACAAAATAAGATGTATTTGAATGATACAAGTATACATAATTGGTATAGATTCGTTTTATCTTTTCCACCACATTTGGTTAGAAATTATTTGAACGAATTTGATATAAAAAACGGTGACACTGTACTTGACCCTTTTTGTGGAACAGGAACTACACTTGTTGAATGTAAAAAAAATAATATAAAATCTGTTGGAATTGAAGCAAACAATATGGCCTTTTTTGCTTCAAGAACAAAAGTAAACTGGGATATTGATATAGATTTATTTTTAAAAGAAGCAGATAAAATTGCAAGAAATGTTGAAAATAAAATTCTAAGTCATAAAGGGGAGCTTTTTAAACTTTCTGAAGCAAAGGAAAAGTTATTAATTAAAAACTCAATAAGCTCACTTCCACTACATAAAGCAATTCTTTTGTATGATGAAATAAAGAAAAAGAGCAAGTTGCCATTTTTTGATCATTATAGGCTTGCATTTTCAAAAAAACTTGTAAATGAATTTAGCAATCTTCATTTTGGTCCTGAGGTTGGTGTTTCAAGAAAGAAAAAACAAGATGCCGATGTTATAAGAGAATGGATTGATGAAATAAATAATATTGCTTATGACTTAAAAGAGTTTTCAGGAGCATTTCCATCTAGTAAGGTTTTGCTTAATGATTCTCGTTCTGAGTTTGATGATGATAAAATTGATGCAGTTATTACTTCTCCTCCTTATCCTAACGAAAAAGACTATACTCGGACAACTAGACTTGAATCAGTGTTACTAGAATTTGTTAATTCTAAAGAAGAGTTGAGAGATATGAAGAAAAAACTTTTAAGGTCAAATACTCGAAACGTCTATAAGGGGGATAAAGATAATAAATATATTGAGAACAATGAAAGAATTATGTCTCTGTCAAAGAAAATAGAAGATAAAAGAATAATGCTAAATAAAACATCCGGTTTTGAGAAATATTATCATAAAGTTGTTCAGATGTATTTTGGTGGTATGTATCAACACTTGAAATTTTTGAAACCAAAATTAAAAAAAGGTGCAAAATTGGCTTACGTTGTTGGTGATCAAGCTTCTTATTTTAGAGTTTTAATAAAAACTGGAGAAATATTGGCAGAGATTTCAGAAGAGTTAGGCTATAAAGTTATTAGGATCGATACTTTTAGAACACGCTTATCAACTGTAACAAAACATTATTTAAATGAAGAAGTTTTAATTCTTGAAAATAAGTGAGGGACTATAATGACTACTAGTAATTCAAGGTATTACCAAATTATAGAAAAAATCTTTTTTGAGAAATTTAAGGGAGGAACGGAGATTATAGAGTTTAGACGTGATGAACTAATATCTCATGCCCAAAGTTTAGGAATTGATTTGCCAAAAAATCTTGGAGATGTTATTTATTCATTTAAATTCAGAGCCTCGCTGCCGGATAAAATTATTGAAACTGCTCCAGAGGGTAAAGAATGGGTAATAAAGAATATTGGAAGAGCTAAATATGCTTTTGTATTGATGAATTACTCTAGAATTATTCCAGATGATATGTTAATTAATATTAAAATTCCTGATTCTACACCAAATATTGTTGGGAAATATGCCCTTTCGGATGAACAGGCATTGTTAACTAAATTGAGGTATAATCGTTTACTGGATATATTTACTGGGGTTACATGCTATTCTCTCCAAAATCATTTAAGGACGACAGTTCCAGAAGTAGGCCAAGTGGAAACCGATGAAATATACGTTGGAGTTGATACAAATGGAAAGCAATATATATTTCCAGTTCAGGCAAAGGGTGGTACAGATGAGTTAGGAGTAGTCCAAATAGAGCAAGATATATTATTATGTGCAAATAAATATCCAGAACTTATTTGTAGAGCAATTGCTGCTCAATTTATTAATGAAGATTTGATTGCAATATTTGAGTTTAAGATCGTCGATGGAGATATTAAGAAGGTATCTGAAAAACACTATAATTTAGTAGATAAATCAGAAATTAGTGTAGAAGAGATAAAAGAATACAACTCATCAATTTGAAGCTATTTTAAGTTCAATTTTGTATTAAGTAATCAAAACAAGTTAATTTAGTTAATTACTCTCAAAAAAATCCTGACATAAAATCCCATTTAATGTATAACTTCCATGGATGAAGACTTTTGGAGAAAAATGATGCAGGTGAGTAAAAAGCTCATAGAAGACATCAACACGGAGTTTAAGTCAATTCTCAATGATAAGCTTGAAAGATCAGTTGTGGGATTTCTCAATTCAAGGACTGGTGGCGATATATACATTGGTATTGAAGATGATGGAAACATTATCGGTGTTGAGGATGCTGATAAGATCCAGCTTGCAGCAGTTGACAGGATAAAAAATAATATTCTTCCGACAAATCTTGGTCTTTTTGATGTTTATACTGAAGATTTTGATGGAAAGACTGTTGTTCATATTGTTGTTTCAAGCGGAACAGAGAAACCTTATTATATTAAGTCATTCGGAATGTCTCCCAAGGGTTGTTTTGTCAGAATTGGTAGTAGTTTCAGGCAGATGACAAGCAAGATGATTGACGAGATGTACAATTCCCGTACCAGAAACTCACTTCGAAATATAGTTTCTCCAAGATATGCTGAACATACATTTGCCCAGTTGAAGATTTATTACGAAGAGAAAGGATTCAAACTGAATGATGAGTTCCTGAAAAACCTTGATCTTTATACTCCTGACGGAAAATTCAACTATGTGGCTTATCTTCTTGCAGATAGAAACAGTGTTTCAATAAAGGTCGCAAAATATTCAGGAACTGACAAGACTGATCTGATTGAAAACGAAGAATACGGATTTTGTTCAATAATCAGGGCAACAGAGAAAGTTCTTGATAAACTGGATATAGAAAATAAGACTTTTACGAAAATAACTGGAGATCCAAAGCGTCTTGAAAGAAAAATGGTTGATAGAACAGCACTGAGAGAGGCTTTTATCAATGCAGTTGTTCACAATGACTATTCAAGAGAAGTCCCTCCGGTTGTTGAAATATATTCAGATCGCCTGTCAATAACTTCATACGGCGGATTGATCGAAGGACTTTCACCGGAAGAGTTTTTCAAAGGAAGATCAATGCCTCGAAATCGTGAATTGATGCGTGTTTTTCGTGACATGGAACTTGTCGAGCATCTTGGTTCCGGCATGAATCGGATAATGAAAGTTTATGACAGCAGTATTTTTCAATTGAGTGAACATTTTATGGAAGTAGTTTTTCCTTTTGAAGAAGATTATCTGGAAGCAATAAATGAATTGACCCCACCAGTCACCCCACCAGTCACCCCACCAGTCACCCCACCAGTGGAAGAGTTGATTATGATGTTGAATGAAAATGATGAATTGTCTGCTAGCGAAATAAGAAAGGAATTAAATCTTAAAGATAGAACTCATGTGAGAGAATACTATATAAATCCAGCTTTTTCATCTGGTTTAATTGAATATACGATACCTGAAAAACCAAATAGCAGGCTACAGAAATATCGCTTAACCGAAAAAGGAAAAATTCTGAAAAAGCAACTGGAAAAAAAAAGGGAGAAAAACTGAAAAATGATGCAGGATCGTTACCTTGAGCTTGTAGAACTTCTCAACAAAGCTTCAGTGGCATACTACCGTGATGATTCGCCTTTTATGAGTGATGCGGACTACGACAAAAAGTATCGTGAGTTGATAGACATCGAAAAAGCTCACCCGGAGCTTAAAGTCTCATACTCACCTTCAATGAGAGTAGGTGCAGGCATCCGGGAGGGTTTCAGGAAGGTTGTGCACTCTGAAAAGATGATGTCTCTTGATGATGCTTTTGAGGTTGCAGAGGTTGAGGCTTTTTTCAATCGTCTGGAATTTGACGTGGAAGATGGCTACGTTGCTGAATATAAGATCGACGGTCTTGCGGTCAATGTTCTCTACGAATTCGGGAAATACACTCGTGCTGCAACTCGGGGAGACGGTGAAACTGGTGAGGATGTGACAGAAAACGTGGCTACTGTAAGAAATATTCCACTTGAGATAAAAGAATTCGCGTCTGTTGCAAAAGTTGAGATAAGGGGCGAGGTATATCTTCCTCTTGAGAGTTTCAGCGATGTAAACGAAAAAAGGCTCAAAAGCGGTGAAAAACCGTTCGCAAATCCGAGAAACGCGGCTGCAGGTTCTCTCAGACAACTTGATTCAAGGGTGACAGCTTCAAGAAATCTCAGATTCTTTGCATACGGCACAACAGGAATTGCAGATAACAGTGTGAAAAGTCAGGAAGATCTTCATAAGTCTTTGAGAAAATTGGGTTTCCAGACTCCTGAACACAGAAAATTGAACAGAATCGTTGAGGTTGAGGAGCTTATTGAGGAAGTGCTTGGAAAGAGGGCTGAACTTCCTTATGATATTGATGGTCTTGTTATAAAGCTCAACAGCTTTTCAGAGCAGGATAGGGCAGGAGTGCTCACAAAATCACCACGCTGGGCTATTGCTTACAAACTTCCCGCAGTTGAAAAGACAACAAAGCTCAACGAAATAACATGGCAGGTTGGAAGAACGGGGACAGTTACTCCTGTTGCTGAACTTGAAGCGGTCGAGATCGGCGGAGTTGTGGTAAAACGCGCAACGCTGCACAATCTTGATGAGATAAGACGTAAAAAGGTGATGATAGGCGACACTGTCTTTGTGAGAAGGGCGGGAGACGTTATCCCTGAAGTTATTGCACCTGTTGAGGAACTGAGAACAGGCGATGAAACAACAGTTCTTGCTCCTTTGAGCTGTCCGGTTTGCGGATCTGAACTTGTGAAAGACGAAGATAAGATTGCTCTTAAATGTTCAAATATGAGCTGTCCGGCCAGGGTTAAAGGCTCAATTGAGCACTTTGTTTCAAGAAAAGGTCTTAATATTGACGGACTTGGTGAGAAACAGGTAGATTTCCTTTTTAAGAAAGGCTGGCTCAAAACTGTTTCAGGCATTTTTTCGATCAGGGATTATGCAATGTTTCTGATGGCGGAAGTAGGCTGGGGCGAAAAAAGTGTGTCAAAACTACTTGAATCTATTGAGAAAAGCCGAAAGGTGAAGTTTCAGAACTTTCTGTATGCTCTTGGAATTGACGGAGTGGGTGAATTCCTTGCAGGAGAACTTGCAAAGAGGTTTGATCTTGAAAAGTTAATGGCAGTTGATGCTGAAACGCTCATTGCAATTGATAATATTGGCGACACTGTTGCAAATTCAATTGTGACATTCTTTAATAATTCTGATAATCTGAGAGAAATTAAGGTGTTTCAGGAAAAATTTGAATTCATCTATCCAGAAAAGATTGACGAATCTCTGCTGATATTTAAGGATATCACCTTTGTAATTACCGGTGAACTGTCTAAACCGCGCCCTGTTTTTGCTGAAATTATAAAAGAAAAAGGCGGAAAAGTCTCAGGCTCGGTTAGCAAAAAGACAAACTATTTACTTGCAGGAGAAAAAGCCGGAAGTAAGCTTGCAAAAGCTGAAAAACTTGGTGTAAAAGTTATAAATGAAGATGAGTTTAATGAACTGATAAATGGAGAAAACAATGAAACCTAGAAATGAAGTTGACGCAAAGTACACATGGCAGCCTGAGCATCTTTATGCAAATGAAGAGACGATTGAAGCTGAATTTAAACTAGTTGGTGAAAATACAGTTAAAATACCTGAATTTGCTGGGAAACTGGATGATTTCTCCAAGCTTGAGGAAGTGCTTAAAATGTCAAGTGACAGCATGAGAAGAATAATGAAACTGGAAAGCTACGCACACAGAAACCGTGATGTTGACATGTCAGTTGCCGCCTGGCAGGAACTTGCAGGAAGAGTTGACGCACTTTCGACATCACTTGCTCAGGCATCTTCATACATAGAGCCTGAACTTCTCGGTTTTGACACAGAAGTTCTCAAAGATTTTCAGAGCAGGCCGGAAATGAAGGATTTCACAAGATATTTTGATGCACTTCTTAAAAACAAGCCGCATACACTTTTAAAAGGTGAAGAGGAAATAATGGCACGTTTCGGAGCTTTGGCTTACGCTGAGTATGAAACATATTCAACATTTGCGTCAACTGACATGACATTCCCCAAGATCGAGCTTGACGGAGAACTCGTGGAAGTTAACATGCCGACCTACGCAAGATTCAGACAGAGTGATGACAGAGATGTGAGAAAAAGAGTTTTTGACGCATTCTGGACAGCTTATGACGGTAATAAGAACGCAATTGCAAAGATGCTTCACTACCAGACAAAATACTACACAACAGTTGCAGGCATCAGAAAACATAAAGACTCTCTCGCTGCCGAAATGAAGTCAAACGAGCTTCCGGAAGATTTTTTCTATACGCTCAGAGACAATATCACAGCAATTCTTCCTGCAATGCACGATTATCTTGCACTTAAAAAGGACGTTCTCAACATTCCGGATCAGGGATACCACGATGTTTACGCAAAAATGGTGACAGGCGGAGTTGACATGTCTTATAACTACGAGCAGTCAGTTGAACTTGTGAACAAGGCGCTTGAACCGATGACAGATGAGTATAAAACTGTGATTGCAGACGCAATGAAACCGGAAAACGGTTGGGTCGATGTCTATCCAAACAAGGGAAAAAGAAGCGGAGCCTATATGTCAGGGGAGGCCTACGATGTTCATCCTTACGTTCTTCTTAACCATATTGATGACTACAACTCAGTTTCAACACTGGCGCATGAGATGGGACATGCAATGCACAGCTATTACTCAAACGGAAATCAGCCATTTGAGAAATCACAGTACACCATCTTTGTTGCTGAAGTTGCAAGCACATTCAACGAGATAATGCTCATCAACCATCTGCTTGATACAACGCAGGATAAGGAAGAGAAAAAGTTCCTTCTCAACCACTACATTGAAATGATCCGCTCAACAGTTTTCAGACAGATGCAGTTTGCTGAATTTGAGGATGCGATATACAAAAAAGTTGAGGAAGGAAGCGTACTTACACCTGAATTTCTGACAGAGGCCTACGGAGCAACGCTTTCAAAATACTACGGTGAGGACAAGGGACTTATGGTTATTGATCCGCTTTATAAGAACGAGTGGGCCTTTGTTCCTCATTTTTACTACAATTACTACGTTTACAAATATGTTGTAGGATTTATCGGAGCGCTCTCTTTTGCTGAAAGTGTGAGAAGAGGAGAGATCCCTGCCGAGGATTATATCAACGGATTTCTTAAAGCTGGAAGCTCAAAACCTCCGCTGGATATCCTTAAAGACGCAGGTGTGGACATGACAAGTGACAAACCTTACAAGCTCATTGAGAAAGTGTTTAAGGAGAAGCTGGAAGAACTTAGAGAGTTGCTTTAGACCTTTCCCTAAATCCCTTACCTAAAAGAAGTCTGTCGATTTTCTCCAAAAAGGTTGAGAAAACCGTCATGATATTGTTTCATATCCTTGTCGCAACTGAATTACAGGAGCTCAAGCTTGTTATACCGATTCGGATGCCGTAATTCAGAAAGGCAAGATCTCAGGATTTAGGGGATTCTTAAAACCTAAGTACAAGTTCCATGTTAAAGCCCTGGAAATTTGCTTTGACAAGATCGTCTTTCCATTCTGCCTGAACGATTATGTGACGGTAGGAGAATTCAAATCCTGTCCAGTGCCAGGGGTAGACTCTAACTCCTGTTTTGAGGTTCATGTAGCCCAGATATTTTCCGGCATACATTCCGTTGATGTCAACGAAGATGCCTGAATATTTAAAGAGTGTTGTCTCAAAAGAAAGACCGATTGAGGGCATGGGTATTATCGGAATCTCGAATTTATCGCCTCTGTCTGAAAAAGTGTCATCTACGCTGATATCGCTGACAAATCCTTCAAGTCTGATAGAGGGGCCAAGTCTGAAACTGAAGTTTTTTCCAAGGTCAAGGTCAAGGATGTACCAACAGAAATCGAGCTTGACAAGATGCATATTAAACTTTGTTTTAACTCTATCACCTGTTCCGAAGGCAGCATCAAAGAAAACAATACCTCTTTTAAGAATATTTGTTTTTTCAGCGTTCAGCATCGTGTAGCCGACAGAAAGTTTTATGGATTTAAGTCTCAGAGCAAAATTCGTAGTAAAATGAAGGTCTTTGTTTTCAAGTCCGAGATCTTTCACGAAGTAGATATGTCCCGGATCACCCGTGTCATTATCCTCAGTCTCAAAGTAGAATTTGTGAAAGAAAAAACCCACACCAAGCTCAAGCATCGCCTTATCAGGTTCACCGAACCAGCCGCCGCCGGAATCTTTTGATTCCTTATCCTTCTTGTCTTCTGCCAGAAGACTCAAAGATAGAAGCAGGATAAAAAGAACTGAAACGAATTTCTTTTTCATTGTTCTCTCCATTATGCAAAATCCGTAACAATCATATTTTATAAAAAATGATTTATCAAGTTCGATATAAAAAACCAAAATCGTTAGTGAATATTTAATTAAGAAAATAAAAACTGCTTGACATCCATCCAAGTATAGAATAGATTGAAAATTAAGGTTGAAGAAATAGAAAGGCAATAAAAGCAGTTGGGCCGGATTTTTATCCGGCCCGCTATTCAGGAGGTCCCATGAGATTAAAAATTTTATCGTTTATGGTTGTTTTCATGTTTCTTTTTTTTAGTTGTGATAGCAATAATTCTGAAAATGATGAGTCGGCAGATGAGGGTGTAAACGATGTAGATACTGCCAGTGATTCAGATGACAATGAAAGACCTGATGTTGATGAGGAAGAAAGCTGTTGTAGAATTATAAATACAGCAATTGCCTCAAATGATTCAGGAATGTATATTGCAGGACACACAAGAGATGATGGGTATTGTGGCTGCGATTATTATGGTTTTTATAAATATTTTGAAAATGATGAGTGGAAAACAATTTATGTCTGTAACGAACCCTGTGGCGGTTGTGCCGACACGAGACAAGATATCTGGATAAGTGAAAAAAACAAAGCTTACATTGTGGGTTTCTGGACATCTCCGATTATTGCCGATGGAAGTGAATGGGAACATACTATAGGCGAAGTTGAATGGGGGAAATGTTTCGGATATGAATCAAGACCACTTGATATTTGGGGCACAGCATCGACAGATATTTTTTCTGTAGGGGGAGATGATTCTCCCAGAGTAGGGGCGATATTTCATTTTGATGGTTCAGAATGGGTTAGAATGGAAATCCCCACGGAAAATGAATTGAATAGAGTCTGGGGATCTGGCTCGGATGATGTTTTTGCTGTGGGAGAAAACGGCACGATACTTCATTATGACGGTGAAAAATGGTCAGAAATGGAAAGTGGAACAGTTGAATATTTAAGTGATGTCTGGGGTAGTTCAAAAGATAACGTTTATGTTGTGGGAGGATCTTACGAAACACAGGAGAAAGGCACATATTTAATTCTTCATTATGACGGTGAAAAATGGAAGGAAATAGACAGTGGAACCTCCTGTGTGCTGAGACGAATACATGGGACAGATGGAGATAATGTCTATGCTGTCGGAGGATTGATGGTTGATGGTTCAATGAGATCTGAAGTTTTTCATTATGATGGAAAGGAATGGACAAAAAGTACTTTGAATACAAAACATGGCTTATATGATATTCATGCAATGCCTGATGGGTCATTTTATGTTGTTGGAGATAATAATACAATTGAGAGGATAACCCCATGAAAAATCTATTTATTTGTCTAATTCTGATTTCTTTTTTCTTTGGCTGCGGAGAAAGCAGTGAACAGGAAAATGGTGATGCGGATATCAGTGAAGAAAGTCTTAATGATAATGAAGGAGGAGATTCTGAAAACATTTATGATGAGATGCCTGATATTACGTCTGCAATAGTTTTTATGGATAATTTTAAAGCTGAAAATGGCGGATACGGGCACATGTTTCATGAGGGAAACCTGATAGGAACCAACTTTAATTTGTGGAATGGAGAAAATAATGCAGACACATGTAAAAATGAATTTCTTTCACCTGAACCTTATCATTCTTATATGCATGTTGAAGGGTTGATGCAGTTTCGTATTCTGATAAACGGTTATGAAAAAGGTGAATACAAAATTGTAAAACATGCTGAATCAGATTTTTACGAAACTGATGAGAAGCTTGCTACAATTCGTGCCTGTGTTTGGCATGAAGAAGAGCTTCAGCCTGGTTTTGAGGATTGTTATGTTCCATATTCAGGCACAGTAACGATTGATAAAGATGTCCCACCTACAGTTAAGGATAGTGAAAATGTTAAGATAAATTTAAAAGTCGATGCTGATTTTCCTGAAGAGAGTATAAGACTTGTAGATTGTGAAGGGGTCGGTGGAGAAGTTGATGGAGAATATGTAGAATATGAAATATGCAACTGTAGAGCAGATGACGGTACGAGTAGTGAGTGTGAGACAAGCTACAAAGGTGAGAATTGTTGCTACAACCCTGACAGTAAAATGGTTAACTATAAACTGAATATCAATGCTGATGTTTGTTATTTCTATTGTTTCGTTACAACAGACAGTGTCTCAGATATGGATAAGTGTCAACCGTAGTGAATAATATAAGGGAGTGTGCTATGGGTAATATTCGACTATGTCTGGTGTTTTGTCTATTTTTCCTTTTTTTAAGTTGCGACGGTGATGACCCTGAAAACGATGAGTCAGTTGATGAAGGTGTAAACGATGCAGATACTGCCAGTGATTCAGATGACAATGAAACCCCTGATGTTGATGAGGAAGAAAGCTGTTGTAGAATTATAAATACAGCAATTGCCGCAGATGATTCAGGAATGTATGTTGCAGGATATACAATAGATGTAGAACATGGGTGTGGGTGTGACTATCATGGTTTTTATAAATATTTTGAAAATAATGAGTGGAAAACAGTTTTTGTTTGCAACGAACCGGGAGGTGGTTGTGCAAACGGAATTCAGGGTGTTTGGATAAGTGAAAAAAACAAAGCTTATATTGTGGGTTTCTGGACATCTCCGATCATTGCCGATGGAAGTGAATGGGAACATACTGTGGGTGAATCTGAATGGGGTAAATGTTTTGGATATGAATCAAGACCACTTGATATTTGGGGTACATCATCGACAGATATTTTTTCTGTAGGGGGAGATGATTCTCCCAGAGTAGGGGCGATATTTCATTTTGATGGTTCAGAATGGGTTAGAATGGAAATCCCCACTGAAAATGAATTGAATAGAGTCTGGGGATCTGGCTCGGATGATGTTTATGCTGTGGGAGAAAACGGCACGATACTTCATTATGATGGCAAAAAATGGACAGAAATGGAAAGTGGAACCATTGAATGTTTAACTGATGTATGGGGCAGTTCAAAAGATAACGTTTATATTGCTGGTGAAAATGGAGTTCTATATTATGACGGAGAAAAATGGGATAGAGTTTTAAGTGATGAAAGATATTACTTTATTGGATTGCATGGAAATAGTGCAGACAATATTGCTGTTATCGGAAGATCAATTGATCCGGAAATAAAAAAGCCGGTGATATTTCACTTCAATGGTGATAGTTGGAGTGAGGTGGATACGGAAATTGAAGATTTGCTGCTTGATATTCATGTAATGCCTGACGGGTCATTTTATGTTGTTGGAGATAATAATACAATTGAGAGGATAACCCCATGAAGAATAATAAAAGGGTCAACCCTGATTCAATACTTCCTTTAAATACTTTCCTGTAAGTGACTTTTTGTCTTTAGCAACCTTTTCGGGTGTGCCTTTTGAAACGATTTTTCCACCTTCGTCACCACCGTGAGGTCCCATGTCAACAATGTAGTCAGCAGACTTGATTATGTCAGGATTGTGTTCGATTACAACAACAGTCGAGCCTTTCTCAACTAGCTGGTTAAGTATTTGAATTAATTTGCGGATATCATCAAAGTGAAGCCCTGTTGTCGGCTCATCAAGAATGTAGAGAGATCCTGCTGAACGTTTCTTTGAAAGTTCCTTGGAAAGTTTAATTCTCTGTGCTTCACCACCCGAAAGAGTGTGTGCAGGCTGACCGAGTTTTATGTAGCCGAGTCCTATGCTTTCAAGCAAGTCCAGTTTCCTCTTAATTTTAGGGAATGGACTGAAAAGTTTAACAGCTTGAGATACTTCCATTTCAAGAACATCATAAATACTGTAACCTTTGAATTTTATTTCAAGAGTCTCCTCGTTAAATCTTTTTCCACCGCAGTCCGGACACTTAACATAAGTATCAGGCATGAAATTCATCTCAATTCTGATAATTCCCGCGCCCTGACATGTTTCGCAGCGTCCACCTTTAACGTTAAATGAAAATCTGCCCGGCTTGTAACCTCTGGCTTTTGATTCAGGCATTGCTGTGAAAAGCTCTCTTATCGGCCCGAATGCACCGGTGTAGGTTGCCGGGTTTGATCTCGGAGTTTTTCCGATAGGGGACTGATCAATTTCAATAAGATCTTCAAGTGCACCCTTTATCTCAATACTTTTATATTTAGCCGGCTGTTTTTTTATCGCCGGGATAAGTGTCTCCATGACGAGAGAACTTTTGCCGCTTCCGCTGACACCGGTAATTGAGCAGAAAACTCCGAGCGGAATCTTTGCTGTGATGTTTCTGAGATTATTAATTGAAGCACCTTTTAACGTTATCCATCCTGTCGGCTCTCTTCTGGTTGACGGGTAAAATATCTTTTTTCTTCCTGTCAGATAATCTCCGGTAAGGGACCTTTTTATTTTTTTAATACCTTCTGCGTTTCCCGCATAGAGAAGTTCTCCGCCTTTTTCGCCGGCACCTGGTCCGAGATCAATAAGAAAATCGGCACTTTCTATCATGTCTCTGTCATGTTCCACGACAATAACGTTGTTGCCCTGACCCCGGAGATTCATTAATATTTTTATGAGCTTATCGGTATCATCTGAATGCAGCCCGATACTGGGTTCATCAAGGACGTAGGTTACTCCGGTAAGTGCCGAACCGATCTGTGTCGCAAGGTGAATTCTCTGAGCCTCACCGCCTGAAAGTGTGGCTGTTTTTCTGTTTAAAGTGAGGTAACCGAGACCAACCTTGAAAAGGAATGAGAGCCTAAGATGGATCTCCTTTACAAGTTTTTCTGCAATTTCCCACTGAAAGTCATTAAAATCGAACTGTTCTCTCCCGGCAAACTGTTTGTAAATATTCTTTACGGGAATTTCTCCCAGTTCGTAAATATTCTTTCCCGCAATTTTTACAGAAAGGGCCTTTTTATTGAGTCTTGCTCCGTTGCATACAGGACAGACGCCCTCGACCAGGAATTTTGAAAGCTCGTTGCGTATCAGATCTGATTCAGTGTCCTTATAACGCCTTTCAAGCATAGGGATTATGCCCTCGAACTGTTTTTTGAACTTGTGACGCATATTCGTTGCTTTCACGCTGAAATTTATCTCCTCAGCTGAACCGTAAAGGATAGCTTTTTGAGTTTTCTTTTGCAGTTCGTTGAAAGGCAGCTTAGGATCGTCTCCATAGAACTCTATCACCTGTTTGACCATGATCTTTGTGAACCGTTGTATCCCTGCAACAGCACGGTGATAGACTTTTTCCGGAGCAACAAGTATTTTACTTTCATCCATGTGCATTTTAAAGCCCAGTCCGTTACATTCAGGACACGCACCACTTGGATTATTGAAGGAGAATGTTCTCGGCTCTATCTCATCGTAGTAGATGTCGCAGTAAGGGCAGGCAAAGTGTTCACTGTATAGTTTTTCCGTTCCTTCAGTATCTTTTACGATAAGTTTACCGTTTCCTTTGGAAAGAGCTGTCTCTACAGAAGCTCTGACACGGTTTACATCCATATTCTCTTTAATTGCAAGGCGATCTACAACGACGTGAATCGTATGTTTGATGTTCTTATCCAGTTTAGGAAGCTCTTCATCAAGACGGTATTCGGTGCCGTCAATTATCACACGTACAAAACCTTCTTTGTGGAGATCTTCAAGAAGTTTCTCGAAAGTTCCTTTCCTTGAATTCGCAAGAGGAGCCAGAAGATAGAGCTTTTTTCCTGTCATATTGAGAATGGACTCAATAATTCTGCTTGCAGGAGTCTTTTCAATGACTTTGCCGCAGCTGTGGCAGTGAACAGTTCCCGCTCTTGCAAAAAGCAGCCTCATATAGTCGTAAATCTCGGTCGTAGTTCCCACAATTGACCTTGGCGAAGCATTTAATCCGCGCTGCTGGATCGCAATGCTCGGTGAAAGACCTTCAATATGATCAACATCAGGCTTTTCGGAAAGCTCAAGAAACTGTCTGGCGTAACTTGAAAGACTTTCAACGTATCGCCTCTGACCCTCCGCATAAACTGTATCAAAAGCGAGAGAAGTCTTCCCCGAACCGCTTACCCCCGTTACAACTACCAGTTTTTCATGAGGAATTTCAAGATCAAAATTTTTCAGATTATGGTGTCTGACACCTTTAAGAGTAATACTGCGAGCCATAAGATCCCTCCCCAAGGACAAGTTCACAAGAAGTTAGTTGCAATCAGGAATTTTGTCAAGATGTGATTTGAATTTCAGAGTATCGTAATTTTGCTGAGAAAAACAATGTCGGCACGCTTAGTGCTAGAAATTATTGGCATTTCGTCTCAGGAACAAATATTGCATTTAACTGACTGATTGGTTAGTATATTGCACGTTTATTCTTATTCAGGAGGATGTTATGAGGAAAATTCAATTAATCTTTTTGATTTTTACATTTTTTGCAGTTTCATGTGCGACAAGTGAAGTTAAGGTCACAGCACTTGACAAGATCCCTTCACAGGTCGATCTTAAGAATTTACCGACTCAGGAGCAGAATCCTAAAGCTGATGGCGTAGTACTTTATTCAAACACTATCTATGATGTTGATTACGTTCCCAATGTTGGGATCGAGACATACAAGACACAGCATGTCATTTTCAGGGTTTTCAGGAATGCAGACCTTGTTATGAAAAGTGCGCTTGCAGTTGATGACAAGACAGTTTTCGAGTCTTTTTCAGCCAGAACCATCAAGCCTGACGGAACAAGCATAAACCTCAAGGAAGATGATGTTTACTACTTTATTACTCAGATGAAAAACAGGGATTTTGATGCTCAGAGAAAGATGGTTAGATACAACTTCCCTCAGCTTAAGGATGGAGATCTGGTTGAGCTTAAATACACGATTATCAACAAGAACTTTTTTTTTGGTGACCGGTTTTACTTTCAAAGTGAGGTGCCTGTAAAATACTCCAGACTCGAAGTGAATATTCCGAACTTCGTTTTTGAAAAGAGAACAGGACTTCATTTTAAGTATAAAGCCAGAAATATTGAGCTTAAGGATCCTGTGATCACTGAATCAGTTGGAAACACTGGAGACAAGAAGTTTGTCTGGGAAAAGAAAAACATCCCTCAGCTTAAACTTGAAGCGGGAATGGGGAACCCCAATATTTATGTCGGACATCTTGATATAAACGTTTCTCCATTTAAAAAATGGAAAGATCTTGCTCACGGACACTACAAGATGTTCTACGCTTCAGTTCTGGATGAGATGACTGATGAAGAAAAGAAGATGATCAATGAAAAGACAGCAGAAATAACAAAGGGACTTAAAACAGAAGACGAGAAGATCAGAGCCATTTATCATTATGTTCAGACATACAGCTATGATAATACTCACGTATTTTTCGGACAACCGTTTCAGCCTTCAAGGATTGCAGATATTATTGCCAGAGGTTATGGTGACTGTAAAGATCATACTGTCCTTATGATGGCTATGCTTAAAGAAGTTGAGATTAATGCTGTACCAGTTTATATTGGTGTTGGTGATTCTGAACTTGTAGATCCGAAGTTTGTAAGTGCCTATGCTTTTAATCACATTCTTCTAAGAGTCTATCCAAAAGAGGGAAAACCTTTCCTTGCTGATCCCACAAGTCCTGTGACAGGATACAAAAAAACCCCTTTCATGGATCAGGACAGCTACCTTCTTGAGCTCAGACCCAAGAAAGACAAAACAAAAATAGTTCTTGAAAAGACTCTCATGGACGATCATACTAAGAACTATATGGAAGTAAGTATCAAAGGAGATCTCAAAAAAGAAGAAGCTGTTTATGAAGTTACGGCAACTTATCACGGTACAGTTGAAGAAATGACGAGAGCTTATGGAAAGAGACTGAGAACAGACATTATTGAAAAATTCATCAGAGCAGGCATCTGCAAACCTTTTTATGATGCAAAGATATCTGATATTAAAGTATTGAACCTTGATGAACTTGAGAAAACTCTAATTTTTTCCTACAAAGTGACCGCAAAGGTTAAAGATGAACTTGTTTCAGTTGCTCTGCTCAGACTTCCCACAGAGATGCTTAACATCAACTGGATCTATGAAGAAAAAAGAACAAAGCCTCTTAAGCTGTGGCCTCCGTTCAGAGCAAAGATCAGCTATGAAATTGATTTTGATGCAGATGTTTTCAGAACGATGATTGATAAGGAAAAGCTTAATAAGACTATTAATTTCGATGATAATTTTATCTGGAAAACAACTGCAGAACTTAAATCCGGGAAACTTCTTTATTCAGGTGAATATATCAAAAAGGCTAATAAGGTTCCTGCAGATAAGGTGCTTCCTTTTCTTGAAAAGCATTTTGAAGCCACGAAACATCTTTTCAAGTTCAGATTTATGGGGTTTATGAAAATGGGAGAGACAGCTCCTGCTCCTGCAACTGAAGAAACGGAAACTCCTGAAACAGAGGAAGAAATTAAAGAATAGTACAGATCAGTCCCCGAATATTCTTCTCTTCACAGTTCTTGAATAATTATAAGCACTTAGAATGCTAAAGAATATTGATATCCAGATAAGAACGTATCCCCATATCCGGGGGTCCCAGTCAATACCTATGAGAGCTTTAAGAGTGCTCTGATCAAGCATGAAAAACGGAAGGGCAAACATCTGGAACATTGTCTTTATCTTTCCGGCATTACCTGCAGAGATCACAAGGCCATGTTCTATCGCCATTGATCTTATTCCGAAGATGTAGAACTCTCTGGAAAGAATTATAAGAACTGGAAGAACGTTCATTTCACCCATTGAAACAAGAAGTACAAGAGTAAGGTTTACAATAAATTTATCAGCAAGAGGATCAAGCAGTTTTCCTGTCACTGAAACTGTGCCGTGCTTCCGTGCAAAGTAGCCGTCAAAGAAATCGGTAACAGTCGCAACTGTGTAAAATATCCATGACCATAATCTTGAAATGGGGGTATTGTACCATATCAGAAAAAGTACAAACGGGACAAAGAGTATTCTTACAGCCGTCAGAAGGTTCGGAATGGTTAGCACATCTTTTTTTAGGTTTAGCAGTTTTCCAATAACCTTTTTTTTCTCTCTGGAGTCGGAGTTTCTGTTCTTTTTGTTTTTCTTTACCATAGTTCTTTTCCGGTATAGTTTTTATAAAAATCTGAGACTTTCTGTACATAATTTACCGTCTCTTTGTAAGGAGGTGTCCCATTGTAGTAGACAACAGCAGCAGGTCCTGCATTGTAGGCCGCGACGGCTTTCCTTGATGTCTTGAATTTTTTCAGGAGTTTTTTAAGGTATTTTGTTCCTCCCATAATGTTCTGCTCGGGATCAAAGATGTTTTTTACACCCATCTGCTCTGCTGTGGCGGGCATAAGTTGCATAAGACCTTTTGCTCCTGCTGTTGAAACCGCTTTAACATCGTATAAGGATTCTGCTTTTATAACACTTTTTATAAGGTGAAAATCAACATTGTGAATTTCTGAAGCCTTTTTAACTATTTTGTCATAAGCTTTTTCTTTCCCTGGACGCAGTCTGTATCCCTTTTTATGTCTGACTTTACCTCTGGCCCGGTAGAGCGGTCTGCATGACCGGAAATCGCTGCACTGGTTTGTGAAAGTGTATCTATCTGTTATCGGGTCGTAGAAATAGTACATTTTGATCTTGCCAGCAGAGAGGAACTCGAATAAGAATATTACTATGATGACCAGTAATAGCTGTTTTTTCATCGTTTCAGTTTTCCTTTCTTTTCGAGATTGTAATAATACATGATTTTATTTTTCAATCCTTTTGCCTTGTAATTATTAGGAAAAATCTTCAGGATAAGATTTATTATCTTTATAGCGTCGGAATAATTTTTTAGAAAATCATCCATTTCAACAATAATAAAAAGAACTTCGAGAGTCGGGTCCTTAAGCTGTTTAAGATAGGTGAACTCTTCCTTCAGTTTAGGGTATTCGACCTTTTTCTGCTGATCGGTCATTTTCTGAACAATTTTCCATTTTGAAAGAAGTTTAAGTTCAAGAGCATCAGGTTGTTTGGTTTGTTTGTAAATCTCGTCAAAAACTGTCACAGCATCTTTATGTGCTCCAATCTTTGCAAGGGTCTTACCTTTAAAAACAGCCTTGTCATAAGCTTTTATTTTGTTGTATTCATTGAGATTTTTAATGTTTCCATACCTCTGCATAAGTTTGGCAACATGTTTGCGCAGTTCAGGGTCTTTGAGTATTTTATAGTTATCATTAACTATTCTGAAAAATTTGTCAGCTCTCTCCTTAACATCTTTACTCATATCAACAAGTTTATCTGGGTGAACTCTCTGGGCTATTTTTAGATATTTTTTATGAAGTTCTTTTTCGTCATCGAAATCAGTTGGAAGATCAAACAGATGAAAAACATTTTTATATTTTTCATGTGCTGTAAGGTAATCTATCAATTTTTCTTCTTCTGTTTCAACTTCTATTGGTTCTTCAGGGCCTCCTTCCTTAAAAAGTCCTGATCTTTCAAATTTTTCCTGTATTTTTTTTCTAGCCTGAATTTCTGATTTCACAACACCGGCAAAACGGGTCAGTAACAGAAAGTAAATAACGGCATAGTGTTTTCTAATATTTGTGAATATTTCTATTACCTGCTCTCCTCTGAATGGACTCAGCTCATCTTCCAGAAACTTCAGCTCTCCGGCTTCGGGTTTGATGGAGAACTGTTCAAGAATAACAGGTTCAAAAAAGGACATCACTTTTTTCTTGTCCAGATGAAGTGTTATGTTGTAAATAAGTTCAAGTATTTTAACTGGTTTTAAGTTTTCTGTGATTTTCTCATCAATCTCTGAAGAAAGGGAAAATACTGCTTTTTCATTGTGTGCAATATTTTCAGCGTCTTTTTTGCAGTAAGTATCATTATCTTTAACAAGTATCTTGAATATTTCGCCGTTTGACACTTCAATTGTTCCTGAAAATCCGGACAGAAAGACCTGTGCAAGGAGCTTGTCCGGTCTCATTCGGACCTTTTTTCCTGAATCTATAAGCGTTGACAGAGCACTGTTCATGTTATGCTAAAAAATTGTCTTCCATTGATGTTCGTAACTTCCCTAATTCGTTATCTATTTTTTCCTGTTCCTCTTTGAGTTTTTTGTAAAGTTCGGATTCTCTCAGGCTTTTCAGAAAGCCTTTGGCAACTGCAGGAAAAAGCTCAAGAAGTAGTTCTTCCTTTTCGTTTTGAGCCATTTTTATTCCCCCAAACTCATCAAGAATCGGGTTCGTCTGATGAACGTGACCGGAGGTGTCGTAAGGGGTTTCTTCTCTGCTTCCTGTTATTCTTTCTCTGAAATCAGGATCTACGGGCCACGGAGTTTTGCCGTAGAGGCCTTTTACAAGGTTTACAAACTGAACGGAAGTGCTGTCATAAAAATCTTTCTTTGCATTAAGATTTCTTACACTTGTTACAGCTTGTATCCCCACGATCTGACTAGTTGGTGTAACTAGGGGCGGAACACCTGAATCCAGCCGTACAACAGGAACAGTTTTCAGAACTTTATCAAGGAGATGTCCCATTTTAGCCGACTGAAGCTGGGCAAGCATATTCGTGTACATTCCTCCCGGAATCTGAGCAACTCTTACAACTTCATTGGGTGCCGGGAAATTATAATATTTTTCAATAGCCTGAGTTGTATTTATCACTTCATCTATCCTGTTTTTCTTTGCAGCATCAATTGCTGCTTCAAAAAGATGGTCAACATCCTCTTCCGGTTTTTCCGAAGGATCGAGATCTTTAGGAAAAAGTTTGTACTGGTCGAATTCAGCAAGTTCTTTTCTTATTTCAAAAAGCTCAGTTCTTATTTTTTTAACTTCTTTCAGGTTAACTCCGGTATCATACCCGAGTTTCTGAGCAAAAATCTGAACTAATTCAAAAGCCGGTGCCGCAGGTCCACCTGAAAACGGCATAATTACAGTGTCGACAATGTCAACACCATTTACCATTGCCATCAGAACGCTTCCGAGACCGTATCCCGGAGTGCAGTGTGTGTGAAGATCTATAGGGACAGAGACCTTTTTTTTCAGTTCCCTGATAAGTTTTCCTGAACTTTCCGGATCCACAAGTCCGGCCATGTCTTTTATCGTAATGATATCCGCACCGAGCTTTTCCAGTTCGACAGCCTTTTTAACAAAATAGTCAGTTGAAAAAAGATTTTCAGGGAGTTTTTTTCTTTTTAAAAAAGCTTTTACTTTATCTGAAAACGAAAATTTTGGATCAACTGTGTAACAGATACAGCAGTCTGTCTGTCCTCCATTTTCCTTCACATATTTGATTGTGGATTTCATATTGTTAATATCGTTAAGTGCATCGAATATCCTCATGATGTCAATTCCTGATTTAACGGCGTTTCTGTTAAATCCTTCAATGACATCTTCAGGATACGGGTTATATCCGAAAAGATTCCTTCCTCTTGAAAGTGCAGTGAGTTTACTGTTTCCGTCAATTCCCTGACTTATTTTTTCGAGTCTATCCCACGGGTTTTCGTTAAGATATCTCATTACTGAATCAGGGACGGCTCCTCCCCAGACCTCCATAGCGAAAAATCCGGCTTTTTTAAAATATGGCAGAACTCTGTCAATCTGATTCTGTTTCATTCTGGTGGCGAATTGGGATTGCTGGCCGTCACGGAGAGTCAGATCTCTGATTAGAAGTTTTTTTGTCATTTCAGACCTCACACACGAACTAAGTCAATACAAATAAAGTAACCTTTTACAACTCCAACGCGGACATACTAACAGGGAAAAACTATTAATTCAACATATTCGCCTATTAATGCCTTAAAATATGCTTTTTTTTAAAAAAAGTAATAAAAAGCCCAAAAGCAATACACTAAAGGACATTGACAGCTCGTTACAGATTAAATAAATTTGACGTTTCAGCTTTTATAATATATAAAATGTTGTTCGACTTAGGTCAGTAATTGTAAAGAATAGGGGGTTTTGAAATGAAGAGATTATTTGTGTTTTTTATGATTTTTTCAGTTGGCATGCTATTTCTTGCCGGCTGTGGAAGTTCAGAGAAAAAATCCACAGGAAGTGCTATAAAAAACGAACTTGAGGGTGCTCCTGACTGGGTTATGGGTAACGCTAATACGGAAAAGCAGATTTGCGGTGTGGGAAGTGCTGCGGGAACCAGAAATGCATCACTTGCAAGAACTGCTGCTATGGGTAGAGGAAGAACAGAAATAGCCAGAACACTCCAGCTTAAAGTTAAATCAATGCTTAAAGATTATCAGTCAACAACAACTGGAGGAGAAGCCTTTGGAAAGGCTGCAAATGACGAACAGCATATTGAAGATGTTTCAAAGCAGATCACAGATACGACTCTTTCCGGTTCAGAACTGAGGAAGACATGGATATCAAATCCGGGAACGCTCTATGTTCTTATGTGTATTGACCTTCAGAAGTTTAAAGATGCACTGAGCAATATGCAGCAGCTTAACGAGCAGGTTAGACAAGCTGTTGTTGAAAGAGCTGACAAGGCTTTCAGTGAACTCGACAAGGAAACATCTAAGTAGATTTATTCTGTTTATAAAACTTAAGGGCGGCTCCGGCCGCCTTTTTTTGTGCTTTACAAAAATAATCTTCTCATTATAATCCAATTAGTGTTGTTAAAAATTATGTTTAAGAGGTTATAGATTATGAGATTCCTTTTAATTTTACTGGTACTGTTTTTTACTGTTACCTCATGTATTCAGGAAGAGGCCGGCTGTGTTAATATTACGGACTGTCCGGCAGGACATACCTGTGAGGACGGGGTCTGTGTTCCTTCTGAATCATGGGATGGTACCAGTTCTCATAATGACAGTAGCACTATGCCCGATACTTCTTCCGGAAACGATAGCGCTCTTGTAAATGATGGAAACACAGAAGATAATGGAACAACCGATGAAGATAGCAATCTTCCTCCGCAGGATGAGGATAATGCGGGAACAGATTCGCAAAATAATGATGAAGCACCTGATGAAGTGCCTGACGACATTACAGATTGTGATCCAGGCTGGCATTTGGAAGATGAAGGTGATGATGAAAATGGAAGCGGAACAAGGGATTGTGCAGAAAATGTAATATGTAATGATTATCCCTGTCACCAGAACGGTAAGTGTGAAGAAACTGAATGGAGTGCTACATGTGACTGTTATGAGGGTTATGACGGAAGATGGTGCGATGAATGTGCTGCAGGATACCTTTTAAGCACAGTCGACAGTAAGTGTAAAGCAGATTGTACGACTGGTAATTACGGATGTACAGGCTCTAAGGAATGCGAGGTGGACCCAACTACTAATGAGGCTGGTTGTGCCTGTAAAGAGAATTATTCAGGGACTGACTGTACCATCTGTGATCCATCGGTGTTCTGTAATTCTCATGGAAGCTGTTCAGCTGTAACAGGCAGCCCTGTCTGTACCTGCGACGAAGCCTGGAGTGGAGATGCAACCTGTACAAGTTGCGGAGACGGTTATCTTCAGGATGGGACCAACTGTATAGAAGGGTGTACCAATTATTGTGGATATTCAATGGGCATTGTGACTGATGGTCTTGTTCTTGCAGACAGTAACGGATCATGTCAGATAGTTTCCGGATCAGCCGAATGTGTCTGTGATGCCGGTTGGAAAACTATCATCACCTATAATCTGGGAGGACAAATCAAACCGCCTTGTTCCGATTGTGATGAAGATAACCCCCCAACTGGAGGATGCCCGGAATAATGACAGAAAGACTGGCTGAAAAATATCAGCGTCTGATTAACCAACTTGCCGAATTGTTTGAGAAAACAGATGATATCGAGGCTCATATGGCTACAGTCTGTGCGTTGCTTTATCACAAGTTCAGCAAGAATTTCTGGGTTGGTTTTTATTTTCTGAAAGAGGGGGAATTAACTGTAAAGTGTTATCAGGGGCCTCTTGCCTGTCAGACTCTTGAAAAAAATAAGGGGGTCTGCTGGACGGCAATTAATTCTAAAAAAACAATTATTGTTCCGGATGTTGCTAAATTTCCGGGGCATATAGCATGTGACAGTAGAAGCAGATCTGAAATAGTTGTTCCGATATTAAGTGATGATGGTGATTCCATCGGCGTTCTTGACATTGACTCTGACAAACCCGACTCCTATTGCGAAACTGATAGAATATTTCTAGAAAAAATAATAGATTTATTTGCAGGAGAGTAAAATGAGTTTATCAAGAGGAGCTTTTCTATTAATTTTGGCTCTATCTTTGTTTTTTGCGGCTTCGTGTCAGATAGAAGATGAAGATATTTCATGTTTTACTTCTTTAGACTGTCCCGATGGATATGAATGCTCATACGATGGAATTTGTGTCCCTGAAGGAGAAGGGGGAGATACAGGAAACACAGGGGATACCAGTGACACGGGTGATACTGGGAATACGGGTGATACAGGGAATACGGGTGATACAGGGAATACGGGTGATACTGGGAATACGGGTGACACGGGTAATACAGGTGACACGGGTAATACAGGTGACACGGGTAATACAGGAGACACAGGTGATACTGGAGATATAGATGAAATCCCTGATGTCGATGCTGCTCCAGAGTGTGGAAATGGTGTAAAAGAAGAAGGTGAAGAGTGTGATGATGGAGCTGATAACGGAAAATACGGTTTTTGTCTGGGCGACTGTTCCGGTTTGGGTGAAAGATGTGGAGACAGTGTTGTGCAGAATACAGAGGAACTTTGTGACGGCAATACAATTGTCTGTAATCTTATTGAAGGTATGGGATATGTTAATGAGGTGGAGGCATCATGTACTGCTGCCTGTGATGCATGGGACACCAGTGTCTGTGAATGTGATACCGGATACGAGAAAGATGGCGATGGAAAATGTGTAGATGTTGATGAATGTGCAACGTCTGCCCATAACTGTGACGTAAATGCTGATTGTGAGAATACTGACGGATCTTTTACCTGTACGTGTAAAGATTATTATTCAGGTGACGGAATAAGCTGTACGTACTGTGATCAGCCTAATCTGTGTGGAACAGATTGTCATGAGTGTACAGGTGATACATTGAAATGTAAGGATAACGGTGATGGAACGACCGTCTGCGTTCAGTGTGTTGAGGAATCTGATTGTGAAGGAGATACTCCTCACTGTCTGCTTGATGATAATACATGTGTTGGCTGCAGAGATGACAATGACTGTAATACGGCAGGTGGTGAGGTGTGTAGAACTGACACGCATACCTGTGTTGTTAACACCTGTGGTGACGGTTATCTCGGTGGCAACATCCCTGAATTTATTGAGGGTTTTGAGGGTGGCAGTAGGCCGGGTTATAGTTCCGGTACAGGTTGGAGTGTTTCAACTTCAGAGGTTCATGGCGGAACGTATAGCCTGAAATCTGACAATCCGGGACATGGTTATTACAGTTCCATTGCAATGATCAAATATACAGACGGGCAGATATGCTTCTGGTATGCCGGAGAATCTGAATCCGGATGGGATTATTTTACAGTCTATGTTGATGGAAATGTAGAACTTGAGGTTAGCGGAGATCACAAAACATGGTCACAGGAATGTATTACGGTTTCAGCTGGATATCCTATGGTAGTTTTTGAATACTATAAAGATGACATGGGTGGCAGTACCGGTTGGGATGCATATTATGTTGATGATATTAAGTTTCATGGTGCGGTAGGGGAGCAGTGTGAAGTTTCTCAGACAACGAACTGTACCAGTCTGGGATATGACAATTCACAAACTGTCCAGTGTGGAAGTGACTGTACCTGGCAGGCTGGTGAAGATCAGTGTGAATACGATGATGGTTGGTAGGAATAATAGCAAAAAAATAATATCAAGGAGACACTGGAATGATTAAAAAGTTGTGTGTGGTTACCTTTTTTATTCTGACACTTGTCGGGTGTACTAATGGAGAAAAAGACGAATGTATAACTTCACTGGACTGTGGAAACGGTTTTTTCTGTGTGGACGGCAAATGTATTGAGAGTGAGACAGGAACAGAGGCAGACGCTGTTACAGATACCGACAGTCCTGGAGTTGTTCTGCCGGATAACGGAAGTTCTGAACCGGATGAGGATGCAGAGACAGATCTGGAAATAAAGGACGACAGGGATGTAACTGAAGACAAGGATTTTACGGATACAGATATAGCAAACGATAAGGATCCAACTGAAGATCAGGATTTTACGGACACGGACATAATAGCCGACAAGGACAATATGGAAGATACAGATGTTATGGACGAGGATACGGATGCTGTTGATGCTGATGAAGATTCGAATGATGATGACACTCCTGTTCAGATATGTGGAAACGGCAAGGAAGAGGGGACAGAGGAGTGTGATCTCGGTTTCGGTTTGAATGACGGATCATATGGTGGCTGCAATGACGACTGTACTCTTGCGATAAGATGCGGAGATGGTAAAAAGAACGGCCCTGAATTCTGTGACAGCGGAGAAAACAATGGTCTCTACGGGTACTGTAATTCAGATTGTACAGGACTCGGTGAAAGATGCGGAGATGGAATAGAAAATGGAGAGGAAGAGTGTGATGACGGAGCCGTTAATAATGGTACATATGGATATTGTAACTCCTTTTGTACAGGTCTTTATTTAAGATGTGGAGATGGTTATGTTAATGGTCCATATGGGCTTGAAGAATGTGACAACGGAGAAAATAACGGAACAACAACTTGTGAATATGGTCTTGAAAGCTGTAAAGTTTGTAGTACAGAGTGTAAGGAATCTGACGGAACGGTTGAATACTGTGGAGATGGTACAAAGAATGGCCCTGAAGCATGTGATGAAGGTCCTCTTAACGGAGAATATGATCACTGTAACGCCAATTGTACAGGAGTTAACAGTTGTGGAGACTCTGTTGTTGACGGTTCGACTGAACTCTGTGATAACAACACTATTGCCTGTAATGCGATAACTGGAGCCGGGTATGTTAATGCATTAGAAGTTCCCTGTAACGGTACATGTGACGGTTGGGTTGTTGACAGTTGTGTCTGCGGAACAGGTTATGAAAAGAATGGTGCAGGGGTATGTACGGATATTAATGAATGTACAGTTCCCAGTCATAATTGTGATTCGAATGCGACCTGTGGCAATACAGAAGGATCATTTACCTGCGAATGTAACAACTATTACACTGGAAGTGGAACGGAATGCGCTTTCTGTAACACAGCGACAAATTGTGGAGCAGACTGTACCCAGTGTTCAGTTGAGACACCTTACTGTAGGGATAACGGGAATAGCACATCTCAGTGTATAGAATGTCTGACAAACCTTGATTGCAGCACGGGGTATGAGTGTAACGGAGAAGGAGCATGTGTTGATATAGATGAATGTGCGGCAGGAACAGACAACTGTCATGAATTTGCAGACTGTAGTAATACAACAGGTTCTTTTTACTGTACCTGTAAAACTAATTATAGCGGTAATGGGGTAAGTAGTTGTGACCCTGATACAAGGACAGGGCAGAGCTGTACGGGACTTTCTCCTAATGCAGGCTGGAACACGGCAAGTGCCATAAGCCAGACATGGAGCGGTACGGAATGGCTACCAACCACTAGTGGAGTATACAATGAAATCCCGAGCACGACCGAGTGCCGTTATAAATGTAATACGAATTTTACCTGGAATGGATCTAGCTGTGAAGGTGCAACTCAGACTGCCAATTGTCCTGCAAAACCGGGAGGCGGAACAGTCTGGAACGACGAAGGAAAGAATGGGACTTATACCCAGACTTGGACAGGAAGTTCATGGGCACCGAACCTTTCGACATATTACAGCACTTCTGCAGATGACTGTGCATACAAGTGTGATTCTGATTATCACTGGAACGGCTCAAGCTGTATCTGGAACACGAGACTTGATCAGGCCTGTACAGGTTTACCTTCCAACGCCTCGTGGAACACGGTTTCAAGTATAACGCAAACATGGAACGGTTCGGCCTGGCTACCGACACTGACCAGTACATACAATGAGACCAGCAGTACAAGTGAGTGTCACTACAAATGTAATGCCGATTACCACTGGAACGGCTTAAGCTGTGTTTCAAATACCAGAACGAATCAGAGTTGCACAGGACTTCCTGCAAATGCCCAGTGGAATACAGTCTCAACTATTTCTCAGACATGGGATGGATCGGGTTGGCTTCCATCTACAACTGCGGCATACGATATTACGGCAAGTACAACTGAGTGCAGATTCACCTGTAAAGTTCACTATAGCTGGGACGGAAGTAGTTGCGAAGCTGATACAAGAACATATTCCTGCACAGCTAAACCACAGTCTAACGAAACAGTGTACAACACAGTTTCCAGTTATATACAGACATGGACAGGGAGTGCATGGAGTCCTGCCGATGATGGTACAACGGAATACAACACAACAGCAAGTACAACAAGCTGTCAATATAAATGTAACACGAACTACAGCTGGGACGGAGACAGCTGTGAGGCAGATACCAGAACGTTTAGCTGCTCATCCAAACCTTCGAACTCAGTCTGGAATACGGTTTCCAGTTATACCCAGACATGGACAGGAAGTGCGTGGAGTCCATCAGACAGCACAACAAGCTACAACACTTCAGCAAGTACTACAGAGTGTCGTTTTAAATGTGCAGATGATTATCACTGGGACGGCTCATCCTGTGTGTCAGACACCAGAACATTTATCTGTATAGCCAAACCGCCAACAGGAACAGTATGGAACACAGTTTCCAGCTATACTCAGACATGGAGTGGCGGTGTATGGACTCCGGCTGACAGTGCTACTACCTACAATACCTCAGCAAGCACAACTTCATGCAGATACAAATGTGCGGAGAACTATACTTGGAATGGAAGCAGCTGTGAAGCTGATACAAGAACCTATAGCTGTTCATCAAAACCTGCTAACACAGTATGGAACACAGTATCGAGCTATACTCAGACGTGGAACGGTAGTGCATGGAGCCCGGCGGACAGTACGACAAGTTACAATGCAAGTGCAAGCACTACTTCATGTAGATATAAATGTTCAGGAAGTTACTTATGGAGTGGGTCTGCCTGTGTGGAATGCCTTGATAATAATGATTGTCCCTCAAGTTATGAGTGTAATAGTAGTAATGTATGTGAATATGTTTGTGTCCCAGGTACATGGAACTTTTCAAATACCGGTTCAGGAAGAAGCGGAACAATACAATCATGGACGGTTCCAAGTGACGGAACTTATAAGATAACTGCTTACGGTGCTCAGGGCGGTGGAGATGACGGAGGTCTCGGTGCAAAAATGTCCGGAGATTTCAATCTTACTGATGGCACAGTCATTAAAATACTTGTGGGACAAAGAGGAGTTGTCTATGAAGATTACGATTATTTTGATGATGAGAGTACATGGTATGCCGGCGGTGGCGGCGGAACGTATGTTGTTAAAAACGGTGCTACTAATGAAAGTGGAATTTATGTAATTGCCGGTGGTGGCGGTGGATCACATTACGCTGATGACAGCAAAAGACATGGGTCCACTTCAACGTCGGGAAATTCCGGTGATGGAGCAGATAGTGGATCAGGCGGTACCAATGGAAATGGTGGCGGAGCTGATGGAAGAGGTCCCGGTGGTGGTGGGTTTTACACTAACGGGCAGGAAGATGGTACTTCCGATGGTGGTCATGCATACCTTAACGGTGGTGCAGGCGGTAATGGTGAAGAAGATTGCGAAGGCGGATTCGGCGGTGGCGGTGCTCCCGATGGCTCTGGAAACTATGATTACGGCGGTGGAGGAGGAGGATACTCCGGCGGCGGCGGCGGCGGTGGCGCCGGACATTACTGCGGCGGCGGCGGTGGATCATATAACTCCGGTACAAATCAGAGTAATGTCGGCGGAAACAGATCCGGTCACGGTTATGTTACAATTACCCGTGTTTGTGAGTAATACAGGCTTCGGGATTTAGCTGTCCATAGATTTTCAGGTTGTATTTCTTTGGAAAAAATGTATATTAACGCCAGTGTGTTTGAGAAACAATGGAGATAAAAATGTTTAGGAAACTTGTTTTAGGTTCTATTTTTCTTTTTTTTGTATCTTCCTGCATGGTGGAAGATGATGAGTTTTACTGCATTACCACACTCGACTGTCCCAACGAACTTATCTGTGTTGATGGACTCTGT
>CAXXGL010000027.1:0-380053 GCA_963676555.2 Geopsychrobacteraceae bacterium
CAACTCACAGATGTTCGAGACTTTTTCGTGGGTCTGCATGTTCGCTGCGGAAATTTCTTCAACCGCGGCGGTAATCTGACTCAAGAGGCCGTAATTGTCGTCGAATTCCTTGATCAGGCCCTCGTAATTGTTGCAGGCCATGCGCGAAACATTCATGGTGTGTTCGGCGGCTTGATTGATCTTTTCTGCTTCCGCCAGGGCGTTGTCAACGCTGTTCAGCATATCGGTGATCTGAGCGGCGATCTGCTCGCTGGCATGATTGGCTTCTTCCGCCAGCTTTTTGACTTCAGAAGCGACAACGGAAAAGCCTTTTCCCGCTTGTCCGGCGCGGGCCGCTTCGACTGCCGCATTCAACGACAAGAGCCCGGTTTGAAAAGAAATGCCCTGGATGATGGAGATGATCTTGCGGATATCCCTTGACTTGTCGCCCATGGCTTTGATGGTTCCATCATGCCGGTTGATCTGCTTGAGCATGGTCTCCATGTTTTCGTTCACCGTGCGCAGCTCATTTAACGCATCGCGAGCCGAATTGAGGCTTTCGGAAGTCGAGGAGGCGATATGTTGCGCATGGTCCGAAATATCGTTGAGCGTTTGCGTGGCAACCTGGCTGTTGCCGAAGACAACAGTGGACAGTTCTCCTTGGCTGTGGGCCTTTCCGGACACCTCTTTCACCTGGGTAACGACGGTTGCCGCACCGACGGCGACATTGACGCCCATCTCTCGCAGGGCATGCACGGTTGCCCTGAGGTGATTGAGAAAACTGTTATAGTTGTCGGCCAGATCCCGGAATTCATCGTAAGTATCGGAAGTCAACCGGTTGGCGAGGTCCACTTCGCCGGTATTCATTGCCGCCAGTTGCGCATTCAGACTGCGCACCGGGATGACGATCAGCTGGCGCAGGAAGAGAAATGATCCGATAGAGGCCAATAGTGAAATCACGATCAGGGTCGTTGTCTGCCAGGTCGTCCGGCTCGCCAGCACCATGAGCGCGCTGCTGTCCGCATGGCCCGCGCTTGCCAGCTCCCGCAACGCCGCGATGTTGAGATAAGCGGCGAGAAAGAGGGCTATTTGCAGCAGGAAAAGCGCTGCTATATTCCCCAATAGCTTTCTGGTCAGGGTTTGGAAGAAGGTTTTCTCCAGTCCCCGATAGATGGTTTTTATGACATGCATGTTGCGATCCCTGTGATAATAGCAAAGGTTTAATAAAACAAGGTTATATGAAAAACATTAAATAATGTCAATTATTATTGTTGGAAATGCTCCGATTGTTGCCCCTGCCTCGGCATGCTAAACTGCATAAAGCGTTGATCGGATAATTTGCTTTTCACCGTTACGGGGGAGATTATGAAAAGACTTTGGGTCGGTTTGTCGCTGCTGCTGGTCTGTGTCACAGTGACCGCTGCCGCCCGGTATCGGGATCAGGTCGATCAGCCGGCCTGCTCGTATTGCGGTATGGACCGGACCGAAATTTGCGCACAGCCGGATGCTGGTGAAGTATGAAGACGGCGGTGAGGTCGGCACCTGCAGCCTGCATTGCATGGCTCTGGAATTCGCCAACGCGATCGACCGCGTGCCGGCGCAACTGCTGGTTGCCGATTATGCTTCGGGGCAACTGATCGCTGCCGACGAAGCCGTCTGGGTCCTGGGCGGGGACAGGGCCGGGGTCATGACCATGCGTGCCAAGTGGGCTTTCGCCCGGAAAACCGCGGCGGAGATTTTATCTCCAGGTACGGTGGTTCGCTGATCGATTTTGAGCAGGCGCTTAAAGCCGCTTATGAGGATATGTATCGGGACACTCAACGGCTCAGGAAAATGCGGGCCATGAAAAAAACGAACATTCAGGATATGAAGCGGCATCAGCATGATTAAGAGGTCTGCAGTGAAAGTCGGAAACCGGTTTATTGCCGGTTTTCTGACCCTGGCGCTATGCTCCTCCGGAGCTTTTGCCCTGACTCCGCAGATGCCCGGGGAAAGGGATCGTTGCCCGGTCTGCGGGATGTTCGTCGCGCCCTATCCCGATTGGATCGCCACGATTGTCCTGGCCGATGAAAAGCTGATTTTTTTCGATGGCTGCAAGGATATGTTCCGTTATTACCTGAAAAAATGGGGCCGACCCGGGGAGACGTTCCCGGCGGAGGTCGGCGCAGTTTACGTGACGGACTACTACACGACCCGGCTGGTGCCGGTGGAAAGCGTGCTGTTTGTCGTCGGTAGCGATGTCTACGGGCCGATGGGAAAAGAACTGATCCCGATAGCGGGCCGGAAAGCGGCCGAAACCTTCATGCGTGATCATGGCGGTACGGCTTTATACCGCTTTGATCAGATCAAACCCGAATTACTGCCGGTTGACTGATGCTCAAAAGCTGGGTGTTTTTAACTTTCGTCGTTGCTATGCTGACGGTTCTCACGGCGCTGTTGGTTCCGGGTCTGTCGCCCGCAAAGGATGATCGCGCCGCGTTGCTCGACGGCAAACGGCAGCTCGTCTCGCAACTGGGCCTGACCGATCTGGCGCTGTGCAGCGAGGCGCGCTATACCCGTCATCCCAGTCAGGCGGATCTCGTTTGCCGCGTTTCAGGATTTTCCGGCTGCGTTTGAACATTTTCCCACCGGTTCGATGATCCCGCCGCAGCCGACCGGTTTCAGTCGTCGCCTGCAGGTGATCAGGTCCGGAGAGCGATGAACCATGTATCGGCAACTGAAAATTCTCGAATTCGCCCTTTCGGCGCTGTTGCGCAACAAATATAAGAATCTGGCCCTGGTTGCGGTCTATGCCGGTACCGTCGCGGTTGTGGGGATCGGTTTTTGTTCCTGACCCAGGCGTTGAAGGCGGAAGCCACGGCCGGTCTGGCTTCCGCTCCGGAAATTGTCGTCCAGCGGGTGTCCGCCGGCCGGCATGAGACGATCCCGCTTCACTACCGGGATAAAATCCGCGATCTTCCCGGCGTTCAAGCGGTTACGCCGCGGGTGTGGGGCTATTATTACGATACCCTGATCAAGGCGAACCTGACCCTGATGGGAGTCAACGACGCCGCCGGCGAGCTCGATTTGCTGCGCGGCAGATTACCGGCTCAGGCGCTGGAATGTGCCGTGGGTCGCGGGCTGGTCAGCGCTTTTGGCGCGGAGCTCGGCGATCTGCTGGCGCTGGAAGACAGTCGCGGTGAAACCCTCGCTTACCGGATCGTCGGGGTTTTCAATGCCCAATCGAATCTGTTGACCAACGACCTGGTCGTCCTGACGGAGAAAAGCCTGCGCGAATTTTTCGCCCAGGACGCGTCCCTGGCGACCGATCTGGTCGTCCGGGTTTACAACCCGCGGGAAGTCAAGACGGTGGCGAAAAAGATCAAATACCTTCTGCCGGACACCAGACCGATCACCCGGGATGAAATCATCCATACCTACGCCACCCTGTTCAACTGGCGCAGCGGTATGATGCTGGCGGTCTCCGTCGCCGCATTGATCGCTTTCTGTATTCTGGCCTGGGGACAAGGCCATGGGACTCAGCCGCGAAGAAAAACGGCAGATTGCCGTGCTGAAAGCGCTCGGCTGGGAAACCGCCGACGTCCTGGCGGTCAAGTTGTGGGAAGGATCGGCGGTTTCTGTCGTGGCTTTGCTTCTGGGGCTGCTTGCGGCCTGGGTTCATGTTTTCGTTTTCTCCGCTCCGGCTCTGACCCCGTTGCTCAAGGGCTGGTCGGGTGCTTTTCCCCGCCTACAAGTTATCTCCGGGTGTCGATCTTTATCAGTTGCTGGTTCTGGCCATGTTGACGGTTATGCCTTATCTGGCCGCAACCGTCATTCCGGCCTGGAAAACCGCCATTACGGCTCCTGACCAGGTCATGAAAGGTTGATGCCGGTGCGGACACTGATCAGGGTAGAGCAGGTGAACAAGATTTATCGACGCCATCAGGCCGACGAGTTTAAAGCCCTGGATGACGTATCCTTTTGCATCGCTGCGGGAGAGGCGGTTGCCGTAACCGGCCCCAGCGGTTCGGGCAAGAGCACGCTGCTCAGTCTGATCGGTTGCATGGCCCGGCCGACGTCCGGTTCAATCGCGTTCAGGGAGCGCCGGGTCGGCAAACTGCCGGAACACTTTCTGGCCCGCATCCGCAGAGAATCTTTCGGTTTTGTCTTTCAGCAGTATCATCTGCTGCCCGATTATTCCGTGCTGGAAAATATTCTTCTGCCGCTCTATCCCACGGATATCCCCTGGCGGGAGATGAAAACAAAAGCGCAGGGCCCTGTTGGAGCGTTTCTCCCTGCTCCCGCGGCAACATAAAAAGGGCGCTGTTTTGTCGGGAGGCGAACAGCAGCGTGTCGCCATCGCCCGGGCTTTGATCGCCGATCCCGAAGTCATTATCGCCGATGAACCGACGGCGCACTTGGACGGTTCCCTGACGGACGAACTGCTCGGCATCCTGACCGCCTTGCACGGCGAAGGCAAAACGCTGATCCTCGCCACCCATGATCCCTCTGTTTACGCAGCGAAACTGGTTCAACGCAGAATGGAATTACGTCACGGCCGGCTGGTCGAGGATCTCCGGCCGTGATTCTGCATCCGGGGATTCTGGCCCTTTTCCTGACCTCGGCGCTGGTCCTTGCGGCGCTGCTGCCGGCCGGGTGGTACGCGTGCAAAATCCTGCTGTGGTGGAATCCGGACCGCCATACCGAACAGCAGCTGGCGCTTGAACGCCAAAGCTGGTTGATATCGACGGTTCTCAACTATGCCCTGGTCGCGCAGATTCTTTCTTTGCTTCTCTTCGTCTTCATTGCGGAAGATATTCATCGTCTGTTCGTCGGCGCTATGTGCGCAACCGGTTCGCTGAACGCGAACCTGGTCGGCTGGTTGGTGCTGTTGGTCAAAGGGGGACTGGTTTTCGCCGCTTCGTTCTGGGTGATTTTCAATCGTCTCGATCAGCGCACGGAGGACAATCCGCTGATGCGGCGGAAATATCTGCTGTTGCTGCTGCTGATCCCGGCGGTTGCAGCTGATTTTTACCTGCAGTGGCGCTATTTCAGCGGACTGAATCCTGAAGTTATCACCTCCTGTTGCGGTTCGCTGTTCAGCTCCGCAGGGGAAGGGGTGGCGGCCGAACTTTCAGCCTTGCCCGTGGGCCGGTCCATGATGTTGTTTTTCACGACGGGTCGCGGCTTACCTGGTCGCTTTGGCTTGCACTTTTTATACGCGTTTCCGGTTCTGCCCCTATGCACTGTTCGTGTTTTCGCTGCTGCTGTTTTTTACGGCCCTGGGCGCAATCATCTCTTTTATTTCCCTCTATATTTACCAGCTGCCGAGTCATCATTGTCCTTTCGACATGCTTCAGGCCGGTTACGGCTATATCGGCTATCCGCTTTATGCCGGGCTGTATTGCGCCAGTCTGTTCGGTATGTTGCCGGGGCTTGCCCGGCCGCTGAAAAAATATGCCGGCCTGGCCCGTGAGATTGAACGCGTGGAAAAACGCTGGCTGCTGATCGCCGGCGGCGGAGTGCTGCTTTTCCTCGTGTGCGGCTGCCGGCAGATGCTGTTCGGTGAGTTGTCCCTGTTGGGTTATTGATCCGGGCGCTCCAGGCGCTGCGCCAGCCCGGCAAAGGGCGAGTGCGACAGCGGTTCGGCTTTTGCCTCTCCGCCGTCGGCCTCCGGGCGATCTTCCTGTACGGCGCGGGTATGTTCGTGCTCGTGGCAATAGACACAGAGCAACTCCCAGTTGCTGCCGTCGGGGGGGTTGTTATCGTGATTGTGATCGATGTGATGGACGGTCAGTTCTCTGACGTTTTTATGCTCGAATTCACGGGTGCACCGGGCACAGACCCAGGGGAAAAGCTTCAACGCCCGTTCGCGATATCCGGCTTCACGTTGCTGCTGCTCGCGGCGCATGGCGGCAACTAAGGCTTGTTGCTCGGTCTGCGATAACCTGGTTGGCTTTTTGGGCATAAATCGTCCATCGTCTTTACAAGGGCAGCCGAATTGCTAAAGTTAATCATAGCCGATTTCTTATCGATTCAAAACCGTCAGGAGAAATCTCATGAACGTTTTCGATTATGCATTGCAGCTGGAACAGGACGGCAAGGCCTTTTACCGGAAACTGGCGGCGGAAAGCGCTTCCCCCGGCTTACGTAAGATTTTTACCGAACTGGCTGATGACGAGCAGAAGCATTACAACCTGTTCAAAAAACTGCAGGAGCAACAGCCTGTCGACAGTGTCGTCGACAGTGCCGCTCTGGAAAACGCCAAGCGTATTTTCACCGAACTGGAAGCGGATCAGGCCGGCATAGATCTGCTTCAATCAAACCTGGACGCCTACCGGTACGCGATGAAGGTGGAAAAGGAGAGCGCCGAATTGTACGAGGAGGCCGCCGCTGAAGAAGCGGATGAAAAGATTAAACAACTACTGCTGAAAATAGCGCTTGAGGAACGCAAGCACCTCAACATTCTGGAGAATGTCTTTGATTTCGTCAATAAGCCGAACCAATCCCTGGTCTGGGGCGAGTTCAGCAACCTGGAGGAGTTTTAGTTCCCTGATGGGTTGATCCGATCCTTTCATTCCGGCCCGGTTACTTGACCGGGACCGTCCGCGGCGGGGAACGAAAACCGTCCGTTCTCGAAGCACTCGAACCAGGTTGCGTCCTGTTCGTAATCTTCCAGATAGACGGAAGAGTTCTCCCGGCGATAGCCGCTCACCAGGGCGCTGATGTCCTGAGTCAGATTCGTCAGGCTGTTGCGGATCAATTTCTTTTGAAAGCCGTGCTCCGCCAGGTTCAGGACCAGTTCCATAGCGACAATGCGGCTGACGATTGCGCCCAGTTCAGCCAGCTTGCGCTGGGTGAGCGAGTGAAGAAGGCCGAAGTTCAGCAGCGTTTGCAGGCGAGCCGTCGCTTTTCCGGTCAGCGGCTGGGCGCGCAGGAATGCGTACAGATTGTTCTGTTTTGCCTTATGCATTTGCTTCCGGATCGTCTCGCCGATCTGAATATACAGAATATCGTTGGACCCTTCGAAAATTTGAAAAGGGCGACTGTCGACCAGTGCCCGCCCGGCGATGTGGTTCAAGCGATAGCCTTTGGCCCCGACCAGTTGCAGCAGCGATTGGGCGGCGGCTTGCATCAGGTCGGTCAGGTAGGTTTTCACCGCATTCGCCTCCAGCCCCAGCCCCGACAGATCGCGATCGAGAGCGGCTTTCTTGCTGCTGTTCAGGCACATGGCGGAACAGACGGTATAGGCTGACTGCAGACGGGCGATCCTCTGCTGCACCTGATCGTAGTTGAACAGGCTTTTGCCTCCCACCCGGCGTTCGCGGCAGTGGTTGACCGCTTCGTCAAGCATTCGTTGCAGAAAGCCCATCCCCATGCCGGGAAACTGCATCCGACTGCGATGCAGCAGGTCGAGCATCATTTTGATGCCGGTGCTTTGCGGTTTTAATCTTTGCGCCGTCGGCACCTGTACATCGATGCGGTTCCGGCCGTAAGGCAGCATGTAGATGCCGAGATTTTCATAGAGTTCTTCAACCGTGATCTGCTGCGCAGGAGCATGGACATCGCAAATGAAAAAATCAATGTCCCGCTGCAATTTCCCCTGTCCGTTTTCCTGCCGGGCGGTTAACAGCCAATAATCGGCCCATCCGGTCAGTCCGGCCCAGTGTTTTGTGCCGCGGATGTGAAAACCGCCGGCTCCGCGCCGATAAGAACTCTGCATATGCAGGGCGTCGCTGCCGAACTCCGGTTCGGTGATCATCAGTCCGCCCATTTTCCCGGCGTGCAGAAAGCCGTTGAAGATTCCGGGCTTTACTTCCTCCTCAGCGTATTTGCCGACCGGTTGCAGGAAGAGAGCCCAGTTGATCCCGAAGCCCAATGCCAAAGGCAGGGATTCGTAGCCCGCTGCTGCGGTCAGGGCCAACCCTTCATGGATACGGCCGCCGCGGCCGCCGTATTCTGTCGGAATATAAGTGGCCAGCGGATTATGGGACATGATGTCCCGCAGGATGTCCGGCGGCAGCCCGCGCTTGAGGCTTAACCGGTCGATATCGGCACGAACGTGAAAAAGCTGTCTGAGTTGCTGCTTGAAATCCGCTAAAAACGGTTTGAAAGGTTTGTCGGTTGCTGCCATGACCGTACGCCTTGGTTTCATTCGTGACTTCGCCACGGGCTATTTTTTCAGAAACATCGCTCGGTGAATAAAAAGCCCCGGGAACCGGGGCTTTTCGTCTTTCCTTAGGGTAGGAGAAAAAGGTTGAAATGATTTTTTGAATTTGACTTTCCGGTCAGCTTTTAAACTCCGGCGGCTCAGAAAAATTCATTTTTTCCTCCCTGGTTATTGTTGACTGTTGAAATAAGGTTAGCAGTTCGTAAAATTCGCCGCAAGGCTATGACAAAACTTTTACAGGATGGGCTTCATTCCCTGCATGGCGTCACGCAGCTCTTCTCCCACTTCTTCAATGAGATGATTGCGAATTCGCGCATTGATTTCGACCAGTGCCAGGTTGTCGACCTGGTTGTCTCCCGACTGCCCCGCGCCGATCACATCGGTTCCGACTGCGGCCATGAAATCCTGCAACAGCGGTACGCAGGAATGGGCGAACAGGTAGCAACCGTATTCCGCCGTATCGGAAATGATGCGGTTCATTTCGTAAAGTTTCTTCCGGGCGATGGTGTTGGCGATCAGCGGGGTTTCGTGGAGCGATTCGTAATAGGCGGATTCCGGTTCGATGCCGGCGGCCACCATGACTTCGAAGGCCAGTTCGACCCCGGCCTTGACCATGGCCACCATAAGGATGCCTTTATCGAAATATTCCTGTTCGGAAATCTCGCCCGCGCCCTCGGTTTGCTCGAAGGCGGTCCGGCCGGTCTGTTCACGCCACGTCAGTAATTTTTCATCGTTGTTCGCCCAATCTTCCATCATGGTTTTGGAAAATTCGCCGGAGAGAATGTCATCCATATGTTTTTCGAACAACGGTTGGAGGATTTCCTTCAGTTTTTCCGCCAGCTCGAAAGCTTCGATCTTTGCCGGATTGGATAGCCGGTCCATCATGTTGGTAATGCCGCCGTGCTTGAGGGCCTCGGTAATGATTTCCCAGCCTTTCTGCACCAGTTTGACCGCCCAGGGGGCATCGATCCCGTTGGCGACCATCTTGTCGAAACAAAGCAGCGAACCGGCCTGAAGCACCCCGCACAGGATGGTCTGTTCACCCATCAGGTCAGATTTGACTTCGGCGATGAAGGACGATTCAAGTACTCCGGCTTTGTCGGCGCCCTGAGCGGAGCAGAGGGCCTTGGCGATTTCCAGACCGTCGCCGTTGGGATCGTTCTCGCCGTGAACGGCGATCAGCGTGGGAACGCCGAAGCCGCGCTTGTATTCTTCGCGGACTTCGGTCCCGGGCGATTTCGGCGCCACCATGATAACGGTCAAATCCGCGCGGATTTGGGCCCCTTCTTCAACGATATTGAAGCCGTGGGCATAAGAGAAGGTCGCGCCTTTCTTCATCAGGGGCATGACCGAATTGACCACATCGGTGTGTTGCTTGTCGGGAGCGAGGTTCATCACGATATCGGCGGTCGGCAACATCTCATCGTAGGTTCCGACCTTGAAGCCGTTTTCCGTGGCGTTGAGGTAGGACCGGCGTTTCTCCGCAATGGCCTCCTTGCGCAGAGCGTAAGCCACATCAAGGCCGCTGTCCCGCATGTTCAGTCCCTGATTCAGCCCTTGTGCGCCGCAGCCGACGATAACGATTGCTTTCCCTTTGGCATACTCACAGCCGGAAGCGAACTCCTCCGCTTCCATAAAGCGGCAGGTGCCGAGTTCCTGAAGTTGCCGGCGAAACGGCAGTGAATTGAAATAGTTCTGACCCATAACTTGTCCTCCGTATGATTGAATGAATTAAGCGGCTTATCCACTTTACCATGTCTTTTGGGTAAATATACCCCAGTATTCTTGTTGCGTAAATTGATTTATTCTAGACTTAGTGTTGCTAATAATGGAATAATGATGCGGCCGCTGCTGCCGTGCGCAGCGGGAGCCGAGGCATGGACAACGCTATGACCATTGCCGGAAATCGGCCGTGTTTTCCGCTCCCCGATGGCCTGAAATATTTTTCAGGGCGCGGTTTTCTGTCGCTGATAAGCTTGAGAGTGATATGGATATCCGTCAGTTTGAGATTTTTTTAACCCTTGCCGACCTGCTGCATTTCAGACAGGCCAGTCGAGCCTGCCATCTCAGCGCATCGGCCTTGTCACGGACTATTCAGCGCCTTGAAGAGGAAGTGGGGCAGCCCCTGTTTATCCGCGATAATCGTTCGGTGGAGTTAAGCCCGGCGGGCAAAAAGTTTCGTGATTATGCGCGCCGGGCCGTGAGGGAGTTCAGCAGTTTTCAGACGGAACTGCGGGAAGAGGGCGACAAAGTAACCGGATCTTTATCCCTTTATGCTTCAATTACCGCAGTTTACAGCCTGTTGCCGGATCTGGTTCAGGCTTATCGTAAGGCCTATCCCGAGGTTCATCTGGAACTGCAAACCGGGGCGGCGGAGCAGGCCGTCACCCGGGTCGAAACCGGGGCGTTTGATATTGCCGTTGCGGCTTTGCCGGACCGGCAAAAAGACAACCTTGTATTTCTGGCCATTACGGAAACCCCGCTGGTCTTCATCGCCGGACGTCAACTTGCAGCTGAACTCGACCTGCTGGACAAGAACGATATCGACTGGCCACGGCTTCCTTTTGTCCTGCCGCAGACCGGCCTTTCTCGCCGGCGCTTCAATCATTGGCAAAGGAAAAACCGGATCGGCGTCATCAACATCAGTTCCGAAGTCTCGGGGAACGAAGCGATCATCCCCATGGTCCACCTCGGCTGCGGTGTCGGCATCGTGCCGCAACTGGTGCTGGAACGCAGCCCGTTCAGGGATGAAGTGGTCGTTTTGCACAACGCGCCGCAACTGGAGCCGTACATCGTCGGACTCTGTTGCGGTCGGAAAAACTTACACAAGCCGACAGTGCAAACGTTTTGGCGACTGGCTCAAACAGTCACCGGCTCCGGATAATGTGACGTCAGACCGAAAGCGCCGATTCGTCTAGGGCGGCAGCGGGTGCAATCGACCGGCAGCAGGGACAATGTCCTCTCCAGCGATAATGGCTAGAGGCTTTTCGGCAGTTGAGAGAGGATTGCCTGCTCCGAGGGGAATTCTCCGGTGGACTTTTTTGAATAGATCAGTTTTTCATCGATAACGATTTCAAACACCCCTCCGGATGAAGGGATTAATTCGACATCGACAGAGTGCTGTTTTTTTATTTTGTCCGCCAGACCGGCGGCACGGGGACGGTAGCCTCAACTGTTGCAGTATTCGATACTGATCTTCACGTTATCCTCAAATGCAGCAAAACCGGACAGTGTCGAGTTTACTCTGTCGACTGATTTGTGTTAACCGAACAGGTTCCCGGTTGTGTCGACGGGCCGTGATTTTGTTGCTTCCGCCTCCCGGCGCAGCAGTTCAGAAGCGTTTTCCCGGTTCATCTTGCCGATTTTCTTCATCAAATCGAATGAAATATATTCGAAGCCGAACTGGTTGGTTAAATCTTCCGTCATTTTGATCCAGAGCGCCGCCGCCATTTCGGCGTCGGCCAGGGCACGGTGAAACTGTTCGTCGGCCGGTATTCCCTTGTAGCGTACCAGGGTTTCCAGCTTGTAGTTGATGACATCGGGATACAGACGTTTGGCGACCTGCAAAGTGCAGGCGAAATTGAGCGGGCGTTTCTTGCCGAAATGCGTCAACTCCGTTTCCAGAAATTTCTGATCGAAGGTTGCATTGTGCGCCACCAACGGATGAGTGTCGATAAACTTGACAAACTTTTCCATCACCTCGTCGGCCGAAGGTGCATCGGCCAGCATGGTATTGCTAATGCCGGTGATGGTTTCGATTTCGCGCGAGATCATGAACCCGGGATTCACCAGACTTTGGAACCGGTCCGTGATGCGGTTGTCGCGCAGCAGAACCGCACCGATTTCTATCGCCCGATCCCCCTGGTCGGGGTACATGCCGGTGGTTTCGAAGTCGAGGACGATGAAGGTCTCGGATAAGTTGAACAGGTCCATGCGAATCCTTTTGTGGTCAGTTAGCTTTTGTTGCTTTGATTCTCTTGAACCGGAACGATATTGTCAATAGGGGAGGGCGTTTTATAAAGTGTGGCGCTGAGCGGGAGGCTTATCCCTGCGGTTTTGACTTTCACTAAACAACCGATATTAAAATCATGCAACCAAATAGTTGTCGATTTTCTTTACATGAAAATTCTCGTGAAGTTAACAGTTGGTTTGGAGATAAAATCATTGCATGAGTATAACTATATGAAAACACAGGGAATAATAGGTGGACAGCAGCTGGCTGGCACAAGCTGAAAGTGTCACCCCCCTTGAAAAGTTGTCGAGTTTTCTTTCGTTAATCTAAAACAGGAAATTAAAAGCAATAATTTCAGTAGGTTACTGATTGGCATGCTATATGCTTTTTCATCAGTCAAAATCAAAACAAACGCGGTGAAAATTACTAAAAACCACTCTAAATCAAAACTGAGGGAGGAAAAAATGAAAAAAGGATTATTTGCGTTACTTTTAATGGGGACATTAGTTTTGTCTTCAAATGCATTTGCTAACAGTATCACTTATGAAGGAAGTATTAGTGCTACAAATCAGGTTGATTATTTCTATTTTTCTCTAACGGATGATACATGGCTTGATCTCCAATTGGAAACCTCAACCACTGACTTTGATCCTGTCATGTACCTTTTTGTCGATGATGGTGATTTGGATTTTGTGGACTTAAGAAGGTCTGATGACGATGATGGTGCGGGTTTGAACTCTCTGATTGACACTTGGATTTTGGCAGGCGATTACGTAGCAGCTATATCTGACTACCGCTTCACTCTTTCTGAAGCCATATCTGGCGTCAACCCTAGCAACCACTACGGAAATTACAGTCTTTTTGTTTCAAGCGACTATGGAACAGTATCAACTTCAGATGTTGCCCCTGTTCCAGAACCCAGCACTTGGATCCTGCTCGGCTCCGGCCTCGCTGGTCTGGCTTTGTACCGCCGCAAGCGCAACAACTGATAAACTTTATAGAAGCGAAACTTAAAAGCCCGAAGCAAATGCTCCGGGCTTTTTTTATGGTTTTAGCGGCAGTTCCATCTGTAATGAACTAACTACTGGAATCCCCGTCGCCAGATGGAATATTGTCATTACTCCGAACAACCGCACAATTCTTTTCCTTTGCGGCACGGAAAATTAGGGAGAAATAGAGGAGTTAGGGGCGCTCCCCATAATCTTTGTTGCATTGCCGTTCTCTCAATCTTACTATCAATACAATACCAAGAATTGCTCGCATATTTGCCCCAGGCACCCTCAGTTGTAACCTCGCGAGGTAATAATCGTGTTCCAGTTTTTTTAATGACGAAGAGTGTAAAACTTATCTGGACATTTTGTTGAATTATGCTATTTCTCCGGTGAATACACAGAGAAAAAAGTTGCATGGGGCGTTTTTCCCGCGAAGGCGGGAATCCATAGCTATTTTAATCTGTTAAAGAATGGATCCCCGACAGAGCCATACGGGGATTATAAAATATTTATCCATCAGTGCAATAGGAAACATGCTTTGCAAATCCGGACATACTGCCTGATGGACAATCATTTTCACCTGTTGGCCATGCCAGAAAAAGAGGGTTTGCTGGCGCGCGGCATCGGTCTGACGAATCAGGTCCATACCCAGTATTGGAACCGCAAGTTGAGGCTGCCCGGCTGTGTCTGGAAAACTCTCTTTTTTATGCATTGTTGAAAATAACCAATAACCAATGCCTTTGGCCGGTTGTGCAGTATATTGAAAACAATCCGTTGAAAGCGGAAATGGCGACAAATGCGGAAGATCATCAATGGTCAAGTGCGAAAGCCCATTTAATTGCTTCAAATGATGCCTTGCTAAGTGGCTGGGTCTCTGTGAGAGTGAGTCTTACGCTGAATTTGTAAAGGATTCCGACTCTGCGATAGATCATGGAATCCGCTAGGCAACCAGTACCGGAAGACCGTTTGGGACCGAGATACTTATTGATAAAATGAGAATGATGCTGAATCGGTCGTTGCGGCCTAAAAAGGCTGGGCAACTGAGAAAGAAGTGAAAAACATGGGGAGTGTCCCTGGTTTAAACCGCAAACCCGGTCGGGTGCCGAAGAAGTACAGCCAGGCCTCGCGTTTGCACGACCTGATCCGGATTCTGGAATCGCGTTACGGGGCGACGGTTGACGAACTGGTGGAAGAATGCCGGGTGACGCGGCGGACGATCTATCGCGATCTGCAGGCGATTCTGGACGCCGGGTATCCGCTGGTGAACGAGCGTCAGGCCGACGGTCATGTGCTCTACGGTTTCATCTCCGGGTTCAGCAAGATGCCGCCGATCACCTTTTCCCTGGAAGAGTTGATGACCCTCTATCTGTGCCGCGGACAGCTGGAATTCCTGCGCGGGACGCCCTTTCACGATGATTTGCAGGCCATTTTTTCACGCATCCGTTCCAACTTGCCGCCGCGTAGCGTGGCGCATCTGGAACGGTTGGCGGAAGCGTCATCTCCTCGTTTTCTCGGTTTCAAGGATTACTCTCAACAGGGGGAATTGCTGAAACAACTGCGGCAGGCTTTGTTGAAGCAACATCGTTGCCGGATTTTTTATCGTCCCGTCAACCGTGCCCCGGCAGAATATGTGGTTGACCCTTACACGCTGCTGCTGTTCAAAAACGGGCTTTATATCGGCGGCTATGCTCACAACCGTGCATCACTCAGACTTTTCGCCGTGGAGCGGATAGAGACTCTGGACTTGCAGAACGAACGTTTTGATGTCCCGGAAGACTATCGCGTCGATCTGCTGACCGGGACGGCCTTCGGCTTGATCGAAGAAGGTGAAACGCGCCATCTTGAACTGTATTTCAGCCCCGAGGTTGCGCATTTCGTGCGTGAGCGGATCTGGCACCCCGAACAACAGATCGACGAACAGGAAGATGGCTCCTTGATCCTGCGTTTCAGTGCCAGCGGCGACAAGGAAATCCTCGCCTGGATCTATTCGTTTATCCCCCATGTCAAAGTGCTGCAGCCGGAAGCCATCCGCCGGCAGCTCATCGCCGGCTTGCAGGGAGCGATGCAATTTCAGCCGCCAGTGTGACATTATTTGTCGTAACGGTGTGGATAATTGGAGATAACCACGACTTCTGAAAGGAGGAGGCGATGATTTGGTTATCTCTGCCGGATGCGGCGAACAAAAGTTTCTATCTTGATGTCCGTGATATTTTGCTGGATCCCGAGAAAGAGGTGCCTTCCGGCACAATTTGCGGTACGGTAGGGGACGGGACCAGTGAGCTTTGGACGGAAATCAGACTCGGCGGCGAGGAATCCGCTCAGTTGCTGCCGGTTTTGCACGACAATGGAAAAATTGAATCTTTTACCGGACAGGTTGATGAAGTTCTGTTGCAAAAGGAACTGATCTCCTCGGTCAAAGGCTATCTGTTCGGCAGCGGTGCAATAACGTCCGGCCCGGAAGCGGCTGCGCCGGCGGAAAGCCGTCACCGGGAGGTTCAGCCGGCACTTGCGGCTTAACCGCAGGCGAAAGCAAGGGGCGGCCGGATAATGGATGAAAGATGAGAGAACTTGTCCTGGCTACGACCAGCCCTTATCGGCAACAGCTGCTGCGTCAGTTGGGGTTGCCTTTTACCAGCGCAGCTCCCGAGTTCGTTGAAAAGATCGATCCGAGCGTCGCGCCGTCTCTACTGGTCCGCCATCTGGCCCTGGGAAAGGCCCGGAGTCTGGCGGAGCGCTACCCCGAGGCCCTGATCATCGGTTCCGATCAGGTTTTTGTCGACCAGCGCGGTCGTGCGATCGGGAAGCCCGGGAACTTTCACAATGCTTTTCTGCAACTGCGGCAAATGTCCGGCTGCCGGCATTGTTTCTATACCGGACTGGCGTTGCTGGACTGCCGTAACGGGATTGCCCAGACCGATTTTGCCACCTATTCGGTGAGCCTCAGAAACCTGAGTGATGGGCAGATCAAGGATTATCTGCGTCGCGAACGCCCATTTGATTGCGCCGGATCGTTTAAAATCGAAGGGTTGGGGATTGCGCTCATGGAACGGATGAAGGGTGAGGATTACAGCGCCCTGATCGGATTGCCGCTGATAAAACTGGTGACCATGCTGGCTGAAGCCGGGGTGGCGGTTCTTGGGGGGACAAAAGCAAGATGAAGGGGGGCTCATTTTCGCTTGATTTATTTTTTTGCCTCGGCTAGGATTTAAAAAATTATAGTTGACAGCGATCTACCGAAAGGGCAAAACCGGAGCGATCCGGTGACGCAAAGCCACGGGTCCCGCGCCGGGACAGCCGGGTTGCCGAAGAAGATGCAGCGCATTTCTTCAAGCCTTTCATTAAATAATCGACTTGAGAAACGCTCACTTCGGCACCGGGGTGAGCGTTTTTTGTTGTCCCGGGCAAGGGGCTGAATCCCGGACGGAAAACCGTCGGGCCGATTGAACGCAACACATGCGTTAAGGTAGACTGAAAAAAACTGAATCTCCGAAAGGGCAAAACCGGAGCGATCCGGTGACGCAAAACCACGGGTCCCGAGCCGGGACAGCCGGGTTGCCGAAGAGAATGCAGCGCATTCAAACGCAAACCGGTTTTCATGCGCTCATCTTCGGCAACGAAGGTGAGCGTTTTTTTGTCCGGGATCAACCAACAGGGCGGCGGAGGATAAAATGAAAAGTGTCATGCGAACGCTATTGCTGCTGTTGCTGGCCGGAGCGATCAGCTCCCAGGCCGCAGCCAAAACGGTCACCCTTTCCTGGGATCCGAGTCCGAGCGACATCAGCGGTTACAGAATCTATTACGACAGCGATTCTTCAACCGCGCCGTTCGACGGCGGCGGGGCGACGGAAGGCGGTTCTCCCATTGACGTGGGAGATGTCCTGACCTATACCATCCACGGTTTGTCCGATACGGACGACCACTACTTTGCCGTAACCGCCTATGACGATTCCGGCAATGAAAGCGCTTATTCCAATGCCGTCCACAGCCCCCCGGTTGCTGTTGCCAACACGCCCCCCGTACTGACGGGCATCGGTAACAGAACCGTCCTCGAAAATGCCGCCTTAGCCATCGCTTTGACCGCCACGGACAGCGATGGTGACGCTCTGACGTTCAGTGTCGCCGATCTTCCCGACGGCGCCGGATTCAATTCCTCGACCGGAGCGTTTGAATGGACGCCCGGGTTTACGCAGTCCGGCATCTATAATGTCACTTTCAGTGTCAGTGACGGCCGGGATGCGGATGCGGAAACCGTTCGGATCACGGTAACGAACGTGAACCGCGCACCGGTGCTGAGCACGATCGGCACCCACACCGTCGCCGAAGGCTCACAGCTGACTTTCACCATCAACGCCGCCGACCCCGACGGCGATGCGCTGAGCTACGGCGCCGACGATTTACCCGCAGGCGCGGCCTTCAATCCCGCGACGCGGCAGTTCAGCTGGACCCCCGATTACGACGGATCGGACAACACCCGCGTCTATCCGGTTTCTTTCACCGTCAGTGACGGTTCGGCGGATGATTCCGAACTGGTCACCATCAATGTGACCAATGTCAACCGTCCCCCGGAAATCGCAACCTTTGGAGCTCTGGTGTTCAGCGAAGGTGACAGCATCAATTTTTCGGTCAATGCTTCCGACCCGGACAACAACAGTCTGACCTACAGCGCCGCGAATCTGCCGGAAGGGGCGGTATTCACGCCCTCAACCCGCTCTTTCAGCTGGATTCCCGGGCCGAACCAGGCCGGCAGCTACAGTGTCGTGTTCACAGTCAGCGACGGCTTGTTGGCGGCTTCGGAAACAGCCGTCATCACCATTGCCGACGGCAATGAAGCGCCGGTGCTGACGCCGATCGGCAGTCAAACCGTGGCTGAGGGATCTTTGCTGTCGTTCACGGTCGCTGCGACGGACGAAAACGGCGATGCCCTGACTTTCAGCGCCTCCGGTTTGCCGGCGGGAGCCGTTTTCGATGCGAGTCGGCAACAGTTCAACTGGACTCCCGAGTACTCTCAAGCCGGTCATTTCACGGTTGAGTTTTCCGTCACCGACGGCGTGCTGAGCGCTTCGGAGGCGGTTGCCGTGGCGGTGACGAACACCAACCGCGCGCCGCAGATAAACGGTACGCCGGACAGTACGGTGATGGCGACGACCGGATATTCTTTTGCTCCTGCCGCCACCGACCCCGACAATGACGCCCTCGCGTTCAGCATTGACAATAAACCGGTCTGGGCGGCATTCGACGAGTCCACCGGAGCTTTGAGCGGGACCCCCTCTGAAGCTCAGCTCGGCGTGTATCCCGGAATCGCCATCAATGTCTCCGACGGTGTTTTGTCGACGACATTGGCGCCGTTTTCCATCGAGGTTACCGCCTATGTTCACCAGGATTCCGACGGCGACGGCATACTTGATCATCTCGATGCTTTTCCGCATGATGATACGGAATGGGAGGACAGTGACGGAGACTCGCTCGGCAACAATGCCGACACCGATGACGACAATGACGGTGTTTCCGACGTGCGTGACGGGTTCCCTCTGGATGCGGGCAAGGCGGGCTGGGTGGTTACGGCTACGGCGACTAGCGGCGGCTTCATCACTCCCGAAGGACAGACAAGCATTCTGTACGGGGGGTCTCAGGCTTATGAACTGACGCCCATGGCCGGGTATTATGTCAATGACCTGCTGGTTGACAATGTTTCGGTGGGGCTGGCTTCCCGCTATGAATTCATCAATATCGACCGGCATCATACGATAACGGCCGTGTTTTCTCCGATCCCGGACGGACTGAGCTATGATCCGCTGTCCCCGGGGCTGATTGGGGTCGAGCGGGTTGACGGCGGCGATGACAGCAACAATTTCGTCGACGGTAAACCGAAACAGGATCTTGATTATCGTTTCGGCATGACCCTGCGTGACGACGTCGCTGCCGACCAACGGCGGGTCTATGTCGTCCTCAACGACTATAAGTTCCCGATGGTTCTGACCAGCGGAGCACTTTCCGGCGGGGCCGAATATGCATTCGTCACCCGGCTTGGACCGGCATTTTCGCACCGTTACCATTTTGTTGTCGAAGACACCGCGCAAAATCAGCTGTGGCGTTATCCGCAAACCGGTGATTTGCCGGGACCGAATGTCGAGATGCTCAACGGCAGAAATGTCCTCGGCATCGCCGCCGCCATCAATGCCTATGCCCTTGATGCCCTGGAGGCTTTTGGCAACAAGGCCGTTTATCGCTGGAATCCGGATTCGGGACCCAACGGCTCTTTCAAGCTGGCCGATTCGGGTGCGCCGATCACGTCGGGAGAAGGCTATGTCCTGAAAAAAACCTCCGGCGGAACCCTGCCCGACAGGAGCATGTACGCTGAAATCGACACCCAGGCCCATCCCATTGAAGTCAAAACCGGCTGGAATTTGATCGGTAATCCTTATCGCGGGCAGGTTGCGCTCGCGGATATCGAGGTTCGCGTGGGTGATGGCGCAGCCGTTCCGTGGTTAACGGCGGTGGAAAACAATCTGGTTGTCGACGGTATTCATTCCTACCTCGGCGAAGACTGGGGCGGTGTCAATGAGTTTGCCGGTGCGGGCGGCAACCGCCCGGCCCAACTGGTCCCCTGGATAGGCTATTGGGTTTACATCAACCCCAACGCCGAGCCCATTTCTCTGCTGGTGCCCAAACCCTTGCAGTAGCAGGAGCTGAAAATGAAAAGCTTATCTCATCTGGTTATAAAGTTGTCGCTCTGCGCATTGCTGCTGATCTTTTCCGCTTGCAGCGGTGAAGACGGCGGTGATTCCGGCGGCGTGGACAGAACGGTTGATTCGGGCACGGCTCCCGGCGCGACGCTGACAACCCTTGCGGGGGTTGTCGCTGACGGTTATCTGCGCGATGCGCGCGTTTTTCTCGACCGCAATGCCAACCGGCGTTACGATAACGGCGAACCGACAGTCCGGTCGGGCGGCGGCGGAGCGTTCTCCCTGGAGGTCAATTCGGGAGAAGGTCTCCTGTATCCGGTGCTGGTTGACGTGATTGCCGGCCAGACCGTGGACGAGGATAGCGGCACCGCCGTCGGGGCTGATTATCTCCTGGAAGCGCCGCCCGGGCGCTGGGAGTTTGTCTCGCCGTTGACGACTCTGGTCAAAATCGAGCAGGAAAAGAATCCGGGCTTTACCGAACAGCAGGCGGTGCTGAGCGTCAGGTCGCAACTCGGTATCGCGGATGATGTGTCGCCGTTTGTCGATTATATCGACAGTGCCAGCTCGGAGCCTGCCGGCGGGGGAGAGTACTCCCTGACGCATAAGGCGGCACGGGTTGTCGCCCGCCTAATGGGGCGGCTGAGGAGTGCCGTCGAACTGAATTTGGGCGGCACCGTCAGCGATGAAGAGCAGGCTTTGGTCGCCTATCTGATCAGTGATCAGGTTATGGCCCGGGCGGGCTTGATCAAGCAGGCCTTGGACGCTGAACGCAACGATCTCCTTGTTGCTGATGTCGATGCGCTGGTCGCTGCCGTCAGCGAGGAGATCAGCCTGAACTCCCTGAATGCCGAGTTGTTGGAGCTCTATCGGCAACGGGTTGAACAAGGGCTGGAGCTCTGGGATATGCAGCCGCCGCAGCTGTTGAGTCGAGCCCCGGCCGCCGGCGACAGCGTGCCGGTCGATGCGGTCATCACCCTGGAGTTCGACGAATTACTCGATGAAACCTTGTTGGGAACTTCTTTGATCGAGCTTTACGGCCCCGGGGGGGCTGCGGTCGCCGGTAACCTGAGCTACGATGCCGAAGCAAAACAGCTTGTTTTTGTCCCGGACCAGGTGCTGCTGCCTTTCAGTGACTATCAGGTTGTCGTCAGCGGCAACCTGTGTGATGTGCTCGGCAACCCGATCGGACAGGATCAAAACTGGAGTTTTTCGACGATCTTCGATCAGTCTCCCCCGCCATTGCCCGATTTTTAGCCCATATCGCCATCGCCCGGCGAATCACGGCGGATTCCCGGCCGGGGATCCGCTGTGATCAGGGCTCTTCCTGATCATGAATCAGCCGATGCTTGATCCTCCGGGTAACATACCAGATGGTGAGCAGCACGACCGGTATCGATCCGGCGATCAGCATGTTTTTGTCAATGCCCCATTGCTTCAGCGGCAGGCCGCCGAACAGGTAACTCAACAGACCAACGGCATAATAACTGATCGCGGCGATGGACAATCCTTCCACGGTTTCCTGCAGGCGAAACTGCAACCTGCTGCGTCTGTTCATGGCCGCCAGCTGCGAGCGGTTTTGTTCCTGCAGGTTCAGGTTGGCTCTGGTTCGCATCAGGTCGCTGGCCCGTTCGACGCGCTTTGACAGGTCGTCCATCCAGGTCTGCACCGATTCACAGGTGCGTAAAGCCGGATTGAGGCGCCGATTAATGAATTCTCCGGCCGACAGGTACCCTTCGACGGGACTCTCTTTGATTCCCTTCAGCCGTTCCATGACCAGTTGATGGTAGGCCTTGGTGGCGGAAAAACGATGATTGGTTTCCGCCCGGTAGGTTTCCAGCTGGGCTTCGACTTTCGTCAATTGTTCCAATAAGTTCCGTTCGTTTCGGGTCGAGTCCAAATCGGTGACGGCGGTGAGAATATCGGCCAGCTGTTTGTCCATATCGAGTAACCGCGGGGCGATTTTCTTGGCCGTCGGCAGCGCCATCAGGGCCAGAAGGCGATAGGTTTCAAGGTCCGTGATGCGCCTTGCCAATTGTCCCATTTGCGAACTGTTTAACTCATGATTGCGAATGATCAGGCGGCCGTGACCGTCCCCGTGAAGTTTGAAAGCGGTCTGAATTTGCGCCCTTTTGCCGTACACATCACTGATCATAACCGCATGCCCTTCGAAATAGCGCGTCAGCGCTGCGGAAGTATCATCCGGCTGTCGATTATCGATGATAAGGTGGAATGCGGCGAGCATTTGTCCCGGCAGCTGTCTCAACCAGTCGGCGGGCAGGAGGTCGATGGCGGTATAATCGAAGGGCTCTTTGCCGATCGGTCCGGGATGCATGATGGTAAAAGAATAAAACTCGACATGACGCTCCCAGTTGACGGTAAAGTCGCCGAAGTCCTGATGGAAAGCGACGGTATCCTCCTGCGGCGGATTGACTTCGTAACGCCGGCACAGTTCGCAGAGCAATTCAAAGGATTTTGTCAATTCCTCGCGTTCAGCGCAGCAGGCGACCAGGTGGGTAAGCTTTTGCGGGGTTTCCAACGCATGGAAGGGGCGAATGTGAAGCTCGTTGTATATCGCCTCCCGTAGCGGATGAAGTCGATATTCGATGCATCTGTATTTTGCCATGTGCCCTGTCCTGACCTGTCTCTGAAAGAGTGCCGGATAAGCTTAAACCGCTTTTTGCTCCGGTCGGCCCATCTTCCGGTTCAACGGTGTGAAGCGGGCCCCCGGATTGGTTTATTTCGGTGAGAATCCGGCCGGCCCGGTTTTCCCACGAACACTCACGAATAAACCGGATCAGGAAAATTTTCTGTTTTCCTGTTCCTGAACCCGGATGAAGGTCGTTCTCTTCGTCAGTTCCCTCAATGCGGCGGCGCCGACGTAAGTGCAGGAGGAACGCACTCCCCCTAAAATATCCTTCACTGTCTCGGCCACCGGGCCGCGGTAGGGAACTTCCACGGTTTTTCCCTCCGAAGCGCGATAGTCGGCAACGCCGCCGACATGTTTCTCCATGGCCGTGGCTGAGCTCATACCGTAAAACAATTTGAATTGCTGGCCGTCGCGTTCGATCAACTGGCCGCCGCTCTCGTCGTGGCCGGCCAGCATACCGCCGAGCATGACGAAGTCAGCACCGCCGCCGAACGCCTTGGAGACGTCGCCGGCACTGATGCAACCGCCGTCGGAAATGATGCGGCCGCCGAGGCCGTGAGCGGCGTCGGCGCATTCGATGACGGCCGACAGCTGGGGATAGCCGACTCCGGTCTTGACCCGGGTGGTGCAAACCGAACCCGGCCCGATACCGACCTTGACGATGTCCGCTCCGGATAACAGTAATTCCTCGACCATTTCACCGGTGACGACATTACCGGCGATGATGGTTTTGTCGCTGAAGCTGTCGCGACAAAGTTTGACGAAATCAACGAAAGATTCGGCATAGCCGTTGGCGACGTCGATACAGATGAACTCAAGTTGAGGGTGGCGGCTGATGATGTTTTTCAACTGCTTGAAATCATTTTCGGCGGTTCCGGTGCTGATCATGATGCGCTGAAAAATGTCCGCGTCCCGGCCGGCAAGAAAACGTTCCCATTCTTCCAGCGAGTAATGTTTGTGAATCGCCGTCAAGAGTCCGAACTCGGCGAAAACCTCAGCCAATTCAAAGGTGCCCACCGTATCCATATTGGCGGCGATGATCGGAATGCCCTGCCATTCGCGTCGGCTGTGAAGAAAGGTGAAGGGCCGCTCCAGTTGTACCTGAGAACGGCTGTTGAGGGTGGAACGTTTAGGCCGGATCAGCACATCCTTGAAACCGAGTTTGAGATCAGATTCTATCCGCATATTGCCCCCTTGCGCACTTTGATGGCGAATTTGTCAGCACCACTGAAACCCTTTGGAAAATACCGCAACTCGGCGGCAATGGAAAGAGCAGGACACATTTTTATTCAGATTGAATAAGGTTCGCAGCCGCGGCACGGATCATTCCGCTCAAGCGTGCGTTTTTTTCCGGCCGGCGATAACTTTTGTCACTTCTTCTTGAGGTTTTTCCGCCGGCCCAAGACGCTTGACCGGACTTGAAACCGGGTGGTAGTTTAAGTGCGCAGAGCGAAGCTTTGCCAACGGTTCGCAGACCGGTTTTGTCTGTGGATTCATGCCTTTTTTTACAACAATTCCAGGAATGGCCATATATGGAACACGCCAACTTCGTTCATCTCCATTTGCACAGCCAGTACAGTCTGCTCGACGGCGCCATCAAGCTTGATCAACTGGTCAACCGGGTAAAAGATTTTAAAATGCCGGCCGTGGCCGTGACCGATCACGGCAACATGTTCGGTGCCATCGAATTTTACACCAAAGCCATGAAAGCCGGGATCAAGCCCCTTGTCGGCTGCGAGGTTTACGTCGCCCCCGGATCGCGTTTTACCAAAAGCAGTGCCCGGGGTTCTTCCGAGGCCTCTTATCATCTGGTTCTGTTGTGCATGAACCTGACCGGGTATAAAAATCTCTGCCGCCTGCTGTCCCTCGCTTATCGTGAAGGCTTCTATTACAAGCCGCGCATCGACTGGGAAGTGCTGGCCGATCACAATGAAGGACTGATCGCTCTATCCGCCTGCCTCGGTGGCGAATTGCCCACGCTGATCAATTTGAATCAACCGGAAGAGGCCCTGGCCCGGGCCGGTCAAATGGCGGGTATTTTCGACGACCAGCGCTTTTATCTTGAACTGCAGGAGAACTTTCTGCCGGAACAGGCCAAGGCCAATGCCGGGCTGATCAGCATCGCTGCCGAATTGAATCTGCCTTTGGTGGCGACCAACGACTGTCACTATCTGGCCCGGGAAGACGCCTACGCCCATGAAGTCCTGCTCTGTATTCAAACCGGTAAAACCATGGACGATCCGAACCGGATGCGCTTTCCGAACGACGAGTTTTACGTCAAATCGGCGGAGGAAATGAGCAAACTGTTCCCGGATCAGCCCGAGGCCATCGCCAATACCATTAAAATCGCCGAACGCTGTAACCTGGACCTGGATTTCGAGACCTATCATTTTCCCCAGTACGTCAAACCGGAAGCCAAAACCCTGGATGAAGTGCTGGAGGAACAGAGCCGCGAGGGCCTTGAAGAACGGCTCGATGAGATCAGGAAGTTGCGCGAAGTCACGGACGCGGATGTCAAGGTTTACCGGGAGCGTCTGGAGGAGGAGCTGGGGACCATCAGGGAAATGGGCTTTCCCGGCTATTTTCTCATCGTCGCCGACTTCATCAACTGGGGGAAAGATCATGGTATCCCCGTCGGCCCGGGGCGCGGGTCGGCCGCCGGCAGTCTGGTGGCTTACGCGATCCGGATTACGGATATCGATCCGATTCCCTACAATCTGCTGTTCGAGCGTTTTCTCAACCCGGAACGTATTTCCATGCCCGATATCGACGTCGATTTCTGCATTTACGGACGTGAGAAAGTGATCGACTACGTGCGCGACAAGTACGGCGAAGAGAATGTCGCCCAGATCATCACCTTCGGAACGATGCTGGCCAAGGGCGTATTGCGCGATGTCGGTCGCGCTTTGAATATTCCGTACGGCGAAGTGGATAAAATCGCCAAACTGGTACCCAATATTCTGGGCATCACCTTGAAACAGGCGATTGGGCAGGAACCGCAGCTGAAAAATCTGATTGAAAAAGACCCCAGGATCAAGGAACTGGTCGAAATTTCCCTGGCGCTCGAAGGGCTGACCCGTCACGCTTCGACCCATGCCGCCGGAGTGGTGGTCACGCCGCAGCCGTTGCCGCAGTATCTGCCGCTTTATGTCGATCCGAAGTCGGGCGGGCAGGTCACCCAATACCCGATGAGTTACGTCGAAAAAATCGGCCTGGTCAAATTCGACTTCCTCGGGTTGAAGACCCTGACCGTCATCGAAAACGCCGTGCGTTTGATTCGTTCGGGCAAGGATGACGATTTCGACCTCAAGCTGATTCCCGATGACGACAAAACGACCTTCGATTTACTGTCCCGGGGGGAAACGACGGGCGTTTTCCAACTGGAATCGAGCGGGATGAAAGAGTATCTGGTCAAGCTCAAGCCGAACTGCTTCGAAGACCTGATCGCCATGGTCGCTCTTTACCGTCCCGGCCCTTTGGGCTCCGGCATGGTCGATTCATTCATCAAACGCAAGCACGGGGTGGAACAGTTCAAATACGACTTTCCGCAACTGGAACCGATCCTGAAAGATACCTACGGGGTTATCGTCTATCAGGAACAGGTCATGCTCATCGCCCAGACCCTGGCGAACTACAGCCTGGGCGGCGCCGACCTGTTGCGTCGCGCCATGGGCAAGAAAAAACCCGAAGAAATGGCCAAGCAGAAACAGATCTTCATGGCCGGCGCCAAGGAAAACAAGCTCAATTCGAAAAAGGCCGAAGCGGTTTTCGATCTGATGGAGAAATTTGCCGCTTACGGGTTCAATAAATCCCATTCCGCAGCCTATGCCCTGATCGCTTATCAGACCGCCTATCTGAAAGCCCATTATCCGGTTGAATTCATGGCCGCTCTGTTAACCGAGGACATGGAAAACACGGACAAGGTGATCAAGAACATCAGCGAAGTCCGCTCGATGAATATCGAGGTCAGACCGCCGGATATCAATGCCTCCGATCGCTCTTTCACCGTTGCCGACGAGGCCATGCGGTTCGGCTTGGGGGCGGTCAAGGGCGTCGGTTCGGCGGCGCTCGATTCGATCCTGCAGGTGCGCCGGGACAAACCGTTCAATTCGCTGCAGGATTTTTGCGAGCGGGTCGACTTGCGCAAGGTCAATAAGAAGGTGGCTGAGGCCCTGATCAAGTGCGGCGCCTTTGACACTCTGGGCGGCAATCGGGCGCAATTCCTTGCCGGACTGGAAGAAGCGATGGACATCGCCCAGCGGTTGCAGCGGGAACGGGAGTCGGGCCAGGATTCGCTGTTCGGCAGTAATGAGATCCGTTCCGTCGGCGGTAACGGCTACGGCAGCTTGCCCGCGGTGGACGAGTGGGATGAAAAGACCCTGCTCAGCCACGAGAAGGAAGCCCTCGGATTTTATGTGACCGGTCACCCCCTGGCGCGTTACAGCGATGCGATTAAACGCTATGCCACCTGCGAAACAGCCGCGTTGCACGAACGTCACGACAAGGAAACGGTCCGGGTGTGCGGGGTCGTCTCCGGCCTGAAGGAACTGATCACCAAAAAAGGCGAACGCATGGCCTTTGTGACGCTTGAAGACCTCAGCGGTTCGGTTGAACTGGTTGTCTTTCCCGAGGCCTACGCGGCGGCAATGGAACTGCTCAAAGGCGAAGATCCGTTGCTGGTCAGCGGTGAGCTGGATGTCGGAGAAGAGGCCTGTAAACTGTTGGCTACCGAGGTGCTGTTGCTGAAAGAGGTCAAGGAAACCATGACCACAAAAGTCCATATCCGGCTGACCACGCCCGGTCTGGATGAAATGCAGATGCGGCGGCTGAAAAGCGTTGTCGAGCGGTATCGCGGCAACTGTGCGGTGCAGTTGCATATCGTCATTCCCAATCGCAGCGAGACGCTCATCAAACTGCCCGACAACCTGAAAATGGCGGCGTCGGATCAGGCGATGGCTGATGCCGAGGCCATCTTCGGGTATAATGTGATGAATTTTGAGTGAAATGAACGCATGTGGCTTGACCTTCATTCGGTGAAGATTTAAGGTGGCACGTTTTTAATCTCAAGGAAATTCATTGTAAATTTAATGTCCCTCTGCGGGCCGGGAGATTTTCATGAATCAATATCTCGATTTTGAAAAGCCGATTGCCGAGCTGGAAACCAAAATCGGTGAACTGCGGGAATATTCGACGGATAATGTCGATTTCGACAGCGAAATAAAAAAACTGGAGAAAAAAGCGGACCGGCTGAAAAAAGAGATTTACAACAACCTGACGCGCTGGCAGAGAACCCAGCTTGCCCGTCACGCGAACCGGCCTTATACCCTGGATTATATTGAGCGCATCTTCACCGACTGGTCGGAAGTCCACGGCGATCGAAATTTTCGTGATGATCCTGCTCTGGTCTGCGGTTTCGCGCGCATCGACGGCAAACCTTGCTGTGTTATCGGCCACCAGAAAGGGCGCAATACCAAGGAAAAAGTCCATCGCAACTTCGGTATGCCCAACCCGGAAGGGTATCGCAAGGCCTTGCGCGTCATGCAACTGGCCGATCAGTTCGGCCTGCCGATTTTCACCTTCGTCGATACTCCGGGCGCTTTTCCGGGGATCGGGGCCGAAGAACGCGGTCAGGCTGAGGCGATCGCCAGGAATTTGCGTGAAATGGCGATGCTGCGGGTCCCGGTTATCGTCACCATCACCGGCGAGGGCGGCTCCGGCGGCGCTCTTGCCATTGCCGTCGGTAATCGCGTGCTGATGATGCAGTACTCGGTTTATGCGGTTATCTCTCCGGAAGGCTGCGCCGCGATTCTCTGGAGTGACGGCAGCAAAGGCCCGCTGGCGGCGGAAGCTTTGAAACTGACGGCTCAGGATGTCGACAGTTTGAAAACCGTGATTGACGAAGTGGTGCCTGAGCCTCTTGGAGGTGCCCACCAGGATCCCGGGTTTGCCGCCGCAACCTTAAAAGAGTCTCTGCTCAGACACCTGGCCGAACTGGAGGAATATTCGCCCGAAGGTTTGATAGAGCAGCGTTATCAGAGGTTCCGGGCGATGACGGAAGTGGAAGAACCGAAAAAATCCTGACATGATCGTGATTGCCAGAGGCCTTTTCGCCTGTGCCTCCTGCCTGCTTTTACTCTTTTTTTTCAGCGGCTGCGGCGGCCATACGACCAGGGTGATTGAGACGCCGGAAACCCGCGAGCTTCCGGGCTGGCAGAAACCTTACGAGGTCGATGGGCAGAGATACGACCCGCTGCGCAGCCACCACGGGTTTCGCCAACGCGGTATCGCCAGTTGGTATGGGCGTGAATTCCACGGCCGCAAGACCTCCAACGGCGAAATTTACGATATGTATGCCATGACCGCCGCCCACAAGACTTTGCCGCTGGGAGTTTCCGTCAAGGTCACCCATCTGCACAGCGGTCGCCAGATTATCGTGCGGATCAATGACCGCGGCCCTTTCGTTGCCGGCCGGATTATCGATCTTTCCCATACCGCGGCGCAACAGCTTGGAATTCTCGATTCCGGGACGGCGCCGGTCACCATTGAAGCCCTCGGCTATCCCCAAACAGAACATGGCACCGTGACTTATCGTGCTCCCGCTGATTACGACTCCGGCAGCTTCGCCGTGCAGATCGGTGCGTTTTCGTCTGCCGCCAATGCCCGGCAACTGGCGACCAGAATGCGTGACCGCTATGGGAAAGCCGTCGTCGCGACGGCATCGGTCAACGGCCGCCGGCTCTATCGCGTGCGAGTCGGACACTATGCTTCTCTGGAGCACGCTGAGGAAGCTGCGCGTCATTTGGCTTCCTCCGGCTTCCGGGACAGCTTTGTCGTGGCGTTCGATTGAATGTGCGGGCTGTTCGCGCGATGATGTTTTTATTATAACTACTTGATTTCCCGTGACACTCATGATAATTTCCCGATGTAACAGTGTTAGTTTGTGTCGCTTTTTACTGTTTAGATCAGATAATAACCGCACAGACCGGATCGGCTGAGCGGTTTTTTTCATGGCCGGTATGTGCCGGTCGGCATCACGCAACTCCCCGAGGGGACCATGTAAGGAGAAAGAAAACAATGGCAGAAGGTACAGTGAAATGGTTTAATGATTCCAAAGGTTTCGGTTTTATTGAGCAGGACAACGGGCCCGATGTTTTCGTGCATTTTTCAGCCATTTCTGGAGATGGATTCAAATCTCTGGCTGAGGGGCAGCGTGTCAGTTTCGATGTCGTTGACGGCCAGAAAGGCCCTCAGGCCAGCAATGTTGCAAAACTTTAAACCGGTTTTTTGACAGCTAGAAAGCCCCGCGGGAAACTGCGGGGCTTTTTTTGTTGCGGGCGCTTGCAGGCCGTTCGTTGACGTATAGATATTGCATTCCCGGCGGTGGAGAGTGATAATGATTCTGCCGCCACGCTAACCGATCGAAAATATTGAAAGGAAATCAGCATGCCATACGTTGAAGTCAATATGACCAAAGGAGCGACAGACGAGCAGAAGGCTCAACTGGTTGAAGGCATAACCGAACTGATGGTTAGAATCCTCGGTAAAAACCCGGCCTCGACTCAGGTCATGATCAAGGAACTGGAGACCGACAGCTGGGGGATTGCCGGGCGTTCCGTCAAAGCCTTGCGGGCGGAGGGAAAGACGGCCAACATTTCGAAAGCCTGAACCGGAGGTGCTTTGATGTCGAATCCGGGAGAGTTTTTACAGGCGTGCGCAGACGGTAAAATCTGGGTCTACTGCAATACCTGCCAGGCCGCCAAGATGCTCAAGGATGTCGAGCATATCGATTCCGTCGGGAATGAATTCTACTGGGGGGACGAGCCCTGGTGGCACGATATCAGAATCTTTCGCTGCCCTGACTGCAATACGGTGCAGGAGTCCAAACTGGAACTGCAACTCTAACCTGCGGTTTGCCTTGGTTTTGTCGCACCGGTTGTCGTTTCGACGCACTGATTTTAGTGGATGTCGGTTGTTTTGTCGTCAGGCCGGAATTGTCTTGACAGTGTCCGGTTTTTTTTATATTTATAAAACCATATATATAAATTAATATTTTACACGGTATTTACAGCCTTTCGAAAGGGTTTGAACTATGGCGAATTACGATTATGACATCCTGACCATCGGAGTCGGGCCGGCCGGGATGGTCGTCTCGGCAATGGGCGCCGAAATGGGCCTGAAGGTCTGTGCGATTGAAAAGAACAAGCTCGGCGGCGAGTGCATGAATGTCGGCTGCATCCCCAGCAAGGCGCTGCTGCGCATGGCGAAGATCCGGCATGCAGTGACGAAGTTTCCCAGTTTTCAGATGGAGGAGATGCGTGAACCGGAAGTGCATAACCCGTTTCCGTCGATTCAGGAAAAGCTGGATTTCATCAACCAGAAAAAATACGGGGTCAAGTTCGAGAAAGTCGACAAAATCGTCGGGCAGGGAGCGGCAAGCTTTGTCGATTCCCATACCGTTCAGGTTGGCGAGCGTAAAATAACCGCCAAGCGGATTTTTATCTGTACCGGCACCCGGCCCTCAAAACCGCCGATTCCGGGGATTGAAACCGTCGACGATATCCTGACCAACGAGAACCTGTTTCATCAGGACAAGATTCCGGCCAGCATGCTGATTATCGGCGGCGGGGCGATCGGCGCGGAAATGGCCCAGGCTTTCAAGCGGCTGGGGTGCAAGACGACGATCGTGCAGATGGACCCCCATCTGCTGCCTTTCGCCGACCGTTTTGCCGGCGAACTGCTGGAAGAGAAGTTTAAAAAAGAGGGGATCGAGGTTTACAACAGCCGCTCGATCAGCCGGGTTGAGAAGACCGGCGGCAAGGTCGTTTTAACCACGAAAGAAGGTGAAGTTCTCGAGGCGGAACGGTTGCTGCTCGCGGCCGGTCGGACACCGACTCTGGACGGCCTGGAACTGGAAAAAGCCGGTGTCGAATACACTCCGAAGGGAATTCCGGTCAACGGGAACCTGCAGACCAACGTTCCGCATATTTATGCGGTCGGCGACTGCAACAGCAACTATCTTTTTTCGCACGCCGCCATGCATCAGGGGATGATTGCGCTGATGAATATCATGCGTCCCTGGCCGTTTAAAAAGGATTTCAAGAAGTATGTCGTGCCGTGGACGGTCTTCACCGAGCCTCAGGTTTCGGCAGTGGGGATGCGCGAAGCCGATCTGATCAAGGCCGGTATCAAATACGAGGTCATCGAAGCCAAATACGCCGATTACGGCGCTTCGATCGCCGAGCAGATTACCGACGGTTCGGTCCGGGTGCTGACCGGCAAACTGGGAAAAATCTACGGGGTTTCGGTGATCGGCGAAGGCTCGGCGGAAATGATCAACGAGTGGGGGTTGGCGATCCAGAAAAACATCCGCCTGGCGGATATCATGCTGTTGCAGCATTCCTTCCCCAGCATGTCGTTTCTGAACAAATCGATCGGCGAAATGTGGATGATGAAACTGATGAAAATCGGCTGGTTGAAAAAGATGATGGGGTTCATGCTGCGTTGAGGGATGCAAATGAACCGGCCTGACGATGTCAGGTGTTAAATTTCCGAAAAGGCAGGCGGATTCAATTCGACCTGCCTTTTTTATTTAAAGTGACTAGTATAGTATAGTACGTCAATTCAGGTGGGCTTGTGACACCCTTTTCAAAGGACGCTATAAACCCATCCATGGGACTTGTTGTCGCCATCCATGGCGACAAACACCTTTGAAAAGGGTGTCACAAGCCCATTTTGCCACGGAACTTGAGTGTTTCAGAATGTCCGGAGAGATCGTCCCATGGTGCGCTTCCCTTTTCGCAATCTTGTCCCCACCTTTTTCGCCGGCTTGCTCGACGACCCGCTGTTGCTGCTGCGCACCCGCCCCAACGGCCGCCACCTGTTGTTCGATTGCGGCCAGATCCATCATCTGGCCAAACGCACTTTCACCAACCTTGACGCGGTCTTTATCAGCCACGCCCACATGGATCACTGGATGGGAATCGATGCGGTGGTGCGTCAGCTGATTGCGGCGGGCAAAACCGTGGACATTTACGGCGGCCCGGGGCTGGCGGACAAGTTCGAACACAGGCTGCGCGGTTACGACTGGAACCTGGCCGAAGATTACTGGAGCAGCTTTCAGGTCCGCGAGATTCATTCCGACCGCATCACTTGCGATCTGTTTTCCGGTGCGGACAGCTTTTTACGGCGGCGGCGGGAAGCGGAAGAGCGTCAAGGAGACCTGATTTATCGGAATGACTTCGTCGAGGTTCTGTCCATTTGCTGCGACCATCGTGTCGACAGCCATATTTTCCGCATCAACGAACGTCCCGCTTATCAGATCGACCGGGGCAAACTGGAGCAGATGAATCTGCGACCCGGCGCCTGGCTGGGGGACTTGAAACGGTGCTTCCTGCAGCGGCATGATTATCCCGCGGAACTGAAAATCCCGGCCGGCGCCGAGCAGGAGCTCGTGGTTGATGACGTTCGCGGCCTGGTCACGGCTTTGATGAAACCGCAAAGAAAGCATTCCATCGGGTATATCAGCGATATCGGGTTCAATCCGGAGAACAGAAGGAAGATCCTTGAACTGATGGCGGGTATTGACCTGCTCGTCTGTGAATGCACTTTTCTTCATGAGGCGAAAGAGCGGGCGCGGGCGTCATGGCATCTGTGCACCGATGACGTCAACGAACTGCTGGCCGCGCTCAAACCGCGATTCTTCCTGCCCATGCACCTGTCCAGGAGTTACCGGCGTCGCAGCGGGGAACTGTACCGGGAACTGAAACCGCCGCCGGAAACCGGAATCCTGCAAATTCCGCTGCAACTGACGCCGCGGCCGCTGTTGGCGGATGAGGTCGAATGGAGAGAGTACAACGGCGCAGACTGAATCAGTCCCGTACCTTGATTTCCCAGGTGATATCCATGATCTTTTCGTACATCATGCTCACCCCGCAGTATTTTTCCTTGGAGAGTTGCACGGCTTTTTTCAGTTTGTCCGGATCGAGGTTCTTGCCGCTGAACTCGTAGATCAGGTGCATGGCCGTGTACTGGGACGGGGTCGCGTCGGTCTGCTCGGCTGCAACGGTGATGACCAGGCCGTCGTAGTCGACCCGCATCTTTTTCAGGATCATGGCCACATCCACGCCGGTGCAGCCGGAAAGGGCGGCGAGCAGCAGTTTTTTCGGGCTGGGTCCTTCATCATCCCCGCCATAGGCGGTGGCGACATCGGTGACGACGCTGTGACCGTCGATCTGCGAATCGAATTGCAGGTTTTTCGTCCAGCGGGTTTGAATACTGGTTTTCATCGTGTCTCTCCAATGTGTTCATGCCCCTGTCATGGGGGGGATTTCTGTTCGGTTGCAACTTGCGCCGCCGCGGATTATTTTTTGGGGGATAAATATTCCCCGAGAAAATCCTGTTTGAATGCCGGGTAATCGCCTGCTTCGATCGCCATGCGTGCTCCGGCCATCATGTTCAGATAAAAACGGACATTGTGGATGGCGGCCAGGGTGGCCGAGAGGATTTCGTTGGCGTTGAACAGATGATGCAGGTAAGCGCGGGTGAAGTTGCGGCAGCAGTAGCAGTCGCAGGACGGATCGACCGGATAGAAGTCGCGCCGGTAGTTGCGGTTGGTTATCCTGATCTTGCCGCGCCGGGTGAACAGGGTGGCGCTGCGGGCGTAGCGGGTCGGAATGACGCAATCGAACATGTCCATGCCGCGTTCGATCGACTCGAGAATATCCTCGGGGAGTCCGACCCCCATCAGGTAGCGCGGCTTGTCTTTCGGCATGTGCGGTTCAGTGAAATCAACAACTTTTTTGAGTAATTCCAAGCCTTCACCGACACTGACTCCACCTACGGCGTAGCCGGGGAAATCCATGGCTGTCAACTCACGGGCACAGTCACGGCGTAAATCTTCGAAAACACTTCCCTGAACTATACCGAACAGGGCCTGATCTTCACGACTGTGATGCTTGAGGCAGCTTTCCGCCCAGCGAATGGTTTTCTTTATTGATTTGGCCGAGTAATCGTGGCTGGCCGGGTAGGGGATACATTCATCAAAAGCCATGATAATATCGGCGCCAAGGTCGTTTTCGATCCGCATCGCTTCTTTGGGGCCGAGAAAGATCTCCTCGCCGGTAAATTCGTTGCGGAAATGCACGCCGTCCTCGCCGATCCGTTTTTTCGGCAGCGAAAACACCTGGAACCCCCCGCTGTCGGTCAGGATCGGCCTGTTCCAATGCATGAATTGATGCAGCCCGCCGGCTTTTTTGACCAGGGCTTCGCCCGGCTTCAGGTGCAGATGGTAAGTGTTGGACAGAATGATCTGCGCTTCGGTCTCTTCCACCTGGGCCGGAGTCATGGCTTTCAACGCACCGTGGGTGCCGACCGGCATGAATATCGGAGTTTCAATTTCTCCGTGCGGGGTGTGCAAACGTCCGCGCCGGGCGCGACTGTGCGGGTCTTCTTTAATCAGGGTGAATTGAAACATTCAGTTGTTCTCCGAAATGATTTAGACTCAAGCGATAAAGAACCGCAACGGTGCCGGTTCGAACATCTATCCGCCGGGATTGACGTATAACAAATAGCTTCCGGCGGCGCAATGAAAACGGTCGGATTTATGGGGAGCGCCATTCCTTTTTACCCTCAGTTGGAACGATTCGAGTTCGTACGCCTGTACCTGCATCTTGAGATCAGGGACTGTTTTGATCTTCAGCCGTGGGCGCTCCTGCAGTTGCGCCGCGAACTGTTGCAGGCGCTGCATGTTTTAGACCGTCGCGACGCCGGCGCTGCAAAGGCGTTACGCTCGGTTTTGCTGCCGGAATTGTCCGCCGACCCCGTCCTCGTCAGGCAGGTGCAGAAACCGGCCCCGGCACTGGTTCTCGCTCCGAATCCCGCTGATCATGGCTTGCTGGAGGCACAGCAACAAATCGTTCTGCCTTTGCTTCTGTGCGGTCCGGCGATCCGGCAACTCGCAGCCGTAATTGAACTGTTCCAGTGTCTGGGCGAGTTGGGGTTGCACAAGGGCGGCGGCCGGTTTCTGCTGGAAGGACTCGAATGCGAAGATCCGAGCGGCGTGCGTTCCATGCTCTGGACGCATGGGCGGGTGAAAACAGACCCTTCTCCTCCCATCTGCGATCTGGCCTGGTGGCTGGAGCGGCAAGCGGATCGCGGAGACGGTTGTCTGTTTCAGGTGATCAGCCCGCTGCGGCTGATGCATCGGGGACGACCCTTGTTCAGCGCCGATTTTTCCCGCTTGTTTCCGTTTTTGTTGCGCCGGGTCAGTGCCATGCTGGCCTATTACGGCGGAATCGATTTAAGCGGCGAAGCCGGTTATTTCCTCTCTCTGGCGGGGCGGGTGGCGACGCTGGCCAACTCGCTGCATTGGCGGGACTGGCGGTCATTGCAAGGGGCCCGCGGCGGGCAGCCTCTCGGCGGTCTTACCGGCAGTTTCGAACTTGCCGGTCCCGAATTGCGGGAGATCGGTTGGCTGCTCAGGCTCGGAACCCTGTTCAACCTGGGCAAGGGAGCGGCTTTCGGGGCCGGGCAATATCGTTTGAATTGGCGGGCATAAAAGAGAAAGTGTGACTCTTGTTCAATCATTCGTTATAATCTCTAATTATGTCAGATAGATAGAAAGGCGAAATGATGACCGACGCTTGGGATGAGCGAAAGAAGGCTTTGGAAGAAGAATATTTTCGCAAAAAAGATCAAGAGGCCATCGCAAAACTGCAACAGGACAAATGTCTGGGGCATTGTCCGAAGTGCGGCACAAAGCTTGAAGCTGCAGTCTTTCACGACGTGCCGCTGGATCAGTGTCCCGCCTGTCACGGCATCTGGCTGGGACCGCGGGATCTGAAAATCCTGGCCCGGAAAGACCACCGGACCTGGTTCGAGCGCTGGTTGCGCAAATAATTCAAATTCAACAGGGAGGTGTTTGATGTTCTGGTTTGTTGTTGTGCTTCTTATCGTCGGCGCCGGGTTCTATTTTTATCGGAAGATGATGACGATCGAACGGGAAATTCTGGCGGAACAGGAAGCGGAGCGGGGGCCTGCCGAAAAGGCGGAGCCGGATCGGCCCGTAAAAAAAGAGGAAGCGTTCAACGATCCGCCGATCGTCACCCCCGAGGTTGAGAAGATGGTGGCCAAGGCGGAGCCGGTTGCCGCTGAACCGCTGAGCCTGGAGGAAGAGATCCTGACCGCGGTGGAGAATCTGCCCGGAATCAAGCAGACCGAACTGTACGGCAGCTTTGCCGATGTGGACAGAAAGCAACTGCAAAAACTGCTGAAAGAGCTGGGTGACGACGGCCGGTTGACACGGGAGAAGCGGGGCAGCACTTATCTGCTTTATCCGGTGGAATAAAAACGGGGAGCGGATTTTCAGCCCGCCCCCCGTTGAGGATCAGCCCAGGTTGTAAAATACGTCTTTACCGTTGAACACGGCGGTCTCGTCCAGTTCGTCCTCGATCCGCAACAGCTGGTTGTATTTGCAGATGCGGTCGGTGCGGCACAGCGAACCGGTCTTGATCTGGCCGGCGTTGGTGGCGACGGCGAGATCGGCGATGGTGGTGTCTTCGGTCTCGCCGCTGCGGTGCGAGACCACAGCCGTGTAACCGGCGCGCTTGGCCGTTTCGATCGCTTCCAGGGTTTCGGTCAGGGTGCCGATCTGATTGACCTTGATCAGGATCGAGTTGGCGATGCCTTTTTCGATCCCCTCCTTGAGAATTCTGGTGTTGGTGACGAACAGGTCGTCGCCGACGATCTGGATTTTGTCCCCCAGTTTTTCGGTCATCAGTTTCCAGCCGTCCCAGTCGTTTTCGGCCAGACCGTCCTCGATGGAGACGATGGGATAGCGGGAGACCAGGTCTGCGTAAAAAGCGACCATGTCCGCCGCGCTTTTTTCCGGTTGAGCTTCGTTTGCCATGATGTACTTGCCGTCTTTGTAGAACTCGGAGGCTGCCGGGTCGAGTGCCAGCAAAACATCCTCGCCCGGTTTGTACCCGGCCGTCTTGATCGCTTCCATGATCACTTCGAGGGCTTCCTCGTTGCTCTTCAGGTCGGGGGCGAAACCGCCCTCATCGCCGACGGCAGTGTTATAGCCTTTGTCCTTGAGGACTTTTTTCAGGGTATGGAAGATTTCCGCTCCCATCCGCAGCGCTTCCTTGAAACTGTCGGCTCCGGCGGGCATGATCATGAATTCCTGAATGTCGACGTTGTTGTCGGCATGCTCGCCGCCGTTGAGGATGTTCATCATCGGCAGAGGCAGTTCCTTGGCGTTGACGCCGCCGATATATTGGTACAGTGGCAGGCCCGCGTCCTCGGCCGCAGCTTTGGCGCAGGCCATGGAAATGCCGAGCAGGGCGTTGGCTCCGAGTTTGCTTTTGAAATCGGTGCCGTCGAGTTCCAGCAGTTTGCGATCGATACCGATCTGGTCGCCGGCATCCCAGCCGATCAGTTCGCCGGCGATGACTTCGTTGACGTGCTCGACCGCTTTCAGCACGCCCTTGCCCAGGTAGCGGTTTTTGTCGCCGTCACGTAATTCCAGAGCTTCACGCTCTCCGGTCGATGCTCCGCTGGGTACTGCGGCGCGACCGACTATGCCGGTTTCCAAAGCGACTTCCACCTCGACCGTCGGATTGCCGCGGGAGTCGAGAATCTCCCGGGCGTAGATATCGATGATTTCACTCATGTTCGACCCCTTGTCTTGTCTGTTGTAAACGGTTATCGTGCCTGCTCGGTCCTGATCGGATAAGCTGATAAGAAGGACTGTTTTTCAACCTTAATCAATAAGTGCGTCGCCGGTTGGCAGTAGCGCTGATGGCCGGATCGTTGATTCCATCCGGAGACCGGCATTCTTGATTCCGTGGCTGACGCGCTGATTCAAGGTTATAGCACAAGATCGGCTGATGTGAAGTCGTTTTTGCGGATTTTTTATGCCTTTCGCCAAGTTGTCACCGCCGCTTTTGAGTCTGATCGTTCCCGTCCTTGACGAGAGGAGCGAACTGCCCGATTTTCTGGCGAATTTGGCGACTCAGCGGGAGGTTGAATTCGAGTTGATCATCTGCGACGGCGGTTCCACCGACGGCAGTTGCCGGTGGCTGCGCGAGTACCGCTTCCCGGCGGCCGAATTACGAGTTTTTCAGGGGCCGAAAGGACGCGCCAGGCAGTTGAACCAGGGCCTGAATCAGGCCCGCGGGGAGTGGCTGCTGCTGCTGCATGTCGACAGCCGCTTCAGTGATCCGCTGGCGCTCAAGAAAGCGCTGGATCAGGTGACGGCTTGCGGCAGCGTCTTTGTTGCCGGGCACTTCCCGCTGACTTTTCGCCGCGCACCGGACAGCTCTCCGTTTGCTTATTATTTCTACGAGTGGAAAGCGCGTCTGGGGTTGCCGGAAACGATCCACGGCGATCAGGGCTTTCTTCTGCACCGCGGCTTGCTGGAGCGGGTCGGCCCGTTTGCCGCAACCCTGCCGGCCATGGAAGACACCGAACTGGCCGAACGGATCCGGCGCTTCGGGCAGTGGCAATTGCTGCCGGCGGGGATCAGCACTTCGGCCCGGCGTTTCGACACCGAAGGTCTGCGGCAGCGGCAAACGCTCGGGGCGCTGATCATGTGTTTCCGGGCGATCGAATGGGACGATTTTTTCGCCGCCGCCCCTGATGTTTATCGGCGGCAAAGCCGGACGGAGAGGTTGCGGCTGAGTCCTTTTTTTGCGCTGATCAAGTCGCTTCTGGCGCAGCAAACAGCTCTGCAGCGCTGGAAAATCTGGTATCAAAGCGGCGGCTATGTGCGCGATCACGCCTGGCAGTTGTTTTTTGCCCTGGATGCCCGGCGCGCTTATAAGGCCGCCCGACCGGTGGGAGCGGGCGCCACTTTTTTTCTCGATACGTTCACCCCGGTTTTCGACCTGCTGACCGCGAACCCGGTCGGCCGCGGGCTGACCACCCTGCTGTTGCGCGGCTGGTTTGAGCTCACTTTTGCGCGGCTCCGGCGGCGGGAGAAAGACTGAGCCGCTTGTTTTCCATGCGCGGCCTGTGCTACACAGGACGCTTGGAAATTAAACCTGACAAAGGAGTAATCACGTGTTGGACAGCCATGATTTCAAGGTCAAGGATCTTTCCCTGGCCGAGTGGGGCCGTAAGGAAATCCGCCTGGCCGAGGATGAAATGCCGGGGCTGATGGCTCTGCGCAAAGAATACGCGGAGCAGTTGCCGTTGCGGGGCGCGCGGATTTCCGGTTCCCTGCACATGACCATCCAGACGGCGGTGTTGATCGAAACCCTGGTCACGCTCGGCGCCAGGGTGCGTTGGTGTTCCTGCAATATTTTTTCCACCCAGGATCATGCCGCGGCCGCCGTCGCCGTCGGCCCGCAAGGAACTCCCGAAACGCCGCAGGGCAGTCCGGTGTTCGCCTGGAAAGGCGAAAGCCTTGAAGAATACTGGTGGTGCACCGAGCAGGCCCTGACCTGGCCTGACGGCGAATATCCCAATATGATTCTCGATGACGGCGGTGATGCGACGTTGTTCGTACTCAAGGGCAACGAATGGGAAAAAGCCGGGGCCCCGGAGCTTTCAGCCGCTGATCAGGAGGACTGGTGTGAACTGGTTAAACGGTTGCAGCAATCGATTGCCGAGAACCCCGGTAAATGGAGACGTACCGCCGCGGCGATCAAAGGGGTGACCGAAGAAACCACGACCGGTGTCCACCGCCTCTACCAGATGGAAGCCGAAGGCACTTTGCTGTTTCCGGCCATGAACGTCAACGACTCGGTGACCAAGTCGAAATTCGACAACATCTACGGCTGCCGGCATTCGCTGGTCGACGGCATCATGCGCGCCACCGATGTCATGCTGTCCGGGAAAGTGGCCGTGGTCTGCGGCTACGGCGACGTCGGCAAGGGCTGCTGCCAGTCCCTGCGCGGGCAGGGGGCGCGGGTCATCGTCACCGAAATCGATCCGATCTGCGCCCTGCAGGCCCTGATGGAGGGTTATGAAGTCAAACGGGTCGAGGACGTGCTCGATTACGCCGATGTTTACATCACCACGACCGGCAACAAGAACGTCATCACCCTGGAACACATGCGCCAGATGAAGGACAACGCCATCGTCGGCAATATCGGCCATTTTGACAATGAAATCGAAATGTTCGCCATGGAACGCGATTCCGCGGTGGAAAAGGACAACATCAAGCCCCAGGTCGACCGCTGGGTGTTCGAGGACGGCCATGGGGTGATCGTCCTGGCCGAAGGACGCCTTTTGAACCTGGGTTGCGCCACCGGCCATCCGAGCTTCGTCATGTCCAACTCGTTCACCAATCAGGTCATGGCCCAGATCGAACTGTTCGGCACCAGCGAGAACTATGAAAACCGGGTTTACGTGCTGCCGAAACTGCTGGACGAGAAAGTCGCCCGGCTGCATCTGGATAAACTCGGGGCCAAGCTGACGGTGATGACCGAAGAGCAGTCGCGTTATCTGGGCGTGCCGGTCAGCGGACCGTACAAACCGGATAGTTATCGATATTGATTTGGTGAGTCATAAGAAGAACACAAAAGCCCCGGTCAGCGCCGGGGCTTTTGTGTTTGACGCGGTTATTTCCCGCGCGATATCGCTTTGGGGAAGCGCCGGGGCGGGAAAAGAGCAGGAACAAATTTTTATTTACGAAAAAAATGGGAATAAAGTCTTCGCATTCAGCGTTTACTTATCGAAGATACAATATCGATGGGGATCTGAATTAGTCTGATGGTTTTGAAAAGGAAAAAATTTCAGTCGGCGGCGCTTGGCCATTTCAATGCGCTTTATACCTTCGCGTTGAAACTGACGGGCAGTGTCGGGGACGCCGAAGACCTGGTCCAGGAGACGTATATGAGGGCCTACGGGAAGTTTGATCAGTTCGATTACGGGACCAACTGCAAGGCCTGGATGTTCAGGATCATGAAGAACATTTCCCTGGATCACCTGCGGGGAAAAGATCCTCTTCTGGCTAAGGATGTCGTTGATTTCGACGAAATATCCTATGCCGGAAATACGACAAACTGCTCTTCATTGAATGCCATCGATATAAAAGCCGCGTTTGAAAACTTGCCGGAAAAATATCAGGTGCCGGTATTCCTGAAAGATGTTGAAGGTTTTTCCTACCGGGAAATTGCGGAGATTATGAACCTCCCGATCGGGACCGTCATGTCGCGATTGTTCAGGGGCCGAAAAGAGATGAAACTGTTTTTTACCGCTGAAAAAACGCCGAAAAGCGAAAAAAAAATCTTGGAGTTAAAAGGATGAAAGATTGCAGCCAGATAAAAAAACTCCTTTACCTTTACCTGGATGGTGAATTGGACCCCGGTCTCAATCTTGAAGTCGAACAGCATGTCCTGGGCTGCCAGGAATGCAGTGACCTTCTTGACGAGGAGAGACGGTTCCTTTCCCTGATTGAAAGCGGGTGTCTCAGGGAGGCGGCTCCCGAAGCGTTGAAGCTAAAGGTTGAGGCTATGCTGGAGAAAAAACAGCGGCCTTTTTTTCACATTTTCAGCCATTCTCCCTTTGGTACGGCCTTCGCTGCCGCCTGTGTCGTACTGCTTTTGTTTGTCGGCCTCAGGTTCTGGAACGGACAGGGAGCGGTTCCGCCGTTTATCAAAGCTTCGGTCGCCAGTCATCTGAAATATATCCAGGGGGAACTGCCTCTCGAAATAACCAGCAGCGATCCCGAAGAGGTTTTTGCCTGGCTTAAGGGGCGGATGGCCTCCATGCCGGCGCTGCCGGTTGTAAAAGATAAAAATATCATTCTCGTGGGCGGGCGAATTTCCAGCTTCGGTGCGGATACCATGGCGTTGGTCAGCTATGAAGTGGAGCACAAGCCCGTTACCATGTTGATTATTCCCGAATCGCCGCAGGCTTCCGTCGCCAGCGACGAGCACACCTTCCTGCGCGGCAGAAGATTCAACTTTGCCCATATGAATGGGTTGAACACGATCGCCTGGACCGACGAAGGCAATAATTTCGCTCTCGTTTCGCCGCTTCACTCCAGGGAGATTCAAAGTTGTATCGTGTGTCACGCAAAGGGTTCCGGGTTGATGGATATCAACGCCTTGCTGAGTATCTAGTGTCGAGGTCGGGCTGAACCGCCGGGATGTTGCGGATCGATAAGGCGCGGTTTTCGCTGCCTGGCCGTAGCAGTCTGCGGCTTGTGGGTCTGAGCGGCGCGGGGCGGTTTTTTTTATCAACCTGCCGCCGGTTGCCGTCAATGCTGTCAAGGGATCAAAATGAGCAAAATTTCTTTTCCGTTAGTCAGGGATGAATTTACCCGGGCGGACCTTTCCCGGCGTAAGCTGTTGACCGCCATGGGCTGGGGCTCGCTGGCCGTCGTTGCCGGGACCGGAGCGGTCGCAACTTTGAAATTCATGTTTCCCAGGGTTCTGTTCGAGCCGCCGGCGTATTACAAGATCGGTCCGGCCGATCAGTTTGTCCCGACGGAACAGGTCGATGCTCATGGCGTCGCCATGGTCTTATTGAAATGGAAGACGTCCAATCGGACCTGGATTGTTCTTGAGCGGGATAAAATGTACGCGATCTTCGCCAAGTGTACGCATCTCGGCTGCACCCCCAGTTGGTACGAGGACGACAGGACTTACAAATGTCCCTGTCATGGGAGCCAGTTTTACAGTAACGGTGTGAATTTCGCGGGTCCGGCACCGCGTCCGATGGATCGGTTTAAAATATCCATCGGCGATGACGGTCAGGTTGTGGTCGATACCGGTACTTTATTTACCTTTAAGGATTTCGATAACCCGAACGCATATGTTGATCTTAAACAGATAGTCTGAACTTCTGATTGAATAATTATCCAGAAAATTTATTTTTTTAATCCTGTTTTTCTTTTCTTTTTCAAAAAAAACATCTCATCAAAAGTCCGATCATGTTCTTGTGATCGGATTTTTCCTGTCGCAACCATTAATATAACTATTAATGTCATATTTTATTTTTATTTTTTTAAAAAATAATGGAATAAAAATAAAAAAAAATCGTTTATGTAGTTAACGAATTTATAAAATTATTTATAAAAATTTATCCTTAAATATTTTTTCAATAAAATTCTCTATAAATAGTTAAGCATTATTATTTAAAATTAGTTTCTTGATGAATAAATATCAAACCTGAGGTTGTAATGTCTGATAAAAAAGATCATGTCGGTTTGCTTGTTCGATTTGTTGAGATGATAACCGGATCTTATCTATGGAAATCGGTTTTCAGGCACAACTACGACAATACAGACCGGAATCGTTCCTTACAGATATTTTCCAATTTCTTTTTACATATTCACCCGGTGCGGCTGAGAAAACATGCGTTCCGCATGAAGTTTACCTGGTGCATGGGGGGAATTACGTTTCTGCTTTTCCTGATTGAATTCGTGACCGGCATTTTGCTGATGTTTTATTACCGTCCGGTGGTTGAATTCGCCTACATGGACATCAAATCGCTGATGATCGATGTTCCCTTCGGCGCCATTTTGAGAAACCTCCACCGCTGGGGCGCCCACCTGATGGTCATCGCGGTCATGCTGCACATGCTCAGGGTTTTTCTCACCGGATCATATAAGCCGCCCCGGGAGTTCAACTGGGTTATCGGCGTGCTTTTGCTGACCTGTACGCTGCTGCTCAGTTTTACCGGGTACCTGCTGCCCTGGGATCAGCTGGCCTATTGGGCGATAGCCGTCGGCACCAATATGGCCCGAGCCATGCCTTTTCTCGGTCATGAAGGGCCATTGGCCCTGGTCGATAAATATCATGATGTGCGTTTTGTGCTGCTGGGGGGGACCGAAGTCGGCCCCGCCGCCCTGCTGCGTTTTTACGTGCTGCACGTCATCCTGCTGCCCATGGTCGTGTTGATTCTCGCCGGAGTGCATTTCTGGCGGATCAGAAAAGACGGCATCAGCGGGCCGTTGTAAGCCGGTGAACTTTTTGTTTGCGCCTTCAGGAAAGAGCGAAAATGGAAAACGATAACAAAGCAGCGGAAGGCCGCTATCGCCTTCTTGCCCTGGTCGAAGGTGAAGCCGCGGATCGGGGGAAACATGTCGAGGACAGTCGATTCGTCTGGCCGGATCTGGTTTTCAAGGAATTTCTGGCCGCCATCGCCGTAGTCGTTCTGCTGGTTGTATGGGCGCTTTTGGTGGACGCCCCGCTGCGGCCCGAAGCCGATCCGGCCTGGACGGAGAATCCGGCCAAGGCGCCTTGGTATTTTCTCGGCTTGCAGGAACTGCTCGTCTATTTCGATCCCTGGCTTGCCGGTGTCGTGATCCCGGGACTGATCGTCGTCGGGCTGCTGATCATTCCTTATGTGGATATCAATAATCCGATCTCCGGAGAGTATCGTCTTGCGAACAGAAAAAAAGCCGCTGCGATTTTCCTGTTCGGTTTCACCCTCTGGTTTGTTCTGATCGTGGTCGGCACGTTTTTGCGCGGCCCTTCCTGGAATTTTTACTGGCCCTGGGAATCCTGGGCGGTGGTGAAGCACTCCGACGAAGTGCTCTGGTCTTTCCACTGGCTGGTCGGGGTGCTTTTTCTCGGACTATTTTTCATCGGCGGAACGCTTCTTCCGGCGCTGTTTTGTCGCGGGCTCGTGCGGCGCCTCGGAACCGTCAGATACCTGATTGTTTCCTTGCTGACGCTCGCCATGCTGTTCATCCCGGTGAAAATCGCGCTACGGCTGCTTTTTCAGGTGAAATACGTTCTGATAACCCCCTTTTTCAACATCTAGAGATCGAAGAATAAAATAATGAAACTGAAATCCTCTCAAACAATTCTGCTGGTGCTTTTTGGTTTGGTCCTGCTGGCGACAACGGGCTGGGTCGTTTGCGACGAACTGTTCCGGCCGTGGAAGGTTTTTCAGGAAGATTTCAGGGAGACCGAAAGACGGCTGCTGGTCCAAGAACAGCGTATTGTGGACAGCCGCCGCCAAGAAGCGTCCGCAGCGGAGTTGAAAACGCTGGAGGCGCAGGAGCGGCAGTTGGATCGGCGGCTTGAGCAGAACCGCGGACGCGCGGCAAGCATCGAGCAGATCTGGATTCCGGAACTGAAGCGCGCCGATCGCTGCACGACCTGTCATGCCGGAGTGGAAAAGGCGGCTTTCGCCGCAGTGGACGGTCCGTTCGGCCGTCATCCCGGCGACTTTTTCCTTCATCATCCGACTAAAACTTTCGGCTGTACACTGTGCCATGAGGGTGACGGCATGGGTCTGTCCGTCGGGGCGGGTCACGGCGAAACGGATCATTGGAACCGGCCTCTGCTGCGGGGGGAAATGGTCGAGTCGTCCTGTAGCGGATGTCATCGCTATAACGAACGGATTCCCGTGCATGTCGCCTTCCCCGACGCGCCGGTGCTGACGCGCGGCAAGAATCTTTATCAGGCCAAGGGCTGTCGGGGCTGTCATGAACTGAAGGATTTTGAGCGCCCCGCAAGCATTGCGCCGGTGCTCAGCCGCGTCGGCGAAAAGGTTGACGCGGTCTGGCTGGCCGGGTGGCTGAAACGGCCCAAGGACTATCTGCCCGACAACATCATGCCTTTTTTTGACCTGCCGACTGAAAAGATCGCAGCTCTTTCAGCCTTTCTGCTCAGCAAGAAAAGTGGCCAAACGCCGGCCGGACAAGCCGTTGGGGGCGGCGATATCGACAACGGCAAGCGGCTGGTCGAGGAAGTCGGCTGCCTGGGATGTCACCAGGTTCGGGAGAATGGCGGTGTGTTCGGCCCCGATCTTTCGCGGGTCGCGGAAAAGGTCGATGTTCAGTGGGAGGTTGCGTGGCTCAAGAACCCTCGTTCTTTTGATCCGGAAACGGTGATGCCGGACTTTCGCCTGGCGGACCGGCAGATCGCCGATATCGCCGCTTACCTGTTTTCTCTGGGAGACGGGAAAGAGCCGCGCGAAGGCGATCCGCGGCCTGCGGCCAAGCCGCAGCTTGTCGAAGAAGGGGGGAAGCTGTTTGCGCAGGAGGGTTGCACCGGCTGTCACACCATGGACGGTTTCGAGTTGGGATTCAAGAAGGCTCCGGAACATACCGGCTTCGGCGACAAGCGCGTGGACGAGCTCGATTTCGGCCATGTCGACATCCCCAGAACCCGGGCGGCCTGGGTCTTGGCAAAGGAAAAATCGCCCCGGGTCTTTGCCACGGAAACCATCAAGCTGATCATGCCGAATTTTGAACTCAGCGCTGCTGAGGCTGAAGCGTTGCGCGTCTTTGTGCTCGGCTTGACCCGGCGGAATCTGCCCGCCGCCTATCATCATCCCCTGTGGGATGAGGACGATCCGCTGCTTTCCGGCATGCGGGTGATCGAAAAATACAACTGCATCGGCTGTCATAAAATCGGTCTGACCGAGGAGGTCGTGGAACTGACCGAAGAGGTGATGAACAGCTATTTCTGGTCGGCTTCCAATCTGGCGCTGGAAGAGGTCCCGGGGGCGGATGAGAGCCGCCTTGCAAAAGGCGGGGAGCTGACCGATCGCGAATTCGGCGATCTGCTTGCTGAAGATCCGGACCGCGAAAACGTCCTGTTCCGGAACCGCTGGTTTCTCGATATCGATACGGTCGAGTACCTGAATCTGGATATGGGCTTCGAGACCGTCAAGGCCTCCGGTATCGGCGAAGGGCTGGTTCTTCCCAACTACAAGGATCTCAATTTTGCTCCCCCGATTCTCAATTACGAAGGCATCAAGGTCGATCCCAACTGGCTGTTCCAGTTCCTGAAGTCCCCGTATCTGATCAGACCGCTGGCCAAAGCGACCATGCCGACCTTCAGTTTTACGGCGCCTGAGATCAAGGCGTTGGTCGGTTTTTTCCAGGCCCGCGACGAAATTTCCCACAACCCGTTTTTCGCCACGCCGGAACTTGAGGCGGAGGAGATTGAAACCGCTGAAAAAATCTTCAAGGTGTGTCTGCAGTGCCATTATTTCGATCAGCGCAGAACGCAGAGCCGGGATCGCTTCGGCGATTTAAAAGGCCCCAACCTGGCCGAGGTCAAACGCCGGCTCAGGCCGGAATATATAAAAACCTGGATCAAGTATCCCGAGCTGGTGATCCCCGGAACGCAGATGAAAAACTTTTTTTACTATTTCGATATGTATGAGCGCTTCGAACGGTTGGAGACGGATGAAACCGGATTCCCCGAACTGGCGCCGGAGGAAAAGATCGATCTGATGACGAAATTTCTGATGAACCCTTTCAGGGGCGAGCAGATCGGCCGCTGAGATCCGGTCCGTGGAACGCTCTCGGCAGGGCGTTTTCAGCAAGCTTTTTTATCGGTAAATGACTTTCAAGGAGGCAGTGCGTATGTGGTCGCTACGGCATCAAGACCGAACGGTTATGTTGTTGGCTGTGATAATGATTCTTTCTTTTTTTTCGGTTCAATCCGCCGCGGCCGAAGCGCAACCGGGCGCGGCTTTATTCCAACAGAACTGCTCCTCCTGCCATTCGGTTGAGCAGGCTGCGAAGGTTCCCGTCGGAGAGGCGAAAAAGCGCCGGGGGATGTCGCTGTGGTTTGCCGGCAGCAAATTCAAGCAGGAATGGCTGGAAACCTGGCTGCCCGCGCCCGCGCCCATATTCGGGGTGACCTGGGGGACTCTGACCAAAGGCGCTTACGCTCACCCGGCGGTTGAAGCTGCGGCCGTTCCCGATCTGGTCGCTTATCTCATGACCCTGGTCGATCCCGAAGTCCGGGCCGGAGTGACGGAACCTCTGCCGAAATCGCGCGGCAAACGTAAATCAATGCTGGGCCGGACCAGACAGCTATTCGAAAAGCATCAGGGCTGCTATGCCTGCCATCAGTATACAAACCGCCTGGGTAAAACGCTCGGCGGCTTCAGCGGGCCGTCTCTGGTCGGCGCGGCCCAAAGTCTGAACCCGGACTGGGTGGCCGCCTATCTTCACAATCCGCGCCGCTATTATCCGAACGGGACCTGTCCCATTCCGGGAGACAGCGCTTTCAACAAATTCAGCGACCAGAACAGAGCCGCACTGGCAACGTATATCTCTAACATGGGAGAAAGATGATGAAATGGCTTTTTGGATCATCTCACTATTTGAAGTTAATGGCTGTTTTTTTTGTTTTCGCGGCCTGTGCAGGAGGTTTTCCGGTGCTGCCGGCCGCCGCTCAGGACCAGGCGGATGAGCTGTATCAATATTATTGCGCCCAGTGTCATGGCGAAAAGGGGGACGGCAAAGGAGTGAACGCCACGGAAGACCTGCCGACTCAGCCGAAGGATTTTACCTCCCCCAAAAACCTGCCGGTGTTTACCGACGAGCAGATTGTCAACACCGTCAGGCAGGGAGGTCCGAAGGAGCAGCTGTCATTCATCATGCCGCCCTGGGGAGACATTCTGTCGGACGGAGAGATCGAGATATTGAAAAAGCAGCTGAGGAAAATCTGTCAGTGTCAATACGACCCTGTTGCAGCGGCGGCTGCGGCCGAAGAAGCCGCCAAGCAGAAGCAATAAAGTTGTCCGATTCGCTGGCAGGAGTGTTCCCTGCAAGGTTCGCCGGTAGGTAGTTTTTCATTCATTTCATTCACAAGGAGATTGGCCCATGAAAGTGAAGTCTTGTTTTTGTCGTCTTGGTCTGCTGACGGTTTTCTTTGTCCTCGGCCTGGGCGCAAGCACCGTCGCCGCCGCTGATCGCGAGGTCTATATTGAAGTTCCGCTGGGGTTGCCGGAAGTGGTTTCCCCTGAAGACAACCCCCTGACCCTGGCTAAAATCGAACTGGGGAAAATGCTCTATTTCGATCCCCGGCTGTCCATGTCCGGCGAAATTTCCTGCGCAACCTGTCATGATCCGCAATTGGGCTATTCCAACGCCGCGCCTGTCGCGGTCGGGCACAACCACGCCCGCGGCGGGATGAATTCCCCGACGGTTTTGAACAGCGCCTATTCGACAACCATGTTCTGGGACGGCCGCGAACCGACCCTGGAAGCCCAGGCCGGCGGGCCCATGACCGCCTCGGTCGAGATGGCCGGTTGCCCGGATGAAATCGTTCAGACCCTGAATAAAATCCCCGAATACCGGGAGCTTTCAATGATCGCTTTCGGCGAGTATTTAAGTTTCGTGAATATCAGAAAAGCGATCGGCGCTTTTGAGCGAACCATCCTGTCGGGCAACTCGGCCTTTGACAAATATTATTACGGCGAAGAGGAAGACGCCATGTCGGAAGCGGCGATCCGCGGGAAACAGCTTTTCGATGACCCCGACAAGGGTAATTGTAAAAAATGCCACACCTATACCAAGACCGACGGCTATTTTTCCGACAACATGTTCCATAATGTCGGGATCGGTTATGACGTCGAACTGAAAAAAGGCGAGGAGTATCCTCCCGGACGTTACGCCGTGACCAACGATCCGGCGGATAAGGGCCGCTTCAAAACGCCGACCCTGCGGAATGTGACCCAGACCGGCCCCTATTTTCATGACGGCCGCACCTACAGCCTTAAAGAGGCGGCGCTTATCTGCCTCAACGGCATTCCCAATAAAAATCTGGATCCGGAATACAAGACCAAACGTCATCTCAGCGATGCTGAACTTAACGATGTGGTTGAGTTCATGGAGGCGCTGACCGGCGAGCTGCCGATTTTTGCCGTCCCGGCAATACCGGGGTACAAGCAGGTCGCCGATTAGTGTCCGGTCGGGTTGGTTGTCGGCCTGAACTCTGACTCATTTCGGCTGCTGTCAGGCGTGTCGCCGTATGCATCCGCTCGCGGATCAGGGTGAGAAGTGAGCGAGCCCGGGACGGTCCCGGGTTCGCTCCTGCCCTGGGCGTCAGGGCTTTGGACCGGCTCTTGCCGCTGGACATCCGCTTGTTTCCGCTTTGTGAGCGCGCCGGGAATGCGCTTTCCGGCATGCAGGCTTGAACCGAAGCGGGAATATTTTTCCCGGACTCCGGTGCGCAGGTGAAGGAGGTCGAAGAGCAATGAGCAAAAAAAAGTACCGGCTGCAGCGGGTTGACGACGCCTGGTGGAAGAAAAACATTCCCTGCCTGGATTCCTGTCCCGCGAATACCGATGTCCCCGGCTATATCGCCCTGATCGCGCGGGGGAAATTTCAAGAGGCGTTCGAGCTGAATCGGCAAGTCAATGTTTTTCCCGCAATCCTTGGGCGGGTCTGTATGCATACCTGCGAGCATACGTGTCGACGCGGTCTCGTCGATGACCCTGTGGCCATTTGCGCGCTTAAACGCGCGGCGGCCGATCATAAAGCCGGCGCCGCTGAATCCGCCGCCGCCGGTCGACCTGACACGGGGAAAACCATTGCCGTGGTCGGCGCCGGACCGGCCGGGCTGACGGTCGCTGACGACCTTGTCCGTGCCGGTCACCGGGTCACGGTTTTTGAGGCGCTGCCGGTGCCGGGCGGCATGTTGTCGGTCGGGATTCCGCCCTACCGTCTGGAACGCCGGGTGATCCGGGAAGCGGTCGAAGAACTTGAAAAAAACGGCGTGCGGATTCTTTATGACACCCCGGTGGGGAAAGCGGTCACCCTGGAAGGGCTGCGGGACAAATATAACGCCGTCGTCGTTGCCGCCGGGGCGCACGATCCCATCGCCTTGAATATCCCGGGCGAGAATTTGACCGGGGTGATCCACGGCGTAACCTATATGCGCAGAATAAACCTCAATGAACAGCTGCCGCCAAGTCGAAAGGTCGCGGTCATCGGTGGCGGAAATACCGCTGTCGACTGTGCCCGATCGGCGCGTTTTCTGGGGGCCGAAGAAGTCACGATCCTGTATCGGCGGACGCGCGCCGAAATGCCGGTGACCGCCGAGGAAATCGAGGAAGCGGAAGAGGAAGGCGTGAAGGTCGAGTTACTGGTTTCTCCGGTACGAATCGTCGGCGACAGTGCCGGGAGGGTCGTCGGGCTGGAGTGTATTCGCAACCGGCTGGGTGGCGCCGATGCCGGGGGTCGGCCGAGACCCGTGCCGATTGCCGGATCGGAGTTTCTTCTGGAGGTCGATGCCGTCCTGCCCGCGGTCAGCCAGTCGCCCGACGTGTCTTTTTTATCGAATGTTTTTTCGCGCTCCAGGTGGGATACGGTCGAAGTCGATTCGACAACCTATATGACCAACGTCGAAGGGGTGTTTGCCGTCGGCGACTATGTCACCGGCCCCACCGATGTCATTTCGGTGATTGCGGACGGCCACCTGGCGGCGGCAGCGGTGCGGCGGTATTTACGGGACGACGCAACCGGAAAGCGGCGCGGTCATGCCGGCGAAGCTGCGGCATTGCCGCACGGGCAGGATAGCCGTTACGATGCCCTGCCGCGCCAATCCGTTCCCCTTCGGGCGGTTGCCGACCGTAACGACATGAACCGCGAAGTCCAGCTCGGTTTCAGCGCGGAAACCGCCATGCTGGAGGCACAACGCTGCCTGCGTTGCGATTACAACATTACGGTCGACAGCGAACAGTGCATTCTGTGCGCCGGCTGTGTTGACGTCTGTCCCTGCGGTTGCCTCCGGATAATCGACGCGGAGGAGATCGCCGCCGCCGCGGATGTGGCGGAATTCACTCGACTCAAAGCGGGAGCCGCTCTGATTATGGATGAAGAGCTCTGTATTCGTTGCGGCTTGTGCGTACGTCGCTGTCCCACCAACGCCATTACCATGCAACGGTTTGCATTCGATCTGAATCCGTGAATTGTTACCGCGGTTGCCGGGGGCGGTCATCAACCTGCCGGGCACTTTTCCATAATCGCCGCCAAGGCGCCGGTTTGCTGTTTGGCGCATTGATGCGTTCCGGGCGGTAACGCTTTTGCCGCTGTTCGTGCGCTGCTGCAGGTTATGCCTCCGGCGCAGCGGCAGCCGCCTGCTGCCTTCCGCCGGGCTGTCCGGCCTGAAGACCCTTCGCGATATCCGTTCGGTCGTCACCTGCGCTCGGGCTGTTCCCGGCTGAAAACGAATTCGATTTTTTATTCCCTGACGTTCAACAACAACCATACTCCCAGCATCAGGAAGATGAGGTTCGCCGTCCAGGCGGCCAGAAGAGGCGGAAACGCCCCGGAGTAACCGAAGGCGGTGATCAGCGACTGGATGATGAAATACGCGATGCCGATTCCCAGGCTGATGCCGATTCCCAGGGCGATATTGCTCTTGCGTCCGCGTTGCAGAGCGAAGGGGACGCCGAGAAAACCCATAACCAGACAGGTAAAGGGGGCGGAGAGGCGGTTGTACATGTCGACCCGCTGGTGGGTGGCGTCGTAGCCCTCGCGTTCCAGTTTGTCCGTCAGGAGGGCTAGCAGGCGATAATTCAGTTCGCCGTTCACCTCGGCCCTGCTGCTGAAATCGTCCGGTTGACGGTTGATGTCCAGAGGCTGATCGACAAGGGTTTCGGTGCGGACAAGGTCGCCGCTGTCCGGGTCGAAATGGCGGGTCGTCACGGAGGCCGCGATCCAGCGTTGCCGCTCGAAACGCGCCGCCGGGATACTGTCGCGACGGATCATTTTGTGTTGATCGTTGAAAGAGAAAATCGTGATGCCCTGCAGCCGTTGTTGCTGCGGTTGCGCCAGGACGATGTTGATGATCCGGTTGTCCTGCAGAAACCAGATCTCCTGACGCGAGAGCTGCACCTGCTGTTTTCCCTTCAGTTTGACCTCCAGCAAGGTATTGAGCTGCTGCGCGTTCCAGGGAACGACATATTCATTCAGCAGCAGCAGGGCAAAGGAGAGGATCAGGGCCAGCGCCATGAAAGGCTGCACGATCTTCCACAGGCTGACGCCGCAGGCGCGCATGGCGGTGACTTCATTGGTGCGGCCGAGCCCGCCGAGGGTGAGAACCACGGCAGTGAGGACGGCCAGCGGCAGGATCTGAACGAAAATGAACGGGATACTGTGGCAAAGATAGCTCAGGTAATCGGCCGGAGCGGCCTGGTGATCGATGAAATCATCGACTTTTTCGAAGAAATCGATCAACAGATAGATGCCGACGAAAGCGCCGGAGCACAAACTCAGGATCCGGAGGAAATGGAGCAGCAGGTAACGGCTGAGAATTTTCACTTGCGGCCCTCTGCTTCGGTCCCGCCTTTTTCCCGGCGTTGGGTCAGCCGTTGCGGCAGGGTGAAGATTTTCAGCGGCTTTTCGATTGCCGTGCGGTGGAGGAAAAACAGCCCCCCCGCCAGGAAGCAGAAATTGGGCAGCCAGAGAATGGCCGCCGCGGGCGCCAGACCTTTGTCGGCCAGGGTCCCGGCGAAGCTGAGCAGGACGTAGTAAACCAGAAAAACCACCAGCGCCAGGGCGAATCCGGCGCCTTTTCCGGAGCGCTGGGACTGCAGCCCGAGAGGGACGCCGACCAGGACCAGGACCAGGGGGGCGAAGGCGATCACGATGCGCTCATGTTTTTCCGCCCGGAGGCGGTAGGCGTTGTGGTTCTGTTGCGCCCCGGCGATGGCCCGGTTCAATTCCCGCCATGACATTTCACTGCGTTTGCGGGAGCGTTGTTTGGCCTGGTTCAGGCGATCGCCGATATCGATATTGACGTCGTACGAGGTAAAACCGATGATCTGATAGGTCGATTCTGCACCGGCAGCGGGCTGACGATGGATGCTGCCGTTTTTCAGCCGCAAGGTCAGGCGATAGTGCTGCGGGTCGGTGATGAAACGCCCCTCCCGCGCCGTGATGGTTGCCGGCGTGGTGCCGTTGCGTTCGTCGGAAATGAAGACGTCATGCATGATCTGCCGGTTTTCGTCCATGCCGCGGGCATAGAGCACAAGGTCCTCGAAGTCGTCATTGAAAACCCCCGGTTTGATGTTGGCATCGAGGCTGTTTGAAGCGATGTCGAACAGTTTTCCGCGAAAGGCCGCTTTGCTCGCCGGTTCGATAAAGATGGTGATGACCCCGGTCGAGAGAACGAAAAGGACAGCCAGCAGCAGGACCGGTTTGACCAGGGTGTAGAGGCTGACGCCGGACGCTTTGATGGCAATGAATTCGCTTTCGGCGGAAAAGCGGCCGAAAGCCAGAAGTATCCCCAACAGAAACGAAAGCGGCAGGGTGACGCTGAAAAAGGTGGGCAGCAGGCAGGCGAAAAGGCGGACGATTTCGCCGGCCGGCACCCCTTTGTTGATCACCAGTTCGGTGACCCGGGGAATGCGGCCCATCAGCAGGACAAAAGTGAAAATCACCAGGCTGAGAAGCGTCGGCGTGCTGATTTCTTTAATGATATAGCGCTGAATGCGTAATGCTGACATGGTCGTGCATGTTATTACAGTGCGTTGGTCCTGTAAATTAATAATGTCGTCGTGTTATTGCGTCGGGCGCCGCCGGTTCCCGGGTGCGGCGGAACCGGCGAAAAAGAGTTTTTGCTTGATCAGCGTCGCTTTCTAGTGTTATAGATCCGCAGTTAACCATTTCACACGCTTCAGGATCGGACAGGTTGGTTCTCGTTTGCCCGGCGAGGCCTGTCGGAAAAGAATGGAGCGGAGGACAAAACCGTTATCAAGGAGAAACGCAATGGCACAAATCACCATGAAACAGATGCTCGAGGCCGGGGTGCATTTCGGTCACCAGACCAAGCGCTGGAATCCGAAAATGAAACCCTATATCTTCGGCGCCCGCAACGGTATTTACATCGTCGACCTGCAGAAGACCGTGCGCTATTTCAAAACCGCTTATCAATTCGTCCAGGACACCGTGGCCAACGGTGAAAAAGTGCTTTTTGTCGGCACCAAAAAACAGGCCCAGGACGCCATCAAGGAAGAAGCCTTAAGAGCCGATCAGTACTATGTCAACAATCGCTGGCTGGGCGGCATGCTGACCAATTTCACGACGATCAAGGCGAGTATCGACCGGCTGAAGAAAATCGAAGCCATGGCGGCCGACGGGACCCTGGAGCAATATACCAAAAAGGAAGCCCTCCAGCTCGAACGGGAACGGGAAAAGCTGGAAAAGAACCTGGGCGGCATCAAGCACATGAGCAAACTGCCCGGAGCGGTTTTCGTTATCGATCCCAACAAGGAATCCATTGCCGTCAAAGAGGCCAACAAGCTCGGTATCCCGGTCGTGGCGGTGGTAGATACCAACTGCGATCCCGACAACATCGACTACATTATCCCGGGCAACGATGACGCCATCCGCGCGATCCGTCTGTTTGCCACGCGCGTGGCCGAAGCCTGTGTCGAAGGGGTACAACAGAGAAAAGACGCCAAGCAGACCGCGGCCGAAGGGCAGGACGATGCTGCGGTTGAGCCCGAGGTTGAGCAGGCGCCGGCGCCGGTCGCCGAAGAGGCCGCTGCCGTGGCGGAAGAACCCAAGGAAACCGCAGCGGAATAAGCACACATGTTTTTAAAACAGTCATAACAGGCCTGCGGCCGGGCTTTTGTCCCGGCCGTTTGTTTAGATGGATAAAGTCGCAGGAGCATTCCTGCCTGAAAGAAATGATGGAGGAAAGAACGTGAGTATTACAGCTGCAATGGTGTCCGAGTTGCGTAAAAAAACCGGCGCCGGAATGATGGATTGCAAGAAAGCCCTGACTGAAACGGGCGGCAATATGGAAGAAGCGGTAGATTTTTTACGTAAAAAAGGCCTGTCCGCCGCCGCCAAAAAATCGGGCCGTGTCGCTGCCGAGGGGGTTGTCGCGGCGCTTGCGGAAGGTGCTGTCGGCGCCGTGGTCGAGGTCAATGCCGAAACGGACTTCGTTGCCAAAAACGAGGCGTTTCAGCAATTCGTTGCCGGTATCCAGAACATTCTCCTGGCCAACGATGTCGCCGATATCGAAGCGCTGAAAGCATTCGATTACCCGGGTACCGGGCGGACCGTGGCGGAAGAGTTGACCCATCAGATCGCCACGATCGGCGAAAACATGACCCTGCGCCGCCTGCAACGGCTGAATGCCGGCCAGGGACTGGTTTCGTCCTATGTCCACGGCGCCGGAAAGATCGGCGTCCTGGTTGAGCTGCAGACCGCTTCGACGGATGAAAAGGTGGCTGCTCTCGGCAAACAACTGGCCATGCATGTCGCCGCGGCCGCACCGCAGTATCTGGATCGAGACGCCGTCCCGGCGGATGTCGTGGCCAAGGAAAAAGAGATCATGCGCGTCAAGGCGTTGGACAGCGGCAAGCCGGAACATATCGTCGACAAGATCATTCTGGGGCAGATCAATAAATTTTTCGGGGAAGTCTGTCTGCTCGAACAGGCTTTCGTCATCGATCCCGATCAGACCGTCGGTAAAGTTGTCGCCGCTCTGGCCAAAGAACTGGGTGCGGAGATCAAGCTGAACGGTTTTGTCCGTTACCAGCTGGGCGAAGGAATTGACAAGAAAGAAGACGATTTCGCTGCAGAAGTGGCCGCTTTGAGCAAATAAACGTTTAACAACAATAAAACGGGAGCGATTGTGGACCGGATCAAATATCGACGGATACTGTTGAAGTTGAGTGGTGAGGCTCTGGCCGGAGAACAGGGATATGGAATTGATCCCGCCGTTATCTCCGGAATCGCTTCGGAAATCAAGGAAGTCGTCAATCTGGGGGTGCAGGTCGCTCTGGTCATCGGCGGCGGGAATATTTTCCGCGGTCTGGCCGCGTCTTCCAAAGGCATGGACCGGGCCAGCGCCGACTACATGGGCATGCTGGCCACGGTCATGAACAGCCTGGCCATGCAGGACGCCCTGGAAAAAGCCGGTGTTGACACCCGGGTTCAGTCGGCCATTGAAATGCAGCAGATTGCCGAACCCTACATCCGGCGTCGGGCGGTCCGGCACCTGGAAAAGGGTCGCGTGGTCATTTTCAGCGCCGGCACCGGGAACCCCTATTTCACGACCGATACCGCAGCCAGTCTGCGCGCCATGGAGATCAACGCCGAAGTCATCCTGAAAGCGACCAAAGTGGACGGCGTCTATTCCGCCGATCCGAAAAAGAACAGCGACGCGGTAAAACTGCCGACCCTGTCCTACCTGGAGGTCCTGCAGAACGGGCTGCAGGTCATGGATGCCACGGCAACCTCGCTCTGCATGGACAATAATCTGCCCATGATTATTTTCGACATGACCCGGCGCGACAATATCAAAAAGGTCGTGCTCGGAGAAAAGATCGGCACGATTGTCAAAGGAGGTGACAAACATGGTGAATGAGGTGTTGAATGAAGCCCGGGACGCCATGGAAAAGGCCGTTAAAGCACTGAAACGGGAAATGACCAAAGTGCGTACCGGCCGCGCCAGTACATCGTTGCTGGATGATGTCATGGTCGAATATTACGGTGCGCCGACCCCGCTGAACCAGGTGGCGACGCTGTCGGCACCCGAGGCGCGTCTGCTCACGATCCAGCCCTGGGAACGAAACCTGATTCCGGATATCGAAAAGGCTATTTTTAAAGCCGATCTCGGCCTGACGCCTTCCTCGGACGGTCAATTGATCCGTTTGCCGGTTCCGGCCCTGACCGAGGAGCGGCGGCGCGAAATGGTGAAAATCATCAAGCGGATGGCCGAGGACGCCAAAATTTCGGTGCGCAACGCGCGGCGCGATGCGAACGATAATTTGAAAATGCTGGAAAAGGAAAAAGAGATTACCGAGGACGATCTCAAACGCAGCGAAAAGGATGTCCAGCAGCTGACGGATGAATACGTTGCGACCATAGACTCTGTGGTGCAAACCAAAGAGCAGGAAGTCATGGAAATCTGACCTGATCCTGTTCGTTTCAGCGAAGGAGAGTAAAATGGCTCTTAAAATCAATGACGAATGTATCGGTTGCGGAACCTGTGTCGATTCCTGCCCGCTGGGGGCGATCGTCGAATCGGGTGATGTTTATGCCATTACCGATGAATGTACGGAATGTCGCGCCTGCGTCGATTCCTGCCCGGTTGATGCCATTGTCGACTGATTAGATTTGAAAGTTGGGGAAAACGGAAATAGGGCGTTGTCACGGCGCCCTATTTCCGTTTGTTGTTTCGACAAACCGCTGTCTCTTGCCGTCCCGCAATATCCATGCTAGTTTCCGAAATCGTGCGCACTTAAACCGACGAGAAGGCCATGGCTGATCAGGATACGCATAAAAAATCTCCACCGCTCAATCACCTTGCCGTTATCATGGACGGCAATGGCCGTTGGGCCAAACAGCGACATTTGCCAAGAATTGCCGGTCACCATCAGGGGGTGGAAACGGTCACCAGCATTGTGGACGAATGTGTCCGTCTGGGGATCAAATATTTAAGCCTGTTCGCCTTCAGTTCGGAGAACTGGGGCCGCCCGCGGGAAGAAGTTGACGCCCTGATGGATCTGCTGTTGCAGTTTCTCGCGTCACAGCGGGAAAAAATGTTGCAGGCCGGGGTGCGGCTCAAAGTGATCGGCGACAGCGGACGGCTTGCCGAGTCGGTGCAAACCGCTCTCGCCGAAACCCAGCAGGCGACCGCCGCCGGTCGGGCGTTGACCCTGGTCCTGGCGCTGTCGTACGGCGGCCGCGACGAGATCATGCGGGCGGCGCGGACTATCGCCCGGCGGGCGGTGGCCGGCGAGCTCGACCCGCAGCGACTCGATAACAGAACTTTCTCCGCCTTTCTTGATACCGGGGAGATGCCGGAACCGGACCTGTTGATCCGCACCAGCGGCGAAATGCGGATCAGTAATTTCTTTTTATGGCAGGCTGCTTATGCCGAACTCTATTTCACCGATGTGCTGTGGCCGGATTTTACCGTTGCGGAACTGCATAAGGCGCTGAAAGATTATCGCAACCGCAAGCGCCGCTTCGGATTGACCGACGATCAGTTGCGGATCGTCCCGGGGAAGGAGAGGAACGATTAAACAGCGGATTATTACAGCGGCCGTCGCTCTGCCCCTGCTGCTTTTACTGCTCGCTTACGCCGGGCCGATCGTTTTCTGCGTTTTTCTGAGCCTGGTGCTGCTGGTCGCGCTGCTTGAATTCAACCGCATGGGGCTGGGGCATTCCTGCCGCATCGAACAGTGGCTGGCCGCCGTTTTCGGGGCCGGCGTCATCCCGCTTCTGCTGAACGCCGGCGCGGTTGCGCTGATGCCGTTTTACACCTTCGTTTTTCTGCTGCTGGCGATTTTGTTCCTGTTTCGTTTTGAATCCCTCGAACAGGTTCACCGGCAGTTCGGCTGGCTGCTTTTCGGATTACTTTATCTGCCTCTTCTGCTGGGGCATTTGATGCCGTTGCGCCTGCTCGATCATGGGCGCCGGTGGATTTTTCTGACCCTGCTGGTGATCATGGCCTGCGATACTTTTGCCTATTTTATCGGCAGCGCCATCGGCAGGCGCAAACTGTACCCCGCGGTCAGCCCGAATAAAAGCCTGGAAGGGGCGCTGGGCGGACTGGCCGGAGCGGTTTCCGGGGTATTTGCGGCAAAGCTTTGTTTCGCTCCGTTCGTCGGCTGGCTGGACGGCCTGGCCGTCGGTCTGCTGCTCGGAACGCTCGGCCAGTTGGGTGATCTGTTCGAATCGCTGCTGAAGCGGGCCTGCGGCGTCAAGGATTCCGGCTCGATCATTCCCGGCCACGGCGGGTTGCTGGACCGGCTCGACAGCCTGTTGTTCGCTTTTCCCGTGGTTTATTATCTGGCCAGATACGGTTACGGAGGTTGAGGCAGCGCGTGAAAAAACTCACCGTGCTCGGGTCGACCGGTTCGATCGGAGCCAATACCCTGGAGATTGTCCGGGCTTTCCCGGATCGATATCAGATCGTCGCTTTGAGCGCCGGCAATAATGTTGATCTACTGTTGCGCCAGATCAAGCTGTTTCGGCCGCGGATCGTGTCCGTGCAATCCGCGGCCGATGCCGAAAGGCTCAACGCCCTGGTCGACAAAACCGTCACGGTCTGCCACGGCGTCGAAGGGATAATTCGCTGTGCCACCGCACCTGAGAGCGATATGGTGGTGGCCGCCGTGGTGGGTGCCGCGGGACTGGTGCCGACACTGGCGGCGATCAAGTCGGGAAAAGATATCGCGCTGGCCAACAAGGAAACCCTGGTCATGGCCGGACCGTTGATCATGGCGGAAGCCGAGCAACGGAACATTCAAATGATCCCGGTCGACAGCGAGCACTCGGCGATTTTTCAGGCGCTGGCCGGACACCGCAGGGAAGATGTGCGCCGCCTGATTCTGACGGCTTCCGGCGGCCCGTTCCGCGAATATGCGATGACGCAGTTTGCCGACATTACCCCGGAGCAGGCCCTTGCCCATCCGAACTGGGCCATGGGGAAGAAAATCACGATCGATTCCGCGACGATGATGAACAAAGGGCTGGAAATCATCGAAGCGCGCTGGCTGTTCGACTGCCCGCCCGAGCGGATCGCCGTTCACATTCACCCGGAAAGTATCGTTCATTCCCTGGTTGAATACCGGGATGGCGCGCTGCTGGCGCAACTTGGCGTTCCGGATATGAAAACCCCGATTGCCTATGCGCTGTCCTGGCCGCAACGGCTGCCTCTCAGTCAACCCCCTCTTGACCTCTGCGAATTGGGGCGTTTAACATTTTCTCAACCTGATCAAGAGCGTTTCCCCTGCCTGCGCCTGGCCTACGAAGCTCTGCGCCAGGGAGGAACACTGCCGGCGGTTCTGAATGCCGCGAATGAAATAGCGGTGGAAGCTTTTTTACAGCGGCGCATCGGCTTTGTCGATATTCCCCGGCTGATCGAGAGCGTGTTGGCCCGGCACGGCAGGAGCGAGGTGACGGCTATCGACCAGGTGCTGCAGGCCGACCTGTGGAGTCGCAAAAAAGCGGAAGAACTGCTCAACGGAGGACTGGTATGACCACGATAATTGCCGGCATTCTGATGCTTGGTTTTTTGGTATTCGTACACGAACTCGGACATTTTGTCGTCGCTAAAATGTGCGGGGTCAAAGTGTTGAAATTTTCCCTCGGTTTCGGCCCCAGGCTGGCGTCCCGCCGCCGCGGCGAAACCGAATACCAGATTTGCGCAATCCCCTTGGGCGGCTATGTGCAGATGTTGGGTGAGGGGAGTGGCGAGCAAGGTGAAAAGAGGGAACTGAGCGCCGCAGAAAAACAACGCTCTTTTGCTGAAAAGCCGGTTTCCAGACGCCTGGCGATTGTTCTGGCCGGGCCGGTCATGAACCTGTTGCTGCCGTTTCTGATTCTGCCGCTGTCCTTTATGGCGGGAATTCAGATGCCGACCTATCTGGAGCAGCAGCCCTGTATCGGCTATGTCGTTCCCGGATCGAATGCCGCCGCTGCGGGGTTTGCCGCACAGGACTGTATCGTTGCGGTCAACGGCATTGATTTGGAAAACTGGAACAGCGCCAACAAGGCCTTTGTCTCGCAGGCGGGAGACGCGCTCAATTTTCAGGTTGAGCGGGCCGGGAAAGTGGTCAATTTAACCATTCCGGCGGAAAATGACAGCCTTGAAGGCATGCAGGCCCTCGGCCTGCTGCCGCGGCAAGCGGCGCGCATCGGTGCCATGGCCGCGGACATGCCCGCGGCGCAGGCGGGCATGCGGGAAGGGGATCGGATTGTCCGGATCGGTGACTATGATGTCGCCTCCTGGTACGATTTGAAGACCGTCATCCAGCAGGTGGGGGAGCAGCCGGTGCCGGTTTCTCTGGAGCGGGACGGTGAGCAACTGGTTGTTGAGTTGACGCCCAGGCAACGGGAGACGGGGGGCGATTACCTGATCGGCATTGCCCCTCTGAACGAGACCGAAACCCGCACCTATGATTTTTTTGACGCTTTCCGTGAAGGCGCCCGGCGGACCTCGGAACTGATAGAGCTCACTCTCGTGTTTGTGCAGAAACTGTTTACCGGCAGCGTTTCGGCAAAAAATATCGGCGGCCCGATCACCGTGGTCCAGGTTGCGGGCCAGGCCGCGCAAACCGATTTGGCGGCCATTCTTTCGGTGCTGGCCTTTATCTCGATCCAACTCGGGATTTTGAACCTGCTGCCGATTCCGATCCTGGACGGCGGGCATATCCTGTTTTATACCATCGAACTGCTGATCCGCCGCCCCCTGTCCGTACGCGCCCGGGAAATGGCCCAGCAGGTCGGCATGGCCATGTTGCTGATGCTGATGGTTTTGGCGTTCTATAACGATATCGTCAGGCTGTGGGGATGATGCGGGAGGCCGAAGAGCTCAGAATTCTGGCGCTCGACAGCTCCTCCATGAGCGGCAGTGTGGCCTTGAGTTGCGGTTCGGTCCCGGTTGCCGAAGTTTTTCTGCAGATCGGCAAGACCCACAGTGAAATTCTGCTGGACCAGATTGATCAACTGCTTTCCCGGGCGGGCTGGGCACCGGCAGACCTCGATCTGCTGGCCGTGGTCACCGGCCCCGGCTCCTTTACCGGGTTGCGGATCGGCGTCGCTACGGTCAAGGGCCTGGCGCAGGCGCTGAACAAGCCGGTTGTCGGCGTCTCCTCACTGCAGGCCGTGGCCATGAACCTGCCGCTTGTGCAAACTCCGGTCTGCGCTTTCCTGGATGCGCGCAAGAAGGAAGTATACACGCAGATTTTCAACTGGCGCGAGGACCGTCCCGAGGCGCAAGCTCAGGCGCGGGTTTTGCCGCCGGATGTTGTGCTCGGGGAGATTTCCGGGACGATCGCTTTCGTCGGCAGCGGCGTTCCGCTTTATTGCGGGGAAATCGTCAGCCGGCTCGCGGATCGCGCGCTGTTCCCGCCGCCCTGCGCTCACCAGATCAGAGCGTCTCAGGTTGCCTGGCTGGCCTTGAGGCAATGCTCTGGGCGCTCCTTTCTTCAGCCTGCCGAACTGGTGCCGACCTATATTCGTCCGTCCGATGCCGAATTGAATTTGAAGTCTTCCTGAGGCTCTATCGGGGGAGGTTATTTATTGACAAGTTCTTCCTGATTTGATTAATTTATGGCACTGATTTACAACCGTTAACCCACTTAACATGCGCGGAGGTGCCAATGGACATCGATCAATCCCTTTTGCAGAATTTAATTGAGAATAACCCCCGATTCCGCATGCTTTACGAAGAACATGTCCTCTTTGAAAAACAACTCAGCGAATTCGATAAAAAACCGTATCTTTCTCCTCAGGAAGAAATGGATAAAAATAAGATTAAAAAGATGAAACTGGTGGGCAAAGACGAAATGGAACGTATCCTGCAATCGGTTGCCACCTGAACCCGTTTACGAACAACGGGATGTTTTGCTACAGCAAAGGGTTTAAGCGTGTGCTTAAACCCTTTGCTGTATGTAAAAAGATGGTTTATCAAGACGAAATATTCAGTTGATATTGCCGAACGGCAATGCAACAGGACAGGACAGGACGCTATGACAGCGAAAAGGAGCGATGCAGTAACCAAAGGTTTTGAACGCACCCCGCACCGGGCTTTGCTTAAAAGTACAGGGGTGCCGAATGAAGAGATGAGCAAGCCTTTTATCGGGATAGCTTCCTCTTTTACCGATCTCATCCCCGGTCATACCGGTATGCGCGATCTGGAGCGGTTTATTGAAAAGGGAGTCCATACCGGCGGCGGCTACTCCTTTATTTTCGGGATTCCCGGGGTCTGTGACGGGATTGCCATGGGGCATAAGGGGATGCACTATTCGCTGCCGACGCGCGAGTTGATCGCCGACATGGTCGAATCGATCGCCGAAGCGCATCGTCTGGACGGGCTTGTTCTGCTGACCAACTGCGACAAGATCACTCCGGGGATGCTGATGGCGGCGGCACGGCTGGATATTCCCTGTATCGTCGTGACGGCCGGACCGTCTCTGACCGGAGTCGGACGCCAGGGTAAGCGCTTTTCTTTTGTCACCGACACTTTCGAGGCCATGGGACAGTACAAAGCCGGTGTGATCGACGAGCAGCAATTGTTCGTCTGCGAAGAAAACGCCTGTCCGACGGCGGGATCGTGCCAGGGGATGTTTACCGCCAATACCATGGCGGTATTGACCGAAACCCTGGGCATGAGTTTACCGCGCTGCGGGACGGCCACCGCGGTTTCCTCCCTGAAAAAACGGATTGCCTTTGCCTCCGGGGAACGCATTGTCGAACTGGTGCGGGATAATATCACCCCGCGCCGGATTATGACGAAAGAGGCTTTCGAAAATGCCATCCGTGTCGACCTCGCCCTGGGGGGATCGAGCAATACGGTCCTGCACCTGCTGGCGATTGCCCACGAAGCCGGTGTCGGACTGCCGCTTGAGGCCTTCGACGAACTCGGCAAAACCACACCGCAACTGGCCTCGATGAATCCGGGCGGACCCAATTTCATGGAAGACCTGGACGCTGCCGGCGGGGTGCTTGCAGTGTTGTATCAGCTGCGGGATCTGATCAAGGACAACCCGACCCTGCTGGGGCCCGGTATTAAAGAGTTGATCGCCGCCGTCGCCGCGGTCGACGAATCGGTCGTTCATCCGATTTCGGCTCCGGTGCGGCCCGAGGGTGGCCTGGCGGTGCTGAAAGGGAATCTGGCCCCGGAGGGCGCGGTGGTCAAACAGTCCGGCGTGTCGGAGAAAATGATGACCTTCAGCGGCCGGGCGCGCTGTTACGATTCGGAAGAAGCGGCTATGGAGGCATTGATGGACGGCCGGATCGTTGCCGGCGATGTCGTCGTGATTCGTTACGAAGGGCCGCAGGGCGGACCCGGGATGCGTGAAATGCTGGCGCCGACGGCAACGCTCATGGGGCTCGGTCTGGGCGACAGCGTGGCCTTGATCACCGACGGACGCTTTTCCGGTGGAACCAGGGGACCCTGTGTCGGGCATATCTCGCCGGAAGCGGCGCAGGGCGGCCCGATCGCGCTGCTTGAAGACGGCGATGCGATTACCCTGGATATCCCCAACCGCAGCCTGAGCGTTGACCTGTCGGAAGACGAATTGCAGCAGCGGCATCAGCATTGGCAGGCTCCCGAACCGAAAATCAAAACCGGTTGGCTGGCGCGTTACGCCAGGGTGGTGACCAATGCCGCCATGGGGGCCGTCTGCAAAGCGGATTGAATCGCCGCTTGAAAAACTACCGGCATCCATCCGGCCTGCGAACCAGAAGTGCAACCGCCCGGCATGGATTCAGGATCTATGTGATGGAATGCAGTTAACCCGATGTCGTCGGCAACATGTGAATGAGGAGAAAGTGATGGAAATGACCGGCTCGCAAATTCTGCTCGAAGCGTTGAAACAGGAAGGTGTTGACACCGTTTTCGGCTATCCCGGGGGGGCAGTCATCAATATTTACGACGATCTGTTCGATTCGTCGATCAACCATGTTATGACCCGCCATGAGCAGGCTGCGGTGCATGCCGCCGACGGCTATGCGCGCTGTACCGGGAAGGTGGGTGTCGCCATTGCCACCAGCGGCCCCGGGGCAACCAATACCGTCACCGGTATTGCCACGGCGTTTATGGATTCCATCCCCCTGGTGGTGATTACCGGACAGGTGCCGACGCCGTTGATCGGCAACGATGCGTTTCAGGAAGCGGATATGTGCGGCATCACACGGCCCTGTACCAAACATAATTTTCTCGTCAAGGACATTCGCAAACTGGCGAAAACCATCAAGGAAGCTTTCTATATCGCCAGGACCGGGCGGCCGGGACCGGTGCTTGTCGACCTGCCCAAGGACGTTCAGGTCAGTACCTATAAATTCAGCTACCCCGCTCAAGTCGATCTGCGTGGTTATAAACCGACTTACAGCGGGAATACCCGCCAGACCGAAAAAGCCGCCAAGATGATTCTGGCGGCAAAGAAACCGGTTCTTTACATCGGCGGCGGCATCAACCTTTCCGCCGCCAACGATGAACTGTTGAAGTTGGCCGAGCTGACAAAAATGCCGGTGACGACCACCCTGATGGCGATGTCGGCGTTTCCGCAACGCCATCCTTTAAGCCTGGGCATGCTGGGCATGCACGGAACCTTCTACGCCAACATGTCGGTGACCGAGTGCGATCTGCTGATTGCCGTCGGGGCTCGTTTTGACGACCGCGTGACCGGCCGGATCGACAGTTTTGCCGAAAAAGCCAAAGTCATTCATGTCGACATCGACCCGACAACGATCAGGAAGAACGTGGAAGTCGATTTGCCGATTGTCGGCGATCTGAAAGACGTTCTCGGTAAACTGACCGGCTGTCTGTTGCGGAAATCGGAACAGGTCGAAGCTTTGGTTGAGCAAACCGAAGATTGGCGTGCGCATATCAGTGAATGGAAAGAACGCCATCCCATGACTTACCGGTTCTCAAAGTCCGTTATCAAACCGCAATATGTGATTGAAAAACTGCGTGAACTGACGCACGACGATGCCATCATCACCACCGAAGTGGGGCAGCACCAGATGTGGACCGCCCAGTTTTTCGAATTCACCCAGCCCCGCACCTTCCTGACCTCCGGCGGATTGGGAACCATGGGGTTCGGGCTGCCGGCGGCGCTGGGCGCCCAGGCGGCTTATCCCGAGCGGCAGGTGATCGATATCTCCGGTGACGGGTCGTTCCAGATGAACTCGCAGGAACTGGCGACCCTGGTGCAGTATCGGCTGCCGGTTAAAATCGCCATTCTGAATAACAACTACCTGGGGATGGTGCGGCAGTGGCAGCAGATGTTTTTCGACAAGCGTTACAGCCAGACGCCGATGGAACTGCCGATCGACTTTATCAAGCTGGCCGAAGCATACGGTGCAACCGGGCTGGAGACGTCCAAGCCGGATGAGGTTGAACATGTCATCAGGCAGGCATTGGAAACACCTGGTCCGGTGTTGATGAACTTCAAAGTTGCACGAGAGGAAAATGTCCTGCCCATGGTTCCGGCCGGTAAAGCTATTCATGAAATGGTGCTGGCGTCCTAGTTTGAATGTGGTTGATTTGATCTGCTCAATGCAGACAGGAGGTATGAGTCGATGAAGCATACTTTGTCCGTCCTGGTGGAGAACGAGTTCGGCGTTCTCTCACGGATTTCAGGCTTGTTTTCCGGGCGTGGATTCAATATCGAGAGCTTATCCGTGGCACCGACCCAGGATGCGGACGTCTCGCGCATGACGATTGTGACGCACGGGGACGAGCGGATTCTGGAACAGATTACCAAACAATTGAACAAGTTGATTTCGACAATCAAGGTTGTCGATTTTACCGATGAAGAGTTTATCGAGCGGGAACTGGCTTTGATCAAGGTGGCAACCGAAGCCGAAACCCGGGCCGAAGCATTACGGATCGTCGATATCTTTCGCGGCAAAGTGATTGACGTGACACCAAAAACCTATACCATTGAAATTACCGGAGCGCCGGCGAAGATTGACGGCATTCTGGAACTGTTGCGCCCCATGGGGATAAAAGAGGTGGTACGTTCCGGACCGGTCGTGGTCGGCCGCGGGGCCAAACGTAACTGGACTGTTTGAACGGGGTGCTTTAATATCTAGAGACGACTATGAAAAATCAAAATCAGCCGATTGCCCGTGAAGGGTACCCTTTTATCTGTCTGTTCGGTTTTGTCACCCTGGTGTTCGCGCTGCTGGAGTGGACATTTCCGAGCATCCTTCTGCTTGCTCTGACATTGTTCAGCGTCTACTTTTTCCGCAATCCCGAACGCGTTGTGCCGGAGGATGAAAATCTGATCGTCGCCCCGGCGGACGGCAAGGTGATTTTTGTCGGAGACGTGGATGAGAAGCGCTATTTCAACCAACGGATGACCAAAATCAGCATTTTTATGTCGGTCTTCAATGTCCATGTCAATCGCGTTCCCTGCAGCGGCAAGGTTGTCGCCATGTACTACAACAAGGGCGCGTTCATGAATGCCTCGTACGACAAGGCGAGCGCCGACAATGAGCAGTCGGGAATCGTGCTTGAAACGGCAACCGGTCAGCGGATTCTTTTTGTCCAGATCGCCGGTTTGATCGCGCGCCGGATCGTGACCTACCCGGAAATCGGTGATCAACTGCAACGTGGGCGCCGTTACGGTCTGATCCGTTTCGGTTCGCGCGTCGATATTTTTCTGCCGCAGGGAACGGATGTGCGGGCGGCATTGGGCGATAAAACCGTAGCCGGAGAAACGATCCTGGGGACACTGCCTTGAAAGAAGCCGTGAAAGAAAATTGTCTGCGCAGCGAAAAGCGGGAAAACCTGCGCAAGGGTGTTTACCTGTTGCCCAACCTGATTACCGCCGGCGGGATCTTTGCCGGATTCTATGTCATCATCGCCTCCACGGACGGACACTATAAAACCGCGGCCTGGTTTATTCTGCTGGCGGCGATTTTCGACGGCCTCGACGGCAAAGTGGCGCGCCTGACGGGTACGGCGAGCAAATTCGGAGTCGAGCTCGATTCACTTGCCGACGTGATTTCCTTCGGTGTCGCTCCCGGGGTGCTGTTGTATGACTGGGCGTTGCGCCCGTTCGGCAAACTGGGCTGGCTGGCGGCGTTTCTTTATGTGATTTGCGGCGCCTTGCGTCTGGCGCGTTTCAATGTGCAGGTCTCCACGGTCGAATCGCGCCGGTTTATCGGCATGCCGATTCCGGCCGCCGCCTGCATCGTCGCGACCTGCGTTTTGCTGTTTTACGAGCTGGGCGGAACCGGAACCGTGCGCATGTTTTCCATGGTGGTCCTGGTTTTTCTGCTGGCTTTTCTGATGGTCAGCAATATCAAATACCTGTCCCTCAAAGATCCCGAACTGTTCAAACGACAGCCCTTTATATTACTGGTCGTGGCGATTATGTTGTTGATTGTGATTGTCGCCAAGCCCGAGATCATGCTTTTTTTGATCGGCATGACTTATCTGGTGTCCGGCCCGATTGCGCATTTTCTGAAATGGCGTAAGCAGCGCTTGGAAGGAAATGAGCAGGAACAACCAGTGGAGTCCTGATCCGGTTTTGCCGTATTAATGTTTGGTCCGCTCAAAAATGGGTCAAGATAAGTCGTCCTCTGATTAAAACATCTTGACTCGCCGGTATTTTTCGGGTTGAATCGTCGCAGTCAAAAGCATTGATGAGGAGTAGTAGGCGTCCTTCTTTTCGTTCAAGAGAGCCGGTGGTTGCTGTGAACCGGTACGAAAAACGCTGAACTCGCCTCGGAGCTGCAAAGGTAAACCGATTATTACGGCTAGCCTCTGTCGTGATCCTGCGTTAAGGGAGAATGAAGGTCCGCTGTTGTTGAGCGGACGAATCAGGGTGGTACCGCGAAGCCGAAGCTCTCGCCCCTGTTCAAGGGGCGGGAGCTTTTTTATTTTTCGTGTAAAGAAAGGGGGTGGTTCTGAGTGGAATCCGACCTGAGTGACCTGCAACCGTACGTTAATGACAAGAAAGTGAGCAAGCAAACCATGAACTGCCCCGCAGCACAATAAAGCGGGCATTGAACAGGAGCCCATCATGAGCCGGAAAGAAAAGATCGTTGTTTTTGATACCACCTTGCGTGACGGTGAACAGTCTCCCGGCGCAAGCATGAATATCGAAGAAAAATTGCGTATAGCGCATCACCTGGAACGCCTCAACGTCGATGTCATGGAAGCCGGTTTCCCGATTGCGTCGGACGGCGATTTCGAGGCGGTAAAAAAGATTGCCCAGACCGTCAAGGGACCGCAAATCGCCGGCTTGTCGCGGGCCAACAACATGGATATCGACCGCGCCTGGGAGGCCCTTAAATATGCCGGTGAGCGGGGCCGGATTCATACCTTTATCGCGACCAGCGATATCCACATGGAACATAAACTGAAAATGAGCGAGCAGCAGGTTATCGATGCCGCTGTTGCCGCGGTGCGGCGTGCTGCAGGATACACGCCGAACGTCGAGTTCTCGGCTGAGGATGCCGCGCGTACCCGCCTGCCGTTTCTCGCCAAGGTGGTGCAGGCGGTCATCGAAGCCGGAGCCAGGACGGTGAATATCCCGGATACCGTCGGATATACCATCCCGTCCGAATTTACCGAGATCATCAGTTACCTGAAGGCTCATGTCGGCAATATCGATGAGGCCGTGATCTCGGTGCACTGCCACAACGACCTCGGCCTTGCCGTGGCCAATTCCCTGGCCGCCGTGCAGGCCGGGGCGCGGCAGGTGGAATGTACGATCAACGGTATCGGCGAACGGGCCGGCAACTGTTCGCTCGAAGAAGTGGTCATGAGTCTGCGGACACGGCACGATATCCTGCCTTATACGACGGATGTGGTGACCGAGCATATCATGCCGGCAAGCAAACTGTTGACCACCATCACCGGAATCCAGGTGCAGCAGAACAAGGCGATTGTCGGCGCCAATGCTTTTGCTCACGAAGCCGGTATCCATCAGCACGGCGTGTTGATGAACAAGCAGACCTACGAGATCATGACCCCCGAATCGGTGGGTTTGAACGCCAACAAACTGGTGCTCGGCAAACATTCGGGACGGCACGCTTTTATCGATCGGCTCAAGGAATTGGGTTACAAGCTGAAGAAGGAGGAAATCGAAAAGGCATTCGTCCGTTTCAAGGCCCTGGCCGACATGAAAAAGGAGATCTTCGACGAAGATCTCGACGCCATCGTGGCCGACGAAGTTCTGCGGATTTCCGAAAGTTACAAATTGGTCCAGATGAACGTCAGTTCGGGATCTTTCGCCGCACCGACGGCGACGGTGCAGATGGAAGTTGAGGGTGAAATGAAGAAAGCCGCCGTGATCGGCGACGGACCGGTCGATGCGACCTTCAAGGCGATCAAGAAGCTGACCGGAACCGACTACTTCCTGCTCAACTTCTCGGTCGGCGCGATTACCGGCGGCACCGACGCTCAGGGCGAATGCGCCGTGCGGCTGGTCAACGCCGAAAAGCGGGAAGTGCTGGGACAGGGCGCACATCCGGATATCATCGTTGCCAGCGCCAAGGCGTACATCCATGCTTTGAACAAGATCGCCACGATCAGCAAGCGAACGCACGGTCCGGTTTGATTCAATCCATTCACTGAAGACCGGACACGGAAAGAGACACGTCATTAACGCCTCTTTTCGGGTTGCAAATGTTTTTGCATTGCGATGCCCCGCCGTCAGCGGCGGGGTTATCTATTTACGGGAGAACACATGGGTAAAACACTAGCGGAGAAAATCTTCGACGCTCACCTCAGGGATGAGCCGTTCGAGGGCACCAAGGTTCTGGCTCTGGACCGCGTGCTGTGTCACGAAATCACCACGCCGGTGGCGATTGCGGACCTGGTCTGGCGTAACAAGGATCGCGTCTTTGATCCGGAAAAGATCAAGGTTGTGATCGATCATGTCACGCCGTCGAAAGACAGCAAGACCGCGACCCAGGCCAAAATCCTGCGGGATTGGGCGCGGCGGCACCGGATTCCGGATTTTTTCGATGTCGGCCGTAACGGCGTATGTCATGCGCTGTTCCCCGAAAAGGGTTATATCCGACCGGGTTTCACCGTCATCATGGGAGACAGTCACACCTGCACCCACGGTGCGTTCGGAGCATTTGCCGCCGGAGTGGGAACAACGGACCTTGAAGTCGGTATTTTGAAAGGGGTCTGCGCTTTTCGCCAACCCCGGAGCTTGCGTGTGAATCTGAACGGCACACTGCCGGGCGGTGTCTATGCCAAGGATGTCATTCTGCATGTGATCGCTAAGCTGGGCGTTAACGGGGCGACCGATCACGTCGTCGAGTTCCATGGCCCGGTTGTCGAGCGGATGAGCATGGAGGCGCGCATGACCCTCTGCAACATGGCGGTTGAGGCCGGAGCTACATCCGGTATCTGCATGCCGGACATGACCACGGTCGAATACCTGTGGGACTATATCAGCAACGAATTTTCCTCCCGGGAATCAGCTTTGACCGAATACCGGCGCTGGGTCTCAGACGAGGATGCGGAGTATGCTTCGGTGTTGGAACTGGATGTTTCGGATCTGGAGCCTCTGGTGACTTATGATTACAAGCCGGACTGCGTGAAAACGGTCAGGGAGATGAGCGGAACGCCGGTCGATCAGGTCTACATCGGTACCTGCACCAACGGGCGCATTGAGGATCTGCGTCAGGCCGCCGCAATCCTGAAAGGCAAACGTATTGCCGAAACGGTCCGCGGAATCGTTTCCCCGGCCACGCCCAAGGTGTTCAGTGACGCCCTGGCGGAAGGGCTGATCCAAACTTTCATGGACGCCGGTTTCTGTGTCACCAATCCGACCTGTGGGGCTTGCCTGGGGATGAGCAACGGGGTCCTGGCCGAGGGTGAAGTCGCGGCCGCCACCAGTAACCGCAATTTCAACGGCCGCATGGGCAAAGGCGGCATGGTTCATTTGGTCAGCCCGGCAACGGCGGCCGCCACCGCGCTGGCCGGGGTGATTACCGATGCCAGAACACTGGAAGGACAGGAGCAAGATGATGCGTAAACAATTCGGCGGACCGGCCATTGTTCTTGATCGTTCCGACATCAATACCGACGAAATCATTCCGGCGAAATATCTTACCGAAGTCACGAAGGAAGCTTTGCAGCCCTATATCCTTGAAGACCTGAAACTGCCCGGTTTCGATCCCAAGGGCGAGAAACTGAAACACGCCGGGGTGATTGTGACGCGGGATAATTTCGGCTGCGGTTCCTCGCGCGAGCATGCTCCCTGGGTGTTTGAAGTCAATGGCGTGCATACCATTATCGCCGAGAGCTATGCCCGTATTTTCCGTCAGAATATGTTCAATTGCGGCATGCTGGCGATTGAGTTGTCCAAAGGGGAGATCGAGCAGATCATCGGTCTCGAGCGGCAGGGAGATGTGCAGGTGGCGGTCGATCTGGAAGAACAGTTGCTGACTGTCGACGCCGGCGCGACGAGAAAACAGTTCTCCTTTGCCATCACTCCTTTCGACAAAGCCCTGGTGCAAGCAGGCGGTTGGGTGGAGTTTGCCGACGCGCGCTATTGAAACCATTTCGAAGTGCGGGATCGGCAAGCCGCAAACGGAAACCCGGTAAAATCGGACCGGAAACCAAGAGCGGTTTTGCGAAAACGAGCAGGGCAAAATCCCGGTGCCGGACTTCTCCGCTGAACAGCGTCGGGAGGCGCCTCGGCTACTTGCGGCACTTGCTGTGCCTTTAAGGGAGCTGGTTTTCCGTTTTCAAACGGTTGGCGTCAATCAGTTCAAGCAGTTCCTTAAGGGGACGATAGCCCGGAGCAACCCTTCCATTGGGTAGGATGAGTGTCGGTGTGCCGCGGATTCCCAATTTTTCGGCCAGCGCGAGGTTGTCTTCAATTCTGTCGGAGTCGCATGTGGTGATGGTCAGCGCCTGTCCGCTGAAAGCCTGATCCAGTTGTTCGAGCGATTGATTGCAGATGATCGTTTTGGCGATGTCGTAGGAGTGCTTTTTTAACGGCGTCAACTTGATATGGAAGGCCAGCGAAGGGTCGGCTTCGACGGCTTCAATCAGAACCTGATGCAGTTTGCCGCAAAAAGGGCAGTTGGGATCGGTAAAAACGAATAGTTGCTGGGCGGCGTCCGGTTTTCCGAGGCTGAGACCTTCATCCACCGGGATTTGCGCTGTTTCGACCGGGTTCAGGGCGCGAAAGTGCTCTTCCGTCAGGTTCCGGCGGTTCTGAATGTCGATGATGTTGCCGCTGAAAAGATATTTCCCCGAACTGTGCAGATATACAGGAATGATCCGCCCCTGTATTTTCAGGGCGACCTGATAGAATTCAGACAGTTCGGAAGGCTCGACTGCAACCACTTCACCTTCGATGTCGCGCAACAATTCAGCCACGTCCATTTCCGTCAAACGTGCGTCATGTGTTTCCGCGCGTGCTTGAAGCGGCCAGGTTGCCAGGAATAAAAACAAAAAAATCAATACGTTGTAATTCACGTCAAGAACTCCTTATCGGGAGGGAAGAATCGTTTGCACGATAACACAATCCTTTTCCCGATGTCAGCGTCTGACGGCATTTTTGCGGCAAGAAAAAGGATTTGACAACAACCGCCCCTTTACCTATAGTCTTGTTTTCTGAAACTTATTGATATTTAAGGGTTTTTATCTTTTTTAGCAGAAGTTGAAATTTTCCGACGGGAGAGATTTGTATGACCACGAATTATAAGATAGCGGTTCTGCCTGGTGACGGAATCGGTCCGGAAGTCATGGCGGAAGCGCTCAAAGTGCTGGATGCCGTTGAGCAGCGCTATGGGGTGAAATTCGAGCGGCGTTTCGGTAATGTCGGCGGCGCGGGAATCGACCTGGAAGGAAAGGCGCTGCCGGAGACAACCGTCGGGATCTGCAAAGATTCCGACGCGATTCTGTTCGGCAGCGTCGGCGGACCGAAATGGGAAAACCTGCCGCCGGATGAACAGCCCGAACGGGGCGCGTTGTTGCCGCTACGGAAGATTTTCGGATTGTTCTGCAACTTGCGTCCGGCGATCGTTTTTCCGGCCCTGACATCCTCTTCCAGTCTCAAAGAAGACGTCATCGGCGGCGGTTTTGATATCCTGGTGGTGCGCGAACTGACCGGAGGAATTTATTTCGCGACTCCCAAGGGGATCGAAGGGGAGGGCGAACAGCGCACCGGCTTCGACACGATGAAATACTCCGCCGCCGAGATCGAGCGGATTTCTCATGTCGCCTTTGCGGCGGCCCGTAAACGGGGCTGCAAGGTTTGTTCGATCGATAAAGCGAATGTCCTGTCGACTTCGGTTCTCTGGCGTGAGGTGGTCGAACGGGTCGCCGGGCAATATCCGGATGTCGAATTGTCGCATATGTATGTCGACAACGCCGCCATGCAACTGGTGCGCCGGCCGAAACAGTTTGACGTTATGCTGTGCGGGAATATGTTCGGCGACATCATTTCCGATGAAGCGGCCATGCTGACCGGTTCTTTGGGGATGCTGCCTTCCGCCTCTCTGGCCGAAGGGTCTTTCGGCATGTACGAACCTTCGGGGGGCAGTGCTCCGGATATTGCCGGTCAGGGAATCGCCAACCCGATCGCCCAGATTTTATCGGCATCGATGATGCTGCGCTATTCCTTTTCGCTGGCTGACGCGGCCGATGCCGTCGACCGCGCCGTGGAACAGGTGCTGAATGACGGCTACCGTACCGCCGATATCCATCAGGGGACTGCAAGCGAAAAGAAAGTGAATACCGCGGAAATGGGTGCCGCGATCATTGCCCGTTTGCACTAAAAAGAAGCTTGACTGATCGAAACTGTTTTGCTGCCGTAAGCCGGGGGCCTTTTCGGCCCCCCGGCTGTTGTTGTCTGTGCCGCATGGAACCGGTTTCATGACAAAGGATTGCCGCAGCAAAAAGCATGAGATTCTACAGGGATGACTGGTGAAGGTTAAACTGACCGTTGCCTATGACGGGACGGATTATGTCGGCTGGCAATATCAACCGAACGGGGTTTCGGTCCAGCAACGACTGGAAGAGGCGGTGGAAAAATTAACCGGAATTATCCATCCGGTTTATTCTTCCGGACGAACCGATGCGGGTGTTCATGCGCGCGGCATGGCGTGTCACCTGGTGACGGAAAAAGACCTGCCCCTCAGCGCCTGGCGGGAAGGGGTCAATCGCTTTCTGCCGGATGATATCGCCGTGCGGACAGCCGAGTTTGTCGGAGAGGATTTTCACGCCCGTTTTTCGGCCCGGAGCAAGGTCTATCGCTACAGCCTGCTGCGGGACCCGATTCGTTCCCCTCTGGACCGTTTGACGACCTGGCGGGTCTCTCCGGCGCTTGACCTGGGGCAAATGAAGGCTGCAGCGCAACGGTTTGTCGGCGAACATGATTTTGCGGCTTTTCGCACCAGCGGCTGTTCTGCGGAAAACAACGGCAAGAAAAATTTTCGCCATCGTTTTCAGCGAAGAAGACGCATTGGTGCAGATCGACATTCACGGCAGCGGCTTTCTGAAAAACATGGTTCGGATGATGGTCGGTACGCTGGTCGAAATAGGACGCGGGAAAAGACCGGCGGAAGATATCGGCAGGCTGTTGGATCGAAGCGGTGCGGTCCCCCCCGCTTTAACGGCTCCGGCACACGGGCTCTGTCTGCTGGAAGTCCGGTATTGAGCGCCGACCGTCACCACGGCCGACGGAGGAATCAATGCTTTTCAGGGATCTTGGCCCGGTCGATCCGTGAATTGTTCTGCGGCAATGCTTTTTGTCCCGACACCTGACCCGCTCTGACCTGGTTTCGGCATGAACAGGTATGAGAAAACCGGGCTAGAATTGTCTTGACAGCCAATGTCGACTCGGATAAATTTACCGCTTTGTGAGCCCCACAACCCTTTAGAAATAAAAGTTCGGAGAGGAATGCGATGAGTACGGAAATCGCTAAAGAACAGGATATCAAGAGAGACTGGTTTGTCGTCGACCTGGAAGACGTGGTTCTTGGTCGCGCCGCCACTGAAATAGCTCGGGTATTGCGCGGGAAACATAAAGCCGTTTATACCCCGAGCGTCGATACGGGTGATTTTGTGATTGTTCTGAACGCGGACAAGATCAAGCTGACCGGTAACAAGCTGGCCGATAAGAAATATTATCACCACACCGGTTACCCGGGCGGCATCAGGGAAATCAATGCCGAAAAACTGCTGCAAAAAAAACCCGAGATGCTGGTTAAGTCTGCGGTCAAGGGAATGCTTCCCAAGAACAAACTCGGCCGGAAAATGTTTCGCAAACTTAAAGTTTATGCCGGTGGCGAACATCCGCATGCCGCCCAGCAACCACAAGAATTAAAATTACAGTAGGGGAGATAGCTGAATGGCTGAGCAGAAGTTTTATGCAACTGGCAAAAGAAAAAGTTCCATCGCACGTGTCTGGATGAAACCCGGCAGCGGCGAGATTACCGTCAACAAACGTCCGCTGGATGTTTTCTTCGGCCGTGAGACGTCCAAAATGGTTGTTCGGCAGCCATTGGAACTGACCGATAACGCTGGCAAATTCGATATTTTTGTCAACGTTGCCGGTGGCGGCATGTCCGGGCAGGCCGGTGCGATCAAGCACGGTATCACCAAGGCCCTGCTTGAGGCCGACCCCGAACTGCGCGACGTGTTGAAGAAAGCGGGATTCATTACCCGGGACAGTCGGGTGAAAGAGCGTAAAAAGTACGGTCGTGCGGCCGCCCGGCGGAGCTTCCAGTTCTCCAAGCGTTAATTGTTACACGGTTATTTTTTACCGGCTACTTGCAGAAGGGAAATCCTCCGGGATTTCCCTTTTTTTGTCGTTATCGAATTCATTATAAAATATAAAAACGGAGCTTAAGTATGCTGAAAGTTGCGGTTGTCGGAGCCAGCGGTTATACCGGGGCGGAGTTGCTGCGCCTGCTTGTCGGCCATCCCGAAGTCGAAATCTGTTGCGTCACTTCGCGGCAACATGAAGGGCAACGCATCGCAGCGGTGTTCCCCTCACTGGAAGGGTTCAGCGATCTGGTCTGTGAAGCTTTGGATGTCGGCGTCATCGCCGAGCGTGTCGATGTCGTTTTTACCGCGCTGCCGCATAAATCGGCGATGGCGGTGGTTCCGGGTTTTCTGGCTGCAGGCTGTAAAGTGGTGGATTTGTCGGCCGATTATCGTTTGCGGGACCGGCATGTTTATGAGCGCTGGTATCAGGCGCATGATAATCCGCAATTGTTGGACGAAGCTGTTTACGGTCTGCCCGAACTTTATCGGGAACAACTGCGCCGAGCCCGCCTGATCGCCAACCCGGGCTGTTATCCGACCAGCATTGTGCTGGGCTTTGCGCCCCTGTTGGAGGAAAAGCTGATCGATCCTTCGACCTTGATCGCCGACAGCAAATCGGGAACCAGCGGCGCCGGGCGAGGAGCGAAACAGGGGAGCCTGTTCTGCGAGGTGAACGAAGGGTTTAAAGCCTATGCCGTCGGCGCTCATAGACATACGCCGGAGATAGAACAGGAACTTTCCCGGCTCAGCGGAAACAACATCCGACTGAATTTTACCCCGCATCTGTTGCCGGTCAATCGCGGTATTTTGTCGACCTGCTACGCGCAGCTGAAAACGGAAAAAAGCACCGCTGAACTGCTTGACCTCTATCGTAACTATTATCAGGGGGAAGCCTTTGTCAGGATTATGCCGGGCGGGGCGCTGCCCAATGTCGCTTTCGTGCGGGGCACGAATTTCTGTGATATCGGCCTGTTCAGCGACACCCGCACGGGCCGGGTGATCGTCGTTTCCGCGATCGATAACCTGGTGAAGGGAGCGGCGGGTCAGGCGGTGCAAAACATGAATCTGATGTTCGGCTGCAAAGAAACTCTTGGTCTGGCAATCGTCCCGGCTTTTCCCTGATGCCTCGTCGACCGTACCGTATCCTGTGACGAATCCGGGCTGGCATTTTAACACGGTTATGCGTATTATTAATTATTAATTTCAAATTGGGTCAGCTTGAGGGCGGTGACATGTTGAATGCCGGCGAGAAAATTCTGGATTGCGAAATTGTACGTCAACTGGCGGAAAACAATGTCTACCAGAGTTACTTTGTGCGCTGTGCCGATGCAGCGGCAAAACTGATCCTGATCGGGAAGGAGCAGGTTTTTGCGCCGACCGATCACCGGCAGTTCCTTGATCAGGCCCACTGGCTGGCCGGTCATACCTTTCCCGGGATCGCGATCCCGATCAGGGCGGGGGAATACGAAGGCGGCCGGTTTTGCCTGTATCCACCGGATCAGGGCATCCCTCTTGACGAGGTGCTGACCGCTGCAGATCCGCTTGGTTTCCGGGTCGGATTGCTGAAAACCGTCCTTGAGTGCCTGGTGGTGCCTCATAGTGCCGGTCTGGTTCACGGGAATTTGTCCCCCGCAACGATCCGCTTCTCCGACGGAGCGGCTTCCCTGGCGGATTTCGCGCTTTCGCAATTGGTCAAGCTGGATTACCAATCCGGCGTCGACCCGCATTTCATCAGCCCTGAGCAGGTCCGCGGCGAAGCTCCGCAACCGGCTTCCGATATCTACAATCTCGGCTGCGTGTTGCACTATCTCTTAACCGGGGAAGCTCCTTTCAGCGGGACAGATGCCTTTGCCGTCGCGCTGAAGCATGTCCAGGGCGATTTCCCCGTTTTGCCTGAACCGTTGCAGTTGCTGCAGCCGTTGCTGGCGGGCATGACCTGCGGTTCGGCCGCAGAACGGCCGTCCGCCCCGGCGGTACTGGAAGCACTGGCAGCGATTTTAAGTCGCAACGGGGTGGATGACATAGCGCTTCCCGGCACCGCCGTCAGGGAACAGTCTCGGTCGCCGATTGCGGGCGGGAACGTACCGGATGTTGACGATGGTACGGAAGCGGAAAGCGATTTTTCGGCCCGGATCGAAGCGCGGTTGCGCGATCAGGCCGCGGAGATAAAGGAAACCATCGACGCGCTGGCCGCGTATCCCGGGGATGACGGTTTTGAGGATACGACCGCAGGACTGGAACAGGTCGATGCACCGGAAGAATCACACCTCTGGCGCTATGTGCTGCTTCTGCTGATCGGGGTGCTGATCGGTTCCGGCTCGTATTTTTTCTTTTTCGACCAGCAGCAACCCGAGCCGCAGCCGCAGCTTCAGCAGGAAGTGGTATCCGATCCCGACGAAATGCTCGACCGCGCCTTGCTGCTCTGGCAGGAAGGCGATCCGGCCCGGGCCGCAGCCGGGTTGAAGGCGCTGGCCGCCGAGTTCCCGGCAGATCCGCGACCGCTCAATAACCTGGCGGTGATCGCCGCCGGGAACGGGAATTACGATCAGGCGCGCAAACTGTTGGAACGGGCGCTGGCAACCAATATCGATTACGCCACGGTGTATAATAATCTGGGTGCGGTTTATACGGAAATGGCGCGTGATTCCTACGGCAAAGCCCTGCAACTGGACCGGAAACAGACCCCCTTGCGGTTGAGCGCAATGTCGAGTCGGGGAGTGACGGACATGCCCGGCGCGGACGACGGCATTGTCACGGCTGACGCCGGTCCGGTTGCCGCCCCGCCGGAAGAAGAGGAGCCCGTCGCAGTCGAGCCGACTGAGGATACGGTTGACGGCACAGCCGTTGTCGGCGCCGGCGAGAGCGGTGAGATCCGGTCGGATGCTGATGCGGTCGAAGTCGCTGCCGCGGTACCGGCACCGGAAACCGTTCCGGCGCCGGAGATGACTGCCGCAGCCGCACCGGCGCCGGAGGTCGGCGCTACAGAAGACAGTCGCGTGGAAGTCGCCTCCGGGGAGACGCCGGAGGCTTTCATCGAGCGTTGGGCCCGGGCCTGGTCCGAGCAGGATGTTGAAGCCTACTTGACTTTTTACGCCGAGACCTTTATTCCTCCAGCGGGAAGGTCGCGGGAAGACTGGGAACAACTGCGGCGTGAGCGGATTTCCCGGCCGCGGAGCATAAACCTCGGGTTGAGCGAAATAACTTCATCCGCTACGGACGACAATAGCGTCCGCCTGAATGTTGTCCAGGCCTATCAGAGCGATGTCTATTCCGACCGGACGCGGAAGGTTTTTGATTTGCGCAGGCAGGACAATAACTGGAAAATTGTCAGAGAACGTTCGCTGGGGGCTGTCCGGTGACGACAAAACGCATTTCCATTGCCCTGAGCATCATTATCCTGGTCGGCCTGACCGGGGTTAAGGTTGGTGCCTTATGGCCGCTCCAGCAGGCGGCGGTTACGCCGGAGCCCGCTCCCGCGCCGGTGAAATTTGCCCCTTCGGCTGTTCCGCACAGGCCGCCGTTGAAACCGGCCGACCTGGCGCTGCTTGAACGCTTGAACCACCGTTTGCAAGGCAACCCGGGCGATTACGAGGCGAGCCTGCTGAAAGGGCTGCTGCTGTTTCAACTGGGCGCGCTGGACGCTGCAATCGATGAATTGCGTGGGCTGACGGAGCGCGCGCCAAAATTTCAATTGGCCCATTTGATCCTCGGCGACCTGCTGTCGGCACGCTTTGACCGGCTCGATTCGATCGGCAGCGCAAGTGTCGAAAAAGCCGTTGCAGCGCTTCACCGGCAGCGCATTGTGCAGTTGCAGAGCGAAGCGCGGGCACGTCTCCAGGGTTATTTGTCCCTGGTGGACGGCGATAAGATACCGCGTCATCTCATTACCTTGGGCGACAATGTCAGCTATGCTCTGCTTGTCGATAAAAGCAAAAATCGTTTATATGTCTACCGCAACAGCGGCCCCGGTTTGCCGCCGGAACTGGTTTCGGATTTTTATATCGTATTGGGAAAAAAAACGGGCGACAAGTTGCGTGAAGGTGATATGCGAACTCCCAACGGGGTTTATTTCGTCACCGGCTACCTGCCGGATGAAAAACTGCCGCCGCTGTACGGCAGCGGTGCTTTTCCGGTGAACTATCCCAACGAACTCGATCGGCGTTTGCGCAAGAGCGGCAGCGGGATCTGGCTGCACGGGACCGACAAGTCGCTGTACAGCCGTCCGCCGCTGGATAGTGAAGGTTGTGTCGTATTGACCAATGAAGAGTTTTCCCGCGTCGCCCGATATATCAAGGCCGATCGCACTCCCGTCATTATTACCGAGACCGTGGAATGGATTTCGAGCCGGGAATGGCTGGATTTGAATATCGAGCTGCAGGCGGCTCTGGAAACCTGGCGAATGCGCTGGGAAGAAGCGGAACTGGACCCTTACCTGGGGGCCTATTCAACCGATTTCTGGACTCGGAACTACGACTACGAACATTGGAAGAACTATAAAAAACTGGTGTTTTACGGAAAACGCTACCAGAAGATAGACGTCTCCAATCTTTCCCTGTTCGATTATCCGCGTGCGGAGCAGGAACGGCCGATGGTTGTCGCCAACTTTGACCAGCATTACCATTCCAATAACTTCAACGGCGATATGCGCAAACGCCTCTATCTGGTCAAAGAACAAAATGAGTGGAAAATTCTGTACGAAGGTCGGCAATAACGGGCGGTTGACACACCGTCGACGACCCTGCGGCGGCAAGTCAACCGACGTCCGCCCCGGCCCGGACGGGGCGACTCGGTGGGGCGGGCCGCATTTTTCCTGTCGCGTATGAACACGTTTTCTCCCGGAAGCAGCGAATCAGCACGACTCATTATCCGGTGCGGTCGCGCTGTTCAGTTCCTGCAGTAACCGGCCTAGATTCAGGCCGTACTTTTCCGCAACCTGTGCGATATCCGCGAAAAGCATTTCGCAGCAGATGCAGGCTTTGAATTGCTCATCGTAGCGCTTGAAAACCTTTTCCGTAGCCGGAAAATCACTGACGACATCCAGCAGGGTCAAATCTGCGGTTATGATGCCTTTTGTCATGGAGGTGATCCTTTGTCATCGGTTTATTCATGAATTGCGCCGCCGCAAGATGCAATAAACCGGGGTAGCGGGCCATGCGACATGAGAGACTTTATAGTGAATTTTTTCGGCACTTTTGTAAAGGTATGACGGGTTCCGTTTCATGAGGTCGGGTTTTTTACCGAATCACTTGCAAAAGGGCGCTTCCCCGGGCCGAAAGCGATTGACTTTACCCTCTTTCTGTGATTTTCTAATTCGCTGTTTGGTTGGAGCTGGACGGATTGATGCGGTTAAAAGACTATGATTACGCCCTGCCGGAAGAACTGATCGCGCAGGTGCCGACAGCACGGCGCGATGCTTCGCGGCTGATGTGCCTGGAGCGCGCCAGCGGAAGATTTGAAAGCCGGCTTTTTATCGATATCCTGAAATATTTTCGCTCCGGCGATGTTCTGGTCGTCAACGACACAAAGGTCATCCCGGCGCGTTTGCTGGGGCATAAACCGACCGGCGGGAAGGTCGAAATATTTCTGGTCCGGCGACACGCTTCGGTTGCGGAGCAGGATGGGGAAACCTGGTTATGCCTGACCAAAAGTTCGCGTGCCCTCAAGGCGGGAGCCGTCGTCGATATCGCGCCGGACTTTCAGGCTGAAGTCGGAGACGTTGCGGAGGAACCATACCGGTTGATCCGTTTCCGCTGCCGGGGTGATTTCATGAGCCGGGTCGAAGAGGTCGGTCACCTGCCGCTGCCGCCTTACATCAAGAGAGAGGATAACGCGGCGGATCGGTCGCGTTATCAGACGATATTCGCCACTACGGCGGGTGCCGTCGCGGCGCCGACAGCCGGGCTGCATTTTACCCCGGAAATTCTGCGGCAGTTGAAAGCTGAAGGGGTTGAGATTTACAGCCTGACTCTGCATGTCGGTTTGGGGACTTTTCTGCCGGTGCGCGTGGATGATATCCGCTGCCATAAAATGCATGCGGAGACCTTCTTTATCCCCGCTGCGACGACTGCAGCGGTCAATCGGGCGCGGACTGAAGGACGGCGGATTTTTGCCCTGGGCACGACCACGACCAGGGCGTTGGAAACGGCGGCCGGCGAGGAAGGTCGTTTACAGGCCGGCCATGGAGACAGCGATATCTTTATTTATCCCGGCTACCGGTTCAAAATAATCGATGCCCTGATCACGAATTTTCATCTGCCGAAATCGACGCTGTTGATGCTGGTTTCGGCATTTGCCGGGCGTGAACATATTCTTTCTGCTTATCGTCGTGCGGTTGAAGAGCGGTTTCGTTTCTTCAGTTACGGTGATTGCATGTTGATTTCCTAGATCAGAACGCTTGTGTCGTATTTCGGTTACGCTCTTTTACAACAGGATGGCGGCTCTCAGGCCCGCCGCGGCCGGATTCATACCCCACGCGGGATTATCGAGACTCCGGCTTTCATGCCCGTGGGGACGCAGGGGACGGTCAAGGGGCTGCTGCCGGAAGCATTGCAGGAGATCGGCGCCCAGATCATCCTGGCGAACACCTACCATCTTTACTTGCGGCCCGGGCATCGCCTGATAGAAAAACTGGGCGGCCTGCACCGGTTCATGCACTGGGAGCGGCCGATACTGACCGACAGCGGCGGGTTTCAGGTTTTCAGCCTGGGGAAACTGCGCAAGATCAGCGAAGACGGCGTTGCTTTTCAATCGCATCTCGACGGCAGTAAGCATCTGCTGACACCGGAACTGGCGACGGAAATACAACTGGCGCTGGGTTCGGATATCGTTATGGTGTTTGACGAGTGCATCCCCCATCCGGCAGAACGCGGTTACGTCGTCGCTTCGACCAACCGTTCCCTGCGCTGGGCGAAACGGTGCCGGGACGTCCTGCCCGCCGGATCGCGAGCGGCCCTGTTCGGTATCGTTCAGGGCGGGATGGAAACGGACCTGCGCCGGCAGAACGCCGAGCAATTACGGGACATCGGGTTCGAGGGTTACGCCTTGGGCGGCCTGTCGGTCGGCGAGGAAACCGCCCTGATGTACGACATGATGGAATTCGGCCTGCCGCTGCTGCCGGCTGACCGTCCGCGCTATGTGATGGGGGTGGGGACGCCGGAGGACCTCGTCGAGGGGGTGGCCCGAGGGTGCGACATGTTCGATTGCGTCATGCCGACCCGCAATGCGCGTAACGGAGTGCTGTTTACCGCATTCGGCAAGCTCAGCATCAAACAGGCGCGCTATCGCGATGACGGACCGACCCATCGATCCCGGGTGCGACTGCTATGTCTGTCGTCATTACAGCAGGGCTTATTTGCGCCACCCTGTTCAACAGCGGAGAAATTTTGGCGTCGGTACTTAACACGCACCACAATCTCTATTATTATCAAAAGTTAATGGCTGATATGAGAACGGCACTGGAACAAGGGAATTTCCATCATTTCCGGGCACGATTTTATGCTCAACGACAACAATAAATGCATCTGTCGAGGACGATGTTAAAGACCAGACAAGGAGGGACACACGAATGGCAACTGAAGCTTTTGCAATGGCGGGGAATGCCGCTGCCCAGGGGCAGCAGGGCGGATATCAGGGGATCATTATGCTGGTGGCGATGTTCGCCATCTTCTATTTTCTGCTGATCCGGCCGCAACAAAAGAGGGCCAAGCAGCACAAAGAGTTGGTCGGGGGACTCAAGTCCGGAGATACGATAGTCAGCGCCGGCGGCATCCACGGGAAAATCACCGCCGTGGAAGATACGACCGTGACCGTGGAAGTCGCGACCGGCGTCAAAATCAAGATGAATCGCGCTTCCATTACCGAAGTCAGACAATAACACTGAACAGTGGATACGCGGACCGTCAGGTTCGCCAGGTTGAATGCGCATAGGGAGAAGAAAAAACAGATGCCTAAAAGTCTTAAAGTCAGAGGGGGACTGGTCATAATCTGTCTGCTTCTGTCTGTTTTTGCGATTGCCCCGACATTGACCGGGGGGAAATTGCCCCAGTGGTGGTTGGATACTTTTGGTCCCATTCAACTGGGACTGGACCTGCAGGGCGGGATGCATCTGGTGCTGGGGGTGGATGTCGAGAAAGCCGTGGAAAGCCGGGTGGACACCATCATTGATCAGGCCGAATCACAGTTACGTGAGAAAGATATCATTTTCAAGCGTATCGAACGGCGTCAGGGCGACCGGCTGGTCGTCCTGGTCTACGATCAGGACGAGGGGGCAAAGGTCGATGCCTTGATGGGTGAAGACTATCCCTCCCTGGAAGCGGAAACCTTTACCGGAACCGGCGGTTATATTGAAAAACATTACCGCCTGAGCGATCGTGAAATTGAGAATATTCAGGATTATGCGGTCCGGCAGGCGCTGGAAACGTTGCGGAACCGGGTTGATCAGTTCGGCGTCAGCGAGCCGACCCTGCAACGGCAGAGCGGCAACCGGATTCTGATCCAGCTGCCCGGTGTCGCAGATCCGGAACGGGCGATTTCCCTGCTCGGCAAGACCGCGCGGCTCGAATTCAAGATGGTTGATGAGAGCGCCAATATCAGCGACGCCCTGGCGGGTAAGCTGCCGGAAGGGACGGCGCTGCTGTATGAGCGCAACGTCAACAAAGCGACCGGCGGCGTAACGGAAACTCCCGTCGTGGTTTTCGATAAGACCGTGCTCACCGGCGACCTGCTTGCCGACGCCAATGTGCGGATCGATACGCGTTTCAATGAGCCTTATGTCGCCATTGAATTCAATTCCGTCGGGGCGAAGCGCTTTGACCAGATCACTGCGGCGAACGTCGGCAAACGGATGGCTATCGTGCTCGACGATACGGTTTACTCAGCTCCGGTGATTCGCGAACGGATCGCCGGCGGCAGCGCCCAGATCTCCGGTTCGTTCACCTCGCAGGAAGCCACCGACCTGGCAATTGTCCTGCGTGCCGGGTCATTGCCGGCACCGGTCAAAATCCTGGAAAACCGGACTGTCGGACCGTCTTTGGGACAGGATTCGATCGATAAGGGGATCAAGTCGATCTGGGTCGGCGCCGTGCTGGTGGTGTTGGCAATGATCGTTTACTATCGTTTGTCGGGGATTATCGCCGTCAGCGCGCTGGTTTTGAACCTGCTTTTCATCGCCGCGATGCTGTCCATGTTCAAGGCGACGCTGACACTCCCCGGTTTGGCGGGAATCGTTTTGACCGTCGGTATGGCGGTCGATGCGAACGTGTTGATTTTTGAACGCATACGCGAGGAAATCCGTCTTGGAAGAGCACCGAAACTGGCGCTTGACTCGGGTTACGGAAAGGCTTTTCTGACGATTATCGACGCTAATGTAACGACGTTGCTGGCGGCGTTGGTCCTGTTCCAGTTCGGTACCGGCCCGGTCCGCGGTTTCGCCGTGACCCTGTCGATAGGGATTATCGCTTCGTTGTTTACCGCGATCTTCGTTTCACGGGTTGTTTTCGATCTGTTTCTGCAGGGCCGCGACGTGAAGCGGCTGAGTATATAAATAAGGAGACCTAACGGCATGCAGCTGATCAAGCCGGATATCAATATAGATTTTATCGGCAAGCGTAAACTTGCCTTTGCCCTGTCCAGTGTCCTGATCGTCATCGGCCTGCTTTCATTGCTGGTGAAAGGCGGCCCCAACTACGGCATCGACTTCGTCGGCGGCACTCTGGTGCAGGTGCAGTTTTCTCAACCGACGGATGCGGCGACGATAAAAAAAGCCATGGACGGCCTCAAGCTCGGCAATCCCGTGGTGCAGCATTTCGGGGATAATCAGAATGAGTTTCTGATTCGCGTCGAGCAGGCTTCAACCGAGCTGGAGGGGCTGTCGACGCAGATTGAAACCGTGCTGGAAGCATCTTACGGCCAAGGGGTTGTCGATATCCGCCGGGTCGAGATGGTCGGTCCCCAGGTCGGCAAGGACCTGCGCAGCAAAGGACTGAAGGCGATCTTCTACGCCATGCTGGGAATTCTGGCTTATATTTCCTGGCGGTTCGAATTCCGTTTTGCCGTCGGCGCGATCGTCGCCCTGGTGCATGACGTGCTCATCACTCTCGGTGCCTTCAGCCTTTTCAGCAAGGAGATCGACCTGCCGATCATCGCGGCTTTTTTTGGCGATTATCGGCTATTCGCTCAATGATACGATTATCGTCTATGACCGGATCCGGGAAAACCTGGGGAAACACAACAAAGAAACCTTTCCCTATATCGTTAACCGCAGCATCAACGAGACCCTTGCCAGAACCCTGCTGACCTCCGGCACCACCCTGCTGGTCGTGCTGGCGTTGTTCGTGCTCGGCGGCGGGGTTATCCACAATTTCGCTTTCGCCATGCTGGTCGGGGTGCTGGTCGGTACCTATTCGTCAATTTTCGTTGCCAGCCCGGTGCTGATTTTGTTGCAGCAGAAAAAGAAGAAAACATAGGGATTGTTTCTGTTGAAATGCTGACATTAAGCGCCAGGTGGTTTGCATGAAAAAAGAAACCGTCTTATTTGTCGTCATTGCCCTGCTTATCGGAGTGCTGGTTGGGGTTATCTATTCAAACTGGAGAAAAGACACGGCCGTCGATACGACGGCCGGTCAGCAGGCGCCGATAACGAACCCGGTTGTCAATTACCAGCAGCAGATCACGACGCTTGAAGGGATCGTTGCCCGCGAACCCGATAACCGCAATGCCTGGGTTCAATTGGGCCATAATTATTTTGACGCCAATCAACCGCTGCCGGCGATCGAGGCTTATGCCAGGGCGTTGGCGCTTGACGGCGATGATCCCGATATCCTGACGGATCAGGGCGTGATGTATCGCCGGGTCGGCTGGATCGACAAGGCCATCGCCAATTTCCGGAAAGCGTACGAACTGGACAATCGCCATCAGCAGAGCCTGTATAATCTGGGGATCGTCTATCGATACGACGTGCAGGATTTCGACAAGGCGGCGGAGGCCTGGGAGCGTTTTATCGCCCTGAACCCGAACGGTGCGGGAGCGGACAAGGTCCGCGCGGAACTCGAGTTTCTTAAAAATCATCCCCAAATACCGCCGCAGCCGGTGACGCCGAAATAAGAGCTTACGATCAGGCCGGACTTTTGTTTCGGCCTGTTTTTGTTAAAGGCAGTTAAATGGAACCGGTCACACAGCGTCATTGGACGTTACGCGAAAATTCGAACCGTCCCGCCCTGCAAGCCGCTGTCGCCGCTGAATTGGATCTTCCCCCGTTACTTGTCCAGGTGTTGCTGCAGCGCGGCGGCAACAGCGTCGAAGATATCCGGCAGTTCCTGGCCGCCCGGCTTTCGGCGTTACCCGACCCCAATCTGCTGCCGGATATGCTGCCGGCCTGCCGGCGTCTGGGCCTGGCGTTAAAACGGGAAGAGAAAATCTCCGTACACGGCGACTACGATGTCGACGGAATCAGCGGTTGCGCTTTGCTGGTTGAAGGCCTCCGGGCATTGGGCGCCGAGGTCGAATATCATATCCCCCTGCGCCTGAAAGGCGGCTACGGCCTTTCGGCAGAGGCCATCAGGCAGGCGGGAGAGCGGGGTTGCGGAATTGTCGTTTCCGTTGATTGCGGCGTTTCCGCGCATGATGAAGCGGCCCTGGCGACGGCGCTGGGGCTGGATCTGATCATTACCGACCACCATCAACCGCCGGACCAACTGCCGCCCTGCCTGGCTTTGATCAACCCGCAACTGGCCTCCGATCCTTTCCCCCTGAAGGAACTTTCCGGCGTCGGCGTGGCTTTTTTCCTGCTTCTCGGCCTGCGGCGGTTTTTGCGCACCGATGGCTTTTTCGACCCCCGGCCGGAACCGGACTTCCGCCGCAGCCTTGACCTGGTCGCCCTGGGAACGATCGCCGACCTGGTTCCTTTGTCCGGAGTCAATCGGATTCTGGTGCGCACGGGCCTGCAACTGCTGGAACAGGGGGGGCGTCCCGGGGTCGCTGCCCTGAAACGGGTGGCGGATGTCAAGGCCGTTACCAGCGGCAGTGTCGGATTCCGGCTCGCACCAAGGCTGAATGCCGCCGGGCGTCTGGAAGATGCCGCTTTGGGCGTTGAGCTGTTGCTGAACGGTTCCGAGCCGCAATGCGCAACGCTGGCCCGGCAGCTGGACGAGTTCAACCGGGAAAGACAGCAGCTGGAGCAGCGGACGCTGGCTGAGGCCATCGCCATGCTGGAAACCCGCAACCAGGATGATTACAGCATCGTTCTGTTCGGGGAACACTGGCATACCGGGGTGATCGGCATCGTCGCCAGCCGTTTGGTCGAACGTTATCATCGGCCGACCGTATTGATCGCATTGGACGGGAACGGCTGCGGCAAAGGATCGGCCCGTTCGATTGCCGGGTTTCACCTCTATCGGGCGCTGCAGGACTGTGCCGATTCGCTGACCGCTTTCGGCGGCCATGCCATGGCCGCCGGATTGACGCTCGACGGCGACACGGCGGACATCTTTGCCGCCGCTTTTGAAAGGGTCGCCCGCCGCGACTTGTCGCCCGGGGATTTGATTCCGCAATTGTCCCATGACGGGGAGGTCGCGCTGGAAAGCTTGACATTGCCGCTGCTGCACGCGATGGAGCGGCTGGAACCTTACGGTGTCGGCAATCCGCAGCCGGTTTTCGTGACCCGGGATTGTCGGCCTTGCGGAGTCCGCATGCTTGGCGGGAAACATCTTAAATTCAGCGTTGAGCAGAGAGGCACGAGCCGGGACTGCATCGCCTTCGGTCAGGCCGGGCGGGTCGACGAGTTGACCGGCGCCATTGATATTCTGTTTAAGCCGGGTATCAATCTGTGGCGGGGCAACAAGAGCATGCAATTGCAGATCGTTGATTTTGTTGCTCATGATACGGAGAGTTAAGTCAGGTTGAAGATGGGAATTGAGTTGTCCGTTTTTGCAAACCACGAGGTTGGCCGGGTAACGTTCAACGAGCCGCTGGCACGACACAACAGCTGGCGGATCGGCGGGACGGCCGACCTGTTCGTCGAGCCCGAGTCGCCGGAGCAGCTTGCCGTGCTGATGAAATGCTGTCACGAGCAGGCATTACCTCTGGTCGTGATCGGCCGGGGAACGAACCTGCTCTTCGACGACCGGGGTGTGCGCGGGGTGGTGGTGAAGATCGGGGAGCGGATGGCCGCCATCCGGATCGACGGCTCCAGGGTGCTGGCCCAGGGCGGCGCCTGGGTGCCGCGACTGGCGCGGCGATGTATGCTCGCCGGTTTGAGCGGTCTTGAACATTGTATCGGGATACCGGGAACGATCGGCGGACTGGTTATCATGAACGGCGGCAGTCAGCGGCGCGGCATCGGTGAGAATATCGTCGGCGTCACCACGGTTAACAGAACCGGGGCGGTTGAAACGTTCTCCCGGGCGGCTTGTCGCTTCGCCTATCGGCAGAGCGCCCTGCAGGGCAGCGGTCATGTTGTCGCCGCTGTCGAACTCAGTTGCCCGCCGGGCGATCCGGCGGCGATCCGGCGCGCGATGTTGCTTGACCTGCGGGCAAGACGGGAAAAATTTCCGCTGAAACAACCGAATTGCGGCTCGGTTTTTTTAAGTACCGAAGCCATGCACGCCAGTGTCGGACCGCCGGGGAAAGTTATTGAGGACTGCGGCCTGAAAGGCCTGCGCCACGGGCGGGTCGAGGTTTCGCGGCAGCATGCGAATTTCATTGTCAACTTAGGCGGCGCAACGGCGCATGACGTTCTTGAACTGATTGAAACGATCCGCGCAGAAGTCCGCCGGCGGATTGGTTTCGACCTTCGGTGCGAAGTGCGCTACGTCAGCCCCGAAGGGGAAACGCTGCCGGCCCATCTCAAACTGCCGTGACGGTTCCCACGGACTGAACCGCAATCACCGGCGGCAGGGGATGCCTGGATTCAGGGCTCGACAGCAATCTCGAATCGGCCGAATAGAGAGAATCGGGGCCGCCGGCAAGTTCATTTGACCGGGCAAGGTTCCGCGCACTTTCGTCAGTCGAAAAGCCGGTCCAGGCGGTCGAAGTCAAAGCGTTTTTCCGCCAGGGTGCGGATCATATCGATTTTTTCCCGGTCCTCGGCCTGCAGTTTGTAGACGTCCTCGCTGATGATGCGATAGAGATTTCCGGTCGTGTGGCAGGTCGTCCGCAGATAAGGGATCTTGCTGCGATCGAGAATCCGCTGCGTGATGTCGCTGATGTTCTGGACGCCGGGAATGAGCAGACCGGCGATTTTCTCGCGATACTCAGGGATCTGATACATGTTGGACAGGGTGACCAGCAGTTCGTCCCGGCTGCTGGTCACGATCAGCAAGGTATCCTTTTTCAGCAGTTCAGTGACGCGCTGGGTTGATGGAGCGCCGATCTGCAGGTGGTGAATGATCCTTTTCGCCCCTTTGCGGTTGCCGCGAATGTCCAGGTCCAGGATTTTCGCCACCCGGCTCAATGTCGGATTGGCGAGAACCGGCTGGTAGTTAAAGCCGCCCAGAACCTGAAACGGTTCGGCGGAAAAAGCCGTTTTCAGATAGGCCAGCGTACTTTCCCGCTTTTCGGGGTGCAATTTGTTGGCCATGATCGCCCGGATTTCCACCCCTTCCTGTTCGAACAGCGCCTTGTTCATATGAACGCCGTCAACCACGCTGCCGACTCCGCCGCCGGTAATCATCAGCACCGGGGCATGCAGCAGCCTGGCCACGCGCGCGTTGGACAGATTGAAGATGGCGCCGACCCCGGGATGCCCGGACCCCTCGATAATCAGGAAATCGCATTTTTTTTCGAGCGCGGCACAGGCCGTCAGGATACGGTTTTCCAACTCCGCGGGATCAAGTTCGCCGTTCAGGGCTTTGCGTGTCGAGTCCGGGGCAACCACAACCGGCGACATCTGGCGGATATCGCGACTCAGGCCGAATACCCGGCACATCAGCGCGGCATCTTTGTCCATGACAACGCCTCTCAAGGTTGTGACTTTCGGCCCCAGGGGTTTGATGAAAGCGACCCGCCGGTATTTTTTTTGCGCCAGGTGGATGAGGGAAAGGCTGGCCGTGGTCTTACCGCAATTCTGACCGGTCGCTGCGATAAAGAGTTTTTTCGCCATCAACGCCTCCGCGCTTATTTCCCCTTTGCCAAACCGATGTCCCGGGCCAGCTGGTCCCATACCGGCAGACTGCGTTCGATGAGGTCGTTGTCGACGCAGTAGGCGATACGGAAGTATCCCGGGCAACCGAAGCCGGAGCCGGGAACCAGCAGAATGCGATACTTTTGAGCCACCCGGATGAATTCCAGTTCATCCGCCAGCGGGGATTTGGGAAACAGGTAAAATCCGCCGCCGGGTTTGACCACGGTAAACCCAAGGTCAGTCAGTTTGTTGTAGAGCAGGTCGCGTTTTGTCCGGTATTCACCGATATCGACACTGGCGTGCTGGAGTCCGGCGACCAGGCGCTGCATCAGGGCGGGGGCATTGACGAAACCGAGGACCCGGTTGCAGAAAACCGCGCCCTCGATAAACAGCTCGGCGTCCGCCATGTCGGGATTGACGGCCAGATAGCCGATCCTTTCCCCGGGCAGTGCCAGATCTTTGGAATGCGAGGTGACGATGATCGAGTTTTTGACCGCGTTGAAGATACAGGGAACCTGTTCGCCGAAGCTGATGCGCGCATAAGGCTCATCCGAGATGACATGGATGGACGAGCCGAATTCTTGTTCCTTGTTGTGCACCAGGGTTCCCAGTTGCCGCAAGGTCGCCAGGGGGTAGATCACGCCGGTGGGATTGTTGGGCGAGTTGACGATGATCGCACGGGTTCGCGGCGTGATGGCCGAGGCAATGGCCTCAAGGTCGGGCTGGAAATCGTCACGAGAGACGACTTCGACCGGAATCCCCTCATGATTATCGATATAGAATTTATATTCGACAAAATAAGGAGCGAGAATGATCACCTCATCGCCGGGATTGAGCAGGGTCTTGAGGACAACGTTCAGCGCCGCCCCGGCCCCGCAGGTCATGACGATATGCCTGGCGCTCACCGGTTGCCGGCAGTTTTCGGCGATGACTTCGGCCACCGCCGCCCGCGTTTCTTCATACCCGGCGTTGTTCATATAGCGATGCATTCCGGCTATGGGATCGTCGGCCAGGCGGCGCAACCGGCGGTTAAATTCCGCCGGCGGTTCCATGGTCGGGTTGCCGAGGGTGAAATCAAAAACGTTCCGGTCGCCGTACTGTTTTCGCAACGCGGCGCCCTCCTCGAACATTTTACGAATCCAGGAGGCATGATCGATATAATTTTTAACTTTCTCGGCTATCGGCATAATTTTTTATCCTTGATTTGTTCGGATTGATAAAGGTTGTTGCGGCGTGACGAGTTTAGCCGCGCTCATGGCAGGGGTCAAGCGCCTTCAGCCGGATTGTACACGAGGGGTGCGGACAGGCCGGATAAGACATGAAACCTGTTGATATGACAGGTTGACCGTTCCGCTTCCGCCCGGTTTGCTTTAAGTTGTCAAAGACCGTTGGACAGGCACGACTCATGAAACTCAAGACGGCCGGTTTGCATGTATGGGGGCGCCCGCCCTTATCCGCTGTTCGGTTCAACTTTGCGCCGGCAGAGTCAATCCGTATAACCGGAAATTGATTTTTAATGATGATTGGGCTACATTCCTGCTGCGTTTTCCGACTTGTTGGTTTTTTTTGCCGGATTGATTCGGTCGAGGCTTCGCTGCTTCGATATTCCCGGTCGCCGGCTGTTTCCGATTGAAGTCATAAGAGGCGGTGTATGGACGATGAGGCATTGAAAAAGCTGCGTGAGCAGATCGACCGGATCGACGATCGCATCCTTGAGCTTTTGAATCAACGGGCCGCCGTGGTCCTGGCGGTCGGCAAAGCGAAAGAGGGGCGGCAGAAATCCTTTTACGTTCCCAGCCGCGAGAAAGAGATTTATCGGCGGTTGAGTGAAATAAACCCGGGGCCTTTCCCCAACGATGCCGTCTGCAAGGTGTTCAGGGAAATAATTTCCGCTTCGCTGAATATGGAGCTGCCGCTGCAGGTCGCCTTTCTCGGCCCGCAGTCGACCTTTACCCACCTTGCCGCAATGCAGCAGTTCGGCCTGTCGGCGCAACTGGTGCCGTTGAAAAGCATTCCCGCCATTTTTGAGGAAGTGGAGCGCGGTCGGGCGCATTACGGTGTGGTCCCGGTGGAAAATTCGACCGAAGGGGTGGTCAATCACACCCTGGACATGTTCGTCTCTTCGGAGATCAAGGTCGTTGCCGAAATTTTACTCGAGATTTCCCATAATCTGCTGTCGAAATCGGGAAATCCGGAAAAAGTCAAAAAAATAGTTTCCCATCCGCAGCCGCTGGCGCAGTGCCGGCACTGGCTGGAAACGAATATGTCGGACACGCCGCTGCTGGATGTTGCCAGCACAGCCGCGGCGGCCCAGATGGCCAGTGAAGATGACGACGTGGCCGCCATTGCCGGCCATGCCGCTGCGGTCCAGTACGGCCTGCAGGTGGTTAAAGCCAAGATTGAGGACAACCCCAACAACTTTACCCGCTTTCTGGTGATCGGCCGCGAACAGCCGGAAAAAAGCGGAGCGGATAAAACATCGATCCTGTTCAGTTTCAAAGACGAACCGGGAATTCTATACCGCATGCTTGAACCGTTCAGCAAAAGGCAGATCAACCTGGCCAAAATAGAAAGCCGGCCGCTGAAGCAGAAAGCCTGGGAATATATTTTCTTTCTCGACCTGATCGGCCATATCGAAGATGAAAGCGTGGCGGACGCGATCGAAGAGCTGCGCAGTCATTGTCATTATCTGAAAGTATTGGGCTCTTATCCGATTGCCGGGCAGGAGAGCCCGGTTGGAGAAAAATAACATGGACGAACCCTTCCGCATTCCCTGCCTGGCCGTTATCGGCGTCGGCCTGATCGGCGGTTCGCTGGCGCTGGCGCTTAAACGGGCGGGCGCCGTCGACCGGGTGATCGGCTGCGGCCGGGGCAGGCCGAACCTTGAAAAAGCCCTGGAATTGGGGATTGTCGACAGTTATACGCGCGATCCCGCCGCCGCGGTCGGCGCTGCGGATGTGATTTTCCTGGCCACCCCGGTCAAAACCTTTGCCGCGCTTATGTCGCAGTTGGCCCCGCAGCTCAAACCCGGGGCGATCATTACCGACGGCGGCAGCGTAAAGTCGGCCGTTGTCGATATGATCGAACCGCAGTTGCCCGCCGGCGTGCATTTCGTTCCGGGACACCCCATTGCGGGGACGGAGAAAAGCGGCGCCGAGGCCGCTTTTGCCTCTCTCTATCAGGGCAAGCGCTGTGTCCTGACGCCGACGGAAAAAACCGATATGGCGGCGTTACGGGTTATCGAACGGATGTGGCAGGCGGCCGGCAGCGAGGTGGTCACCATGACGCTGGAAAAACATGATCGTGTTCTTGCCGCGATCAGTCACCTGCCGCATATGGTTGCCTATTCCTTGGTCAATGCCGTTGGCTCCTATGACCACTATGAAGAGAATATCCTTGAATATTCCGCCGGAGGATTCCGCGATTTCACCCGGATCGCGTCATCCGATCCGGTGATGTGGAGAGATATCGCCGAAACCAATCGCGCGGCGCTGCTGGAAATGATGAACCAGTTCGAAGTCTTTTTCCGCGAGCTGAAAAACGATGTCGCTCAGGGTAACGGGGAAAATTTGTTTGAATTTTTCCTGCGCTCGAAACAGTTGCGCGACGCCATTCTTTAACCGACTGGACGATAGGTATCATGGTAGGGCTTGAAATGAGAACGATTCGACCGATCCGAACGCTGCGCGGCGAACTCAGCGTTCCCGGGGATAAATCGATTTCCCACCGGGCGCTCATGTTTGCTTCCCTGGCACAGGGAACCAGCCGTGTTCGCGGCCTGCTGCGCGGCGAAGATTGCCTGGCGACCCTGAAGGCGTTTCAGCAGTTGGGGATCGAGATAGAAGAGGCGGCCGAGGATGAGCTGCTGGTCCGGGGGCGGGGGCTGACCGGACTGCGCGAGGCAGCCGATGTGATCGATTGCGGCAATTCCGGCACGACGATGCGGCTGATGAGCGGTATCCTGGCGGCACAACCGTTTTTTTCCGTGCTCAGCGGCGACCAGTATCTGCGCCGCCGCCCGATGAAGCGTATCATTGACCCGTTGACGGCCATGAGGGCGCGGATCCTGGGACGTGAAGGCGGTACGAAAGCGCCATTGGCCATTGCCGGGGGCGGGTTGCAGCCGCTGGAATACCGGTCGCCGCTGGCCAGCGCCCAGGTCAAGTCGGCCGTGTTGCTCGCCGGCATGCAACTGGAGGGAGTGACGACCGTTTACGAGCCGCATTTGTCGCGCGATCACAGCGAACGGATGCTGCGCGGTTTCGGCGCCGAGTTGGAGTCTTTCGATGGCGGAGCCAGGGTGACCGGGCCGGTGGCCCTGCAGGCCCAGGATGTCGGTGTGCCCGGCGATATTTCCTCCGCGGCATTTTTTCTCGTCGCCGGAGCGATCGTACCCGGTGCCGAACTGCTGATCAAAAATGTCGGGGTCAATCCGACCCGCAGCGGCGTGATCGATATTCTCATCCGCATGGGTGCCGACATCCGCCTGCTGAACCGGAGAGAAATTTCCGGCGAGCCGGTGGCCGATCTTCTGGTTGCCGGCAGCCGCCTCAAAGGGATCGAGATATCCGGAGACGTGATCCCGCGGGCGATCGATGAACTGCCCGTCCTCAGCGTCGCGGCGGCTTATGCCGAAGGGGAGACGACAATCCGTGATGCGGCGGAACTACGGGTCAAGGAGACCGATCGGATTGCCGCCATGTGCGAAACGCTGGGCACTCTGGGAGTGAATATTGAACCCCTGGAGGACGGATTGAGAATCGTCGGTCGGGATCAACCGACCGGCGGCCGGGTGTCATCGTTCGGCGATCACCGGATCGCCATGAGCCTGGCGGTCGCCGGGCTGCGCGCAACCGGCGGGGTGGAGATCGGGGATACCTCCTGCACCGAGACCTCATTCCCGGGGTTCTGGCGGTTGCTGGAACGGGTAACGGATTCATGATGTGGCGGTAGAAAGTTCATGACGATGAAAAAATTGATTATTGCCATCGACGGCCCGTCCGGCTCGGGCAAAAGCACTTTAAGCAAAATGCTGGCGCAACGCCTGGGCTACATTAATATCGACACCGGCGCCATGTATCGTTCGGTCGCTCTGTTGACGAGCCGGCGGCGGATTGACCCGCAGGACGATCGTGCTTTGCGGGACTTGTGCGCACAGCTGAAGATCGAGTTCGTCCGTGACAACGGTCAGGAACGGGTGCTTGTCAACGGGACGGATGAGACCACCGCCATCCGCTCACCGGAGGTGAGCCTGCTGACGGCGAAGGTTGCCGCTTCGCCGGCAGTGCGCCGGGCGCTGCTGGAGCAACAGCGCGAACTCGGGAAGCGCGGCGGTGTCGTGCTGGAAGGTCGCGACATCGGAACGGTGGTGTTTCCCGCTGCGGAGGTCAAGTTTTTTCTCTGTGCTTCCGCGGTTGAACGCGGCCGGCGTCGTTACGAGGAACTGCGGGCCCAGGGCGTTGAGGTTGATCTGGAACGGACCATCCGCGAGGTTGAAGAGCGCGATCTCGCCGACAGTCGCAGAAAGCATGCGCCGTTGCTGAAGGCTGAGGATGCGGTGGAAATCGATTCGACCCGGATGACGATTTCCGCAGTCCTGGATGAGATGTTGAGGGTGGTACGAACACGGGAATAAATCTTCTAATTTTCAGGGTTAACGGATAACTGCTTGAAAAATATTGTTTTGTTTTTTGCCGGGGCCTGTGTTATCTTGCGCAGTCTCAAATTGAGTCCGCCGTCGCAAGGCGTCGGGAAATTCACAAGGGGGTCAACTCTCCAATGGTAGATGAAAAAGACATGCAAGACGAAAATGAAATGGAACAACTGGACGGCGAGGAAAGTTTTGAAGAACTGCTCAAGGACTACGAGCAGGGGGGGTTCGAACTAAAACGGAACGATGTCGTTCAGGGCACGGTGGTGCAGGTCAATCCCGACTCGGTCGTGGTTGACGTCGGTTACAAATCGGAAGGAGTGATCCCGATCCGTGAATTTGCCGACGAAAACGGGGACATCAACATCAATGTCGGAGACGTTTACGATGTGCTGTTCGGCGGTGGGGAAAGCGACAGCGGCCTGATCGTACTGTCCAAAGAAAAAGCCGACCGGCAGAAAATCTGGAACTCCCTGGAAGAGGGTGCCGTGGTGGAGGGCCGTATTCTCAGCCGCATCAAGGGCGGTCTTTCGGTCGACATCGGCGTCAATGCTTTTCTTCCCGGTTCTCAGGTTGATTTACGGCCGGTCCGCAACCTCGACAAGGTGATCGGTCAGACCTTCGAGTTCAAAATCATCAAACTGAACAAAAGGCGCGGCAACATCGTCCTTTCACGCCGGGTGCTGCTGGAGAGCGAACGCGAATCCCAGCGCGGCGAGACCCTGAAAACACTGGAAGAAAACCAGATTATCGAGGGCGTCGTCAAAAACCTCACCGATTACGGTGCGTTTATCGATCTGGGCGGCATCGATGGCCTGTTGCACATCACCGATATGTCTTGGGGACGGGTCAAGCATCCTTCCGATATTCTCGCCGTGGGAGATACGATCAAGGTCAAAGTTCTCAAGTTTGACCGGGAAAAAGAGCGGGTTTCCCTGGGCCTGAAGCAGATCACCCCCGATCCGTGGCTGGACGTCGAAGCCAAATACCCGATTGAGTCCAAAGTGACGGGTAAAGTCGTCAGTCTGACCGATTACGGTGCGTTTATCGAACTGGAAGAAGGGGTCGAAGGGCTGATTCATGTTTCCGAAATGAGTTGGACCAAGCGGGTCAAGCATCCGAATAAGGTCCTGACCATCGGGGATGAGGTCGAGTCCGTAGTCCTGGCTCTGGATTCGGAAAACCGCAGAATTTCCCTCGGCCTGAAACAGATTGAGCCGAATCCCTGGGATGTGATCGGCGAGAAATTCCCGATCGGTACCATCATCGAAGGCCAGGTTAAGAATATTACCGACTTCGGTATCTTCGTCGGTGTCGACGAAGGAATTGACGGACTGGTGCATATTTCGGACCTGTCCTGGACCAAGCGCATCAAGCATCCTTCCGAAATTTACAAAAAAGGCGATCTGGTCAAGGCTGTTGTGCTCAACATCGACCGTGAAAACGAGCGTTTTTCTCTTGGTCTCAAGCAACTGAGCGTCGATCCTTGGGAAACGGTGCCGACGCGCTATGCACGTGGAACCATTGTTCACGGCAAAGTGACTTCAGTAACCGATTTCGGAATTTTCATCGAGCTGGAAGAAGGCATTGAAGGCCTGATTCATGTCTCTGAATTGAGTAAGGAAAAGATCGACAGTCCCAAAGATTTCGCCCAGGTCGGAGATGATATCGAAGCGGCCGTGCTGCAGGTCGATACCGTTGATCGGAAAATCGCCCTGTCGGTTAAAAACCTGGACGAGCAGAAAGAAAAAGCCGAAGTCGACGAGTTTATGGGAGCGCAGAAGAGTGCCACTTCGAACCTGGGTGATCTGCTTCAGGGGGCGATGGAGCGCAAAGCCGACGACTAATTATTTACACCATTGATGGATCAGGACTCCGGTTGCACCGGAGTCCTTTTTTATGAAGAAAGATGAAAAAAAGACCCTTTTTATTGGCGTCCCTGACGGTTGGCGGGGTTTTCCTGTTTTTTCTGCTGGTTGTATTGACCGCCGGTGTTGTGCAGAAAGGCAGGGTTGTCGTTGCGGTCGGCAATAAAATCGGTGTGCTCGAAGTGGAAGGCGTCATTGCTGATTCCCGGCTGTTGACCGAGCGAATCAGCGCTTTTCGCGAGCAGGGGGCAATCAAGGCGGTTGTCTTGAGAATCAACTCTCCGGGTGGTTCCGTAGCCCCATCCCAGGAAATCTATACCGAGTTGAAGCGCCTGGCCGAAGCAAAGCCGCTGGTCGTGTCCATGGGGGCCGTGACCGCTTCCGGGGGCTATTACCTGGCTCTTGCCGGTAAACGTCTGTTTGCCAACCCCAGTACCATCACCGGTAGTATCGGTGTCATTATGTCTTTTCCAAACTATCAGGAGTTGATGGGGAAAGTCGGGGTCAAGACCGAAGTTGTCAAGAGCGGCCGGTATAAGGATATCGGTTCGGCAACGAAAGACTTTTCCGCCGAGGATCGTCAACTGCTGCAGGAGATGATCGACGATGTGCATCAGCAATTTGTCGAAACCGTCAGTGCTGAGCGGGGAGTGTCTTTGGAAAGGTTGCGGACCCTTGCGGACGGCCGGATATTTACCGGGCGACAGGCTTTGAAAATCGGACTGATCGATGAACTGGGAACGTTCAACGACGCGGTTGCGTATGCCGCAGAGTTGAGTGGCATCGGGGGCAAGCCCGACCTGATTTATCCTGAACCGGAGCAGCGCTATTTTTTCGAACGCTATCTGAAAAATGCGGCAAGTAGTCTTTTCGGGGGCGGACCCGGGAGCGCAAGGGCCGTCGGCCCGCAATATCTTTGGCCCCGTTTTTAGTTGCGTAAATTAATTACTTGAATATGGGTGGTAACTGACAATGACAAAAAGTGAATTGATTGAAAAGCTTTCCGAGAGTCATGAACTGTTGAATAAAAAAGATGCCGAAACCGTGATTAATCTGATTTTCGGCGGGATCGGAGATGCTCTTTCAGAAGGAAGCCGGGTGGAAATTCGCGGATTCGGATCATTCTCCGTGCGCGAGCGTGAAGCGCGTGAGGCACGGAATCCGAAAAGCGGCGAGTTGGTGAAAATCCCCCCCCGGCGGACCCCTTTTTTTAAAACGGGAAAAGAACTGCGTGAACGTGTCGACGACTGATTGGACCGCATGTACAAACAGAAAAGGCCCTGAACTTGTCAGGGCCTTTTCTGTTTTATATATCTCCGGGATGCCGGTATGATTCTGTACAATTGACCTGATGCTAAACTTAGTCTCCGGAAGAGATTTCAGGCTTCCTGCTCAAGGGCCGGCTTGCTCACCACCTCTTCACGTTCCGACAGGCCAAAATTACGTTGGTCAAGGGGACCAGAACCACGGCCGTGCATCCCAGAAATCAGGGATCACTATTTAACGTGATCATATCAATTTTGCCTGTTCTGTCAACATGAAAATTAAATTTTATAAATGGTATATTTGAATATAGGGGGCCTTTTCCCCGGCCGAGGCAATCGTCAATGAAATGGACAGTTCATCGTTTGTCGGTCCGCGAAGCTGATGCCGGACAGCGGCTGGACCGGTATATCGCCGGGGCCGGGGTGGAGTTGTCGCGCACCCAGGTGAAAAAAATCATCGATCTCGGCGGTGTCCATGTCAATGGCCGCAGGCTGCGCAACTGTTCATCGGTGGTTGCCGCAGCCGACAAAATCGAAGTTTATCTTGACCATCAGTCTTTGGAACCGTTTCGTTTGGCAGAACAGGATATTGTTTTTCGGGATGATTATCTGATTGTGATCAACAAGCCGGCGCTGCTCGATGTCCAGCCGACGCATGCTCGTTACAAAGGCACGTTATACGAAGCTCTGCAAATATATTTGCAAAACCCCTTCAGACGGCATGCGAAGCCCGATATCGGGATGGTTCAACGCCTTGATCGCGGCACCTCCGGATTACTGGCCTTTTCCATCCATCCCCGTGCGCACAAAGAAATGACGCGAATTTTTCTGGAGCATGACATCGATAAGCGCTATCTTGCCGTGGTTCACAATGCTCCGTCAACGGACCGGGGGGAAATCCGTTCCCTGCTGGCGCGTTCAAGGAAGGAGAACCGGGTGCATTCCGTGTCAAAAGGCGGTAAAGAGGCGATCACCAGGTTTCGGGTGGTCAAGACCTTTACCGCAGCTTCCGTGCTCGAACTTGAGTTGATTACCGGCCGTTCACACCAGATTCGCGCCCACATGGCGGAACAAGGCTGTCCGCTGGTCGGTGATCTGCGTTACGGCGGTAAGGTCGAATTTGCAGACCATATATGCAGGCGTCCGTTGCTGCATGCCCGGAGTCTGGCGTTCAAACATCCCCTGTCGGGCAAACTGCTTGAGTTCTCCTCTCCGGTCCCGCGCGACATGCACAGCTTAATCACCTCTTTGGAAGGGACGCAATGATGGTTTTTCCTCCCCTCGATCCCGTCATCGTCAGTATCGGTCCATTGTCCATCCGGTGGTACGGCATGATGTACCTGCTGGGATTTGTCGGCGCTTATTTCATGATGTGCCACGTGGCGCGCTTGCGCTCCTGGCCATTCGACCGGAACACTGTCGCCGATTTGCTGTTTTACGGTGTGCTCGGAGTCGTGCTGGGTGGGCGCTTGGGCTACACGTTGTTTTACAACTTTCCCTATTACAGCCGGCAACCGCTGGAAATATTCTATGTCTGGGAAGGGGGAATGAGCTTCCATGGCGGATTGCTCGGGGTGTTGGTCGCCATGGCGGTTTTTTGTTATCGCCGCAACTATGCTTTTTTGCAGGTGGCCGATCTGGTGGTTTCCGCAGTTCCCATCGGTTTGGGTCTCGGACGAATCGGCAACTTCATCAATGCCGAACTGTGGGGAAAAGTCACGGCTCTGCCCTGGGGAATCGTTTTTCCCGGCGCCGGTTCGCTGCCGCGGCACCCCAGTCAGTTATACGAGGCGTTGCTGGAGGGGCTGGTGTTGTTGCTTGCGGTCTATGTTTTACAGCGCAGCCGCAGCCGCAGAGGAGTCCCGGCTTTCGCTTTCCTGTTGCTCTATGGGGTGTTTCGTTTCGGGGTCGAGTTCGTGCGCCAGCCGGATCAACAGCTCGGCTATCTCTGGGGCGGGGCAACCATGGGGCAATTGTTGTCGTTGCCGATGATCGCTGTGGGTCTGGCAGGAATTATTGTCGTGTTGAAAAGGCGGAGCCATGAAGCAAGTTAAAGCCCTGATTTACGATTGCGACGGCGTCATGTTCGAAAGTCGTGCCGCCAATCTGGCTTTCTACAATCGGATTCTTGAACGGTTTTCCTACCCCCCGGTTGAGAGCGGGGACGAAACGCGGTGTCATTTATGTCATACGGCGAGTTCGGCCGAGGTGCTGCGCAACTTGCTCTGTCCGGAGCATCTTGGGGCGGCGCTCGAATTCGCCGCCGCCATCGACTATCGCGATTTTATTCCCCAGATGGTTCCCCAACATTATCTGACGGAAGTGTTGAGCCGGCTCAGTCCCACCTATCCGCTGGCGATCGCGACAAATCGCGGGAAAAGTATCATGCCGATTCTGGAACACTTTGATCTGCGGCAATACTTTACGCTGATTGTCACCAGCCATGATGTTGCGCGACCGAAACCGGCACCCGACATGCTCCTGCTTGCAGCGGAAAAATTATCTCTCAGGCCCGAAGATTGTCTCTTTATCGGAGATTCCGAGTTGGATCAGCAGGCGGCGCGGGCGGCGGGGACACAATTCGCGGGCTATGGAGCGGAACTGGGCGGCGCTGCCGTGTTTAGGTCGCACCATGATGTATTCGACTATCTTCCCTGAAAAGGCGGGAGAATTGCAAAACCGGGGCGGTGAGGGGAGGGGATCAACGCAGATATTTTGTCATCACCAGGACGTTTGATTCTCCATCGCGGATGTAATCGACCTGATCCATCAGTTTGAGAATAATCTGAATGCCACGACCGCCTTCATCCCTGGATTTGGCCGGTGTTTTCGCCAGGGTTTCGATATCGAACCCCCGCCCCTGGTCAAAGACCCGAATGATCAGGTCCTGATCAGAGGCGGAGATCGATACTTTAACGACCTTATCCGGATCGCACTGATTTGCATGGCAGATGACATTCGCCAGCGCTTCCGTCAGAACCAGATTGAGGTGATAGGCGAGCTCGCGCCTGTTGCCCCGATACCCTTTCAGGGAATAAGCCAGACTTTCACCCAGGCGTCCGATCATGCCGAGATACTTGGTCTGATTCGGAACTTTGATGTCGACCTCAATCCGTTTGCTCATGTCTTATTTGCTGCATCCGCGCAAAAATTAAAAGCTGTCCAGTGCTTCGTCATGGGTCACGAAAATTTCAAAAACCCGATGCAGTCTGGTCAACTCGAACATGGAGCGGACCTGCGGCTGCAGACAACAGAGTTTCAGGCTGCCTTCGCGGGCGCTGGCGTTTTTAAAACCGGAAACCAGAGCCCCGAGTCCGGAAGAATCGATAAACCGCACGGCACTCAGATCGACGACGATATTACACTTGCCCTCGTCGAAAAGCTGCAGCATCTGTTCCTTCAGGTCGCCGCTGTTGTGAGCGTCCATACGCTCTTCCTGAACGCTGATTTGAACGATGTCGCCCTGTTCGGTGATATTCAACTGCATCAAAATTCTCCTTTAAACGGTTCGGTTAGGGTTAAACTATGGTCCTGCATTATATCCCGGTCTGTCGGGATATAAACTGAAGCGGACTGACAACTAGTTCAATACTTTCATAACCACCATGGTAATGTCATCGTTAAAATGTCGCATGCCGGTGAAAATACGCACCTGGTCCATGACCCGGTCGATGATTTCCTGCGGTTCAAGTTCGCCGCATTCCAGCAGCAGGTTGCTCAGACGTTGGGTGCCGAAAAGTTCCTTGTCGCTGTTCTCAGCTTCAATGATGCCGTCGGTGTAAAGCAAAAGCAGATCCCCGGCGGTCAGGTTTGTCGCCTTCTGTTCGAAGGTAATATTGTTTTTAATGCCGAAAATCAGGCCTTCCGCATCGAGCATTTCGATCTTCCGGCTTTTCCGTCTGAACAACAACGGGTTGTTGTGCCCGGCATTGCTGTAAATCAGGCGTTTGCTGTCCGGTTTATACTGCAGGTAAAACATGGTGACGAAAAGGTCCGAGCGGTCAAGGTCCTTGAGAAAATAGCTGTTGAGCTGCTGCAGCATTTCAGCCGGTTGCCTGATGCTCTGAATCCGCGCATGAATAAACGTGCGGGCTTCGGCCATGATCAGAGCCGAGCCGATATTATGGCCTGAAACATCAGCGATAACCAGATCGTAGCCGGCATCGTTGCGGTCGATATAATCGTAGTAATCGCCGCCGACCTGGTGCGCGGGAACGCACAGGCCCGCCAGAGATACGGTCTCCAGCCGGGGCAGAGACGAAGGCAGCAGGCCGCGCTGGATATCCTTGGCGATCTGCATCTCCCGCTCCTGTTCTCTGACATGCAGCAGTTCCTGCAATTGCTGATGGTTGCGCCAGGCGATGCCGACCTGGCGGGCAAGGTTTTCAAACAGGGCGACGAACTCCTGGGTGAAGATCCCTTTGACGGTTTTGGAAAAAGCCGAAAGAACACCGACCGGTTCCCCTTCCTGGACAATCGGCGTGTGGGCGAAACAGGTGATCTTTTCGCGTTTGATGATTTTTGCCGAAATCGGCTTGTCGAGATATTCCGTATCATTGACCACCATGGTGACATTGGACAAAAACGCCTGCCCGATATAGGTCTCCATGTTGAGATTGCGTTCCGATTGACCGAAGTGTTCGGAGGACTGTCCAACCAGGCTTTTGACCAGGAGCGTCATTGATTGAGGCTCAAGAAAGCGGATAACGCAGAGGTCGAATTTAAACTGTTGCGACAGCAATTCGAGTATCTTGTCGAGGGTGTGTTGGAAATCCTCGCCGCTGGAAACGATCTGCGCCGCCTCATAAAGGACGCTGAGCTGTTCCCGGCTGGCGGCGTGACTGATGGTCACGGTGCCGAAAATATCGAAAACGTCCTCCATCTCGCTGCCCCGGGCGGCAAGATAGTTGTCGAGGATGATCCGTGCCGGCGCCGCGCCCACGTAGCCGGCGAGGGTACGTTCGGTAAAGTTCTTCAACTGCGGTATTTCATGGTCGGAAAGACTGCCGCGGGCATCGATTTCCTGATTTTGCAGGTAGTCGGATATGGACGCTTGAGCCTGTTTTTCGCCGATGAATTTGGACATCAACTCGACGAATTCCATGACCGTCGGCGCTTTGCTGATCCGTTTCAAACTGCTGGGAACACTGATCTGCTCGCTGAATACATCAATAAATTTTTCCGCCTGCAGCGCTTCGCTTTTTGTTTGCTGTGAAAAGAAGGAAACCGTGAGAAACGCCGCCAGATTAAACAGCATGCTCCAGAACAGGGAGTGGGTATAGATGTCAAAACCGCGTAATCCGAACAGTTCAAGCGGTTTCAGCAGACTGAGGTTGAGTATGCCGTTTTGCAGAATATCCGAACTGATCCAGCCGGAACGCACGAAGGAGGGGATGAGCAGGGTGTAACCCCAGAGCAGAAACCCCGCTCCGATGCCGGCTACGGCCGCCTTGCGGTTGGCCCTGCGCCAGTACAGGCCGCCGATGATTGCCGGCGCGAACTGAGTGGCGGCGGCGAACGATATCAGGCCGATATTGACCAGGGCGTAGGAACTGCCGATCACCTTGAAGTAAAAATAGCCGAGAAAGGTCACGCCGAGAATGCCGAGCCGTTTCAGATTGATCAGAATCCCGGAGAAATCCCGAACGTCTATATCCAGGCGCAGCACCAGCGGCATGATGAGATGGTTCAGGATCATGGTCGAAATCGTCACCGAAGAAACCATAACCATACCCGCGGCTGCGGACAGACCGCCGACGAAAACCAGCAGCGCAAGCCAGGGATGTCCGGCGCTTAGCGGCAGCGTGAGGACGAAATAATCGGCCTGGGAACTGTCGCCGCCGTTGACGATGAGGCCGCCGAGAGCGATCGGCAGAACGAAGAGGTTGATCAGAAACAGATACGCGGGAAAGCACCACATGGCTTGCTTGATGTGCCGTTCGTCCGAGTTTTCCGTGACCATGATATGGAACTGGCGGGGCAGGAACATCACCGCCATCATCGACAGTACGACCAGGGTAAACCACTTGGTATAGGGGGTCTGCTGGGTTCCCAGGTTCAGCAGGTCGCGACGGTCGGGAAACTGGGCGTAAAAGCGCTGGAAGACGTCGGCGAAGCCGTCGAACATGCCGTAAGTGACAAAAATACCGACAGCCAGAAAGGCGAGAAGTTTGACCAGCGATTCGAAGGCCACGGCAACGACCAGACCTTCGTGGCGCTCGGAGGAATCAAGGTGCCTGGCACCGAACAGCATGCCGAAAATGGCCAGAATGAGGGCGACCAGAAAAGCCGTATCGATGAACGGCGGAATATTGTTGCTGACGGCCGCTAAGCCGAGGTCCGCGATTTTTATCGGCTCGGACAGAATGTTCAGTGTTGTGGCGATGGCTTTGAGTTGCAGGGCAATATAAGGAGTGACGCCGAATAACGCGAACAGTGTGACGATCGCGCCGAGAATGGCGGAGCGGTCGTAGCGGCTGGAAAGAAAGTCGGCGATGCTGGTGATGTTCTGTTGCTTGCTGATGCGCACCATTTTGCGCAGCAGGAACCACCAGGTAAAGGCGATCAGAGTCGGCCCCAGATAAATGGGCAGAAACTCCAGCCCGCCGGTTGCGGCGCGACCGACACTGCCGTAGAATGTCCAACTGGTGCAATAAACGGCCAATGAGAAGGTGTAAATATTGGGATTGGTCAGCAGACTTTTCCCCTGCTGCCTGAGCCGGTCGGCAAAATAGGCGACCAGGAACAACAGAGCAAAATAACAAAGGGAAACGACTAAAACGGTTTTTGCGGAGATGATCGACATAAATATAAAAGTATGACCGTTCTAGCAAAAGTCAGGACTGAGCATCATCCTCTACTGAAGCGGATGACTCCGTTTCAGTGGTCTCCAGACTATGTACGAAAAGCCAGATCACGCCGATTGAAAGCGGCCAGCCGACCAGGAAATAAAGAACCAGTTCGGGGATGCCGAAAATTGAATGGTCGGTGTTGAAAATATGAATAAAAGGGAAATTAATCATCACCAGGCCCAGGATCAGGCAGAGGATCCAGGCTTCTCGGAGGGGGTTTTCGTTCGCGTCATGCATGATTAATGTCCTATAACACCGCACCGGGTGTTTCAGTCTTTTGTGATACATTGTGTTTACGCTTCTATAGGTTAGCTTCCCGCACGAGGAATTACAATAAAAATTATAGACTTCACATAGTGGATATTCGTCAGCGATTTCAGGTTGGTAAAGTTTTGCCGGGGGAGCGGCATTTATTTTGACGCTGATGAAATGAGTGTGTTAATTATCAATAATTATAAGTCTTGTCGGCTTGGGGGTTTCGTGCTCGGTCGTTGCATAAAATTAAGATGCTGTCAGTTCTTCAAACTCATCGGTGTTCTGCTGCTGCTGTCCGGATGCGCCAAACCGCTTTTCGGACCGCAAAGTGTGATGCCGCCGGCAGCGGCGGCGGACGGCTATCGGTCGGAGATCGGGGATTCCCGAGCCAAAGCCTGGTTCGCTTTCAGCCGCTTCCGCCTGCTGGGGAGTGAAAACCGGTGGGATGAGGCCATCGAGGCGCTGCGCCGGGCGATTGACTTTGATCCCGACACCGATTATCTGCGGATTATCCTGGCCAAAGCTTATCTGCACACCGGGCAGCCTGAGTTGACGATTGCCGCGCTGGAAGAGCTGTTGCAATATTCCGCCCGGAATATCGCGGCCCTGGAATTGCTTGGTGACGTTTACGGCTACCAGCAGCAGGACCGCGACGCGATTCGCGTTTTTCGCCGGGCGCTCGAATTGGATCCGGAGCGCGAAACCCTGCATCTGCGGTTGGCCCTGGTGCTGGCCCGGCAAGGACAAACAGCCGAAGCCATCGACATTCTGGAGCAAGTGCTGGAACGCCACCCGGAGGCGGTCAATGCCCGTCTGTCGCTGGCGCGACTTTATCGGGAGAACGAATTGCCGGCTGCAGCCGCAGCCGCGTATCGGCAGGTGCTGGAACGCCATCCGGCGTTGCAACAAGCGGTCCTGGAGTACGGTAAACTGCTCGAGGAAGGCGGGGATACAAGCGTTGAGGAACTGTACCGAACCGCTCTCGAAAAGGATACCGAGGCGGTTTCGATCAGACAGAGGCTGGCGCAATACTACCTGGCGCAACACGAGCTTGAGCAGGCTTTGGAGCAATATGAAGTTATTCGGCGGCAGTTTCCGGAAAATTTGCAAATTATCGGTCGGATTGCTTTGATTCAGCTCGAACTGGAACGCTGGAGCGCTGCCGAAGATAATTTCCGTCGGCTGCTGGAGATCCCGGAACACGCCGATCAAAACCGCTATTATCTGGCCATGGCGTTGTCCGGCCAGGATAAATACAACGCCGCGATTGAAACGCTTGAAACTATTTCCGCGGAATCGACGCTTTATCCTGACGTCGTCCTGCAGCTGGCGTATTTGCACAATCGGGCCGGGCGGAAGGAGGCCGCCATCGCGATCCTCAACGAGGCGCTTTCGGCGGGGCTTGAAGGTGCCGATATCCATTATTATCTGACCGCTTTCCTCGCCGACCGGAACAACTATGCGGCGGCGCGGGATATTGCCCTTGTCGGGACCGGGCGACATCCGCGCGACACCCGACTGTTGTATCAACTGGCCATCATCCGGGAAAAACTGGGGCAACGACAGGCCGCCGTGTCGGTGATGGAGAAAATCCTGTCAATCGATCCGGAGCATGCCGATGCGTTGAACTTTCTGGCTTACCATCAGGCCGAACTTGGAGAACGCCTGGATCAGGCGCTGGAACGCGCGGAAAAAGCGTTGGCCATCGAACACAGCGGCTATATCGTCGATACCATCGGCTGGATCTATTTTAAAATGGGGCGTTACCCGGAAAGTCGCCGCTACCTGGAAGAAGCAATCCGCCTGCACCCCGAAGATGCCGTGATCAGGGAGCATCTCGGAGACCTTTACGCTGCCATGGGTTTGTATCAACAGGCGGCTGACTGTTATCGCCGCGTGCTCGCACTGGACACCGCGGCAAAGCATGTTGCGGAAAAGCTGAAGAATCTGCCGGGACAGGTCGTCCCATGAAATGGCTGGCGGGTCTGTTGCTGATTCTGATCGCCGGTTGCGCCCCTAAAGTACCGCCGGCCTGGGAAACTCTGCCGGAGGCCGGGGCCTTGTTGTCCGCTCTGGCGGCGAGGAACGACCGGCACCGGGCTCTGGACGGCGCCGCGCAAGTTGGTCTGACCGTCGAGGGCAAGTACTTCAGCAGTCGGCAGTTCCTGCTGCTCGAGCGTCCCGATCGTTTGCGTACGGATGTTTTGACCGGTTTCGGTCAACTGGTTCTGCAACTGGCGTCGGACGGAGAAACCTTTGCCGTGTTTCTCAATACCGAAGTCCCCGGTCGTTTTATCACCGGCCCGGCCAGCGATGAAAATATTTCGCGTTTTTTGCGGCTTCCCCTGGCGGTTGACGATCTGCTGGCGCTGCTGCTCCATGATCCGCCGCTGATCGCTTTCCAGAACAGTTCGGTTGCCGTTGACGGAGGCCGCTTGCGCCTGCTTTTAAGCGGAGAAGGCCAACGTCAGGAGTTATGGTTCGACCGGCAAAAACGACTTGTCGGCTGTCGTTATTCTGTCGCCGGCGAGCAAAAACTCGCTGTCGAATACGATAAATTTACCGCTGCGGACGGCTTTCCGCGCCGCATTGAGATTGTTGTCCCCGGGGCGGAAACCGGCCTCAAAGTGGCGTTTTCGGAACTGACTCTGGATCCCGTTCCGGATGCGGCGCAATTTAGCCTGAAACAGCCGCCCGGCAGTCGCCTGGAAATATTGCCATGACAAAACGGACATCCCGCAACCTTGGTTTTCTTCTCAGCCGGGTTTTCATCCTGGTTCTCCTGTTGTCGACGCTGACGGCCTGCAAGGAGGACACCGACCTCGATCACCCCGGGGTGAACCAGGCCTTAAGCCCTGAATTCGGTGATACTTTCATCGAGGCGTCTATCGGTGATGCCAGCACCCTCTTGCCGGTGTTGGCGTCGGATACGGCCTCCCGCGATGTGACCTCGCTGGTTTATAACGGCCTGGTCCGCTATGACAAAAATCTGGAGATCGAAGGGGAATTGGCGGAATCCTGGGATATTGCGCCGGATAATCTGACCATCACCTTCCATCTGCGGCGTAATGTCGCCTGGCACGATGGTCAGCCGTTCACGGCTGCGGACGTGAAATTCACCTACGATCTTTATATCGATCCCAAAACACCGACGGCTTACGCGGAAGCATTCAAGCAGGTGACCCGGGTCGAAACGCCCGATCCTTATACCTTTGTGGCCCATTATGCCAAACCCTATGCTCCGGCGTTACTCAGTTGGGCCACCGCCGTTCATCCCCGGCATCTGCTTGAGGGGCAGGATATTACCAAGAGCCCCCTGGCGCGCAAGCCGGTGGGAACGGGCCCCTATCGTTTCGGTGAATGGTCGAGCGGTGAAAAGATCGTGCTCGAGGCAAATCCCGATTATTTCGAGGGCCAACCCTATATCAAGCGTGTGGTGTACCGGATTATTCCCGATATCTCCACCCAATTCCTGGAACTGCAGACCGGCAGCCTCGACTTCATGGGGCTTTCACCGCTGCAATTCGATCGTCAGACCGATACCCCCGCTTTCAGGCGGTTGTATAATAAATTCCGCTATCTGAATTTCGGTTATACCTATCTCGGTTACAACCTCAAGCGGCCGTTGTTTCAGGACCGACGGGTGCGACAGGCGCTTGCTTACGCGATCAACAAACAGGAAATCATCGACGGGGTTTTGCTCGGTTACGGCGCTGTTGCCACCGGGCCCTATAAGCCGGACACCTGGGTCTATAACCCCCATGTGCGGCGCTATGATTACAATCCGGAAAAAGCGCGACAATTACTGGCGGAAGCCGGTTGGCGGGACAGCGACGGCAACGGGGTGCTGGACAGGGACGGCGTCGAGCTGGCCTTTACCATAATCACCAATCAGGGCAACGATCTACGCTCCAAGACCGGTGAGATTATTCAGCGCCGCTTTCAGGAGGTCGGCGTCGACGTCAAGCTGAGGGTTATCGAGTGGGCGACTTTTCTGAAGGAATTCATCAATCCGGGAAACTTTGACGCCACCATCCTCGGCTGGACCGGAGGCCCGGAGCCGGACCAGTACAACGTCTGGCATTCCAGTAAGACCGGACCGCAGGAACTCAATTTCATCGGCTTTAAAAACGCCGAAGTCGACCGGTTGCTCGAAGCAGGGCGGCGGGTATTTGATCAGCATGAGCGTAAAGGCTATTATGATCGTTTTCAGGAGATTCTCGCCGAGGAGCAGCCTTATACGTTTCTCTATATCGGAGAAGCGTTGCCGGCGGTGTCGAAACGGTTTCGCGGGGTGGAGCCGGCGCCGGCGGGAATCCGTTATAATTTCATCGAATGGTTTGTCCCCAGGTCCGAGCAAAAATATGCCAGGTAACGGATAAATGCTGAGTTACGTGATTCGCCGTCTAGTGCTGCTGATTCCGCTGTTGATCGGGATTACGCTGATCTCTTTTCTCGTCATCCATCTGGCCCCCGGCGAACCGACCGATCTGCAGACCCAGCTGAACCCGCAGGCGAGCTCCGAACTGCAGGAGCGGTTGCGCGCCGCCTACGGCCTGGATCAGCCCCTCCATGTTCAGTATGGACGCTGGCTGAGCCGGCTGGTACGGCTCGACTTCGGCGAATCCTTTGCCGGCGACCGGCGGCCGGTGCTGGATAAAATTGCCGAGCGGTTGCCGGTGACCATTTTGTTGAACGTCTTGTCAATGGCCCTGATTTTGGCGGTTTCCGTGCCGTTGGGAGTTTTCTCGGCAATCCGTCGCAATTCCGGCTTCGACCGGGCGACCACGGTTCTGGTGTTTACCGGGTTCGCCATGCCGTCGTTCTGGCTGGCGTTGCTGCTGATGGACTGGTTCGGTGTCAGGCTGGGCTGGCTGCCGGTTTCCGGGCTGAAATCCCTGGGTTACGAATACCTCGGCTGGGGGGCGCAGATCCTGGATCGTCTCGCCCATCTGATCTTGCCGGTTTTCGTTGCCGCCATCGGCGGACTGGCGGGTTTTTCGCGCTATATGCGTTCCAACATGCTGGAGGTGATCCGGCAGGATTATATCCTGACCGCCCGCGCCAAGGGGTTGGCCGAAGGCACGGTGATTTACAAGCATGCATTGCGCAACGCTCTGCTGCCGGTTATCACCATTCTCGGTCTGTCCGTTCCGGGATTGATCGGCGGCAGCGTGATTTTCGAAACGATTTTTGCCATTCCCGGTATGGGAAAATTGTTTTACGATGGCGTGATGATGCGGGATTACCCATTGATCATGGGTATTCTGGTGATCGGGGCGGTGTTGACCTTGTTGGGGAATCTGCTGGCCGACCTGTCATACGCCCTGGCCGACCCCCGCATCCGTCACGGTCGGCAGCAACAACCTTAGTTTTTAATGCTTTTTCACCTTGGGGGAGCCATGCAACTGAAAGCGAATCGATTAGGGGAAATGTTATTGGAAGCGGGATTGATCGACCAGTTTCAACTGGAATCCGCGCTTTCCATGCAACGCAATCTCGGCGGCCGGATCGGCAGTGCGCTGGTCAAGCTGGGTTACCTGCCGGAAGAAACGATTTTGGAGTTTCTTGAAACCCAGGTGAAGCTGTCCCGGGTTTCCCTGAAAGAGCTGGAGATCCCGGCGCAACTGATGACCCTGCTCCCGACTGAACGGATGCTCGAACAACTGGTGATCCCGATCGAGCTGCGTAAGAATCAGGGCGAGAAAACCCTGCGCATGGCCATGACCGACCCGACCAATTTTAAACTGATCGATGACCTGCAGTTCGCTACCGGCTGTAAGATTCTTCCCGTGTTGGCTGCCGAGGACGACATTACCGAGGCGATTCGCAACAATCTGCCGCAGGAAGAGTCCGCACCGCCCGAGCCGGTGATCGAGGAGGATATGTGCGTCGATCACAATATGGTCGACTTCAGTGATGTTCCGGGTCACGACCCGCGTCTGGATCGCCTGCTCACCCTGTTGAAAGAGAAGGGCGTGTTAAGCGTCATTGATGTTGAAAGGATAAAATTCAGTTGATGACCCGGATTTCGCGTGCTTCATTTTTACGCGATGTCGTCTGGCGGCGGCTGCGGCGGAATCGCATGGCGATGGTGGGCGGATTGATCGTGCTGGTCATGTTCGCCATGGCGGCGGCCGCCTCGTTGAGCAGTGCCGATCCGTCCGCCATCGACGTGAGTCAACGCCTTGCCCCGCCCAGCATGAGGCATCCCCTGGGGACGGACGACCTGGGCCGCAGCGTTCTGGTGCGGATGCTGTATGGGGCGCGGATTTCCCTGCTGGTCGGTTTTGTCGCCGTCGGTATTTCCACCCTGATCGGCATTCTGTTCGGTGCGCTGGCGGGCTATTACGGCGGTTGGGTGGATGCTCTGACGATGCGTTTCGTCGACATCATGCTCTGCTTTCCGACCTTTTTCCTGATCCTGGCGGTCATCGCATTTCTCGATCCGTCGATCTGGAATATCATGATCGTCATCGGCTTGACCAGTTGGATGGGGGTGGCGCGACTGGTGCGCGCCGAGTTCCTCAGCTTGCGCCGGCGCGATTTCGTCCTTGCGGCACAGTCCCTGGGGGTTTCCGACGGCCGGCTGATTTTTCGTCATATCCTGCCGAATGCCATGTCGCCGGTGCTGGTTTCCGCCACCCTCGGCGTTGCGGGGGCCATTCTGACCGAAAGCGCGCTGTCCTTTCTCGGTATCGGCGTCCAGCCGCCCACCCCGTCCTGGGGGAATATGCTGATTACCGGAAAGCAGACCCTCGGCAGCGCCTGGTGGTTGTCACTGTTTCCCGGCCTGGCGATCCTGATTACGGTTCTGGGTTACAACCTTCTCGGCGAGGGCATCCGCGACGCCCTCGACCCGCGTCTGAAAGAATGACGGTTCGGCAACTATTACGGCACCGTTTTGACGCGTTGCAACGCCGGGATTATGCGGCCGTTTACGCCAGCTATCATCCTGACGCCCCGTTGCGCCGGCAATTTGCCGACCGGCACGATTATCTCGACTTTGCCGGACGGCAACTTCCGGACATCATGCTGACGGCCTGGGCCTGCCGTGCGCAACGACGGCTGGACGAAAACCGGGTCGAATGTTTATTGACCATGGAGATGATGATTGACGGAGAGCGCCGTTTTTTTTATGAGTGTGCGCTGTTGCAGCGCAGTGACGGACGCTGGTTGTATCATTCGGCCCAGAAACTGGATGCGGCGGATTATCGCGGCGCCCCGGAAGAGATCACCTTTGCCGATTTCGATCGCGTCAATGTGAAAATCAGATTGTAGCTATGCCTGAACTTCCCGAAGTCGAAACCACCAAGCGGGGTATCGCCCCTCACATCACCGGCCGCACCGTGCTGGAGCTGGTTTTCAGGACAGCAAAATTACGCCGGCCCCTGGACCGCAGTCTGTGCCGGATTCTGCCGGGGCAGACCGTCAACCGGGTGGAGCGCCGCGCCAAGTACCTTATTTTGTCCTGCAGCCGCGGGGCCGTGATTATTCATCTGGGGATGTCGGGCTCGTTGCGGGTCGTCCCCGCCGCCGCGACCGAGCGCAAACATGACCATGTCGATCTGATTCTGACCGATGGACAGGCGCTGCGCTTCAGCGACCCGCGTAAATTCGGCCTCTTTATCTACACGGAAGATGATCCCGCCGGGCATGACTGTCTGCGCAACCTGGGCCCCGAGCCGCTCGGGGAGGGGTTCACCGGCGACTATCTGTATGCCTGTTCACGCGGAAAAAAACAGGCACTGAAAACCTTGATCATGGATCAGAAGATCGTTGTCGGGGTCGGAAATATCTATGCCAATGAGGCGCTGTTTCGTGCCGGGATCGATCCCCGTCGGTCCGCCGGTCGCGTTGGCCGGGAACGCTGCCGCAAACTGGCGCAACAGATCAAAAGCGTCCTCCGGGAGGCCATCGCCGCAGGGGGCACCACGATCAGCGATTTTCACAGCGACGGGCGCCCCGGCTACTTCGATCGGCAGCTTCAGATCTACGGCCGTTCGGGTTCGCGTTGCGCGAAGTGCGGCGGTTTGATTCGCAGCTGCAGACTCGGTCAGCGTTCAACGTTCTATTGCCCGCACTGTCAACACTGATTCAGGTCACATCGCGACTGAGGAGATTATGGAAGGTTTCAGGTTTCGCTTTCCTTATCGTGTCGGCATCGCCGACATCAATTACGGCGGTCACGTCGCCAATTCCGCGGTGCTGAATTTTTTTCAGGATGCGCGGATCGCCTATCTGGCGCATCTGGGACCTTATTCGGAACTCGACCTCGGCGGTTGCGGCATCATCATGCCGGAAGCGCATGTTTATTACTGCAAGGAAATGTTTCGCGGTGACGAACTGCTGATCGGGGTGGCCGCCGATGAGGTGAAACGCAGCGGCTTTCGCCTTAAATACCGGATTGAGCGGGCCGGGGAAATAACCGCCGAGGGGGAAACGCCGTTGCTCTGTTTCGATTATGCGCAGCGCAAACTCCGGCGCCTGCCCACTGCATTTAAGGCTGCGTTGCGACAATTCGAAGGGAGTTGAGGTCCGGCGCCGGTTTGGCGCCCGGGTCGTATGCTGCCGCCTTTGAACTTGGCCGGCGGCTTTCAGCCTTGACCTGACAGACGCCCGGCGGTATCGTGCGCAGCACAAATCAAAGCTGGTAAGGAATGAAAATTATGGATGAAGTCAACGAGTTGCGGCAACAACGCCGCGCCAAAATAGAAAATTTTCAGGCAGCCGGAATCAACCCTTTCGCCAATGATTTCAAAGTCACGCACGGGACCCGGGAAATTGCGGAAACCCACCGTCAGGACGATAAGGCCGCACTCGAGGGGCTGGAAGCCGTCTACCGTGTGGCCGGCCGGATCATGGCGCGTCGCGATTTCGGCAAAGCCGCTTTCCTGCAACTCCAGGACGGCAGCGGCCGCCTGCAGGTTTATGTCGCCCGCAATCAGGTCGGGGAAGCCGCTTTCGAACAGTTCAAAAAGCTCGATATCGGCGATATCATCGGTGTTGTCGGCAGCCCTTTCCGCACCAAGACGGATGAGCTTTCCCTGCGGGCGGCCGAGATTCAACTGCTGACCAAATCGCTTTCGCCGTTGCCGGAAAAATGGCATGGTTTGACCGATGTCGAAACCCGCTATCGGCAGCGTTATCTCGACCTGATCGTCAATCCCGATGTGCGCGAAGTCTTCAGAATGCGCAGCCGCATCGTCAGCCTGCTGCGCGAGTTCATGATTGACAGCGGCTATCTGGAGGTTGAGACGCCGATGATGCAGCCGGTTGCCGGGGGGGCCACGGCCAAGCCTTTTGTGACCCATCATAATACCCTGAAAATGGACCTGTACCTGCGTATCGCTCCCGAGCTTTATTTGAAGCGACTGGTGGTCGGCGGTTTCGAACGGGTGTTCGAGATCAACCGCAATTTTCGCAATGAAGGGATTTCAATCCAGCACAACCCGGAATTCACCATGATGGAATTTTACCGGGCCTACTCCACCTATCACGACCTGATGGATTTTACCGAGCAATTGATCTGCCATGTCGCCGAAAAGGTCTGCGGCGGTCTGGTGATTCCCTACGGCGGCCGGGATGTCGATCTGTCTCCGCCCTGGGATCGGTTGACGCTGAAAGAGGCGATCGGCAAGTACGGTGCGGTCGAGATGGCCGTCCTTGAAGACCGGGACAAATCTTTCGCCTATGCACAAACGCTCGGTCTTGAACTGGATACAGCGCTCGGGCATGGGAAAATCCTGGCGGAAATTTTTGACGAGGTGGTCGAGCCGAAACTATGGCAGCCGACATTCATTACCGAATATCCGACCGAGATTTCTCCCCTGTCGCGCAAAAACGATAAGAATCCGGACGTGGTCGACCGCTTTGAGTTGTTTATCGTCGGGCGTGAGCTGGCCAATGCTTTTTCCGAGTTGAACAACCCGCTCGATCAGAAAGAGCGTTTTCTCAAGCAACTGGAGGAAAAGGCCGCCGGCGATGATGAAGCCCATGCCATGGACGAAGATTACATCCGGGCGTTGGAGTACGGTCTGCCGCCGACGGCCGGCGAGGGCATCGGCATCGACCGTCTGGTGATGCTGCTGACCGACTCGGCTTCGATCCGCGACGTGATCCTGTTCCCGCAATTACGGCCCGAAGCCGGTTGATGCCCGCCAAACGGATTTACATGTCATACGAGTGGTTTATCAGTCTGCGTTACCTGCGCGCGAAACGGAAACAAACCTTTATTTCCGTCATTTCTTTCATCTCGATTGCCGGGGTGACGCTCGGAGTGGCGGCGCTGATTCTGGTGCTGGCGGTCATGACGGGGTTCACCGATGGTGTGCGGCGTCAAATTCTCGGCAATGTGCCCCATGTCCTGGTGCAGAAATTCGACGCCGACATCGAGAATCAGGAGACCATCGTCGAACGGGCCGGACAACTGCCCCATGTCCTCTCGGCGGCTCCTTTTGTCGCCAAGGAAGCGATGCTGCTGTCCAAGGGCAATGTGGCCGCGGTCAATGTCAAGGGGGTCGACCGGGAGCATAAGATTTTCAGCCAGGCGCTGCTGACGCTGGACGGGCAGCCGGTGCTTGAAACTTTTTTTGCCGGCGCCGCAGCCCGTCCGGGAATCATTATCGGCCTGGATACGGCCGCGACCCTGGGGGTTGCCGTGGGCGACTCCATCAACGTTATCCCGCCGATGTTTTCCATCACCCCGTTCGGCATGATGCCGAAAATGAAACCTTTCCGGGTGGTCGCTATTTTTGAAAAGCAGAGCAGCCTGGTGGACAGTTTCTACGCCTACATACCTTTGACCGTCGGGCAGGATTTTTTCGAGATGCCGGGGGCGGTGAGCGGGATTGAAATCGAAGTCGACCTGTTCGACAAAGCACCTGAGGTCGCTGCGGAGCTGAGCAAGGAGTACGCTTTTCCTTATGTCGTCCGCTCGTGGCAAAGTATTTACGGCTCCTTCCTGTCCGCCTTGAAGCTGGAAAAACTGGGATTGTTCATCGTGCTGGGAATCATTGTCCTGGTGGCGGCATTCAATATCGCGACGACTCTGATCATGGTGGTCATGGAAAAAAATCGCGATATCGCCATTCTGCGGTCGATGGGGGCCAACGCCCGCAGCATCATGAAGATATTCGTCTTGGAAGGACTTATTATCGGCACCATGGGAACTTTTTTGGGCACCGTCCTGGGGGTGGTGCTGGCTCAATACGCCGATAGCGTGATCAAGTTTCTGGAGCGCACGTTCGGGGTCAAAATTTTCGATCAGAGCGTTTACGGCATGGAGCATTTCCCGGCGCAGATTGTTGTGGGCGATGTTTTCGGCGTGGTTGTCATGGCTGTGAGTATCTCGCTGCTGGCGACCATTTATCCGGCCTGGAGAGCGTCCCGCATGGATCCGGCCGAGGCTTTGCGTTATGAATGATCCCGCTTTGCTGGCAACCACGGACCTGAGCAAGCAATTTGCAACGCCGGGCGGCACGATTGAGGTCCTGTCCGGCATCAATGTCGAGATCCCGGCCGGAGAACGGGTGGCGATTGTCGGTTCATCGGGAGCGGGGAAGACGACATTGATGCACCTTTTCGGCGGTCTGGATCGACCGACGTCCGGAGAAGTGTTTTTCAGCGGTCGGGCGCTGTCCGGTCTGCGTGGGCCGGCTCTCGATTCTTTTCGCAATCGTGCCATCGGTTTCGTCTTCCAGTTTCATCAATTGCTGCCGGAATTCAATGCCCTGGAGAATGTCATGATGCCGTTGCTGATCGGTGGACTTTCCCGAGCCGCGGCGGCCGAGCAAGCGGCCTCCCTGTTGCGGGAGGTCGGTCTTGACCGACGGCTGCAGCATAAACCGGGGGAACTCTCAGGCGGGGAACAGCAACGGGTCGCCATCGCCCGTGCCCTGATCCGCGATCCCGAACTGCTCTTGGCCGACGAGCCGACCGGGAACCTCGACAGCAGGACGTCCGATGCCATTTTCGCTTTGCTCCAGGAGATTCATCAAAGCCGCGGTCTGACCATGGTCATCGTGACGCACAATCTTTCTTTGGCCCAGAGCCTGGACCGGGTTCTGCAGTTGGAGGACGGTTTGCTGACCGGGGATATTTTAAATTGATGTTCCCACTCCGATTCCCTATAATCACGCCTTTCATTTGCGCTGTCATCGAGGAAAAAGGATGCTGAAAAAACTTCTGTTGACGCTTTTCTTGCTCTGTGTCGCCGTAGTGACGACAGCTTCCGATTTCAAAGTTTCCGATGTCCAGATTCAAGGCAACGAACGGATTGAAACCGCTGCGATTCGGGCGGTGCTGAAAATCACGCCGGGCGAGCAGGTCACCTTGGCGGATATCGATGCCGATGTGCATCATATTTTCGCCCTTGGCCGGTTTGAGGATGTCTCCGCTGAATTGACCGAGGTTCAGGGCGCGAAAATCGTTACTTTTGTCGTGCGTGAATTGCCGTTGATCCGCAAAATAGAATTTTCCGGTAATGACAAGCTTTCGCGGAAAAAATTACACCCGTTGATCACCTTCAGAACGCCTTCGCTCTATCAGCGCACCAAAATCAAGGAAAGCATTGCCGAAATCAAGAACGCCTATGTGGAAGACGGTTTTCACGCCGCCAGGATCCAACCGGTGCTCAAGACCGACGCCGAGAACGAGGCGACTCTGACTTTTCAGATCGATGAAGGGAAAAAGGTGCTGATCCGTGAAATCCGCTTCGTCGGCAACAGCGTTCTGGATAAGGGCGATCTGATCGACAAAATGGAGACCCGGGAACGCTGGTTCCTGTCGTGGCTGACCGGCCGCGGCGCTTATCTGGCCGAAACCATGGAGATCGACATCGAGCGGATCAAGGCCGCCTACCGCGATATCGGCTACCAGGATGTCAAGGTCAAGCCGGCCCAGGTGACTCTGGTCGACGACAAGGATCTCGACATCCTGATCGAAATCGATGAAGGACCGCAGTACCTGGTCGGTCGGGTCGGGGTCAGCGGCGATCTGCTGTATCCGGAGGAGCAGTTGCTGCAAAGCGTGAAACTGCAGCCCGGAGACGTTTTCAGCCGCGAACAGTTGCGCAACAGCGTACTGGCATTGACCGATCTTTACGCCGACAACGGTTATGTTTACGCCAATGTCGCCCCACTGACGAACAAACATAAGGATCGGCTGTTGATCGACCTGAACCTCGAAGTCGAACAGGGCACCCAGGTTTACGTCGAACGGATCAAGATCCGCGGCAATACCAAGACCCGCGACAAAGTGATCCGGCGGGAGATTCCCATTGCCGAAGGTGAACTTTACAGTGCGAAGAAGGTCAAGGAAGCAAACCGGCGCGTGCGTAACCTGGGGTTCTTCGACGAGGTGAATGTGACCAATCAGCCCGGTTCGGCGGATAACCAGACGGTTCTCGACGTCGATGTGACGGAGCGGCCGACCGGAACCTTCTCGATCGGCATGGGTTATTCTTCGGTCGACAAACTGATCGCCCAGGGTTCCCTGTCGCAGGACAATTTTCTCGGTCACGGTTTGAAATTGCGCCTCAGCGGCTCGCTGGGATCGACCAGCACCACCTATTCTCTCGGGTTGACCGACCCCTATTTTCTCGACACGGAATGGACCCTCGGGTTCGAAGTTTACAAATCCGAGCGCGAATACAGCGATTATGACGACTACCGCACCGGCGGCGCCATTCGGGCCGGGCATCCGGTCACCAGGAACTCGAAATTTTATCTGACTTATCGCTATGAGGAGAAAGAAATCCTTAATATCGATGAAAGCGTAACCAGCCCGATTATTCTGGATGCGGCCGGTGAATCGACGCTGTCCTCGATTACCGCCGAATGGGTGCGCAACAGTACCGATTACTATCAGGACCCCAGCCGCGGAGGCATTTCGAAACTCAGCCTGGAATATGCCGGCTTGGGCGGGACCGATAATTTCGTCAAGTCGATTGTCTCGCATCGGCATTTTTTCCCGCTGTTCTGGGGCACGGTGTTCTCCGTCCACGGCGAGGTGGGTTACGTCGTCAAAACCACCGACGATGAAGTGCCGCTGGGCGAGAAGTTTTTCCTGGGCGGGATCAGGACGATTCGCGGTTTTAAATCCCGGGAGGTCGGACCCACCGACCCGGAAGATCCGACGGAATATATCGGCGGTGAAAAAATGGGTTACTTCAATTTCGAATACCTGTTTCCCATTGCCGAGGATTTGGGGCTCAAAGGGGTTCTGTTCTATGATACCGGCAATGCCTGGAGCGAGGACGAAGAATACTTTTCCGATATGCGTAATGCCGTCGGGGCCGGCATCCGCTGGCTGAGTCCGTTGGGACCGTTACGTTTCGAATGGGGGTACAACCTGTCGCCGCGCGACGGTGAAAAACAGTCGGTCTTTGAATTTACCATTGGTAAAGCTTTTTAACCGTTCATATCACAGGAGAAATCCATGAAAAAAATCGTTGTTTTTTTGCTCGCCGTAATTTTCCTAGCCGCTCCCGCTTTCGCGGAAACGAAAATCGGTTATGTCGATCTGCAGAAAGCGTTGAATCTGTCCAAGGCCGGGGCTCAGGCCAAGGGCGAGATCAGCGAACTGGTCAAGAAATATGAAGCTGAATTCAAAAATATGCAGAATGAATTGCTGAAGAAAAAAGGCGACCTGGAAAAGCAGGCCGCGTTGCTGTCGGACAGCGCCAAAGCGGAAAAAGAGCACGACTACCAGAAAGACGTAAAAGAACTGCAACGGTTCCAGAAAGATGTTAAAGACGAACTGCAGCAGAAGGATGCGGAACATACCAAACGCATTCTCAACGAACTTTTCGAGGTTTTGCAGCAGCTCGGCAAAGACGATGGTTACACCATGATTCTGGAAAAAAGCGAAGGCGCCGTTATTTATGCCGACGAGAGCGTCAACCTGACCGACAAGCTGATCGAAACCTATGATGCGAAGAAAAAATAAGGAAACATCCTGATGCCTACCTTACGACAATTGGCGGATCTGGTCGGCGGTGAAGTCCAGGGCAATCCGGAGGTCGAAATCAACCGGCTCGCCGCGATCGATACGGCCGCGGACGGTGACATCACTTTCGTTTCCAACCGGAAATACCTGCCGTTGCTGAAAGCCTGTCGCGCCGCAGCGGTCATCGTGGCTCCCGGGATCGAGGCGCCGGGGAAAAACCTGCTGCTCACGGCCAACCCCTATCTGGCTTTCGCCAAGATCCTGACGCTGTTGCGGGCGGAGCAAAAACCCGCAGCCGGCGTTCAGCCCGGTGCCGTGGTGGCGACCTCGGCGCGCATCGATGAAACCGCATCGGTTGCCGCCGGCTGCATCATCGGCGAGCGGGTCGAAATCGGCGCGGGAACGGTTGTTCATCCCGGCGTTGTTGTCTACGCCGATGTCGTGATCGGACGCGAATGTATCCTCCATGGGCAAGCCGTCGTGCGGGAAGGCTGCCGCCTGGGGGACCGGGTGATTTTGCAGCCCTCCGCGGTCATCGGTTCCGACGGTTTCGGTTTCGCTCCGGACGGTGAAGGTTATTACAAGATTCCCCAGGTCGGTATCGTCGTCTTGGAAGATGACGTCGAAATCGGCGCCTGCAGCTGCATCGACCGGGCGGCGCTGGGCGAAACGCGGATTTCCCGCGGAACCAAATTGGACAACCTGGTGCAGATCGCCCATAACGTCGGAGTCGGAAATAATTGTATTATCGTTGCGCAAAGCGGCATCGCAGGCAGTAGCAAGATCGGCGATCATTGTACGTTCGGTGGGCAGACCGCCATCGCCGGGCATTTGAAGATCGGCGACAATGTGATGATCGGGGGACGTGGCGGCGCCACCGGCAATGTCGATTCCGACCAGGTGATGTCGGGCCTGCCGCTCATGCCCCACAAACAATGGCTGCGGGCAACGACGAGTTTTGCCAAATTGCCGGACATGCGCAAAGAAATGCAACAGCTGAAAAAACGCCTTGAGGAGCTTGAGGCGTTGCTCAAGGAGGACTGATATGCTGGTTATGAATATTCAACAAATTATGAAAACCCTGCCGCACCGCTACCCCTTTCTTCTGGTCGACCGGATTGAAGAACTCGAGGAGGGGAAAAAAGTGGCGGGTTTTAAAAACGTGACGGTGAATGAACCTTTTTTCCAGGGTCATTTCCCCGATCACCCGATCATGCCGGGGGTCTTGATTGTCGAAGCCATGGCGCAGGTCGGCGGTGCCTATGTCTCCGTTATCGACGGTATCGGGGATGACCGGGTGACTTATTTCGCCGGGATCGACAAGGCTCGTTTCCGTAAGCCGGTGCTGCCCGGGGATGTGTTGCGTATGGAACTCGAACTGGTTTCCAAACGGCGCGGCATTTACCTGTTCAGCGGGGTCGCCTATGTCGGCGACACCAAAGTGGCGGAAGCTGATTTGAAGGCGACTTTTGCCGAAAAATAAATGGGAGATGGTATGATTCATCCAACCGCGGTTATTGCTTCGGGAGCACAATTGGACCCCACCGTCAAGGTCGGCCCTTATGCGGTCATCGGTGAAAATGTGACGATCGGCGCCGGAACGACAATCGGTCCGCATGCCGTGATCGAAGGCGACACGGAGATCGGCTGCGACAACCGGATTTTTCAGTTCGCCTCGGTCGGGGCAATCCCTCAGGATCTGAAATTCCAAGGTGAAAAAACCTTGCTCAAAATCGGCGACCGCAACCGCATCCGCGAGTTCGTGACCATCCATCTGGGAACAGCAGACGGCGGCGGCGTGACCACAGTCGGAAACGATAACCTGATCATGGCATACGCCCATGTCGCCCATGACTGTATCGTCAGGGACCATGTCATTATGGCCAATGCCGCAACGCTGGCCGGGCATGTCGAGGTGGACGATTACGCCATTCTCGGCGGGTTGAGCGCCGTGCATCAGTTTACCCGTATCGGCGCGCACGTTATGGCCAGCGGCGGATCGATGATTGCCCAGGATGTGGCGCCTTATTCCATAGTTCAGGGCGATCGCGCGAAAACCGTCGGTTTGAATCTGACCGGGCTGAAACGCCGGGGATTCAGCCGCGAGGCCATGACCAATGTGAAAAATCTGTATAAACTGGTTTTTCGTTCAAATCTGAAGCTGGAGGAGGCGGTCGAGAAGATCAAGGCGGAATACGATCTTAATGCGCCGGAAGTCGAGACCTACCTGGAGTTTCTGCAAAAGAGCGAGCGCGGGTTGGCGCGCTGATTTTTTTGTTGCTTTCGCCGGACAAAAGTCGCGAGTTCCGATCGGTACTCGCCTTTTGTTTTTTAGGGACGCCGAAATTTCATGGAACATTGCTGCGCAGCGGAGAATAAAAAGATCATGATCGTTGCCGGCGAAGCGTCCGGCGATCTGCACGGCGCCAACCTCGTCAAGGCGGCCGCGGAGCGGTTCTCGGAACTGACCTTCTTCGGCGTCGGCGGCGAGAGAATGCGGACGGCCGGATGTCGGATTCTGTTCCCTGCCGACGAACTGGCGGTGATGGGTATTCAGGAAGTTGCCGGGCGTTTGCCGTTGATTTTAAGGCGTTTGCGCCGGTTGAAAAAAATCGTTGCCGGTGCGGATAAACCGGACTTATTGATATTGATCGATTTCCCCGATTTCAATTTGCGTCTGGCGAAAGCGGCCAGGGCGGCCGGGGTCAAAGTCCTTTATTACATCAGTCCGAAAGTCTGGGCGTGGCGCAGCGGACGGGCGAAAACGATTGCGCAACGGGTTGACCGGCTGGCGCTGATTTTTCCTTTCGAACCGCAAATTTATCGACCGTTCGGCGTTCGGGCGGACTATGTGGGAAACCCCTTGCTGGACGAATTCGCCGCCAACAAGCCGCAGGGCCGGTTGCGCAAGCAGCTTGGAATCGCTGAGCGGGAGCAGGTGGTGGGGATTTTCCCCGGCAGCCGGGCCAGTGAACTCAATTATATTTTTACGGCCCTGATGGAAACGGCCGGATTGATTTCAACGGAAAAGCCCGCGATCAGATTCCTCCTGCCCGTAGCCCCGACGTTAAGTCCGGATTTTTTTGCGGATAAGCTTGCGGACGCAGGCCTGCCGGTCCATATTGTGGAGGACAATATCTACGAAGTCGCCGCCGCCTGCGATGCCGTATTGACGGTGTCCGGTACGGTGACGCTGCAATTGGCGCTGACCGGGACGCCGATGGCGATCGTCTACAAGGTCGCTCCCTTGAGTTACGCCATCGGCAAACGCCTGATCAAAGTCGAGCATGTCGGTTTAACCAACATTGTCGCCGAACGCGGGATTGTGCGCGAATTTATTCAGGACGATGCCGATCCAAAGATCATGTGCCGGGAAATCATCCGCTTGCTCGATGATGAAGAGTACCATGCCCGTATGCGCAGCGCTCTGGCTGAAGTTCGTTCCAGGCTGGGCCGGCCCGGATGTTCGGGGCGGGTCGCCGGTATCGCCGCCGAAATGGTTGGCGTGCGGGATGGAAAAAAACTTCCATGTTGAATGATAAACAAAAAAACATCTACCTCAGGCTCGTCCGCTACGCAGGCCCTTATAAAGGCTTGATTGCACTCTCCATGCTGGCGTCTTTGGGCGTCTCCGGTGCGGACGCGGCCATTGCCTACATGGTCAAGCCTTTTGTCGATCAATTGATTATCGCCGGCAATCTGACTCTGGCGAAGCTGGTCCCGGTTCTGGTTGTCGCACTTGCCGCGATTAAAGGCGGTTCGCGTTATATCCAGGAATACAACATCAAGACCGCCGGGCAGGGTGCGCTGCAGGATATCCGTAACGAGGTTTTCGGGCACTCCATCCGCTTGTCGATGCGCTTTTACGGCGATACTTCCTCCGGCGGTTTAATGTCGAGAATCCTGAATGACATCAACGTCCTGCAGGCGGCGGTCGCAGATGTTCTGGTGACGCTGCTGCGCGAAACGATTACGATCATCGCCCTGACCGGCTATGCTTTTTACACCGATTGGAAACTGGCGCTTATGGCCTTTGTCGCGATCCCCGCCGCCGCCTGGCCGGCGGCCGCGATCGGCAGGAAAATCAAGAAGTTTTCTTTGCGCGGACAAAGTGCCATGGGAGACGTGACCGCTGTTCTTGAACAGAGTATTTCCGGTATAAAAGTCATCAAAGCCTTTGCGACCGAAGAGCGGGAGGAGCAGCGCTTTAAAGATCAAAATGCCGGTTTTTACAACCTGGTCAAGAAAACCTTCCGCTATTCGGCAGCGACTGCGCCGGTGATGGAAATTTTGACTTCTCTGGGGGTTGCGGTTGTTCTTTGGTACGTTTGGGGCGGGTGATCAGTGAAGAACTCACCAAAGGGGAGCTGTTCTCCATTCTGGCGGCAATTTTGCTGATGTATTCCCCGTTAAAGCGTTTGACAAAAGTCAACAACGCGATTCAAAAAGCGCTGGGCGCGGCGGAGAGGGTTTTTGAAGTCCTGGACTCCGTCATTGATATCAAGGACCAGCCCGGGGCCGAGGTGTTGCCCCGCAGCCGCGGACGGGTCAGTTTCAGGAACGTCACCTTTTCTTACCACGAGACGCCGGTGCTGGCCGATTTTTCTCTTGCCGTCAAGCCCGGAGAAGTCATCGCCCTGGTCGGGCCGAGCGGGGCAGGCAAATCAACGGTCATCGCTCTGCTCAATCGCTTCTATGATCCCCAGCACGGCTGCATTTTGATCGACGGTCACGACCTTCGTGAAATAACGCAGAAGAGCCTGCACGACAATCTGGCCCTGGTCGATCAGGACAGCTTCCTGTTTAACGATACGATTGCCAATAATATCCGTTACGGTAATAAAGCGGCTGATTTTGAAGCGGTCCGGGTGGCCGCGCAACAAGCCTGCGCCGACGAATTTATCAACCTTTTGCCCCACGGTTACGAGACGATGGCCGGTGATCGGGGTGTACGACTTTCGGGTGGACAGAAACAGAGGATCTGTATCGCCCGGGCCATCCTGAAAGATGCCCCCATTCTGTTGCTGGATGAAGCCACCAGCGCCCTGGACACGGAAAGTGAAGCCATGGTACAGCAGGCGCTCGGCAACCTGATGCGGGATCGGACGACGTTTGTCATCGCTCACCGTCTGTCGACGATCATCCATGCCGACCGCATTCTGGTGCTTGATCAAGGCACGGTGGTGGAAGAGGGAACCCATCAACAGCTGCTGGAGAACGACGGTCTGTATAAACGCCTTTATGATGTCCAATTCGGGGAGTAGATGTTTATGAAGCTCGGCGACCGGGTGTTGCTGGCGATCGCTCCCTGGATCGCTGCCAAAACCATACGTTTGCTGCATTGGACGCTGAAAACGGAGATGCTCGGGCTGGAGCATCCCCGGGAGTTTTGGCGGAACAACGAGCCGGTAATTTTGGCTTTCTGGCATGACGAACTGCTGCTGATGTCGATGGGTTATCATGGTGTCGGGGCCCGAATTCTGATCAGTTCGTCCAAAGACGGTGAACTGATCGCCCGAACCATGAATTATTTCGGCTACTCCGCCGTGCGCGGTTCGTCAAGCCGGGGCGGGAAAGCGGCCTTTAAAGAATTGCTGGCTTTGAGCCGACAGCCTTATGACCTGGTGATCACGCCGGACGGTCCGCGTGGTCCGCGTCATGAATTGAAGGATGGGGTGGTCCAACTGGCGCGGATAAGCGGGCGACCGGTTGTACCGATGACTTTTGCCTGCAGTCGCGGCCACCGTTTTGCGTCCTGGGATCGTTTTTTACTGCCGTATCCGTTCGGGCGCGGAGTCTATTCCTTCGGCCGGCCGGTTGTTTTCGACCGCTCGGAAAATGTTGAAGACTTCCGTCAACGGCTTAACGAAGGCATGCGTTTGAACCGGCAACAGGCTACTGAACGATTGGAATCTTACGGTGTATCAGCTGTATAATTTGGTGCTGCTTATTGTCGCGGTGATTCTTTTGCCCTACTATCTTCTCCGGGGGATCAGGTACGGTAAAAGCCGTCGCGGCGTCAGGGAGCGACTGGGTTATTACGATCCGCAATTATTGGCGGCGTTGCCGGGGCGCCCCGTTGTCTGGATCCATGCAGTTTCGGTCGGAGAATCGCGAGCGGCGGTTCCCTTAATCCGCCATCTTCGCAAGCACTGCCCCGAATACCGGATTCTGCTCAGCAACGTGACGGAAACCGGACATGCCATTGCGCGGGAAAATCCCGACATCGACGATTGTATTTTCTTTCCTTTCGATTTTTCCTGGACGGTCAAGCGCTCCCTGTCTTTGATCCGGCCGCACGCCGTGATTATCGTGGAAACCGAGATCTGGCCGAATTTTTCGCGGCGGGCTCGCGAGATGGATATCCCGCTTTTTTTAGTCAACGGCCGGATTTCGGATCGTTCCTATCCGCGTTATCGCCGCGGGCGTTTTTTCCTCAAACCGATACTCGGCTGTTTTACCGCGTTCTGCATGCAGTCCCAGGCCGATTCGGAAAGAATCATCGCTTTGGGCGCTGAACGGCAGCGGGTGGAAAACACCGGTAATCTGAAGTTTGATCATGAGCTGCGGGAAATGTCCGCCGGGGAGACTTGCCAACGCAAAAAAGACTATAAGATCGCGCCGGATTGTATGGTGATGGTCGCCGGCAGTACGCATGAGGGAGAGGAAAAACAGCTGCTCGAAGTCTATAAAAACCTTCATGCCCGGATTGAATGCAACCTGCTGCTGATTCTGATTCCCCGTCATCCGGAACGCGTGCGGGAAATTCGCGGCCTGCTCGACAAAACCGGCATGTCTTATCGCATCCGCAGCGCGCTCGACGCGTCACAAGAGTTGTTTGATGCCGGTGACGTTCTGCTGGTTGACACCCTGGGCGAGGTGCTCGATTTTTACTCGGTGGCCGATCTGGTTTTTGTCGGCGGCAGCCTGGTTCCCGTGGGCGGGCATAATCTGCTTGAAGCCGCGCTGTTGGCAAAGCCGGTTCTGTTCGGACCCCATGTTCACAATTTCAAGGAGATTTCCGCCAAACTGATCCGTGCCGGTGCCGGCCTGATGGTCCGTAACCCACGCGAACTGGAACAACAGAGCGCCCTGATGCTCAATGATCCGGCGCGTTGCCGGGCGATGGGAGAAGCGGGCCGCAATCTGATCGCGGAAAATGCCGGGGCGACGGTACGAACCATGAGACATATCGCCAAGGTTCTGCACTGACATGGCATTTTTCGAGCGGGTTCATCAGCGACTGCTGGCTCCTGCTGCCGCCCGTGGGCCGATGGAAACGGCGCTGCTGCTGTTGCTGGTGCCCTTGTCCCTGCTTTACGGCGGGATTGCCCGTTTGCGGCAATTGGCGTTCGCCGCCGGTTTGCGCCCCGTCTATCGTTCGCCGTTGCCGGTGGTTTCGGTCGGGAATATGACGGTTGGGGGGACGGGAAAAACCCCGGTGGTGGATCGACTGGTCAAATCCTTCCTGCGGGACGGGAAACGGCCGGTTGTCATCAGCCGCGGCTACGCGGGCACGTACTCCGGACCGGTGGGCCTTGTGTCCGATGGGAAAGAACTTTTGCTGACCGCGGTTGAAGCCGGGGACGAACCCTATCTGCTGGCGCGGAGGAACCCGGACTGTCCGGTCCTGATCGCGAAAAAGCGCGTTGCCGCGGTCAAATATGTCGAGCACAATATTCCTGCCGACGTCATTGTGCTGGATGACGGTTTTCAACATCTGGCCCTGGGTCGAAAGGTCGATGTTTTACTGCTGGATGCCGAACGGCCGTTGGGCAACGGTTGGCCCCTGCCGGCCGGAAATCTGCGCGAATTCCCCGGTTCGCTGCAGCGGGCGGACTTCCTGATCATGACGCGTGCGGGGCAGCCGCAACAAAGCTTTTGGGGCAGAGCGGTGTACAATAGTTGTCATTGCCTGGCGGACACGGCCAGGGACCTTGACGGGACCGAAGTTCGCCTGGACGATCTGAAAAAAATGCGGCTTGCGGCGTTTGCCGGGATCGGCAAGCCGGAGAGCTTTTTTTCCGCGCTGGAAGCTGTGGGGCTCGGTTTGGCCGGGAAAATTTTCCTGCCGGATCATGCGGACTATCGACAACGGCGGACCATGGAGAAGTTACGCGCAGCGAGCGCCGGGATCGATGCTTATATCACCACGGAAAAAGATGCAGTCAAGCTGTCAAGCGATCAGTTCGATTTGCCCTGCTATCAGTTGGGTGTGAATATCGACATCGAGAATTACGAGCGCTTGTGGAAAGAACTGGTTGCTGAATTGAGGAGTTGATCATGCCGATTTCTGAGGAACTGTTGAAAATTCTGGCCTGCCCCCAGTGCAAACAGCTCGTTGAACCGAGTGAAGAGGGCGACGTTATCGTTTGCCGCAACTGCCGCCTGCGGTTTCCGGTGCGCGATGACATTCCGGTTATGTTGCTTGATGAAGCCGAACGGTTTTGAGGACGGACCTTGTCCACCAAACGCTTCTTGATATTGAGCGACGGCAAACCGGGGCATGTCAATCAGTCGATTGCCTTTTGCAAACACCTGGGCTGTGAGTACGATATTGCCGACGTGCGGTTTAAATCGCGTCTGTTGAAAGCGCTTTCCTACCCGGCGGATCGCCTTGGGCTTTATGCCAGGGCATTTTTTTCGCTCGATGAAGGCCGTGCTGATTATGCCGCTGTGGTGTCCGCGGGATCGGAAACCTATTATGCCAACCGCACTCTGGCGAAAAAATTCGGTTGCAGCAGTATCGCCATCATGCTGCCGCAAGGCTATCGCTTGGCTTTCGACCTGATCGTCGCCCAGCAGCATGACAACCCGCCGCTGCGGGACAATATCATCAGCCTGCCGATCAACCTGACTTATGTCGAGCCGCGGGGAATTGTGACCCCGGCAACGGACGGAAAATATATCTCCTTCGTGATCGGCGGCGATAGCGCTCATGGTCCGCTGGATGCCGTGTTGTTGCGCACCCGGATGCGGCAGATTTTTGCCTTGTTCCCGAATCATCGGAAATGGTTGACGACATCCCGCCGGACGCCGGAAAAAGTCGAACGGATGCTGCAGGAATTTTCATTTGACCGGGCGGTCTATTATTCGCGGGAAGCGGTCAACCCGATCCCCGATTTTCTCCTGTCCAGCGAGTATGTTTTCCTGACCGCGGATTCGAGTTCGATGATCAGCGAAGCGGTCAGTTTCGGATCGGCCTGTGTGGAAGTCTTGCCGGTCACGGAAAAGGTAGCGCAGAACAGAAAATTTTCGCTCTTGATCGATGCTTTGGCCGGGATGGATGCACTCCATCTGTTTGACGGAAACTGCGCTGCATGTCGGGAAAAAATTTCCCTGACGAAGATCTTTAAAACACATAAACTTCAGCAGGTTATTTTTAAAACCTTATGAAAGTACTTCAAGTTACGGCTGCCCTTGAACAGGGCGGAGTCGAGCGCGGAACCATTGAGATGGCGGCTTTCATTGTCGCTCAGGGCGCACACAGTCTGGTTGCTTCTCAAGGAGGGCGTCTGGTCGGCGAACTGGAGAGGCAGGGGAGCAGACATTTTCGCTTGCCCCTGAAGAGAAGAAATCCGTTCACCGTCCTGTATTCGGCGTTCAAGCTGCAGCGCATCATGCGTCGGGAACAAGTCAGCCTGGTGCACGCCCGTTCCCGGGCGCCGGCCTGGGCGGCTTATCTGGCCTGTCGCTGGACCGGTATTCCGTTTGTGACGACGTTTCACGGGACGCACCGGATTCAGAACCGTTTTAAAAAGTACTACAACGGTGTTATGGTTCGCGGGCGGCGGGTGATTGCGATCAGCCGGTTCATCAAGCAGCATGTGATGAAGAACTATGCTGTTGCCGAAGCGCGGATTGATGTCGCTCCGCGCGGATTTGACCCCGCCCGCTTTTATCCGGGTGCCGTGGCTGGGGAACGGCTCAATTCGTTGCGTGAACACCTTTCTTTGGCGGACGATACCCCCGTGATTTCACTGCCGGGCAGGTTAACGCGCTGGAAAGGGCAGACGCTTTTTCTTGAAGCTCTGGAAAAAATAACAGATATCTCATGGCAGGCTGTAATCATCGGCGGCGAGGGGAAGAAGAGCGGTTATCTCGACGAGCTGAAAAGGCTGGCAAAAGAGGGAGGGATTGCCGATCGGGTTTTCTTCGCCGGGGATCAGGCCGATATTGTTCCCTTTTACGCCCTTTCGGATATCGTCGTCTCGGCGTCTACCGAACCGGAAGCCTTCGGCCGGGTTGCGGTTGAGGCGCAGGCCATGGCAAAACCGGTCGTTGCTTCTGCTCATGGCGGGTCCCTTGAGACGGTTAGGGATGGGGAGACCGGCTGGTTGTTCCGTAACCGGGACTCTGCGGATCTGGCGGATAAGCTCCGCACGGCCTTGTCCGCAGGAAGCGACCTGGAGGGGATAGGCGCTCAGGGACGGGCATGGACCGAAGCCAACTACACGATCGACAAGATGTGTCGGGCTGAATGGGCGGCCTATGGGAAAGTGCTTGGAACTCGGACGGAAAATGAGTGAGTCATTGACCTGCGGTGATGGCGCGGCTTATAGTCTACGCCTTCCTGCCGGAATAAATTCGGCGGGACAGCGGAAAGAAAACAGGTGAACGTGATGCGGGTGTTGCATATCGCTTATCAGCAGTTGCGCCGTTACGGTAAAACCAGGGTCAGTTGGGCGCAGAAGCTGACCGGAGGCCTGATCAAAAACGATCATTTCGTTCAGGTTTTCAGCGATCGGGATGTCGCGGCTTTCGAAGCACCCTTCGGCTGGCGCGATCTGGGGCGGGGTAAGGCGAATAAAAGATTGCTGGAAATGGTGGTCGCTTTCGATCCGGATCTGGTCATTGCCGGTCACTGCGACATTGTCGGCAACGATACCCTGCTGGAGATAAAACGCCTGCGCCCGAATGTCGTCCTTGCGCATTGCAACAACGATCCGCTGTTTGTTCCGGAAAACGTGGAGAGAATCAAGCATCGAGCCGCAGTGGTCGATGCCGTTTTCGTGTCGACCGGGCGGCGGGAGTTGAAGCTGTTCGAAGGACTCGGGGCGCGGGTCTATCACATGCCCAACCCGGTCGACCCGGCCGTGGAAACTTTAAATAACGCCCGGCGGACCGATCTTGCGATCGATCTGCTCTTCTGCAGCAACAGCAACGATTACACCCAGCGGCTGGAACTGGTGCGGACGTTGAAGGATGCGCTGCAGGACGAATTGACTTTCAAAACGTACGGTAGTTTCGGCGATCCTCCGGTCTGGGGGCGGGACTATGACCGGGCGCTTGCAGCGACGAAGATGGGCCTGAACCTCAATCGACAGGAAGGTCTTTATTGGTATTCTTCGGCACGGATGGCGCAACTGGCCGGGAACGGTATTCTTCAGTTCACTCATTCCGGACCGCGTTTTGATGAACTGCTGCCGGAAGAATCGGTCGTCTATTTTGATGACGGAGATGATCTGCTGAAAAAAATCCGAGATTTTCATCACGATGACGATATGCGCCGGTCCTGGGCCTCGCGCGCACGGGATTACTTTCACCAGGAGATGAACAATACGCTTTATGCCCAGTACATTTTGGAAGCCTCTCTGCTGCTTCCGTTCAGTCATGATTACGTCTGGGCCGGCGATATCAACCTCGACGGCGGTCTGAAATGATTCTGGAACTGACCCGGGAAAAGCCCTTCGCCCGTGGGGGTAACAGGCTTTGCTTCATTCACCCCGAAGATCCGGGTTGTTGCGTGAAGGTTCGACGGCCGGATTTTACCCTGGAGGATCGGCGGCGGAAAAAGGGTTTTCCGAAAAATTTGCGCCCGCTATCCGCTTTTGATGACAATCTTGAAGAACACGGGGTGATGAAGTCCCTGGAACGGTATTACGGCGACACCGTTTTTAGACATATAAGTCGCTGTTACGGGTTTGTCGAAACGGATTTGGGTAAAGGGTTGATGTCCGAATTGATTCGTAACGGTGACGGACGTATTGCTGCGACACTGAAGAAATATCTCTGGGATTATGGTCTCGGTCCGGAAATAGAGCAGAAAATCAAAGAGTTGACGGATTTTTGGATTCACGAAAGGGTGCCATCGCGGGATTTGCTGTTGCATAATATCGTTGTGCAACAGGATGATAAAGGAGCGATTCTCCGTTTGGTGGTCATAGACGGTCTCGGCAGCGCCGGATTGCTCCCGTTACGGTTTTTCCCGGGTTTTTTACAGGACCGTAAAATTGCCGGTAAAGTCGGAAACATGCAGGAGCGGATACAGCAGCTTCTCAGCCAGAGGGGAGAGGGGGCTTTCCCGGGCTGTCATGGCCGGCTGCTGCATGACGGTCTGCCCGGGCCGGTGCCGAAAACACAATCATTGTCGGATGAAAAATCATGATCAAAGTTGCGCAGGTGCTGGCCGGCGCCGCTCAGGGCGGCGCCGAAAATTTTTATGTTCGTCTGCTCAAAGGGCTGCAAGGAACCGGCTTGATCGAGCAGCAGGCATTTATCCGCCATCATCAGCACCGGGTTGAAGAGTTGCGGGCGCAGCAGATCCCGGTTCAGGGCTTCAGATTCGGACACCGCCTGAATTTTTTGGATCGCAGACGTTACCTCAAGGCTCTGGCGGAGTATCGACCCGATATCGTTATGACCTGGATGAACCGCGCGAGTGGGTTGACGCCACGAGGGAATTACAAACTCGTTTGCCGTTTGGGTCATTACTATAACCTCAAATACTATCGCCATGCCGATAGCTGGGTCGGAATATCGAAAGGCATTTGCGACCATCTGATTCAAGGCGGCATGCCGGCCGACCGGGTTTTTCATATTCCTAATTTCGCTGATGAAAAGCCGGTTAGACCGGTACCCCGGGAGAGTTTCAATACTCCGCCGGAACGACCGCTTCTGCTCGCGGCCGGCAGGTTGCATGTCAACAAGGGGTTCGATGTTTTGTTGCGGGCGCTGGCCAATGTGCCGGATGCGGTTTTGTGGCTGGCGGGTTCCGGCCCGGAGGAAAAAGAACTGAAGGACCTTTGCTCCGGTCTCGGCCTGGATGAAAGGGTGCGGTTTGTCGGCTGGCGTAATGACGTCACCGCTTTGATGCGGACTGCCGATCTTTTTGTCTGCCCTTCGCGTCACGAAGGGTTGGGTTCAATTGTTCTCGAATCCTGGGCCCATGACTGCCCGATTATCGCAACCGCTTCACAGGGGCCCGGCGAGTTGATAACGGATGGTGATACCGGGTTGTTGACTCCGGTGGATCAGCCCGCTCCTTTGGCGGACGCAATTACGACTCTGCTGACGGATGCGCAGCTGAGAGAGCGGCTGAGAAAGAACGCCGCTGAGCTGTATCGCGAAAAATACCGCCGGGACGTCATTATCGGACAATATATAGAACTCTTTCAGCATCTGGCAGACTGAGAGGCCGTCGTGTTTTTTTCCAAATCAAGCAGAAAACGGAAACAGCGGAATCTGGAACGTGCTTTGTCGGCGCAGCAGAGGTTGACGGAACTGAGCCTGAAATATCTCGATTTTTCTCTGAATCGTTCGGATTCCGGAATCGGCAATCAGAAAAAAGATCAGCTTGTTGTCTCGTTGACATCCCACAGCCATCGGGTGAACGATGTTTCCCTGACCATTGAAAGCCTGTTCCAGCAATCGCTTAAAGCGGATAAAATCATTCTTTGTCTGGCCAAAGACGAGTTTTCGTCATGCAATCTGCCGGAATTGTTGAAGCTGCAGCAGCAACGGGGATTGGAGATCGATTTTTGCGATGAGGATTTGGGGCCGTATACCAAATTCTATTACACGTTGAAAAAATATCCGGACAGCCTGATTGTTACCGTTGACGATGATCTTCTCTATCCTCATGACATGCTTGATCTGCTTTATCGCGCCTACCTTGAAAACCCCTCGTGCGTCCATTGTCACCGGGCGCACCGAATGATTCTGGACGGACGGTCGCAGTTGCTGCCCTATAAACAATGGGAGCGACCGACGCAGGAAAGTTCACCGTCGCGGTTGATCTTTCCAACCGGCGTCGGCGGCGTGCTCTACTTTCCCGGATGCTTTGCCGATGATATTCTGGATAAGAAAACCTTTATGCAACTGGCGCCGAATTCAGATGATGTCTGGCTGAAAGCCATGAGCCTGAAAAAAGGGGTTCTTTGCCGACGCCTGCAGGATCCTCGTCCGTGGGACATGCGATTCCAGGTTATAGAGGGGTCGCAGAAGTCCGCCCTGAAAAGACAGAACAAATCAAAGCGCTCCGGCAATGACAGCAAAATCAGGGCGGTGTTCGACCGGTACGGCTTGTGGTCAAGCCTTTACGCAGGCACATAAAGGATTTTCCGTTGTGAATATCCTGATGGTGACAAATGAGTTTCCCCCCGCTATCGGCGGCATTCAGACCCATGTCGATGAGTTGTCGCAGGCGTTGGCCGGTTTCGGCCATCAGCTTGATGTCGTGACCCGGCATAAAGATTGTAGTTCGGCAAAGCAGGAAAAACGCGGGAAAGTTTGCGTCCATCGCATTCGCTTGGCCGGCAATCATTTGGTCTATGACCGGCAGTTGCTTGGAGCGGTCAGACAATTGTCCGCGGAACGTAAAATCGAAATAGTTCATGTCCATGGCATGCGGCCTCTGAACGTTTGCGGCAAGTTGAATATTCCCCTGATTTTTACCAATCATACGTCTTCTTTTTTGAAGCGCATTCAAACAGGACCCAGGCAACAGAAAAAAATGCGCAAACTGCTATCACGGGTGTCAATGGTGATAGCTCCAAGTCCGGTTTTGGTCGCAGCAACAAAGCAGACAGGTTACGATCATCCCGTCCATTTCATCTCTAACGGCGTCGATATCGAGAGGTTCGCACCCGGTTCCGAGTCACGCAGAAAAAGCCTCGGGATCGGCCATCGGGATTTCGTCATGCTGTTTGCCGGAAGACTTCATCAGGTTAAAGGGACTGACACGTTGGCTGCGGCGTTGGAAATGTTGAATCTGCCCGGATTACATCTGGTTGTTGCCGGAGACGGTGAGGAGAGGGACAAGCTGGCCGCCGCCGCAGACAGCCACCTTGGCGCAAGCCGGGTGCATATGCTGGGTTCGGTCCCCAACACGGAAATGCCTCAGGTTTATCGGGCCGCAGACGTTGTCGTCCTGCCGTCTTTGATGGAAGCCACGAGCATCGCCGGCCTGGAAGCCATGGCCTGCGGGATGCCGCTGGTCGGGAGCCGGGTCGGCGGCTTGCCGCAGATTATCGATGAGGGCGCCAACGGGCTTCTTGTTCCGCCCGAATCCCCGTCGGACCTGGTCACGGCAATCAGGACCCTGTATTCCGACCCTGAACTGAGGACACGGATGGGACGGCAAAGCAGAAAAAGAGTTGTTGAATCGTTTTCATGGGAGAAGATTGCCAAACAAACGGAAAAGCATTATTACCGGTTGTTGGCACATCAGTGACGGATTGATGTTGTTTTCAGGATTGTTGAATCGTGCTGCAGAATAAAAAAATTATGACTATCAAATGGATATAAAAGCATTACGCAGTATATGGTGGGGGGACAACTCTCTTTTGCCGACCGCCCCCCGATGGCTGACCTTGCTGTTTGCCTTTTTCCTGTGCCTGTACGCTTTCTTCATGATGACAGCTGATGCCGTCGGTGATCCGGCACAAAAAATAACTGTGTCCTCCGGTTTTGTCGCCTGGTTGTACTATGGTGGGAAACTGCGGAAAACTGCTGTTGCCTGGTTGTTTCTGGCCGCGGTCTTGATCCCTTTTGCTTCCTGGTGCGGAGCTCTGCTCCAGCATCCGCAATGGGCGGAAAGCTCGCCCAAGGTTCACCGCCTGACCAGCTGGTTTATCTTTATTCCCGTTGCCGTTTGGCTGGGCGGGAAGGAAAGGAATGTTTTTATTCTTTGGGGCGTCGCATTATTGGGGCTGGTTGCCGCACCCTGGCTCAGCGGGGCCGGCCTTGCGGAAATACAGAGAGGTTTTGCCGGCGGGAGAATCGATTTCGGTCTTCATAACGCCCAGCACATGGGGATGCTTTACGCCGTAGCGTTGTTGGGACTGGTTGTATTTCACCGACGCTTTCTTCTGCCGTGGAATCGTTGGGGGCTGTTGCGATTATTTATCTGGTTGTCTCTGCTGTTTGTTTGTTCAAGTGCTGTTGTGTTCTCTCAAAGCCGGGGCGTCTGGCTGGGCCTTGCCTGTGCCATTATCGGCAGTCTGTTTGCCGCTATAAAGTTGTCTGATAACAGGCAGCTGCGCGTTGCAAAGCTGTTCAAGCTGTCTTATGTGGCGCTTTTTGTTTTGCTTCTTGTCTTTATAAACATTTCATCATTCAAAGAAATCGTGCAAAAACGCATAATTGCAGAAGTCCCGGTCATTGAGCAACTGGCCGATGGAAACATCGACGATATCGGTTTTACCAGTATCGGCATTCGCCTGCATTCATGGCAGGAAGCGTTTTCCTGGATTGAAAAACGTCCGTTTCTCGGTTGGGGGGGGGAAGGGCGTAAACTTGTCATTCAAGAATCCCCAATTCAAGGTCGCTATCACCATCTGCACAGCAGCTATTTTGACTTATTGGTGAATTACGGATTGTTGGGCGGCTTCTTGCTTGCGGGACTTTTTATATGGTTTTTTTCTCAGAGTTTAAAAGCTCGGAGCAACGGCGCTGTTCCGGCAGATGTCGTTTTCTTTGCGCTTCTTTTTATGTTTTTTTGGCTCGTGGTGAATGTATTCGAATCATATATGTTTTATTCCAGCGGTATCTATGTCTGCGGCCTGATCTTTGGCGGGCTGGCCAGCCTTATCTGGAAACCACATCCGAAAAAAAACTGATTGACTGATTTCTGTCTTTCAGAGCGGCAGCCGATAGCGCGTGTGTCGGTACGATTTGGTTTTATTCTTTTCAAACGGGTAACATCTTGTTATAGTTCAGGCGCTTGAAGCATCTGTGGAGGGGCCATTCACAGGTTATTTTGATACATTGCAACCAACAACGAATGGAGGGACGATGAAAAGCTTGAACCGTTATCTTGTCTTTTTTACTCTTCTTGTTTCACTCGGCTTTTTTTATCAACCGCTCTACGCCGCTGGAAAAATCAACCTTAACACCGCAACCGTTGGACAATTGACGGAACTGAAAGGGATTGGTGAAAAAACGGCGCAGAAGATTGTTGAATATAGAAAAAAGCATAAATTTTCTTCGGTCGACGAACTGGTCAATGTCAAGGGCGTGGGTGAAAAAACGCTGGCTAAAATTCGCGACCAACTGGTCGTTGCGGAAACAAAGAAAAAATAGGTTTTTGTTTCGGCCTCATTCACAGGTATGATGGCAGGAGAGGGGGATTCCTCCTCTCCTGTTGTTTTTTCAGGGGCCTCTGGACAGGCATTTCGCCGGCGGAGAAGGAAGGATCCCACCGGCATAACCGGGGGAGATGTAGATGACGGGTGAAAATTTTCAGAATTTTCAGAAAATTGAAAATCTGCTGAAACATCATCCCGGGATTGTGACGGAAGATTTTCAGCATAAGCTTGACCTGGTCGTTGAAGGGTTAAGGTACTCAACGTCAAAGTAGGCCGCCTGAATGAGTGTGCAGGCGGTGTGGAGGCCGGGATGGAGGGCCTGGAAGCACGTATGACTGCTGTGGATGCAGCCGAATCGTATGGTTTCGATTGAAGGCAAAGTGAATGATGTGGCTGCTGAGCTCAAGGCGTATCGCGCTGCCCATTAATAGTGTGCAGCGGGCCAGGGACGGTTGAAGACTGTTTGAGGGAATAAGTTAATAAGGTTTGTTGGATCCATTGATCCGGCAATATTTTTCAGTAGTTCCAGGGGTAATCAATGAAAATTCTAGTGACCGGCGCCGCCGGATTTATCGGGTTTCACTTGACGAGTTCTCTTCTTGACCGGGGTGATGAGGTCGTCGGGCTGGACAATCTCAATGAGTATTATGATATCTCCTTGAAACAGGCGCGGCTGAAAGAATTGACGGGCCGGAATAACTTCCGTTTCGTCCAACTCGACCTGGCGGATCGTCAGGGAATTCCCGCTTTGTTCAAGCAAGAACGCTTCGACAAAGTCGTCAATCTGGCCGCCCAGGCCGGCGTGCGCTATTCGTTAATCAACCCGCATGCCTATATCGACAGTAATATCCAGGGGTTTATGAATATCCTGGAAGGTTGCCGCCACAATGAGGTGAAGCACCTGGTGTATGCCTCGTCCTCGTCCGTTTATGGGGCCAACACCGCCATGCCGTTTTCGGTGCATGACAATATCGACCATCCGGTGTCGCTTTACGCCGCCAGTAAAAAATCGAATGAACTGATGGCTCATACCTACAGTCATCTTTACGGTCTGCCGACAACGGGCCTGCGTTTCTTTACCGTTTACGGCCCCTGGGGCCGGCCGGACATGGCGATGTTCATCTTCACCAAAGCCATTTTGGCCGGTGAGCCGATCGATGTGTTCAATTACGGCCGGATGAAGAGGGATTTCACCTATATTGACGATATTGTCGAAGGGGTCGTTCGCACCCTGGATCACACGGCGTTGCCGAATCCGGAATGGTCCGGGGACCAGCCGGACCCCGGGACCAGCGCAGCTCCGTACCGGCTTTACAATATCGGCAACAACAATCCCGTCGAGCTGATGCACCTGATTGAGGTGCTGGAAACAGCCCTGGGGAAAAAAGCGGAGAAAAATATGCTGCCCATACAACCCGGGGATGTGCCGTCAACCTATGCCGATGTCGATGCGTTAATTGAAGATGTCGGATTCAAACCCGGGACTTCGATAGAAGAGGGCGTCGGCAGATTTGTTGATTGGTACCTGAAGTTTTACGTCTCCTGAAACGGTTCACTCATGTGTCGGATTCCACTTGCATGAAACCTGTTTTCTTTTGAAATCCGTCCCTTAAACACGATGAAATCTCTCTGGAGCCTTTTGTGAGTCGCCAACAATCGAATGAACCGCATTATGCGGCCGAAGATGAAATTGATTTGGTTGCACTGTTCCTGATTTTATGGAAGCGCAAATTATTGATTGTTGCGATTCCGATCGTTTTTCTGTTTTTGGCCGGGGGATATGTTTTTTTAAAAAAAGACACTTATACATATGTTACGGCATTTCAAATTGGGATAAATGTTGAAACAATGGGCGGACAGACGACAAAAAAAAATATCGAATCGTCGGAGTCGGCTAAAGTCAAGCTCGATGAAGTGTATATTCCTAGCGCTGTTGAGAAATTGTTCGCAAGGGAAAATGGATTAAGACTCAAAGCAAATGCGGAGAGTCTGAAGAATAGCGAAATACTTCTCCTGTCATCTGTCGGTTTGCTCTCCCAACAACAGATCATAAAAGATTTTCATCGGGAAATTGTCGCACCTTTAATGGCGGAGCATCTAAAATTAGTAGCGGCATCAATGAGAGAGTTTGAATTGAGTGCTGAACGAGCCCAGCTTAAACTGAAGGAGCTTCAAGACCCTCAAATCTATCAATTTACAGAGAAATCCTTGCAGCGTGAAATCAGTGCTGCTGAGGCCGAGTTGTTAAGGCTTGGTGACGAGAAAAAGCTTTTTCAGACAAATAAGGACCGCCTGTTTAAAACACAGGACATATTAAAAGCTCAGATCAAGAAAATTGAGAACAATCTTGAATTCGCCTATAAAAAACGTTCGCCGGCCAGCGATGAAGCTGATGATGAAGCCAGGGCATTAACTTTTTTGATGATTAACAACCAGATTGAACAAAATGAAAACCGTTTGGCGGGTTTACAGGAAAGACTGTATATCAAAATAGAAGATCAGAAACAGATTTTGGAAAATAAAATATCAGAAAATCAGAGAAGCATAAACCTGCAAAGAGAAAAAATCTCCGCACTGCAAAGCAAGTTGGTCAAATTACAAGCTGAACGAAAAAATAACATCGCCCAACAAGAAAATATCCTGGCAGATATTCAAAATAAAATGAACTTTTTCCAAAACAGCCGAACCTTAGAGGTTGCCCAAAGAGGATTGGACAAAGACGGGCCGGGAAAGATTGTCATTCTTGTATTATCGCTTGCCATTGGCCTGATGGGGGGGATCATGGTGGCTTTTATTGCAGAATTCATGAGCAAAGTGCGGCAACAGCAAATGCAATTGTCAGGGGAGGAAACATGAAGGCGCCAGTTGCGAAAGCTCAAACAAAAGGAAATTTTCAGAAGGACAGTTATGAAGGATGGAACACATAAAGCGGAATTTGAATCTGAGAAACGGCAAGCGGATGAAGATGAGGATGAGATCGACCTGATCGATCTCTTCCTCGTTCTCTGGAAACGTAAATGGCTGATTGTGATTGTGACCGTGCTGCTGACAGTCCTTGCCGCCGGAGTCAGCTTCATGCTGCCGCAAATTTATGCCGTGACCGCGATTCTGGAGCCGGGCAAGGACGCTGACGGTCGACTGGTTGATAACCCTCAGGCGATCAGAGAGAATATCCTGGGCGGCGCGTATAATCAGGTGATCGCCGCATCGTTACGGTCGCAAACCGGTGATATTCCCGAGTTTGATGTCAAGGTCCCGAAAAGTACGGACCTGGTCATCGTTACGCTTGAAACTTCAACCCCCGAGCGGGGCGTCAAAATTTTGGAAATATTGTTGGATGAAATTTCCGGCTATTTACAAACGCGCCTGGAAATCAGAATTGATCAGACCAAAAACCGGATTAAAGCCGTTGAATTGGCCGGGCAGACGCTTGATGAGCAGCTCAGTTTATTGACGGCGCAACTGCAGCGGATCGAGAGGCAGATGATGACGTTGGAAGAAGGCAGGCAGCAGGCTCTGGCCGATCCCGGCGATAAGGCCATGGCCGTATTGCTCTATTCCAATGAAATTCAGAACCAGCAGATTTATTTCAATGACCTGCAGATGCAATTGACGGAACTCCGGAATAAAAAACGGGAAAACGAGCTCGACGTTGAGGACGCCCGGCTCAGACTCGCCGGCATCAAAGGCACGAACATCAACAAACTTCCTTCCGCACCGGAGAAGCCGATCAAGCCCCGAAAGACCATGATCGTTGTCCTGGCGTTTGTTTTAGGCCTGATGGGTGGTGTTATGCTGGCATTCATTGCCGAGTTCATGGTCAAGGTGCGACGGCAGATGACAATGGAGACAGATGTTCAGACTTGATGGGAAACTGTCGAAGACAGTTTAACCACGAAAAGTAGGAAACAGCTTAATTTACTCATCGTATAGTTACAATTTAAAAACCATTCAATCACTATGAAAATCTTATCCGTATTTGGAACCCGCCCGGAAGCTATAAAAATGGGTCCGCTGGTCAAGTTGCTGGCGATTGACTCCCGTTTTGAAGCAAAAATTTGCGTGACAGCTCAGCATCGCGAAATGCTTGATCAGGTTCTCAACCTTTTTGAGATCGTACCGGATTTTGACCTCAGCATCATGAAACCGGGACAAACACTTTACGATGTCACCGCCAATATTCTTGTTGCAATGCAAAGAGTACTGGAGCAGTTCAGGCCAGATGTTGTTTTGGTTCACGGTGATACAGCAACAACTTTTTCTGCCGCCCTTGCAGCTTATTACCAGCAGATTCCGGTCGGCCATGTAGAAGCGGGACTTCGCACCGGCAATCTTTACGCACCCTGGCCCGAAGAGGCCAATCGCAAACTGACCGGAGTGCTGAGCCGATATCATTTTACTCCCACAGAATCGTCAAGAAACAACCTGCTCCATGAAGGGATCCAACCCCGTGATATTTATATTACTGGGAATACGGTCATTGATGCCTTGCTGTTGATAGGGGACAAAATTTCCCAGAATGCAGATCTCAAACAAGCTCTTGATCTGCAGTATCCGTTTCTTGATTCAGAGAAGAAACTGATACTTGTAACGGGGCACCGTCGGGAAAGCTTTGGCGGGGGCTTCGGAAGGATTTGTGAGGCGTTAAAGAGAATTGCGAAATCGCATCCTGAAACGCAGATTGTCTATCCTGTACACCTTAATCCGAATGTTCAGGAGCCTGTAACTCGATATCTGGATGGAATTGATAATATTCATCTGATTGCCCCCCAGGAGTATTTGCCTTTTGTCTACTTGATGATGCGTTCACATATCATTTTGACCGATTCCGGTGGTATCCAGGAAGAGGCCCCTTCCTTGGGCAAGCCTGTTCTGGTGATGCGCGAAACGACTGAACGTCCTGAGGCTGTTGAGGCCGGAACTGTCAAGTTGGTTGGGACAGAGATTCAGAAAATCGTACCTAATGTCGAAAAATTGCTGACGGATGATTGGGCCTACCAGCAGATGAGCCTTGCCCATAATCCTTATGGCGATGGCAAGGCTAGTTCACGTATCATAGATGTGTTATCTGCAGGAGCTGACTGTAATTGAAGATAGGGAATTCTAATGGATTTTGAAACAATTTCTGTCGTGGGATTAGGGTATATCGGCTTGCCGACTGCCGCTGTTTTCGCATCTCGCAAAAAGAATGTTATTGGGGTCGACGTTCGCCAGGATGCCGTTGACACGATTAATCGAGGTGAGATCCATATTGTGGAACCCGATCTTGATATGGTCGTTCGTGCAGCGGTTTCTGAGGGTTATTTAAAGGCGACAACCACGCCTGAACCTGCGGATGCTTTTTTAATCGCCGTCCCTACCCCCTTTAAAAAAGGTCATATTCCTGATCTTTCTTTTATCCAAGCTGCAACTGAGTCAATTGCGCCTGTTTTGAAAAGGGGAGACCTCGTTGTTCTTGAATCAACCTCTCCTGTGGGGACAACTGAACAATTGGCGAAATGGTTGGCTGAGGCGCGCACCGATTTAACCTTCCCGCAACAAACCGGAGAACAGTCCGATATTCGCATTGCACATTGCCCTGAGCGCGTACTGCCGGGGCAGGTTTTAAGTGAGTTGGTACAAAACGACAGAGTGATCGGTGGGATGACAGCCCGGTGTTCGGAAGTGGCAGTCGCTTTGTATAAAACATTCGTCAAAGGGCAGAGTATCGTAACCAATGCCCGCACTGCCGAGATGTGTAAGCTGACTGAAAACAGTTTCCGTGATGTAAACATAGCCTTTGCCAATGAGCTTTCCATTATTTGTGACAAACTGGATATCAACGTATGGGAATTGATCCGGCTTGCAAACCGTCATCCTCGTGTGAATATTCTACAGCCCGGTCCTGGGGTCGGAGGGCACTGTATCGCAGTTGACCCTTGGTTTATTGTCAGTAAAACTCCGCAGCAGGCACGGTTGATTCATGTTGCGCGACAGGTGAATGACAGTAAACCGCAGTGGGTAATTGACAAAATTTCTGCCAAGGCAGAACGATTCAAAAAGCCGCTGATCGGTTGTTTGGGGCTGGCATTCAAGGCGAATATTGATGATTTGCGTGAGTCGCCCGCTTTGGATATCGTGCGTCAATTGATAGCAATGAAAATTGGCGACATTATGGTGTGCGAGCCAAATATTAATGGAAATTTTAGCGAATTTCCTTTGTACGAAATTGGACAGGTATTGAGAGATGCGGATATTGTGGTTGTGCTGGTGGATCATGACGAGTTCAAGAGTATTGATCAACAGGCTTTGAAAGAAAAGGTCGTGATTGATACACGGGGTATTATTAATTAACTAATTCATAAGTGACTCTGAATTGAGTCAGATTGTAACTGAATAAATATAGATAGAGATTTCAAAAAATATCATCTTTGTCAAATGATTTTATTTTTTAATTATTTGTGGTAGAGGGGCCGAAATAAAACGGTGAACTTGAAAGAGTATTTTAACAAGCTTAAGAGTGTACTTACTTCAAAGAATGATTTATCGACAGAACCCGGAAGGGTGAATGAACGGTATAAACGTGCCATTTTGACTGGAACAACAATGGCACTTTACCAAGGAGTCAATATCTTAGCAAGTTTATTGACAATACCAATAACTTCGCACTATTTGGGGGCAGAACTCTTTGGGCTGTGGATGATCACAATTGGACTTGTCGGATTTTTAGTTTTCGCCGATTTGGGGATTGGGGTTGGTTTTAGAAACGAGTTGATTGTTTGTTATGTCAACAATGATCGCGAGGAGCCTGGGGTTTGGGTAGCGAATGCACTGTTGGTCATGCTGTTCATGATGTGCATATTGATTCTGGCGAGTACTTTTGTGCTACCTTTGCTTCCATTTGATGGCTGGCTAAAAATAAAGACAACTTCTGCTCAGAAATGGTTGCTTCCAACACTTCAGTGCTTGGGTATATCATTTGCTGTTACCTTGCCTTTAATGTTACTGGAATATATTGCGACTGCCTATCAGAAAGGGTATTACACCTATATTTGTCTATTGTTTGGTCGTCTTTTAGGTTTTTCATGTGTAATTCTTGCTGTTTATTTAAAGTTGTCATTGCCGTGGTTGGTAGCTGCGTTCATAGGTTTACCCTACACAACTTACTTTGTTGCGTTTATTGTCCTTTGGGGGAGAACATCGTGGTTAAGGCCAGCTTGGAACAAGCTCAGTTTGAAACGCATCCGCAAACTTTCACATGTTGGCTTTGGAATGCTTGCAATCAGGGTTAGTCATGCTTTGGCAGCACAGGGTCCAGCACTTTTGACCGCCTCACTAATTGGTTTGGCTGAAGCAGGTGTGGTCAGCGTTGCGCAGAAAATTCTAAGCGTCAGTACCATTGTGACACAACCATTTGTTGTTTCCTTAAACGGCGCCCTTGGAGAAGCTTATCATCGTAAAGAAAAAAAGTGGATTGTTCACATTTTAAGAAAAATAACACTTATCCCCCTGCTTATAGCTAGCAGTATTTGTGCCTTTATTTTAGCTATTGGTGGAAACACGATAACTACCTTTCTTGGTAGGGCAGAGTTGAGTGTCCCTAGATCTTTCCTTTTTGTTTTCTCTTTGCTGTCTATCGTTGTTTTAGTTAGGATGGTCCTTTCACCTTTTTTAACAGTGATTGGTCACATTCATTTACAAGCAATTTATCGGCTCATTTTTGTAGGGGCAGCTTATTATATGTGTTATTTTTTAAGTATAAGCACTGCCTCACAAATTGCTCTAAATTTTATTTTTTTTGGAGAATTAACGGTTGTTGTTGCGATGTATTTTGAAATAAAAAATGCACTTAAGAGTTTATAAAAATTTTTTCTATGTATAAAATAATAATTAAGAAAAATTATTTTTATATTTTATCCATGTATTTATCGATTTCTCCAGTTTATTGGGTTCCATGGTTAAGTGTTAATTCATTTACTATTTTGAAATATTTTTTAGTAGCCTGTGGACTGTTTTTTGTTTTTTTGTATCATCTTTCTTTGAAGGAATTTTTTCTTCCAAAAGGGGTGTTTGGTCCAATAGGTTTTGTGTTTTTGTTATTGAGTGCAAGTTCTGGTTTTTTTTTAACCCCTGATTTTTATTCCATAGTAAGAACGTTTTTTGATTTTTTAATGGGGTTTGTTTTTTTATGGTGTTTTTATTTGCTACAAAGAAAAAATGAAAAAAATTTTGAAATTTTTAGTGTTCCTGTAATAGTTTTGGCGATTTTGGGGGCAATGTCAGTTGCCAATTATTTGACAGGAGTTCCAAGTCTTTATGCCCCGACTGAGTTCTATGAGCAAGCCCTTTGGACCTCCGGGTTTGGCGCAAGTCGAACCGGGTGGTCAAATGGGATTTCATTATATGCCGTTTGGGCTATCTGCTTTGCAATGACAAGCCAGCGTGCCAGTTATAGATTTATTTTCTTTTTTGCTTATGTCTGTTTGTTAGGTTCCCAAATAGTTTGTGCTGGTAGGGCGGGTATCTTGGTCTCGCTACTGGCACCTCCTTTATATGCAATGGCAACCAGAAAGGGTAAACTTCTATTTTTGCAGTTAGTGATTTTTTTAGCACTTTTCCTTTGTTTCGGAAATCTTGTCAAAGATTCTTTGAGGGTTGATCGCTTGCAAGCAAGTAGCCTCAGTTTGGAAACAATAGATTATTTTAGTGCAAATCGTATTTCGTCATATATATATGCTTTAGATTTGTCTAAAGATCAGATTTGGGGTTATGGTTTCGGACGGGATGATCTTAAATTTCGTGGAAAATATGAAATTCATAATTTGTTGCTAAGGTTTCTTGTCGAAGGTGGAATATTGTTGTCTTTATCATTTTTGATATTTTTAATTTCTATTTTTTTTCTAAAGGATAAATGTGGACGTTATTTATTTTTTTTACTTCCACGAAACCCTCAAATTGCATCCCTATATGTTGTTATTTTATCAGGTGTTCTGATTTCTATGTTTGAGCCTAACGCTTTGGTTGGTTCATTTCAGTTGTCTTGCCTTTGGTGGGCTTCTGTCGGTAGCTTGTTGGGTTTACGTAGGCATTGTTTATCTGAGACTTCTAGCCTTGTAACTTGCGAATAATATAGAATGGATGACAGTCTTTTTATAAGAAGGGCAATTTTTTAATAAATATAAACGCTTTTTTGTGAGAATTGATGAAGAAAGTACTTATTATTCAAAACACGATAATGCATTATCGAAAGCCTGTTTTCAATGGGCTGGCAAAAAATTACGAAGTAACTGTGCTTCATTCAGGCCAAGTGTCAGTTGGTCCTGAAGATGACTATAGCGAAATCATCACAAAGACAAAACGTTTTGGGCCTTTTTTCTTGCAAAATGCTGTGTTGTCTGAGATCCGTGGCCATCATTATGATGTTGTTATTGTTATGTTTGATATTAGATGGATCAATAATGTCTTGGCTGTTTTTTTACAAAAAAAGCCTCGTTTCATTTATTGGGGGCATAGATATAGCAAAAACTGGTTTGTTAATATCCTGCGGGAAAAACTCATGAAGTTCTCGGACGGAGTGGTTCAATATAGCGATGTGGAGACTTGCAGGATGATTGATTCTGGCGTGCCTTCATCTAAGATTTTCATCGCACATAATACCATACATATTCCAAATCATTCAGACGGGAGAAATGTCCTAAAAGACAGTTTTGTTTTTGTTGGTAGAGCACAAAAAAGAAAAAAAGTCGATTTATTGCTGAAAGCTTTTTCTGAAATAGTAGATCAAATTTCACCGGAGATAAAAATAAACATTATCGGATCTGGACCTGAGAATGATTTTTTGAAAGATTTGGCTAAGGAATATAATATAGCCGATCGTGTTATGTTTCACGGAAAAATTGTTGACGATGAAAAGTTGAAAGATTTTTTTCAACGTGCTTATGCGTATGTTTCTCCTGGCCCGGTTGGTCTTGGGGTATTGCACAGTTTTGCCTATGGAACACCAGTCGTTACTTCATCATATGGGAAACATGGCCCTGAATATAATAACTTGACAACCAACCACAATGCACTTGTTTATAATACTTTTGATGAGTTAAAGGAAGCTCTTGTCAGATTGTGTACAGATGAGCCGTTTGCAAGAAGGCTTGGAAGTGAAGCCTATGCTTTTTACTCTCAACAAAGATTAATTGATAATATGTTGGCAGGCTTGAAAAGCGCTATAGAAAATGATACCGGGGGCGCTTGATGGCAAATATCTTCATCCATGGAGTCAATGCGAAAACGGGCGGCGGTAAGAGCATTTTGAATAATTATCTGACATTGCTTCAAAAAAGCGATACATCTCATAATTATTTTATTTTGACGCCAGATAAGGAAGAATATGAAAAGTACTCTTCTAATAGAGTTAAAATTGTAAATATTAAAAAAAAATATAAAAAAAATATATTTTTTATAATTCTAAATTATTTTATTCTCCCAAGAAAACTTAGACAGCTGAATATCGATGTTGTGTTTAATTTGAGCGATGTCGCAATTCCAGTGAAGGTACCTCAGATTTATCTTTTCGATTGGTCTTATGCTATTTATTCAGATAGGCTAATATGGAAAAGAATGGATTTTAAAAGTTATTTAAAGCGCAGGATAAAACTTTATTTTTTTAAAGTAAATATTAAATACCCAAGTGTGATTATAGCGCAGACGCAAATTGCAAAAGATAAACTTGAATTAATTTATGGGTTAAGAAATATAAAAATAATCCCTAATGCAGTGTCATTGGATAACGTTAAGGAAGAATATAAGAAAAAATTTAATCTTCCGGAGGGAATAAAGTTATTATATTTAACCTATTATTACCCTCATAAAAATATAGAAATACTTATCCCGTTGGCTATGGAGATTAAAAAAAAGAAGTTAAATTTTAAAATAGTAACAACAATTTGCGAATCACAGCATAAGCGCGCAAAAATTTTTTTAAACAACGTAAGGAAATTAGATATCGAGGATGTGATTATTAACATTGGCCCGGTAGATATGAAATTTGTTCCTTCTATCTACAGACAATGTGATGGTTTACTTATGCCGACTTTGCTGGAGTCATTTTCCGGCACATATGTTGAGGCTATGTATCATAATATGCCAATCTTTACCAGTGATATTGATTTTGCACATGATGTTTGTGGTGAGGCTGCGTTTTATTTTAACCCTTTAGATGTAGGAAGCATTCTTGGGAAAATTGAAGAGGCTTATTCTGATTCTGGATTTAGGGAGCAAAAAGTTGCTGCAGGCGATAAAAGATTAAAGCAGTTTTTATCTTGGGAACAGGTTTTTAAGCAGTATCAGAAAATACTGGAAATAAGTCTGGAGCAATAAATAATGGCGGAAAAAAAATATCAAATCTGCACCAATTGTGCCATGGATACGTCTGATAGCAAGATCGTTTTTGATGAGAACGGTGTTTGCGATCATTGTCGTACCTTTTATAGCGATATCCTGCCGAAATGGCGGACCGACGAAACCGGACGTCATGCCTTGGAGAAGATTGTTTTAGATATCAAGAAATCTGCCCCAGGTAAGGATTTCGACTGCATCATTGGTATGAGCGGAGGGACTGACAGTTCATATTTGGTTTATCTGGCTAAAGAAAAACTTGGTTTGCGTCCATTGGTGTTTCATGTTGATGCCGGATGGAACTCTCAAATTGCCGTTAACAACATTGAAAGATTAGTAGACAAGCTCGGGCTTGATCTGTACACAGAAGTGATTGATTGGGAAGAAATGCGAGATCTTCAGCTGGCTTTCTTCAAGTCTGGTGTGCCTCATATTGATACGCCTCAAGATCATGCTTTTTTTGCAATGATGTATAAATTTGCATCAAAATACAAAGTTAAATATATCTTGACGGGCGGAAATTATTCTACAGAATGCGTGCGAAATCCCTTGGAATGGATGTATTTTCAATCGGATTCTGTTCAGTTGAGAGATATTCATAGAAAATTCGGCACAATTCCCCTCAAAAGTTTTCCAGTTACAAATATCCTTTGGCATAAGATCTATTTGCCTTACATCCGAAAGATCAAACTGATCAGAGCTCTTGACTATATGCCTTATCACAAAGAAAAGGCTACACAGTTTTTGGTTGATAACTTTGGGTATCAAAGATATCCGCAAAAGCATTTTGAATCACGTTTTACCAAGTTTTACGAAAGTTATTGGCTGCCGGAAAAATTTGGATTTGATACCCGCAAGGTTCAGTTTTCCAGTTTGATTCTGACTGACCAGATGACACGTGAAGAAGCTCTGGAAAAACTTAAAACCCCAGCTTACGATCCTGAACAAATCGAGCATGAATTTGAATATGTAGCGACGAAACTCCGAATAAGCGTCGACGAATTAAGGAGTTACTTTAATGCTCCGAACAAATCATATCGGGATTATAAATCGCAGCAGCGCATATATGATATAGGTGCAAGAGCCATGAGATTTTTAGGTTTGGAGCGTGGTGGCAAAAGATGATTGCGATAATTGATTATGGGCTTGGAAATATTCAGGCTTTTGCAAATATTTATAAGCGGCTCGGCATCTCAGCTTCGCCTGTTGGCAATAGTGACGATTTGAGAATAGCAGACAAGATAATTCTTCCGGGTGTTGGTGCCTTTGACTGGGCGATGAACAAGTTGAATGAGTCCGGTATGCGTGAATGCCTCGATGATATGGTTTTGAATCATGATGTGCCGGTTTTAGGTGTTTGCGTTGGGATGCAAATGATGGCTCAAAGGAGTGATGAAGGTGATTTGCCCGGCCTTGGATGGTTCGATGCTGAAGTGAAGAAATTTAATCTGGAAAATTCTTCGCAAATGCTGCCTCTCCCTCATATGGGGTGGAACGACGTTGTTCCTGTGAAAGGTGACGCTCTGTTTGGAGGCCTAGAGTCAGGGGCAAGGTTTTATTTTTTGCACTCTTATTATTTTTCTCCTGCAAATATAGAAGATGTTCTGTCCCAGACTGACTATGATGGAAAATATGCCTCTAGTGTAAGTAGAAACAATATCTATGGAGTACAGTTTCACCCTGAAAAAAGCCATCACTGGGGCATTCATCTTTTGAAGAACTTTTCGGGATTATAATCATGCTGATGCCTAGAATTATTCCCTGCCTTTTAATAAAAAATGGCGGTCTGGTTAAAACTTTTCAATTTGGTAAAAATAAATACGTTGGGGACCCCCTTAATGCTGTTCGTATTTTTAATGAAAAAATTGTAGATGAACTTATTGTCTTGGATATTGACGCAACTGTTTTAAATAAGGAACCAGATTACAAATTGATTGAAAATCTTGCCATGGAATGCCGTATGCCTCTTTGTTATGGAGGGGGAATTAAGAATGCCGAGCAGGTACAAAGAATAGTTGGTCTTGGTGTAGAAAAAGTAGCTATCAGTTCATCCGCTATTAGTCATCCGGAAATTATCAGTCAAGCAGCTGGCACAGTTGGCAGTCAAAGTGTTGTCATTGTCATGGATGTAAAGAAAAAACGTTTAGGCAACAAGTACAGAATTTATACGCATAATGGCACTAAGGCAACAAACCTTGACGCTGTGTCGTTTGCGAAATCTGCGGAAAGTGCCGGCGCTGGAGAGATAGTTGTCAACTCAATAGACCGTGATGGAATGATGACCGGTTATGATGATGCGCTAGTCACTATGGTTCGTAGAGCAATCCATTTGCCCATGACAGTTTTAGGTGGCGCCTCTTCTTTGGGCGATATCCAAAAATTGATAAAAGAATATGGAGTCATTGGTGCGGCCGCAGGCAGCCTTTTTGTATTTAAGGGCATCTACAAAGCTGTATTGATCAGCTATCCCAATCAACAGGAAAAAGAGGATCTTCTCAATGAGGTCCTATAATAATTCATAGTTTGGACGGTCTTTTGCTGTTAACACTTATTGCTCAATAATCGATAGAGCTTTCAAAATGAAACAGATTTTACAGGATATGGCCAAAGGCGGCACTGTTGTTACCGAATCTCCAGCGCCTGCTGTTATTGATGGGCATATAATCACGAATACTTCCGTTTCCCTGATCTCTTCCGGGACAGAGCGAATGCTGGTTGATTTCGGTAAGGCTGGCATGATTCAGAAAGCACGTCAACAGCCGGAGAAAGTTAAAATGGTACTGGAAAAAATCGGTACCGACGGGTTGATGACGACAGTTGATGCGGTCCGATCAAAATTAGCACAGCCATTGCCGCTTGGTTATTGCAATGTCGGGGTGGTGCGTGATGTGGGAAAAGATGTTTCCGGGTTTAAAACTGGAAGCCGGGTTGTTTCTAATGGACCCCATGCTGATGTAGTGCGTGTACCGAAGAATCTTTGTGCTCTCATTCCCGACAACATATCGGATGAAGAAGCTGCTTTTACGGTTGTCGCAAGTATTGGTCTTCAGGGTATTCGATTGGCTCGGCCGACTCTTGGAGAGGCTTTTGTTGTCACAGGTGTTGGCCTGATAGGTTTGCTCACGGTTCAATTGCTTCGCGCTCATGGATGTCGCGTTCTTGCTATAGACTTTGATGAGTCTAAACTGTCTTTTGCGAAGCGATTCGGTGCGCAGATTTGTAATCTTGGCAGGGGGGAAGATCCTGTCGCCGCCGGAATGGCTTTCAGTCGTGGTCATGGCGTGGATGCTGTCATCATAACTGCTTCGAGTAAATCAAATGATCCGGTAACTCAGGCGGCACAAATGTGTCGTAAGCGTGGGCGAGTTGTTTTGGTTGGTGTGACTGGATTGCAGTTGAATCGGTCAGATTTTTACGAAAAGGAGCTTAGCTTCCAGGTCTCCTGTTCTTATGGGCCAGGACGATATGATCCTAACTATGAGGATAAGGGACAGGATTATCCTTACGGATTTGTGCGTTGGACGGAACAACGTAATTTTGAAGCGGTTCTGGACATGATGGCTGCTGGGCAACTGGATGTTAAACCGCTGATTACACATCGATTTGATTTTGAGGCTGCATCGACGGCTTATGAGCTTTTGTTGAATGACAAGGCTGCATTGGGAATTTTGTTGAAGTACACGAGTGATATTGAATCAAGACATAAGACAACGGTATCATTTAATCAGCAAGTCAGATTCAATCCTCAAAGGCCTGTTGTCGGTTTTATTGGCGCGGGCAACTATGCGTCGAGAGTTTTGATTCCGGCGTTCAAGAAGGCAGGAGCACAACTGTCCTCCATCTCAACATCGGGTGGTATTAATGCGGTTATTCATGGTGAAAAAGGTGGTTTTTCTGAGGCAACTACAGATACTGCCAATTTGCTGGATAACCCTGAAATTAATACGGCAGTCATCGTAACCCGCCATGACAGTCATGCTTCGCTGGTCGTCGAAGCCTTGATGGCCGGAAAACATGTTTTTGTTGAAAAACCTCTTGCAATTAAACATGAAGAGCTTAAAGCGGTTCAATCCTGCTATTTAAAATTGGAAAGTGATGACAAGGCCTTGCCCCTGCTGATGGTCGGTTTTAATCGCCGTTTCTCGCCCCAGATACAGAAGATGAAAGAATTGCTTTCGGCGGTCAATGAGCCGAAATCCTTTATCATGACCATGAATGCCGGAGCTATCCCTGCCGATCATTGGACGCAGGATCCGGATGTCGGTGGCGGGCGAATTATCGGTGAAGCCTGTCATTTCATCGATCTGATGCGGTATCTGGCTGACAGTGAGATTGTCTCTGTCCAATGTCGCCGCATGGCGAATGGGCACGGTATTGTTGTAACGGAAGATAAGGCAGCAATTATCCTTGGTTTTGCTGATGGCTCCTTTGGGGCGATTCATTATCTGGCCAACGGATCGGCCAGTTTTCCGAAAGAGCGCATAGAAGTATTTTCCGCCGGACGTATTTTGCAGTTAGACAATTTCTGCAAGTTGAAGGGATATGGTTGGCCTGGGTTCAGAAAAATGAATTTGCTGAGGCAGGATAAAGGTCAACATGCCTGTGTTAAAGTATTTCTAAACGCGATTGAAACAGGAAAGGGCGCGCCGATAGCAATTGCCGAGATTTTTGAAGTTGCCAGGGTGAGTATAGAAGCTGCTGAACAGTTACGACAACAACAATGAGTGTGGTGCGGTTATTGCGTACATTGCGCTATCTAAAACCCGTCCAGTTCTATGGCCGGGTTTTGTTTCGTTTGTCAACTCCCAAAGTTACTCAAGACCGTTACTTGGTTCGCCGCAAGATCTATGAGCCTTGGGTCACTTCTCCGGCTAAAAGAGTCAGCCTGCTAAGCAGAAATTCTTTTTCTTTTCTTAATCAGAGACACGAATTGAAGTCTTCTGAGGATTGGAATCGTAAGGAATGGGAGAAGCTTTGGCTATATAATCTGCACTATTTTGACGACCTGAATAGTGAAAAGGCGGAAACAAGACGCTCCTGGCATTTTGATTTGTTGGAAAGGTGGGTTGCAGAAAACCCTGTTGGACATGGGAACGGATGGGAACCCTATCCTTTATCTATGAGGATTGTCAATTGGATAAAATGGGCGTTGGCAGGCAATCAATTGCCTGAAGGTGTCTTGCAAAGCCTTGCGATCCAAGCACGATATCTGCGTAAACGCCTGGAAATTCATTTATTGGGCAACCACTTATTGGCAAATGCAAAAGCTTTGATTTTTGCCGGGTCTTTTTTTGAAGGAGAGGAAGCTGAAGCGTGGGGTCAAAAAGGCCTGAAAATACTTTCTCGAGAGTTGCCTGAACAGATTTTGAAAGATGGAGGACATTTTGAGCGAAGCCCCATGTATCACGCCATCATCCTTGAAGATATGTTGGATTTGCTCAATATCTCGAGAGCCTATGGTCGAACGGTGCCAGATAACTGGATTGATATAACTGAAAAAATGCTTTTCTGGATGCATGGGTTATCACAACCCGATGGAGACATCTCTTTTTTTAATGATGCGGCTTTTGGAATTGCCTCTAGAGCGGTTGAACTTTCAACTTACGCGGCAAGGCTCAATATTAGCGTAAATCGTTCCTTGATCCCGACTACTGGTTTGGTTCAGTTCAAACCGTCTGGATATTTGCGCTGGGCAACAAAAGATGTTGTGGTGATTATGGATGTTGCTCCAATTGGGCCTGATTATTTGCCGGGTCACGCTCATGCCGATACACTTTCATTTGAGTTGTCCTTGTCTGGTCAGCGTCTGTTTGTGAATTCAGGAACATCTTGTTATGGCGTAAGTAAAGAGCGATTACGTCAGCGTAGCACACAAGCTCATAACACGGTTGAGGTGGATGATGAAAATTCTTCTGAGGTCTGGGGGGGATTCCGTGTCGCTCGCCGTGCTAGGCCCGGCAATTTGGATATTTGTCGGGCGGGTGATGAAACAATCGTCGGATGTGCCCATAATGGGTATTGTCGATTGCCTGGTAGGGTAACTCATCATCGGCGCTGGAATTGTAAAATGAACGAGATGATTTTAACGGATACTCTTACCGGAGAATTCAACCAAGCGAAGGCAAGAATGCACTTTCACCCGGATGTGAAAGTGCATAAAAAAGAAGAAAATCATTTTATTGCCGCATTAGCTGACGGGAAAATTGCTGAAATTTTTATTTTTGGAGCAGACAGCAGCTTTTTAGAGGAGTCGACTTGGCACCCCGAATTTGGCCTGTCAATATCGAACAAGTGTCTTGTCTCCCAATTCTCCAGTCATGAGGTTGTAACAAAAATAAATTGGTGAGTTCGTTTTGAAAATTTTGATTTTAAGTTTTTATTATCCGCCCGACCTTTGTGCCGGATCTTTCAGGACTTCTGCATTGGTGGAAGCTCTTCTTAATCGACTGCCTGAAGGCGTACATATTGATCTGGTGACCACTTTGCCTAATCGTTACAGCAGTTTTTCCAGTGAAGCGCCAGAGTTGGAACAATCTCAACATCTAACTGTGCGGCGCGTCAAATTGCCTGCTCATCAAAGCGGTATGGGGGATCAGGCAAAAGCTTATCTTTTTTACGCTTGGCGTACATTTAAAATTGTCAGGAGTAACGAATATGATCTGGTTTATGGTACATCGTCACGGTTGATGACGGCGGCCTTAAGCGCATTTGTTGCCCGGTGGAAACGCGTACCTTTGTATCTCGATATTAGGGATATTTTTGTCGATACAATCAAAGATGTTTTGTCTGTAAAAGTTGCTTTGTTGGCAAAACCTTTTTTTTCATTTGTGGAACGTTGGACAATCTCCCGAGCAGATCACATCAATTTGGTTTCTGAAGGCTTCTCCAATTATTTTAAATCGTGTTATCCCAAGAAAAGTTATTCATTTTTTACAAATGGTATTGATTCTGAGTTTCTTGTTGCAGAAAAAAAAGAGAATGCTGTCGGGAATGGACAGCTGCTTAACGTGTTATATGCGGGGAATATGGGCGAGGGGCAGGGGTTACACTTCATCATTCCTGAATTGGCCAAGAGGTTTAATGGGCGTTTGCTTTTTCGTTTGTTCGGGGATGGAGGGCGTAGAACTGAGCTCGAACAGCGGATTACTGAAATGGAGTGCAATAATGTCGTTCTGTTGCCTCCTGTTAATCGTCAGCAGTTGATTGAGGAATATCAACAGGCTGATGTTTTGTTTTTGCATCTCAATAATTACGATGCATTTCTTAAGGTGTTGCCGTCCAAGTTGTTTGAATATGCTGCTATGGGCAAGCCGATCTGGGCTGGAGTTTCCGGATATTCAGCTGAATTTGTAAAAAAGGAGATTTCAAATGCGGCTGTTTTTGAGCCTTGCAATGTTGATGAAGCGGTACAAGTGTTTGACTCTCTCGACCTGGCAATAACCGAGCGTACTGATTTTATCAATAAATTTTCTCGAACTAATATTATGCATAATATGGCTGCCAGTATTCTCGGCTACTTGGATAATAAATACTGATATGAATATTCTTCTGACAGGTGTTTCAGGCTTTGTCGGCTCGGCAGTTATGGCGGGGGTGATTGCTCATCCAAAACATGTACCGCGGGCGGCAATTCGTCAATCAAATCAATTTCTTCCTGCAATGGTTGATGTGACTCGAGTCGGCGATTTGACCTCCAATGTCAATTGGAGCGCGGCACTGCAAGATATGGATGTTGTCATCCACTCCGCCGCTCGCTCTCACATCATGATCGACACATCATCTAATCCTCTGACTGAATTTCGCCGCGTCAATGTTGAAGGAACTCTGAATTTTGCAAAGCAAGCAGCTGTTGCCGGTGTGAAGCGATTTATCTTTATCAGTTCGGTGAAGGTCAACGGCGAACTGACTCAACCCGGAACACCTTTCACTGAAAACGATCTTTGTGCTCCACAAGACCCCTACGGCATTTCAAAATACGAAGCCGAGCAGGGATTGAAGAAGATTGCGCAGGAAACCGGGATGGAGGTGGTGATTATCCGTCCGCCTTTGGTTTACGGACCCGGCGTTAAAGGGAACTTTCAAAGCATGTTGCAGTGGGTCAACAAAGGCGTTCCATTGCCTTTGGGTGCTATTGATAACCAGCGCAGCTTGGTTGGCCTTGACAACCTGGTTCATTTCATCATCACCTGCATCGATCATCCTGCTGCTGCCAATCAAACCTTTCTGGTGTCGGACGGGGAAGATATCTCCACGACTGAATTGTTGCGCCGTGTCGGAACTGTGCTGGGAAAACCGGCCCGTTTGATTCCCGTTCCGCGCAGTGTTCTTGAGCTGGGAGCTAAGATATTGGGAAAGCAAGCTGTTGCCCAACGACTTCTTGGTTCTTTACAGGTAGATATTGGTAAAGCACGTAATTTGCTGGAATGGAGTCCTCCCGTCACTATAGACGAAGGCCTGACACGTTGCGTTTCGGGTTTTGCTTTAAACCAAATCTATAGAGAAAATAAATTTATCCGCTTGTTTGATATCCTGTTTTCAATGATCGGCTTAACTTTTGGACTGCCGTTTTTTCTGCTTATTATTGTAATCGGTTTTTTTGATACCGGATCACCGATCTTTCGACAGGAGCGGGTTGGGCGGGATCGTAATCCCTTTGTTCTGGTCAAATTTCGCACCATGAAACGGGATACGGCATCGGTCGCCAGTCATCTGGCTTCGTCTTCGGCGATTACCGGATTCGGTCATTTTTTGCGGCGGACTAAGGTGGACGAACTGCCGCAGTTATGGAATGTGCTGAAAGGGGAGATGAGTCTGGTCGGCCCGCGTCCTTGCCTGTTCAATCAGGACGAACTGATTCGGGAGCGGTCCGAGCGAGGCGTTTACACGGCTCGCCCGGGCATAACCGGGCTGGCTCAGCTCAACAATATCGACATGTCGACGCCGAAATTGCTGGCCGAGACTGATCTAAAAATGTTACAGACCCTATCTTTAAACAAATATTTGCGCTATATCTGTTTAACTGCCCTTGGCCAGGGGAAAGGGGACGGGGTTCGAGCCGATGATTAAACTACGGCGAATAAATATCAATTCGTCGGTGCATTGGCTGCTTTTTGTCTTTGTAAGGTGGTGGGGGACAAGTGAACAATTTTTTCTATAAAAACCGTTTTGTCGTCATTTTTGTTCTGACAAGCCTGATCATTGCCGGTTCTTTTTTATTGGCTTATGCGATTCGTTTCGATTTTTCCATCCCCCCGAATTACTGGCAGCGGATATTATCTCTGCTTCCCGCTGTTCTCCTGATTAAACTGGCTCTGCTCTGGCAGTTCGGTTGTTTTCGCGGTTGGTGGCGTTATGTGTCCATGCCCGATCTGGTGCAGATGGTTAAAGCCAATTTTCTGGCGTCGCTGGTGTTTGTCGTTTATGCGGTGTTGATCTACCGTCTGGAGCTGATTCCGCGCACGGTACTGATTTTGGACGGCATTTTCTGTTTTCTCTTTGTCGGCGGTATCCGTTTTGCCACACGCGCATTCCGGGAACAATATCTGCCGTTGCGGCGCGGCACCGAGCTGAAAAAAACGCGTGCTCTGCTTGTCGGCGCCGGTGACGCCGGCCAGCTGATTGCCCGGGAAATTCATTCCAATCAGCTTCTGGATCTGCATCTTGTCGGCTTTATTGACGACGATCCGGTTAAGCGGAAAGCGTCTTTCCAGGGTGTCGATGTCCTCGGGTCGCAATTGGATATCAATCGGGTCGTCAGGTCGTTCCGCATCGATGAAATCATTATCGCCATCCCCTCGGCAACCGGCGGGCAAATCCGCTCGATTATCGAGAACTGCCGGGAATCCAACGTGAAGTTCAGGATTCTGCCGAAGATCGGGGATCTGATCGACGGCAGGGCTTCCGTTCAGCAGATTCGCGATGTCGATCTGAACGATCTGCTGGGGCGGGAGCCGATCATGCTGGATGAAGCGCAGATCAATCATTACCTCCAGGGGAAGCGAGTGCTGGTGACCGGAGCCGGGGGAAGTATCGGCAGTGAAATCTGCCGCCAGGTTGCGCGCTTCAAGCCGCAGAAACTGGTTCTGTTCGAAAATGCCGAAACCCCGCTGTTTATGATCGAAAAGGAACTGGTGCAGAAATGTCCCGACCTGACGGTCGTGCCGATCATCGGGGATGTCCGCAACCGCTCAAGGGTCAATGTTATTTTCGATGAACAGATGCCGCAGGTGGTTTTTCACGCCGCCGCCTACAAGCATGTGCCGATGATGGAGATAAACCCCGCGGAAGCGGTGAACAACAATGTCCAGGGAACCCGGCTGGTGGCGGATGCCGCGATTGCCTGCGGAGTGGAAAAGTTCGTCATGGTATCGACGGACAAGGCGGTGCGACCGGCGAATATCATGGGCTCGACCAAGCGGGTGGCGGAGCTTTACGTCCAGGCGCTCAACGGGCGCAGTAAAACGAATTTTATCACCACCCGGTTCGGTAACGTGCTGGGCAGTAACGGCAGCGTGATTCCGACGTTTAAAGAACAGATCGCCAAAGGCGGGCCGGTGACGGTGACGCATCCGGACGTGACCCGGTTTTTCATGACCATTCCGGAAGCGACGCAATTGGTGCTGCAGGCCGGAAGCATGGGGACGGGAGGGGAGATTTACTTGTTCGACATGGGCGAACCGGTTAAAATCAAAGATCTTGCCGAAGAGATGATCAAATTGTCCGGGATGAAGCCGCATGAGGATATCGAAATCGTTTATGTCGGTTTGCGGCCCGGGGAAAAATTGTATGAAGAGCTCTTGCTGGATGAGGAAGGCGTGCTGTCGACGCCGCATCAGAAAATTTGCCGGGCACAGTCGATAAGCGTGGATTACGGCGAACTGATCAAAAGCATCGATGCTCTGATTGCGGATGCCAAGGCTCTGGATCTCGACGGGGTCAGAAAGAAATTACGTGTGCTGGTGCCGGAATACACTCCCGCCGCGAACAAACCGCTGGCTAAGGTGATTCCCCATCCGGCGACAAAGGCGGGTTAAACAACGTTCGGGGTTCGAGGTTAAAAACAATTTCGAACATGCTAGATCGAACACTCCGACCAAAAGGGAGGAGTCGAACATCGATTCCAGAGGTTTTTTATGATTAAGAGCATGACCGGTTACGGTCGGGGACAGGCTGAAATAAGCGGCCTGTCTTTTTCAATTGAGATCAAGGCAGTCAACCATCGTTACGGCGATATCACCATCAAGGCTCCACGCTTATTGGCGCCGTTTGAGGCGGAACTGAAAAAACAAATTGCCGCGGTACTCAAACGCGGCAAGATAGATGTCTTCATCAGCCAGAACAAGCTGTCCGCTCTGACTGCGGTGCCGGTTATCGATGCACAACTGACCGCGGCTTATCTGGCGGCATTTCGACAACTAAAGGAAATCAGCGGATTAGCGGGCGAGATCAGCCTTGACCTGCTCGCCGCACAGCAAGGTGTCATGACGCTTCAAGAGGTTGAGTTGGCGGGCGATGATCTGCGGGACTGTCTCGGACAGGCGCTGCAGAATGCTTTGTCCGCTATTCAGGTCATGCGTGAAAATGAAGGGCGCACAACCGCCCTTGATATGGAAGAGCGGTTGAAGCTTCTGCACCGGACCCTGCAAGCGATTCGCGACGTAGCCCCCCGCGTGCCGCTGGAATGGCAGGAGAAATTACGGGAACGATTGGCCAAGTTGCAGGATACTGGCGGCGATCCTCAGCGTGTCGCCCAGGAAGTTGCCCTCTTTGCCGATCGTTGCGACATCAGTGAAGAGCTCTTGCGTTTTGAGAGCCACCTCGGACAATTTCGGGAACTTCTGGAGCAACAGGACCCGGTGGGACGACAGATGGATTTCCTCGTCCAGGAACTGAATCGCGAGGCCAATACGATGGGGTCGAAATCGAATGATGCGCTGTTGACGCGCCATGTTGTCGTACTGAAGTCGGAGTTGGAAAAAATCCGGGAACAGGTCCAGAATATTGAATAAAAAAACGTTCGGTGTTCACTGCAACTTGACTTGATGCAGATGCGGAGGAAGCCGCGAAGAAAGCAGAGCGAAGAAAAACAGAAACCTTCACTCCGGCGTCCCGTTCTGTTTCGCTGTGTTAAATGAACTGAATATCATCAGGAAATAGGTTGCCGATTTGTCAAATCTCGATCTTCACACACCGCACATCGTACACCCTGACCCTGGAGCGGGGGCTGAACACTCCGACCGCAGGGAGGGCATCCTGTTTGTCGTCTCGGCTCCGTCCGGGGCCGGGAAAACCTCTTTGTGTCGGGAATTGATTGACACTGTCGCTGATTTAAGCCAGTCTATATCGTTTGCAACCCGCGAGAAGCGCGAGGGTGAGAAGGACGGCGTCGATTATTATTTTGTCGCCGAGTCCGTTTTTCGTGAGATGGTTGCCGAGCATCGGTTTGCCGAATGGGCCCGGGTGCATGGCAACCTCTATGGGACGGCTCTGGCGACGCTTAAACAGGCGGCTCTCGGCGGGGTCGACCTGCTGCTCGATATCGATTGTCAGGGGGCGGCGCAGTTACGGAAAAATTACCATCAGGCGGTGTTTATTTTTATTCTGCCGCCGGATATGATTGAACTGGAAAAGCGCCTGCGCGAGCGGGGCACCAATGATGACGAGGATATCCGACGACGGTTGAAAAATGCCGGAGAAGAAATAAAGCAGGCCGCATGGTATGATTACCTGGTTGTCAATGATCATTTCGCGGACGCCAAAAAAAAATTGCTTGACATTATTTCGGCAGAACGAAACAAGGCGCAACGCAACAGCTATTTGCTGGATCAATTCAATATTTAAGGAGCAGGATAAATGGCACGTGTCACCGTAGAAGATTGTCTGGAAGTGATTCCCAATCGTTTTTTGCTGGCCATGGTTGCGGCCAAACGGTCGAAGCAACTGTATAAGGGAGCTGAACCCCTGATTGAGAACAAGGCGAACAATAAAAAGGTGGTTGTGGCCCTGCGTGAAATTGCGGCGAATAAAATCGATTTTGAAATTCCTCAACGAAAACGCTGAGTATTGATCTTTTTCAGCGCCGCCCGTTTGATGCGGTTGACGCGGGCGGCGCCGCGTTGATATCCACAACACAAGACCGTTTTGGCGGTCGTCGTCCATGCTTCGAATAGAAGATATTATCCAGCAATTACAGCAATACCACCCTCAGGCGGACACCGCTTTGTTGACCCGCGCCGGTGAATTCTGCCGGCGCGCTCATCTTGACCAACGTACTCCTGACGGGCGGGATTACCTGCAACACTGCCTGGAAGTCGCCTCGATTTTAGCGCGGCTTACAGTCGATGAGACGACCCTGGTGGTCGGCATCTTGCACGACAGCCTGACGACGGGCACGGCGCAGGGCGATGAATTGCAGGCGGAATTCGGCCGGGAGGTTCGCGACCTGGTCGAAATCGGCAACAAAATAAGCAGCATTCCCTATCGTCAGAGCAATCGTAAACAGGTCGAGAGTTTCCGCAAGATGTTCATTTCCATGGCGCGCGATCTGCGCGTCATCCTGGTTTACCTTGCCGACCGCCTCAGTGACATGCGCATGATCGGTCACCGGAACCCCGCTGAACAGCTTGCTTATTCGCGCGAGACTCTGGAGGTCTACGCGCCGTTGGCCAATCGCCTGGGGATCAGTTGGCTGAAAGGGGAGCTTGAAGATCTGGCGCTTCAGGTTCTAGAGCCGGAGCAGTATGCCGCTCTGGAACGGCGGATCAGCGAGCACAAGCAGGAACGTAAAGACTATGTCGAAAAAGTTCGCGGCCGGATCGACGGTCTGCTCGCCCAAAACGATCTTAAAGGCGAGGTCAGCGGCCGGTTCAAACATTTCTATTCCGTTTACCGGAAAATGGAGCGTACCGGGGTCGATCTCGATCAGATTTATGATCTGATCGCTTTTCGGGTGCTGGTGGATTCGGTCCGCGAGTGCTATGAAGTTCTGGGCCTGATTCATGCGACCTGGAAGCCGATCCCGGGGCGGTTCAAAGATTACATCGCCATGCCCAAACCCAACCGCTACCAGTCGCTCCATACCACCGTGATCGGACCGTACGGCAAGCGTATGGAGGTGCAGATCCGTACTCGCGAAATGCATCGTATCGCGGAGGAAGGGGTTGCCGCGCACTGGAAATATAAGGAGGGTGGTGCGGTTGCTTTGAGCGGCAGGGATGATCAGCGCTTCAATTGGTTGCGGCATGTGCTGGAATGGCAGCGCGATGTCAGCAATGAATGGAGTCAGTCCGATTCCTATGTCGATCTTTTCCCCGAGGAAGTCTACGTTTTTACCCCGAACGGCGATGTCAAAGAGCTGCCGCAGGGGTCGACTCCCATCGATTTCGCTTATGCCGTGCATACCGATGTCGGCCGTCGGTGCAGCGGCGCCCGTATCAACGGCAAGCTGTGCCCGCTCAAAACCAAGCTGAAAAACGGTGACAGCATTGAAATTCTGACTTCGGCCAATCAGACTCCCAGCAAGGACTGGCTGTCGTTTGTAAAAACCTCCAAGGCGCGCAACAAAATCAGGCAATGGATCAAAGCGGAACAACGGGAAAAAAGCATCGAGATCGGGCGCGACCTGTTTGAAAAGGAATTACGCAAATTTCAATATAGTCTGAAAAGAGCAATGTCGCTCGATACCTTTCCCCGGGCGGTTGCGGAACTGGGATTCAAATCGGGTGAGGACCTGTTTGCCGCCGTCGGTTACGGGAAGCTTTCCGCCGGACAGCTTATTTCGCATGTGTTGCCGAAAGAAGAATTGAAGGCTCTGCAGGAAAAGCCCGGACCGCTGGGCAAAGTGCTGGAGAAATTCTCCCGGCGCAAGCCGCAGAGCGCTATTCTGATCGGCGGGATCGACAACGTCATGGTCCGTTTCGCCAATTGCTGCAACCCGCTGCCCGGAGAACCGGTCACCGGTTTCATTACCCGGGGGCGCGGCCTGACGGTGCATACCGTCGATTGTCCTCAGGTTCAGGCCAGCGATCCGGAACGGCGCATCGATGTCGAATGGGATATGCAGCGCAAAACCTCGCGACCGGTTAAGGTGCAGGTGATCTGCACCGACCAGAAAGGTATGCTGGTGGGCATCTCCGGGGCGATCAGCAGCGCCGACGCCAATATCGTCAGCGCCACGGTTCATGCCCGCGGCGACAAGAAGGGGACCAATCTGTTTGAGATCGATGTGGAAAACCTGGAACACCTCAATCGGGTGATTCGCGAAATCAAGAAGGTCAAAGGCGTGCTCAGGGTCGAGCGGGTCAGAAATTGAGATTCAATCCGGCTTCTTGCCCAGGAAATTATTGCTCCGGTGAATAAAGCGGCAAAAAGATTACCCTGGGCGTCATTCCCGCGCAGGCGGGAATCCATAGCTGTTTTAATCTGTTCAAGCATGTATCCCCGCCCCGATAGAGTCATGCGAGGGTGACGTGGCGCATGCGGGGACGACGAAATATTTATCCACCGGAGCAATAATCTCACATGCCGCTTTCGTTATGAATTTTCATAAAAGGAACGCGGGTCAGGAGGAAACATTATGGCAATAAAGAAAATCGGGACGGACAAGGCTCCCGCTGCAATCGGACCCTACTCTCAGGCTATTCGGGTGGATAACCTGCTGTTTTGCTCGGGACAGATTCCTTTGGTAGCGGAAACGGGGGAAATCGTCGCCGGGGGTGTTACGGAACAGACCCGGCAAGTCATGCATAATCTGAAAATGGTGCTTGCGGCCGCGGAAAGCGGATTTGAAGCGGTGGTGAAGACCACGATTTATCTGGCTGATATGGCCGATTTCGGTGCCGTCAATGAAGAATATGGGCGCTCTTTCGGCGACCGGCCGCCGGCTCGATCCACAGTTCAGGTTGCCGCCTTGCCAAAAGGCGCGCGCGTCGAAATCGAAGCTGTCGCCCACCTGGACTGAAGGCCGACAAAGAAAAGGGATGATCACTCCGGGTGACCATCCCTTTTTATTTTTCAGCGACCCGGGGACGCCTAGATGACTTTTTGAACCTTGCCCGAGCGGATGCAGCGCGTGCAGACTTTAACGGTCTTGACCGATCCGTCCTGCAGGGCGCGAATCTTCTGCAGATTCGGTTTCCAGACAGTGCGGGTTTTGTTGTGCGCGTGACTGACATTGTTGCCCGTCACCGGTTTTTTTCCACAGATTTCACATTGTTTGGACATTTTGCGTTCCTCCTGAAAGTTTCGAACGCGCATTACTAGCACACTTTTATCGTTGATGCAAATCTTTTAGGTTTTTTTCAGACGGCAAATGGTCGTCGCTGAAAACCTTCAGGCCATGGTGCTCGAGCACGGCCGCCGTGACGCCGACGCCCGGCGTCAATTGCTCGTTCAGATAAATGCTTTGCGATCCGCAAGAGGGGCTGCGTTGCTGCAATATGGCCATTCTGCAACCGGTCAGTTGGGCGATCTTCAGGGTTTCTTGCGCACCCTGCAGGAACACCGCGGTGACATCCTTGCCGTGCTCGTCACAGAGGCGGCCTTTTCCCCGGATGACGCTGCGGCCATCCTGTTGCGCAAACCAGCATTTCGGTCGCGGTGTCGGTAGCCCGGCCAGTTGCTCCGGACAGACGGGCACCGGGAGCAGGTTGTTGCTCCGGATGAAATCGATCACTGCCGGGCTCTGGTTGTCGGTCGCATCGTAACGGGTGGCGAGGCCAAGCAGGCAGCTGCTGACCAATACCGGTATTTTTTCAGTTTGATTTTGCATGGGCGACAAGGAATCCTTTTATCTCCGGGCCGACAGCTACGTCGCAATCGCTCTAAAGCGGCGGGTTGATGAGAGCCTCCGATTTTTGTCCGGCGGCGGTGATCAGCACGCGACGACCGTCAACCTTAACCCTGCCTTCTGCGAACCATTGAATCGCCTGTGGATAAATCCGGTGTTCCTGCTTGAGGATGCGCGCTGCAAGCGTTGCCTCGGTGTCGTCCGCATGGACCGGCACGACCGCCTGAACAATAATCGGACCCGTATCCACGCCGTCGTCGACAAGATGGACCGTGCAGCCGGAAAAACGCGCACCGTAATCGAGCGCTTTTTGCTGGACGTGCAGACCGGGGAACGCCGGCAGCAGGGCCGGGTGAATGTTGATGATCCGTTGCGGAAAGGCCGCGAGAAAAACTTTTGAAATAATGCGCATGAAGCCGGCCAGGGCGATCAGATCGGGGTTGACCGATTTCAGTTTATCCACCACCGCGCGGTCAAAATCCTCGCGTTTGGCGAAATCCCGATGATTGACGCAGGCTGTAGCAATCCCGGCATCCCGCGCCCGTTGCAACGCCCCGGCATCGGGGTTGTTGCTGAGGACCAGAACGATCTCAGCATCCAGGTGTCCCTGTTGCGCCCGGTCGATAATGGATTGCAGGTTTGTTCCGCCGCCGGAAGCAAGGACGGCGAGACGTAGTTTTCGAGTCATAGTGCAACCGCTCCCCTTAATCCAGTTCCACGAAAGCGTCCCCGGACGGAGAGATCTCCCCGATGATATGCGCTTTTTCATTGAGACCGGCCAGGCGATTCAGAATGTCGTCGGCATCGACGGCTGAAGTGATCAGGATCATGCCGATACCGTAATTGAACGTCCGGTACATCTCCTCTTCGTTGATCTTGCCGCCGCGCCGCAGCATTTCAAATAGTGGTGTCTTCTCCCAACTGTCGCGGCGGATAACGGCTTTGCACTGCTGGGGCAGAACGCGGGGGATATTCTCCAGCAATCCGCCCCCGGTGATGTGAGCAATTCCCTTGATGTCAAAATCACGGATCAGATTAAGGATGCTTTTGACATAAATGCGGGTCGGCTGCAGCAGTTCTTCGCCCAGGCTGCGCTCAAGCTCCTCGGGGTGGGAATCGAGCTCAAGTTTGAGTGTGTCCAGGAAAATTTTTCGAGCCAGGGAAAAGCCGTTGGAGTGCAGCCCGCTCGACTCAAGCCCGATCACCACATCCCCCTTGGCGATCGACGAGCCATCGATGATTTTGTCATTATCGACGACCCCGACGGCAAAGCCGGCCAGATCGTATTCGTTCGCCGCGTACATACCCGGCATCTCGGCGGTCTCGCCGCCCAACAGGGCGCAGTTGGCCTGCCGGCAACCCTCTGCGATTCCTGCAACCACCTCCATCGCTTTTTCGGGGTGCAGTGCGGCGGTGGCGAAATAATCAAGAAAAAAAAGCGGTTCCGCGCCCTGGACAATAATGTCATTCACGCACATGGCGACCAGGTCGATCCCGACGGTATTGTGTCTGTCCAGCATGAATGCCAGTTTAAGCTTGGTTCCGACCCCGTCCGTGGCGGCGACCAGTGTCGGGCGCTTATATTTGCCGCTGTTGAGGGAGAACAGGCCGCCGAACCCGCCGATATCGGTCAGAACCTCCGGGCGGTTGGTCTGTTTCACCAGGGGTTTGATCAGGTCGACAAAACGGTTTCCGGCATCGATGTCGACCCCGGCGTCTTTATAGGTCATTGACTTGTCGCTACTCAAGATTATACTCCTTGTGCATTGAAATGGACGGCATTAGACCATTCCCGGGCAAGGTTGTCAATCGCGCTTTGAAGCGGATCGGGGATTGATCTTTTGCTGTATCGGACCGTCAATCTATGGTAGCTTGCGGGCTGAATCAGCACCGGGATAATAAAATATTTTAGCATGATTATAGCCGTTGGAAACAACAACTTCAGGGCTGAGGAACCGCTTCTCGCGCCGCTGACCTGCGCCGCTATCGATGAGATAATGGCGATCGAAAACGCCTGTTACTCCACGCCCTGGTCGCGTGAGAATTTCCTGCATGAATTCACCAATCCGGCGGCTGCGGTTTACGGCTGTCGCTCCGGTCGGAAATTGGCCGGTTATATCTGTTACTGGTTGATCGCCGGGGAAATGCAGATTTTGAATGTCGCCGTCGCCCCGGAATTCCGTCGCCTGGGGTTCGCGGAAAAACTGCTCTCTTTCTCCCTGCAGTCATGCCGGGAGCAAAAGGCGGCCACCGCCTGGCTGGAAGTCCGGGCCGGTAACCGCGCTGCGATCGAGTTGTATCGGAAGCAGGGTTTCAGGGACAACGGTACGCGCCGGGCCTATTATCGTGATGGAGAAGACGCCTTGCTGATGCTCAAACGATTTGAAACACCGCCTTTTCAGGAGTCGTGTTCATGAAAAATCTCAAAACGATCGTCCTGTCCAATCAGGAGTTGTCACCGGGGTATTACCGCATGCGGATTCTGGCTCCGGATTACCATAAGCTGGCGGCGGCCGGTCAATTCGTCATGTTCCGGGTGCAACGCTCCATGCCGCCTTTGTTGCGGCGCCCTTTCGGCATCTTCCGTGTCGGTTTCATGCCCGCGGATTGCGAAACCATGCCGCCCAAAGAGTTTATCGAGATTATTTACAAGGTCGTCGGCAGCGGCACGGAAATCATGCAGGGCCTTCACCAGGGCGATCGGGTCGAATTGCTTGGCCCTCTGGGCAAAGGCTTCGAACTCGGCGACCCCGGCGAAGAGAAAATCCTGGTCGGGGGTGGGATCGGTCTGGTCCCGCTTTACATGCTGGCCGAAAAACTGGTGGACCGGTCAAAGGTACGGCTGCTCATGGGGGGGAGAACCCGCGACGACATCATTACCGTGACCGAGTTCGAGCGTCTCGGGGTCGAGACCTATGTATCGACGGAAGACGGCAGCCTCGGTGAAGCCGGGCTGGTCACCCAGGTGCTGGAACAAAAGTTGGAGCAGGGCGCTAAGGCGACGGTTTATGCCTGCGGGCCGATGGCGATGATCAGAGCGGTCGAGAAGATCTGTCGCCGGTATGGCGTGACGCTGCAGGTTTCCCTTGAAGCGCTGATGGCCTGCGGGGTCGGTGCGTGTCTCGGCTGCGTCGTCAAAGGCGCGGGACACACGGAAGAACATCCGAGTTATCTCTGCACCTGCAAGGTCGGGCCGGTATTTCAGGCGCAACAGCTCGATTGGGAGGAGGCGGCACCAGCAGCCGAAAACCGTCAGGGAGGGTGCCGATGATCAAGCGCAGAAAGAAAGTCTCCCCCCCCCGTTTAGAGGTGGAAATCGCCGGGATGAAGCTCAAGAACCCGATCATGCCCGCGTCCGGAACTTTCGGTTATGGCGAGGAATACGCCCCTTACCTTGATCTGAATGCGTTGGGGGCCATCGTCACCAAGGGGCTTTCGCTGCAACCGAAAGCGGGAAACATGACCCCGCGCATCTATGAAACAGTGAGCGGCATGCTGAATGCGATAGGCTTGCAGAATGTCGGCGTTGAGGGCTTTATCAAGCACAAAATGCCTTTTCTGGAGCAGTTCGATACCCCGGTTATCGTCAACTTTTTCGGCAATACCCAGGATGAATATGCCGAAGTCGCCGGCCGCCTCGACGACTTATCCGGGGTCGCGGCGCTGGAAATGAACATCTCCTGCCCCAATGTCAAACATGGCGGCATCGTGTTCGGCACGGATCCGCAGGCGATTTTCGCGGTGGTCTCCAAAGTGCGGGAAAAAACCGGCAAACCCCTGATCGTCAAACTGACGCCGAATGTCACCGATATTCAGGTCAGCGCCAGAGCGGCGGCAGATGCCGGCGCCGACGCATTGAGCCTGATCAATACCCTGACCGGCATGGCGGTCGATGTCAAAACCCGCAAGCCGCGTCTGGCCAATACGATCGGCGGGCTTTCGGGGCCGGCCATCAGGCCGATCGCGGTGCGCCTGGTGCATCAGGTCGTCCAGGCCGTCGATATCCCGGTCATCGGCATCGGCGGCATCTCCAGGGCGGTTGACGCACTGGAGTTTCTCATTGTCGGGGCCAAAGCGGTGCAGGTCGGTACGGCCAATTTCGTCGATCCCAACGCCATGACAACCATACTGACCGAACTCGAGGATTTTTGCCTGGCGGAAGGGATTGCGGATATCAACGACCTGATCGGAACCCTCAAAAGCTAGTGTCCCGTTCGGTGCGTTGTTTGAATGAATTCTGAAACATTTCTGCTGCTGTCGAAGCGTGCCGCCGCAGGCCTGACCTTTACTAAGCCGAGAGGGCAGAACGTCGACAGCGGCAAAAAGAGCCGGAATGCGTCTAACGAACTAACCGCATGGGACACGAACTTGACGTTACCCCCTGCGTCGTATGCGGGGGGCGTTTGACGGCCCACGCGGCAGGTGTGAAGTTAACCTCGGACTGCGGACACCGAACTTCGAATTTTGAACCTTGAACGGTACATATGGATGTCATCGCTACTCACGTCAATGCGGACTTTGATTGCCTCGGCTCAATGATTGCCGCAAAGCGGCTCTATCCCGATGCCGTACTGGTTTTTCCCGGCGGTCAGGAGCGGGGTCTGCGAGACTTTTTACTGCAGAGCACGCTTTACGCTTATGACGTCAAGGGGATTCGCGACATCGATCTGGATGAGATCAGCCGTCTGATCCTGGTCGATGTACGCAGCGCGTCCCGGATCGGCCATCTTGCCGATATTGTTCATCGTCCCGGCCTGGAAATCCATATTTACGATCATCATCCGGCGGATGAACAAGTCGTGCGCGGCCGGATTGAAAACATCCAGAATGTCGGCGCGACCACGACGATCATGGTTGAACTTTTCCAGGAACGCGGCATTGCGCCGACGGCCGACGAAGCCACCATGATGATGCTCGGCCTCTACGAAGATACCGGTCAATTGCTGTTTTCCGGGACCACGGCGCGTGATTTTCAGGCGGCGGCTTTCCTGCTCGAACACGGGGCCAATTTAAAGGTTGTGGCCGATTTTCTGATTCGCGAAATGACGCCGGATCAGGTGGACCTGCTCAACGAACTGCTCAAGTCCTGTCAGAAAGTCATGATCGGTGGGATCGAGGTGGCCATTGCCTCGGCTTCCATCGATCATTATATCGGTGACATTTCCGCTCTTGTGCATAAACTCAAGGATATTGAAAATCTCGACGCGTTAATCGTTGCCGTGCGCATGGAAGATCGTATCTTCATGATCGCCCGCTCCCGGCTGGCTGAAGTGAACGTCGGTGAGATTCTGCGCGAATTCGGCGGCGGCGGACACGCTTTCGCCGCTTCGGCAACGGTGCGCGACATTCCGCTGGTGCAGTTGTTGCGGCAGCTTGAAGATATTCTGCCCCGGCACGTCAACCCGGTGGTTTTTGCCCGGGATCTGATGTCCCAACCGGTTAAAACCCTGAAAACGACAGCCACAATCGGGGCTGCGCGCAAACTGATGACGCGTTTCGATTTCAATGCCGTACCGGTGATTGACGAACAGGGCGGCACCCTGGCCGGCGTTATCACGCGCCAGGTGGTGGAGAAGGCCGCTTATCACAAATTGCTCAAAATGCCCGTCGGCGATCTCATGAACAGCGATTTTGAAACCGCAGCTCCGGAAACCCCGCTCGAAGACCTGCAGCAGGGGATCATCGAACATAATCAGCGCTGTATCCCGATCATGGACAAAGGTGCGCTCGTCGGAGTGGTGACGCGGACCGATCTGTTGCGGCACCTGCTGGGCGAACGCCACTATACGGACGATGCGGCGAATATCGCCGACCGGCGTGTCCTGCAGTTCAAGAGAAAGAGCCTGCGGCGGCTTATCGAAACGCAATTGCCGGCCTACATCAGGGAATTGCTGCGAAAACTGGGCGAGGTGGCCGATCAGCTCGGCTATAAAGCCTATCTGGTGGGCGGGTTTGTGCGCGATCTGTTGTTGCGTCAGGAAAACCTCGATATCGACGTAGTCATCGAAGGCGACGGAATCGCTTATGCGAAAGCTTTTGCCGCGATCATGGGCTGCCGCATCCGCGAGCACGAAAAGTTTCATACCGCCGTCATTATCTTCCCGGACAATTTCAAGATCGATGTCGCCTCGGCGCGGCTGGAATATTATGAACGCCCCGCGGCCCTGCCGAATGTCGAACACGCTTCGATCCGCCACGATCTGTATCGGCGCGATTTTACGATTAATGCCCTGACCATTGCGCTCAACCGCAGCAACTTTGGTCAGATGCTCGATTTTTTCGGTGGCCAAAGGGATATCAAAGACCGATCCATCCGGGTCCTGCATAATCTCAGTTTCATCGAGGACCCGACGCGCTTGTTCCGGGCGGTGCGGTTTGAAAAGCGTTTGGATTTTCGTGTCGGACGCCAGACCGAGCGGTTGATGCGCAGTGCTGTCCGCATGAAGCTGGTCAGAAAAGTGGGCGGCGCCAGGATCATGCATGAACTGCAGCAGATTTTTGACGAACCGCAGGTCGTTTCGGCGTTGGAGCGCCTGGAACAACTTGATTTGCTCAAGTTTATCGATCCTCATCTGACTTTCGACCGCAGCAGCGCAGAATTATTGCGGGCGGCGGAAAAAGCCTGCGACTGGTTCGATTTACTTTATACCGGAGAGGTTTACCAGCGCTGGCTGGTTTACCTGTTGTGCCTGTTTGATCGGCTGTCGGAGAAAGGCATCGAGAGGGCTTTGGCCTGGCTGGATATTCAGCCCAGATATCAGGAAATCATGCGCGTCGAAAGAAGCCGAGGTGGGGCTCTGCTGAAAAGCTTCAAGCCCGCTAAAGGCAGTCGAAAGGAGCCGTCCAACAGCCGGATTTACCATTGGTTTTACGGTTTCTCCCTGGAGGCGATTCTCTACCTTATGGCGTGTTCGGAGCATGATCGCTACCGCCAGTGGATTTCAAAATTCGTGACCGACCTGCGCAAGGTGCATCCCCTGCTCAACGGCCAGGACCTGATCGCTCTCGGCCTGCCCCCCGGGAAAAAGTTTCAGGATATTTTTCGTGCTCTTTTGGATGCCCGCTTGAATAACCGGATCGTAACCCGTGAAGACGAGCTTGCCCTGGTGCGGCGGGGATATCTTTCTTGACCGCAGCTTGAAAAGCGTTGTTGACCAAATCACACCAAGTTTATAAACTACTTAACTTTTATCTACCGGATAAACTGCAAGGCCGCATATAATTAGCTCGATATGGAAACAATCGTCTCGAAAATAGCCGTCATGCTGGTGCCGGCGCTGTTGGCGATTATGTTGCATGAAATCGCTCATGGCTATGTCGCGGAACGTTTCGGAGACCCTACGGCGCGCTTGTTGGGACGCCTGACTCTGAATCCGCTCAAACATCTCGACCCGATCGGCACCATTGCCGTGTTTATCTTCGGCTTCGGCTGGGCGCGGCCCGTACCGGTCAACCCGGGAAACTTGCGCCGTCCGCGACGCGATATGATCTGGGTCGCCCTGGCCGGACCAACGGCGAATTTGACCCTGGCCGCGTTATCCGCATTGCTGCTGCGGGCCTTTGCTTTTTTCGACCATGGCGGTTTCGGCCAGACGGAACTTTATATTCTTCTGACCACGCCGGTGAAAATGATGGCCGGATTCAGTCTTTATATCAATGTGCTGCTCGGGATTTTCAATCTTCTTCCCATTCCTCCGCTGGATGGGGGACGGATCCTGACCGGTGTGTTGCCGGAAAAACAGGCGCTGCTGATTAAGCGTGTCGAACCTTTCGGTTTTGTTCTGCTGCTGCTGCTGATTTTTTTTACCGATATCTGGGCTCTGCTTCTGGCGCCGGCGATTCATAAGGTCGTCATGCTGCTGGCGGGGAACCAGACTCATCTGGTCGAGCAGGCCATGCATTTCCTGTTCGGGCAATAAAGCCGTTATGTCGATTGAGATTCGTCTGGACAATTTTGCCGGTCCCCTCGATTTGCTTTTACACCTGATAAAAAGCAACGAAATGGATATTTACGATATCCGCATTGTCGAGATTACCGAACAGTATCTGGCCGTGATCGATCAGATGAAGCAACTGGATCTCGATATCGCCGGCGAATTTCTGCTCATGGCGGCAACGTTGATGCATATCAAGTCGCGTATGCTGCTGCCGGTCAGCGAAGAGATCGGGGAAGAAGAAGAGGACGATCCGCGTGCCGAACTGGTCAAGCGACTGCTTGAGTATCAGCGCTACAAAGAGGTGGCGGAGTCGTTCCGGCAATTGCCCTGGCTGGAGCGGGATGTGTTTACCCGCGGTTTTTCCCCGAGCGCTGCGGAGTCTCCGGAAAATGAGGAGGACGCCCGGATTACCGCCGGGGTTTACCAACTGGCGGAAGCTTTTCATCGCCTGGTGAAAAAACGTCCGGTCGAGGTTTTTCATGAAGTCATTCGCGAAACTTTTTCCGTTGCCGATTTCATCGAACGTATCCTCGATCAACTCAGTCGCCATGACCGTCGGTCGTTTAAAAGTTTTTTCGCCGCGGGATATTCACGTGACGAACTCATTGTTACCTTCCTGGCAATGCTGGAGTTGGTCAAGATGCGCCTGATCAATGTCGACCAGGTGGACGAATTCAGCGATCTCTGGCTGAAGCTGGCAGTGCCGGTTGAACAACTGCCGGATAACCTGTCCGTCAAGGCGGTGTACGGCTATGAATAAGCTCAGACAAGTGGTTGAAGCCATGATCTTCGCGGCGGAAGATCCGCTCACGATCGACCGCCTGGCAACTTTGTTGGAGCAGCCCCGGGCCCGGATCAGGGAATGTCTGCTGGACGTACAGCAGCATCATGTACAGCAGGAGTGCGGCTTTCAACTGGTGGAAATCGGTAATGGCTACCAATTCAGAACGCTCCCCGAACTGGCTCCTTACCTGCGCAAGCTCGGGCGCGAAAGGGCGCCGAAATTCTCCCGGGCGGCCATGGAAACCCTGTCGATTATCGCTTATCGTCAGCCTGTGACCCGTGCCGAAATAGAATACCTGCGCGGCGTTGACTCCGGGGGGGTGATGAAAACCCTGCTGGACAGGAATCTATTGCGTATCCTTGGTAAAAAGGACGTTCCCGGGCGCCCGCTCATGTATGGGACCAGCAGGCATTTTCTCGAGCTTTTCGGTTTGCGCTCGCTTAATGACCTGCCGACGTTGAAGGAATTTTCCGCGCTTGATGATGATATCGCGGAAGCGGAGCCTCTGGCTGCAGGCAAGAGCGACTCGACGACGTGAAAGAGCGGTTGCAGAAATTGATCGCCCGGTCCGGCATGGCGTCGCGTCGGACGGCGGAAGAGTGGATCGAGACGGGGCTGGTCCAGGTCAACGGTGAGGTTGCCGGTCTGGGCGATAAAGCCGATCTCTCTCGTGACCGGGTGGTCGTCAAAGGCCGCAGGCTGGAAGTCGCGGAGGAGAAAATCACCGTTTTGCTCAATAAGCCGCGCGGTTATGTCACCACCATGCATGATCCGCAGCAGCGCAAGACGGTGACGGAACTGGTGCAGGATATCCCGGCGCGCCTTTTTCCCGTCGGCCGCCTCGATTTGAACACGGAGGGGCTGTTGTTGTTGACCAATGACGGGGATCTGGCCCAGATCATCGCTCACCCGCGTTTTTATGTCCGCAAAACCTATCTGGTAAAAGCCCGCGGTCAGTTCACGACGGCGACCAGAAATGAGCTGGAACAGGGGGTGAAACTGGCTGACGGCTTGACCGCAGCCGCTCAGGTTGCCCGGGTCCGCCGGCACGGAGCGAATGTCTGGTTCGAGTTGACTCTGCACGAAGGACGTAATCGCCAGGTCAGGCGCATGTGCGAGGCGGTCGGTTTGTCGGTTGTGCGACTGAAGAGGATCAAGCTGGCGATGCTGGATCTGGGAGGTGTTGAAACGGGCAGATACCGCCGGTTGAACGCTGCGGAAATTGCAATGTTAAAAAAAATAAATAAACATAAAAATATTAGTTAATTTTATTCAGAAATATGTTATGTTTTTCGGGCTGCGTTGACGGCGGAGTTAATATCGCTATTTGAAGTAGGCGTCATCACTTGACACTTTTGTGCCCAATGCGTATCTTTCAGGGATAAAATTGTTTAAAAAACAACGGTTTCGGGGGCTTCTTTTTGGCAGTTAATAAAGATAAACTACTTGAATCGGCGCAAAAAAACCTGAAAAAAAAGCAGGTTGCCAAGGCAATTAAAGACTATCTCAGGATTGTCGAACTGGATCCGGCGGACGTGCGTTCACGTCAAAAGCTGGCCGAACTGTACGTTCGCACCCATAAAAGCAGTGAAGCGTACGAGCAGTATGAATCCGTCGCTAAATATTTTTCCAGCAACGGTTTCTATCTGAAGGCCATCGCCATCTATAGGCAGATGCAGCGACTCGATCCGAGTCAGATCTCCATTTTCAACCGCCTGGCGGAATTGAATGAAAAACAGGGTCTGCTCGGCAATGCCATGACCGAATACCGCAATCTGGTCGATTATTATGCCCGGAACGGTATGGTTGCCGACGAGATCAAAACCCTGGAAAAGATGCGTGAACTGGATCTCGACAACCTCAATATCCGCATCAAGCTCGCAGAAGTTTATGCCCGGAACGAGCGTCAGGACGAAGGACTGGCGGAGCTGGAGGAGGTGCTGGAAATCCTTTCGGAAAAACGGCAGTTCGATAAAATTCTCAGGCTCTACAAGATGTTTCTGCCGCTCTATCCGAACCATAAGAAAATGCAGATGGGATTGGCCCTGGCGTTTTATGAAAAGAACGATTATGTGCGCGGAGTCACTATCCTTGAAACTCTGCTCAAGGAAAAACCGCAGGATCCCGACCTGCTGCGTCTGCTCGGCCGCGGTTACAGCGACGTGCAGAACTGGCCCAAGGCGCGCCATGCTTTTCAGCAACTGCTGAGCATGGATCCGACCGATCTGGATATCCGTGAGGCCTTGATCAAATGTGAACTCGACAGCGGGCGGTTCGAACGTGCCCTCGCTGAACTGGAAGAATGGAAAGACACCTTTTTTAAGGCCGACCGTCTTGATCAGCTGAAGCGGTTTTACGAAACTTTAAAAGAGGAGCTTGCCGACAACAGCGCGGTACTCGAAACGCTCGATTCGATCTACGAGTTGACCGGTGAGGGCGAAAAACTCCTCGATATCATTTCCGAAACGGAAGAAGATACCGAGGAGCCGGTGCTTGAAGAAACCCTATCCGATCTGTTGCTCGGCTCCGCAGAGAGCGATTTTGCGGAAGGCGATCTTGGAGATTCTGCCGCAGCAGAGGAAGAAGAGAGCTTTCTTCTTTACGAAGACGACAATCTTGATCTTGAGTTGGTGTCTGCGGAAGAAGATTTCGCCGTGGATTCAGCCGGAACGGATACGGTTATCGAACTGGATATCGATGATGATTTCGATCTCGGTCAAGATGAAGACGTCGCTGCCGGGTTGGCCTTTGATTTGGGCGATGAAGACGGTGACAAGGGTGACTCCGGAGCTGAGCGAAACCTGCGCGCCGACCTGGAAGAAGCGGAATTTTATTTGCAGCAGGGTCTGTATGCCGAAGCGGAGAAGTTGTGTCGGGACATCCTGGCTTACGCCCCCGATTCCGAGGAATGCCTGACCAAGCTGCGGGAAGTCGAGACGCTGCGATCCGAAGCGGAAGCCGGCGCGGGGACGGCTTCCGGCGAAGGCGTCACGACAGGGGATGACTTGTCCGCTCTCGACCTGGATTTCAATCTCGACGTTTTACAGCCTGCCGATAAAGAAGCGGAAAAGAAAATTTTCAAGACCGATGTCGATGAGCAGATTGCCGCCGACGATATGGAATCGCACTATAATCTGGGCATCGCCTATCGTGAAATGGGATTGTTCGAAGATGCGATCAGCGAGTTTGCCAAAGCCGAGCGGGAGCCGGCGCGCTATGTCGACTGCCTGATGCTGGAAGGATTGTGTTATTCCGACCAGCAGGACTACGGCAATGCCGAGAAGATGTTTCAACAGGCCCTCGATTCTCAGTACCTGGAAGAGATTCAGCGCCTCAACCTCGGATATGAGCTTGGTTTGCTGTATGAACGTGCCGAACGGGCCGACGATGCCTTGGCCAGTTATCAAACGGTTATGGATCTTGACAGCAACTATCGCGATATCGTTGAAAAGGTGAGCTCGCTGCGAAAGCGCCTGGGACTCCCGGAGGAAAACGACGATAAGGCTGCAACCGAAATCAAAGAGCGTATCTCTTTTCTCTGATGAGCTGCAACGTACTCAAGGGTTGAGGGCTTTTTCTCCCGGAGCATTCAATGGGTTATATCGATTACTTCAATTTTGAACGCGAGCCGTTTTCCAACGCCCCGAATGATCGTTTTTATTTTGACAGTGAACAGCATAATCAGGCGCTGTTGCGGCTGAAGTATTCGGTTGACAGCGATAAAGGGCTGGCTGTTCTGGTCGGTGGCGTCGGTACCGGGAAAACCACCCTGGCCCGGCGCATGCTGGATAACCTGCCGCTTGAGCAGTACGAATCGTCACTGTTGGTCATGATTCACTCAGCGGTCACTCCGGAGTGGATTCTCTCCCGGATCTGTCTGCAGTTGGGGGTGAAAAATCCGGATATCAATCCCCTGAACATGCTTAAACAGTTGTATGAACGCCTGCTGCAGATCGAAAAGGAAGGGCGCAAAGCGGTGGTCCTGATCGATGAGGCGCAGATGCTGCAGACGCGGGAACTGATGGAGGAATTCCGCGGCCTGCTGAATCTGGAAATCCCGGATAAAAAGCTTTTGAACATTGTCTTTTTCGGTCTTCCGGCTCTCGACGACATCATGAAGCTCGATGAGCCGCTGGCGCAACGGGTCGCTTTCAAATATACGCTCAAGCCCTTTTCCGCGGACGATACAAAGAAGTATATCGACTACCGATTGGATGTGGCGGGCTGCGGGAAATCGCCTTTTCACGAGGACAGCCTGCCCCTGATCCAGAAGTATTCCGGCGGCGTGCCGCGCCTGATCAACACGATCTGCGACAATGCTTTGTTCGAAACCTATCTGCGCCACGGCAATGAAATAAGTCCCCAGATTATCAGCAATGTGGCTGAGGATCTCGGGCTCATCGCTTTTGACTTCGGGGCTCAGGCCGCCGAGCCGGATGATGACGATTTCGATGAACTGGAAATCGTCTTCGATGATATCGAAAAAAAATAATTTCCCCCGTCCGCGTTACGGATGACTGCGGCCTGAGCCTGAAACCGGTTCAGGCCGCTTTCTTTTTTGCCTGTGACGGGTCATAATACGGTCATCATGAAACCGAAGATTCATATCCTGTCCGAAGCCCTGTGCAACAAGATCGCCGCGGGTGAAGTTGTCGAACGCCCGTCCTCCGTGGTCAAGGAATTGGTCGAGAATTCCATCGACTCCGGTGCGGCCGCTATCCTGGTCGAACTGGAGGCCGGCGGCAAACGCCTGATCCGGGTCAGCGACAATGGTTGCGGCATGAATCGTCAGGATGCCTTTCTTGCCTTCGAGCGGCATGCCACCAGTAAAATCAGCACGGAAGACGATCTGTTCGCTTTGCGCACGCTGGGCTTCAGAGGCGAAGCCCTGGCCTCGATCGCCTCGGTTTCACGCCTGCGACTGGAAACCTGCGACAATGACCGGGGACTGGGACAGCGGATTTACGCTGAAGGAGGGCGGATCAAAAGCGCTGAAGAACTCGGTCTGCCTCAAGGCACGGCGGTGGAGGTCCGCAACCTGTTTTTTAACTTGCCGGCACGGAAAAAATTTTTGCGCAAGGAACAAACGGAACTCGGCCATGCCGCCGATGTCGTCACCAAGCAGGCACTGGCTCATCCCGGCATTTCTTTTCGTTTACTGCACAATGGCCGCGCCCTGATCGATCTGCGCCGGGAGAAAGGGTTGCGGGAACGGGTTGCGGCCCTGTTGGGACGTTCCCTGCTTAATGATATGCTGCAGCTGGATGACGAGTCCGAAAACGATTTGAGCCTGAGCGGCCTGATCTCGGCGCCGCAGTTGAATCGCTCCGCGGCGACGCATATCTATACTTTTATCAACGGCAGATATATTCGCGACCGGGTGGTACAGCATGCGGTGATGGAAGGCTATCGCCACCTGCTGATGAAAGGACGGTATCCGGTTGCCGTTCTGTTTTTGCGGATCGATCCGGCGGACGTCGATGTCAATGTCCATCCGACCAAACATGAGGTGCGCTTTCGCGAACAAGCGCTGGTGCATGATTTTATCGCGCAAAACATAAGAAAAAAACTTCAACCCGCAAGTTGGGTGGCACCATCGCCAAGCCCCGGCCTGACGGACGGCGGACCGGCGCCGGAAGCCCTGCCGCGCCGGACGGACTCGTCCCCGGCGGGCGATGAACGCATGCCGTCCCCTGGGTTCAGACCTCAACCGACTGACCTCGGCAGCGGGGAGCAAAGCGCATCCGCACCGGCGTATCCGCTGCCGCAAGCAACCTCCGACCGCTTCGCCGACAGGCTGCGGGAACCTTCCGCCGAAGTCCAGTATGTTCTGCCCGGCAGCCGGACTGAAGGTTTTTTCAGCCGCCTGCGGATTCTGGGGCAATATCATCAGAGTTATGTCCTCTGCCAGGATGGCGACGATCTGATTCTTATCGATCAGCATGCCGCCCACGAACGGGTCGGGTTTGAAAAGCTGCGTGCTTTTTATCGCAGCGGAAAAATTCCCAGTCAGGCCCTGCTCTTTCCCGAAGTGCTGGAACTTGATTTCAACAGTGCGTCGGCCCTGGCCGATAATCTGGCTGAACTGGGAACGCTCGGCTTTGAAGTCGAACCTTTCGGCGGCAAGGATTTTGTCCTGAAAGCCGTACCGCAACTGCTCGTAGAACAGTCCGTCGCGGCTTTGGTTATTGATGTGGCCCTGGAGCTTGAACGGATCGGCAAGGCAGGACAGCTGCGTGATTCGATCGATGAGGTGTTGATACTCATGGCCTGTCACAGCGTTATCCGCGCCAACCAGGCTTTGACCCCGGCTGAAATCAAAGCGCTCTTCGCAGCGATGGATGAAATCGACTTCAAGGCCAATTGCCCTCATGGTCGTCCGGTCATGCAACGCCTGACTCTGGCCGCGGTAGAACGGCTGTTCCGGCGTCAATAAGTCGACCTTCGATTATGACTGATAAGATTCCCGTCATCGTCATCTGCGGTCCGACCGGGTCGGGAAAAACCGCCCTGGCATTGGAACTGTCCCGTTTTTATCCGCTGGAGATCGTTTCCGCCGACTCCCGTCAGGTGTACCGGCGGATGGATATCGGTACGGCGAAAGCAACCGCTGCGGAACAGGCCGTGGTTTCCCATCATTTAATCGATCTGATCGACCCGCCGGAGGAATTTTCCGTAGCGGATTATGTTGAGCGTGCCCGGCCGGTGATCGCGGAAATCGACAGCCGCGGTCGTGTTCCCTGTGTCGTGGGCGGCACCGGACTTTATATCCGGGCCCTGTTGGGCGGTCTGGCGAACCTCCCCGGCGGCGACGCCGCGTTACGGGCCCAACTCCATCGGCAGGAGGCGACCGAGGGGCAGGGGACTCTGTTCCGCCGCCTGCAACGGGTCGACCCCGAGGCTGCCGGGCGGATTCATCCGCATAATCTGATCCGCATCGTCAGAGCGTTGGAAGTGTATCTTCTCAGCGGGGAAACAATCACCCGATTAAATGCCGCACACCGTTTTGCCGAAATGCCGTACCGGGTTTTGCAGCTTGCTCCCCACTGGCAGCGACCGGATTTGTACGACCGCATTGATGCCAGAAGCCGGCAGATGCTTGACCTGGGACTGGTCGATGAAGTCACCGGCCTGCTGCAGAACTACCCGGCCGGACTCAAGATATTTCAGACCCTTGGCTATCGCGAAGTGCTCCGCTATTTACGTCGGGAATTCAACGCGGAGGAAATGCTCGATGAGATCCGCAAGCAGACTCGTCGGTATGCCAAGCGGCAGTTGACCTGGTTTAAAAAGGAGGCGCAAACAATTTGGGTTGATTCCTCAATTAAGTCTGGTAGAGTTACAAAATATATTGATGATTTTTTACTGCGATAAAGGAGCGGATATGCCTAAATCACCATTCAATATTCAGGATCAATACCTTAATCAGGCCCGGAAAGAGCATGTCAAGGTTACCATCATCATGATGTCGGGTGAACGGTTGGAGGGTTATATCAAATCTTTCGACAGCTTTTGTATCCTGGCGGAAAGCGACGGCGACATTCTGATCTATAAACATGCCGTCAGTACGATCACCTCTGCCGACGGGACATTCCGTCTCCACGGCGGACGCGACTGACGGACCCGGTTTTCGGGCGAAAAATACACTATTCCAGCGGCGGGATCATCGATCCCGCCGTTTCTGTTTGGTCTTCTCTTTCAGCCGGCTCGGCAACGATGTTATAATCCGACCCGGGCTTCGGTAAACTCAAAAGGAAGTGATGAATGGTCAAAATAGTCCTGGTCGAGCCGGGAAGTTACGCGGCTGAGCTGGGTGTTGCGGCAGGCGATCAGCTGGTGAGAATAAATGGCGTGGAGGTCGGTGATCTGATCGATTTTCACCGTTTGCTCGAGGCGGATTCGGTAACTGTGGAGATTTGGAACAGCGCCGCCGCAGAGTTGTGGGAATTCAGCCTGCGGAAGGACCCCGAAGAAGGGATCGGCCTTGAGATCGAACATCCAGGCCCGCGGCAATGCGGCAACCAATGCGTGTTCTGCTTCGTTCACCAACTCCCCAAAGGGCTGCGCCGATCGCTGTACATCAAGGATGAGGATTATCGTTTCTCCTACCTTTACGGTTCCTATATCACCCTGACCAACAGCAGCGAGGCCGATCTGGAACGCATCATCAGGGATCGGCTCTCGCCGCTCTATATTTCGGTTCACGCGATCGACCAGCAGGTCAGGACCGGCCTGCTGGGGGCGCCGGTAGCGGATCTTGCGCCGTTGTTGCAACGGCTGACGGCTCACGGAATCGAGCTGCACTGCCAGGTGGTTTTATGTCCGGGGCTGAATGACGGGCCGGTGCTGGCGCAGACGATCGAGTTTCTCGCCGGTTTGATGCCGCAGGTTCGCTCGCTGGCCGTGGTGCCGGTCGGTCTGACGGCGCATCGGCAGGGATTGCCGCAACTGCGCAAGATGAGCGTGGCGGAGGCCGGCGCCGCCCTCGCCCAGATCGAAGCGTACCAGGAGGATTTTCTTGCCCGATACGGCTCCCGTTTTGTCTTTCCCGCCGACGAAATCTATCTGCTGGCGGGCCGCGATATCCCGGATCTTGAATCTTACGAAGACTTGGCCCAACTGGAGAACGGCGTCGGGTTGATCGCCCGCTTCCGCGGGCAAGTCGCCGAAGTTCTGCTGGAAGCCGAACCCCTTGATCTGGGCCGGGCAACGCTGGTCACGGGAGAATTGTTTGCCGGCGAACTGAACAGCTTCGCCCGGCGGCTGTCGTTGAGAACTGCGGTGGAGCTCGATGTCCAGGTCATTAAAAATCATTTTTTCGGCCCGGATATCAATGTCGCCGGGTTGATCACCGGTACCGATCTGCTCATGCAACTGCGCGGCAAGGACCTCGGCGGGGCTCTGCTGCTGCCCGATGTGATGCTGAAAGATGGGGCCGCGATGTTGCTGGACGATCTCACCCCCGATGATCTGCGGGAGGAGCTTGGGGTGCCGGTTGTCGTGGTGGAAAACACGCCCTGGGGGGTGTTGGAAGGACTGGAGCGATGTCAGGACGGCCCGGTCGAGATTATCCGCTGTTGAAAAACGGGGAAATATGAAGCAGAAAACGTATCTTCTGCCGGTTTCGGGGATGAAATGCCGGAAGTGTGTCGGCCGGGTTACGGATATTATCATGGCCTTTCCCCAGGTCATGGACGTTGCCGTCTCTTTGGCGGAAGAGCAAGCCGAAATCAAGGTGAATTCCGCTGTGGAATGGCCGCGCGCCGAGATTGTGGAGCAACTTGAACGGGCGGGATTTTCGACCGGGTGTGCACAGGGTACGGAGCCTGCAAGCGACGCCGGGGTGGAGAGCGCTGCTGTCGCGCCGCAGAAGTTGCGCTTCCCGGTCGAAGGCATGAGTTGCGCGTCCTGCGCTGCGGCGATCGAAAAACGCCTTGCCGGCCTTGCCGGCGTCATCAGCGGCAACGTCAATCTGGCCGGCAATTTCGCCCAGGTCAGTTACGATTCCACCGTCCTGAGCGAAGAGGATATCTTCGCTGCCGTTGACCGCGCCGGCTTTCACGCCGTGCGCGAATCGCGACCGGGTGCCGCAGGCGCGGGGAATGGAGAGCTAAAATACGTTTTGCTGGCGGCCTGCGGAGCCGGTCCGATCATGCTGTTGATGTATGTTCCCCTGTTCGGCGAAAACACGCCCTGGGTCGTCGCCCTGCTTTCCACGTTTGTGCAATTTGGCGCGGGCTCCGCTTTTTATGCCGGGGCCTGGAAATCATTAAACAACCGCGCCGCCAATATGGATGTGCTGGTGGCTTTGGGGATAACGGCGGCATACGGCTATTCGTTGTTGGGACTGCTCGGTTTGCTGGGAGAGCAGGTGGCAACCTTTTTTGAAACCAGCGCCATGCTGATTCTGTTCATCCGTTTCGGCAAGTGGCTTGAGGCGCGGGCCAAGGGCCGCGCCGGCGCCGCCCTGACGAAACTTCTGGAGATGCAGGCGGATTCAGCAACGTTAATCGCGGGTTCCGAAGAGCGCGAAGTCCCGCTGGATGAGGTCGAGCCCGGGGATCTGATCCTGGCTCTCCCCGGACGCAGGATTCCCGTGGACGGAACGGTTGTCGAGGGGGAAGCGGCCGTTGACGAATCAATGATAACCGGTGAATCGCTCCCCGTAACCAAGGCGCCGGGTGACGCGGTTATCGGCGCGACCATCAATAAAACCGGGCGTCTTGTGATCAGGGCGACGGAGGTTGGAGACAGCTCGATGCTGGCCCGCATCGTCCGGCTGGTGGAGGAGGCTCAGGGCGACAAACCGCCGATTCAGCGGTTTGCGGATAAAATCTCCAATGTGTTTGTGCCCATCGTGGTCCTGTTGTCGCTGCTGACTTTCGGGGCCTGGTATTTTTTCAGTCAGGCCGGGTTCCTGTTCGCTTTCCAGATGGCGATCGCGGTCGTGGTGATTGCCTGCCCTTGCGCCTTGGGCCTGGCCACACCGACGGCGATCATGGTCGGAAGCTCCGTCGGCCTCGAACATGGCGTGTTGTTTAAGAAGGCGACCAGCCTCGAACAGATATCAAAGCTGGATGTTCTGCTGCTCGATAAGACCGGGACCCTGACCGAGGGGGAATTTGCCGTCGCGGGTATCGACAGGGTCGGTGAACTGTCGGTCTCTGATCTTTTGCGCTACGCCGCCGGGGCTGAAGCCGCCAGCGAACATCCGCTTGCACGCGGAGTCGTTGCCGAAGCCTGCCGTCGGGCTCTGGATGTCCCCGCTGCCGATAACGTCGAGGAACAGGGCGGGCAGGGAATCAAAGCCGCTGTGGCCGGGCAGCCGGTGGTCTGCGGCAATAGTGTGCTGATGCACAAGGCCGGCATCGACATGAGCGGCGTGACCCCGCGGTTGGCGAAGGCCGCGGACAATTCGCTGGTCTTTGTCGCCATCGATGGCAAATTGCAAGGGGTGATAACTCTGGTCGACAAGCTCAAGCCCGGCGTTTCCGCGCTTGTCCGGCGCCTCAAGAGCCAGGGTATTGTCCCGGTGCTGGTGAGCGGAGACCGCCGGGCGGTTGCGATGCGGGTTGCGCAGGAGGTCGGTCTGGAGCGGGTCGAAGCCGAGGTGCTGCCGGAACAGAAGCGTAACGTGGTCAGAAAATACCAGCACGCAGGACATCTTGTCGGCATGGTCGGCGACGGTATCAACGACGCGCCGGCATTGGCCCAGGCCGACGTCGGGATTGCGATCGGCAGCGGGACCGATGTCGCCAAGGAAAGCGGCGACCTGGTGCTGATCAGCGGTCAACCTGATGACATTGTCGGAAGTATCGAACTGGGACGCTCCACCTTGAGGAAAATAAAACAGAACCTGGTCTGGGCTTTTCTGTATAATCTCCTGGGGCTGCCGTTGGCCGCCGGTGTGTTTTATCCGGGGTTCGGACTTTATCTGCAACCGGAATTCGCCGGACTGGCGATGGCGTTTTCCAGTGTTTCCGTGGTCGGCAACAGCTTGTTGCTGCGCCGTTCCGGTCGTATTTTCCGACAGGTTTGATAACCGTGTGCCGAAGAAAGATCATCGCCGTTATCGGCGCCGGGCGGGCATCTGCCGCGGGGCTCGCAATGGCTGAAGAGGTCGGGCGTTATATCGCTGAACGCGGGGCGGTCCTGCTGTGCGGCGGCCTGGGCGGGGTGATGGAGGCGGCATCCCGCGGCTGCGCTACGGCCGGTGGGGAGGTGATCGGTATCCTGCCCGGGGCTTCGGCCGTTACGGCCAATCCCCATGTGACCCTGCCGATCGTCACCAATATGGGGCACGCGCGCAATGTCATCATCGCGCATACGGCCGCGGTTCTGATTGCTATTGAAGGGGAGTTCGGTACATTATCCGAAATCGCCATCGCCCTGAAATTGAAGAAAACCGTTATCCAATTGAACAGTCGGCCGCGGATCGAGTCGGCTCTGCAAGCCGCGACGGCCGCACAGGCCGTTGCCATGGCTTTTGTTGCTTTTAAGGAGGACCCACTATGACCGATTCCGGCGGCCTGGCGTCCGTCTCCCTTGACTGCCCCAAACTGACGACCGGCAGTAATACCGTCGGCGAGATGATCGAATGGATTCGCGGTCGCGGTAAAGTTCTGATCGTTACTCACGACAACCCCGACCCGGATTCCATTGCCTCGGCCGTGGCATTGCGCCATCTGATCCTGATGAAAACCGGGCAGGATGCCGTTTTGACTTACGGCGGCGTCATCGGCCGCAGTGAAAATCGCAAAATGGTGGACCTTCTGGACATCCCCCTGGTGCCGATTGCGGAGCTTGATCTGGGCCAGTTCGCAGTGGTGGGGATGGTCGATACGCAACCGAATTCGGGGAACAATTCGCTGCCGCCGGGATCTCGTGTTCACCTGGTGATCGATCATCACATGTCGAAGAACAGCCTCGAGCGGACCTGCTGGGCCGATGTCAGGGAGCATTACGGCGCTTCGGCAACGATTCTTTACGAATACCTCACCGCGCAGGAGGTCTCGATCAACACCAAACTGGCGACCAGTCTGTTTTACGCGATCAAATCGGAGACCCAGGACCTGGGACGGGAATGGTCCAAGGCGGATCGCGAAGCTTATCTGAAACTGTTGCCGCTTTCGAATAACCATATCCTCTTCGATATCATTCATCCGCAGGTATCGGGCGACTATTTTTCCGCTTTTCGGACCGCCATCGAAAATTCCAAACTTTATGCCAATACGCTGGTGTTCAATCTGGGCAAGATAAAAAATCCTGATCTGGTCGCCGAACTGGCAGACTTTCTGCTGCGCCGACAGGGGGTGGATTATGTCCTCGGCATGGGCTGGTTCGAGGGCACACAGATCCTGTCGATGCGGACCCTGAACGCCGACGCCAGACTCGGTCTGGTGATTCAGGAGATGGTCAAGGGCGTCGGTTCGGCCGGCGGCCACGGGATGGTCGCCGGTGGGCAGGTGCGCGGGATCGGTCCCGATGAGCGCTCGCAGCGGGAGATTGAAGCGTTGCTGAGTAAAAGAATGTTGCAGAAATTGTCGATTCCCGCCTGTCCGGCCGTACCCCTGATCGCGGATGACTGAAATCGCACGGCCTGATTGACAGCCCCTTTGCCGCCGGGCTATAACCATGCAGTTTCTCTGTGGGGTTCTTATGCGTTTGTTTTTATTGTTGCTGTTCTGTTTTCTCTCTTCGCCTTCCGCCTTCGCGGCTGTGGATATTGTCCTGCGCGGCCATGAACCGGTGCGCATAGAAGACGTCTACCAGCAGAACGGGCAGCCCTATGTCGCCATTGAAGATGCTTTAAGCGCCGTGGGACTGAGCGGATATTGGGATTCCATTCGTCATGTTTTCCGGATCAAGACACCGCGCGGCTGGGCGGAAATATCCCCGGCAAGCGGTTATTTCGAATTGGGTGATGAATTTTATCCGTTAAAGGACAAGCCCCGCTTTATCGATGGTCGTTTGCGCGTCACCGAACATTTCATTATCAATCAATTGGCGCAATTGACAGGACGTTCGATTTATCTTCGTAATCTTGACCCTGACCAGGATACGGCACCGCCGCCAAAACGGGGACTGGAACGTTTTTTTGCCTTTCTGCTGAACAAGAAGAACCCTCATCAGGGGCCGTTGATCCGCGCTGTGGCGATCGATCCTGGACATGGTGGCCTGGATGCCGGGGTCATTGCCCCGTCGGGCTATAAAGAGAAAGAGCTCAACCTGGAAATTGCCGAAAAACTGGCGAAAAAAATAAAAATGCGTCTTGGCATTCCCGTTTATCTGAGCCGCGACGCCGATTATGAACTGACGCCCGAGCAGCGTCGCCAGGCGGCAGCGCGTGAAGATGTCGATCTTTGGATTCTCGTGCACGCCCAGTCGTCTTTTTCCGCCGCGATCAACGGCGTGACGCTGTTTGTTCGCCCCGAAGAGATCGACCGCGCCGCGGACCGGAAAGAGATTGCGGCCGACACTCCGAGTGAAAGCCTGCTGCTCGCCGAACAACTGGTGAAACAGTTGCGTGCGGCCGATATCGTCGTGCGCGGAATTTTTCCGTCTTCACGCCTGTCCCTGGGGCGGGGAAACCTGCCGACGGTGCAAATAGAACTGGGCTACCTGAGTCATCCGCCGGAACTCGAGCGCCTGCGGAATTCCGACTATCAGAATCAACTGGTTCAGGCGCTTTACGACGGGATCAGGGACTTCGCCCAGGAAAACAAGGAGCAAACAGATGCCATCCAATAGTGGTTCCCGGGCTGACGGCCGGAGGCCCGATCAACTGCGGCCGATCCATTTTCAGCGCCGCTTTACCAAGTATGCCGAAGGCTCGGTCCTGATTGCCTGCGGCGAAACGAAAGTCCTTTGCAATGCTTCGGTGGAGGAGCGGGTGCCGCCGTTCATGCGCGGCGAAGGGCGCGGCTGGGTGACGGCGGAGTACAGCATGCTCCCCCGCGCGACCCACTCGCGTTCCCCGCGCGAGGCGGCGAAGGGAAAGCTCTCCGGCAGAACCCAGGAGATCCAGCGCCTGATCGGCCGATCGTTACGGGCGGTGACCGATCTGGAGGCGATGGGTGAACGCACCATTCAGATTGACTGCGACGTTCTCCAGGCGGACGGTGGTACGCGGACGGCGTCGATAACCGGTGCCTATATTGCGTTGTACGATGCCTTCTCCTCGCTGGTTACAGGCGGTGTGCTGCCCGGTATTCCCCTGCGGGACAGCGTATCCGCCATCAGCGTCGGTATCGTTGACGGCAAACCCTTGCTCGATTTGAATTACCGGGAGGATTTCCAGGCTGCGGTTGACATGAATTTCGTGATTACCGGATCGGGAACCTTCGTCGAAGTTCAGGGAACGGCCGAGGAACATCCTTTCTCCGCTGCGCAGCTTGACGCTTTGCGCGATCTGGCGCTGCACGGCTGTACGGACCTGAGTGGTATGCAGCGGCAGGTACTGGAGCTGTAAATGAAATTGTTGGTTGCTACGGGAAATCAGGGGAAACTGAAAGAAATTCGCCAACTGCTGGCCGGCACGGGTATTGACATTGTCGGTCCGGATCAATTCGATAACCCGCCCGAAGTCGTTGAAGACGGCAAGAACTTCAGTGAAAACGCCTGTAAAAAAGCCCTTGTAATGGCCCGCTTCAGCGGACTGCTGACCCTGGCCGACGACAGCGGCCTGGTGGTCGATGCGCTGCACGGCGAGCCGGGTGTTCTGTCGGCCCGTTATGCGGGTCGGCAGGGGGATGACCGTGCGAACAACGCCAAGTTGCTGGCGGCCATGGCCGACGTGCCGGACGAGCGCCGGCAGGGAGCTTTTTGCTGTGTCATGGCTCTGGCCTGGCCCGACGGACGTTGTCGAACCTTCGAAGGTAAAATATCCGGCCTGATCATGCGCGGCGAACGCGGTGCCGGGGGATTCGGTTACGACCCGCTTTTCCTGGTGCCGGAGTACGGCATGACCACGGCGGAATTGTCGTTGGAGACGAAAAACCGCATCAGCCACCGGGGGACGGCATTAAGACAAATACTTCCTTTCCTCAAGGACCTGGCGGAAAAATCTTAATGTCGGCTTGACAGCCGCTGTGGCCGGTGCTACAAAGCGCTGCGTTTTGACAACCTTTATCCTTAGCCGGAGGAGTTTTGACCATGGAAAGGACTTTCGCAATTATCAAACCCGATGCGTTCGCGGCCGGACATGCCGGAAAGATTCTGGACCGCATTTACGCCGAAGGCTTCAAAGTGGCAGGCCTTAAAAAATTGTACCTGAGCAAAGTTGAAGCGGAAGGATTTTACGCCGTCCACAAAGAGCGTCCCTTTTTCGGGGAACTGACCGATTTCATGAGCAGCGGGCCCTGTATCGTCATGGCGCTCGAGGCGGAAAACGCGATCGTAAAATGGCGCGATCTGATGGGTGCGACCAACCCGGCCGAGGCTGCGGAGGGAACCTTGCGCAGGGAATTCGGTTCCTCCATCGGTGAAAACGCGACGCATGGCTCCGATGCTCCGGAAACCGCCGCGTTCGAACTGGGTTATTTTTTCAACGGTCTGGAATTGCTGTAATTCACGCGCAAGCCAAGCCTTCGACCCATCTTTCTCCCTTGTCTGGACCGTAGCCCTCCGGTAGAATCCCGGAGGGTTTTTTGTTGCGGGAACGGATTTTAGCGCAGAGGTTGCTGTGGACCGGGAAAAGCCGGATTTAAAAAGTCTGGATCATCATCAACTGGAAGTCTTTCTGGACGAGCTCGGAGAGAAAAAATTTCGTGCCAAACAACTGCTGCACTGGATTTATCAGCGCGACGTCATTGATTTCGACCGCATGTCCGATCTGTCCAAAGCCTTGCGCGGCCGTTTGCAGGAGCGGGCGCGTATTTCTTCACTGTCGGCCGCGACCGTTGAGACCAGCACGGACGGCACCCGCAAGTACCTGTTTCAACTGGAGGACGGTGAATTTATCGAAGCCGTTCGGATCCCCATGGAGGCGCAGCGTGCGACCTTGTGCATCTCGACTCAAGTCGGCTGTGCCATGGGCTGCCGCTTTTGTATGACGGGGTCCTTCGGCTTGACCCGCAATCTTCGCGCGGAGGAAATCGTCAACCAGGTCTGCGCCGCACGTGAGGACGGCCCGGTCACCAATATCGTCTTGATGGGGATGGGAGAGCCGCTGAATAATTTTGCCCAGGTGGTAAAGGCCCTGAATATTCTCTATCTGGATGACGGGCTCGGCTACGGTACTCGGCGCGTGACTTTATCGACTTGCGGTCTGGTGCCGGAAATCCGCCGGCTGGCGCAAACGATCAAGGTGCAACTGGCCGTTTCCCTGAACGCCACTACGGATGCGGTGCGTGATCAGCTGATGCCGATCAACCGACGCTACCCCTTGCGGGATTTACTTGCGGCCTGCCGGGACTATGCAATCGCCTCCAAACAGCGCGTGACCTTCGAATATATTCTCATGGCCGGAGTCAACGATTCGTTGGCGGACGCCGGACGTCTGATCTCCCTGCTGCACGGCATCCGTTGCAAGGTGAACCTGATTGCCTATAACGAACATGACGCCGGTGTCTTCAAGGCTCCTGCCGAAGATACGGTCACCGCTTTTCAGAGTTATCTGCTGCAGCGGGGGATGGTCGCAACACTGCGAGCCAGCAAAGGTCAGGATATCGCGGCGGCCTGCGGCCAGCTCAAAGGGCAATGCGTCCCCGGAAGGACCGCTTGTGTGTCCCTGGATCGATCCTGATTCGGCTTCAACTTATACTTTAACTTTACAGGGTAACAGCTTATGAAAAAAACGATTATCGGGGTTATCGGAGGAAGCGGGCTGTATGAAATCGAAGGGTTGAAGGACGTCCGTGAAGTAACCGTGGAAACCCCGTTTGGAGATCCTTCCGACCGGTTCATCATCGGCACCCTGGGCGATGCCCAGCTGGTTTTCCTGCCGCGTCATGGCCGCGGCCATCGTTTGCTGCCTTCGGAAGTGAATTATCGCGCCAATATTTATGCGCTGAAACAGCTGGGCGTCGAACGGATCATCTCGGTTTCGGCCGTGGGCAGCATGAAGGAAGAGATCGCCCCCGGGCACATGGTTGTGCCCGACCAGTTTGTTGACCGCACCCAGGGAAAGCGGGCCTCGACGTTCTTCGGTGCGGGGGTCGTCGGTCATATTCAATTCGCCGATCCGGTCTGTGCTGAGTTATCGGGCATTTTGGCGGCCTCCGGTCGCCGGGCCGGGGCAACCGTGCATGAGGGCGGAACCTATATTTGTATCGAAGGTCCCAATTTTTCCACCCGCGCCGAATCCAATATTTATCGTGCCTGGGGTGTCGATGTGATCGGCATGACCAACATCCCCGAAGCACGTCTGGCCCGCGAGGCGGAAATCTGTTACGCTACCCTGGCCTTGGCGACCGATTACGACTGCTGGCACGACGCTCATGATGATGTTTCCGTCGAGGCCGTCATCGCCATCATTCGGCAGAATGTGGCCATGGCGCGTGACATCATTCAACTGGCGGTTGAAGCCATTGCCGCCGAATGCCGGGAGCGGAATTGCCCCTGCGCCGAGGCACTGAAGTTCGCCATCATGACGGATGCATCCCTGATTCCGGAAGCAACCCGACAGGCCCTGCAGCCGATCATCGGCGCCCGCCTGGGCGAATAGGAGAGGGCCGCGATGAGCATTCTGGTTGTCGGCAGTGTCGCCTTTGATTCGATTCAGACGCCGTTCGGCGCGGCGGAAGACGTCCTCGGCGGCTCCGCCAGTTATTTTTCCACTTCCGCCAGCTTTTTTACCGATGTTAATCTGGTGGCGGTTGTCGGTGATGATTTTCCCCGGCAGCACATCGATTTTCTGCGCAGCCGCAAGATCGACCTGGGGGGGTTGCAGCACAGTGCCGGTCAAACCTTTCGCTGGAAAGGTCGCTATGAATACGATTTGAATGAAGCGCACACGCTGGACACCCAGTTGAACGTGTTTGAAACCTTTAAACCGCAATTGCCGGAACATTACCGTAATGCGGATTATGTCTTTCTGGCCAATATCGATCCGGAGTTGCAACTCGAAGTGCTGAAACAGGTCGACAATCCCCGGTTGGTGGCCTGTGATACGATGAATTTCTGGATTGCCGGGAAAAAGGCCGAGTTGATCAAAACCCTGGCGAAAGTGGATATGCTGCTGATCAACGAAGCCGAAGTACGGCAACTGGCCGACGAGCCTAACCTGGTCAAGGCTGCTGCGGTGGTCAGAAGTTACGGACCCAGAACCCTGGTCGTCAAGCGGGGGGAATACGGCGTCCTGATGTTCGGCGAAGGGTCGATATTTTCCGCCCCGGCCTACCCTCTGGAGGAGGTTTTCGACCCGACCGGCGCCGGCGATACTTTCGCCGGTGGTTTTGTCGGCTACCTGGCTGCGACCAGAAATCTGGCCGAACGGAATTTGCGTAAAGCCATAGTGTTCGGTACCGTTATGGCATCATTCACGGTCGAAAAGTTCAGCCTTGATCGGCTGAAAGAGATCGCCTATACGGAAATCATCGATCGTTATAAAAAGATCAAATTGTTGACCGATTTTGACGATCCGGATTGAATGTCGTTCCATAACCTGAGCCCCGACCGTTGAATCATTCTGCACCGGGAGGTTGTTGTGTTCGTTCAGCACAAACAATTGACTCATCTGAACGTCGCGGCGGAAAAAGTAACCCATCTTCATGTCGCTTCCAGCAGTGTTCAGCTGGCTTTTGCCGAGGTGCGGCCGCAACTTTGCCGTGCTTACCTGGTGCGCATCTCCGGGGGCGAAAAGACTCTTGTGGTCGTGGCTTTTTACCTGCTGGAAAGCCGGAGTTCGATATTTTTCGTGCCCAAGGTCGGAGAAGTATCTGCCGCCGATGCGGAAAAGGTTTATGAAGAGGGCTACAGCTTTATCGAATCGATGGGTTTTGTTCTGACCGAGACCGATTTCCACCTTTTATCCGCCGCCAAAAAAGACGTTTATTGGCGCAATTTGCCGATCAGTAAAACCCATAACAAGCAGGTTGTCGCCGAGAGAACGGCCGCAGCGGTCGACCGGCACCCGGACGATTCTTTGCTGGCGGAGGAAGTCCGGCATCTGCATTTGCGCAGCCGGGAAAGCCTGGGCCGTTTCCTGGCTTCTTTGTAACCGATGGGAGGATCACGATGCCACGTGCGATGGTATTGATTCTATTGACCTGCGCCGTTGTGCTTTCAGCCTGCGCGCCGGTGCAACAGGAACAATCGAAAACCCGGCAGCAAGCCGAAGTGCACTATAAACTGGCAATGGCGCATTTCCAGTCAAATAATCCGACATCGGCGCTGAGGGAGTTGCTGATCGCGGTTCGGGAAGATCCCGGAAACGATTCGATCCAAGTCGCCCTGGCTCAGGCCTATCAGCAGAAAAAAGCCTATGCGCAGGCGGAAAAGCACTACCTGGAAGCTCTGCGTCTGTCGCCCGACGATCCTCGTTATCAGAATAACCTGGCGGCGTTGTATCTCGACATGGGAGAGTGGGACAAGGCGATCGACTATTTTGATCGGGCCGCCGGCAACCTGCTGTTTCTCAACGCCCATATTGCCGTATCCGGAAAAGCTTACGCATTTTATAAAAAAGGGGATTTCGACAACGCACTGCGTTATTTCAAGGACGTCAACGCCATGGCACCGCACTATGCCCCGGCGTACTATTATCAGGCTGAAGTCTATCGCGCCCTGGGACAGCCAGAGCGGGAGAAAGCGGCCCTGCAGAGCGCGATCGATACTGCTCCGCAATACCTGCAGGCGCGTTACCGCCTGGCTGAGTTGTTGGCGGCTGAGGGCGATGTCGAGGCGGCGCGAAACGAGCTGGAAACGATCATCGATTTAGCTCCGGCTGCCGACTGGGGGCGGAAAGCCAAGGATTTTCTGCGCAGCTTGTCTTCGTCATAAATATTGTCAAACGTATGTTTTCCCCTGTCTGTACGATGCACTCGCTAAGCTCCGGTTCAGAATGAAACCGCTTTATTCCATCGATGCCGCCGCCCGAACGGTCAGGGACTGGCTTGGCGGACGGCAGCCGACCCTTGCCGTCATTCTCGGCTCCGGCCTGGCCGGTCTGACTTCGGCATTGGCAGAAGGCAGCTGTCTGCCTTACGACCGGCTGCCGGGGTTTCCCCCGACCGGCGTCAGCGGCCATGGCGGTTTCCTGCATGCAGGCCGCCTTGATGGCTTGGATGTCCTCGTCTTTCAGGGACGCTATCATTGTTATGAAGGTTATGCTGCCTGGCAGGTGACGGCGCCGGTCCGGCTGGCGGCGGCTCTGGGTTGCCGTCATTTGCTTGTCACCAACGCCGCCGGGGGGATCGCCGAAGGGATGTCGGCCGGAGATTTTATGCTGGTGAGTGATCATCTGAATATGACCGGGATCAACCCTTTGCGGGGCCGGCCGGAGAATCCTTTCATCGACCTGAGCCGGGTCTATTGTCATGATTTCTACGCGCAACTCAAGCGGAGTTTGCAGCACGACGGTATTTCCCTGCACTCAGGAGTCCTGGCCTGGATGCCGGGTCCGAGTTATGAAACCCCGGCGGAGATCTCTGCACTCGAAGCTCTCGGAGCGGCCGCGGTTTCGATGTCCACCGTCCCCGAAGCCGTGGTTGCCCGTGTACTTGACCTTTCCGTCGTCGGCCTGTCGCTTATCGCCAATCTGGCCGCCGGGAAAAGCCCGACACGGCTGCAACATGAAGATGTCCTGACGCAGGCGAACCAGGTTCAGGATGATTTTCTTCACTTGGTCGGCAACTTGCTGCGTTTTTGGCCCGGCAAAACGGCACAGAGTAATTCTTAATTATTCCAGCCTGTTAGATTTTCTTTCAGCAGCTTGACACCGATTTATCCACTGTTAGACTTAAACCAGAATCAGTGCACGGCTCGTCGGTAATCAGAACGGGTCCTGGATGTGGCTGATTTTTCGCAACAGACAAACGGACCAATAGGCCCGCCCAGAGGCCTTGAACAGCCGGTCATGACGGATACCCGCGTTTTCCGTCTTTTGACCAATTGGTCCATTTTTAACAATTAGCCGGATTCTCTGGATGAAGAAGATTTTAATCGTCGATGATGAGGAAAATGCCCGTTTTGCCATGTCCAGGTTGCTGGCCAACGAAGGCTACCAGATCTCAGCCGTCGGCAACGGGCTTGAAGCGTTGGAATTTTTGCATCATAACCCGGTCGATATCATTATTACCGACATCAATATGCCGGAAATGGACGGCTTGATGTTTTTGCGTGAAGTCAATCGCGCCTATCCCCAGGTGAAGGTCATCATGGTCACTGCTTACGGCGCCATAGAGAGCTATCTTGAGGCGATGAATCTGGGCGCTTGCGAATATTTAAACAAGCCGGTTCCGGTGGCGGATCTGCGCGCGCTGATCCAGCGCATCAGCAGCGCCGAAGCAAAAACGGCGACAATGCTGGGAGGGCCTTTGGCGACACCCTGAAAGGAGTTTGTGATGAGAGATTTTTCAACGATTCTGGTGGCGGTCGATTTTTCCGACAGTTCCGATAATGCCTTCAAGACGGCGCTGGCCATGGCGCGCAAGTATCAGGCCCGGCTTGTTATTCTCCATGTGATCAACGAACCTGTTGATCTGCGCGGGTTTTATGTGCCGCACATCTCTTTCGAGAAACTTGAGGAGGAGATAGAAGAGGGCGCCCAGAAAATGATGGAAAGTTTCTGCCGACAGAACATCCGGGATTTCGATGATTTTGAATGTATGATTGTGCCGGGCCTGCCCTATGAGCAGATTATCGGCCAGGCCGCGGAGAAAGGAGCGGACCTGATTGTTCTGGGCACACATGGCCGTACGGGACTGGATCATGTTTTGTTCGGCAGTACCGCGGAAAAAGTCGTGCGCAAGTCGAGCCTGCCGGTATTGACCATCCGTCTGGAAGAGCCTGCGGACTGATTGTGAATTGAACCACCGACAAAAAAAGCAGCCGTCGGGCTGCTTTTTTTGTTATCTTTATCCCGCCTTAACAGTTTCAAAATAATCAATAACATGCTATTGCATTAAAATTCTCAACCTGTTTTTGACACTTCGGGTATCTTCATGCCGCAAAAGCTGAGCCGTTATGCCAGGGAAAAAATTCTGATTGCCGACGACGAAGAAGTGATCGTTGAGCTGACCTCGCTGTTGTTGAAAAAACGCGGTTTTTCGGTATCTACGGCGGCGGACGGTCAACGCTGTATCGATATGGTCGCCGAACATCGACCCGCTTTGGTTCTGTTGGACTATATGATGCCGGTGATGAACGGACTCGAGGTTCTGAAGCGTATCCGCCGGCAATCGCCGGAGACTTATGTCGTCATGTTCACGGGCAGAGGCAGCGAAGAGGTTGCCGTTGAAGCGATGAAAGCCGGCGCGATCGACTATCTGCAAAAACCCTTTGTCAATCAAAGCCTGCTCGAACGTATCGATACGGTTCTCGCCCGGCGCGAAATAGAATTGGAGAATCGGAAACTGATTGCCGAACGTGAGTTCCTGCAAAACGAAATCCGCCAGTGGAATGTCGAACTGGAAAAACGGGTTCAACAGAAAAGCCGGGAACTGGAACAGGCGCATAAGGAGATTCTGCAATCGGAAAAGCTGGCGGCGCTGGGCCATATGTCCGCCGGGATGGTGCACGAGATCAGAAATCCGCTCAATTCGATCAACCTGTTTGCGCAAATTCTGCTTTCGGCCGAGGATTTGGGTGCCGAACTGAAAGGATATGTCACCCGTATCGCCGAGGAAGTGACGCGCATCGATCATATCCTGGTCGAGATGCTGGCTTCGAGTCATCGGCCGGAAAAAAACAGCCGCAGTGTCGATGTCGCGGAAACCGTCAGGCAGGTTCTCGACAGCGTTCAGGCGCAACTCAGTCAGCAGCGGATCGAGCTCGTTTTGGATCTTGATCCGAAGGTGCGGACGCTGCAGGCCGACCCGCTCGAAGTCGAGCAGATTTTCAGCAACCTGATCACGAACGCCCTTTATGAAATGCCCGACGGCGGGAGCTTGAGCCTGACCCTGCGGGAAGACGGGGATAAACTGTCGATTACGATCGCCGACAGCGGCGCGGGTATCCCGAAGGAAAATCTGGACAAGATTTTCGATCCTTTTTTTACCACCAAAAAGCAGGGGACCGGCTTCGGCCTTTCGGTCGTGCTGCGTATTGTCAGTCATTACGGGGGCTCGATCCAGGCTGAGAACCGGGTCGGCGGCGGGGCCCGATTCCTGGTCGAATTGCCGCTTTTGTCGCCGGCGCCGGATTAGATGGCATTACGTCTGCGTGAAATCACCCTGCGGCTTGATGAAGACAGCAGCTGTTTGCCGGACAGGATCGCCTCCCTGCTTGGCCTCGACAACAGCGATATCCGCGATTGGAGCATCGTTCGCGAGGGGCTTGACGCCCGACGCAAGAGCGCGATTTCCAAAGTTTATACCGTCGATTTCAGTTGCGCCGACGAAAGTGCCGTGCTGTTTCGCAATCGCCGCTTGAAAACTCTCGGTGAAATATCTGAACCGGTAGTGCAGTCCCTGCCGCAGGTGAAGCGGCCGCTCCGGGTTCTGATTGTCGGCATGGGCCCGGCCGGGCTGTTCAGCGCTTTGACCCTGGCGGAATCCGGGGTTCAGGTTTGCCTGATCGAACGTGGTCGAAAAGTTGCCGAGCGTTTGCTCGATGTCCGGAGGTTCCGCGCCGGCGGCCCTCTGGACCCGGAGAGCAATATCCAGTTCGGAGAAGGCGGCGCGGGAACTTTTTCCGACGGCAAATTGACCTGCCGCCTGAATCATCCGGCGACCCGGACGGTTCTGCGACGATTGGTGGAGTTCGGAGCTCCCGGGGAGATTCTGGTCCAGGCGAAACCGCACATCGGTTCGGACCGGCTGCGGGCGGTACTGGTTAACTTTCGCAAACACCTGCTGAAACTGGGCGTTGAGATCCGTTTCTCCAGCCGTTTGACCGCCCTGGATCTGGTCAACGGCAAACTTTGCGCCGGTATCGTCAACAATGCCCTTGCGCTTGAATGTGACGCTTTGATTCTGGCGACCGGACACAGCGCGCGCGACACTTATGCCTGCCTGGCGCAACAGCGGATCGCGCTGGAACGAAAAGCTTTCGCCGTCGGCCTGCGGGTTGAACATCCTCTTGAACTGATCAACCGGATTCAGTACGGTAGGGCCAACGATCCGCGCCTGCCTGCGGCCGATTATCGACTGACCTGGAACGACGGAAGTTCCGGCCGCGGTGTCTATTCGTTCTGCATGTGTCCCGGCGGCTGGGTTGTCAATGCCTCTTCGGAGCCGGGCCATCTGGCCGTCAACGGTATGAGCGACTATCGCCGCGATGCCGCGTGGTCCAACAGCGCCCTGGTGGTGACGGTCGGAGCGGACGATTTTCCCGGCCGGGAGCCCCTGGCCGGCATCGCGTTTCAACGCCGCTGGGAGCGGGCTGCCTATGCTGCGGGTGGTGGAAACTGGCTGGCACCGGCCCAACCGCTGAGTGAATATTTAACCGGCAAGGGCGGGTGGGCGGCGGCCTCCTGTCGCCCGGGGGTGGTCCATGCCGATCTGCGGGCGTGCCTGCCGGTTTTTGTTGATGCGGCCTTGCGCCGCGCCCTCCCGGTCTTTGACCGTCGCATGCGCGGCTTTATCAGCCCCGACGCAATGTTGATCGGGGTCGAAACCCGCACCTCCGCGCCGCTCCGTATCTTACGTGATGCAGCGGGCGAATCGATCAGTGCCGGCGGGCTGTTCCCGGCCGGCGAAGGGGCGGGTTACGCCGGAGGAATAATGAGCGCGGCTCTTGACGGCATCCGGGTCGCTTCGAATATCATCGAAAGAGCAAACAACCTTTGCGGGAGCGCAGGTAAAAGATAACGGTATTTTTTGACTTTTATGGAAAAGGACGGATTTTGAAGAATATTTACGTTGATCAGATCCAGGAACGCCAGATTGTTGAATCCGAGTTCCTGGTCCGCGATAAAACGACGGCCATGGCAAAAAACGGAAAACCCTACATGACCTTGAAACTGATGGATCGTTCGGGCGAGGTCGAGGGCCGGATCTGGGACCGGGTGGATCATTTTTCCGCCCTGTTCGCCAAGGACGATTTTATCCGGGTTCACGCCAAGGCCAGTGTTTATCTGGGCAAAATGCAACTGGTCATCCAGGACCTGCAGGCGGTCCCGGAACAAGACCTCGATCTGGCGGATTTTTTACCGGTTTCCAAACGCCCGCTGGAAGAAATGCGCAGAGAGCTCGACGAACTGCTGGCTTCCCTCAGCGATCCGCATATCAGTGCCCTGTTGCGGGCCTTTTTCGACGATCCCGAGTTTTTTGCCCTGTACCGCAAGGCTCCGGCGGCCAAGGCCATGCATCATGTGTACCTCGGCGGGCTGCTTGAACATTCCCTCGCCGTTTCCGCCCTGGCCTGCGATGTGGCGGCCCGCTATCCGCAAATAAACCGCGATCTGTTGCTCAGCGGGACCTTGCTGCACGATATCGGGAAAGTGGAGGAGCTTTCTTACCGCAGGTCCTTCAATTATACCGATGAGGGTAAATTGCTCGGCCATATCATCATCGGCGTGCAGATGGTCGAAGACCGGGTGCGCAGTATCCCCGGCTTCCCCCGGGAGTTGGCCGTGATGATCAAACATCTGCTGTTGTCGCATCACGGCCAGTACGAATTCGGTTCGCCCAAAAAGCCGAAATTCCTTGAGGCGGTCGTGCTCAATTTTATCGATGACCTTGATTCGAAAATCAACGGCGTTCTGGCCCATATCGAAAAGGAGCCCAACCGCGAAGGCAACTGGACGAATTATCATCGTCTCTATGACCGCTATTTTTATATCGGCCCGGAGTCCGGCAAGGACGGGGCGGTCGCGGTGGAACAGGCGGCGGTTCAAACGGTTGACGACAGTGCCGCAAAGGGGAAAAAACAGGCCCAACCGAAACGGGATTACAATCGGCCCCTGGGCGCGACTCTGGCCGAGCAGTTGAAGGACAAAAATCTCGACCTGTTCGCCAGTCTGACGGAAAAAGGAGAACGGCCTTGATTGTCAAAAGCCTGCCGACCGGCCCTCTGGAGGTGAATTGCTATATCGTCGGCTGTGAAGCGACCGGCAAGGCGATGGTGATCGATCCGGGCGGAGATGTCCCCGCGATTCTGGCCCTGGCGGCGGAAAACGACCTGACTGTTGTCTGCGTAGTCAACACGCACGGGCATTTCGACCATATCGGGGGAAACCGCCGCCTGCTTGAAGCGACCCGGGCGGAATTGATGATTCATGCCGCCGACCGGCCGTTGCTGGAACGCGCCGACGAACATGCGGCGGTATTCGGCTTGACTGCTGAACCTTCGCCGGCACCGGATCGTGAACTGGTGGACGGGGAGATTTTGCGCCTCGGGGAGCTTGAATTCAAAGTGATTCATACGCCGGGCCATTCCCCCGGCGGAATCTGCCTGTGGAGCGGCGACTACGTTTTCGTGGGCGATACGCTGTTTGCCGGTTCGGTGGGGCGGACCGACCTGCCGGGCGGCGATCATGCCGCGCTCATCCGCAACATCAGGGAAAAACTTCTGCTCCTGCCCGAGCCCACCCGTGTCTGCCCGGGGCATGGCCCGCTGACGACTATCGGCCGGGAAAAAGACCACAACCCGTTTCTGCTGTGAGGTGAAATATGTTGCAGGGGAAAACCATCGTGCTGGGCGTCAGCGGTGGAATAGCCGCTTACAAAGCGGTCGAACTGTTGCGTCTGTTGACCAAGGGCGGGGCCGATGTCCATGTGATCATGACCCAAAATGCCCGGGAGTTCGTAACGCCGCTGACTTTTCAAACCTTGTCCGGCAATCCCGTGAACACGGAGCTGTTCAGCCTTTATCAGGAACAGGAGATCGGACATATCTCGCTGGCTGACCGGGCCGATCTTTTCGTTCTCGCCCCGGCGACGGCCAATCTGATCGGCAAAATTGCCCAGGGTTTGGCCGACGACCTGCTTACCACCAGCGTTATGGCAACCAAGGCTCCGGTTCTGGTCGTTCCGGCCATGAACACCAATATGTACGAAAACCCGATCTACCAGCGTAATGAGAGGTTTCTTTCCGAGCAGGGCTATCAGATTCTTGAACCGGCATCCGGCGCTCTTGCCTGCGGCTGGAACGGGAAAGGAAAACTGCCGGACCCCGAAGTTATTTTTGCCGCCGCCAGAGCCATGTTGTCGCCGAAGGACCTGCGCGGTTGCCGCCTGCTGGTGACGGCGGGCCCGACCCGTGAAGAGATCGATCCGGTGCGCTATCTGTCGAACTATTCTTCCGGGAAAATGGGTTTTGCCATTGCCGAAGTGGCGCAGCATCGAGGGGCGCAGGTGACGCTGGTTGCCGGCCCGAGCAATCTGACGGTGCCCGTTGGGGTGCGTTGCGTTCCGGTCTTTTCGGCACTGGAGATGAGGGACGCCGTGCTGGCGCACTATGCCGCAGCCGACGTGGTGATCAAGGCTGCGGCCGTGGCCGATTATCGCTGTGCTGAGCGAGCCGGGCAAAAAGTGAAAAAGGAAAGTGACCAATTGACTCTGGAACTGATAAAAAATCCGGATATCCTGGCTGAGCTGGGCGCGGATAAAGGGGACCATGTGCTGGTCGGTTTTGCCGCGGAAACGGAACGCCTGCTGGCCCACGCCGCGGAAAAGCTGAAAAAGAAGAATCTGGATCTTATTGTCGCCAATGACGTCACTCATCCGGGGGCCGGCTTCGATGCCGATACCAACATTGTGCGGTTCCTGCATGTCGATGGCCGCGTGGAAGAACTGGCGCAGATGAGCAAGCACATGGTGGCTGCGCAACTGTTGGACCGGGTGGCCGAATTGTGGCGGGCTAAACAACGGTGAACAGCGGCAATATCTCGTCCGGATCGGTGATGCCGAGTTTTAAGCGTTGTCGCAGTTCCGTCAGGATAAGATCGGCGTCGTCCTGAATCAGCTTGCCTTCGAGCCACAGATGATTGAGGTTTTTGCGGATCAGGGTGGCCGCCGTCAGGGCGCGGTCGCCGGTCGGATCGGCGTTCCAGTAGGGGCTGTCTTCGTCGCTGAGAATACTGATCACGGCTTCCAGCCCCATGGCCATGTATTCGCGATGTTCATTGCGGTCGAATTCCCATTTTGAGCGTTTCACCATGGAGTTGACCAGTTTCCGCCAACGCCGCAGCCTGGTCACCAGCATCATGGAATTGAAAATCTGTTTGTTCGTTCGAAACGAAAATATGGTGTCGGACAAAATGTTGCCGAGCAACAGATCGAGTGAACGATTGTCCCGCCGGGCCAGTTGCTGAGCCTTGTCCCAAATCTCCTTGCGGACGCCGCTGTCGGCACGGATTTCCCAATAGGCATGATTAAGCAGTACCGTGTTGTAGGTCATGGCCAATTTGTAGGGGACGAAATAGTTGTGCGCAATGGTGTCTGCCGCCAGATGGGCCAGATAGCCATAGGCGCAGGCCTCTTCCGCGGCCCCGCGGCGGCGTGCCTGGTCGAGAATCTTGCGGCCGATGCGCCAGTTGTGGCAGTGTTCGAGATGATGGGTATATTTCTTTCCGAGAATAATGTCGGCGGCGATGCAGCCATAGAGAAAGTCCATCTGCCGGGCGGCCAGCAGCGACTGCAGCGCCAGCGGCAGCGCTTCCGGAGCCGCCAGCAGGCGCAAGCCGAGACTGAGATGCACCCCTGCTCCCCAGGCGTGGGCATCCGTCGGCAAGAGAAAAAATATCAGCAGAAAAAACAGTAAGCGCATGAATCCCTGTCCTCCAGCGCAACAGAGGCGATTGTCATTGGAATCGAACAAATGACTGATAAATTATATCACGAATGCCATGAATTAATCTTCCGGACCCGCACCCTGCTGGACGAGTTGCAGCCTTGGGGTTTTGCGACCGTTATTCGGCGGCAGGAAGCGATGGCGCAGCAGGATAAGAGTGAGATGCCGGGGGGGGGACAGACCGGGAGTTTGCAGGAGCTAGAAATGCAACTGCGGGGCTGTACCCGTTGCGCTTTGAGCGCGGAACGCAGGCAGGTTGTTTTCGGTGCCGGAAACCCCCACGCCGAGATCGTTCTGGTTGGTGAGGCGCCGGGTCGGGAAGAGGACGAAAAGGGCTACCCCTTTGTTGGTGAAGCGGGTCGGCTGCTGGAAAAAATCCTCTTTGCCATGCAACTGAGGCGTGAGGATGTCTATATCTGTAATGTCATTAAATGCCGACCGCCGCGCAATCGCGATCCGCAGCCGGAGGAAATTGCCACCTGCGAACCGTTTTTGAAACGGCAACTGGAGCTGATCAAACCACGTATCATCATTGCGCTCGGGCGTTTTGCCGCCCAAACCCTGCTGCAAACCAGAGCGCCGATCAGCCGCTTGCGTGGCAACTGGCACGAATATGCCGGGATTCCTTTGATGCCGACATTCCATCCGGCCTATCTGCTCAGAAACCCGGCCGGTAAGCGTGAGGTCTGGGAAGATATGAAGCAGGTTATTAACCTGCTGAAAAATTAAGCGAAACAGCGTCGCTCAGGCGTAAAAATTCAGATAGGTCCCGGGTCGGGGAGGAGGCTCGGCGGAAGTGATGAATTTACTCTGCAGTTTGCCGCGTGTCGACTCCTCCACCGAGATTTCAGCCGGGGTGGAACTTTGAAGCTGCTCAAGATTTGAGTCGAGTTCTTGTCGTTCCCGGACAAAGTTCGTCAGCGGATGATTTTCCGCATCGATAAATTCCGCTTCAATGATCTGTGCCGCGGCGGCGTTGCGGCTATACGCCTCCCGGGCCCGGGTCGAATGTTGGGGCTGGGCGTGCTGCTGCGACAACGGCAGCGTGCTTAAAGGGATATCGTTACGGTGAATTTGCATGCTCATTGCTCGTCAGTCCGTTTAACGGTTAATCGCCTCCGTAAGTAACGACCGGGCGGATGCGGAGCGGCCGCACAACGCGGAATTATTCCGGCGCTGTTGTCTCCTGATCGGTGCGGGTTTTTTTAACCAGATGCCAGCCTTTTGCCTCCATGCAGAGGCGAAACAACCGGCGCAGTTCCTCCTGCCGATGAAGAAAACGGTAGTGACTGTTCCAGCCCCAGTACTGGGGGTAGGCCCATGGATGCGGATGGTACGGCCGGAAAAAAGGGTAGTCGGGATAGAAAAAATCATCGTATCCATACCACGCAGCTTCTCTGCGCGCCAGCCGGCGGCAGTCCTGTTCATCCTGCAGCCGTTGTAAACGGTCTTTCCGCTCCTGATGCTCCCACTCCCAGTAAGTTGTCGAACTGCAACCGCTGATGACGATCAGCAACATCAGGGCGGGAAACAATCCGATCCCTCGCTTTATTATCCGTTTCTTGTCCATACCCGCATTATAACCGATCAGGCGCATTTTGGATAATCTCGGCATGAAGATAAAAAAGGGTTTTATTTAGAAAAATATTATTATATATTATTTATGTTTTTGCAGTAAGAAAAATTTCTCAAGGTTGGAATGCCCGGAGGAGAATATGGCCCAAAAGATTGCATTTGGCATATCGCAAAAATTATTCCTGACTCTACTTGTCGTTGCTCTGATCCCTCTGCTTGTCATCTGGTTTTTCAGTTATCAAAGTATTACTGCACTGACCTCGGAAAAGGTCAACCAGGAACTGTCGGCAATCAACGACACTCTGATTGCCCAAGTCGATGACTGGGTCGATATGAACCAGCGTATGCTGCTGCATAATGCTTCTCTTGACGCGATCAGGTCAATGGATGCGAAACGGCAGAACCCGGTGCTGACAACCATGACCAAGTATTATGACTGGGCTTACCTGGCGTTCACCGTTGATACCAACGGTAACAATATCGGCCGCAATGACGGTAAAAAGAGCAAATATTACGGCGATCGGGAATATTTCAAGCAGGTGGTGGAAGGCCGGCAGTTCGGCCGGCAGATTCTGATCGGGAAAACCTCCGGCAAGCCGGCGATGGTGTTGTCGACCGGAATATTCAATGATGGCGGTCAGCTGCGGGGGGTCCTGGCGCAGGCCATGACGCTGGCGGAGCTGTCGGGGAAGATCGTCAGCCGTAAGATCGGCCAGACCGGGTTTACTTTTCTGGTTGATGAAAAAGACGATATCATCGCTCATCCCGACGCCGAGATGACCAAGGCGCGGGTTAATCTGAGCAACAATCCGGCGGTGCAGGCGATAAAGCAGGGCAAGGAATATTTTACCTTTGCCGACATGGACGGCAACCAGGTGGTTGCAGTCGGCAAAAAAAACCGCCCAGGGCTGGTTGATGATCAGCCGGCAAAATTATGCGGAAGCCTATCGGCTGATCAAGGCGGACAACCGGAAAGCTCTCTATCTGCTGACGGCAACCGTCATCGCTGTCTGCCTGATCGCGGTGCTGGTGTCCCGTTCCTTGACGGCTCCGATCCGGGAACTGACCGAGGTCGCCGACAAGTACAGCCAGGGGCAGCTCGATCTGAAAATCAGCGGCCTGGGACGTAAAGACGAAATCGGCCAACTCAGCCAGGCCATCGAGCGGCTGGGAACCAGTATCAAGATGGCGATCAGCCGTTTACAGAAGAAAAAATGATTTTCATTTGTCCCGTGCCTTCACTGACATTGCGGCGCGGAGGCACGTTTGATTCCACGAAAGTTTGAATTCTCTCCCGGGCCGGGCCGCCGCCGGCCGGCCGACATTTTTCCTGCCTGAATTCTCCGCCCATGCCGTTCCGGATTTTTGGGACCGTGCCGCAGGGCTTTGCCGGAACGGCTTTTGCCGTTCCTTTTTCCTGCCAGCTGCAGCAGCGCATTTGCTGTCGTTGTCTGTTCTTATCTGTTAAACTGAATTTTTTGCCATAGATTTTTTCGTAATTGCCGATGCCGAACTCCTTAAAGAAAATTCTTCAGGCGGCCCACTCCGGCGCGCTTGTCCTGACGGCCAATAAACGTCTTTATCGCCATTTAAGCTCCGCCTACGACCAATGGATGCAGGAGTCGGGCGTCAAAGTCTGGTCGCCCCCGGCTATTCATAGCTATGACAGCTGGCTGGTTGAGTGTTTGCACGAATTGGGAGAAGGCTGGTCCTTACTGCAACCACAGCAGGAACGCAGCCTCTGGGAAGATGAAATCTCGGCCGCCGAGCGGGGAAGCACTTTCGAACTGTTGCAGCTGGCGCAAACGGCCGAAAAAGCCCGTCAGGCCCATCAGTTATTGAATGCATACGGGATTGTGCCCGAGGTTCGGGACGCGACTCCCGACCAGCGTACTTTTCTGCGTTGGCGTCAGGCCTATCAACAACGCTGTCGGGAACAAGACTGGATTGACAAAAGCGACCTTCCAGGCAAAATCGCGTTGGCTGTAAGCGACGGCGCGCTGGCCTTGCCGGAAGATCTGTTGCTGGTCGGTTTTGACCAGTATCCGCCGGGTTTGGATCAGTTGCAGCAGGTTGCCCGGGAGCAGGGTGTCAATTGCATTGCCTTGATGCCGTGTGTCGACCGGCAGGCGGATATCATCCGTTTCGCGGCGCCGCATACGGAAGCTGAACTTCTGGCCGCGGCATGCTGGACGCGGCGGCTTTTGCTCCAGGGCGCGGAGCGGATCGGGATTGTCGTCCCCGATCTGGCCCGGCAACGCCGCCGGATCGAGCGTATTTTCCGGGCCCAGATCGATCCGCAGGCGGATTTGCTGGTCGAGGATCGGGACGAGGGTTTCAGCCTGTCGCTCGGTGGGCCGCTGGCGGAACAGGGAGTGGTTCATGCGGCGCTCGAACTGCTGGCCTTCAGCCTGCTCCCAAGTGTCGAGGAGCTGTCTTTTCTGTTGCGTACGCCTTATGTCGGCGGCTCCGTGCGGGAAGCCGACGCCAGGGCGTTGTTGGATGCCCGACTGCGTGGTTGCGGCCGCCGGAACCTTGACTTGTCCGGGTTGATCGGCGTGGTGCAAAAGAATCCGGCGCTGTCGGCTGTGGCGGAAATTTTGGCGGACGTCCGGGAACAGGCGCAAAATCGGGGCAAGCATTCCCCGGCGACATGGGCCGGGATGTTCAGCGAAAATCTGCACCAGCTCGGCTGGCCCGGCGAGCGGCGCATTCACAGCCACGAATACCAGGCGGTTAAATCCTGGCAGACTCATGTGCTGGAAGGCCTCGCCGGCCTGGACGCGGTCTTGCCGCCGATCAGTCGCGGACGCGCTTTCGGCCTGTTACGCCGGCTGGCCCGGGAAACCGAGTTTCAACTCGAAGGAGCGACCGGGAGGGTCCAGATCGTTGGCGTGCTGGAATCTTCCGGACTCACTTTCCAGCATCTGTGGGTCATGGGACTCGGCGAGCATGCACTGCCGGCCCGGCCCCAACCGAATCCGTTTATTCCGCTGCAAGTACAACGCGAGTACCGGATGCCGCGGTCTTCGGCAGAGCGGGAGCTGGAATTTGCCGAACAGGTGATCGATCGTCTGAGTAAGGCCGCGCCGAATATCGTTTTCAGCTATCCTCTTCGTGACGGCGACAGCGATCTCAGGCCCAGTCCGCTGATTACCGCTTGCGGTACGCCGGGGCTTCCGCCGTGCGCACCGCGGGTCGATCTGCAGACTGCGCTGCAAAAGGCCCGTCCCGACCTCGACGGCATCGCTGACTGGCGTGGTCCAGGGTTGGAGCGGACGCTCGTCAGCGGCGGGACCGGGTTGTTGAAGGATCAGGCTCATTGCCCGTTTCGCGCTTTTGTGCATCAGCGTTTGGGTTGCCGGGCGTTGGAAGAAGCCGCCCCCGGCGTTTCCGCCATGGAGCGCGGCGATTTGGTCCACCTGGCGCTGGAGAAAATCTGGGGAAAACTGAAAACCCAGCAGAATTTACTTGCACTCGGCGAAGACGAGATCGGAACTTTGGTCCGCGAACAGGTCGAGATGGTCTTCTCACGGTCGTTTCAAGGCCTCTTTGCTCCGCCCGAGATGTTTTTACGGGTGGAAAAGGAACGGACGATCCGCTTGCTGGAAGACTGGTTGCACGCAGTTGAAATGTCGCGCGGCTCCTTTACCGTAGTGAGGCTGGAGGAAAAACTGGAAACCGCGATCGGCCCGCTGACGATCAAATATAAGGTTGATCGCGTTGACCGCCTGGACAACGGTGCCCTGATCGTGATCGATTATAAAACCGGGCAGGATTTGCGGACGCAGGACTTGTTATCGGTTCCGCTGCTGGAACCGCAACTGCCGCTTTACGCCCTTTCCGGCCCGGAGGGAAATGCCGATACCGTCGCCTATGCGCAGATTCGCCGGGGCCATTGCCGTTTCATCGGCCTGACCCGGATGGCGGACGGAGGGCGAGGCGTGAAAGGTGTCGACCAGTTTCCGCAGGCGCAAGAACTGGGGATTGAAGGCTGGACCGACCTCCTGGCTTTCTGGCGCGATCAGCTCGACAATCTGGCTGCCGATTTTCAGCGTGGGGAGGCGGCCGTGGAACCTTTTTCGCAGGAAAGAAGCTGCCGTTATTGCGACCTCCATGGGCTCTGCCGGATTCATGAGCACAGCGGGTTGGAGGAGGACTGAATGAGCGATGCGAAGCAGCGGCGGCAAGCTTTGGATGTCGCGGATTCATATGTCGTGCAGGCGCCGGCCGGGTCAGGCAAGACCGAGTTGCTGATTCAGCGTTTTCTGGCCCTGTTGGGCCAAGTCGAGCGCCCGCAGCAGGTGCTGGCCATTACTTTCACCAATAAGGCTGCGGCGGAAATGCGCCAACGGGTCATTGCCGCACTTGAACAGGCCTTGACCGCCGCTGTGCCGCGGCAGCCGCATGAACTCACGACTTTTGACCTTGCCCGGGCGGTGGTCTCCCGACATGGAGAGGCCTTGCTGCGCAACCCCAACCAACTGGCCATTCAGACCATCGACAGCTTCAACGCAACCCTGGTGGCCAAAATGCCCTGGCTTTCCCGTTTCGGCCAGGTTCCCGTCATCAGTGAAGAGCCGGAAACTTTGTACCGCGCCGCTGTGCACAATCTGTTCTCCGATTTAGGCCGATCCGAGCAAGGAAGCGACAACCTGCAGCGCGTGTTGCGCCACCTTGACAATCAGGTCGTCGCCTTTGAAAACATGCTGGTGCGGATGCTGCAGCACCGTGATCAGTGGCTCGGCATCCTGTTACCGCAGAACGGGAAAATCGGCTCCGCTTTGCAGCAATCGCTGGAAAGCTATTGTTGCGACTCATTACGCCGCCTGAGCGCAAGCGTTCCGCCGGCACTCGGCAGCGAGGTCGGCGCCTGTGGCCGTTTTGCCGCCGGACAGTTGCCGGATTCGCCGCTTTCCGCGCTCCGGGATTTGTCGGGCCTGCCCGGCGTCGGCTACAGTGATTTGCCGTCCTGGCAAGCGCTGGGGACAATGTTGCTGACCAGCGACGGAAAGGTTCGCAAAACCGTCACCAAAAATCAGGGATTCCCGCCGGGGCCGCGTTTTCAGACGATGAAAAAGCGGATGCTGGAACTGCTTGATAAGCTGACGGCGGAACCGGCTTTTGCCCGACAACTGGCCGCCATTCGGGACTGGCCCGGCAGTGGTTACGGAGCAGAGCAAGAGGTGGTGCTGACCAGCCTGCTGCAATTGTTGCCGCGACTGGTTGCCGAACTCTGGCTGGTTTTTCGTGACCGGGGCGAGGTTGATTTCGTCGAGGTCGCACTCAAGGCGAATCAGGCTCTCGGCGGCAGTGACCGCCCGAGCCGGTTGCTGTTGAGCATCGATCAGGATCTACGCCATGTCCTGGTCGACGAATTTCAGGATACTTCGCGGCTACAGTATCGGCTGCTGCATCTTTTGACTTCGGGCTGGGTGCCCGGCGACGGCCGCACCCTGTTTCTGGTCGGCGATCCGATGCAGTCGATCTATCGCTTTCGCGAAGCCGAGGTCGGGCTGTTCCTGCGTAGTTTTACGGGCAAATTCAGTGACCATCTCAGGGTCACTCCGCTTCGTTTGACGCGTAATTTCCGTTCCCAGGAAGGGCTGGTCGCCTGGGTCAATCAGGCCTTCTCCCGGGTTTTCCCCGATCAGGTCGATGAGTTCGCCGGCGCTGTCCCTTTTGCGGCTGCAACCGCGGTAAAAACGGCTTTTCCGGGACCGGCCTGCGGCGTTTTCCCCTTTGTCGGCCGGGATGACCGGGCCGAAGCGGAAGCCGTTGTCGAGACGATCAGGAACATCCGCAGCACAGACCCGGACCAGACCATGGCGATCCTGGTCCGCAGCCGGACCCATCTGACGGAAATTCTGCCCCTGCTGCGGCAGCAGGGGATCGGTTACCGGGCCCAGGACATCGATCCTCTTGCGACCCGGCCCGCAGCCATGGATGTCATGCATCTGACCCGGGCCTTGCTGCACCGGGGCGATCGACTGTCATGGCTGGTGGTGCTCAGAGCGCCCTGGTGCGGTTTGAGCCTGGCGGATCTGCACAAACTAAAGGGGCCGGATGCGGAACCATGCGTTCCCGCCCGGCTGGCACAGCAGCAGGAGTGGCCGGACCTGTCGACCGATGGGCGCCGACGGCTGAGTCGGGTGGGGACGGTGTTGCAACGCTGCCTGAAACAGCGCGGACGCTTGCCGCTGCGCACGCTGGTTGAAGGCTGCTGGTCGGCTTTGGGCGGCCCGGCCTGCTACCCGCCTGCCGGGGTCGCCGACGCACTGCGGGTTTTCGACTACCTTGAAACCTTGGAACAGGGTGCCGATTTGCCGTCCTTCGAGCGGCTGCAGAACGGCTTGAAGAAGATCTTTGCCGAGCCTGATCCCGATTGCGATGACAGTTTGCAGATCATGACCATTCATAAGGCCAAAGGGCTGGAGTTCGACCATGTCCTGATTCCCGGGCTGGGGAAAAAGCCGAAACCCGGCAACGCCCCTTTGCTGCGCTGGCTGGATCATCCGGAGCATGGGTTGCTGATGGCGCCGCCGACAGCCAAAGGCGAGCAGGAAAAGGATCCGCTATATCATCTGCTGGGACGGCTTGAGCGAGAAAAGGATGATTATGAATCCTCACGCCTGTTTTATGTGGCGGCGACGCGGGCGAAACGACAGCTCTATCTGTTCGGACATCTGGAGGAGGACCGGCAAGGAGAGGCGAATCCGCAAAAAGGTTCTCTATTGGAAAAAATCTGGCCTGCCCTGGGGGGGGAGTTCAAACGTCAAGGGCGGCCCGTGCGTGCGGTTGGATCCTCCTGGGAAAAGCCGTTGTTGAACCGCTTGCCGGGCGCTTGGAGCTTGCCGCCATTGGCCCTAACGGCCATGTCTCATCCGGACGGAAAGCGGGACATCGTCACCCCGTCGCAGAGCCGTCCCGAACAGGTTTTCTCCGCCTGGATCGATCCGGTGCACCGGCATGTGGGCAGCGCGGTCCATCTGCAGCTGGAGCATCTGGCCCGGCATGGTGAACAATTCTGGCTGGCCCGCAGTGGCGTCCAGCGGCGGAGCGACATGCGGCGACTGTTGCGGCGTCTGGGCGTGCGGCAGGACGCCCTCGATGCAGCCGCCGCGACGGTCTGCGCCGCCGTGGATACCTGCCTGGCGAGCGAGCGCGGGCAATGGATTCTGCGGGCGCATGCCGGACATCGTTGCGAATTGCCGCTTTCCGGGGTTGTTGACGGGCAGGTTGTTCATGCGGTTATCGACCGGACCTTCGTTGACGCCGGGTGCCGCTGGATTATCGATTATAAAACCAGCACCCCGCAGGAGGGTGAAAAAACGGCCGTTTTTTTCAACCGGGAAGTGGAACAATATGAAAAACAGCTGGGACTGTATGCCCAGCTGTTTGAACTGAGCGGGGAAGGTTTGCCGGTGAAGACCGCGCTTTATTTTCCCCTCATTGACGGTTGGTGTGAGATTGAACGCTGATGTCCCGATCAGACCGGTGTGGACGCGACGCGGTCGAGGATTTCCCCGGTCAGATAACTTTTCTGCGGGTTGACTTTAACCAGATTTTTGATGTTTTTTGCCGCCAAATGGAGGCGGAAAGTCGTTTCTTCGCGATTAACCAGAGTAAGGTCGATGGTTTTTTTCATCGATCCGATCCGCATTTCGGTTTCAATGACGTAGCACCACTCGCGTTCGCCGTTGTCAAACGTAACTATTTTACGTGTCTTGACCGGCATGACGGCGTAAACTTCAACATCCAGATTATCCTGAACCGGATGAATGCCGAAACTGATCATCAGGTCTTCGCCTTCCTTGAAAGTCGAATAATCGAAAATGCTGAGGATCGACTGTTGCGAATCACTGATAACCCGGGCTTCAATAGCAGGTATTTTCAATGCGGGAAAGGACACCCACTCGCACCAACCGATATCAAGAAGGAGCGAGTTTTTGTTTTTTTTCATCGGTTGCGACTCCTGAAAAATAGGTAACGTTTCTAGTCCGGTATGTTATCGGCAGTTCAAGGAGAAGTAAATTATTTTAATATTAAAAAATTAACAATCTTTTTTTGTAAAAAGCTTAATCATTTTATCCGGTTAGATGCGTTTCGATTCTCATGAAAAAGAAGTGAAGATCACAGTCTTTTTCCCGGATTTAAACGACAAGTTGTTATTATTTATGTATTTTGTCTCAATTTAATGTATCATTAAGCAGTTCTGAATATTTTCCGCTTACATGGCTGCTCAGTGGGGTGAATCATGTCCACGCCGGTTAAACTGCTGCTTTTTCTGCTCGGTCTGTTGCTTACCGTTATGATTGCCGTTGCCGTGTTCATCCAGACGCAGCTGACTCCGGACCGGTTGCGTGAGCAGTTACTGCCTTACCTGGAACAGAAACTCGAACGCCAAATCGCTTTTAGCGCAATAGACATCGGCCTGTTTTCAGGCGTGTCCGTTTCGGATTTCAGTATCCGGCAAAAGGACGCCGAGCAGGATTTCATTTCGGTTTCGGCACTGAACTTAGAGTATCGCCTGTGGTCTTTGCTGCGCGGACAACTGGTGATCGACCGGATTATGCTCGAACAACCGCGGATATTGATCACGCGTTATCAGGACGGAAGTTTCAATTTCTCGGATCTTCTGGCGGCGACAGCCAAAGCGGAATCCGGCAAAGACCCCGCCGGCTCCGCAGCGCCGGCGGCCACGGTGAAGATTCCCCTGCGGCTGCTGATGAAGCAAGTCGATATTGTCGATGGTCATGTCGAGTTGACCGATCAGTTGCGCAGCGCTCTCTCTCCCTATCGCTACCGCCTGGAGAACCTGGCATTCAAAGCGCGGCGGATAACTCTTGACGACAGTTTCCCGGTTGACCTTTCCGCAGTCCTGAACGGTGCCCAGGTCGATATCTCCGGACATTACAACATCAGCGAACGGCGCGGCGACTGGATCATTCACAACGCGCCTCTCGATATTATCCAGTTCGCTCCCTATTATCGTAACCTGGTGCCGCTCAAATTGGGGTCGGGAACGCTGGCGACCAATCTGGAAGTCGAACTCAATGCGGATCAGTTGACGTCCAAAGGGCGGCTCCAATTAACGAATCTGGATCTGGCCGTTGCGAAGAGGCGGGACTTTTCTGTAAAACAGGCTGAACTCGCGGCCGATTATTCCCTGGCCTATGATTTGTCCGGCAAACAGCTGGATGTTACCACCTTGATGTTGACTCTCAACGGCATGTCCGTGTCCCTCGAAGGCCGAGTGGACCTGAATGCGGCCGACCCGGTTCTGCGCGCGGGCAGCATTGTCTTTGAGCAGTTGGATTTACGTCGCTTCATGGACAACCTGCCGCAACCGCTGGCGAAAGATCTGCGCCGATACAGCCTGGCGGGTCAGGTGAGCGGTCGCTTTGCCGTTGCCGGGAAACTCAGTTCCGGCACGGCGCTGTTGCAGCAAGCCGAAGTGAACCTGGCGGATGTCAGCTTCAGCAAACAGAATTTTCGGGTCGGACTCAGTGGCGCTCTTGACTATGTCGACGGCGCTCTGGATGCGGGCGGGTTGCGAATCGACTACGGCGAACTGGCGGGCCGGTTGAATTTTCATCTCGACAATGTCTGGCGCCGTCCGTTAACCGGCGTTTTTTCTCTTGAGGCGGATGTTGTCGACCTCAATAAAGTTTTTCCTGAAAAAGCCGTATCCCCGGGTGAAACCAAAACCTTGGTTGCAGTGCGGCCGCAACAAAAACCCGTGGCGTCGGCGTCTGCCGCCGAGGTGGGTCCTTTCTCCCTGCCTGTTGATCTGCACGGGCGGGTCGCGGTCAAGCAACTGGATTTCCGCCGTTCTTCACTGCAGGATGTGTCCGGAGAATTGAGCCTGCGCAACAATCGTCTCGATCTCTTACACCTTACCGCAACGGCCAATGGCGGTGAAATCGATGCTTCGGCTCTTTTTGATCTGGGCGTGCCGGGACTGGCCTATCAGGGGGAATTCAAAGTGCTTCAGCCGAATGTGGGCCCACTTCTGGACACTCTGTTTCCCGCGTCCGGCACCACGGTTTCAGGCCAGATGCTGTGGCGAAGCAGCTTTTCCGGCCGCGGTGTCCGGGCGCAACAGGTTTTGGATCGGCTCAGCGCGCAGGGCGAATTCCATATCATTCAGGGGCTGGTCGAAGGGCTGCCGCTACTCAACCGCCTGGCGTTGTTTATCGGTGCTGACGATTTCAAGGTGCTGAGTTTTCAGTCCCTGAACGGCCGCTACCGGTTGAACAACGGCTCGGCCCAGGTCAATGCGGCCCTTGACGGCTCGAAAGCCGAATTGCGGCCGCAGGGCAGTATCGGGAGCAACGGCCGGCTCAATCTGAAACTGGACACGCGCCTGGCCCCTGAGCTTATCTCAAAACTGGGAACCGGCGGTTCGTTAAAGCAGGCGCTGATCGACCAACAGGGGTGGGGAGTGCTTCCCTTGCGTATAACCGGGACCGCCGGACAACCGGAAATCGCTTTCGACGGTGATGCTCTGCAGCAGCAATTACTCGAAAACGCCAAACGGAAAGCGGAGGAAAGGCTGCTGGATAAGTCGGCTCCGGAAAAAGAATCGCAACAACCGATGAGGCAGTTGCTGGACAGCACCCTGAATAAATTGTTCGGGCAATAAAGAAAAGCATGACCGTCCGCAGTTGTTGCCGCAGCGGTTTATTCCGCTTCCAGATCCAGCAGGATGCGTTCGTCGTTGGGAAAATGCCCGGTCAACAGCTTCGAAAAAAACAGTTCTCCATCGACGGTTATTTCGTAGGCGCCACCGCGTGATTCGATCAGTTCAACGTCGGCGGAAAACTTTTCTTTCAGCTTTTCTGCCAGACCGGCAGCCAGTGCGCTGTAGTCTCACTGCATGCAGTATTCGATCGTTACTTTCATCCCTCGTCGGGCTCCGTATCTTTTTCAGCCGTTGCCGTGGCGGCGGGTGACACTGCGCATGGTGACGAATTCTTCGGCGTTGGTCGGGTGAATGCCGACGGTTTGATCGAAGACCGCCTTTGTCGCTCCTGCTTTCAAGGCGACAGCGATCCCCTGAATGGTTTCCGCCGCACCATCGCCGACCATATGCGCGCCGATCACCCGTCGGCTGTCGCCGTCCACCACAAGCTTCAGCAACATCCGTTCCGGACCGTCGCCCAAGCCTTGTTGCAACGCCCGGAATTCGGTGGTGAAAACATCCACTTGCGGATAACGCTCACGCGCCCGTTCCTCACTCAGCCCGACGCAGGCAAGTGGGGGCGAACTGAAAACCGCGGTCGGCACCAGATCGTAGTCGACAGTCACTTGTTCGTCGCGATAAAGATGCCCGACCAGGGCCATGGCTTGGGCAAGAGCAACCGGCGTCAGTTGCAGGCGGTCGATAGCGTCCCCCAGCGCATAAACGGAGGGGATGCTGGAGCGATAATTGCCGTCAACCGCAACCGCTCCGCCTGGGGTCAGTTCGACCCCGAGCATTTCCAGTCCCAGATCCCGTATCCGCGGCCGGCGGCCGGTGGCTGCCAGGACCAGGGATGTGGTCAATGTCTCGCCGTTGTTCAGAAGTACCGTAAAGGAATCGTCCGCATTTTTAACCACTTTGTCGACATCGGTGTTGAAGCGCAGATCAATGCCCTGTCGGCGCATGTGCGCCGCGATAAACTGCCGCATTTCCCGGTCGAAGCCGCGGAGGAAAAGTTCACCCCGATAAATCTGCGTGACCTTGACGCCGAAACGGTGGAAAATTCCGGCGAACTCACTGGCAATATACCCCCCGCCGATGACCAGCAGGTGGTTCGGCAGCTGTTGCAGGCCGAACATCTGATCGGAAGTGAGCAGATATTCACGGCCGGGAAAAGCGGGAAGTGCGGGCTGACTGCCGGTCGCAAGCAGGATGTTCCTGGCCGTGTAACGCTGGCCGTCGACAGCGACTTGATGCGCTCCGGCGAGTGTTGCCCGGCCCCGCAGGAGGCGGACGCCGGCTTTTTCCAGCATGGTTTCCATGCGCTTATTCGCCGCGGCAATGAAGTTCGCTGCACCGTCGCGCAGGGTCGGCCAGTCGAAGCCGCGGGCTTCCATCCGCCATCCGAAAGGCGCAGAGTTTTCCGGCGTCGCCGCGTATTCGGCGGCGTAAACATAGAGTTTTTTCGGGATGCAGCCCAGATTGACGCAGGTGCCGCCGACTCTGTCCTGCTCGGCGATACCGACGCGGACTCCCGCTGCCGCGGCCATGCGGGCGGCACGGACGCCGCCCGATCCGGCGCCGACAACAAACAGATCGAAATCATATGGCGTCATGGGATCCTCTGTGCGCAAGCGGCTGATAAGTCCGGGCGCGAAACTCAACCCCGAGTTCAGCCGCCACCCGGGCACAAGCTTCGATGTCGACGCCGGGAAAGGTTACGGCGGTAGCGGTCACCTGGGGCAGCAGTTCTTTGGCCCGGCTGATGAAGCTCTTGACCGCCGGATAGCTCTGCCTGCCGTAGTCGGAAGGACACAGGCGTGCGTATTCCTCGGCATTGGCGGCATTGAGCGAGACGGATACCGCATCGACGAGGCCGCACAGTTCCGGCAGGATGTTGCGCCCGTGAACCAGGTTGGCCAGGCCGTCGGTGTTGATGCGGACGGTCGCCCGGCGTTGCTTCAGCCAGGCGGCGAGCTGTTTGACCAGCTCGAGCCGCAGCAACGGCTCCCCGTAACCGCAAAAACACCACTTCGCGGTAGCGGGACGGATCGCCGACGGCTTGCGTGACGGCGTTGAAGGTCGGTTCGCGGTCGAGTTTCAGGTAGTGTCCCTTGACCGTGTAATCGCTTGATTTGGCGCAGAAAACACAACTGTTGGTGCAGCGGTTGGTGATGTTCAGATAGAGCGAATCGCGGATGCTGTACACAATCTGTGCGGTTCCTGTGTCGGGGCCGATACCGAACAGGTCGCCGCAGTTGCGACTGGTGACGCGGGCCACATCCTCCAGCGACAGTCCTTTGATTTCCGCCAGTTTCTCCGCGGTATAGCGTACGTAGGCGGGTTCGTTGCGCTTGCCGCGAAACGGTTGCGGCGCAAGATAAGGGCAGTCGGTTTCAACCAGAATGCGATTGAGCGGTATCTGTCCGACGATATCCCGGAGCCGATCGTTTTTCGGATAGGTGAGCGGGCCGGGGAAAGAAAGGTAGAATCCCAACTCCAGGCATTCTTTCGCCATCTCAGGGCCGCCGCTGAAACAATGCAGCACGCCGCCCACCTGCGCCGCCTTTTCTTCCACTAGGATCTGCATGACCCTCTTCGTGGGCGTCGCGGTCGTGGACGATGATCGGCTTGTTCATTTTCAACGCCAGTCGAATCTGTTCGCGGAAAGCATGACGCTGAATGTCGCGCGGCGACCTGTCGCGATAATAGTCGAGGCCGATTTCTCCCAGCGCGACCACCTTGGGATGAGAGAGCGATTGCTCCAGCCGGCGGAGGCTGTCGGCATCGATTTCACCGGCATCGTGGGGGTGTACGCCGACGGCGGCGTAAACCTGCTCATAACGTTCGGCCAGCGCGACGCTTTTATCCGAGCTTGCCATGTCGCAGCCGATCGTCTAGGATATAATCGACGTCGTTTTCGCGCGCGCGGGACAAAACGTCGTCAAGGTCGTGGCCGAACTGCCCGCTGTCCAGGTGGGCATGGCTGTCGATAAGGAAAGTTCTCTCTGTCGGCATCCGGAAGGTCTCCCAAAAACACAGGGCGCTTGAGGCGCCCTGTGTCTGATCCTGTCTTTACTCCGTTTCCAGGCGTGGAAACAGCGGCTCCGCTTTTTGCACCCGGCTTCCCGGTTGCAATCCGCCCCATTGATCCTGTCCTTCAAGCTCAAGTTTCTGCGGATCGCAAGCAAGAAGACCGAGGATTTTTTCACCGGTCTCCGGCATGAAAGGGGCAACCAGCAGGGCAATGAGGCGTAGCGCCTCAAGCAGATTATACATGATCGTGCCCAGCCGTTCGCGTTGGCTCTCGTCCTTGGCCAGGGCCCAGGGGGCGGTTTCGTCAATATACTTGTTGCCGGCCGAGATCAGTTCCCAGATGGTCATCAGGGCTTTATTGAAAGCCAGATTATCCAACTGCTCATCGAGCAATTGAACATTCCGGCCGAACAGATCGATCAGGTTCTGATCGACAGCCGTCTGCGCGGCCGGTTGCGGCAACAGGCCGGCGAAATATTTGCCCAACATGGCGGTCGAGCGGCTGACCAGATTGCCGAGGTCGTTGGCAAGATCGGAATTGATGCGGTGGATCAGGGCATTGTGGGAAAAGTCGCCGTCGAGGCCGAAGGGCACTTCCCGCAGCAGGAAATAACGGATCGCATCGACACCGTATTTGTCCACCAGCATATTGGGTTCGACGACGTTGCGCAGGCTTTTGCTCATTTTCTGCCCTTCCACCGTCCACCAGCCGTGAGCGAAAACTCTTTCGGGCAGCGGCAGGCCGGCCGCCAGCAGGAAAGTCGGCCAGTAGACGGCATGAAAGCGCAATATGTCCTTGCCGATGACATGAATCGCGGGCCAGAAGGTGGCGAATTGACCGTCCTTGTCTTCCGGATAACCCAATGCGGAAATATAGTTGGTCAAGGCATCGAACCAGACATAAATAACGTGTTTCGGATTGCCCGGCACCGGGATGCCCCAGGAGAAAGACGTGCGTGAAATCGACAGATCGCGCAACCCTTCGCGCACAAAGCTGAGAATTTCGTTACGGCGCGATTTGGGCTGGATGAAATCGGGATTGTCCTCGATATGCTGCAGCAAGCGCTCCTGGTATTTACTCATGCGGAAGAAATAGGACTCTTCCTTGAGTTTGGTGGTCGGGCGGCCGCAATCGGGACAGTTGCCGTCGAGCAACTGGGTTTCCGTCCAGAACGTTTCGCAGGGCGTGCAGTACCAGTCCTCGTATTCGCCGAGATAGATATCCCCCTTGGCTTCTATGGCCTTGAATTGTTCCTGAACCGTGTGCTTGTGGCGTTCCTGGGTGGTGCGGATGAAGTCGGTATGGGAAATGTTCAGTTTCGTCCACAAAGACTGAAACCGTTTGACCACCCGGTCGGCAAGTTCAAGCGGCGTCTCGCCGTTGGCTTTGGCCGCGGTCTCGACTTTCTGACCATGTTCATTCCGTCCCGGTCAGGAAGGCGACCCTGTAGCCGCGTGCCCGCTTGTAGCGGGCGATTACATCGCAGGCCAGGGTCGTATAGGCATGGCCGATATGAGGGACGTCGTTGACGTAATAGATCGGGGTTGTGACGTAAAATGTTTTCTCCATGATGAAAATACTCCCACTGGTAATCACATCTGCATTTCAGGAAGGCTTATCGTTGGTTTTTGTGCGATTCGGACGCTTTTTTGGGCGTCTCCGCCGGCGCGGGTTCTTCTTTTTTTCTCCTTCGGCCGGTACGCTTTCCGTCGTCTGTTGGCGATCCTTTTTTTCCTGCTCCGGTTTTTGCGGCTTGCGCCGTCCGCGTTTTCGCTCCGGCCGTTTGTGCTGAGCCTGTGCGGTCGTCTTATCTTTTTGTCCGGTCTTGCCCGGCTCTGCGGCAGGGCTTTTTTCCGGGGCTTTGCCGTTCATTTCGGCTTCCAGCTGGGCTGCCGTCAGGCAGCAGCGTTCGCCGCCCTGACCGGCAAGGGTGACTTTCTGGCCCAGAATATCAAGCGCGACGACTTCAGCCGTTCCTGAGCTGAGTTGCAGTTTTTTCCCGCATTTCGGCAAGTTCCTGATCAACTCATTATAGGTTTCGTATTCATAGGCCAGACAGCAGAGCAGTCGGCCGCACTGTCCCGAGATCTTGGTCGGGTTCAGGGCCAGCCCCTGGGCTTTGGCCATTTTCACTGAAACCGGGGCAAACTCGCGCAGATGGCTGCAGCAGCAGAGCTCCCTGCCGCAGATACCGATCCCTCCGACCAGTTTGGCTTCGTCACGAACCCCGATCTGGCGCATTTCGATGCGGGTGCGGAAATACTGGGCCAGATCGCGGACGAGCTCACGAAAATCGATGCGACCGTCGGCGGTGAAGTAAAAAATGATCTTGGACCCGTCGAACAGATATTCCGCCCGGACCAGCTTCATCTCCATGTTGCGCTCAAGCACCCGTTGTTGACAAAAGAGCAACGCTTCCTGTTCGCGTTCGGCGTTGGTCCGGGCCATCTGCAGATCGGTGTCCCCGGCCAGGCGTATGACCGATTTCAACTTCGGCGGGGCGTCTTTTTCCGCCGTTTCCCGAGGGGCGGTTATCACCGTACCCAACGCCCGTCCGCGTTCGGTTTCGACGATCACCTGGTCCCCCGGCGAGAGTTCGAAATCATGGGCATTAAAATCGAATATTTTTCCGGCGCTATGAAACGACACGCCGACCAGTTTGAGTTGCGGCATAAAAATATTGTCCCGAACTAAGCGGCTGTCATCCGCATCAGCATGACCTCCAGGGCAAGCTGGCGGTTTACGTTGCGAACCAGATGATAACGCGCTGTTTCCAGAATATTGAGAATCTTCAGCAATGTTTGCGTGGACAGCCTGCGGCTCTGTCGGTAGAGCGCTTCCAGCATGTCCTGATTGACCAGCTCGTGTTCGGGCCGGCCATGTTTCAGCAATAGGATGTCCCGGTAATAAGCGGAAAAAATATCCAGGATGTCCGGGAGCAGTTCCTTCTCCTGCGCCAGTTCTTCGGCAAACGAGAATGCCGGAATAGTACTTGCTGAGGATAACGCTGACAAGGATTGAATCAATTTTTGACGTTTTTCCAGATAGAGCCGACGGTTTTGTCCCAGCGCTTTCTTCAGGCTGCCCTCGGAAAGGGCGGCCAGAATATTGGCGGCAGCCTCGTCCAGTTCAAGGCGGCGCATCAGGATTTCGGCCAGCTGTTTCTTCGGTAAGCCGTGAAAGGGCAGGCGCTGACAGCGTGAGCGGATCGTGGGCAACATGCTGTCCGGATGGGCCGTCAGCAGGATCAACAGCGTGTTCGCCTGGGGCTCCTCAAGGGTCTTGAGCAAGGCATTGGCCGCTCCCGGAGTCATGTTGTCGGCGTTGTCGAAGAGGCAGATTTTATAACCGCCCTCCAGGGGAAACAAGGCCAGTTCCCGCTGCAGATCGCGGATCCGGTCGATTTTGACGCTGGCGTCGTCGGCTTCGAGAATATGAATGTCCGGATGATTATTATGATCGATCTTGCGGCAGGCGGGACAGTCACCACAACCGTTCCCCCGCTCACAGAGCAGAGCCCGGGCAAAGGCCAGGGCCAGCAAACGTTTGCCGACGCCTTCGGGGCCCTCAAACAGGTAGGCATGGGCGATGCGCCCTTCCTGCAGTGCCCGGCGCAGGATGTTTTTCTGCTGTTCGTGTCCGCTGATCGTGTCAAATGTCATTTTGGCAAACTCTTGGCAACCGGATGTCGATTGATGTTTGTCCCGCCAACATCATGAAATGAGAAACGAAAATCTGCGTGAGCGACAACTGTGAAGGGGACCGCCGAAATTCCAAGGAAATATTATAGAGAGGCAAGAGCCCATGAATCAAGTTTAAAGGCGCGGCAAAGCGGTTTTCAAGGCGGTAAAGAATTTGAAGTTGTGAGCGGATTTGGCTATACTCCGCTCACATCGGCAATACGAGCGGAGGCCCTGTGGCGGAATTTTTACGCAAGCTGGAAGAAAAAATCATCTATCACTTCAATAATCCGGCCCTGGCGCTGCAAGGTTTGACGCATAAATCCTTCAGCAACGAACAGGCGGACTTCATCAGTGACAACGAACGGCTCGAGTTTCTGGGCGACGCCGTTCTGGAACTGGCGGTCAGCGACTGGATTTTCCGGCACTATCCGGATATCCCGGAAGGGGGCTTGACGCGTATCCGGGCCGAAGTCGTCAGTGAAAAAGGCCTGGCCGGCATCGCCCGCGGGCTTGATCTGGGGACGGGCCTGCGCTTGGGGAAAGGGGAGGAGAAGAGCGGCGGACGGGACAAGCCGAGCCTGCTGTCCAACGCCCTCGAAGCCTTGCTCGGAGCCGTTTATCAGGATGGCGGTTTCGCCGCGGCTTATCAGGTGGTCGATCGCATTTTTGCGGCGCATATCCGCGCCTCCGCGCAGCTGCGTTACGGCAGCGATTATAAAACCCGGCTGCAGGAAACCTTTCAGGCGGCCCATGGCAAACTGCCGGAATATCATCTGCTCAGAGTCAGCGGGCCCGATCATGAGCGTATTTTCACCATGGAAGTGCGCTATGCCGGCCAATTGTTGGGCAAAGGCAGCGGCCCGAGTAAAAAAAGCGCCGAACAGAAAGCCGCCGCCGCGGCCCTCGATCACACTCTTTTGAGAAAAATAAGCAACTCTCATGAAAACTGAATTCCATTCCGGTTTTGTCGCTCTTGTCGGCCGTCCGAATGTCGGCAAATCGACTCTTCTGAACTGCATTCTCGGCCAGAAGATTGCGATTACCTCGAATAAACCGCAGACCACGCGCAACCGGATTCTCGGCGTGCATAATTTCGATGGCGGTCAGGCGCTGCTTATCGATACTCCGGGTATTCACAAGGCGACGGGCAAGCTGAATCGTTTTATGGTCGATCAGGCCCTTGAAGCTTGTACACATATCGATCTGGCCCTGTTTATCGTCAGCTCCAGGGATGTCCCCGGCAGCGAGGACAGGTATATCCTGAATATCCTCGGTCAGGCGTCGACACCGGTTTTTCTGGTCATCAATAAGATCGATCTGGTGCCGCCTCCAGCCCTGTTGGCGATCATGCGGCAATACAGCGAAATGTTCTCTTTTCAAGAAGTCATCCCGCTGTCGGCGCTGAGCGGGGACGGGGTCGATTTATTACTGGACAACATCGAGCGCAGGTTGCCGCCGGGACCGCGCTATTATCCCGAAGAAATGATCACCGACCAGCCGGAGCGGGTCGTCGTGGCCGAGTTGATCCGGGAGCAGGTCATGCGGCGGACGCACAAGGAAATTCCTTATGCGGTGGCGGTCCGGGTGGAAAGCTTTGTCGAGAAACCGGAGAAAAACCTGGTTGTCATCCAGGCTGTCATTCATGTGGAAAGAGACAGCCAAAAAAAAATCATTGTCGGTAAGCAGGGCCGGATGATCAAGCAGTTGAGCAGCGAGGCCCGCAGGGAGATCGAACAACTGCTGGGAACCCGGGTCTTTCTGGAACTGTTCGTCCGGGTCGATAAAGACTGGACCCGCAGCGAACGGATGCTGCGGGAACTCGGCTACAGCCATAAATGAAGAATGTGAACAGGGGCGGACATTCATGCTGAAAACCGTGGCCATTGTCGGCCGACCGAATGTGGGAAAATCGACGTTATTCAATCGGTTGCTGGGAAAGCGTAAGGCGATTGTTGAAGATTTTCCCGGGGTGACGCGTGATCGCCACTATGCCGAGATCACCCGTTTCGGCAGGCCTTTTTTGCTGGTCGACACCGGTGGTTTCGAACCGAACAGCGACGATCAACTGCTGACGCAGATGCGTGAACAGACCGAGATGGCCGTTGCTGAAGCCGACATTATTCTGTTCGTGATGGATGTCAAGGACGGTTTGACCGGTTCCGACCGGGAGATCGTCGAAAGCTTGCGGCGTATCGACAAGCCGGTTTTTTATCTGGTGAACAAGGTCGACGGAGAGAACCGGGAACCCGCGGCAGCCGAGTTCTACGCCCTCGGCATCGAGCGGTTTTTTACCCTTTCGGCGGAGCATGGCCGCGGGGTCAATGAGCTGGTCGCCGAGCTGGAAGAACTCCTGCCCGCAAGGGCGGAGGAGATCGACAGGGCCAATCAGGTCCGACTGGCCGTCGTCGGGCGGCCCAATGTCGGGAAGTCGTCGCTGATCAATCGCATGCTCGGCTTTGAGCGGGTTGTCGCCAACCCGGTCGCCGGGACGACGCGGGACAGTATCGATACGCCTTTCAGCTATAAGCGGCAAGATTTTCTGTTGATCGATACGGCCGGTATCAGGCGCAAGGGCAAGGTCAACCAGGCGCTGGAAAAATACAGCGCCGTCAGCTCGTTGAAAGCGATGGACCGCGCCCATGTTGTGCTGATCGTTCTCGATGCCCGGGAAGGGGTGACCGATCAGGACCTGAATATTGCCGGGTATGCCTATGAAAAAGGCCGGGCGGTGATTCTGATCGTCAATAAATGGGACCTGCCCGAAAAAGATCACAAGACCATGGGGCGCTATGTGGAGGATGTGCGCCGCCGCTTCAAATTCCTGCCGTTCGCGCCTTTGCTTTTCGTGTCGGCGTTGACCGGACAGCGGGTTGACAAAATCATGGCCCAGGTTGAAGCCGTTGCCGAACAGTTCAACCACAGAGTAGCGACGGCAAGCCTGAACCAGGGTCTGGAAGAGTTCATCGCCAAACATCCTCCCGCGCTGGTCCGCGGCCGGCGGATTAAATTTTACTATGCGGCCCAGGCTGCGATACGGCCGCCGACCTTTGTCCTGTTTACCAACTACCCGACTGATGTCCACTTTTCCTATCAACGCTATTTGATCAACTGCCTGCGGGAAAAATTTCACTATGACCTGGTGCCGATCAGACTTCAGTTCAAAGGGCGCAAATCCTGACCGGGGACGGCAAATGGGCAGAGCGGCGGCAAGAGGCGAACAATAATGGCATTGGAAGGTTACCTGGAAGATCTGGGGTTTCGCGACATCCTGCAACTGCTCAGTTTGAGCAAAAAAAGCGGCACCTTGACGCTGAAATGCCGCCGGGGAGAAGGGGTCATCTGTTTTTCGCAGGGCCAGATCATTCGCGCGTCTTCGTCGCTGCTTCCCCAGGGGCTCGGGCAGTTGTTGCGCAAGGAAAAGCTGGTTTCGGCCGAACAGGTCAACCGGGCCCTGGCATACCAGCAGGCCTCACCGCGACATTGCCCCTTCGGCCGGATTCTGACGGAACTCTTTCAGGTTCCCAAGCAGGACATCGAACGGGTGGTCGCCCGGCAGATCGAACGTATCGTCTTCAGTTTCTTTTCCTGGCAGGAGGGAACCTTCGCTTTTCAGCTGGAGCCGTTGTCGGTTTTCGGCGAAGCGCAGTTGAACCCGCTCGATTATATGCTCGAAAAAGGGTTGAGCCCCCAGCATCTGTTGGTTAAGGGCCGGAAAATCATTGACCAGGGGGAGACCCGGATCGATGAACGAATCATCGAGCGGGAGGTCAGAGAGATTCAGGCACATCAGCGGGAACAGGGTATCGATCTGTTGAAAAGCATGCTGGCCGAATTGCAGCAGCCTGAGTTCGGCGGCGGGATCATTCTGTTGATCCTGCGCTATGCCAGTGAAATTATGGGCCGGGCGATTATTTTTGACGTCCGTGGAAAGCTATTGGTCGGGCTGGGGCAGTTCGGGCTGAAATCCGCAGTCGGGGGTGCCGACAGTTTGGTCAGAAAGCTGCGCCTGCAGGTCGAGCCCGATTCTTTTTTCGCCCGGGTGCTCGACGCCAGAACAGCCGCGCTCGGCGCGTTGAACGATACCGCCGCCGAGCGGGATTTGCAGCGTTTTCTCGCCGGGGCACCGCAAAAGGTGTTTCTGGCCCCGCTGCTCAACGAGAATAAAGTGGTGGCCTTATTATACGGCGACGGTTTTTCCCGGCACGATGTCAGCCGGCGGCTGGAGGTATTCAAGGTTTTCCTGTCCCGGGCGGGGTTGGCCATGGAGCAGGCTTTGCAGGAAAAGGGGGCGTGACGGAATCATTTCAACAATCATCTGGTATAATGAAGTATTGAATTCATTGTGCTTGGAGACGGAGGCTATGCAGAAAAAAATATTGATTGTTGAAGATGAAGAAAGCCTGCTGAAATTGGAAAGTATCCTGTTGACCACGAAGGGCTACCTGGTGCAGGGCGCAACCACCGGCCTTGCCGCCCTCGAAGCCGTGGAGGATGAACCGCCGGATCTGATTTTGCTTGATATCATGCTGCCTGAACTGGACGGTTTTGAAGTCTGCGAACGGATTAAAAACAACCCGCAGACCCGGCACATTCCGGTGATTCTGCTGACGGCGAAAAAAACCCCTGAGGATCTGGCGCACGGCGAGGCCGTCGGCGCGGATCAGTATATTACCAAGCCGTTTAAATCAACCATGGTGATGGAAACGATCGAACAACTGCTCGATCCGGAATAGGACGGTTTTTTCAATCTCCCGGGGCGGCAACCCGGTCCGGTTGGCCGGGCTTTTTATTGTTTTCACCAGCAACTGCCGTTTGTCGCAGCACACCTCCGGGCGATATCTTTTTCTTCCTTATCCCGTCTCCTGAGTTCATAAGCACCTTGTGATTGCGGTGGCTTTTGCCGGGCTAAGCTGCTAAGATACCGAAAATTGTGGAGCTAATTTCACTTTCTATCCGGATGATTCAGGAATTGAGTTCTGCTGCAACCGTGGATTGCCCATCATCTCAGGCTGCGCTCGCTCGTTGCGCTTCAACGGTCTGTCCAGATCGCCTGCAGGGTCACTTCCTGCGTTCAGCCTGATCTGATACGCTTTAGTCGGTTAGGTGACGAACCCTTAAGGAATAATCCGGGTCAGCGGAGATTGACAACATGCTGAGGGCGAAGGTTCTGGTCGTCGATGACTCACCGGCCATGCGACAGTTCATTGTTTTCGCTCTTCAGCGCCTGCCCGGTCTGCAGATTGACGAAGCCGGCGACGGGCTCAGCGCGTTGAAAATGCTGGCGGCGGACAAATACGATCTGCTTTTGACCGACATCAATATGCCGATAATGGACGGGCTTAAGCTGGTCAGTTTGCTGCGTAATGACTCCGGTTACCGCAGCCTGCCTGTTTTGGTGGTCACGACCGAAGGGTCTGCCGTGACCCGTGCCAAAGCTCTCAGTCTCGGCGCCGATGAATATATCACCAAACCGATACAGACGGCCCGGCTGGTCGAAGTCGTCAGAAGGCTGCTCGACCCGGAGACCTCGGAATAGGCCGCACTGTTTCAGGACGGCTGCCGCGGTAAGCATCGATCGGCCCGTCGGGACTTGACAGCTTATGAGGAACATGTAATAAGACGCCATCCGGCTAAATTTGTCGTTTGATATTTGAGGTGTGTGGGAGGAACAGTTGGCTAAAGAAGAAGCAATCGAAGTCGAAGGAACCGTGGTGGAACCGTTGCCCAATGCGATGTTCCGCGTCAAATTGGATAATGACCATGTGGTGCTTGCCCATATCTCGGGAAAGATGCGCAAGTATTATATCCGCATCCTGCCCGGAGACCGGGTTACGGTTGAATTGTCACCTTACGATCTGACCCGCGGGCGCATTACTTATCGGGCCAAATAACACCAGGTTGTTGTCGCCCGCCTTCACGCTCCGCTTATGACGCAGGGAGATGAAGCTAAAAAGAGTACAATCCACGATGCCGGCTTGCGCCGGTTTTTGTGTCTTTGGCCGTCGTTTCCATCCTCCCGGATGCGGTGAAGGGATGGTGAAAAAAAGATGCAAGTGCTTGCCGTGAATGAGTACCTCAAAGGATGAGAGGCGCTCCCAGGGAGTCGGCGGTCATTTTTCGACAACTTGGAGCCGGCCGTCCCTGGTGTTTTCTTTCGCCGGGCCATTCACGGAGCCGGGATAAGTTTCAGGCAGCGGAGGCGCTTCTGCTGCGGAGGTAATATGAACAGTCAGTACATTTCCAAAGAAGTTGAGGCCAAGTGGCAGGGTCTCTGGCAAAAGCGGAAGTCCTTTCGTGTGATCGAGGACGGATCCAAAGCAAAATATTATTTGCTTGAAATGTTTCCCTATCCCTCGGGACGCATTCACATGGGGCATGTGCGCAACTATGCCATCGGCGATGTCGTGGCCCGTTTTCAGCGCATGCGGGGGTTTAATGTTCTGCATCCGATGGGCTGGGACGCCTTCGGCATGCCGGCGGAGAACGCCGCGATTGAGCATGGGATCCACCCGGCCAAATGGACTTATGAAAATATCGACAACATGCGTAACCAACTGAAACGCATCGGCCTGTCCTACGATTGGGAGCGTGAATTCGCCACCTGCGACCCGACCTATTACCGCTGGGAACAGTTGGTTTTTCTGAAAATGTTCGAAAAAGGCTTGGCTTACAAAAAAGGCTCGGCGGTCAACTGGTGCGAGGATTGCCAGACCGTTCTGGCCAACGAGCAGGTGGAAGACGGCTGCTGCTGGCGTTGCCACAACCCGGTGGAACAGAAAGAACTGGAACAATGGTTTTTCAAAATCACCGCTTACGCCGATGAGTTGCTCGACTGGGCGGATAAGCTTTCCGGCTGGCCGGAACGGGTCCTGGCGATGCAGCGCAACTGGATCGGCAAGAGTTACGGCGGTGAAATCGACTTTGCGCTGGTTGGCCGGGATGAAAAAATCCAGGTTTTCACCACGCGGCCGGATACCCTGTTCGGCGCGACTTTCATGAGCCTGGCCCCGGAACATCCGTTGGTCGCCACCTTGATAACGGATGCACAGCGCCGGGAAGTCGAGCGTTTTATCGAAGAGGTCGCGTGTCAGGACAAACTCGACCGCACCAGCGGGGACATGGAAAAGAAAGGGGTGTTCACCGGCTCTTATGCGCTCAACCCGGTCAACGGTGAAGAAATTCCCGTGTTCCTTGCCAATTTCGTCTTGATGGATTACGGCACCGGCGCGGTGATGGCGGTTCCGGCCCACGACCAGCGCGATTTTGAATTCGCGCGTAAGTACCGTTTGCCGGTTCGGGTTGTCATTCAGCCGGAAGGGGACGCGTTACAGGGTGAAACGTTGACGGAAGCCTATGCCGGTCCGGGTAAACTGGTCAATTCGGGTGAATTCGCCGGTCTCGACAACGAAATTGCCAAGGAGCGGGTCATCTCCTCGCTCGAAGAGCGCGGCGCCGGACGCCAAACCGTCAATTACCGTTTGCGCGACTGGGGTGTCTCGCGACAACGCTACTGGGGCACGCCGATCCCGATCATCTACTGCGAGGATTGCGGTATTGTTCCGGTGCCGGAAAAGGATCTGCCGGTCGAACTGCCGACGGATGTCGACCTGACCGGCGAGGGCGGGTCTCCGCTGGCCCGGCATGAAGCCTTTTTACGGGTTGACTGCCCGCGCTGCGGCAAGCCCGCCCGGCGCGAGAGCGATACTTTCGACACCTTTGTCGAGAGCTCCTGGTATTTTGCCCGCTATGCCTGCCCGGACTTCGAAGCCGGTCCGTTGGACAAAGCGGCGGCCAACTACTGGTTGCCGGTCGATCAGTATATCGGTGGAATTGAACATGCGGTCATGCATCTTCTCTATGCGCGATTCTATACCAAGATATTGCGTGATCTGGAACTGCTCGATGTTGACGAACCCTTCACCAGGCTCCTGACCCAGGGCATGGTGTGCAAGGAAACCCAGCGTTGTCCCGAACACGGCTGGCTCTATCCCGAGGAAGTGAACGACGGGGTCTGCTCTCACTGCGGCCGGGCTGTGGAGTTGGGGCGCACCGAAAAGATGAGCAAGTCGAAGAAAAACGTCATCGACCCCAATCAGCTGATCGACCAGTACGGTGCGGACACCGCACGCCTGTTCTCCCTGTTCGCTGCGCCGCCGGAGAAGGACCTGGAATGGAACGAGCAGGGTGTGGAAGGTTGTTCGCGTTTTCTCAGCCGGGTGTGGCGGGCGGTCTACGACCATCTGGATGTGGTGGCCGGAGCAGAGATTCCCGCGACCGCGGACGGGAAGGCGGGCGAGCTGAAAAGAAAGACCCATCAGACGATCAAGAAAGTCACCGAAGACGTCAATGGCCGTTTCCATTTCAATACCGCCATCGCCGCGGTTATGGAGTTGGTGAATGCGGTTTACGCGTTCGATGCGGCCGTGGAGTCTCCCGGCGTGCTGCGGGAAGCCCTGGAAAGCGTTGTGCGCCTGCTCAACCCCTTTGTTCCGCATATCAGTGAGGAACTCTGGCAGCAACTGGGCCACACCGAAAGCGTCGAACAGTCCGGCTGGCCGGTCTGGGACGAAACCGCGCTGGCGGCGAAGACGGTGACTCTGGTCATTCAGGTGAACGGCAAGGTGCGGGGTAAGATCGAAGTGGCCGTCGATGCCCCTCGGGATGAGCTTGAACAGGCGGCATTGAAAGAAGAGAATGTGCAGCGCTTCGTTGCCGGAAAGCAGGTGCGCAAAGTCATTGTCGTTCCCGGACGGTTGATCAATATCGTGGTGTCCTGATGAATTTCCGCTGGTGTCTGTTCCTGTTGTTGCTGCTTTCAGCCTGCGGCTACCATGTGCCGGGCCGGGGCGGAGGATTGCCCGGCGGTATTGAGCGGGTCTATGTCGAGCCGTTCGTCAACCAGACCTCGGAACCGCAACTGGAAAACCGCCTGACCAACGATATCAGCGCCGTCCTGGCCCGTAATACCGCCATCTCCCTGGTGGAAAGCGACACTGCGGCGCAAGCGATATTGCGCGGTACGCTGCTGCGTTACCGGTCCCGGGCGCTGTCCTATGACAAAAATGATGATATCAGCGAGTATCGTGCTACCCTGGTGATTACCGCGGAACTGAAGCAACCGGCGCCGGAACGGAACCTGCTGTGGCGCAGGACCTTGAACTGGTCGGTCGATTATGCCGCGGCGGACGCCAAACAACTGCAGGAAGACCTGGAAAGTCTGGCTCAGGAGGAACTGAGCCAGAGGCTGGCCGAGGAGCTTTATTTTCAACTTCTTGACGATTTTTGATCGCGCCGATGTTGAGTCCCGATGCCTTTTATCGCCTGTTGCAAAACGACCGGGTTCCGGCCCTGATCCTGCTCTATGGGGCAGAACCTTTTCTGCTTCAGCAGGCCGTACAGGCCGTGCGCAGAGCGGTGCTGCCGGACGGCCGGGACGATTTCAACGATCACCGTTTCAACGGCAAAGAAACCACCGCCGCGCAGTTGCTGGAAGCGGTCCGGACCCTGCCTGTCTTTGCTGCCCGTAAACTGGTCACTCTCAAAGACGCCCAACAGTTTTCCGTTGCCGAAATGGAGAACTTCTCCGCCTACCTGGAAGACCCGGTTGCGGAAACCTGTCTGCTTTTCGTCGCCGATAAAATAGATGCGCGGCGCCGTTTTTTTCAACTGTTGAAAAAGCACGCCGCCGTGGTCGAATTCAAACCGCTGACGGAAAAGAGCCTGCCCCCGTACGTCCGCCGGAACCTGGACGCCAGGGATATCAGTATCAGCGGCGACGCCCTGACGCTCTTCTGCTCCATGGTCGGAACCGGGCTCCATGAAGTGCATGCCGAACTGGACAAACTCTGCAACTATATCGGTCAGGGTTCCCTTATCGATGTCAAAGATGTGCAAGCCGTGGTCTCGCGCGGCCGGGCGGAGAATATTTTTGAACTGGGGCGGGCCGTAGGCCGCGGTGATTCCGGCAGGGCCTTGTCCCTGAGCAGGAGATTACTGGCGGCAGGCGAGCCGCCGCTGCGTATTCTGGCCTTGCTGGTACGCCATTTTCGGCAGTTGTGGAAGGTCCGCGAACTCCAGGTCAAGAATTGCCCGAACAAGGATATCGCCCGTCTGGCGGGAGTTCCCGCTTTTGCCGTCACCGGCCTTGTGGAGCAGGGCAGACGGTTTTCCCGGCGGGATTTTAGCCGTGCGTTTGAACTGTTTCTGGAGACTGATCTGGCGATGAAATCAAGCGGTGCGAACGCCGAAGCGTTACTGGATCAGTTGCTTCTGCAGCTGTCCAGCGGGAAAGGTGCGCGGCAGAAAAGCTGACCGGCCTTTCTGCCGCAAGCGGTTAGCCGAGCGTGTTGACCAGTTTGCTCAAACGGGAAATTTTACGGCTCGCAGTCGCTTTATGGATGACCCCTTTGGTGGCGGTTTTGTCGATATACGGAATCGCCTTGCTCAGCGCCTGTTGGGCCGCGTCCCGGTCGCCGGTGGCGACGCTTTCGCGCACTTGTTTGACCAGGGTGCGCATGGTTGAGCGGATATGAGTGTTGCGGGCGTTTCGCTGGTCGTTTTGACGGTTGCGTTTTTCTGCAGATTTATGGTTTGCCACGAAAACAACTCCTTGTAAAAGTGTGGTATAAGCCGGCAGCGGCTGAAGAACTGGGCGATACTAATCAGTCCTTTCTTTTCTGTCAAGTTAGAAAGAAATAATGAATTGAAAAAAAATACGTATCTCCAGGTAATTAGATTCTTCTTTTACAGGATTAAAATTAAACAATGACAGGTAATCGTAAAATTGCCGCAGCCACCCTGGCCATGGCCTGTGCGACTTCGATCAGCCGTGTCGCCGGCCTGATCCGCGACCTGATCATTGCCCGCATATTCGGCGCCGCTCTGGTGACCGATGCTTTTTTCATGGCTTTTACGATTCCCAATCTGCTGCGCCGGTTTTTCGGCGAAGGTTCGCTGACGGCGGCTTTCGTCCCGGTTTTTTCCGAGGTTTTTCACCAGCGCGACAAACAGGAGGCGGAGGATCTCGCCAACCGGTGTGCGACCTTGCTGGCGTTGACCATGCTGGCGGTGGTTGCGCTCGGAATTCTCTGCTCTCCCTGGATCGTCAAAGTCATCGGCTACGGTTTCTCCCAGGTGCCCGGAAAATTGAGTTTGACCGATCATTTGAATCGCATCATGTTTCCGTATATCGGTCTGGTTTCCATGCTCGCCCTGATCACCGGCATTCTCAATGTTCACGGCCATTTTTTTCTGCCGTCTTTATCGCCGCTGTTTCTCAACCTGGCGATGATATTCAGCGCTTTGACTCTGGGCCATCTGTTTCAGCAGCCGATCTACGCGCTGGCGGTCGGCGTGCTGCTGGGTGGAGTGGCGCAACTGCTGTTGCAGTATCCGCTGCTGTTGCGCTATCGCATTCGCCTGAGACTGAAATTCGATTTTCGTGCCGACCCGCATCTGCGCAAGATCGTCAAACTGATGGTACCGGGTCTTTTCGGCGTCGCCATTTATCAGATCAACATCGTCGTCAGCCGCCTGCTGGCATCGTTTCTGCCGGATGGAAACCTGTCGTATCTGTATTACGGGCAGCGCTTGTTCGAGTTTCCCCAGGGCATTTTTATCGTCTCCCTGGCCCAGGCCGCTTTACCGCTTATGAGCCGTCAGGTCGCTGCGGGAGATCAGCTGGAACTGCAGCGTTCGCTGCGCTTTGCTTTTACCATGATAACGATTTTCATGCTGCCTGCCGTGGTCGGCCTGATCCTTTGCGCACGGCCTATATATTCGCTCTTTTTTCTGGCCGGGGAGTTCGATCTGGCGGCACTGGAGAACACTGCGCTGGCATTGATCTGTTATGCGCCGGGATTGGTTTTCGTCGGCTACAGCCGGATTGCCGCACAGACGTTTTATGCGCTCAAGGACACGCGGACGCCGGTGGCGGTTTCGTTCTGGACGCTGATCGTCAATCTGCTGCTGGGGCTGGCGCTTATGCAGGTTTTCGGGTTTGCCGGGCTGGCCGGTGCGGTGACGCTGGCGGCGGTCTTCAACGCTTTTGTCCTGTTGCTGCTGTTACATCGGAGAACAGGACGATTCATCAACCGCCGGTTTGTGCTTCCGGTGATCAAGTCTCTGCCGGCCTGTCTTCTGATGGGGGCGGTCGTGACCCTGGTCTTGCGTCTGGCCGATTGGACCCGGGCGGGATTATCCTTCGATAAAGGTATGATTTTAGCGGCGGCCGTGCTTGCGGGCCTGGCGGTTTATTTTCCGCTGTGCCTGTTGTTCGGCGTGCAGGAAGTCCGCCAGGGCTGGCAGTTGTTGAGCAGGAAGGGCCAACTCAAGCCCTGACCCGGGGGCCGTAGCGGCAAGAGGATATTCAGCCCCCGGACGGTTCCGGGCCGGGGGCGGGCCAGGGTTTCACCGGCGTGCAAGCCGTTATTCCGCCAGCAAATCGACGATTTTTGCGGCGATCCCGGTGTAGTCCGCCGGGGCCATGGCCAGGAGCCGGTCCTTGTCTTCGGCAGCGAGGTCGAGTCCGGCGATGAAGGCATGAATCGCATCCCGATCGATACCGCGGCCGCGGGTCAGTTCCTTGAGTTTTTCATAGGGTTTTTCGATCCCGGCTTTACGCATGACCGTCTGGATCGGCTCCGCCAGCACCTCCCAGGCGCTGTCCAGATCCCCGGCCAGGTTGTTTTCGTTCAGTTGCAGCTTGCCGATCCCCTTCAGCGTCGATTTATAGGCGATCATGCTGTAAGCGAAACCGACGCCCATGTTGCGCAGTACGGTTGAGTCGGTGAGGTCGCGTTGCAAGCGGGAAATCGGCAATTTGGCGGACAGATGCCGGAAGATGACATTGGCCAGGCCGCAGTTGCCTTCGGAGTTTTCGAAGTCGATCGGGTTGACTTTGTGCGGCATGGTGGACGAGCCGACCTCGCCGGCGATGGTCTTCTGACCGAAATAAGCCATGGAGATATAGGTCCAGGCATCGCGATTGAAATCAATCAGAATGGTGTTCCAGCGCGCCAGCGCGTCGAACAGTTCCGCCATGTAATCATGGGGTTCGATCTGGGTCGTGAACAGGTTCTGGCGTAAATGCAGCCCGTCTTCGATCACTTTGCGGCTGAGTTCGACCCAGTCGAGCTCGGGGCAGGCGGCCAGGTGGGCGTTGAAGTTGCCGACGGCACCGTTGAGTTTGCCCAGCAGTTCGACCCGGGCGATTTTTTCGGTCTGTTTTTTCAGGCGCTGGGCAAAGACGGCGAGTTCTTTGCCGATGGTCGTGGGCGAGGCGCTCTGGCCGTGGGTGCGGGCGAGCATGGAAACATCTCGGTAGGCCACGGCCGACTCGGTGAGCCTGGCGATAATGTCTCTTTGCAGGGGCAACAAAACGCTCAAACCGTCCTTCAGCATCAGGGCGTGGGCGAGGTTGTTGATGTCTTCGGAGGTACAGGCGAAATGAATGAACTCCGAGATGTCCGCCAGGGACGATCCGGCAATCCGATCTTTGAGATAGTATTCAACCGCCTTGACATCATGGTTGGTGACGGCTTCAATTTGTTTTATGCTTTCCGCCTCGGCGGGGGTGAAACGGGCGGCAATGTTCCTGAGCTGCTCTGCTTCCTGTGCAGTCAAAACGCGACATTCGGGCAGCGCCGGTTCGGCGCACAGGGCGAGCAGCCATTCGATCTCCACTTTAACGCGGTTTTTGAACAGGGCGTACTCGGAGAAACATTCACTCAATTCGCCGACTTTGGCGGCGTAACGGCCGTCGATGGGGCTGACTGCTGTAATCATAAGGTTATCTCCTTGGTTGGTTTCGCATGGGACTATAGCTTCGCTTGAACGCCTCGGCAAGCCCTTTGTTGCACCGCGGCCGGTGCGGAATCCGATGCTCGCGGCAGAAGCGGGAAATCGGTCGAGAACTCGGTTGAAGGAAGGGAAAGGTCACTGATCATGAAACAGGTAGAAACCCCTTCGGGGCAAACAATCTCTCTGGTCCTCAGCAGTGGCGGCGCCCGGGGCCTGGCTCATATCGGCGTGATCCAGGTCCTGGAGGAACACGGCTACGTCATCCGCTCCATTTCCGGCTCTTCCATGGGCGCTTTGATCGGCGGGATTTACGCCGCCGGCGAACTGGATACCTATGCCCAGTGGGTATGCGCCCTGGACCGGCTTGACGTCATCAGGCTGCTCGATGTTTCTTTCGGCGGCCGGGCGATTTTTAAAGGGGAAAAGATCATCAACACCCTGCGTGAGCTGATCGGTGATCGCAATATCGAGGACCTGCCGATTTCCTTCACCGCGGTCGCCACCGACCTGGACGAGAGCAAGGAGGTCTGGTTGTCGAGCGGCCCCCTGTTCGATGCCATTCGGGCTTCGATTGCATTCCCGACCATTTTTTCCGCGTGCCGATACAAAGGGCGGACTCTGGTGGACGGCGGACTGCTCAATCCGGTTCCGATCGCACCCACCCTGCATGATATGACGGACCTGACCATTGCCGTCAGTCTGAGCGGGAAAAATAAATTCATGCAGGAGGTTTCGCCCTGCGAGGCGCAGCGGACGGAAAAGCAGTTGGGATATCACCAGAGAATTCTCGACTTTATCGATAACCTGCAACGCCGAAGTCACGAGAAAGAGGACAACGACCAGGGCTTTTTCGACATCATCTCCAAAAGTCTGGACGCGATGCAGTCGACGATAGCGGCATTCAAGCTGGCTTCATATTCGCCCGATCTGATTATCGAGATACCGAAAAACGTAGCGACAATCTATGAGTTCGAGCGTGCCCGGGAGTTGATCGAAATCGGTCGCTGCCGGGCTGAAGCGGCGCTGCAAAGGATCGATGAGCCGACCTGAACAAAACCGGATCAAGCACTGGCATTATTGTCGTCAGCGGTCGATTCCCGCTTTTTTTCCGCAACCTCCGCGAGTTTGGTCAACTGTCGATCGACCAGGTCGTTGACGCTGTTTTCCGGCCAGGAACCGTCTTCGGCACGCTGTCCCGCTTCCCTTCCGGTCAGGATTTCGATCCCTTCGTCGACGGATTCGACGCCCCAGATGTGGAAATCGCCCTGTTCAACCGCCTGGATGACCTCGTCTTTCAGCATCAGGTTTTTGCGGTTGGCGCGGGGGATGATAACGCCCTGTTCGCCGGTCAGGCCCTGCACTTTGCAGACCGCGTAAAAGCCTTCGATTTTTTCGTTGACGCCGCCGATGGCCTGGACCCGGCCGTGCTGGTTGACCGAGCCGGTCACGGCGATTCCCTGTTTGATGGGCAGGCCGGACAAGCTCGAAAGCAGCGCATAGAGTTCGGTGCTCGACGCACTGTCGCCTTCGACCCCGGAGTATGACTGCTCGAAACAGATCGAGGCCGAGAGCGACAGCTGCTTGTCGCGCGCATAGCGCTCGCCGAAAAAACCGCTGAGGATCAGGACACCCTTATCGTGAATCGGTCCCGACAGTTTGACCTCCCGTTCGATATTGATGAGGCTGCCCTTGCCGAGGTAGGTTCTGGCCGTGACCCGGGTCGGCATGCCGAAACTGTAGTCGCCGAGCTGATAAACGGAAAGTCCGTTGACCTGGCCGCCGGCGCTGCCGTCCGTATCGATGAACAGGGTGCCTTCGGCAATCATGTCGCGGATACGTTCTTCCAGGCGGTTGGAACGGTAGGTCCGGGCTTCCAGCGCCTGCTCGACGTGGTCGGCATGGACGATTGAACTGTCGGCTTTTTCCGCGTAGAAGGAGGCTTCGCGGATGAGGTCGGCGATATCGAAAAAACTGGATGAAAAACGCTGCTGATCGGCAATCAGCCGGGCGGAATGCTCGACCGTGCGGGCCACCGCGGCCGGATCGAAATGTGCCAGTTCTTCTTCCGCGCACTTGCTGCCGATGAACAGGGCATAAAGCTGGATATTTTCGCGCGTATTCTCCATCATCTGATCGAAATCGACCTTGACCTTGAAATATTTGCGGAAATCGGGATCGAGTTGAAACAGCAGGTAATACAACTGCGGCGTCCCGATCAGCACGATTTTACAGTCGAGGGGAAGCGGCTGCGGCTTCAGGCTGACGGTGGCGATCAGGCGGTACTGTTCGGCCATGTCCTCGAGTCTGATCTCCCGGTTTCCGATACAGCGCTTCAACGCTTCATAGGTAAAGAGATTGAGCAGCACTTCGCGGCAGTCGAGAATCAGATAACCCCCGCCGGCGCGATGCAGGGCGCCCGGTTTGATCATCAGAAAATTGGTCATTGCGTTGCCCATCTGAATGATGTGCTCTATGCGGCCGAAGACGTTGAAGTAGGTGGGATTGGCCTCGTAAATCACCGGCGCGCCCTTCAGTCTGCTGTTGTCGATCAGCAGGTTGATCCGATAGCGGTCGAAAGAGGGACCCTGCTGCTGCGCCGCCCCGAGTCCGGCCATGTTGAGCTGACCGGTTTTCTGCGGTTGCAGTTCTTCGAGCTGTAGGACGATATCCTTTTTGCAGCGTTCGAAATGCTTCATGACCGCGTCGAACCGGGCGTACTTCCTCTCCAGTTCGGCAAACAGGTGGCCGATGGTGTACAGCAGGACCTCTTTTCCCACCTCGCGTATTTTTTCCCGCTGTTCTTCTTCCAACTGACGGATTTTACTCAACACGTCGTCGATTTTTTCCTGCAGCACCGAGCCGGTCTTCTCAAACCGGCTTTTTTCTTCCTTCGACAGTTTCTCAAACTCCTGCTGCGACAGCGGTTCGTTCTTTTTCAGCGGCACGAGGACAAAACCGCTGGCGACCTGCTGCAGCGAAAAATGGTTGACGCGGGCTTCCTGCTCGAGTTGTTGAAAGAGGATTTTTTTTCTTTCCTGGTACGCTGTGTTGATCTTTTTTTTCTGTTCTTCGTACTCCTTGTTCTCGAAACTTTTGGGAACATCCTGGGTCAGGCGCTCGACCAGGCGATCGACATCTTTTTTCAGGTCGTAACCCGTTCCCGCCGGCAGCCGGACGGCTTCCGGGCCGGAGGCTTCTTCGAAGCCGTGCACGTAACACCAGTCGTCCGGAACGGTTTTATCCCGGGCGTGCGCCTGCAGAATTTTTTTGATGGTGGATGAGCGGCCGCTGCCCGGTTGCCCGAGAATAAAGAGGTTGAAACCGTTGTTTTTAATTCCCAGACCGAAATCGATTGCGGACAGAGCACGCTCCTGGCCGATGGTTTCGGCCAAAGGGGGAAGTTCCGCAGTCGTCTGGAATTTGAATTGACCGGGGTCGCAGCGCCAGCTCAAATTATCCGGTTCGATACGATGTCGGCGTTCCATGGACGCTCCTCAATGGGGGTAGAGGGTGCGGGTATTGCTGTTATCAGCGTAACACCCCTGACTGCGAACGCAACCGGGAGGGCGGTCCGGGACACTAGACGGGAAAAAGGGGGCGGGGAGCGTCCCTCAGACGGACAGTTGTTTCGCCAGCCGGGGAAACATCGGGTTGATCGGTCTGATGCCGGCGCCGGTCACTTGGGCGAAGTCGGTGAGGACAACGCTGGAGCCCTGCAGACCGATCATTTTGCCGCCTTCCCCCGAACTCAGATGTTCGACGGCGGCCTGGCCGAAACGGGCGCCGAGCAGCCGGTCGAAGACGCTGGGCGAACCGCCGCGCTGATAGTGTCCGAGCACGATCACCCGGGTCTCGAAACCGATGCGGTCCTTGATCTGATTGGCGATATCCTCGGCTTTCCCGGCGCCTTCGGCGACCATGATGATCGAGTTGTTGCGCCCCTCCTGATAGCGCCGGCGCAGGCCGTCGCAGAGATGGTCGAGATCGTAAGGCTCTTCGGGAATAAGGCTGTACTCGGCACCGGCCGCAATGGTTGCGACAACGGTCAGATAGCCGCAGTTGCGGCCCATGATTTCGACGACGAAGGCGCGGTTATGTGAAGATGCCGTATCTTTGAGATTGTCGACGGCGCGAATGATGTTGTTCAATGCGGTGTCGACGCCGAGAGAGACATCGGTGAAAGGGATGTCGTTGTCGATGGAGGCCGGGATGCCGATGACCGGAACCCCCTGCCGGTGAATGGCATGGGCGCCCTGGAGGGAACCGTCGCCGCCGATGACGACCAGGCCCTCGACCCCGAGTCCCTTCAGATTCTCGCTGGCGAGGCGCAGGCCGGATGCGGTGCGCATTTCCTTGCAGCGGGCGCTTTGCAAAAACGTGCCGCCGCGCTGAATGACGTTGCTGACGGACTTTGTCGTCATCATTTCATAGCGGCGATCGATCAATCCCTGAAACCCTTTCTGGATTCCGATGACCTCCAGCCCCGACGCCAGCCCGGCCCGCACGACCGCTCTTACGGTTGCATTCATCCCCGAACAGTCGCCACCACTCGTCAATACGGCGATGCGCTTCATGTTGAACCTCCGAATTCCCGGTTGCTGTGTGTTCACAGACGGCTATGAAAACATTTTCCCCGGAGCTGCTTCCTGCACAAAAGAATAGCATACCATGCCGCCGCCGACGGTAAAAAAGGGGGCTGTTATTTGCGCCAGAAATCCCTGTCGCGTCTGGATTATTCCCCGGCACTCAGGTATCATACGGCAATGTCTTCATTATCCGGCAACTCAAGGACGACTTATGTCTAGAACAATCCATCTCCTGGTTATTCTACTCTGTTTTTTGCCCGGCCGGGCGGCGGCCATGACCCTGGCCGACAAGGTCGAGGAACACCGGCTGGAAAACGGGGCGACCCTGCTTATGGTCGAGCGTCATGATGCCCCGACCGTGGCGGCCTATATCAGTTTTCGCGTCGGTGCGGTCAACGAATCGAGTTCCGAACGGGGAGTCGCCCATCTGCTCGAGCATATGCTGTTTAAGGGCACCCGCACCCTGGGAACCACGGACTACGCCCGGGAAAAACGGCTGCTGGAAGACATCGAACAGGTGGGGGGGGAAATTGATGCGCTGAAGAACAAACCCGCCACCGGTCGGGCCGAGCTGCAACGTTTGCGCGAGACCCTGGCGCAATTGCAGCAGGACCATCGCCGCTATGTCGTGAAAGACGAGTTCTCCCGTATTTATGCCGAGAACGGCGGCGTCGGCTACAATGCTTTTACCGGGAAGGATTCCACCACTTACCTGATCAACCTGCCGGCCAACAAGCTGGAATTATGGGCGGCTATCGAGTCCGACCGCCTGCAGAATGCGGTGTTCCGCGAATTTTACACCGAGCGCGATGTGGTGCGCGAGGAACGGCGGCGCTCTTATGAATCCAGCCCCGACGGGATGCTGTACGAAACCCTGCTGGCCACCGCGTACAAGGTCCATCCGTACCGGAATCCCATTATCGGCTGGGAGTCGGATATCGAGAATATCGGCCCCGCAGAGATCAAAAGTTTTTTCCAGCGCTATTACCGGCCGGCGAATATGGTCATCACCCTGGTCGGTGACTTTGACGGCGATGCCGCCCGGCAACTGGTTGAACGCTATTTCGGCAGACTTGATCCCGGTGTCCCGGTACCGCCGGTCGTCGATCGCGAACCGCCGCAAAACGGTGAACGGCGGGTGCAGATCGATTTCGATGCCGAGGACCGCCTGCTGATCGCTTTTCATAAACCGACGCTGCCGCATCCGGACGATTACGCTTTCGACATCCTGATGCAGGCGCTGACCGACGGCCGGACATCGAGGCTTTACCGCTCCCTGGTGATCGAACGGGCACTGGTGACGTCCGTCGATGTTTTCAGCGCCCCGGGCGCCCGTTACGACAATCTGATGGTGCTCAGTTTGAGTCCGCGCGGCGAGCATACCCCCGCCGAGGTCGAAGCGGTTGTTTATCAGGAACTGGAACAGTTGAAATCCGCCCCCCTGACAACTTTCGAGGTCGATAAGGCGCGCAACCGGATCGCCGCCGGGATGCTGCGCGGATTGACGGGAAACGGCGGGCTGGCGCGCATGCTGTCGTCGTATCAGTTGCTTGGCGATTGGCGCTACCTGGTCGACTATGAGCAGAAGCTGAAGGCCGTGACGGCTGAAGATGTCATGCGGGTTGCCCGGCAATATCTGCGCGCCGGCAACCGCACCGTGGCGATTTTGAGCCGGGGAGAACAGGGATGAAATTTTTTGTCGCTCTGTTCCTGCTGTTGCTGTCGACGGGTTGTGCGACCCACCGGCCGCGCCCCGATCAATTGCAGTTTCCGCCGCTTGAATTCGCTTTTCCGGCGGTTGAGAACCGGCAACTGGCCAACGGCATGTATGTCTATGTGAAAGAAAACCATGAATTGCCGCTGGTTGATTTAACCCTGATGGTCGAAGGCGGGCGTATTTACGATCCTCCGGACAAGACCGGGTTGTCGCAATTGTTCGCGGCGGTGCTTGAAACCGGCGGCACGGAACTGCTGCCTCCTGAAGAGCTGGAGAAAGAACTTGAACTGGAGGCGATGGAGTTGTCCGTTTCCAGTTCCTCCTACGCTTACGAAATCAGTCTTTCCGTCCATCGCGACGACCTGCCGCGCGGGCTTGAGATTCTCGCGCAACTGGTGCGCCGGCCCGGATTCGCTCCCGCCCGCCTGGAGCTGGCCCGGCAACAGCTGCTGGAGTCGATCCGGCGCAGAAACGACAACCCCGGCGCCGTCGCCGGACGACTGCTGGCCGAAGCGGTTTATCCCGGGCATCCTTTCGGGTCCTATCCGACACAGGCCGCGGTTTCGAGTTTGACCCGCGATGACCTGATCGCTTTGCACCAGCGGTATTTTCATCCGGCCAACTTCTGGTTGGCGGTCTCCGGCGATATCGCGACGGCTGAGATGATCCGCAACCTGGAACGGGCTTTCAGCGGTTGGCCGCCGGCGGAAAGTACGGTGCGGGACTTTCCGCTGCCGCCGCCGCCCGAAAAGGGCCGGGTGCTGCTGGGCGACAAAGACATCCCTCAAACCACGATTCTGATGGGACATGCGGGCATCAGTAAAGACAACCCGGACCTGATCGCCGTGCGCGTCGCCAACTATATCCTCGGCGGCGGCGGTTTCAATTCACGGATGATGCGGGAGGTGCGTTCGAATCGGGGTCTGGCCTATTCGGTCTATTCCCATTTCCAGATCGGTCGTCATTTGCCGGAGCTGTTCATCGCCGCAAGCGAGACCAAAAGTCAATCGACGGTCGAAGTGGTCAGCCTGATGCGGAGCCTGATGGAACAATTGCGAAAGGAACCGGTAAGCGCAGCGGAACTGGAACAGGCCAAGCAGAGCATCATCAACTCTTTCGTATTTGCTTTCGAAAACAGCCATGCCGTCGTCACCCGCCGGTTGCGGCTCGATTTTTACGGCTACCCCGCAGATTTCATGACAACTTACCGGCAGAAAGTCTCCGCGCTGACGGCCGCCGACATCCGGCGCGTTGCGCGCCTCTACCTGCATCCGGATCAGTTGCAGATCGTTCTGGTCGGGGATACGGCGGTTTTCGACGGTGACATTGCCGGGCTCGGCTTGCCGGTCGAGAGAGTTGATCTCAACTGAGTCATACAAATAACCAACCAAACGAGAAACAGGCATGGATGAGGGTGCGGATAAAAACGAAGTCGAAAGGCGACGGGTTGAAAACCCATGACGGCTGAAAAGATCCTGCGAAAATCCCTGCGCGAGCGGCTCAATCATCTGCTCTGGGAGCGAAACCCGGGGGAACTGTCCCTCTGGCAGCGGGTGGTGCTGCGCCAGATGCAAACCGTGGTCCTGGTTTTTCGCGATTTTCTGATCAACCAGTGTCTGTTGCGGGCCGCGGCCCTGACTTACTACACGATGCTGTCCCTGGTCCCCCTTTTGGCTTTGACTTTTGCCCTGCTCAAAGCATTCGGCGTGCAGAACCTGCTCCAGCCGCTGGTGATCGAAAAGCTCAATGTCGGCGACGGCCAGATCGCGCAGGCGATAGTTTCCTATATCAACAACACCCAAGTCGCCCAGCTGGGGACTTTCGGCCTGATTTTTCTGGTTTTTGCGGTCATTTCCCTGCTGACCAACGTGGAGAAGGCATTCAATCATATCTGGGGGGTTAAGGCGGTGCGTCCGCTGTTGCGCCGTTTTGCCGACTACCTGTCGGTGATTCTGGTGGGGCCGATTCTGCTGATCGCCGCCATGTCCATGACGTCGACACTGGCCAGCAACAGCCTGGTGCAGAAACTGCTGGAAATGCAGTTGTCGGCAGCCTGATCCTGCTGCTGTTCAAAGTGGCACCATTCCTGTTCATGTGGCTGGCTTTTACCGGTCTGTACGTTTTCATGTCCAATCTCCGGGTGGAATGGCGTGCCGCCTTTGTCGGCGGGGTTGTCGGCGGTACGCTGTGGCAACTGGCGCAGGTGGGGTATGTTCATTTCCAGGTCGGTGTCGGCCGCTACAACGCCATTTACGGCACCATGGCCGCGTTGCCGATTTTCATGGTCTGGCTTTATCTGTCCTGGGCGATTGTGCTGTTCGGACTCGGGGTCTGCTACGCCAAACAGAATTTGCGCAGCGGTGGCCGCGACTTGCGTGGTTCCGAGATCAGTCGTTCAAGTTTCGAGCAGGTGGCTTTAGCGATTCTGGTGACCATGGCGGATCGTTTCAACCGCGGCGCCAAAGCGCTGTCGCACGAACAGTTGGCGAAGCTGCTGTTCATTCCGCCGCGGCTGTGCCGTGATATCATTGCCGTGCTGCAAACCGTCGGTTTCGTCTCTGAACATTGTTCCCGCAGCGGCCGTTGCCGCTATCAACTGGGTCGGTCGGCCGAAAAACTCAAATTGGCGGAGATCCTGAAACAGCTGCGCGAACACGGCGAGGAAGCGCTCCATCTGCACGCCCGGCCCCAGACGCTGATTGCGCTGCAAACCTGTCGCGGGGTTGAAACCATGATCGACGCGGAACTGAACGGGGAATCGCTTCAGGATCTGGTCGGCCGTTGTGCGGCAGAAAACCACGGCGCTGGTGCGGACGATCTGCCCCCTGAATGAGAGGACCATTAGGCCAGCGTTTTCAGCGTGATCCTGCCATCCACCATTTCGGCGTAGGAAAACTGCTCGATCCAATCGCCCAGGGCGATCATCCTGGTGTCGCGGTAAATGCTGTCGACGGGATGATGATAGTGCCCGCAGATGATGATTTCCATCTCATCCGCCGACTTGGTATCGATGAATGCCTTCAGGTCCGGGGTCGGGTCCCGGTGATATTTCTCCGGATCATGCTTCGGGCTTTTGTCGCACAGCCAAAAGGCGAAGTTCCGGATTAGGTCCGGATGAACGATGCGGGCAAGAAAGCGTACCGGTAAACTGCGCCAGAAGGAACGCATTCTACGGTAGCCCGGATCGGGGTTGAGCAGATCGCCGTGACAGATAAGCAGCCTGCGGCCGTCCCAGCTCATGGTCTTTTGCTCCCTGATCACCGTGCAGCCGAGGGTTTCGGTGAAATAAGGACCCATGTTGAAGTCATGGTTGCCCTCGGCGAAAAAGAGTCGGGTCCCGTTTTGCCGCAATTGCCGGAGTTGTTCAAGGAGGGGGACGTAAGCACTGAAAACAACATGATTGTACCCCAGCCAGAACTCGAAAATATCGCCCAGCAGAAAAAGCGCGTCCAGGTCTTTTTGCCGCTTGAGAAAATCGAGTAAGAGCTTATAGTTGTTGTCATCGGGATAACGCAGGTGAGCGTCGGACAAAAAAATCGCTTTCATGGGAGCGAATATAAAGATCCCTTAAAATATTGTCAAATTTACCTTTATCGCTATCGAAGTTTAACCCCGACCTGAATCAGTAAGCGGACGACGGGAAAGAGGCGCAGGTGCCGGCCGGGGCTTAAGTGCTCGGAAAGCAGCAATCGCATCCGGGTGCTACGGCCATTCTGGAACGCCTGCACGCAGCTATCGCTGGTATCTGATCTTTGACGATTCGTCACTGAGCCGGGCCTGAACAAGGAGTCGACAATGGAATATCCAATGATTCATATCTGTTATCGGGTGATGGATTTGGCCGTAACGGAAAAGTTTTACCGCGAAGCGTTCGGGTTTGAAGTCTCGCGCAAAAAAGACTATCCCGAAGGGCGGTTCACCCTTTGCTACATGACTTCGGCCGGTCTGCCCTTCGAATTGGAACTGACCTATAACTACGATCAGCAGGAGCCCTATGTGATCGGCAACGGATATTCTCATCTGGCGGTCGGGGTAAGCGACCTGGAAGGTTCCCATCGCAGACATCAGGACATGGGGCTGGAAGTGACGCCGCTGAAAGGTCTGACCGCCGGACAGGCGCGTTTTTATTTTGTTACCGACCCCGACGGCTATCGTGTCGAGGTGGTGCGGCGGCCGGCGTTGTAAAGAGGGAGGAGGATTTTATGTCTGCGGCGGATCTTCTGGAGCAAGGCCGGCAATTACTGGACGCCGGCGCCGGGAACGAAGCGATGGCCTGTTTCCGTCAGGCGCTGGAGCAGGGCGAGTCGGCCGAGGGCTGGCTGCTTCTGGCCGAGGCGCAGATAGAGGCGGGCCTTACCGGGCAGGCCCATGTGTCGATTGCCTCGGGATTGAATCTGGATGGGGATGCTGTCGACCTGCACTATCTGCTTGGCGATCTTTATCTGGCCGAGAATAAAAACGCCGAAGCCCTGGCAACCTACCGGAAAATAATCGAGTTGGAGCCGCGGGAAGCCGACGCCTGGGTCAGCCTGGCCATGGCTTACGTCAACGTCGACGATCTGGACGCCGCCGCTGAATGCGGTAATAAAGCCCTCGAAATCGACCCCGAATCGACCTTCGCCCTGTCCGCGCTCGGCGATATTCATGCGGCCCTGGGCGCAGCCGACCAGGCGATCCGCTATCTTGAACAGGCATTGGCGCTGGAACCGGACAACCCGCAGCCCTATTTCAGCCTGGCCGACATCTACTACGACAAAGACGACCTGCCGCAGGCCGAAAAGCTTTGCCTGCAGGGTCTGGAGCTGGATCCGGGAACCGCTTCCGGTTACCTGCTGCTGGGTCATATCTGCCTGGACCAGGATCGTATCCAGGAATCTGTGGACAACTACCGGCAGTTTTTGCGTCTGGAAACCAGCCCGGCGGCGAAACAGATCCGCGACGAGGTCGCCGCCGTCATTGAAGGCTTGCGTTAAGCAGGAACCGCCGGCTTGCCGGGAAAACGGCATTATTCATGGGAATTGCAGCCGATATCGTCATTATCGTCCTTGCGGCCTTGCTGGGCGGCCTGATCGCCCAGAAACTGCGGCAGCCGCTGGTGCTGGGCTATATCCTGGCCGGCGTGGCGATCGGTCCATTCACCGGCGGGATCACCGTTTCCGACGTCCACGAAGTCGAAAAACTGGCTGAAATCGGTGTTGCTCTGCTGTTGTTCGCCCTCGGTCTCGAATTTTCCCTGAAGGAATTGAAACCGGTCAAATACGTCGCCCTGATCGGCGGCCCGATCCAGATCCTGTCGACGATTGCCTACGGCTATCTGGTCGGGCTCTGGTTGGGGTGGGACACCGGCCCGGCGCTTTGGCTGGGCGGCCTGGCGTCCCTTTCGAGCACCATGGTCATCCTCAAAACCCTGATGGCTCAGGGGATGATGGGGACCCTGTCGAGCCGGGTCATGATCGGTATCCTCATTGTGCAGGATCTGGCCGTGGTGCCGCTGCTGATTCTGCTGCCGCAACTTACAAATCCATCTTCGGGACTGCCGCTGTTGGCTGTGGCCCTGCTGAAATCGATTGTTTTTCTGACCCTCATGCTGTTGCTGGGCACGCGCCTGTTGCCGCGGGTTCTGGCCGTGATCGCGCGGGGCAACTCCCGCGAACTGTTTATCCTGGCGATTACCGCCATCGGTCTCGGGGTCGGTTACATGACCTTCCTCGCCGGGCTTTCCTTTGCCTTCGGCGCTTTCGTCGCCGGCATGGTTCTGAGCGAATCGGATTACGGCCATCAGGCGTTAAGCGATATCATCCCGTTGCGTGATCTGTTCGGCCTGCTCTTTTTCACCTCTGTCGGTATGCTGCTCGACCCGGCCTTTCTGTTCGAACACTGGCTGGGCGTGCTCCAGATCGTGGCGCTGATCGGCCTTGGAAAGGGGCTGATCATGGCGGCGATCGTGCGCGGCTTCGGCTACGGCAACGTCATCCCCCTGGCGGTCGCGCTGGGAATGTTCCAGATCGGCGAATTTTCCTTTGTCCTCGGGCAGGTCGGTTTTTCCGGCGGCTTTCTGAATCAGCAACAACATTATTTCATCCTTTCGGCAACGATCATCAGCATGCTGCTGACGCCGTTGCTGTCCGGCCTGACCGCACCCCTTTACGGACTCAAGAGAAAAGTGCGGAAGCAAGATCTGCTCGAAACGGTCAATCTGCCGCAGGAAGGGCTGCACGGCCACGTCGTCATTGCCGGCGGCGGCCAGGTCGGTCAGAATGTCGCTTCGATCCTCAGCCGACTGGGGGTTTCATTTGCCATCATCGAACTGGGCCATCGAGCCGTCGAGGAATGCAAAAAGAAGGGCTATCCGGTGATTTTCGGCGACGCCGGACAACAAACGGTGCTCGAGGCGGCAAATCTGGCGGAAGCCCGACAGTTGCTGGTGACGATCCCGCACATCACAACCACGGAAACGATCGTTCGCTACGTGCATCGTCATCAACCCGACCTGCAAATCGTTGTCCGTTCCGTAGGCGTTGAACAGATGAATGCCCTCTATGAGGACGGGGTCTACATGGTTATTTTCCCGGAACTTGAAGCCGGCCTCGAGATCGCCCGTCAGGCCTTGCTGAACCTGAACTTTCCGGTCACCGAGATTCAGCGCTTTACCGACGCGGCGCGACGCGATCACTATCACAAGGACTACGAAGAGCAGCAGGAACTGAAGAGTATCCGTCAACTGAAGAACGCAAAGAATCTGCTCGAACTGAGCTGGGAGGAATTGCGGGAAGACAGTCTGCTGGTCGGGCGCAGCCTGCGTCAGCTCGATATGCGCCAATTGACCGGGGCATCGGTCGTCGGAATCCTGCGGCAGGGGCATTTCATCGCCAATCCGTCTCCGGATCTGGTTTTCAAAGCCGGGGATATGGTCGCGTTAATCGGTTGTTACGGTGGGCTCTGCGCGGCGATTCAAAACGAAGAATGAGTTGGCCAGGGGCAGTGCGGGCAGGGCGACAACAGGGATGTTTTTTCGGCCCTTGCCCTAGGGAGATGTTGACGTCAATAAAAAAGGCCGCTCTTCTGAACGGCCTTTTGACGGTGATGGGCTGAAGCTATTTTTTCTTTCCCGCAGCCGCTCGTTTGGCCGCTTTCAGCGGATTGACCCTGACATCGTCGGATTTGATGTCAACCTTTTTATGGGTGGCGAAATTGCACAGGCCGCTGGCCCATTTTGCCGCAGGGTCGGGAAAGGCTGAACACACCTCACCGATCGATCCCTTGACGATGCGATCGCAGCCCTGGCACTCGTCGACAATAACCTGACAGCTGCCGTTATGGGCGCTGCAACCCGATTTTTTCCAAAAAGTACATTCGGTACCCGGGAGCACTGTTTGACACTGCATATGCTGATTCCTCCTAACGTTCAGGCACTGGTTTTCGTTCAGAACGCATACCTATAGCTAATCTGGCGAAGTGAGTCAATGCCTTTTTTGCCGGTTTATCCATGTGCGCCCGTGGCGGAAGCGGCTGCTGTGCAATATGGCCGGAACCGGTGCGCCCGGCCCGGGATGAGGAGTGAAGGCCGTGGTGATGAAGTCGGCCCGGCCCGGCCGGTCGCTTCGCCGATGCTGCACTCCGACGCAACTTTATTGCGGAAAGCGCCGGCGATTGAGCTGAAGCAGACCGATGGCGGAGATGATAACAATGCCGATCACATAGAGGGGAAAGGTAAAACTGCCGTTGAGGTCGTAAAAATAACCGGCGAACAGCGGCGCGACAGCTCCGGGAATGTTTGCGGAGAAAAGCCGGCCGTAAACGGTCCCGACTTTTTCGGCTCCCCATATTTGGGCGACCGAACCGGCGTAGACAACCAGTACCCCGCCGTAATTGAAACCTGAAATGACGGCGAAAATCTGCAGCCCGATAGCGGAGGTCAGAATGAACGGGGCGGCGAACAGCAACAATCCCTGCAGCAGGAGATTCAGCTGGATAACGCTCCGGCTGTCGAACCGGTCGAAAATACTGCCCCAGGCGACCCGACCGGCGGCATTGGCAACGGCAAAAAACGAAACGGCGCTGACCCCGCTCAACAACGTCGCCGATTTGAACAACTCCTTGATATTGGCGTTGACGGCGAACCCCGCCGCCAGACCGGCGAACATGGCGAAATAAAGAATCATGAAACGGCGGTCGCCGAGGATCTCCGTAAACCCCAATTTAACGCTTTTCGTCGCGCTGAAGTCCGGAGGATTCCGCATGAACAGCCCGGAGAAAACGATCAGAATGAAAAAGGCTAGACCAAGATAGGCAAAAAGCTGGAACGGGGTGAGGCCGCTTTTCAGCATGTACCCGGCGACGCTGCTGACCAGGGCCGCACCGCCGCCGAATCCGGCGACGGCGACGCCGGTCACCAGGCCTTTGTTCCGGGGGAACCATTTCATACAGGTTGAGATCGGCACGATATAGGCGATCCCGGCGCCGACACCGGCCAGGATGCCGTTGCCGCAAATCGTCATGGCAAAGTTGCCGGCGCCGAAAGAAGACAGGAACCAGCCGCTGCCGAACAGGGCGCCGCCGATCATCGTCGCCGTTCGCGGACCGACCCGATCGACAAAAGTGCCGGAAAAGATCATGGTTGCCGGAAAAACGAAATAAAACACCGAAAAAGGAATTTGTGCCTGGGCCTGGCTGATGTCGAGCAGCGACTTGATGTGATGCACGTAGACCGACCAGGAATAAGTCGCCCCAAGGCAAAGTTGCATGAGCAGGGCGGAGATGATGATCATGATGCGCATGGCGGAATCCGTCGACGGTGAATAGAGGGCCCTGTAAAAAACGGGAACCCGATCAGACTATTGGGGTTCTTTTCGCCTGTCAAGAAGCGAATAAAGTAATGCTGTCGGGGCCATTTCCAGGCGGTTCCCGGGCATTTCGGTTTAAATATATCCAGGTCCGGACCTCCTTCGCATCGGCGAATTACGGGGCCGGTCATGGTCGCGCCGGAAAGATTGATCGCCGGTTCTCCTCCCGGTATTAGCGGCGCGTTGTCCTGAAGCCGTCGTCCCAGACAAACGCCCGATAGCAGGGGCCGAGTTTATCGCTGCACTCTGAGGAATGCACTGCAAGCAAGAGCACTTTTTCGCCGGCGACATCGACAACGCTCCACCGGTGTGCAAGGAATTCGTGGGCTTTTTCACCCACAATGACCCACAGCAGTGTTCCGCCGGTACCGCCCCAGATTGAAACGGCTGTCGAGCAAGAGAATTGGGACGCATCCACAATCTCTTCCGGGCGACCGTCACCCGTCAGGTCATATAACGTAACGGCTTGTTCCGTCGCGTTGAATATGCCGTTGTTAACGCTGGAACATTCGTGTCTTGCTTTTTTGATTATTTGGGTTGCAATGGGCCGGCTCTCAATCCCCCATGCCGCCGCTGCAGAATATAACAGGATCATGATGGAGCACAGCATAGACCTCATGTCAAATCTCCTTTTGACTTGAATGGCGCCCGGCTATTAACGTATTTTTCGCAGCATGATGCTGTCGATGACTCAATGGGATCTTATCCGGAATTGTCTGAAGATTCAATTTGATCAACGTACCGCAGGAAGGAAGAGAGGTATGGCGGTTGTTGCCGGTTGAAAAATCGGGTGCCTCGAAACAGGATGCCCAACCGGTGAACAGCGCTTTTTGGGGCGCCTGTTTGATGACTGATCTCGCTTTTGATGAACGGTTAAAACGGAGATGATTTTTCTTGAATGTGAGGAGTTGTCATCACCCTCCGGCGTTAATTTTTGCGCTGGTTCCGGCTGGTCAGACTGAAGCCGGGATACGGAATCAGCGGACAAATAACGCCAAGGCCGGATATCTGTTGTTGACGGTGCATTTTTTTTTACGGTAATAATCTAATTATAAGAATTCATCAAACAAGGTGCTGAAAACGGAACAGTTTAAAAGTTAACGGCGTCCTCTCCCCAACGGCAGGGCGAAGACCGGTGTGTTGTTGAGCGGATCTTTTTTCTGCCTGGAAGGATAATGATTCACCATGCGATTACACGGCCTGCATATCGTTGCCGGACTTGATTCATTTGCAAAGCAGCAGACCTTCCACGCCCGCAATCCGGCCGACGGAGAACTTTTGTCCCCCGGTTTTCGCGAGGCTGATGCCGCCACGGTCGAACGCGCCGCGACTCTGGCCGCTGCCGTTTTTCCGCAGTTCAGTGAAACCGGCCCACGGCAACGGCGGCAATTATTGAACCATATCGCCGTCGAACTGGAAAGAATCGGAGTGCAGTTGTGCGAGCGGGGGAATCAGGAAACCGGCTTGCCTGTGCCTCGGCTGGAAGGGGAACTGGGCCGCACGGTCAAGCAACTGCGGATGTTTGCGCAACTGGTCGGCGGCGGGAATGAAAAACTGCCGGTCGTGGAAACCGCTCTGCCCGAGCGGCAGCCTCTCCCCCGGCCGGACCTGCGCCTGACCCAGATCCCCATCGGCCCGGTGGCCGTTTTCGGCGCCGGTAATTTTCCGCTGGCGTTTTCAGTTGCCGGTGGAGATACGGCGGCGGCATTGGCGGCCGGCTGCCCGGTTATCGTCAAGGGTCATCCGGCGCATCCCGGCACCTCCGAACTGGCCGGGCGGGCGATTGTCTCGGCATTGAAAAAAACCGGCCTGCCGGCCGAGATTTTTGCGCTTGTGCAGGGCCGGGGTCACGAAGTTGGGCGGCTGCTGGTCTCGCATCCGCTGGTGAAAGCGGTGGCCTTCACCGGTTCGCTGGCCGGGGGGCGGGCACTGTTCGATCTGGCCGGTCAACGCCGCGAACCGATTCCCGTCTTCGCCGAGATGGGCAGTGTCAATCCGGTTTTCATCCTTCCCGCGGCGCTGGCGAAAACGTCCGGGGCGTTGGCGCGCCGGTATGCGGATTCATTGACTTTGGGGGTTGGACAATTCTGTACCAACCCCGGACTGTTGGTGGCCCGGAAAGGGCCGCAACTGGACGGGTTTCTCGCTCAGGTCAACGCCGCCTTGGGGGCAATGAGTCCGCTGCCGATGCTGCATATCGGGATCAAGGACAATTACGTTGCCGGATTAAAAACCCTGGCCGCATTGCCGGGGGTGGATCTGCTTTTCGGGAGCGACCAGCCGTCCCCGGGCTGTCTTGCCTTGCCGACATTGCTGGTACAGCCGGCAGCGGATTTCCTGGCCGCAAGGCAAGCCGGGGAGGAAGTGTTCGGCCCTTCATCCCTGGTTGTCTGCTGTGATGATTTTGCGCAGATGCTGGAGGTTGCTGCTGCGCTTCCGGGGCAGTTGACCGCAACGGTTCATGCGCTGGATGAGGAGGAGAATCAAGCCGGGCGGTTGTTCCGCAGCCTGCGCCTGAAAGCCGGCCGTCTGATTCTCAATCAGTTCCCGACCGGGGTCGAGGTGTGCGCCGCCATGCATCACGGCGGTCCCTATCCGGCGACGACCGACAGCCGTTTCAGTTCCGTCGGCACCACCGCTATCCGGCGGTTTTTACGACCGGTCTGTTACCAGAATTTTACCGCGGCGCTGCTGCCGGACGAATTGAAGCCTGAAGCGGGTGAAGATTGATGCAGACAACCGCGATTCTGGTCGAGGACTGGGGCTTGCTTAATTACCGGCAGGCTTTTGTCCGCCAGGCCAAGATGGTTGAAAAACGGCTGTGCGGCGCCTGCGGGGATACCCTGATTTTGGTGGAACATCCCCCGACCGTGACGCTGGGACGGCGTGCCGCGGCTGCTGATCTGTATTTCCCCGAAGCCACCTACGCCGCGCGTGGGGTTGAGCTGCACAGGATCAACCGCGGCGGGTTGGCCACCGCCCATGAACCGGGTCAATTGGTGGTCTATCCCGTGGTCGCGCTGAAGAAGAAGGATGTGCGCCGGTTTGCCGATCAGTTTCTCAATGTCGTGGTCAAAGTGCTGGCCGAGTATGCCGTTCCGGGGCGATTGAAAGCGGGAGAGCCGGGCGTCTGGGTGGACGGCCGTAAAATCTGCAGTTTCGGGATTGCCCTGAAAAAATGGATTTCATCGCATGGGGTTGCGTTGAATGCCAACAACTCTCTGGAAACCTTTTCCATGATCGTGCCCTGCGGGCAACCGGGTGAAATAGTGACCTCCCTGCAGCGGGAACTGGGGCGGGCCATCGATCTGGACGAACTGAAAAGATATTTCGTGCAACACTTTTGCGAGGCGTTTGCCTATCACCGGACAGGAACGATACAGATCCTGACGACAACGGAACAGGAGGCCGTGGATGCGCTGTCATGAAGTCGATTATCAGATCGTCGGTGACGATATGCAGATGGTTCAAGTGGAACTGGACCCGGATGAGACGGTGGTCGCCGAAGCCGGGGCCATGACTTACATGGAGCAGGGCCTCTCTTTTGAGGCGCGAATGGGTGACGGCTCCGAGCCCGAGCAGGGGTTGTTCGGCAAATTGCTGGGGGCGGGGAAACGGGTATTGACCGGCGAGTCGATTTTCATGACCCATTTTACCAACCGGGGGCCGGGCAAACAGCATGTCGCCTTTGCCGCTCCCTATCCGGGGAAAATCATTGCCCTGGATATGGCGCAGATTCCCGGGCAGGAAATTTTGTGCCAGAAGGATTCGTTCCTCTGCGCCGCTTACGGCACCCAGGTCGGCATCGCTTTCCAGCGCCGGCTCGGAACCGGTTTTTTCGGGGGCGAAGGCTTCATCCTCCAGCGGCTGCACGGTGACGGCATGGTCTTTGTTCATGCCTGCGGGACCATTATCGAGCGCCGATTGCAGGGAGAAACCCTGCGTGTGGATACCGGGTGTCTGGTCGCTTTCGAACCCGCAATCGACTACGATATCGAGCGGGCCGGGAGTTTGAAAAGCATGTTTTTCGGGGGCGAAGGGCTGTTCCTCGCAACCTTGAGAGGAACCGGAAGGGTCTGGCTGCAAAGCTTGCCGTTCAGCCGGTTGGCCGACCGGATTCTTGCTCATGCCCCGCAGAGCGGCGGGCGTCAGAAAGGTGAGGGCTCGGTTCTTGGGGGCCTCGGTCGTATTCTGGACGGCGACTGATCGCATGGAGGAGACAGTGAGCGATTTACGTGGAAAGACCGTTTTTATAACCGGCGCCAGCCGGGGAATCGGCCTGGCGGTCGCGTTGAAGGCTGCGGCGGACGGGGCGAATATCGTTATCGCGGCCAAGACGGCCAGCCCGCACAGGTCCCTGCCCGGGACGATTTATACCGCCGCCGAAGCGGTGGAGGAGGCCGGCGGCCGGGCTTTGCCGGTGGTTGCCGATATCCGCGATCCGGCGCAGATCACTGCCGCGGTCGAACGGACCGTCGATACCTTCGGCGGGATCGACGTTCTGGTCAATAACGCCAGCGCCATTTATCTGTCCGCCACGCTGGATACCCCGGTCAAGCGTTTCGACCTGATGAACCAGGTTAATGTCCGGGGCACCTTCCTGGTGTCCCAGGCCTGCCTGCCGTACTTGCTCAAAGCGGACAATCCCCATATTCTGTCTTTTTGTCCGCCGCCGAACATCAAGCCGCAATGGTTCAGGCACCATACCGCCTACACCATGGCCAAATACGGCATGAGCATGACGGTTGTGGGGCTGGCGGCGGAGTTCGGCAGCCGCGGGGTCGCCGTCAATGGGTTATGGCCCAAAACCGTTATTCAGACCGCCGCGTTGCAGATGCTGGGCGGGTTGGTTAAGGCGGAGCAATGCCGGAAACCGGACATTATGGCCGATGCGGCGCATATCATCCTGTGCCGGTCGAGTCGCGAGCACAGCGGCGAGTTTTTGATTGACGAAGAGATTTTGAGAGGTGCGGGCGTGGACGACTTCGACGCTTATGCCGTAGCGCCGGGGCAGCCCCTGTATCCGGACCTGTTTATCGACGATTTTTCTCTTTGATTGTTGTGTTGGAATTGTGATATTAACGCATTATCATTTTTCTAGCTGAGGAGAGACAATGGCCACTGACTTTCAAACTGTCGTCAATTCAATCCGCGATCTTCCCCCAATGCCGGCGGTCGCAGTGAAAGTTCTTGAACTGCTGGGTGATCCCAACGTCAATTATGAAAAGCTCGGAACGGCCATTTCCGCCGATCCGGCGGTTTCCGCACGCTTGCTCAAGGTTTCGAATTCGGCGTTTTACAGCATGAAACGCCAGATTAAAACCCTGGATCATGCGATTGCCGTGGTGGGGGAGCGGACCCTGCGAAGCCTGGTGCTTGCCGCCAGCCTTGAGGGGATGAACAAGTCCTACGGCTTATTGGAAAAGCTGCTCTGGGAGGATTCCATCGGTTGCGCGATCGGTTGCCGGATTCTGGCGCGTAAGTTCAACAGCGCCGATCCGGAGGAGGCCTTTCTGGCCGGCTTGTTCCGCCACCTTGGAAAGGTGGTGATGAATTACAGCGATCCCGATGCCTATCGTGCTCTGGTTGAGACCGCCTACGCCGAGGGGCAGACGACCACGGAACTGGAAGGACGGTTTTTCCCCTATGCCCATACGGTTGTCGGTGCGGCGGTGCTGGATAAATGGAATTTCAACCGTTCGCTGGTGATGGCGACTCTGCACCATGAGGATCTCAATATCGATCTGGATGATGAGGAAATCGACGGTCCGACTTTGCTGCGCTTGACGGCAACGGTCAATTTCTCCGGACATGTGTGCATGAGACTGGGGATCGGACAGCGGGAACCGAATGAGGCTCTTGACCTTTTGCAGTGCCCCGGCGTGAAAGCCCTCGATCTGGACGAAGCGGACCTGCAGGCCGCCGTTCAGGAAGTGGAACAGATCTTTACCGAAAATCGCGACTTCTTTTTCAACTGATTGCCCCGATATCTTTTGCCGAACAGGGGGGAGGCTCAAAGCTTCCCCCTTTTTTCTGTCTTTTTCCACCCATTGTCGTCAAGTCGTCGGCATGCCGGCAGCTGACCCACACCTGACCAGCGAGAACGATGGACAAAGAGCGTCTGGATAAAATTCTGGTGCAAAGAGGTTTGGCCGGATCGCGGGAACGCGCCCGGGCCCTGATTCTGGCGGGCGAGGTCGTGGTCAACGATCATCGGGTGGACAAAGCCGGCGCGCAGATTGCGACCGACGCCGATATCCGCCTGAAAACGGGTGATATTCCCTATGTTTCCCGGGGCGGTATGAAATTGGCTCATGCCCTTAAGGTGTTCAGCTGCTTCGTTGCGGACAGAATCGTTATCGATGTCGGGGCCTCCACCGGAGGGTTTACCGACTGCCTTCTGCAGCGTGGGGCACGCCGGGTTTTTGCCGTCGACGTCGGCTATGGGCAACTGGCCTGGAAGCTGCGCGAAGACCCGCGGGTGGTCAATCTTGAACGCTGCAATATCAGGCAACTGACCCCTGAACAGCTGTCGGAAACGCCGTCTTTGGCGGTCATCGATGCCTCATTTATCTCATTAATCAAGGTTCTCCCGGCAACACTCCCTTTGTTGGCCCCGGACGGCGAAGTCGTTGCCCTGATCAAACCGCAGTTCGAAGTCGGCCGCGGGCTGGTCGGCAAGGGAGGGATCGTCAGAGACAGGCAACTACACGAACAGGTTGTTGATCAAATCGCCAAACTGGCTGAAGATCTTCAATGCCGCGTGCTCGGCGTGACGGAAAGCCCGCTTCTGGGACAAAAAGGCAATCGCGAATTTTTGATTCACCTAAAGAAGGAGTGTGGTTAAGCGTTAAATGGATTAGAATTGAGACGCAAACTTTGCTAAACTTCTGTGATTCGCAAACCCTGGATAAATTTTTCGAAGGGAGGCTCCGATGGCGAGCGACTGCCTGTTTTGCAAAATAATTGCCGGTGAAATCCCGGTGGGTTTAAAATATGAAGATGACAAAGTCGTGGCTTTTGCCGACATTGATCCCCAGGCGCCGCAACATATCCTGATCGTGCCGCGTGAGCATATTCCCACGACCCTCGATCTGAAACCGGAACACAACGATTTGATCGGCCATATTTACCGGGTTGCCGGACAATTGGCTGCGGACGGCGGTTTTGCCGCTGCCGGATTCCGGATCGTGAACAACTGTAATGCCGCCGGCGGACAGTCGGTCTGGCATCTGCATTTCCACCTGCTGGGCGGGCGGCAAATGACCTGGCCGCCAGGTTAGAGGAGCTTTAACTTAGAACTTTTATGGCTGAATTTGACAACAGAACCGAACAGCGCCTGATGACCGACATCATGGAGTTGCTGGTCACGCATTACGGCGCTGAACTGACCGAGGAGGAACTCGATTACGAGATCGGACAGGTTGAGACGGCCTTGGCCGATGCGCGGACCTCCCACGCGGGACAATATCGCAAGTCCGGCGAACCCTATATTTTTCATCCTTTGCGGGTGACGCATCTGGCGGCACGGCACTGGATGGATTTCCCGTCGGTGATTGCGGCGTTGCTGCATGATGTGGTCGAAGACACGCCGGTGACTCTGACCCAGGTGAGAAAAAAGTACGGCGAAGAGGTCGGCCATCTGGTTGACGGCCTGACCAAAGTCACTTCCGAGATTCTCAGCCGCGATGATCTCAAAAAAGAAACCTACAAGAAAACCCTTTTGGTCGCGATCAATGACATCCGCGTCCTCTGCCTTAAATTCTGGGATCGTATCGATAACCTCTATACCATCGAGGCATTGCCGCCGCACAAGCAGAAGCTGATTGCCGAAGAGACCCGTATGGTTTATGTGCCGCTGGCCCAGCATCTGGGAATGGGCTATGTGGCGACCGAACTGGAATCCCTGTCCTATGCCTTGCTCTACCCCAAGCGGGCGCTGAACTACAACGAAACCATCGAGTCTCTGAAAAAAAACAGCAAGGACTTTTTGCGTAAAATCAAAGCGCAAATCATCAACAGTTGCGAACAGCAAAAGCTCTCCGTCGGCCTGAAAGAACGCTGGCGGCCCTTCTCCCTGGCTTCGGCCCGAGCAAAAGGTCGCGGTTTCTCCACCCTGTTCACTCTGGAGGTTCAGGTTGATCGGATGATGGACGCTTATCTGTTCCTCGGCATCCTGCATGGGCTTTATCCGCCGATTCCGGGGAAACTGCGGGATCACCTCAGCATGACTTCGAAGCATGGTTACCAGGCGCTGAAAACCTCGGTTCAAGCCGGTGAGCAGCGTTTGCGGGTTGAAATCACCACGCGCAAGCTGGCCCGTTTCAACGAATCCGGGGTGCTGGCTCCCGGGTTCAAGTTCCGGCACGAAAACTTCCGGGAGTTGATGAAATCATTGATGGAAGGGGAGACGGCTTTCGATACGGAATCTCTCAAACTCGCTTCCGCAACCATTCAGGTTTATACCCCCCATGGTGAGGTCCGTATTCTGCCGGAGGGCAGCAGCGTCCTTGATTTTGCCTTCGATATCCACGATTCGCTGGGATTGCATGCGCGTCGCGGCCTGATCAACGGCCGTACCCGGCAGTTGAAAACCCGCCTGCTTGACGGTGATCAGGTCATGGTCGAGACTTCGGAACAGCCGGAAGTTCTGCCCAAATGGCTGGAATGGGCCATTACCCCGCGTGCCCGCAACAGCATTCGCCGTTATCTGCGCAACAAGGTCCGAGCAGCTTAGAACAGGATGAGGTAATGTTTTTCAAGTATTTGCTTTTTAGTGTTTTTATTTTTTTTTTCTTAGCCGTTCCCGCAGTTGCGGGACAAGTTAATTCTTTCATTTATCATCGTTTCGACGAGTCGCGCTATCCATCGACAAACATCTCTTCCGCGGTGTTTAAACAGCAACTCGAATATCTTAAAAATCAACGGATCGAAGTGATTTCGCTGCCGGAAATCGCCGCGCGGCTCAATGCCGGCCGGCCGTTACCGCAACACGCGGCGGCACTCAGTGTCGATGACGCCTATCGCTCTTTTTACTCTGTTGCCATGCCCTTGCTGCGTGAGTACCGGTTCCCGGTGACTCTGTTCGTCAATACCGATGCCGTCGGCACTCCGGGCTACCTCAACTGGAGCGAATTGAAAGCCCTGCTGCATGAAGGGATCGTGATCGGGAACCATACCGCATCTCATGCCTATTTGGTCGAAGCTTTGCCGGACGAAACCCGGGATCAATGGCGGGAGCGAATCACAGGGGATATCCTCAAGGCACAGGATGCTTTTGAGCGGCACCTCGGCCTGCGACCGACTTTGTTCGCTTATCCTTATGGTGAATATTCGAATGAGGTTGAGGCGCTGGTCCGGGAATTGGGTTTTACGGCCGCGTTCGCCCAACAGTCCGGCGTCATCCATGATCGGCATGCGCCGTTCATCCTGCCGCGTTTCCCCATGGGCGGCCCTTTCGCCACGCTGAAAGGGTTTGTCGACAAGTTGCACATGGGACCCCTGACGGTACGGGAACAGACACCCGCCGATCCTGTCCTGAGGGAAAACCCGCCGGTTTTGAACATCAGACTGGACCCGCCGTATCCCGCTTCCGGACGGATCAATTGTTTTGTTCAGGGGGATAACAGCTGCCGGGTGACGGAGATAAGCGGGGATGAAGACGGCTGGTACCGGGTCGTCGCGGAAAAGCCGCTCTCCGGCAGGCGCAATAAATACACCCTGACCCTGCAGAGTGGAAACGGAGACTGGCTCTGGTTCAGTCAGCCCTGGATCCGTGCCGAGCATCCGCCCGGCGAACGGTAGGCCGTTCGACCCGGTGACTTTCGGTTTTCATTTCCATCTCCAGGCGTGGTTTTCGACTGCCGCTCAATATTTTTTCGTACCAACCGTTGTCCTTGATCCGGCCGCCCGGAGATAGAGGCAGGGTTTGAAATGAAACTTTGGCTGCGAACGGGTTAACTGCGGCCACGCAATTTGGCATCGGTGAAGCGGTTGAGTTGATTCTTGCGAATCATCGCCTGGAGTTCCTTGACATAATCCTCGCCGCGGATGGAATAGCGCAACAACCCCTGAGCCAGTTTGTAGCCCTCCGGATCTTTGCCGAGCTTGCGGCTTTCGGCGCGGATCTGCCGTAATTGTTTGTAGGCCGGGTGGGTATTCAGATTTTGCAGGTAGGATCGTATCGAGTCGTAAACCGTGGCGAATTTCTGCACTTCATAGGTTTCGCCTTCGGGGCGGCCCGTGGGGATGATGCCCTGTCCCTGAATGAACGTCCATTCACCGAACAGATTGTTGGCGACGCGTGAAAAGCGGGAAGTCCCCCAGGCGGATTCGTTCGCGGCCTGGGCCAGGGCCAGGTCCGCCGGTATGATGTCGACCCGCATCCGCAGCCGGTCGATGGTGTGACGGAGGTTTGCGCCGTCATATTGTACTTCGTAGCGTTCCGCCAGGGTTTGCAGGATATGTTCCTGGGCGGACGTTAATGTCCCCTGGCTGGAAAAAACGTTATCCAGCTTCAGCAGTTGGTCGCGTTCAAACAGAATCTCGTCGTTGGCCAACAGAATCATCGGCAATAACGCTTTGAAGAAAAAGGTCTTTTTCTTGCTGCTGGAACTGATTGCGGCAATATCGCCCGGCAGGTTTTTCAGGATGATGGGGGGGACGCCGTTATCAAGAGCATCCAACTGGTAGCTGTAGCGCTTATATTCATAATCGAGATCCCGGTAAAAATCCTTGCCGATGATTTTAATATCAGGTCCCTGGTAAATCGGCGCGACACTGTCCGTGCAACTGGCCAGAAGCAGACAAAACATCAACAACGGCGCAAAGAAATATTTGTTTGATAGATAACGCATCCTGAACTTTACTGTCGTTATTCGCTATACTGATCTTCCGGATAAACAGCAGGGTTTATATAGAAAACCCGGGTTGAAGTCAACTCTTTATCTGACAATTTTACTCATGTTTGCGGGATGATTCAACGTCGAACGGCCTGTGAAAGTTAATCTGTGAAGGAGAACCTTTTGAAATCATTTCGAAAAGAATTATTTTTTAATCTTCCGTCCCGCCGCGGTTTCGTCAACATCACGCCGCAGGTCAACGCCTGCCTGGAAGAAAGTGGAGTCCGGGAGGGACTGTTGTTATGCAACGCCATGCATATTACCGCTTCCGTATTTATCAACGACGACGAATCGGGGCTGCATCGCGACTTTGAGCGCTGGCTGGAGGAACTGGCCCCGCACGAGCCTTTAACCCTCTATCGCCATAACAATACCGGCGAGGACAACGGGGATGCTCATTTAAAAAGATCGGTCATGGGAAGAGAAGTGGTGGTGGCTGTGACCAAAGGAGAGCTCGATTTCGGGCCGTGGGAGCAGATCTTTTACGGTGAATTCGACGGCCGGCGGCAAAAACGCGTTCTGGTAAAAATTATCGGTGAGTGACTCCCGGCTTGTAACTGTGCTATACATTTTAATCGATTTTTGAATTTGAACCGGCAAAAAGCATGGAGATGCAGGTGGAGACCGTTAAAACGGCAAGCTTTGAATATCTGCTCGGCTTGGCCCAGGAAAACCCCGACGGCGGCTATACTTTTGTTCTGGATGGCGCCGGTTACCGGATCGAGGACGTTCTGGAAATATCCAAAATTGCGGAAAAACATGGCTATATCGTCATTTATTAACTGTGTTGAGAGAGGAGTTGCCTGATGAATAATGTGGAACCGAGCGCAGGAAAAAATGTTTGTTACACTCTTGAAGTTGCTTTGGAAAAAGCGATTAAAATGGAGGAGCAGGCGTTTCGTAACTTTTTGCACGCAATCGATGTCGTTCAGGATCGCCAGGGCAAAGCCATTCTGCGTGAAGCCGCGCGGGAAGAACTGATCCACAAGCAGCGCATTGAAATGGTGCTTCTGGAAGGGCATGACAAGAACCTGTCGGAATTGAAAAAAGAATTGCCGACCATGAATTTGAGTTACGTGTTCGAACAGAAGACCATCTCGGCGGATGCCGACGCCAGAGAGTCGCTCGCCTATGCCATTCACCTTGAAAAGAGTGAAATGGAATTCTATCGGGCGCTGATTAAAGGCTGTGAGGGGGCGCCCATGGCCGAGCTGTTCACGTCGCTTTTAGCCGATGAGACCCGTCATCTGCAAATTCTTGAAGACTTCTATGAGCGTTATTTCCTGGCGGAAAACTGATCAGGGTGATTTGTTTTTAATAGACCGCCATTATAAAAAAAATATAAAGAGCGACCCTTCTTCCAGGGGGACGCTCTTTTTTTTTCTTAAAATGTAAAAATAAATTTATGAAAACAGTGGGTTGATCAGGGAGCGCAGTTTTGATATATTTGATATAACAGTGTTTGTTTATTGGGTTGCGTATGGATGCAGACTTGGTCAAAGCTTGGTTTGCCGTATATGTAGTCGGCGTGTCGCTGATCCGCCTGATGGACGAAAACGAGCCTTTGCACCTGACGGCGATGAAAAAGGTCTGGGGCCGCAGTCACGGGCTTCTGCTGCACTTTCTCACCAACGTCATTATCCCGATTATTTTTGCTCTTGTCTTTTTTTGCCGTGGTATCGTGTCTATGGCGACGTTCTAATTCTCAGGTCTGTTTCAGCGGAATAATGAGATTTTTTTGTCGAATATTTTTACAGCCCAGGCCTTGTTTTTTTCCCCCCTGCGCAGCTTGCTGAAAAATATGCTCTTTTTTTTGGCATGAAGTTAGCAAAAAGAGTTGACGTGAGCTTTTTCATCAATTCGTAAAATCTGCATCACGTCGGAGAAACAATGAAAATCAATAAAATAATACTTGTTGTCTGTCTGTTGATAGGTTTGCCGTTGTCCGCGCAGGCCCTCTCTATCGTCGATGATCTGGGAACTGTTCCTTTTTCAAATTCAGGTCAGTTGATTGGTGTCTTCCGCGGAAATGACAATAATTTCTCTCGAATGGAAACCTTTGTCGAATCCTGGCTGTTGCAGAACGGGGGAGCAGAAAGGGATTTCTCGTTTGCATTGTATGATAAGTCTGACGAATCCAATGACTTCATGACAACGGTTTTTGACAACTCTCTGCAGTTTGGAGAGTGGTACACAGATGATCCCATTGAATTTTATTCGGTTAAGGCAGGATCCCAATATGCCCTTTATTGGGTTGAGGGTCTGGCCTCATCAGGAACCTGGAGCACTGAAGATTTATTGGTCGGTTCCGGCAACCAGCCGGAACTGTCTCACCTGTCTTCGTTCAATCCGGCGGTATCGCCCGTTCCCGAACCAGCAACTCTGCTGCTGCTTGGCTGTGGCCTTGTCGGTCTTGCTGTCTATCGGCACAAAAAATATTAAATTTTCTTATCAATAGATGAGCTGTAAAGGCCCCGGCAAAGCCGGGGCCTTTATTTTGTCGGAAAACTTTACAAGACAGCCTCTTGACAAAAGAAATCGCGATCTCTATCTTTTTTTCTGTTTCCATATTCAGACGCGATAAAGGAGGAGTTAATAAAATGTCAGACAAGGTGAAAAGGGAAGAAGGCAGCATTTCCATCCATACGGAAAATATCTTTCCGATCATCAAAAAATGGTTGTACAGCGACAAGGATATATTCCTGCGCGAACTGGTCTCCAACGCGGTTGATGCCATTCATAAGTTGCAGAATGTCAATCTGGTCGAGGGTCTGCAACTGGCTGACGAATACAAGGTCGACATCCATGTCGATAAAGAGGCCGGGACCATAAGTGTCAGCGATAATGGTATCGGCATGACGGCTGAAGAGGTGCGAAAATATATCAATCAGGTCGCTTTTTCATCAGCCGAGGATTTTATCGAGAAATTCAAGGACTTAGAAGACAAGAACCAGATCATCGGACATTTCGGGCTCGGTTTTTACTCCAGTTTTATGGTTGCCGATAAGGTGGAAATCAAAACCCGGTCCTATCAGCAGGACGCGGATGCCGTACACTGGCAGTGCGCCGGGACGACCAGCTATGCGCTCGAACCGACGGACCGGGAAGCGCGCGGCACCGAGGTGATCCTGCATCTCCATGAAGAAGAGAAGGAATTTCTTGAAGCGGAGCGTGTTCGCGAGGTAATTAGGAAATTCTGTAATTTTCTTCCGGTCTCCATCCATCTTGAAGGCGAAGAAGTCAACGACAAGAATCCTCTCTGGACCAAAAGTGCGGCCGATATCGAGGAAGAGCAATATAAGGAGTTTTACCACAAGCTCTATCCGCTGTCCGGCGATCCGCTGTTCTGGATTCACCTGAACATCGATTATCCCTTTAATCTCAAGGGGATTCTTTACTTTCCTCACCTCACCAATGAATTCGATGTCACCAAAAGCCACATCAACCTGTTTTGCAATCAGGTTTTCGTGTCGGACAATACACCGGAATTGATCCCCGAGTTTCTCACGCCGCTGCAGGGTTGCCTGGATGCGCCCGATCTGCCGCTCAACGTGTCGCGCAGTTACCTGCAGAACGAACCTCAGGTGCGGAAAATTCGCGAAGTGATCAGCGGTCGTGTGGCCGGCAAGATTGTCGATCTGGCGAAAAAGGATCGGGATGCGTTCGAGCCGATCTGGGAGGACATCCATTCTTTCGTCAAATACGGCATGATGCGCGAGGACAAGTTTTACGACAAGGTGAAAGACCAGGTCATTTATCGTTCGACGGGCGACGACAAGTGGACGACCCTGCCGGAATACCTTGAGCGAGCCAAGGATAAGCACGAAAACAAGGTTTATTATGCCAACGATGAAGGCGCCCAGGCCACCTACCTCAAGCTGTTCAAGACGCAAGGCATGGAAGCTCTGATTCTCGATGCGATGATCGACAACCATTTTATCCAGTTCCTGGAGTCGAAAAACGGCGACATCAAGTTCGAGCGGGTCGATTCCGATATCACCGAAAATCTGATTGATCACGATCCCAGCACCAAGCTGGTCGAAGGCGCGGACAACAAGACCAAGGGGGATCGTATTGAGGAGGTGTTCAAAGCCGGACTTGAAGGTATCAAGGGTCTCAATATCCGGATTGAAACCCTGAAGGACGACAGTGTCCCGGGAATGATTCTGCTCAACGAGCAATCGCGCCGGTTCAAGGAGATGACCCGTATGATGGGGCAGGGCGATGAAATGCCGGACCTGTTTGCCGACCACACCCTGATGGTCAATACGGCCAGCCCGGCAGTGGAAAAAGTGCTGAAGCTGAAAGACGACGGCAATGAGGAAACCGCCGGACTGTTGATCCAACAGATTTACGACCTGGCCATGTTGTCGCATCAGGCGCTGAGCAAAGAGCGCATGGCTGGATTCCTCGACCGCAGCGGGAAGCTGTTGGGAATGATATAATTCGTTCGGGACACCGTGATACCATCTCCCGGGGGGGCCGGAACCCGGCAGCCCGGTCGCACAACTCGCCGGCGGCGCGGAAATTCCTCGCCGGCCTGCCGGGTTTCTCACCGTCGGTTTTCGGTCGAGGTTGGGCGTTTTAGCCGTCCAACCGTCCGGTCTGGCGCAAGGCCTCGTACAGTACGATGGCGGCCGAGTTGGCGAGGTTGAGGCTGCGGACCGCGGCGGTAAAAATCGGAATCCGGATGCATTGCGTTGTTTTTTCTTCCAGCAGCTTTTCGGGCAGCCCCAGGGTCTCCTTGCCGAACACTAGGAAGTCCCCCGTTTCATAGGTAACGGAACTGTAGGTTCTTTCGGCTTTTTTCGAGGTGTACCAGAACCTTCCCTGCGGATAGGCATGCTGCAGATCTTCCAAGCTGTTCCAGCGGAACAGTTTGACCTCCGGCCAGTAATCCAGGCCGGCACGTTTCAGGTGTTTGTCTTCCAGCGAAAACCCCAGTTTGCCCACCAAATGGAGTAAAGTTCCGGTCGCGGCGCACAGGCGGCCGATATTACCTGTGTTCGGCGGAATTTCAGGCTCGATCAGAACAATATGAAAAGGGGGATTGCAACTCATGGCGCGCGACCATAGCACAATGCCCCCGGAGAGGAAAGTTTCAATTTGAGCCGTCCGGCGGGGTTAGAAAATATCCGCCAATTCTTCGGCCTGGTTGTGTTCGTTCCGGCGGCGTTCGGCTCCCAGGTAGTGCCCGCGACCACCGGATCTTCTGATTTTTCCGGATGTTATGTCGACCCAACCTTCACTGCGTTTGAAGCGGACTATCTCCTGATTGTCGATCATTCTGCTCAGCATGAAATCCTTGACCAGATCATGGCGACCATTTAAATAGATTACCGGGATCATCATCGTGTTGTCGACCTCCTTTACGGAATCGCATCAGCATCCCCTCATCCTCTAGTTATGCAAAATCTTTGCCCTTTTTCTATTCGATTGTTTTTGGGAGAGTTTTTGACCGGTATGCCGGGAGTGTCGGTAAATTTTACAGTTTATGGAAGAAAGCAAGTTACGATCAATCACACCGGGAACGGGGGTAAAACCAGATGCCGGTTGATACAACCTAGCTCGTCTTCGGGGTGGTGGGTTACGTAGAGCAGTTGCGACCTGTGGTTTGAGCCGATATGGTCGATCAGTTGCAGAATCATCATGCGATTTGTTTCATCAAGTCCCTGGCAGGGTTCGTCCAAAATCAGTAATTCAGGGCTCTTGATCATGGCCCGAGCGAGCAGCACCAGCCTCTGCTCGCCGAACGAAAGTTTTTGATACGCTGTGTCGGCTTTATGTTCAAGGTGGATGGCCTGCAACCATTCAAGGGCCGTTTGCCGCTGATCAGGATTCACTCGGCGATAGAGCCCGATCGAGTCGTAATAACCCGAAAGCACGACGTCGATCGTTTTTCCGCCCACCCGGTAATCGCGCTGGAAAGACGTTGAAACCTGACCGATGCGCTGTTTGATTTCCCAGATGCTTTCGCCGCTGCCTTTGCGCCGGCCGAACAGTTTGATGTCGTTGGCATAGGCTTGCGGGTTGTCGCCGGTGATGAGGTTGAGCAACGTGGTTTTGCCCGCACCGTTCGGGCCGGAAATCATCCAATGTTCATTCGACAGAACGGTCCAGTCGAAATGAGCGAGAACCCGGTTGCCGCCATAGCGAACTGTGACGTCCCGCATTTCAATAACGGCGGCAACCTCCCGTTTTTCAGGCGCCGGCAATCTCGTCCGGGGGATGTCAAGGCCACCGGAGACAAATTGAAACCGCCCCCGAGCGGTCGTCTTCAACTTGGGCAGCAGGGTTCTGACCGGTCCTGCCGCAACGATACTCAGGTTGTCGATGATCGCCAGATGAGTCGTTTGCGCCGGAATCTCCGTCAGCCGGTTGAGAAGCAGAATGACGGTTGTTCCGTCTTTGCCGATAGCACGGATAGTTTGCTGCAGAAGTTCACAGGAGGCTTGATCCAGACCGTCGAAAGGTTCGTCGAGAACCAGCAGCTCCGGAGCCTTGAGCAATTCCCGGCAGATCAGCGCCTTGCGCATTTCGCCCGTGGACAGAAATTTAATGCCGCGATTCAAAAACGCTCTGAGTTGGAATTTTTCTTCCAGCTCGGCAAGTGTTTTCCGCCGCTCATTCCGGCCGGCAAGAATGAACGCGCGGGCACTGGTTCCCGGATCGTATCCGCCGCGGCTGTCGGATTCATCCCGGTAACGTTCGGCGTTCAGGATTTCGGTCACGTCTTCGAACGTCACCGAGGCCCCCTGCCGGGGCAGGACAGCGGTGCCGGATAAAAGCTCCAAACGACCGCACAGCAGCTGCCCCAGGGACGTTTTTCCCGAGCCGTTGCCGCCGAGGACAACCCAGTTTTCTCCAGGGTTGAGCCGTAGTGAGACATCATGCAGGCAAGTTTTTCCGGCAATTCTGGCTGTCACCCGGCGCAGATCGATCATCTCCGAACCTCTTCCCCTTAATTGTCGCTTGCCGACCGGATTTATTTCTGACTGCGGTCCAGGGCCTGGTCGAGATCGGCGATAATGTCGCCGACATCCTCGATTCCGACCGAAACGCGGATATAATCCGGTGTCACCCCGGCGGCGAGTTGCTCCCCGGCGTTGAGTTGCTGATGCGTGGTTGACGCCGGTTGAATCACCAGGGTCTTGGCATCGCCGATGTTGGCCAGATGACTGGCGAGTTTGACGCTGTCGATAAACTTCTTGCCCGCGTTCAGGCCGCCTTTTATCCCGAAACCGAGAATCGCTCCCTGTCCTTTCGGCAGGTAGCGCCGGGCGTTGGCATAGGAAGCGTGAGTTGCCAGCCCCGGATAATTGACCCAGGAGACATGCGGATGTCGTTCGAGGAACTTGGCGACGTGCAGAGCGTTTTCGCAGTGGCGGGGCATACGTACGTGCAGCGTCTCGAGTCCCTGCAGGAAATAGAAAGCGTTGGTCGGCGACAGGCAGGGGCCCATGTCGCGCAGCAGGGTGATGCGCATTTTGAGAATGTAGGCCAGTTCCCCCAGCGTTTCGCTATAGACCAGGCCATGATAGCTCGGATCAGGCGTACTGAACTCGGGGAAACGGCCGCTCGACCAGTCGAAGTTGCCGCTGTCGACCACCGCACCGCCGATGCTGGTGCCGTGACCGCCGATGAACTTGGTCAGCGAGTAGCAGACGATGTCGGCGCCGTGCTCGATCGGCTTGAAAAGCAGTGGCGTGGCGACGGTATTGTCGACGATAAAAGGCAGACCGTTATCATGGGCGACCTTGGCCAGTGCCGCGAAATCATCGACATTGTTTTTCGGGTTGCCGATCGTTTCGGTGTAGACCGCCTTGGTGTTCTCATCGATCGCCGCGGCGACATTGGCCGGGTCCGAGGTGTCGACGAACTTGACCCCGATTCCCATGCGTTTGAAGGTATGATGAAAAAGATTAAAGGTGCCGCCGTAAAGGTAGCTGCTCGCGACGATGTTGTCGCCGCTCTTGGCCAGGTTCAGAATGGCCAGGGTGATCGCCGAAGATCCCGAGGCCAGGGCCAGAGCGCCGGCTCCGCCGTCGAGTGCGGTAAGGCGTTTCTCCAGAACATCGGTGGTCGGGTTCATCAGGCGGGTATAGATGTTGCCGCTTTCCTGCAATGAAAAGAGGTTGGCGGCATGTTCGGAGGAATCGAAAATATAGGATGTGGTCTGATAAATGGGCACCGCACGCGCGTTGGTTGCCGGATCGGGAAGCTGTCCGGCGTGCAGCAGGAGAGTGTCGTCCTGATATCCTTTTTCACCCGTCATGGTATAACTCCTTTGTCTGCGGCAATTGAGAAGGGAGATTTTTTAGTGAAATGATAAAGAATAGGTATCTATAACAGGGGCAAGGCAAAACCGCAAGGATTTGTTATGGGGCGGTCAGAAATGCGGAATTTCTCCCGGCGGCGGCTGAAATGCCTCCGCCGGGAGAATCATGGACGGCGGATATCGAAAATCCGCTTGAAGAAGCTTTATTGGAAACCGTGAAACGGGAAAAGAATCCCGCTCAAGGGCTATGACTGACTGACGGTTAGAGCCTGGTCGACATCGCTCAGAATATCGTCGATATTTTCAATCCCGACCGACAGCCGGATCAGGTCGGGGGTCACTCCCGAGGCTTTCTGCTGCTCCTCGGTGAGCTGCCGGTGGGTGGTGCTGGCCGGGTGCAAAACGCAGGAGCGGGCGTCGCCGACATGCACGACCAGGGCGATAAGGCGGCAGGCTTCCATGAATTTTATGCCCGCGGCGCGTCCGCCCCTGATGCCGAAAGTCATGACGCCGCTGCAGCCGCGGGGCAAATATTTTTTGCTCAATTCGTAGCTTGGGTGCTGTTCCAGACCGGGGTAGTTGACCCAGGAAACGGCCGGGTGGCCTTCCAGGTGCTTGGCGACCCGCAGAGCATTGTCGCTGTGGCGTTCCATGCGTAAGGGCAGAGTGGTCAGGCCGTGGTTGAAGAGAAAGCTGTTCTGCGGCGCCGGCGTTGTGCCGAGATCGCGCATGTATTGAACTCTGGCCTTGACGATGTACGCCATGGAACCGAACGTTTCCAGGTACTTCAGCCCGTGATAGCTTTCATCCGGTTCGGTCATTTCCGGGAATTTGCCGTTGGCCCAGTCGAAGGTGCCTCCGTCGACGATCACTCCGCCGACGCTGGTGCCGTGGCCGTCGATATATTTGGTGGCTGAATGCATGACAATATGGGCGCCGAACTCCAGCGGTTTGCACAGACAGGGCGTGGCGAATGTGTTGTCGATGATCAAAGGCAGGCCTGCCGCTTCCGAAAGGCGGGAAAATTTTTCGAAATCGAGAACATTGAGTCCCGGATTGCCGATGGTTTCGGCGAAAATGCAACGTGTTTGCGGACGGACGGCGCCGATCAGTTCATCGAGAGAAGCATCGGGGGAGACGAAATCGACTTTGATGCCCAGTTTCGGCAGGGTGTTGGCGAACAGCGAATAGGTTCCTCCGTACAGGGTGCTGGCCGCCAGGACACGCTGACCGCTGCTGCAGATGTTCAGAATCGAAAGTGCGGACGCCGCCTGTCCGGAAGAGGTTGCCAACGCGCCGGTACCGCCTTCCATCAAGTTGATTTTACCTTCGAAGGCGTCCGTGGTAGGGTTGCTGATGCGGGTATACATATGATCCGGGAGTTCCAGATCAAACAGCTTCGCAACGTGATCGGCGCTGTCGTATTTGAAAGTCGTGCTTTGGCAAATCGCCGGGATTCGCGGTTCGGTCGCTTGCGGGCTGTAAGTTCCCTGGACCGCACGGGTTTCGATTTTCCAGTCGGTGTGCATCTCGGTCTCCTTGTTGAACAATGACGAGCGTCGGAACGGTCGATATACAATCCGATTTCCCGGCGCAAAATACTTCGCAAGATACTAGCAGATCGATTTTTAAAGCGATAGCTTTCATTACCTACGGATAAAATTTAATGCGCTATGCTGTGCTTGAAAATGTCGTCGCGGAACTCGCCGAACGGGTTGTTCCCGCAGCGGTGGTCAAAATATATCAGCCCGGTCCGGATTTGCTGGTTTTCAGATTGAGGGCGGGGCGGGAAACCCTGTCTTTGCTGCTTTCCGCCGAGCCGGGTCGCGGCAGCATTCATCTGACCGGAACGCAATTTCTTAATCCCAGCCGGCCGCCGCGTTTCTGCCAATTGTTGCGGGCGCGGATTTCACGACTGACCGCGATCGATCTCATCGGTCGGGATCGGATTGTTGCGCTTGACTGTCGGGGCCGGGGAGGGCGGGTGCGGCTGATTCTCGAATTGACCGGTCGCAACGGCAATATGGCGCTGGTTGACGATCAGGGATTGATCGTCGACGTTCTGAAACGGGTGGAGTCAGAAGAGGCCGTGCGCATGATGTTGCCGGGCCGGCGGTATGTTTGTCCGGAATCGGACTCGCAACAAAGGACCGGGAGACAAAACGGTTCCGAACAGGAAAAACCGGCAGGGATGAGTTGGAATCATTATGTCGAAAAACTTTACAATGGGGAAGGGGGGTCCATCGCCCGACAGGATTATGTCGTGTATTTGCACCGAACGGTTGCCCGCGAGAAGAAAAAGCTCCTGCGGAGGTTGAAAAATATTGCCGGTGAGTTAAGCCGACAGGAAAACTTTCTCCATTTTCGTCAGTGCGGCGACTTGATTCTGGCGCAGATGGCGCAGGTTCGAAAAGGGATGACTCAGGTCGTTGTCGATAACTATTATCTGGACCCCGTGCAGCCCGTGACGATCCAGTTGGATCCGCGACTCAGCCCGCAGGAAAATGCGGGGAAATATTTCACCCGCGCCGGAAAGGCTGAAAGAGGGGTCGAGCACAGCAAAAGACGCTTGCGGGAGAGCGGACAGGAACTGGAATGGCTGGAGCAGTTGGAATATCAATTGAATGACCTTGTAAAGAAAACCGACATTGAAGAGATTGCTGATGAATTGCGTGCCGCCGGGCTGTTGAAAGACAAAAACCAGCTTTACAGTCGTCGAACACAACGCCCTGCGGCGTTGCATAGCGCTCTAAGCCCATCGGGATTCAAAGTTATGTGGGGACGCAATAATCGTCAAAATGATGAGCTGTCGACAAAGTATCTGAAGCAGGGGGATTTGTGGTTCCATGTCCGGAATGCCCCGGGTTGTCATGTCGTCCTGAAGTCCGGCGCGCCGGGACAAAGCTTTAGTGACGACGATGTGCTTTTTGCCGCCGCGATCGCCGCCGGGCATTCAAAACTGAAAAGTGATACCAAGGTTGAAGTGATGAAGGCCGAGGCCGGTGCCGTACATAAACCCAAAGGAGCAAAGCCCGGCCTGGTAACCCTGAGCCGCTATACGACACTGCTGGTAGCGCCTGAAGTGATGGAATGAATGGAAAATGCCGGTTGGAACACTGCAGTTGCTTTGGCCCGGGGGCCGCAACCGCGACAACGGGAAGAAAACGCTGGTTCTTTCGCTTCCGGGTGTTATCGTGACGAACACTCGCTTTGAGTAGAAAAATCAAGGTGTTATGTTTTAGAGCGAAGCGCAGATGTTCTTCTTTGCGTTGTTTGCCGTTTGACACGAGCCGGGAATGTCTTTTTTTGATTGCAAAGGTAAAACCCATTTGTTATAAAAGCGGTCGCTTAACGCCGAAGTGGTGGAATTGGTAGACACGCTAGGTTCAGGGTCTAGTGTCCGTAGGGACGTGGGAGTTCGAGTCTCCCCTTCGGCACCAAAAAATACAAGGGGAATCAGCTACTTAGCCGATTTCCCTTTGTTGTTTTGGTGTTCCCAAAGTGTTCCCGCCCATGTTGGTGTTTACTTAAACGGGTTCTACATCAAAGAAAGGGGATGCATCATTTTGCCCACCAGAGATATTGATCAAATTCCCGCTCTGTTTGAACCACACAAGACTCTCACCCGCAACCGATAATTCTCAAAATTCCTAAACCCATATGCCCGGCGCTGAATGAGTTTCATTTTGGTTCTACTTCAAAGAAAGGAATGGGTGATGGAAGATCGTATCATAGTGGGCACGTTTTCTTTTCGGCTCCGGCAAACAAGTTACCTGTTGCTTAAAAGGGTAGCGGCTTGTTTATGCCTGATGGTTATATCGCTTGCTTCATTCTTTTGTCGTAAAACTTTACAATATTGATGCTGCTATTTTGATTATTTAATGATAATAATATGTTGCGCTCTTGGCATTAATATAGCATTTATGCTATGTCAAATAAATTTATTGCCCACGGAGGGAAGGAGTTATGATGAAAAAAAATACCATGCTGTTTGCACTGACTTTTATTTTTGTATGCTTGCTGGCAACATCAGTAACGGCGACGCCTTTGCCGTATTGGAAAATTGTTTCTAGCAATTCTGAGCTAACTTTATTCGACTCAGATCCTTATCTTGAATTTGGCGTATTTACTGTCGATAACTTTAAAGATGCCGACCTGAATAGCGTTGAAATGACAACTATTTTTAATGCCGGCGATCGGGTATTCTCAAGAGCTCAGTTGTTTGCAGATGATTGGTCGATATTCGGGTTCTATATCAAAAATGTAAACAATGATCGAGTTTGGCTGTCTGATGCCGATCTCAGTGGTGTCGCTTCAAATGGTGACTTGTTTGGCTTAGCGGTTCGTGAGGACACGGATCGTTTCCAGATAACAAGATCTCTATCTGTAGCCGGTGATATTATAGAAAATTCTTGGGTAGTCAGTTTTACTAAAGTTGATGGCGAGACAGTCAGGCTTCTAAGTCTGGTAGACGATGTTGCTCCCGTTCCCGAACCCGCAACCTTGTTGCTTCTCGGTTCCGGTCTTGTCGGCTTGGTATGTATGAAGCGGCGCAAAAAATAAAAACGACAAAATAGTTCATTTGGATTCAAAGAGGCAGTGCGGCAATTCCGCACTGCCTTTTTTTGAGTTTTAGATTAAAATTCGACCCGCCTACTTGCATTCCACAGCCATTCTGTTACATTCTACTCTTCAAATTCTGTTATTCAGTTATGATCGGCATTTGTTGCCGTTAAGCGTAATTTCTCATTAATTTTAAAACCTTTTCTTGACGGTGGGGGCTATGAACAGATTTTTAATTCTATTCATTTTGTTGTTTGTTACTGCCTGTGGCGGTCAGACGAAAGAAGAGTTGGTGCAGGAGGGAGATCGTCTGCAGGGTTCCGGGAACTATCGGGGTGCCATCGTCCTGTACAAAAACGCGCTGGAAAAGGATGTCAATTATCTGGACGCGCGTTTCGGCTTGGCAAATGCTTATTTGAAAAGCGGTAATTTTGACCGGGCCGAGAAGGAGTTCCAGAAAATTCTGCTGCAGAGCCCCTCAGAAGCGGATATCCTGCTTAAACTGGCGACAATTTACATCCAACAGAACAAACCTGAAAAAGCCCTTCTGGAACTTGATAAATACCATTCAGAAAACCATGAAACGGTTGAGTCTCTTGTCCTTTATGGTAGGGCGCATGGGGCCTCCGGAGATCTTGATTCGGCAGAGAATCTATTCAATAGGGCGCTTTCCCTGGATGCTCGGGCCATTGATCCGCGTTTCAATCTGGCCAAAGTTTATCTGCAAAAGAAAAATCCGGATAAAGCCAAATCTTACCTGCGGGAACTCATCGGAATCAAAGCGGATGAAATACCGGCCTATTATCTGTTGGCCGGTATTGAAACCCGTCAGGGCAACCTGGAATCGGCGCTTGACACCTATCGGGATCTGCTTGCCGTCGATGAAAAGCAACTCCAGGCGCTCTACATGTCCGGTATCCTGCAGATGGATCTGGGCGAGATGGATGCCGCACATGTCACAGTGGACAAACTGTCCCGGCTTTTTCCTGACCGTGCCGAGGGTTCGCGTCTTAAAGGGATGTTGTTTTATCGCCAGGAGAAATTTGAGGAGGCCAGGGTCACTCTGGAAAACTCAATTCAGGCCGAACCGCACATTCTTTCCTTTTTCTTTTTAGGCTTGAGCTATTACGGTTTGAATCAGTACGAACTGGCTCTGAACCAGTTTCAAAAAGCCCTTGATCTCAGTCCCGAGTTCGAGCGTGCCAGAGTTCTCGTAGCCATGACGTTGCTGAAACAGCAGCGCCTGGATGATGCCATCATGGAAATCGGGAAGGTGTTACGGGGCAATCCGAATAATGCCTATGCGCATAATATCCTGGGCAGTGCCTATTTGGCCAAAGGCGAATACGATCAGGGTATGGAGGAGCTCGAGCTGGCGACGGAACTCGATCCTCACCTGGCTGATGCGCACATGAAGAGGGGGATATTTCATCTGGCCCAGGGAGAAGGCGCTCAGGGAGAGGCGGATCTGATCAAAGCGGTCGAAGCGGCTCCGGAAGTGATGAACAGCCGCTTGATGCTGGTGACCCACTATCTGCGCCGGGAAAATTACTCAGCGGCAATCGAAACCCTTAATGAGGGGATGAATGGAACCAAGGCGGATGCCTTGCTGAATAACTACCTGGCTGCGGCGTATTTTTCTCAGAAGAAAACGGACAAGGCGCTTGCCGCTTTGGAAAAAGCCAAGCAAATCAATCCTGCCTATCTGACCCCTTACTTTAACCTGGCCTCCTATTACGCTTCGGAGTCTGATTATGCCGGAGCGACCGCCGAATATGAGCAGGTGTTGGCCATTGACGACAAAAACATTCGGGCGCTGCTGGGCTTGGCGGCCTTGTATAATGTTCAGGGCCGGCAGGAGGCTTTGGACAGTGTGTATCGGCGGATCGAAACGACGGGGAGCGAACGCGGTTTTGTGGCTGCCGCGCAATACCAGTTGAAACAGCAGAATCCCGACGAGGCCATGGCTATCGTTGATCGTGGCCTTACCGGGTACCAAAATTCCAAAGCTCTCCTTGAACTGAAAGGCGCCTTGCATATGCGCCGTAAGGAATTTGCCGCTGCCGAAGCCGCCTACATCAAACTTTCGGGAGTGGCACCCGAAGCCGGGAACAGCCTGCTGATACGCCTTTATCTGGCCGGCGGTCAGACGGAAAAGGCCCAGCAACTGGTTGACGGCCTGCTCCAGTCGGATGCGGATCAGGACTATCCCTATCTGCTCGCTTCGGGGCTGCTGACCGCCCGGAAGGATTTTGCCGCGGCCGGCGCGGTGTTGGAAAAAGGGATTGCGACAGTCAAGCAGCCGTTACGCCTGCAGATGCAGTTGGGACGGTTGTTCGAGCAGCAGGGCGATGCGACAAAAGCCGAGCAGATCTACCGGCGTGTTCTTGCCGCCGATCCGCGGTTTGCTCCGGCGCACACTGCGCTCGGATTCATCAAGGAACGGAACGGACTTAAAAGAGAAGCTCTCGAACTGTATAAAAAGGCTGTTGTGTCGGATCGACGCAATGTGCCGGCCCTGAACAACCTGGCTTACTTGCTGGCGGATAATTTCGGTGCTGAGAAAGAGGCGCTGAATTATGCGATGAGCGCCTATCGTTTACAATCAAACGATCCGCGGGTTATGGATACCCTGGGGTATATCCTGGTGAAAAACCAACGTGCCGGAGATGCGCTCAACCTGTTGGAGAAGGCTCATCAGTTATTGCCCCAGGTCGGCGAAGTGACCCTGCATCTGGCCATGGCCAAAGCTCAATTGGGAGAAAAAAAGGCAGCTGCCGCCCTGCTTCAACCCCTGGCCGACGGCAATGACGACACCCTTGTCAAGCAGGTCAACGCCCTATTGAAAGCTTTATAACAGTCGAGCCGACGGAATGATCAGACCCAAGTTTTATATTATTTTTCTCGATCTTTGTTGCGCTTATGCGGCATTGATTTGTGCCTATTTGTTGCGCTTTCGATCTTTTGAAAGTCTGGAAGATCTTACCGCCGGAGGAACGATCAGAATCGCTGCGTTTCTGCTGACGGTTCTTTTTTCAAGCTATTTTTTTGAGCTTTATGAAAAAAAGCGCTTTTTGGATTTGCGCTGTCTTAATTTCCGCGTTCCGGGTATAGCGATTCTGTCGTTGGTTATTTTGTCGGCGTTCTTTTATGTTTTTCCCTCAATGCAGTTCGGTCGCGGCCTGCTGCTGATCGGGATTTCATGCTTTGGAATATTTCAATACGGCAATAGACGTTTGCTCAGAAAGTTTTCCAACCGCATCCAGTTTGCAAATCGCGTTTTGATTGTCGGTGCCGGCGAATTAGCTCAGGACATTGCGTCACTGATCCCTGAAGACAGCAATCCGCACAGCTATGTCAGGTTTGTTCGCTGTACGGATAGAGAAGCAATCGTCGATCAAAGTCTTATTGCCGGTCACATTAATGATATTGACGATATCGTTCGTGATTACAAGCCGCAGAAAATAGTCATTGCCCTGAAAGAACGGCGCGGTAATTTGCCGCTGAAGCAGTTTATGCATACCAAGTTGAAGGGGATTGAAATCCTGGATGCAACAACGTTTTTTGAGCAGCAGAAGCTCTGTCTTATGGTTGAGGGAATGCAGCCGAGTGCTTTCATCTATACGCAGGGATTTAAAATGACTCCGTTTATGCGGACCTATAAACGTATTTATGACATTGTTTTTTCATCCGTTGGTTTGGTCGCCGCAGCTCCACTGTTCCCGCTTCTTGCCCTGCTGATCAAACTTGATTCTCCGGGGCCGGTTTTTTTTAAACAGTTGCGCGTCGGCGAAAACGAAGTCGAATATTTTGTTTATAAATTCAGGACCATGGCTGAGGATGCCGAAAAAGGGACCGGTGCGGTTTGGGCGCAGAAAAACGATCCTCGAGTCACCCGGATCGGCCAGATCATGCGTAAGACACGATTAGATGAAATCCCGCAACTTTATAATGTGCTCAAGGGTGATATGAGCTTCATCGGCCCGCGCCCGGAGCGCATGGCATTTGTCGACCGCCTTAAAGAAACCATTCCTTTTTACTCAACCCGGCATCTGGTTAAACCGGGAGTTACCGGTTGGGCGCAGGTCTGCTACCCTTATGGCGCCTCGGATGAAGATGCTCTGGAAAAGCTGCGTTATGATCTCTATTACATAAAGAATTATTCCATTTTTCTGGATTTTCGCATCATAATCGATACGGTACGCGTGGTGCTGTCCGGTTTTGGAGGACGTTAAAGATCATGAGATCGGTACTGTTGATATTATTCACCTTCCTTTTTATGTATCCAAGCTTTTGCTTGGGCGAAGATTACAGGATCGGCAAAGGAGATACGCTTGAGGTGTCGGTTTGGGGCGTTCCTGAAATGAGCCGTTCCGTCATTGTCCGTCCGGACGGTAAAATTACCTTGCCGGCTGTTGGAGAGGTCATGGCGGACAGAGTTTCGCCTGAGGAATTGAGTCACATCATCGCCGAGAAAATGAAAGCTTACATCAAGCAGCCGATTGTGACCGTTTCCGTGGAGCAGATTCAGAATAACCGTGTGTATATTACCGGTGGCGATATCTCCCGGGTTTTTGAAATGACCAGGGAAACCACATTGTTGAAGCTGTTAAGTGAAATCGGCGATTTGTCGGCAGTCGATTTGCGCCATGCGTATCTGTCGAGAGCCGGTAAAAAAATCACAACGGATTTTTATGCCCTTTATTATGGTGGCGATACCTCTAAAGATATTCTGCTTAAAGCTGAAGATATTTTATTTATTCCAAGCAATCGTTTAAATCTTGTTTATGTCCTTGGTGCAGTTGCCAACCCTCAGAACCTGCAGTTTTATGAAGGGATGAAGGTTATGGACGCCATCTTGGCCGCTGGAGGATTTACCGAATTTGCCAAGGAAAATACGGTAGTTGTTATCCACAAAGATAAAACTCAGCAACGAATCGATCTCAAGCAGGTTACCCGGGGGAAAGATATCTCCGCCAATATTGCACTGCAACCCGGAGATTATGTCGTGGTTGAAGAAAGTTTGTTTTAGGGATACTGATGCAGAATTTCAAAGAAATATTTCGCTATCTTCGTGCGCTCCACCGTTACCGCTATCTTTTTACCATTGTGGCTTTGCTGGTGATGACGGGAATTGGGGCTTACAGTTTTACTTTACCTAAGTTGTACAGCGCTGACACAACGGTCTTTATCGAACGGAATGTGATTGACAGCTTGGTTCGCGGGATAGCGGTCTCTCCCGATATCAATGATCGTATCAGGGTTTTGCGTTACGCCATCCTCAGTCGCGATCTGGTGACAAAAACTTTGGAGGAAGTGGGCTCCCCGATCTTTGCCAGGAGTGATGCCGAGCAACAATTATACATCTCCAAGCTCATTGAGCGGATCAATTTGAGAATCCGCGGACAAGAACTGTTTATTGTTTCTCTCGTTGATCAAAGCCCGACCTTTGCCCAGCAGTTTGTTAATACTTTGGTTGGAAAATATGTTGAAGAAAATATTTCCGCAAAACGTGACGAAACGTATGGTGCCAATCGTTTTTTGCAGGAGCAGATTGAGGCTTTTAAGGCCAAACTTGAAGCCGCGGAAGATGAGATTATCGAGTTCAGAAAACATAACGGAGTCTATTTTTCGGTCGACGAAGGCGCAACCTTGGCTAACATTCGTGAGATAGAGAATCAGATTGAATCGATCGAACTCAATGAAGATACTCTGAAGGCGCGAAAGAAGCAGATCCAACAACAATTAAGTGAAATTCCGGAAACCATCGATATGGTGAGCGAGTCGGCCGAGGGTAATCGACTGGCCGAGATGGAGAACCGCTTGAGTGTATTGCTGTTGCGCTATACGGATAATTACCCTGAGGTGATAAGGCTCAAGTCTGAAATTGATAATTTAAAGAAACGACTGGCCGAGCCGACTGAAGCAGCCCAAGGCACCGGTCAAACCAGGCTTACGTCGATGAACCCCCTTTATCAGGACCTGCAGGGACAGGTTTTTGAAATCGACGCCGAACTTTCTTCACTGGCAGCAAGAAAGCTGAACCTGCAGCGCACCATCGCCAAAAGAGAACAGGACCTGCGCGAAGTCCCGGCGGCCCGCAAGGAGTTGGGAATCTTGGTGCAGGAACGCGATTCGATCCGCAATATCTATAACGACCTGCTTGGACGCATGAGTCAGTCGGAAGTTTCCAAGCAGATGGAGATCGGAAATAAAACCGCCACGTTCCGAATTGTTGACGCGGCGGTTCTGCCCAAAGTGCCGATTTCACCGAATATGTTGAAAATGTTCTTGCTGGCGGTCGCCGGCGGTCTTGGTTGCGGTGCCGGGCTGGTTTACCTGCTGGAAAGTATGGACAACCGGGTGCGCGATGTCAGTCTGTTTGAAGATTATAATCTGGATGTCCTGGCGGTCATTCCTAATATCAGGGAACCCCATCTGGTTAAAAAACAGTTGCGCAATAACCTGGTTTTTTTCCTTTTTTCGGCAACCTACATGCTGTGTTTCTCAGCTGTCTTTGTCTATGAAATTTATTTACGTTAGGCTGTTATAATGAGTCGTATTGAAGAAGCGTTAAAAAAAGTTGCCGGTCAGAAAAAGAAAACTGTAAGCGGTCGTCGCCCGGTCACCGGCCAGACGGCCGCTGAGCCTGCTGGAGGACGACCCCTAAAATCGATAACCGCTCTTTTGGATGTCGTACCGTTGAAAATAAACAATCTGTTACTGGCAACCGCGCGTGAAGAAAAAAACAATGTGGTTGAAGAATTCAATAAGCTCCGCTCGGCCGTAATCGCTTTAACCAAGGGGGATAAATTTTTAAACACTCTGCTGGTGACCAGTACGGCAAGTGAAGAAGGCAAATCGATGACGGCTTTGAACCTGGCCATCTCTTTGGCCAAGGAACATGATCATACGGTTCTTCTGGTCGATACGGATTTGCGTCGTCCATCGGTGCATAAATATCTCGACATTGATCCGGAAGTCGGATTGGTGCACTGTTTGCGCGACAACTTGCCGATCGAGAAGGCTTTGGTCAAGACGGGAGTCGGCAAGTTGGTGGTGTTACCCGCCGGCGAGGCGGTCAAAGATCCGCTTGATATGCTGTCCTCCAATCGCATGAAGGCGATTGTCGCCGAGCTGAAAAAGCGATACCCGGAACGCTATGTTATTTTCGACACCCCTCCGGCGCATCCTTTTGCCGATGCCGGGGTATTGGCGGGATTTGTCGATTCAACTTTGTTCGTCGTTCGTGAAGGCAAAGCCAACAAGGATGACCTTAAAAAGACCCTGGATGATTTTTCCGAACGTCATCTGCTCGGGATCGTGTACAACGATGCCCATGTCTTCATGAAAAAACAAGATTATTACTATTATTGAGTAAATTGAACGCTTGATAAAAATTGTCTAAGCGGGCGGTTCTCCAGTTGTCGAGAAACAATTAATGCAGGCAAATTATTTCCTTTGCTGAAACAGATGGAAAAGGATGGGTCCATGAAAGTTTTAAACGCACTGTTTTTGGTTTTGCCGGCAACCGTTCTGCTGTTTCCCGTGGCGACCTGGGGAGCGTTGGAATTTCATCCTTACCTGACGGTCGAAGAGGAGTACAACGACAATATCGATCTCACGTCCGACAATGAGGAAGAGGACTGGATCACGACCGTACAACCGGGAATCAGCCTGATTTATGACCACCGTTCCGTTGCTGCGACGGTTGATTATTCGTTGCGCTACCGTTTTTATAAAAATAACGACGAAGATAATCTTGATGAATTCAAAGATGTCCAGCGCGCCAACGCAAGTGTACTGCTTTTCGACGGTCGTCCTTTTACCCTCCGGGTGACGGAAACGATCAGCCGGGAAACCCTGGATGAACGCGATGATTATGTTTACAGCGATGCGGATCGTTCAACCCTTTACCATCTGACGGTTTTGCCCGAGTACGACTTGAGGCTGACCCCGACCTTTTCGCTGGTCTTCGGTTACGGCTATGAGCGGCTGGATTGGGTCGAGCCGGCCGGCAATGACTCGGAGGAACACAGCGGACGAGTCTCGATGGTTAAATCCCTGTCGGCCGGCAGCGAGATCTTCGCCCGTTATGCGTATATCGTTCATCAGTCCGATGACGACGAGGAGGACTTCGACCGTCAGGATTATGTTCTGGGCCTGACCCGGCAACTTGGTGCCCGTACAACCGCGAGGGTTGAAGGCGGCTACGCTGAGGTCGAGTATGATTCCGGTTACGACGCGGACCTCACCACTTGGCTGGCCACCATTGATTACCGCCTCAGTGAAGCCACCAGTATCGCTTTGGGCTACAGTCAGGATTTCAGCGTCTCGGCTACGGATGGCGTGACCGAAACCCGGGAAGCAACCCTGACCGGAAACTATAGCAGGGAGTCCCTGACCGCCTCGGCGGGCCTGTTCTGGAATCAATCCGACTATCTCAGGGAAGACCGCGAGGATGAGGCCGTCGGTATGCGTTTAGACATAAGTAAGCCCCTGGCGCGCTATGTCACCGCCAATTTCGACGCCGAATACGAAAGAGCGCAGTTTGACGATCGCTTTGGGGATGAAGATGTCGACCGGGTGACACTGGGGACTTCTCTGGCCTATCTTTACCGGCGTTTTGCCGCATCGCTGGGCTATCGTTATCGCGTCAACGAATCGGACATCGATACCAACGATTACACCAACAATATCGTCACGCTGACCGCATCGGTTCGTTTTTAAAACGGGAATCGAGACACTTTTGTTGAATCTGTTTTCAGGAGTGAAGGAACCATATGTATACGGAATATTTCGGACTGAGCGCCAAACCGTTTGAACTCTTGCCGAACCCGAAATTTCTCTATTTGAGCAAAGGCCATAGAAAGGCTTTAAGTTATCTGCAATACGGGGTGCAGGAGCAGGCCGGTTTTACCTTACTGACAGGGGAGGTCGGCTCGGGAAAAACAACCTTGTTGCGCGATATCATCAACAAGATCAGTTCCGATACGACGCTGGCGATGATTTTCAATACCAGAGTCGACGGGCAACAGCTGATTGCCATGATCAATGAGGATTTCGGCCTGCCGACGGAAGGCAAGGACAAGGTTCAATTGCTGAACGAACTGAACGATTTCCTGCTGGAGGAAAGCAGCGCCAACCGGCAACCGATCATCATTATTGATGAGGCGCAGAATCTTTCGACCGAGGCGTTGGAGGAAATCCGGCTGCTGTCGAATCTGGAAGCTGATAATTTCAAGCTGGTGCAAATCATCCTGGTTGGTCAGCCGGAGCTGAAACAGATTATTGCGCAACCCTCGCTCCGACAATTGCGGCAGCGGATCAGCATCAGTTGCCATCTCAACCCGCTCAATCGGGAAGAGTTGGAAGAATATATCTACCACCGCCTGGCGACTGTCGGAAATCGCGATTGCGTGGTTTTTCTCGATGGTGTGTTCGACATGATCTACAAGTTCAGCGGCGGTATTCCGCGGCTGATCAATCTGATCTGTGATTTTTTGCTGCTGTCGGCTTTTGTCGAAGAGACCAGGGAAATCGATTTGGAGTTGGTCAAGGATGCCGTCAGTGAACTGTCGTTTGAGGAAACGCGCACGCAGCAGGTCGATTTCGGTGTAGAGCGCACGGTCCCGCCGCGGATTTCCAGCACGCCGACCCTTGATGACAGATTGGCGCGGATTGAAGAAAACTATGCCAAGCTCAATGCCAGCCGTTCGGAGAAGGAAGCCATTCTCGAACGCTTGTCGAGTCAGGGAAGTATTCTGGAGTACCTGATCAATCAACAGCAAAACCAGTTTTCCCAGTTCGAGGAACAGTTGAAGAAAATATCCGCCCAGATCGATCGCTTGCGGCAGGCGGTATTGAAAGAGGGGAGTCGCTCCGGACATCAGGAACCATTGATCCTGGAACCGCGTTCGAAAAATATCTGAACTTAAATACAAAAAGGAATTCCCCGGTTTTGCCGGGGGCCCAAAAGTTTGACGGTTGCGGGCATATGAACCACCGCGATACGACAATTTTCCTTTTCCGTCATTCCCGCGCAGGCGGGAGTGACGGAAGCGCCTGGGCCGGCAATCGCTAAAGCTCCCGGTTTGAAGGGGGGATACTTACTGATTCGTCGCAGATGACCGCGGTTATCAGAGCTGCAGCGCACCATATAAGCTGTTTCTCACGAAGCCACAGAGGCACGGAGAAGATCAAAGCCTAAAAAATATCGGGAATAAAGGGAATGTCTGAAAAGAAAAGCAGGCTTTTATCCTGTTTGTTCCATGTATATCCGGGTTTCTCTGTGTCTTGAGAAAGAGGAACGCCCGGATGAAAGACGAAATTTACTTTAAATGCCGGAAGTTAGGCAAATGAGCTCGGGAACTTAATTTATGAAAATACTGGTGACCGGAGGGGGGGGGTTTATCGGCTCTCACCTCGTCGATTTATTGCTCAAACAGGCACACAGCGTCCGGGTGCTGGATAACTTCACTACCGGCAAGCGTACGAACCTGCCCGAAACTCATCTCCAGCTTGAAATCTACACCGGTGATATCCGTAATCCGCAAGACATTGCCGCTTGCATGCAGGGTTGCGATGCCGTCGTGCATCTGGCGGCGGTGGCCTCGGTCCAGGCCTCGGTCGAAGACCCGTTGGGTACGCATAATGTTAATTTGATCGGCACGCTGAATCTGCTCGAAGTGGCCCGGCAATACGCCGTCAAACGTTTTGTCTTTGCTTCGTCAGCCGCCGTATATGGAAATACGGAAATTCTTCCGGTCAGGGAAGACTGTTTGCTGAAACCGTTAACGCCTTACGCGGCGGATAAACTGGCCGGAGAGCATTATCTGGATTTTTACCGGCGCGAATTCGGGTTGCAACCGGTTGTCTTTCGTTTCTTTAATATTTTCGGTCCGCGTCAGGACCCCTCTTCTCCCTATTCGGGCGTGATCTCGATTTTTATGGAACGGGCCATCAAAGGTCTACCTCTGACCGTATTCGGGGACGGATTGCAAAGCCGTGATTTTGTTTATGTCGCCGATCTGGTCAAGCTGCTGGCCGGCGCTTGCGGTGACGGTGATTTTTATCCTTTTGCCATGAATGTCGGCAACGGGATGCAAACGAATCTGAATGAACTGTTGGAAATGATCGGCCGCTTCAAGGGAAATGAGTTGGACATCGCCTATTCCGACCCCAGGGCCGGAGATATTCGTCACTCCTGTGCGGCGAACGACCTGCTGCGGGAAAAATTCGGTTATCAAAGTGAATATCCGGTTGAAAAAGGATTGGAAAGTACTTATGATTGGTATTTAAGAATCGGCTAATGTTGGATGTGGGTCGAGGAACTTGTCAATTTTTTTGATGGGCATGGCCCATCATGTATCTAAAAATTTTCGTAATTCCGATTTGTTTAAGGAGATTGAATTGGTAACAGTTGAGCAGGTAATCAGCCGGCAGGCCAAAATCGCCGTTGTCGGTCTCGGTTATGTCGGTTTGCCTCTGGCCGCGGCTTTCGGTCGCCGGTTCGACGTGATCGGTTTTGATATCCATAAGGAAAAAGTTGTCCAGTTGCAAGACGGCTTCGACGCTACGGGAGAAGTTTCCCGTGAAGAACTGGCCGCAACGACGATTAAATACACCGCGAGTCCCGAAGAGCTGGCCGCCGCCGCTTTTATCATCGTTACCGTTCCCACGCCGATCGACAGCAACAACAATCCCGATCTGCAACCGGTGGAGAAGGCTTCGCAGACCATCGGACGGCACTTGCGGCGGGGAACGATCGTCGTTTACGAATCAACCGTCTATCCCGGCGTGACCGAGGATATCTGCGTGCCGATCCTGGAGCGGGAATCGGGGTTGAAATGCGGCGTTGACTTCAAGGTCGGTTATTCACCCGAACGCATCAATCCCGGCGACAAGGTCCATACCGTGGACAAGATCGTCAAAGTCGTTTCCGGGATGGATGCCGAGACGCTGGAAACCGTGGGCGCCGTCTATGCACTGATCATAACGGCCGGGGTTCATCGTGCCTCCAGCATCAAAGTCGCCGAGGCGGCCAAGGTGATCGAAAACACCCAACGCGATCTCAATATCGCCCTGATCAACGAACTGGCTTTGATTTTCAACAAGCTCGGCATTCCGACCCAGGACGTGCTGGCGGCCGCGGGGACCAAGTGGAACTTTCTCAAATTCACTCCCGGCCTGGTGGGCGGGCATTGCATCGGGGTCGATCCTTACTATCTGACCCACAAAGCCGAGCAGATCGGTTATCTGCCGCAGGTGATTCTGGCGGGCCGACGGATCAATGACGGCATGGGCAAATATGTGGCTGAAAACACGGTCAAGCAGATGATCCAGTCCGGCAAGGTCATCAAGGGGGCGCGGGTGCTGATCCTCGGGTTGACTTTCAAAGAGGATGTGCCTGACATCCGCAACACCAAGGTCGTGGATATTGTCCGCGAACTGCGCGATTACGGCATTGAGGTACTGGTTCATGACCCTCTGGCCGATCCGGCTGAAACCCGGCATGAATACGGACTTGAACTTACTGACCTGGATGATGTCGGGCATGTCGACGCCGTTATCTACGCCGTCTGTCATCGTGCTTTTTCCGCTTTGACGATTCAGGACATGGCCCGCTTTTGCCGCAACGGGAACGGCAAGGGAATTGTGGTGGATGTAAAGAACGTCCTTGAACGTGAGGCCGTAGCAGCGGCGGGGATGCGTTACTGGTCTTTGTAGTCTGCGGAAGGCACGGAAAAACACGGAAATGAAAAGAGGGGGGGGAGAAGATTAATGCAGGTATATGAAAAAGAGTCTTATGCTCTCCGTGGAGCCGTTTATGAGGTCTATCACCAAAGCGGTGTTGGATTTTTAGAAGATTTTTAGAAGCTATCTGCCTGGAATGTCTGGGAAGAGAATTTATAACAAGAGGCATTCCTTTTATTTCGCAGCCACAGTTGGATCTTTATTACAAAGGTGAAAAGCTGAATCAATTTTATAAGCCGGATTTCGTTTGTTTCGACAGCATAATTTTAGAATGAAAAGCACTGTCGAAAATAACGAACGATCATCAGGCGCAGGTTCTCGATTATTTAAAGGCAGGACAAATGAAATGGGGTTTACTGGTTGATTTCGGTTCTCATCCTAAAGTCACGATAGATAGATTTGTTCTGTGCTCTCCGTGTGTTCAGTGGACTGATAAGGTTTTATGGCCATCACCAACTATCTGACCATCGACGTGGAAGACTACTTTCATGTCTCCGCATTTGAAAAACAGTCTCCTCCCAACAGTTGGGCGGGACGGGAGTGCCGTGTCGAACGCAATACGGACAAGGTTCTGGCCTTGCTTGACGAGCAGGATATCAAGGCCACCTTTTTCATTCTCGGTTGGGTTGCCGAGCACTATCCGCAGGTGACGAAAAAGATCGCCGGTCAGGGACATGAAGTGGCCAGTCACGGCTATTTGCATCAGCGGGTTGGACTGCAGCAGCGGGACGCCTATCGTCAGGATATCCGTCGCGGCAAGGCCCTGCTGGAAGACCAGAGCGGACAGGCGGTGCACGGTTACCGGGCGCCGAGCTATTCGATCACCCGGCAGACGGAGTGGGCCTTCGATGAATTGCTTGAGGCCGGTTTCAAGTACGATTCCAGCATTTTCCCGATGAAACATGATTTTTACGGGATTCCCGATTGGCCGCGCTTTGCCGGCTACGCGGTCAAGCAGGGAGAGCATTGGCAGGCGGCCGAACACGCGGAGGCGAATCAACTCAGCATGCCCGAGGTTCCGATTACCACACTACGGTTCGGAGGGCGCAATCTGCCGATCGCCGGTGGGGGCTATTTTCGCCTTTTGCCGTATATGTTGACCCACTGGGGACTTGCCCGGATCAACCGGAAGGAACGGCAGCCTTTCGTTTTTTATCTGCACCCCTGGGAGTTTGACCCGCAGCAGCCCCGCATGGCCGGAGCGAGCGGGAAAAGCCGTTTTCGCCATTATCTGAACCTGACCAAAACCGAAGGGCGGTTCAGGCGCCTGTTGAATGATTTCCGTTTCGGGCCGTTGAAAACCGCCTTGTCCACGGAATTCAAAGATAGCTGAAAGACCCGGTTGGAAAAATGAAACAGGTCATGGTCCCATACTTTGCTTCTCACGGCGACACGGAGAAAGTCAGAGGTACGGAACCACAAAGAAAAAACTGGAACTGTCGGACGAGAACTTTAAAGAGCTTCACCATAAAAGATTTTCTCTGGGCCTACGCGGTCTGTGAGAAAGCGGTTTAAAGGTTTTTATCTGTATGTGCGGTATAGCAGGAATTCTTAATTTCAACCGGGTTGATCAAGCCACGGAAACCACCGTCGGCAAGATGATCACCATGTTGCGTCATCGGGGGCCGGACGAGTGCGGACTGTATCGCGATCGACATGTCTGTCTGGGGCATGCGCGGTTGAGTATTCTCGGCCTTGAATGCGGCGTTCAGCCGCTTGCCGACGCGGACGAATCGCTGTGGATCGTTTACAACGGCGAAGTGTTTAATTACCTGGAACTGCAGCGTGAACTGGAGCAAAAAGGGTATCGCTTCACGACCGGGACCGATACCGAGGTGGTTCTGGCCATGTATCGGGAGTACGGCAGCGATTGTCTGGCCCGTTTGAACGGTCAATTCGCCCTGGCGATCTGGGACCGGCAAAAGAAAGAGCTGTTTCTGGCCCGGGATCGGGTGGGGATTCGTCCTTTTTACTATGTCAGCCGCAACGGAAAGTTCGGCTTCGCTTCCGAAATCAAGGCGTTGTTTGCCGATTCCGAGACCGGTCGCACGATTGATGCCCGGGCTCTGAGCCAGATATTTACCTTCTGGACCACGGTGACCCCCAGGACTGCCTTCGAGGATGTTTTCGAGTTGCCGCCCGGCCATTTCATGACCGTGACGGAAACAGGTTGTGCCCCGCCGCAACCGTTCTGGTCCATTCCCGGCAGCAATACGGTGGAACCCTGGACAGGCACGTTCGCCGAGGCCAAAGAAGAATTGCACGCACTGCTGAAGGATGCGGTGCGGTTACGACTGCGCGCCGATGTCCCGGTCGGCGCTTATTTAAGCGGCGGGCTGGATTCTTCGATTACAACGGCACTTGTAGCGAATAACTTCAATAATAACCTGAAGACTTTTTCGCTCGGCTTTCAGGCCCGGTCTTTTGATGAATCGAACTACCAGCAAAACATGGTCACAGCTCTCGGCACCGAGCACAGTGAAATCAAGGTGACTAATTTCCATGTCCGGGAGAACCTTCCCAAAGTCGTATGGCATTGTGAAAAACCGTTGTTGCGTACCGGCCCGGTACCGCTTTTTTCCCTGTCGAAATTGGTCCGCGGAAGCGGGTTCAAGGTGGTGTTGACCGGCGAAGGAGCCGATGAAGTTTTTGGCGGCTACAACATCTACAAGGAAGCGAAACTGAGACGATTTTGGGCCAGGCAGCCTGAATCGCAATGGCGCCCGTTGCTGGTCGAAAGGCTCTACCCCTATATCTTTAAGGATGCGGCTCGCGCTAAAATGTTTTTGCGCCGGTTTTTTTCCGTGAAACGAGAGGACCTGGACGATCCGTTTTTTTCGCATCAGGTGCGTTGGCGAAACAGCGGCAAAAACACGACCTTTTTCTCCCCTGTGCTACAGGACGAGCTTTCAGAGTACGATCCGTACCGGGCGATAAGGGAGCGTCTGCCGCGGGATTTTGCCGCCAGGAGCCATTTTTCCCAGGCGCAATTCCTGGAGATGGATCTGTTCCTGTCCAATTACCTGCTTTCGTCGCAAGGGGATCGCGTGGGCATGGGGAATTCCATCGAATTGAGATTGCCGTTTCTTGATTATCGCGTCATCGATTTTGCCGCCCGACTGCCGGCGCACTGGAAGATCAAGGGATTGAATGAAAAATATATTCTCAAAGAAGCGTTCAAGGGCAGTGTTCCGGATTGTATCCGCCTGCGGCCCAAACAACCGTACCGGGCACCGATTCGCGAGTCTTTCAGGACCGACGAACGCGGATCTTATATTGCCGACTGCCTGTCTGAAGACGCGATTAATCAGGCCGGTTTTTTCAATGCCGGGAAAGTGCGGCTGTTGAGCCGCAAATTCCATCAGGACTCGAATCAGGTTGCCAACGAAGTGCAGAATATGGCCCTGATCGGGATCCTGACAACGCAGTTGCTGCACCGGCAGTATATTGAAGAATTCAATCCGGGAAACATCGAACCGGCCATCCCGGATCGTTTAATCAGAAAATTGAGTTAGCCACAGACCCACACAGATAAAAGCAGACGATAATCATGATGGCAGCTACTGATAAAAAGTTTGTTTTTAGAGTTAAGCCCTTGCAATCAATTTCGACTTTGTCGGAATTTGTCCGTGTGGGTCTGTGGCTAAAAATATGAATGGAGTGAATTAATGTCAAAACCGGAATTTTCAAAAGATATTCTTAAACTGGATGCCGAGCGGGAAGTCGAGAAAATCGCTCAACAGATGCGCAGTCTGATGAAAAGCGACCTGAAGCGGCGCGGCATCGTCCTCGGTCTGTCGGGCGGAATCGACAGCAGCGTCACCTGTGCCCTGTCGGTCAGGGCCCTCGGCCCACGTAAAGTTTTCGGCCTGCATATGCCGGAGCGGCATTCCGCGGACGAAACCTTATCCTTGAGTTCCAGTGTTGCGGATCATTTCGGTATCGATTCCGCGCATGAGAACATTTCCGGGATACTTGAAGCGGTCGGCTTTTATCAGCGTTACGATGCCGCTGTGCAAAGCGTGATTCCCGCTTACGGGAAAGGCTGGAAATCGAAGATCGTCATTCCCAACGTCGTTGAAAGTGAGGAACTCTCCCTTTTCTCTGTCGTCGCCCAGGCACCGGACGGCGAGGTGGTCAAGGTGCGCTTGCCGCTCAAAGCCTATCTTGAAATCCTTGCGGCAACCAACTTCAAGCAGCGTACCCGGAAAATGCTGGAATATTATCATGCCGATCGCCTCAACTATGCGGTGGCCGGGACGCCGAACCGCCTCGAATACGACCAGGGCTTTTTCGTCAAATTGGGCGACGGGGCTGCCGACATCAAGCCGATCGCGCACCTGTACAAGACCCAGGTTTATCAGCTCGCCGCATACCTTGGTGTCCCGGAAAAGATTCGTAACCGGCCGCCGACAACTGATACTTACTCGTTGCCGCAGGGGCAGGACGAGTTCTATTTTTCCCTGCCGCACGACCGGATGGATCTTTGCCTCTACGGGAAGAACAACGGCTATGCCGTCGAGGAAGTGGCCGAGGTTCTTGAATTGACGCCGCAACAGGTGCTGCGGGTTTATGACGACATCGACAATAAACGTAAGACCACCCGGTACCTGCATCTTTCAGCGCAACTTGTCGATGATGTGCCGGAGGTTAAATAATTTGTTTCTCATGGAGTTACGGAAATACTGAGAAGGTCAAAGGCAAGGGGTTAAGTTTTTAAAACATCAAAACAGGTTTTTCTCTGCGTCTTTATGACTCTGCGAGAAATCGAGGTTTATGAAAAGGAGATTTTTAAACATGGCAGACGTGAAAAACAAAATCAGAACCTTCATCATCGATAACTATCTGTTCGGTGACGATGAGGGACTGGAAAGCAACACTTCTTTTCTCGATGAAGGGATCGTGGATTCGACCGGGATTCTGGAGCTGATCGAATTCATCAGCCAGGAATTTTCCATCACGGTTGAAGATGACGAACTGGTGCCGGAAAACCTCGACTCGATCGATAACGTATCGGCTTTTATCGGGCGGAAAACCGGTCAGACGGCTAGTGCGGCTGTTTAACGGAATGAAATAACTGAACCAGGTTTCTGTCAGGCTTTGTCCATGTGAGTCTGTGGCTGATATTATGAACGCAACGCTTATCCATCATTTCCTTGAGAACAGCACCAAACGCTTTCCCGACAAGATTGCCCTGGTGCATGAAGAGGTGCGGGCATCGTATCGGGAAATCAACTCCCGGGCCAACCGGTTGGCCCGGTTTTTCATCGATAATGGGCTGCTGGTCGGCGATCGTGTTGTGCTGCTGCTGGAAAACAGCCTTGAATATGTCGTGACTTATTACGCCGTTCTCAAGGCCGGAGGGGTCGCCGTTCCGCTGAACACGGAGCTGAAAAGTGCGGGGGTTGCAGCCATCCTGCAGGAACTGGATGCGCCGCTTCTGGTGTCCTCACGCAAATTTGAACGGTTGCTGAGAAGCGTCGATTTTTCCGCCTTAACCGTGCGCCGGTTCGTCATCAAGAATCCCAAGCTGAATATCGGCGAGACGGTTTCCGTATTTTCCTGGGACGATATCGCCATTCCGGGCGATGATGAAGATCCGGCGTTGGATCTCCCCGCGGATGCGTTGGGAAGCATCATCTATACCTCCGGTTCGACCGGCCGTCCGAAAGGGACCATGCTGACTCACGGCAATATCGTCGCCAATGTCAAATCGATCTGCCGCTATCTGAAGTTGACTGCCGATGATATCCAGATGGTCGTGCAGCCTTTTTTCTATGTCATGGGGAAATCGTTGTTGAATACCCATATCGCCGTCGGCGGGCGGCTGGTGATCAACAACAAATTTGCCTATCCGGCAACCGTAATCAATCAGATGATCGCGGAGAAAGTGACCGGGTTTTCCGGTGTGCCCTCAACCTATGCGCATCTGCTGCATCAGTCGCCGCTGTCCGCTTCACGCGATAAGCTGACCTCATTGCGCTACTGCTCCCAGGCGGGAGGCCACATGGCCGGTGCGGTAAAGCGCAACCTGATGGAAATCCTGCCGGAACGGACGCAACTGTTCGTCATGTACGGCGCGACCGAAGCTTCGGCCCGGCTGGCTTATGTAGAACCGGAGATGCTGACGGAGAAAATCGACTCGATCGGCAAGGCCATTCCCGGTGTGACTTTAAAGGTTCTCGATCCTGAAGGCCGGGAACTGCCGACTGGTGAGGTCGGCGAACTGGTCGCCTCGGGCGCGAATATCATGCAGGGTTACTGGCGCGACCCGGAGGCCACGGCCAAAGCCTTGAGCCGGCACGGTTATCATACCGGGGACCTGGGTTATCGCGACGCGGACGGCTATTTTTTCGTTGTCGGCCGCAAGGATAATCAGCTGAAGGTCGGCGGTCACCGGATCAATGTGCAGGAGATCGAAGACGTGATCATCGACTCGGGATTGGCGGTAGAAGTCGCGGTTCTGGGTCGTCCCGATCCATTGCTGGAAAACCGGCTGATTGCCGTGCTGGTCCCGGTGTCCGGCGCCGTCGATGCAGACCGGGTGGCTGCGGCCTGTAGTAAGAAACTGGCGCATTACAAGGTTCCGCAGGAGGTGATTTTCGTTAAAATCCTGCCCAAGAGCGCCAGCGGCAAGGTGGATCGGAAGAAATGTGAGCGGTTAATTGCCGCGGATCAATGCGGATGATCTTAGATGAGAAGACAGAGTTTTAAAGCAGAAAGAAATTACAGGGATAAAGGGGATGGAAGGGCTGTTTGAAAACAAAAGAAGGTTTTATCCTGCTTTTATCCCTACATCACTGTAAAGAAAAAAGATTCTCTGTGGCTCTGTGCGAGACAGGATTTGATTACGTCCGGGCATCTGTATGGATCTGTGGCTGAGACAGATTGTATTACACATTGATATGTGTGATACTTTGTGCAAAGGAGGCGCTTATGGCAACGAATCTGGCCATTGATGACAAACTGATTGAAGAGGCGCTTAAACTCGGCGGGCAGAAAACAAAAAAAGCCGTGGTGACGGATGCCTTAATTGAATATGTGCAACGGCATAAGCAATTAAAACTGCTGGACGTGTTTCATACGATCGATTTCGACCCGGACTACGATTATAAGCAGCAACGGCGGGTTAAGTGAGGGTTCTGGTCGATACCTGTGTTTGGTCATTGGCTTTGCGTCGTGAGCGCAGCACCGAAGAGGCTGTGGTTAAGGAATTGGGTGAGTTGATTTCCGAATCGCGAGCTCAGTGTATCGGGCCGATCCGGCAGGAACTGTTATCCGGAATCAAGGATAAAAAACAGTTCTCCAAACTCAGATCAGCTCTCCAGGCTTTTCCCGATCTGGCTCTGGAGACAGGCGATTATGAATGTGCCGCTGAGTTTTATAACCTTTGTCGCCGCAAAGGAATCCAGGGGTCCAATACTGATTTCTTGATCTGCGCCGTTGCCGACAGAAGGAATATGGCGATTTTCACAGTCGATAATGATTTTAGCCTGTTTCAGGGCTGTTTGCCGGTGGCTTTGCATAAGGTCAGGTTTTGAAGGAACAGGATCGAGACAATTTTTCAGCTACAGATGAACGCTGATGACCACGGATGTAAAGGCAAAACCAGTGTCTCGCGCAAAGAAGGCAAAGTATGACAAAGGCTATAGGTAATTATCAGGCATAAAAGGGATTGATAGGATGTTTTACAAAAAAAGATTTTATCTCCTTCATCAAGTTCATCCCTGTAAGAACTTAAGCGTTTTTCTTAGCGCCTTGGCGGCTTGAGAGAGCAAAGCGAACGGGCGTGAGGGCGGTTATTCTGTTTAAATTTGTCCGTGTGAGTCCGTGGCAAGACAGAGAGAAAAAATATGCAACTGGATTACACCTCATTGAAAAACTCCATAGCGCAGTTTGAAAAGAGTCTGCAGTACGCGAATTCCTCCCAGGCCGCTTCAGACCCGGGCCTGTTCGAACAGCTGCGCAATTCCGTGATTCAGTGTTTTGAATTTACCTATGAGTTAAGTCACAAGATGCTCAGGCGGTATTTGAAAGAAACGTCGGCAAACCCCGAGGAAATCGTCGAGAGCTCTTTTGCCGATCTTATCCGCAGCGGAAACGAGCAGGGATTTTTGCGCTCGGACTGGCTGCGCTGGAAGGCTTATCGGCAGGCCAGAACCGACAGCAGGCATACCTATGACGAAGATAAGGCTGTTGCCGTATACCGGATTACACCGGATTTTCTGGAAGAGGCAAAGTATTTATTGCGGGAGTTACAGGACAGAAGTGAAACCGGAGAATGATCTGACCCAGTTGCAGCTCAGTGAACGGGAACTTAAGGAGGTGCAGCGGGTACTGCGGGCACATGTTCCCGAATATTCCGTGGGGGCTTTCGGGTCCCGCGTCACCGGCCGGGCACGGCAATTTTCGGATCTGGATCTGGTTATTATGACCGAGAACCCACTGCCTTTAGCGGTGAAGGCCGATTTGACGGCTGGATTCGAAGAGGCGGATCTGGCATTCAAGGTGGATGTTGTTAACTGGTCCGTGATATCTCCTGAATTCAGGTCGCTTATTGAAAAGGATAAGGTTGTTATTCAGAAAGGTCCAAATTAATAGAGGGAGAGGGAATGAATCGGTTTCTCCTGTTTATTCCCTGCATCCCTGTTGAATATGCTTTCTCCTGTGTCTTCATGGCTCTGTGAGAGACTGATTTTGAGCCGCAGATGTGCCCAGATGTAAAGGCAAAATCTTTGTCTCGCGTGAAGCCACAAAGAAGGTAAAGGAGACACAATTTTTATGGTTTTAACCCTGATGGGCAGGTTTTCTTAGCGACTTGGCGTCTTCAGTGAGCAAAGCGAACGGGGAATAAGGTTGGGTCAATTACTGCAGCAAATCATGAATGAAAAACGGGCTATAACCGCAACCGCCGTGCGTCACCGGGCCGTTAACCTGAGGCTGTTCGGGTCTGTTGTCCGTGGGGAAGACACTGAGAGCAGTGACATCGACCTGTTGGTTGATTTCATGCCGGGATCAACACTTTTTGATCAGATTGACCTGATGGAAGAATTGTCTCAAATGCTGGGGCGCAAAGTCGATGTCGTCAGCGCGCGCGCCCTGAATGAGCATTTGCGTCAATGCATACTGGAAGAGGCTCTTCCCCTATGAAGGATAAAAGAATTTTTTTAGCAACGGTTCTTGATTGTCTCGATCGTATTCATGAATACACCTAGGGACACTCCGCCGATGAATTTTTTGAGGACAGAAAAACACAAGATGCAGTGATCAGAAACCTGGAGGTTATTGGTCAAGCGCTAAAAGATTATGGGGTTGATGAATTGATCGCCTTGGCCCCACTACGCCATGGCGCAAAATTGTCGCAATGAGAAATATCCTGGCGCATGAGTACCTCGGGGTTGACCTTTTGCTGTTGTGGGAAACACTGCAACAGCAACTCGGAGATTTGCGAACTGTGGTTGCAAAGATGGTTGAAAGCTGATCTGATTTTTTTGGTGCTGTTGTCGTTCGAGTGAACGCTGTGAACGGGTGTGATGCTTTGATTTGAGTTTTAGAGCATCCCGCGAATTCCGCGGACTGTTTTTAGCCGCAGATGAACGCAGATTTACACGGATTGAAAACGAAGAAGAAACTGTAGAGGTGATTGGAATTTTAGTTGTGCTTATCAGCGTGAATCAGCGGCCAACAGTAGGGGGAAATTATGAAACAAGAGCATTTTGAAATACTCATGGAGGAAATGAACAGTAAGTTCAACCTGGTTCTCGAAGGGCACCAATCCCTGCGTACGGAAATGGGAGGCATGAGGACCGAGTTGAAGCAGGATATCGAACTCTGCAATTTTAAAATCGATACTCTGAATCATAAAATCGATGGTGTCGCATCTGATCTGAAAGAGACGGATGCGAGATTGAGTACAAAAATCGATGGCGTCGCAGCTGATCTGAAAGCCACCGATGAGCGGCTGACCGGGAAGATTGACGATGCCAAAGAAGAGCTGGGTAACAAAATTGACGCCGTCGCCGCCGACCTTAAAGCGCATCGGCAGGATACCGAACTGCATCATGGTGTGTACAAGGTCAAGGAATGACGGACTTGACCACGGATGAACACAGATCAACGCTGATGTTTTGGGGTTGGATTTAAAAATCTGAATTTATCCTGTAAATCCTGTCGAAGGTTTATTGGTTTTGAATTTATCTGTGACCAACAGTACAAATCCGCGGCTGATATAGGTTTAGAATTTTGAATATAAGAATTGCAACAGAGTCAGATCAACAAGCGTGGGACAACTACGCCTGGAATCACCCGGATGCAGTGGCCTATCATCAGTTTGCCTGGGGTCAGGCCGTAAAAAAAGCTTACGGGTTTGATCCGGTCTATTTGATTGCCGTTCAAAGTGAAAAGATTGTTGGCGTTTTGCCTATGGTTAGAATGAAAATTCCCCTTTTGGGATCCCGGCTCATTTCATTGCCTTATTGCGATCTGGGAGGTGTGCTGGCCGATAACGAAAGCGTGGCTGATGGGTTGTGTGATTTTGCCCTCAATTTTGCAAAAAGCAACAACGATAAAAAAGTTGAACTGCGCCAATCGGCGAAAAGCGAGGGACTCGACCAGCTGCATAAAGTCAGGATGATTCTGCAACTGCCGGGCTCATCAGACGAATTGATGAAAGGATTTAAAGCCAAACTGCGAAGTCAGGTTAAAAAGCCGATCAAAGATGGTTTGACAAGTGTTCTTGGCAGTGCAGAATTGATCGATGATTTTTATAAAATCATGACAGTCAATATGCGTGATCTGGGGTCGCCGGTTCACAGTCGGAACTGGTTTGAAGCAGTCGTAGAAGAATATGGTGAAAATGTTCGGGTTGGTATTGTAAGGAGTCCTGACGGCAAAGCGATCGGTGGGGGAATTGTATTGTTGCACAAAAGTGTCGTTTCGATTCCCTGGGCTTCGACATTGCGGGAATATAACCGTTTGAACCCGAATATGCTGCTCTACTGGTCATTTTTATCCTTTGCTGCCGATAACGGTTACTCGGCTTTTGATTTCGGTCGCTCGACTCCGGGAGAAGGGACGTATCGGTTTAAAGAGCAATGGGGAGCTACGCCACTGCCTCTGGATTGGAAATCCCTTTCAGGCAGCTCTTATTTAAAGCGGCCCGAGTCCGAAGGCTCTGGGAAGAGAAAAGTAGTCGAGTCTTTCTGGAAAAAAACTCCACTGTCTGTGTGTAATTTTTGTGGTCCGTTAATTCGTCGGCATATTGATTTGTAGGTTGCTATGGATGTTTCTTTTGTTATTTTGACCTGGAATTCCGAGTCTTACCTGGAAAAATGTTTTGATTCGCTGATATCTCACCTTGCGACCGAACATCTAGACTATGAAATATTCATTATTGATAACGGCTCTACTGATAAGACTGTTGACCTTCTAAAAAATTACCAACAGCAGTACCCGAAACTTGAGGTTATTTATCTGCCGGACAATATCGGCACGACACGATCTCGCAATATGGGATTAAAAAAATGCTGTGGTGATTATGTTTGCATCATGGATTCTGATGTCGAGATCAAGACCCCTGTATTCAAAACACTGATCGAGACTCTGGAGAGCGTCAAAAACATTGGGCTTGTCGCCCCCAAGATTTTCTATCCCAGTGGCAAATGGCAGAAGTCGATCGATCAGTTTCCGACCTTGCTGCACAAGCTGAAAAGATTTTTATTTTTAAGGAAAATAGAAGAAAAAGAAGGTGAGTTGGAAATCGACGTCGATCGGGAAAAGCCAGTCGATTATGCAATTTCAGCTTTCTGGTTATTCAAAAAAGAAATTCTCGAAAAAGTTGGCTTACTCGATAAAAACTTTTTTTATGCTCCAGAGGATGTGGATTATTGTCTGAGAGTGTGGCAAGCCGGTTATGAAGTTGTGTATCAGCCTGAAGCCGAGGTGGTTCATCACACTCAGGAAATATCACGAGGGCTGAAGATCAATAAAGCTAAAAAAGAGCATCTAAAGGGGCTTGCATATTTTTTTAAGAAGCATGGTTTTCTTTTTCGACGCCCCTTTTTTTCATCAGCAGTAAACCCAGATCGTAAAGTTTTATTTGTTGCCTATCAATTTCCACCAATAGCTGGACCTGCAACGCAAAGACATTTACGTTTTGTAACTAGACTTAAAGCATTTAACTGGTCTCCTGTTATTTTGACGGTAAAACCTGAAAATGCAGCAGATTATGTACCAATAGACTATTCTTCAGTTACCGATCAACTTCACGCCTTTACGCAGGTGAGAGCGGGTGCATTCAATCCACTCGATTTTCTGTTGAGATTTAAAGCTCGCTTTACAAATCGCCCTGTAAGTGGGGCTCCAAATGTTTTACCTGTGGTGGCCTCGGGCTCATCAACTGGAATTGTTTCGAGTAGAAAACAGGTTATAAAAGATTTCATTACTGATCTCTTCCGAATCCCGGACATGATGAATGGATGGATACCCTTTGCTGTCGTTAAGGGGCTGATGACGTTGCGCAAGCATCAATGCAAGCTTGTGTATGCTTCTGGGGGGCCTTGGTCCTCTTTTCTTGTCGGTTATTGCCTTAGTGTCCTAGGACGGAGGCCGTTGATTTGTGATTTTAGGGACCCATGGGTCAGGAACCCGTATCATAAGAAAAAAGCCGCTTTGATTGAACGTCTAGAAACCTATCTTGAGCGTCTCGTCGTGCACAGGGCGTTTTTTGTTATCGCCAATACCGAAAGGTTGCTGATCGATTTCAGAAAACACTATAAAAAAGAACCTGCAGAAAAGTTCGTACATATAAGCAATGGTTATGATGAGAGACTATTTAACACTGATAAAGAAGAACACGGTATCGATAAATCACGATTGACAGTTCGTCATGTCGGGAGTCTTTATGGCCCTCGTACACCTGTAACATTGCTGCAGGTATTATCGCAGATGAAAAAGGACAATTTTCTTTCTTCTGACAACTTCTGTCTTGAATTTGTCGGCAGAGTAGATACCGATTCATTATCCGAGAAGATTCTCACTGACTTGGATATCGCCGATATCGTCACGATAACACCGCCAGTCAGCCATACTGAAGCAATCAGATTGATTAAATCAGCAGATGTGCTGTTGATTGTGCAGCCCGACACCGACTTGCAAATACCGGGCAAGCTTTTTGAGTACATGGCAGCTCGAAAGACTGTTTTTGCTCTTGCGTGTCCTGGGGCAACGGCTGAACTTATTGAGCAGGAGGGGATCGGTCTTATTGCTGAAATGAATGATCGGCAGAAAATAGGGGAGGGAATCCGCTTTTTCCTTTCTACGTTTAAGTCTGGCGAGCTAGATTCGGCTTTTAAAATAGACAATCTAAGTAACTACGAAAGCAGATTCCTAACGAAAAAATTAGTTAATCTTTTTAATCAGGTACTTAATGTAAATGATGGTTAAAAATAAAATCTGTCACGTAATCCATTCATTTGACCACATCGGTGGTGCAGAGAACGTCATCATAAATCTACTGAACAATTTCAGTTCTGAGATTAAGCAAGTCGTCTGTTCCTTAACAACTGTTGGAAAGATTCAGGAGAGAGTTTTCAATAAGAATGTTATTTACTATGCATTAAACAAAAAAGAAGGAAACGATATAACACTGCCTTTCAAGTTGTACAAGGTTTTTAAGAATGAGGAAGTCTCAGTTGTTCATTTGCGTGGCTGGGCAACGCTGTTAGAAGGATATTTAGCCGCAAAGTTTTCAAGTGTTTCGAGAATCGTATATTCCGAGCATGGAAGACATTTCGATGATGTCTGGAATAGCAAAAAAGTAAATGTCTATGTAAAGCGCTACCTTTTTAATCATGTTCATCGTTTAATGACAGTTTCGTCTGAATTGAAAGATGAGATGAGACAATTGTATGGTATTCAATCTCCTGTAACAGTTATCCGCAATGGTGTTGATTCCCTCAAGTTTCAACCGGGCCCAAAAGAAGCCGCGTGTCAGGCTCTCGGCATAGATACGGGAAAACCGCTGATCGGGATCATCGGACGCCTTGTCCCTGGTAAGGCGGTAGGCGAGTTTCTTGATAATCTATGCAATCACGCATTGGACGCACAGGTGATCATTGTGGGAACCGGGCCGTTATCTTCAGACTTACAAAAAAAAATCGTGAGTAACTCCCTTGACTCACAGGTTTTCATGTTGGGTGACAGAGCGGATATTCCCGAAATCATGCAAGCTTTAGATGTTTTGGCAATGCCTTCACTGAGTGAAGGGCTGTCTAACGTGATTTTGGAAGCAATGTCTTCTGGACTCCCTGTAGTCGCATTTGATGCCGGCGGGAATAAGGAGTTGATTGAACATAATGATGGAGGCTACTTGGTCCCATTGCGCGATTGGGACAGTTTTTTTGAAAAACTCCTTTATCTTACTGCCAACGCTCAAACAGCACGCATGCTCGGGCAATTTAACAGAAATAAAGTCATTGAAAACTTTTCCCTTGAAAAGATGTATGATTCCTATCAAGAATTGTACTTTGGAAATAAATAATATTTATGAGCATAAGACTACTTTTATTTCTTTTGTTTGTCCTGTTTGTAGTGATTCTCTCCTATAAAAAGAGAAGTATTTATTTAGCCTCTCTTCTTATCTTTATGTACTTCCTCTACCCAGAAGCATACATTTGGGGTATTCAGGAATATAGAATTGTTTTTGCACTCAATTTTCTTCTTCTTTTGATCATATTTTTAAAAGGAGAGTTTTTGAGCCCGCTAAAAGATGGCTTGTCGCAAAAACTTACTCTGTTTTTTCTTGTGGTCGTTCTGGCGGCATTCTTTGCCAAGGGCAGTAAAGATTTGAGTCTAGACTACGCATTTCTTTTTTTTAAAGTATATTTCTTCTGGATTTTGTTGCGATCCTGTTTTGTTGAACTGAAGGATGTGCAGATATTTTACTGGATTTCACTGCTTTCGATTACGCTGCTCTCCGGTTGGGGAATCGAGCAATACTTACGCGGGAATATTCGCCTGGAAGGTTTCGGTGGCGGGCAAATTGTTGGCTCTAATCAGATAGCCGCAGCAATGGTTTGGGCTGTCCCGATTGCTTTCTTTTTTATTATTAAATATAAGGGGAATCTAAGGCTGCTCTGTGTGTTTTGTTTAATTATCCTTTTAGGCGGTATTGTTTGCACACAGTCAAGACAGGCCATTGTCGCTTTGGTTTTATGTCTTCCCCTTTATTTTAAGTATGTTAAAAATAAAACAGTCTTTATCTTAGGTGGAATATTATTAGCTATTCTTGCTATGAGTTTTGTCCCTGCAGAATTTTACCAACGCATGGAAACCATCCAGTCTTATGAAGAAGACGCGTCTGCTCAGGGACGGTTGGAGCAATGGCGTGGTGCTTACCGAATGTTCTTAGACTATCCGTTGCTGGGCGTTGGTGGCAGGAATTATTACTATCTAGCCCATGATTATGTTGAATACCCTCGGGTTACTCATAATACTTACTTTCAAATACTGGCAGAAGAGGGCTTCTTGGGAATATCAGTATTCCTTGCCCTTATGGCAGGAGCGTTACTGACATCAAGAAAGCTGATGCGGAAAGCAACCGATTCCGAGGGGCACGCTGATGTTTTTACTTTTGTCGCAATTGCGCAAATGAGTTTATTGGGGATCTTGATTATCTGTCTTTTCCAGAACAAAGCAGAACATGAATTTCTGTACTGGCCAGTCGCGGTTATTTCAGTCTTAGCCTCATTTTCTATGGCAGCGAATAGGCGTACAAATAATACAATGGACAAATAAATGTGTGGAATTGCAGGTATAGTCAGTACTTATAGAAAAGTTTCTTTGGATGCTTTGAGGTCAATGACCTCGGCTATCGATTATCGCGGGCCTGATGGTGATGGTCATTTATTGCTCGAAAAAAATGCCGTCGGGTTCGGTCATCGTCGTTTGAGTATTCTGGATGTTCGTACTGTCGGGTCGCAGCCAATGGTTTCTGCCTGCGGCCGTTTTCATATTGTCTTCAACGGCGAGATTTACAATTATCTCGAGCTGAAAGAGAAGCTTAACGCTTGCGGTTACTCATTTACGACGGAAACAGATACAGAAGTTTTGCTTGCTGCTTACGCTCATTGGGGTGAAGCCTGTCTGAACTATCTTATCGGGATGTTTGCTTTCGCCATCTGGGACCGTGAAAAGAAAAAACTGTTTGCTGCACGTGACAGATTAGGTATTAAGCCTTTCTATTACAAACACGAAAATGGCCGCTTGATTTTCTCCTCGGAAATTAAATCAATACACGCTGTTGACAGTGCAAAGAAGGGGGTTGCTACCTCTCTGATTGATGCCTACATGAGCTTCGGCTATGTCCCGGGGGAGAACACGCTGTTTGTAGGGATTAAAAGGTTATTGCCTGGGCATAAGCTAACCTACAGGTTAGGAAATGCGCCAGTTGTGGAGAAATATTGGTCTTTTAATTTCAGTCCAGACTACTCTAAAAATTTCAATACCTGTGTAAATGCAGTTGACGAGCTTTTAAAAGATTCAATTGCCTTGCGACTTCGAAGTGATGTCCCGTTGGGTGTTTTCCTTAGTGGAGGACTTGATTCCAGCGCGGTTGTCTCATTATTGGCCCCTGGGGCGAGCAGTGGATTGAAAACTTTTTCGATCGCTTATGATTTCGGTTCTGCTTACGATGAAACACCATATGCCAGGGAAGTATCAGGCATGTATCGAACGGATCATCATGAAACAAGAATGACCCCTCGGCAGTTTGTCGACTTTGTCCCGAAATATATCTGGCATATGGATGAGCCGGTTACAGAAGCAGCAGCAATCTCTTTATATTTTGTGTCTAAGCTTGCGCGTGAAAACGTGACGGTTTGCCTGAGTGGTGAAGGATCAGACGAGCTCTTTGCCGGTTATGACTTTTATTTTTATAACCTTGTCCTTGAGAAAATGAGAGGTTTTTTGGGGGGTGCTGGCTCGAACATGATAGCGGCGTTGGGCGCGAAAGTTACGAGATCTCAGAAACTTCTCAAATATCTTGAAATGCTGGAACAACCATTTGAGAAACGCTACAAAGGAATTTCCAGCTACGAAGAGTCTGCAAAGAACAAACTGTATCGTAATGATTTTTTACCAACCGTGACAGCAGGGAATGATGCCCTCAGGGTGTTTCTGCAGGGGATTTTTGACGAAAGTGATTCTTGGGATCCACTCAGCAGGATGCTTTATTTTGACACAAAAACCTGGCTTGTCGATGATCTTTTGATCAAAGCGGATCGGATGAGTATGGCAACATCCATAGAGTTGAGGGTGCCATTTCTGGATCATCGATTGGTCGAGCTAGCTGCGACAATCCCATCAAAATATAAAATGCGAGGGCGCAATTCAAAATTTATTTTAAAAGAGTTGTTGAAAAACAGGCTGCCCGAATCAATTATCAAGCGTAAAAAAATGGGTTTTCCAACCCCGCTAGAGACGATGTTCAAAACCGATCTGTATGATTATGCCTATGACACTTTATTGTCACAACAGGCTGTCAACAGGGGCTATTTTGATCGATCTGCTGTTCAGAAATTACTGGAAGACCATCGCCAGAATAAAGCGAAGAATCATCGTGAAATTTGGCAATTGGTCGTTCTGGAGGAGTGGCATAGGCAGTTTCTTTGAGATTCCTGGTAAAAAAAGGTGCATCAGTGAAGAAAATTAAAATTCTAGCCCTTAGCTATTTATTTCCTAATCCTGAGAATAAAGGATATGGAATTTTCGTTTTTAATCGCCTGCAGGCTGTAAATAAATATTGTGATGTCAAGGTGATAGCACCACAGCAGTGGTTTCCTTTTTTGAACCGCTTGCGCAGAACACCAGTAAGCAAAAATATTAAAAGTTACGCCAGTTTTAAAGGGATGGACGTTTTCTATCCACGGTTTTTATCTATTCCTAAATACCTGAAATGGCTTGATTCCATTTTCTATTTTTTATCTGTTTTGCCGGTGGTATTTTATCTGAAATACAGGGGGAAATATGATTTTGATATTGTTGATGTCCACTGGACTTACCCGGATATTTTAGCAGGATATTTATTTTCTAGAATCTATAGAAAAAAATTCATCGTTACAATCCGGGGGAAGGAAGCACTTTATCCTGGTGAGCGGGGAGGGCGTAAATGGATACTGAATACCTTTCTTAGGAAAACCGACGCCGTCATTTGTCTCAGTGAAGAATTAAGGCAGCTTGTTATTACGTTGGGGGTTGAATCAGGACGCACAGAAGTTATCCATAACGGTATCGATCCTTCTGTCTTTTCTTATTGCGATCAAAAAAAAGCACGAGAAGAACTTTCTTTACCGTTGGATTCAACAATTTTGGTCTCGGTAGGATCTTTGATTCGTCGTAAAGGGCACCACGATCTAATCAAGGCTATGTCTCATATCGGTTCAAATAAGGATATTGCTCTTTATATTGTCGGTGGTGGAAATCCTGAAGGAGATTATAGCCTTGAGCTAAATAGATTAGTTGAGGACTATCAACTAACAAATGTGCATTTTGTTAGTTCAGTTGATCATGATCAGTTGCCTTTTTGGTATGCTGCCGCAGATCTTTTTTGTTTAGCTACAGCGGGAGAGGGCTGTCCAAATGTGGTTTTGGAAGCTATGGCTTGTGGATGCCCCGTTGTGGTTTCAAATGTTGGTGCGGTTCCCGATATTGTCAGGGAAAATGTAGATGGTCTGATCGTCCAGATAAATAAGTGGGATTGGGCTGATCAGATAGTGAAAGCACTTTCCCTGACTTGGAATCGCTTGGAAATTGCTCAACATATGGGGAAAGTTGATTGGGCGAGTTGTGCCGATAGAGTTTTTGTTCAATACCAAAAGGTTCTTTCCGATGAAACACCAAAAAATAGATTAATGACGAAAAACGCTAAGCATAGAATTTTGTATCATCACAGAACTCTAGGTGATGGGGCGGAAGGCATTCATATTCGAGAAATGGTTGCAGCCTTTCGCGAGCTTGGACATGAAGTCAAGGTCATAGGACCGGTTGGTGAAGCAGTCCCTGAGAAAGGAACTGCCGGTAAGCGCCTGTCTGCAATAAAATCTAAGATGCCAAAAGTTGTGTTTGAATTGTGTGAAATCGGCTATTCTTTCTACTCATTCTGTCTTATCTCTTGGTTGATTTTTAAAGATAAACCAAACTTTATTTATGATCGATATATTACGTTTAATATCGGTGGAGTGCTCGCTGCAAAATTATTGAAAGTTCCTCTCTTTCTTGAGGTTAATGCGCCACTTGCGCTTGAGAGAAGTGAGCAGCCGGACGAAAAACTTTATCTGAAAAAAGTAGCTTTCGCTCTGGAGCGTTGGGCTTGCTCGAATACATTTAGAACAATAGTTGTTTCGGCGCCGTTGCGTGATTATTTTGTTCGACAATCAGTCACAAAAGAGAAGATTATTGTTATGCCAAATGGAGTCAATCCTGATAAGTTTTGTCCACATGAGAAGGACCATGTGTTGATGGGTGAGCTAGGAATTTGTCCTGATCGTATAGTTATTGGCTTTACAGGCGTCTTAAGGCATTGGCATGGATTAGATGTACTTATTGATGCTTTCGGTCAGTTAGTAAAACAAAGTCAGAATGTCTTTTTACTGATCGTTGGTGATGGACCAATTAGAAATAGTTTGGAGAGTCAAATCAAGTCATATGGCATTGAAGATCTAGTATCTATTACAGGTCGGGTGCCATATGATGAAATACAAAAATATGTGAACTTGTTTGACATTGCTGTAAGCCCAAAATCAACGTTCTATGCTTCACCAATGAAAGTTTTAGAATATATGGCCCTTGGGAAGGCAGTTGTTGTGCCTGACAGACAGAATTTTTTAGATATTTTTGGTGACAGTCTGTCAGCATTAACCTTCCAGGAAGGAGATGTTTGTAGTCTGTATGAAAAAATTTTATTTTTCATTTCTGATAGTAGCGCTAGAGAAACTTACTCACATAATGCTAGGAAGTTGATTGTTTGTGAGCGTAATTGGGTAAAGATTGCAGATCATATCGCTAGAGATAGCTGCTATGAATGATCTCTGTGAAATTGTTTTGAAACACTGTAATGATAGATTTAACAATAGCGTTGTTTCTGTTGATTTAGTCGGTAATATAGAGAGAAGATTGTCTTCTCTCTATATTTTTAGGATCGATTATCTAAATAGAAGCCGTAAAATTATTGTGAAGAAATATCATTCTATCAGTGAAGAACGATTACTCTCGGAATTTAAAAATAATTTTTTTATATATAATAATTTAAGTTGTGATAAAAGTATAAAAATACCAGAGCCATTATTTTTAGATAAAGATCTTGCTATCGTTGCGTTTGAATTCTTAGATGGATATTTTTCTTGTGAAAATATGTTTAAATTAAGGAGTTTTTATTTAAGATTCCAGGAAAAAATAAAAGAAAATTATTTGGTTGGAAGTAAATTGGCTTATTTTCATAATGAGACTAGCCACTTTGATTGGAGAGCGGACACTGGTGGGTATGGTCTTGACTTTTTGGTAAATTATTTGACTGAAAGATCGGTGTTAGTTTCTAAGTTTTTACATGAAAATAAATCTAAGGAATTTTCTCATCGGTTTGATATGCTAGTGACTAATAGATTAGAAGAATTTTTAATGTCTCACTTTGATTATAGTGATATTCCTACATTAGTCCATCATGATTTTAATCCTTCGAATGTAATGATAAATAAATCAAAGATTGCATTTATTGATTTCAGCGAGTCAAGGCTAGCGTGTAGGATGATAGATGTCTGTTGTTACTGTAATTATTTGGAAATGTTGTCTCTTAATTACCCAATCTACAGTAAAAAACGCATAAAGGAGTTGCTCTCTTCTTTCATTGAAGGATATACGTCTTTTTTGAGTTTTGATGAGGGAATGTTTAAGATTTACTCATTGCGCTACCTATTTACTAACTTACTTACAAATATCTACGAGATGAAAGAAAATCCATCCCGTAGATATTTGTTTAGTAAGAGGATTAGGCGATATGTTGTTAAGATATTAAAAACCGTCAGTTACTAATAACATTCGTTATCGAAACATTTTTTGGTGCTACTATTGTGATGCTTTGATCTGAATTGACTGCGTTTACCGAATAATCCACTAGTTTAAAGGTTTGCGGATGATTTTCATATAGATCTTTTATTGCAAAGTAGTATGTAAGATTGTTGTTTATTTTTGAAATTGTGAAAGATGCTCTGTAGTGGTTTTCATGGTGTCCAATGTTATCCTCTCCCCAACCATTTTGTGGAGAACTGGGAACCAAATTTGCATTTGCATAATCTTGGTCTGTAAGGATAGGTTCTGTTGAGTATTTTATTTCATATGTCCCTGGCATTACTGCGTACTGACTAAAGGAACTCCAATCAATATCAAACTTTCCATTTCCAAAATATGTAATGACTACTCCATTTATACTATAATCATTTTCTATTCTATTTTCTTTGTAGAAACTTATTTCGTCTATTAGTATCGAGTAAGGGCCGGGCCAATTTGACTCGAAAGGGGAGTATTTCATTTGAAAATATATTCTCGTCAAGCCATCAAAATAGTCAAATTCTGGTAGGGTGGGATTGTTGACTGGAGCGTCATCTGAACTTACCATATGTTGTGGATGCTCATTCATATAAAATTTCATCCAGTATTCATCGTTTCCTCTTACCTCATAGTAATGGTACCAGTGCATGCCAACATTGGAGGTGCTGGCGGCTGTTGCAGGATTTTTTGAATAAGTTCCGATATGAAAGGTGTGTTGAGAGCCATCTCCTGCATATGGAATTTTTGCATATAAAATCATTCTATTTGTATTTTTTGATGCATCAAGGGTGGCGTATCGATCTTCATCGTATGCAAAGTAATTTTTGAAGAGTCCATCTGAGCCATAGCTAAGTACATTTGTCTTAGCTGCTCTTCCTCTGACGCCCGCATTTTCAGCCAGCTCTATAGACTGAACTGCGTGCCCGGTGTCTAGAGTTGTCCATATATCAGTCGAAGTATTTTCTAGCCTTTCCTGGGTTGTATTTTCTATCCAGTTGTTGTCATAATCGGCCAGTAGTGCCGCCTGTGTAAAAGGGGGTATGAGAAATAAAATAGAAAAGATTAAGTACGCGGTAAATTTTAGTACGCTCATTCTTGTCTCCTTTCAAGACTTTTCATTTAAAGGTATTCTATTGAAAGTACACATTGAAGTCAATAACTGTATTGGCTTTTTGTAATGTGAGGAGATCAACGTGCAGGACGCACTGGAAATAGCTCTCTGGTCGCTGAAGAACCGCCGCGAGTTAATTTATTGCAGTGACCGGGGCAGCCAATATCTCTCGATCCTATACGGAGCGGCTGGCAGAAGCAAATATTAGTACGAAAGGACCCCCCCCCCCCCGGCTTTGGCGGGGGACCCGAAAAGTTTGACAGTTCCGTAAGTAATAGAAAGCCTCCCCTCTGTGAACCGCTCAAAGTTTACAGAAAAGGAGGCTTCCGTTGAACAACATACAAAGCTTATGTCATTCGGTATGGGACTGCAAGTACCACATTGTCTGGATACCGAAATACCGCCGGAAAATACTTTATGGTCGAATTCGGGAGCATCTAGGAGAGGTTATTCGGGATCTGGCTCGGCAGCGAGAAAGTTTGATTCTGGAAGGTCATTTGTGTCGTGACCATGTTCATGTGTATATCGCGATCCCGCCGAAATTTGCGGTTGCTCAAGTCGTTGGTTACATCAAAGGGAAAAGCGCCATTCATATTGCTCGGACGTTTGGCAAACGGACCCGGAATTTCACCGGGGAGAACTTTTGGGCAAGAGGCTACTTTTGCTTCTACGGTAGGGCGTGATGAAGAAGTGATCCGCAAGTATATTCAGGATCAGGAACGAGAAGATCGCAGAGTCGATCAATTGAAACTGCTCAAGTAGCCGCCTTTAGGCGGCCCGAGGTTTGAGCCAACCGCTTTGAGCGGTTCACTGATAAAGCCCCGGCTTTGCCGGGGGATAGCTACTGCCTCAATCGGCATCACCGGTGATTCCTTATGATAACGCTTTGGCCGAAACCATCATCGGTCTTTATAAAACAGTCTCTGGAAAGGTCGTGAGGCAGTTGAATCCGCGACACTGGAATTGGTTCAATAATCATCAATTGCCGGAACCGATCGGAGATATGTGGATGAATGAGACCGAAGGCGGTATCGTAGGGGGGGCGTTTGAATTTCAGCCCATTCAGCTTATTTCTTTCACTACCATGTCGTGTGGATGTGCAAACATCGCCGTAGAATCCTGAAGTCTGGTGTGCGTGAGTACCTTTATAAGGTACTCATGGGCCTATTGCGACAGATGCCCAGCGTAGAAATTGAGACGATTGGCTTTGATGGTGATCACTTACATATGGAGATGATTATTCCACCTAAGTATTCGATATCCGAAGTGATGGGAAGATTGAAGAGCCAATCGTCGTCTGGAATGCATAAAAAGTTTGATTGGTTATCCAAAGTTTATTGGTCCGACAGCATTGTCTGGTCGCCGGGCTACTTTTTGAGTAGTGTCGGGGTGGATGAGCAGGCAGTAAAAAAAAGTACGTCGAATATCAAGGCCGCCAGAATTCAGGTCAGCACCGTGAGGTGCTGTGAATTTAACTGATAGCAAACAGCTATCAGTTGGCGAAGTCTCAGGACCCCGGCTTTAGCCGGGGGTATCTATCTGTGCTCCATTACAACTTGAACCCGGGTAAAATACAGTTGTAGAGCGTGAAAGGCTTTGTAGTTTGGAAAAATTAGGTAAAGGTATTGCCATTGGTGCGATGTGGTTGCTTTCATTGAAGTTTTTGGTTAGAGGGTTAGGGATTGTCAGTACTTTTATTTTAGTTCGTTTACTATCGCCTTCTGATTTTGGAGTTAATGCTATTGCAATGTCAATTTTTGGATTTATAGATATTTTCTCCCGTTTTGGTTTTGATACTGTGTTAATACAAAAGAATAAAATTGATAGATATCATTATGACACCGCATGGTCCTTAAGTTTTTTGTTTGGTATTTTTTCTTTTATAATACTATTTATATTTTCATCAAAAATAGCGAACTTTTATGATAATGAAGATCTTAAATTTGTATTGATTATTATCTCATTTATTTTTGTTATAAATGGATGTCAAAATATTGGAACAGTTGATTTTCGTAAAAATTTGACATTTAATAAAGAGTTTAAGCTACAAATAATACCTAAATTTATAAGTTTTTTTATAACTTTAGTATTGGCTTTTTGGTTGAAGAATTATTGGTCTCTTATAATAGGAACTTTGGTCTGGAGGGTATTAATTTGTGTTTTTGGATATGTTGTTCACCCCTATCGGCCAAAATTTAGTTTAAAAGCGTTTTATGAGTTTTTTAATTTTTCTAAGTGGCTTTTTCTTGGTAATTTCATCCAATTTTTCAATCGAAAATCACCAGAGCTAATCATCGGTAAATTAATATCTCCACAGTCTGCGGGGTTGTTTTCTGTTGGCTCAGAGATGTCATCATTTGTTACTTCTGAGTTAATTGCAAATGTAAACAGAGCTGCTTATCCGGGTTATTCTAAGGTTTCTCAAGATCTAAACAAATTGAAACAGGCTTATGTTGATGTGATATCTAGTATCACTATTTGGGTTTTCCCCGCAGGAGCAGGACTATCCGCTGTTGCTTCATTGTTTGTTCCTGTTGTTCTTGGACCTCAATGGGTTGAATCGGTTGGCATTGTTATTTATTTGTCGCTAGCGAATTTATTGTTGTCGCTTAATTCTAATGCTGTTTATATCTTTTTGGCGCTTGCCAAACCTAAGATTTCAACTTGTGTATCACTGATGCGTATTTTAATTTTTATACCTTCCTTAATAATTATGATAGATTATAATGATGTTGTTGGTGCTTCACAGGCTGTTTTTATTGCTAGTATTGCAACTTATTTAATTTACACTTTTTTTATGGTTAAAATATTGAATTTAAATTTTTATGATTTAATAAAAATAAATTTTAGACCTTTTGTGTCTACTTTTATTATGTTTTTTCTTGTGATATATATTAAAAATAGTGATATTTTAATATATATCGAAAAGGATAAGTATGCTTTGTTGTTATGTGTGCTTTTTGGAATAGTTACATATTCTATTTCTCTTTTGTTTTTATGGTATATTTCGGGATGCCCTGATGGGCCAGAAAAAAATATTTTTAAACAATTATATTCTAAGCTTCATTTTTAGATAATATTTTTTGTCTATCTATGTTTCTGTCTAAGTTTTATGTGTATTTATTGAAAATCTATATTCAAGAATTGTGATGAGACTTTATGCGTTATTCTTATTTCGATTTTGCACGTGGGATTTTAATGAGTCTTGGTGTTGTGATACATTCAGCTCAAGTTTACGGATTAGACTCTTGGCGTATACATAGCCCAATAACCAGTTCTTTTTTTGATAACGTCATAGAACTAATTCATCTTTTCAGGATGCCTGCTTTTTATGTGATTTCAGGTTTTTTTGTTATGATGCTGATTCAACGTTATCCTAGAAAGTCTTTCTATGGAAACCGATTAGTCAGGCTTGGAGTTCCTTTGATATTTTGTGGATTTTTTTTGAATAGCTTTAACCATCTTCTCAGCTATGACAATCTATCAAAAGGTATTCATGCGTTCAATCTTGCTTATTGGTTGGGGGGAGGGTGGTTAGGTCATCTTTGGTTTCTTGGAAATTTATTGATTTATATTTTTATTTTAAGAGAACTTACAGGGGCCTTTCCTGTTTTTGTCAAGTCTTGTAAGGATTTATATCTACGACCGTTGTATGTTTATATCCTAATACCAGTCTTTATATTTCTACTGTTAAGACTTTCATGGAGGCTCCCTTCTCCGCCTTTTGGAGATGCATGGATATTTATTTCTATGGGTGAGTTGTTCTTTTATGCGCCATATTTTTTGCTTGGTGCATATTTTTATCTGAATCAAAGATCCTTTGATTTGTTTATCAACTCTCTTGGATTTTCTATCTCAGGAATTATATTATATTTTATATTTCATAAAAACTCACATGAAACATTATTAAACGAATATATCTCTGAAATTCTCTACACGTTATCTGCAATTTCGTCTGTTTCACTGATATTTTTTATATTTAAGAAGTATTTCAACAAGGACTTGAAAATTATCAGGGAATTGTCTGATTCGTCTTATACCGTTTATCTAGTTCATCCCCCAATCCTTTTGCTTATCGCATCATTACTAATAAAAACAAATATGAATATCTATAGCCAATTCCTCATATTGTCGATATCTGTATGGGTTTTGTCTTACTTATGTCATTACCTCTTGGTGAAAAAAATAAAATTAGTTCGTTTTTTACTGAATGGGAAATATCAGTAACACTCTGATGGTTTTACGACCCTTTTTTGCATTCCTGTTGACTTCCTTACGACACAGATAGTATTTTTATACAAGTTTGAAAGGAGGATTGTATGAATTTTCAACTAAAATTAAGGCAATTAATACTACTATTTTTATTAATTAACGTGGGGTTGGTGATGTGTGGCAATATTGCTGAAGCTGGAAGTTCAACTTGGAGTAAGTTGTCTGGCGAAAAAATATTTTTTGGACACCAATCTGTTGGCCAAAACATTCTTGATGGTATATCCGAGGTGTCAGGAGGTAACTTACTTATAAGAGAAATTAACGCTAACGACTTCTCTCTTTCTAATGGATTAAATCATGCGAGAGTAGGTAAAAATTATGATCCAATATCGAAGATAGACAGTTTCTATCATTATCTGGATAATGCTCAAACGAAACCTGATATTGCATTTTTAAAGCTATGTTACGTTGATTTTACTGAAAATACAAACATCGTGGACGTCTTTGAACATTATAAAGAGACAATTTCAAAAATACATGACCGGTATCCCAACATCAAAATTGTTCATTTTACATCTCCTTTGAAGGTAAATAAAAAATCTTGGAAGACAAGCCTGAAAAAGTTACTAGGGCGTGAAATCTGGGAGTATGCTGATAATGTTAAAAGGAACCAGTACAACGCACTGATTATTGATGAATACTCTTCTGGTGGTCTTGTGTTTGACATTGCTGAAATCGAAGCGACCTACCCGGATGGGACTATTGAATCCTTTGAATACAACGGCGAAAAATTTCTCGCACTTATTCAGGATTATACCTATGATGGAGGTCATCTAAACGAGACAGGCCGTGTTCGTGTCGCAGAAGCGTTGATAGCTTTTTTAGCTCAACAATGATTCCTTACGATAACGGAGCTGGTTGTTTTGGCAGTCGACTTCCTATCATTCGGCAAGGATTTCCTGAGAGGATAGAGTAGGGTTTATACTTTTTCTTGTTTACAACTGTGCAGGCACAAACAATACATCCCTTTGGGATTGTCACGCCGGGCATAACAAAAGAGTTAGCTCCTAACCAAACACCGTCTTCAATAGTGACAGGTTCATGTTCATAACCCTGCTCATAAATAGGAATATCAATATTGTTAAATTTGTGGTTGACGGACCATATTTTTGAGCCTGGACCGATCATGACGTCCATTCCGAGTACGACTTTTCCTGTTGCTTGTATGAATGTGTCGTTGCCGATCTGCACGTTCTTGCCAAGGCTGAGGTTATGTATCCCTTGAAGGGTAACGCGTTTATGAATGATTACCCGTCCTCCTTTAAAATCCATGACATATCTGGACGCCAATTTGGCTCTTAACTTTTGTCCGGTAATCCCTGGGGCGCTCTCAATAAATGAATTCAGGAGCTCGTATCTGTTATTCGGTTTTGAGAAATACCACAGAATTCGTTTGATGCATTTTATCATACAATATCCTTTCTGTTTGCTGATGATTAGGGGGTTATCCTTGTCTGATTCCAACTAAAAATCAAGATTTTTTATGATAAAATGGGTGGAATTATAACTGAATATCTTAGACTAAAAGTAAAGGCGGAAAATGAAAGTATTTAATATTGTCGGTGCTCGTCCTAACTTTATGAAAATGGCACCGATTATTGAGGCGATGAATAAATATCGAGATGATATCCAGCATTTACTTGTTCATACCGGCCAGCATTACGATGAAAAAATGAGTCAATCATTTTTTAATGACCTGGGTATGCCTGTACCGGATATTAATCTTGAGGTCGGTTCCGGTTCTCATGCTGAGCAGACAGCCAGAATTATGGTTGAATTTGAAAAGGTTTGTTTGCGCGAAAAACCAGATCTGGTCATTGTTGTCGGCGATGTGAATTCGACGATGGCCTGTACCATCACTGCCAAAAAGTTGGGGATCAAGGTTGCCCATGTCGAGGCCGGGCTGCGATCCCGTGACATGTCGATGCCGGAGGAAATAAATCGTTTATGTACGGATGTTTTATGTGACTACCTGTTTACAACGGATTATTTTGCAAATGATAATCTGAAAGCTGAAGGTGTTGCCGAAGAAAAAATATTTTTTGTTGGCAATGTCATGATTGATACGCTGATCCATCACAGAGAGATGGCATCGGACTTGACGCTGACGCAGTCGCTTGGGTTGAAGCCGAAAGAATTTGCAACGTTGACTATGCACCGCCCGGGAAACGTCGACGATAAAGAAACTTTGAAAGACATTCTTGATGCTTTAAAGGAGATATCAGAACATTTGCCAATTATTTTCCCCATACATCCGCGAACCAAAAAAATGACCGAGCTATTTGGGTTTCAACATTATTTCAATGAAGGTCGCGAAGTGAAGGGGATTTGGCTTACGGAACCTCTTGGCTACCTGGAGTTTCTGCATTTGAATATGAACGCACGCCTGGTATTGACCGATAGTGGCGGGTTGCAGGAAGAAACGACTGTGCTGGGTGTCCCCTGTATTACCATGCGATCCAATACCGAACGGCCGATTACCTGCGAAGTGGGGACAAATGTTATGGTTGGTCATGATAAAGACCTGATCCTTAAAGAGGCGTTTGCCATTTTGGATGGTCGGCATCGCAACGGGGAAGTTCCGGAGAAATGGGATGGGCATACCGCTGAGCGTATTGTTGCTGCTCTCGTTGAGATGTTCAGATGAGTTCTGCTATTGCTCCGGAGGATAAATATTTCGTCACCTATGGATTCCCGCCTTCGCGGGAATGACGGCCCGGGCGACTTTTTTCACTGTTTATTCATCGGAGCAATAGCGTGTTATCCATAAAGATGTTTTATTGCATAAAATTAAAACGAAAGGAAAGCATGATGCGGCTTGCTGATCTTTCTTGTGTCTCTATTTTGTTCGCCCTTTTAGTATTGCTTTGCTGTGCTGGCTGTGGTGGGGGGAGCAGTTCCTTACCGGCCACTGATGCTGATTATACCGGTGCAGAGGTTCTTGATGGGACTCCACCTGCTACAACAGTCAAATTAATGTTCATTCATCACAGTACAGGTTCATACTGGATCCGTTCCGGCGACATTGATCCTTGGGGAGGACTTGGGAACGAATTGAACAGCAAGAACTTTTACGTTACAGAATCTGATTATGGTTGGGATGCGGAAGTCGGCGACAACCTCGGCGACAGGACAGACACGATAAACTGGCCTGAGTGGTTTAATGACATCAAAATGCCCTATGTGTATGAAAATTCATCTCATTTTGACTATCCAAATAACGCTATGGCGGATCCGGGTGGTGAAAATGAGATCATCATGTTCAAATCCTGCTACCCGAACAGTGAGGTCGGAGCCGGCATTGACGACGAAAAAGATATTTATAATAGTTTGCTGCCCTATTTCGAAGTTCATACAGACAAGATGTTTGTGCTGATCATCCCTCCTCCGGAAATAACAATCAGCTCAGCACCTCTGACGCGCGAACTTTCTAACTGGTTGGTAGACCGCGATAACGGTTGGCTTGCAGATTATACAAAAAATAATGTATATGCTTTTAATTATTACAATGTTCTTACCGATCCCAATAATCATCACTGGCTTAATGATGGAATAGAAGAAAACATTGTTTCAGCCAACCCCGTAGATGCAGACAGTCCTGACGAACTGTATTATCCGACAGGGGACAGTCACCCGAGCTCAGAAGGTCATCAGAAAGCGACAGCTGAGTTTGTGCCTCTGCTGATCGGTTGGTACAACCTTTGGAAAAATAATTAACAAAACAGATCAAGATAAGAATGGGAAGCGGTGATTCATGTCACATCTGAACAGTGATTTTGGGGCCGGGAGGATTGTCCTTTGGGGAGGGCTGGCTCTTCTGTGCGCATTGACCTATTTTAGCATAGGGCAACATCTCTATGGTGATTGGATCAATGATCCCAACTACTCTCACGGTCTTCTTGTCCCTCTGATCTCCGCATATTTTATCTGGCAAAAAAGGGCTAACCTAAAACAAATGCCGGTTAATCCATCGAATGCCGGCTTGTTTTTAATCTTATTAGCCCTGATCATTCTGATTGCCGGTGTCGCGGCTCAGGAATATTACACCAAGCGTTCCTCTTTTATTTTCCTGCTCGCCGGAACGATCGTTTTTATCCTCGGGTGGCAGTGGCTGAAGGCTTTGCTGTTGCCGGTCGGTTTTCTGTTTTTTATGATCCCGCTGCCGTATATCCTCTACGACGCGATCGCTTTCCCCTTGAAACTCTTTGTTGCAAAATTCTCTGTTATCGCTCTGAAATTGATGAATGTCATCGTGCTGCGGGAAGGGAACATCATCATGTTTCCACATACGACTCTGGAGGTCGCTGATGCCTGCAGTGGGTTACGGTCACTGATGTCATTGCTGTGCCTCGGGGTTGCTTTGGCTGTCGTGTCGCAAAAGAAAAAGAGTGCTATGTTCCTGCTTGTGGCATTAACGGTACCGATCGCTGTTTTAACCAATATGATCCGTGTCATCGGGACCGGCTTTCTGGCACAATATTATGGTGCTGCCGCAGCGGAAGGTTTTTTTCACGAGTTTGCCGGGATGGGGGTTTTTATTCTGGCGATGGTGTTGTTGTTTGTGAGCAGCGGGGTGATCCGGAAGATCTTTAATTAGCATCTTTGACAGGATCAACAGGATAAAAACGGATTGGATATCGGTGGTATTGTTTTTAGGGAGGGGACATGGATCACGTTGATTTGTCGGAGAAAATTATTGGTTGTGCTTATCGAGTCTACAATGCGTTGGGAAGTGGTTTTCTAGAAAGTGTCTATGAAAGAGCTTTTGAGATAGAATTAAGAAAGTTGGGGATCCCAGTTGAGGCTCAGAAAAACCTGAACGTGCTCTATGAAGGCCAATCAGTTGGGTTCTTTGTTGCAGATCTTGTTGTTGATGACAAAATCATTGTCGAATTGAAAGCGGTTAGACATTTGGCTGTGGCACATGAAGTTCAATTGGTCAATTACCTGGCCGCCACAGACATTGCAATTGGGCTACTGATAAATTTTGGTGAATCCAAGGTTGAAGTCAAAAGAAAATATCTGACTTCAAATCAGAACTTATCCTGTTAATCCTGTCGAAAATGCTTGCGAGCTTTTTATGCAATCAATCAAAACCTGGCGTTTTGTCGTTCTTTACATCCTCCTCGGTTTGGCGGCAGTGTATGTTCACACGCGCTCTGAGGCGTCCGTTCCGGTGAATAAGCCGCTGGATCTTTTTCCACAACGGGCAGGAGACTGGGTCATGACCGGGCAGGCGCGCTTTGATGAGCGGGTTTTAGCTGTCTTGCTGCCGTCTGACTATCTTTCACGAACCTACAAAAACAGTCAGGGGGAACGGGTGTCCCTGTATATCGGTTATCACGATGGTGGACCGGACAGCGGCCCGATTCATTCACCGAAGCAATGCCTGCCGGGTAGTGGCTGGAACAGACTGGACGACGAGGCACGCACGGTGAGTGTTGACGGTCGACTCGTCAATTATGTCGGGGCGACTTACCAGAAAGATATGGCGAAGCAACTGTTTCTCTACTGGTTCCAGGTCCGGGACCGGTTTCTTACCAACGAATATGCGCTGAAGCTCGCCATGGCGAAAAACTCATTTTTAAGTAATCGACGGGATTCTTCATTTATTCGCCTGTCGGTGATGATTGGGGAGAATGAAAGGAAGGCGCGTCTTGTCGGTGAAAATTTTATCAAGGCTTTCCTTCCTGCTATCCAGGAATCTTTGCCAAATTAGCCACAAGATTGAAATCTTTAGAAAGATCAACAAGATAGAATCTGATCTTTTGTTGTCGCTCCGGTGGATGAATATTTCGTCATCCCCGAATGACTCTGTCGGGGATCCATGCTTGAACAGATGAAAACAGCTATGGATTCCCGCCTTCGCGGGAATGACGGCTAGGCTACTTTTTCACTGTTTATTCACCGGAGCAATAAGCCTTAAAGAATAAGCTTTGGTGTGGGTGGGGTTTATTTATCTGTGTGTGAATCTGTAGCTATCGCTCCGGTGGATGAATATTTTGTCATCCCCGAATGACTCTGTCGGGGATCCATGCTTGAACAGATGAAAACAGCTATGGATTCCCGCTTTCGCGGGAATGACGCCCCGGGAAATTTTTTCACTCTTTATTCACCGGAGCAATATTTTCCATGAGGGGGGAACCATGTATCCACAACTTCATTTCCACGGTGCAACCCGCGGCGTCACCGGTTCGTGTCATGAGCTGCGCTACGCCAATGATGCCGCGATCCTGATTGATTGCGGGCTGTTCCAGGGCGACGAACAGCACAGCCTGGAGATCGATTTTCCCGTTGATCACATCAAAGCTCTGGTCGTCACTCATGTCCACATCGATCATGTCGGCCGGCTCCCTTATCTGCTGGCCGCGGGCTTCGCCGGGCCGATTTATTGTTCCGAAGCCTCGGCGCAATTGCTGCCTTTAATGCTTGAAGATGCGGTCAAGATCGGTTTCACCAGGAACCAACGCCTGATTGGCCGTTTCCTCGCCCGGCTCAAAGAGCTTGTCGTCCCTCTGCCATACGAACAGTGGCAGTCCGTCGGCGGCGATGGCCGGTTGCAAATCAAGTTGAAACCGGCCGGGCATATTCTCGGCTCGGCCTATGTGGAATGCGATGTCTGCGACCGGCGGGTCGTATTCTCCGGTGATCTGGGCGCTCCCTATGCGCCGTTGCTGCCGGCGCCGCGCTCTCCATACCAAGCCGATATCCTGGTGCTGGAAAGCACCTACGGCGATCGTCTGCACGCCGGCCGCCGTGAACGCCGCCAGCTGTTGCAACAGATTATTCATTCCGCCTTGACCAATCGCGGCGTTATTCTGATCCCTGCTTTCAGTATCGGCCGGACCCAGGAACTGCTCTATGAGCTGGAAGACCTGATCCAGCGGTTTCGCAAGCAAGAGGCGGCCGCAGGTCTGCCGTGGGAAGAGCTGGAGATCATTGTCGATTCGCCGCTGGCCAATCGCTTTACAATGGCCTATCGGCAACTCCAGGCACATTGGGATGCGGAAGCGCAACGCCGGAAGAGGTCCGGCCGGCATCCGCTGTCCTTTGAACAGTTGACCACCATCGACAGTCATGAGGATCATCTGCAGACCGTATCCTACCTGAAAAAAACGGCACGCCCCTGTATCGTTATCGCCGGCAGCGGCATGTGCACCGGCGGCAGGATCGTGAATTACCTGAAGGCCCTGCTGGGTGATCCGCGCACCGATATTCTGTTTGTCGGTTATCAGGCCGCCGGTACGCCGGGGCGGCATATCCAGGAATACGGTCCCGGCCAGGGTTACGTGATGCTCGACGGCAGGCGCTGCAACATTGCTGCGCGTATCCACACGATCAGCGGTTATTCGGCCCATGCCGATCAAAAGAACCTGATCGATTTTGTCAGACGGATGCGACATCAGCCGCAGAAAATTTATCTGGTCCATGGGGAAGAAGCTGCCAAGAGCGTTTTAAAACAGAAGCTACAGGCCGCGCTGCCGGATCTTGATGTTGTCGTCCCCTGATTTCTCAACGTAAAGGTGCCTGAAAAATAACCGCGGGCAACTGCATATATCTGCGGTTGAAAGCGGTTTACTATTTTGCAGAAGGAGCAGCAGTTGGATCAAAACATGCTTTGCTTTCCTTCGCTCGGTTCTCTGCAGCTGCCAAGGCGCGAAAAAAGGCACTTCAGAGATGAAAATGATGAAATTTGTTTTTGCTTCCGGCAGCCTATCCATCCCATTAATCCCTGTTGCCTTTCCGTTTTCGGCATTCGTGCTTTCCGTGTGTTCCGTGGACTTTCCTCGGCTTTTCTCTGTGTCTTCGTGGCTCTGTGAAGAAAAATTTTGTCCCGCATCCACGCGGTTGCAATTTTATCACCCGGCTGTGGCATTGCTTTATCCGTAATGATAAGATGCCGAAATAATTTGTTGTCTCTATAACCCCGGACCGGCCATGCTGACTCAAATTCTGCTCGGGTTGACCGTCATCCTCGCTCTGGCGACGGTTGTCACAGCACTGACGAAAAGAACCTATCCGGCCGCGACCCTGTTGCTGGCTGCCGGGTTGCTGTGTTTTGCGGCGCTCTGCTTTTTCGAGTTGCGCCTGCTTGGAGAACCGGAGCAATTATTTGCTTGTTATCGTGTTATCCTGCTGCTGCACATCGGTACGACTTTCGGATGCTACTACTACACCAAAACGATCTTCCGCGATAATTCGGAGATATACCGCGGCCCCGGTTTCTGGATATCGGTGGCAACGGCCCTGACAACCGTCGTTTTCGCATCGATCATTCCGCTTGAAAAGCTGATTTTTTCGCCGGATTTCAGCGAAGAACAACTGATTTATCTCACCAAAAGCGGTTTTGCCGTCTATCTTGTGCTGATGCTGTATCTGGTGTTCGGTCTGGTGCAGCTCGAACGTACGCTGTCCGGGCTGCACCAGCTGCAACGCTGGCGGGTGAAAATCGAGGTCATCGGCAGCGGTTTGTTCCTGGCTTCGTTCGCCCTGTTTTTCAGCCACACACTGCTCTATCGTTCCCTGAATATGAATTATCTGTCGTGGCGCTGTGTTGCCGCTGCCGTGGCTCTGTCGATCCTCTGCTATGGCCGTCTTTTCCGGGGCGGAGAGTCGCGGCTGGCATTGTCCCGGGGGATCGCCCACCGTTCTTTCGTGCTGCTGATCGTCGGCGGCTATCTGATAATTCTCGGCCTTCTCGGCGAAGGCTTGCGCTACCTGAATATGGACAATATCAAACCGGTCATCTATGCTCTGTTGCTCGCCGGGGGACTGGGTCTGGCAGTGATCTTCCTGTCGGAAAAACTGCGCCGTAAACTTAAAGTGACCCTGCACAAGAACTTCTATCAGAGTAAATACGATTATCGCCGGCAGTGGGAAGAGTTCGCCTTATGCGTTTCCGGCGGCAAGAACCTTGCCGAAATCCAGCAGGCCGTCCTTGACCTGTTCTGTCAGAACCTGGCCTGTAAAGGGGCTTCGCTCTACCTGGTCGACAACGACGCCGGCGGTGAATACCATTTTGCTTCGGCGTTCAGCATGCGCCGCGACTGGCGCCCGTTTACTGCGGACGATGCCCTGGTGGCGACGCTGGGTCAACGGGAATGGATAATCAACTTGCGGGAGCGGCATGATTTTCATGCCTCGCTGATTTCTTCATTTTCCAGCCATGATGCCTTTCTGGTGATTCCCCTGATTCTCGATTCGGAACTGCTTGGCTTTATCATCCTTGCCGAACAGATCAACCGTGGAGAGGAACTGACCTATGAAGATTACGACCTGATGCGCATGCTTGCGCGGCAGACGATTGCCACGATCCAAAGTATGCGCCTCAATGAACAGCTCTCGACCGCGCGCGAGCTGGCGGCATTGGGCAAGCTGTCGACTTTTGTGCTGCACGATCTGAAAAACCAGGTTTCCGGTCTCTCGCTTATGCTCGATAACGCCCGGGACTATATTGCCGACCCGGAGTTTCAGGACGATATGCTGGAGACCATTGAAACCACGGTCAAAAACATGAAGGGCCTGATCGCGCGCCTGAAAAACGTCAAGGAAAAACCCCAGTTGGCGACCAAAGCGGTTCAGCTGGGCGCTATTGTCGAGGATGCCGTTGAAACCGCCGGGGGGCGAATCAATGTCGCCGGTGATCCCGTCCGGGTATCGGTCGACGAGGAAGAAATCTACAAGGTCATTCTTAATCTGCTGGTCAACGCCCAGGAAGCCTCCGGGTATCAGGAACCGGTCAGCGTGACCTTCGGCGCAGCCGCAGCCCGGGCCTGGGTGCGGGTCGCCGACCAAGGCTGCGGCATGACGGATGAATTTATCAGAGAACAGCTGTTCAAGCCGTTTGTAACCACGAAGGAACATGGTTTCGGTATCGGGCTGTATCAGTGCCGGCAGATCGTCGAAGCTCACGGCGGCTCCATTGAGGTGGAAAGCCGGGTGGGCGAGGGGACGACATTCACCCTGTGGCTGCCGAAAGATATTGAAACGACTTAAAGACTTCACAGGAACATACTGCGCAGACACTGAGACGCTCTGAGAAACGTCCACGACACATACGGAGAAGGTCGAAGGCTAAAAAATATCAGGGATAACGGGGATGAAACGGCTGGTTGCAAACAAAAGACGGTTTATCCCGTTTATCCCCTGCCTCCCTCTGTAAAGAAAGAAGATTCTCAGTGCCTCTGTGGCCTGAGTGAGCAAAGTGAACGGGCGAAAGACCGGATTTTGACTGAATTCCGGTGCCTTTATGTTTTAAACTGGATTCTATCCAGGGGGAACCGCAGGTTTTGATTCGAGCGTGCGGGGCAGCCGGGTCCGTATGCTATACTTTATAATTAAATACTGCGATATAGTGGATTTTCATGGAGGGTCCGGTGCAGAAACTACTCATTGTCGACGACAGCAGTGAAATCAGGAAACAGCTGAAATGGGGATTGGCGAAAGACTACCGCATCCTTTTGGCCGAATCGGTTGATGAAGCCCTGAAGCAGTTTCAGCAGCACCAACCCCGGGTCGTGACCCTTGATCTCGGACTGCCTCCCGATATCGACGGCGCGTCGGAAGGGTTACGGTGCCTGCGGCAGATGCTGCAACAGCAGCCGCGGGCCAAGATCATCGTGCTTTCCGGTAACGAAGATCACGCCAATGCCCTGGCCGCGGTCGATTTGGGCGCATACGATTTTTATCACAAACCGATCGACCTGGCCGAACTGAAGATTATTCTGGCCCGGGCGTTCCATGTGGCGGCTCTCGAAGAGGAAAATCTCCGCCTGCAGTCGTCAGCCGCAGTGGATGGGGAATCCGGTTACAGCGGGATTTTCGGCCAGTGTCCGCAGATGCAGGAGGTCTTCGCCACGATCAAAAAAGTGGCATCGATTGATGTGCCGGTGCTGATCCTCGGGGAGAGCGGAACCGGCAAAGAGGTCGTCGCTCGCGCCATCCACGAACGCGGTATCCGCCGGCAACAGAACTTCATTGCCATCAATTGCGGCGCGATTCCGGAAAACCTGCTTGAATCCGAACTGTTCGGCCATGAAAAAGGGGCTTTTACCGGGGCTCAGAACCGGGTACAGGGCAAAGTCGAATATGCCGACGGCGGCACATTGTTTCTCGATGAAATCGGGGAAATGTCGCCGCTTCTGCAGGTCAAGCTGCTGCGTTTTCTGCAGGAAAAAGTGATCCAGCGGGTCGGCGGCCGTGAGGATATCGGCGTGGATACCCGCATCGTTACCGCGACCAATATTGATATCAACGAGTCGATCGGCGCCGGTGATTTTCGCGAAGACCTTTATTACCGCATCGGCGTTATTACCATCAATCTGCCGCCTTTGCGTGAACGCGGCGATGATCTGGAACTGTTGGCCAATGTTTTCCTGCGGCGCTATGGCCGGGAATTCAACAAGAAAGTACGCAGTTTCAGCGCCGCAGCTTTGAGGGAAATGCACGGCTACCCCTGGCCGGGTAATGTGCGGGAGCTGGAGAATCGCATTAAACGCGCCGTGGTTATGGCTGATATGCCGATTATCGAGGCCGGTGACCTGGGCTTCAGTGCCGCCTCCGGAGCAGCCCCGCCGGCTCCGGAAGAAGCAGCGGCCGGCATGGCGCCGACGGCAGACGGATTTGCCTCTTTTAATCTTGACGGGTTGTCGCTGAAGGAAGCACGCTACCGGATTGAACACCAACTGCTGCAGCAGGCTCTGGAGAAGACCGCCGGCAATATTCAGCATGCCGCGGAAGAACTCTCCGTCAGTCGCCCCACCTTTTACGACCTGCTGAAAAAACACGGCCTGCATCACAGTGCCGGGAGGTAACGGGGTTATCTCTGTGGCTCAAGCCGAGCCGGCCAACGCCGACAGCGGTGGAACGGGCGAGGCGGGCGCTACGGCTAAAACTTTTCCGTCGTAAACGATTGCACCTGGCTTTCGTACACCAGATTGCTGTCATTCGTGTCCGTGGCAACGACTTTCCAGTAATAGGTGGTGCCGGACTCCAGATCAAACGCCTGATGGTAATCGCTGTTGTCCTTGTCGATTGAATAGAGCACGGATGGTTCATCCGCCGGGGGAGTCGTCCCAACCGCGCGGTCGCTGGTTTCGCTTCCGCCACCGCCACCGCCGCTGCAGGCGGTGATGAACGCGCACAGGGCGATTGTTGTCACGGCAGAAGCCGGTTTGAATCTGTTGCGGCCGGTTTTCCCGGAAACAAAACGCAGGAGCAGCAGTGCTGTGAGAATGAGCGGCAAAAACGCCGGCCCGGCAGATAGTGGTGTCCGGTCGGCAGGCGGGATAAGCGGTGCGGCAATGTCGCCGGCCTCCCGCACCTCTTGCTCAGCAGTGCCGTAATAAAGGGTATAGCTCACGCTGTAGCCGGCCGGCGCCGTTTCCCAGCGGAATGTGACCGGGATCGGCTCAGCGGATTCATTGTTTTCCGGTGCCAGCAGGGCGGGGAGCCAACTGGTGCTGACGATGTTCGAATAACTGCTCTGGTTGGCGCCGTCATCGTAGGCGGTAACGCTGAAATAGTATGTGACGCCGTCGGCCAGGCCGGTCAGAGTGGTGGACAGGACATCGCCGACATCGACCGGCGAAGCGCCCTGATCGGCTCCGGTACCGTCGAAAGGAAAGTTCATGTCCCCGGTTTTGTAATAGACATTGTACCCGGTGACTCCGGCCGTCGGACTCGGGTCCCAGGAAAGAGTCACATCCTGAGCCAGGGCGGCGGCGCCGAAAAACATGCTCAGAAAAAACGTCAAAGTGCATTTGAGTATCGCCATCGGTCTGTCCTTTACATTTTATGAATCTGAATTATATATCGAAATTTAACATGTCATTTTATCAAAAAACCCGAAGCTGGTGAACTTGATATTTTATTGTCGGCTAAGAGCTTGAAAAGTTTCCGGTTTGACGGTTATGCTGTACTTATCGACCGGGTGCCGGGTAAATTTTACCCCGTGTTTTTCATGACGATGCTTCTGAATATGGACTTATGATTGATCCGCAACTGATTCGCCGGTCACACCTGTTCAGCGGTTTGACCGATGCCGATGTGGCGCTGCTGGCGGCCATTATCCAGGTCCGGAAATATTCCCGCGGACAGCCGCTGTTTGCCGAAGGAGAAGAAGCCGGTGGTTTTTATCTTGTGTGCTGCGGCAAAGTCAAGATTTATAAGCTCTCGACGGAAGGCAGGGAGCGGGTCCTGCACGTTGTGACGCCCGGACAGACCTTTGCCGATGCAGCCATTTTCGATCAGGGCAGCTATCCGGCCTTTGCCGATACCCTGACCGAAGCCGAACTTTATTTTTTCCCCAAAAAAGAGTTTCTCAACCTGCTGGGGACGCAGGGACAACTGGCGATCAATATGATCGCCGGGCTGTCCCGATATCTGCGTCAATTCACCGTCCAGATCGAGGATCTGACCTTCCGCGATGTACCGGCGCGGCTGGCGCGTTATCTGCTTGAATTGTCCGGGCATGCTGCCGCGGTCGTGCTGCCCGTATCGAAAAGCCAGTTGGCTTCACACCTGGGCACGACGGGAGAAACCCTGTCGCGCACGTTGCGCAAGCTGGCGGATGAAGGGCTGATCAGCGTTCAGGGCAGGACCATTCAGTTGCTTGCCCCGGAGCTGTTGACCGACCTGTCCCAGTCTTCCCGCGGGGACTGACGGCTATGCCTTCGCCTGCTGTAGAGACCCTGATTCTGTCTCGAAAAGAGCGCAAAGACCTGAAGATTCTCGCCCTGTTCACCGCGCTGTACTGCCGCTCTCATGGGCATCAATCGCAACTGGCTCTGGGGCCTTTGCCGCAGCAATTACGGCATCTTCAGCGCTACCGCTATTGTCGCGACTGCCGCGATTTCCTGCTTTATGCGATTGAGCGCCGTTTGCGCTGCCCTTTGCGGGACAAGCCTGCCTGCAAACATTGTTCAGTGCCCTGCTATCGTCCCGGCGAGCGGGAAAAAGTGCGTGAAATTATGCGTTTCTCCGGTCGGCGATTGATCCGTAGCGGACGGCTTGATCTGTTGTGGCGTTATCTTTTTTAGCTGCGATGGCTCTCTTTCCCACCCTAAGTCCTTAAAACCGGCCATTTTTCTTGATGTTATGCGGTTTTCTTGGTAGTCTTCATTAATAAATGAATTATGATTATAATTGGTCAGTTAATATCGGCCGATCAGTTGCACGGTTCGGTGACGTAAAAAGAGAGTCATCATAAGGAGTTTGCCCATGCGTGTTCTTGTCGTTGAGGATGAAAAAAAAGTTTCCGGTTTTATTCAGCGCGGCCTCGAAGAAGAGGGCTTTTCCGTTGCCGTGGCCTACGATGGTGAAGAGGGCGTCGTCAAGGCGGAAAGCGAACATTTCGATCTGATCCTGATGGATATCATGCTGCCCAAGAAGGACGGCCTGGATGCGATCAGGGAATTGCGGGAACAGCAGGTGATGACACCGATCCTCTGTCTGACGGCACGGGATTCGGTTGACGACAAAGTCTCCGGACTTGATATCGGAGCGGATGATTATCTGGCCAAACCGTTTGCCTTCGCCGAACTGGTGGCCCGCTGTCGTGCGTTGATCCGCCGGGGCTCCACCGATCGCGGCGCGGAAATTTTCTTCGCCGACCTGCGCCTCGACCCCGTGGCGCACAAAGTCTGGCGCGGCGACGACGAAATCGACCTGACGTCCAAAGAGTATGCGCTGATGGAATATTTCATGCGCCATCCCAATCAGCCCCTGACCCGGGCCATGATCGCCGAAAATGTCTGGGATTACACTTTCGATTCCTTTACCAACATCATTGACGTTTATGTCAATTACCTGCGGAACAAGATTGATCGCAACTACGATAAAAAGCTGATCCATACCGTCCGCGGTCAGGGTTACATGCTGAAGGAACTTTAACCTCATGCCGAATTTCCGTCGAGGCCTGTTGCTGAGCCTGTTGCTGGTCCTGATTTCAGCGGCGGGTTCGTTTGCCGCTTCGGCCGTTGAACTCGAGGCCAAAGCCGATGCTACGCTGAAAACGTTTCTGGCGGATGTTCCCGCAGCCCGCGAGCTGATCGGAAAGGCCCGCGGCGTCCTGGTCTTTCCCGCGGTTTACAAGGCCGGATTCGGAGTCGGGGGCGAATACGGCGAGGGTGCCCTGCGGATTGACGGGCAAACGGCCGCCTATTATTCCACTGCCGGCGCGTCGGTCGGTTTTCAACTGGGGGCGCAGAAAAAATCGATCATTCTGCTGTTTATGACCCGCCGGGCGCTGCAGGATTTCCGTGACAGCAAGGGGTGGGAAATCGGTGTCGACGGCTCCGTTGCCCTGGTCGAGTTCGGCGTCGGCAAGGAATTCGACACCACCAATATCAAAGAACCGGTCATCGGTTTCGTCTTCGGCAACAAGGGATTGATGTACAACCTTTCCCTCGAAGGGTCGAAGATCTCCCGGATCACCAAATAACTAATATTTCAGGTCGGTCCGTTCCATGCTTTCCGCTCTCATCTTCGCGACATCAATCACGGGTCCCATTTTTATCGTGCTTGGCTGCGGTATCCTGTTCAAGCGCATCGGCTGGGTCACTGAAGAATTTGCCGGCACCGGTTCGACCTTGGTTTTCCGTGTCACTTTGCCCTGTTTTCTGTTCGTCAAGCTGGCGGCGACCGATTTTCGCCATGGCTTGCCGCTGCTGCTGGTCGGTTACGCCCTGGCGGCAACGCTGCTGGTGTTTCTGCTGCTGGACCGCATGGTGGCCTTGCGTGTGTATCCGGTTTTCGATCGCGGCGCTTTTGTCCAGGGGACTTTTCGCGGCAATATGGGCATTGTCGGGTTGGCGTTCTGCATCAGTGCTTTCGGTGAACAGGTGATCGCTGCGGCATCGATCTATCTGGCGGTGATGACCGTGCTGTATAATATCCTGGCGATCATGACTTTAAGCGCACACGGCAGGGGTGGCCGCGGGCGGCCGCGGACCACCGAACTGTTGCTTGGAATCGTTAAAAATCCGCTGATTGTCGCCATCTGTATCGGTGTGGTCGTCTCTCTGGCGAACATCAGCGTGCCGCAAATGTTATTGACGACCGGCGAGTATTTTGCCCGGATGACTTTGCCGCTGGCTTTGCTCTGTGCCGGCGCATCGTTGCGGATGGCAGAATTCCAGAACTCCAGGGCGCTGTACTGGGCGACTTTCGGAAAACTGGTCGCCGTGCCTTTGGTGATGACTCTGGGGGGCATCGCCATGGGGTTGCGCGGCGAGCAGTTGGGGATTCTCTACCTGATGTGCTCGTCACCGGCCGCCGCCGCCAGTCACCCCATGACCCAGGCTTTCGGCGGCAACCATCATTTATCCGCCGCCATTATAGCGGCTACGACTCTGGGGGCGATGGTGACGACCACTGCGGGAGTTTTTATCCTGCGCGGGTTGGCGCTGATTTGAAAACATGGCCGCATAATCGACCAATCGGGAGGAAAAACGCGTGATTATTCCAGTAATTCTTTCAGGCGGAGCGGGGTCGCGTTTATGGCCTTTATCGCGGGAGCTTTATCCGAAACAACTGCTGCCGCTGGTGACGGACAGGACCATGCTGCAGGAAACCCTGCTGCGACTGGACGGTATGAACGGCCTCGGCGAGCCGCTGGTGGTGTGCAACGAGGCCCACCGCTTCATGGTTGCCGAACAGTTGCGCCAACTCGGAGTGAAGACCGGCGCGATCCTGCTTGAACCCTGTGGCCGCAACACCGCCCCGGCTGCAGCTCTGGCCGCGCTTTATGCCCAGGAATGCAATCACCCGGAGGATCTGCTGCTGGTGCTGCCGGCCGATCATCTGATTCAGGATGCTGCTGAATTCCGACGGCTGGTCGGTCTTGCGGTTGCCAGGGGCGAGCAGGGCGCATTGGTAACCTTCGGGATCATACCGACCCGGGCGGAGACCGGTTACGGCTATATCCAGGCGGATCGGCTCGCTGCCGACGGGGCGGCTGCGGTCAAGCGCTTTGTTGAAAAACCGGACCTGCAGACGGCGGAAGAATATATCGCCGCCGGAAATTATTACTGGAACAGCGGCATGTTTCTGTTCCGGGCCGATCTTTATCTGAGCGAATTGGAACAACACTGTCCCGAAATGCTGCTTGCCTGTCGCGAAACCTTCAGCCGGCGCAGAACCGATCTCGATTTTATTCGCCTGGGTGAGGCGGAGTTCGCCGCCTGTCCGGCCGATTCCATCGATTATGCGGTCATGGAAAAAACCACGCGAGCGGTGGTTTTCCCGCTGGCTGCCGGCTGGAACGACATCGGCGCCTGGTCCGCACTGTGGTCGGTTCAGGAGAAAGATGAAGCGGGAAATGTCAGGATCGGCGATGTCCTGACTCATGAGGCCAAAAACTGCTATCTTTATGCCCGCAGACGCTTGCTGGCTGCCGTCGGCATCGAAGACCTGGTGGTGGTTGAGACCGGGGATGCGGTTTTGGTGGCGCAACGCGACCGGGTGCAGGAGGTTAAAGCGATTGTTGAACAATTAAAGCGGCAACAGCGTGACGAAGCTCTGCTGCACCGGCGGGTCAACCGTCCCTGGGGCAGTTATGAGGGGGTCGACGCCGGCGAACGTTTCCAGGTCAAACGGATCTGCGTCAATCCCGGCGCCAGTCTGTCGCTGCAGAAACACCACCATCGGGCGGAACATTGGGTGGTGGTCAAAGGCACGGCCAGGGTGACTTGCGGTGACCAGATGGTCCTGTTGACGGAAAACCAGTCAACTTACATTCCACTGGGCGAAGTTCACCGCCTTGAAAACCCGGGGCAGATTCCGCTGGAAATTATCGAAGTTCAATCGGGAAGCTACCTGGGAGAAGACGACATCGTCCGGCTGGAGGATGTTTACGGCCGGGAACCGCAGCAGGGAGAAGGATAAATGCAGCTGGACTGTTTCAAAGCCTATGACATTCGCGGACGCCTGCCGGACCAGCTCAACGAACAGGTTGCCCGGCGCATCGGCCGGGCCTACGCTGAATTTCTGCAGCCGCAAACCGTGGTGGTCGGCTATGACGTGCGACCGACCAGTCTCTCACTGACCGAAAGCCTGACCTGGGGATTGAGCGAAGGCGGTTGCAATGTGCTGGATATCGGTCTGTGCGGTACCGAGGAAATCTATCATGCCGCTTTCAGCCGGGATCTGGACGGCGGCATCATGGTGACGGCCAGTCATAATCCGATCGATTACAACGGCATGAAACTGGTGCGTCGCGGAGCCCGGCCGATCAGCGGTGACAGCGGCCTGCAGGAGATAAAGGCGTTGGCCGAAAACGGCGGTTTCACGCCCGGGCTGACGCCGGGAGGACGTCAGCAGGCCGATTTTAAAGCGGACTATATCGCTCATCTGCTGGGCTATATCGAGGCTGAACGGCTGCGCCCCTTGCGGATTGTCGTCAATGCCGGAAACGGTTGCGCCGGACCGATCATCGATCGGCTCGAACCGCATTTGCCGTTTGAATTCATCAAAATCTGTCACCAGCCGGACGGTACTTTTCCACACGGCATTCCCAATCCGCTGCTTCCCGAAAACCGGACCCTGACCCGCAACGCCGTGCTCGAACAGGGGGCCGATCTCGGTATCGCCTGGGACGGCGACTTCGATCGCTGCTTTCTGTTCGACGAACAGGGGCGGTTTATCGAAGGCTATTACATCGTCGGCCTGCTCAGTCGCATGCTGCTGGACTCCCATCCGGGAGAAAAAATCATCCACGATCCGCGCCTGACCTGGAATACCATCGATATCGTCGAACAGAGCGGGGGCATCCCGATTGAGAGTAAAACCGGTCACGCTTTCATCAAGGAACGCATGCGGGCGGAAAATGCAATCTACGGCGGTGAGATGAGCGCGCACCACTATTTTCGCGAATTCGCCTATTGCGACAGCGGGATGATTCCCTGGCTGCTGGTGACGGCGCTGATGAGCGTGGAGGGACAAACGCTTTCGCAGTTGGTGGCCGAACGGATCGCTGAATTTCCCGCTTCCGGGGAAATCAACCGCCGGGTGAAGGATGCCGGACTGGTGTTGCAGAGCGTTCGCCATGCGTATGAACGCGATGCTTTGTCCGTCGATCTGATCGACGGCATCGGTTTGGATATGGGGGATTGGCGTTTCAACCTGCGGCGTTCCAACACCGAGCCGGTGATCCGGCTCAATGTCGAGTCGCGCGGGGATGCGGCGTTAATGCAGAGCAGGACGGAAGAATTGTTGAGTTTTATAGATGCGGTAGGCTGACGTCATCACCCCGATCTCGGGCCACAGATCCGTACGGACGCAATCTGACATAAAAGATAAATCGATCTCACGCCCGTTCGCGTTGCTCACTTAAGACGCCAAGGCGCAAAGAAAAACAAGAAAACCGTATGAAACAGCTTAGGTCTTATAGCTTTTTGCTCATCTTACGGACTGTTAACCACAGCGAACCACCCTCCAACCACGCATCCCGGTTATTCGCCCATTCGCGCAGCGTTGGGCGGATACCACCGCATCATTTTTGTGCCACAGTATTTTCATCAGAAACAGATCGTAACAATCTTCAACAGTGACTACGCAGACTCCCGGTTGTCATGTAGAAGCGATGTTTAAACAGAACACCAAACCCTGGCGAAAGTCATGAAAAGCCGTTTTTTCATCCTTTTTGAGGGCTGGGTCAAAAGGGATGGCGGCGTGTGGGGCCGCGACCCCGCGATTTTGATTTTGATTTTGCCGTTGATGCGATTGAGAGACAAAGTTCAAAATCATCGGGTTTCGTCCCGACAGCCGGCTCCCTTTTCTTTGATCGCAAAGAAAAGGGAGCAAAAGAAACTCTTTTTATAACTGTCGCAGGAGCCCGGCTCTTACGTTGAAACTTCAGTGCGGTGGGCAGGTATCGACTCCGTGGCCCGGATTGCAGAGTGCACTGTGAGCAGAAGACGGTTCTTTCGCCGGGTATTTTACTGAGCCGGTATACGCCCAGCGCTACGCGAATGGGCGAAGGGCCGGGCTGCTGAATTGTGCTGTATCCCGCTGCAGCTTGTAGGATGGGCACCGCCCATCGGGTAAACTATTAAGCCTGAAAATCGACAATCCGCAGGAAATCCTCCGCCTTCAGGCTGGCGCCGCCGACCAGGGCGCCGTCGATATCGTCCCGGGCCATGAGCCCGTCGACATTGCCCGGTTTGACGCTTCCGCCGTACAGGATCCGTGTCGCGGCGGCCGTCTCCGGGCCGAACAGCCCCTGGAGCAGGCCGCGGACAAAAGAGTGCGCTTCCTGGGCCTGTTCATCCGTCGCGGTTTTGCCGGTGCCGATCGCCCACACCGGTTCATAGGCAATCACAACTGCGGTCATCTGTGCGGCATCAAGTCCTGCCAGCCCTTCTTTGACCTGCCGGCTTAAGACATCGAGCATCTGATTGTTCTCTCTTTCCTGCAGGGTTTCGCCGATGCAGAGGATCACTTTAAGCCCGGCTTTCAGGCCGGCATGAACCTTCTGATTGATGAAGGCGTCGGTTTCACTCAGCAACTGGCGCCGCTCCGAATGTCCGACAATCACGTAACCGCAACCGGCATCCTTGAGAAACAACGGCGAGATTTCACCGGTAAAGGCGCCGCTTTTCTGCGGATAGCAATTCTGTGCCGCCAGTTGCAGCGGAGAATTCCTGATGATCTCCGCTACGGGAATCAAAACGGTATAGACCGGGGCAATGACAACCTCGCGATCGCTGATATCGGCGCAGCCGGCGACCAGTTCTCGGGCCAGGGCTTGTGCTTCGGCCCGGGTTTTGTTCAACTTCCAGTTTCCGGCAATCATCGGGGTGCGCATATGAATTTTCTCCTAGTGTCCCGTTTGGTTTGTTGTCTGTCTTAATTCTGCGTCATTTCTGCTACTGTCAAGGTGTGCCGTCGCAGGCCCAGCCGCTGGAGCTAAGCCGGGAAGGCAGAACGAGGCAGCGGCAAAAAGGGCCGGAATTGGGCTATAGAACTAACCGCACGGGACACTAACGGTCGGTCAAGGCGACGACACCGGGCAGGGCCTTGCCTTCGAGAAATTCGAGGGAAGCGCCGCCACCGGTGGAAATATGGGTCATTTTGTCCTGTAAGTGCGATTTGTTGACTGCTGCTACCGAGTCGCCGCCGCCGATGATCGACAGACAATCGGTTTCCGCCAGGGCTGCGGCGATGCTGAAGGTCCCTTTGGCGAAAGCGGCAAACTCGAATACCCCCATGGGGCCGTTCCAGACCACGGTCTTTGCCCCGCGGATCCGTTCCTGATAAGCGGCGATGGTTTGCGGTCCGATGTCCAAGCCCATGCCGTTCTCCGGAAAGGAGGCGTTGTCGGCGGTCACGGCCGGGCTGTCCGCGGCGAAAGTCTCGGCCACCAAATGGTCCAGCGGCAGCAGAAAATCAACCCCGCGTTTCTGTGCTTTGTCGAGCAGGTCGGCGGCCAGGGCCAGACGATCGTCTTCAACCAGGGACCGGCCGATCTCAAAGCCCTGAGCTTTAAGAAAGGTGTAAGCCATGCCGCCGCCGATGAGGATGCTGTCCACTTTGTCCAGCAGGTTGCGGATGACGGTGATTTTGTCGCTGACCTTGGCCCCGCCGAGGATGGCGACAAAGGGGTGTTGCGGGTCGGACAGCGCTCCTCCCAGATATTGCAGCTCTTTTTCCATCAGAAAACCGGCCACGGCCGGTTGCAGCAGTCGTGCGACTCCTTCCGTCGAAGCATGGGCGCGGTGAGCCGTGCCGAAAGCGTCATTGACGTAAATGTCCGCCAGCTGTGCCAGTTGTGCGGCAAAAGCAGGGTCGTTGTCGGTTTCCTCTTTATGAAAACGGACATTTTCCAGCAACAGAACCGAACCGTTGTTCAACTGGTCGGCCAGCAGCCGGATATTGTCGCCGACGCAGTCGGGCGCCATGATCACCTGTTGCCCCAGGAGTTCACTGAGGTGCGTGGCCACGGGACAGAGGCTGTAGGTGGGATCGGCCACTCCTTTCGGCCGCCCCAGGTGCGACGCCAGAATCAGCTTCGCACCCTGATCGATCAGATAGCGGATGGTGGGCAGCGCCGCCTTGATCCGGGTGTCGTCGGTAATCATCCGTTCTTCGTCCAGAGGGACATTGAAATCAACCCGACAGAAAACCTTTTTCCCCTTAACGTCGATATCCTTCAGTGTTTTTTTTGCGAACATGAACACTCCGTTGAGGTATCAGCTGTGTTGGGCCATGTAGCGGACCATATCGAAAACGCGATTGGAATAGCCCCATTCGTTGTCATACCAGGACAACACTTTCACCATATTGCCGCCGATAACGTTCGTGGTCAGCGCATCGAAAGTCGAAGAGGCGGATGAGCCGTTGAAGTCGTGCGAGACCAGGGGAAGGTCGGAATAATCCAGGATTCCCTTGAGCGGACCGGCAGCCGCGGTCTGCATGGCGGTATTGACCTCTTCGATAGCGGTTTGTTTCTCGGTTTCGACCACCAGATCGACGAGCGAGACGTTCGGTGTCGGCACCCGGATCGCCAGACCGTCCAGTTTGCCTTTCAACTGCGGCAGAACCAGAGCCGTGGCTTTGGCCGCCCCGGTGGTCGTCGGGATCATCGACAGCGCAGCGGCCCGGGCGCGCCGCAGGTCCTTGTGCGGAAGATCGAGAATGCGCTGGTCGTTGGTATAGGAATGAATGGTGGTCATCATCCCGCGGACGATACCGAAGTTTTCCAGCAGGACTTTGGCGACCGGTGCCAGGCAGTTGGTCGTGCAGGACGCGTTGGAGACGATTTTGTGCTTGTCTGCGTCGTAGTCCTGCTCGTTGATGCCCAGGCAGACGGTGAGGTCGGCGTCCTTCCCCGGTGCGCTGATCAGGACGCGCCGGGCTCCGGCGTCGAGGTGTTGCGCCGCCTTGTCGCGGGCGCTGAAGATGCCGGTCGATTCGATGACGATATCGACATTTAATTCTTTCCAGGGGAGTTCGGTCGGGTTCTTCTGCGACAAAATCAGTACTTTTTTGCCGTTGATGACAAGACTGTCGTCAGCGACGCTGACGGAGCCGTCGAAGATGCCGTGAACCGAGTCGTATTTGAACAGGTGCGCCAGTGTCGACGCATCGGTGAGATCATTGATGGCGACAATGTCCAGCGCATCCGATTGCGATGCTATGCGCATGAAGTTACGTCCGATACGACCGAATCCGTTGATCGCGACTCTGACTGACATCGATATCCTCCTTTTCAAGGTGTTTTGTTGTCTATGAACGAGTTACAAATTAGTTATGTCGGGGGCTGAATGAAGCCCCAGACAAGAGTACATAAAAACCGCCGATTTGCAAATGGCAAACGGACAAAACCCGGAGTGACGGACGGCATTTTGTCTTGCAGGGCGTCGTGAATTTAGGTATAAGGGCAACGCTTTCCGAAAGGTACGAAAGGAACCAGACGTGCGGGTATGTTTGCTGGCCAGCGGGAGCCGGGGTAATTGTGCACTGATCGAGGCCGACGGCTGTCGTCTGCTGATCGACGCCGGCCTTTCGGGAAAGGAAATCGAACGGAGACTGGTTCCACTGGGGTTGCGCGGCGACGACCTTGACGCGATTCTGGTGACTCATGAACATCACGATCATGTCGGCGGCATCGGCCCGCTCGCCCGGCGTTTTTCTTTGCCGGTTTATATCGAGCCCCAGACTTATTCGGCTCTGCCCAATCTTGGCCGCATCGACAGTTTGCACCATTTTGAAGCGGGTGAATCTTTCCACTTCCGCGACCTGCATGTTTCCTCCTTCTCCACCACGCACGACGCCGTCAACCCGGTTGGCTTCACCATCGAAGCGGAGGAAGGGAAAATCGGTTTCGCAACCGATCTCGGCGTGCCGACGCGGCTTGTCGCCGAATGCCTGAAGGACTGTCGGGTGGTGGTGCTGGAAGCGAATCACGACGACCGCATGCTGCAGGACGGCCCTTATCCCTGGTCGCTGAAAGAACGTATCCGCAGCCGCCACGGGCACCTGTCGAATCGCGACTCGATCCGCCTGCTTGAAGAAATTACCTGGCCCGGGCTGGAGGCTCTGTTCCTGGCCCACCTGAGTGAAGAAAACAACTGTCCCGATCTTGCCGCGCAGGCTTTCCGGCGGACGCTGCAGCAGTGCGGACTGGATGCGCAAGTGATCGTGGGCAGACAGCATGAAGCAAGTTTCTGTTTTGAAACCGGCTCGGTTATAGTCACTTAAACCACCGGCCCGGCCCGATTTTGGAGGCATTATGCCCTGGAGAATAGTTGTCGGTTTAAAAGACGGCGTCAAGGATGCCCGTGGCGAGCGCATCCTGAAAGAGCTGAAGCAACACCTGCAGGTCGATCTGCAGCAGGTGCGCACGCTCGATGTCTACACCATCGATGCGGCTCTGTCCGACGCGGATATCGAACGTGCCGCCGCGGGACCTTTTTCCGATCCCGTCATTCAGGATTATGCCGTCAATAAACCGTTGGCCAGGGACTTCGATATCCTCATCGAGGTCGGCTTCCGGCCCGGAGTGACCGATAACATCGGACGTACGGCCAGAGAGGCGCTGCAATACCTGACCGGTCGTCCTTTTGCCCCGGGAGAGGGGGTTTACACCTCTGTCCAGTATCTGTTCTCCGGACTGAAGGACCGGCAGCTGGCCGCCACCATTGCCGGCGATTTTCTGGCCAACGGATTGATTCAACGTTGGGATATCCTGACCGCAGAGGAGTTCGATCCGCAGTTCGGCGTCCCGCTCACCATCCCCCGGGTCCGGAACACGACAACCGCTGAACCGCTGACGAAAACCATCAGCCTGCAAACCGAGGATGAAGAGCTGCTGCAGATCAGCAGGCAGGGCATGCTGGCTTTGAGCCTGGAAGAAATGCACCGGATCCGGAATCATATTTCCACCCCTGAGGTGGCGGCGCAACGGCGGCAGGTCGGTTTGTCCGCCGAGTTGACCGATGTCGAACTGGAAGCTTTGGCCCAGACCTGGAGCGAACACTGTAAACATAAGATTTTTTCCGCCCGGATCGACTATGAAGACGAGCAGGGGCGGGTTGAACAGATCGATTCCCTGTTCAAAACCTATATTGTCGGAGCCACGACCCAAGTGCGGAAAAATCTCGCTGATCGGGACTTCTGCCTGTCCGTGTTCAAGGACAATGCCGGGGTCATTGAATTCAACCGGGATTGGAGTGTCGTGTTCAAGGTCGAAACGCACAACTCGCCCAGCGCACTCGATCCCTACGGCGGCGCGCTGACCGGGATTGTCGGCGTCAATCGCGACGGCATGGGCACCGGCATGGGGGCGCGGCTGATTTTCAACACCGATGTCTTCTGTTTCGCTTCGCCCTTTACCGCCCGGGACCTGCCGCCGCGCCTGCTGCATCCGCGACGAATTTTCGAAGGAGTGGTCGAAGGGGTTGAGCATGGCGGGAATAAAAGCGGGATTCCGACGGTCAACGGGTCCATCGTTTTCGACGAGCGTTTCGCCGGCAAGCCATTGGTCTACTGCGGCACCGCGGCGCTGATGCCGCGCACCGTCAATGGTCAACCGGGCCACGAAAAAAAGGTTCGGGTCGGAGACCATATCGTCATGACCGGCGGCCGGATCGGTAAAGACGGCATTCACGGCGCCACCTTTTCGTCGGAAGAACTGCACGAAGGATCACCGGTGACGGCGGTCCAGATCGGCGACCCCATCACCCAGCGCAAAATGTTTGATTTTCTGCTCATCGCCCGCGATCGCGGCCTTTATAACTCGATTACCGATAACGGCGCCGGCGGGCTGTCCTCATCCGTGGGCGAGATGGCCGAGGACACCGGCGGCTTCGAACTGCACCTTGACCGGGCGCCGGTGAAATATCCCGGCCTGCGGCCCTGGGAAATCCTCATTTCCGAAGCCCAGGAGCGGATGACGCTGGCCGTGCCGCCGGAGAAGCTCGACGCGTTTATCGCCTTGGCGCGGGAGATGGATGTCGAAGCGACGGACCTGGGGCAATTTACCGCATCCGGCTACTTCCACTGCCTTTACAACGGCGAGACAGTGGCCTGGCTGGACATGGATTTCGTGCACGGCGGGGTGCCGCAGATGGTGATCCCGGCCCGCTGGGAACCGCCGGAATTGAACGAGCCGGACTTTGATCGGCCCGGAAACCTGGGCGCCGAACTGAAACAGCTGCTCGGTCGCCTCAATATCTGCTCCAAGGAGGCGGTGGTCCGCCGCTACGATCATGAAGTCCAGGCTGGAACCGTGATCAAGCCTCTGGTCGGAGTGGTGGATGACGGTCCTTCCGACGCGGCGATCTTTCGGCCGCTGCTCGATTCTTTCGAGGGCATCGTTACGGCGCACGGCATCTGCCCGGCGTACAGCGATATCGACACTTATCACATGATGGCCTGCGCCATCGATGAGGGTTTGCGCAACTACGTGGCGGTCGGCGGGAATATCGACCATGTGGCCGGGCTGGACAATTTCTGCTGGTGCGACCCGGTTCAGAGCGAAAAGACCCCTGACGGACGTTACAAGGCCGCTCAACTGGTCCGCGCCAACCAGGCGCTGTACGATTACTGCGTCGCCTTCGGTGTGCCGCTGATTTCGGGCAAGGATTCAATGAAAAACGATTACCAGATCGGTGACCGGAAAATCTCGATCCCGCCCACGGTTCTGTTCTCGGTGATCGGCAAGATCGACGATATCCGCACCGCCCAGACCATGGACGTCAAACGTCCCGGAGATCTGGTCTATCTGCTCGGAATCACACGGGACGAACTGGGCGGTTCCGAATATTATGCCCAGCGGGGCGAACTCGGGGCGAACGTGCCGCGGGTCGATGCCGTCACCGCGCTGGAGCGCTATCGGACCCTGAACCTGGCGCAGGAGCAGGGCTTGATCGCCTCCTGTCACGACCTGTCCGACGGCGGCCTTGGCGTCGCTCTGGCCGAATCGGCTTTCGCCGGCGGCTACGGGATGAAGATCGATTTGAACAGGGTCGAGACGGACGGTTCCTTGCGTGAAGATCAAGTCCTGTTTTCCGAGTCGCAAAGCCGTTTGCTGCTGACGATCGCGCCGGAGCAGCGGCAACGCTTTGAAACTCTGTTCGCCCGGCAGAGCTGTCGGCTGATCGGCGAGGTCCTTCAGGAGCCTGTGCTCAGGGTCGAGGGCGATGACAATCAGCCGCTGCTCGAATTGAATATCACGGAGCTGAAAACCGCCTGGCAGGCGCCTTTGCGGGAGATGTAAGTCATGGCGAAACAAGTAAAAGCAATTGTCATTGCCGGCAACGGCACCAACTGCGAACGCGAAGTCGCCCACGCCTGCCGGATGGCCGGGGCGGCTGCCGACATTGTCCACATGGCCGAACTTCTGGCCGGGCGGGTGAAATTGGCCGATTATCATTTCCTCAACCTGGCCGGCGGCTTTCTTGACGGCGATGATCTGGGCAGCGCCAAAGCGGGCGCCAATCGTCTGCTCTACGCCCGGGTTGACTCCGGCGAAGCGTCACTGGCTGAGCAATTGAAAGACTTTATCGCGGCCGGGCGGCTGGTCATGGGGGTCTGCAACGGTTTTCAACTGATGGTCAAAATGGGGTTGCTGCCGATTCTCGGCGGCGAGTTCCGTCAGAGTTGCAGCTTGACTTTTAATGAACGCGGGCGCTTTGAGGATCGTTGGGTCCGGTTGCGGGTCGATCCGCAGTCGCCGTGCGTTTATACCCGGGGCCTAGACGGTCTTTACCTGCCGGTGCGTCATGGCGAGGGAAAATTCGTCACCGCTACGCCGGATACGTTGCTCCGCCTGCAGCAGGACCACCTGGCGGTGCTGCAATACGCCGACACGGAGCTTGTCCCGACCATGGCTTATCCCGCCAACCCGAACGGCAGTCAGGGGTCCATCGCCGGCATTTGCGATCCGAGCGGACGGCTGTTCGGATTGATGCCGCATCCGGAAGCTTTCATTCACCGCACGCACCATCCCCGCTGGACCCGCGAAGAGCTGCCGGAAGAGGGGATGGGTCTGCAACTGTACCGCAACGCGATTGCCTTCATTGAGAAAGAATTGCTCTGATTGACGCCTGAAACGGTGAGGAGTTTGACGCACAATGTTCGATAAACTGCATGAGGAATGTGGCGTGTTCGGGATTTTCGGCCATCCCGAAGCCGCCAATTTAACCTATCTGGGCCTGTATGCCCTACAGCATCGTGGTCAGGAAAGCTGCGGCATCGTCGCTTCCGACGGCATGCATCTGACCTCGCATCTGGGGATGGGGCTGGTTGCCGACGTGTTCAAAAGCGACGCTGTTTTCAATCGTCTTCCCGGTCATGCGGCCATCGGTCATGTGCGCTATTCGACGGCGGGCGGAAACGGCATGAAGAACTGCCAGCCGATCGTGGTTGATTACGCCCGCGGCAGCATAGCCGTCGCCCATAACGGCAACCTGGTCAATGCCCAGGAAATCCGTAACCAGCTTGAACAGAGCGGATCGATTTTTTCCACCACGGCGGATACCGAGACCATCATCCACTTGATTGCCCGATCTCAGGCCGACTCTTTGATCGATCGGGTGTGCGAGTCGCTGCAGCAGGTGAAGGGCGCTTACAGCCTGTGTTTTCTGAGCGAAACGCGGATGATTGCCGTACGCGATCCGAACGGCTTCCGGCCTTTGAGCCTGGGTAAGCTGGACGGCGCATTCGTCGTGGCCTCGGAATCCTGCGCCTTCGACCTGATCGAGGCCGAGTTCATTCGCGAGATCGCTCCGGGCGAAATGATCGTCATCGACAAAAAGGGGATGAAATCGTTTTTTCCTTTCAAGCCCGAGAGCCGCCATACGCCCTGCATTTTCGAATACATCTATTTTGCCCGGCCCGACAGCCGGATTTTCAATCGCATGGTCTACCCGGTGCGCAAGGAATTCGGCCGCCAACTGGCGCGGCGTTACCCGGTTGACGCCGATCTGGTCATGGCCGTTCCCGATTCCGGGATGCCGTCGGCCATGGGGTATGCCGAGGAAGCCAACCTGCCGTTCGAACTGGGGCTGATCCGCAACCATTATGTCGGCCGGACCTTCATCGAGCCGCAGCAATCGATCCGGCATTTCGGGGTTAAACTGAAACTCAACCCGGTCCGTGATGTGATCCAGGGCAAGCGGGTGGTCGTGGTCGACGATTCCATCGTCCGCGGGACCACCTCGCGCAAGATCGTGAAGATGATCCGCAATGCCGGTGCGCGGGAGGTTCATGTGCGGGTCTCCAGCCCGCCGACCAGCTATCCCTGCTATTACGGTATCGATACGCCGTCGCGTAAAGAGTTGATTTCAGCTTCGCACAGCATTGACGAAATAGCGCGTTATATTACCGCCGATTCCCTCTGCTACCTTGACCTGGACGGTTTACATGCCGCATTGCAGCAGTTCGGTGATCATCAGATCGATTTTTGCGACGCCTGTTTCAGCGGTAAATACCCGATTCGCTTTCCCCGTTTGAAAGACGATAATCAACTTGGTCTTTTTTGATTTGAAACCAGATAGATGGATATCATTTGTTGATATTGTTTCGAGGAGTTGCGCATGAATGTTAAAGATGAATTGAAAGCGATTATCCGGGAACTGTCTTATGAAGAACGGGAAGTGACCCTGGCTTCGGGACGCAAAAGCAATTTTTACTTTGACGGTAAACAAACCACTCTGCATGCGCGGGGCGGGCTGCTGGTCGGCCAGGCGTTCTGGCAGGAGGTCAAGCAATTCGACGGTCCGATCGACGGGGTCGGCGGACTGACGCTGGGCGCGGATCCGATCGCCACGGCGACATCCATCGCGGCCCAACTTGACGGCGGAGACGTGCATGCCTTTATCATCCGCAAAGAGCCGAAAGGGCACGGGACCGGACAATGGCTTGAAGGGCGAAAGAATCTGCCTCCGGGTTCGCGGGTGGTGATTGTCGAGGATGTGACCACCACCGGCGGTTCCTCGCTGAAAGCGGTTGAGCGCGCCGAGGAAGAGGGCCTGGAAGTTGTCGGCATCGTCACTCTGGTCGATCGCGAAGAAGGGGCCCGCGAGGCGATCGAAGCCGCCGGAAGGGTCCTGCGGGCGGTGTTTACCCGGGCTGAAGTGATCGCTTAGATGGCTCAACCTCTGCACCGGATTATCTATTTTTCACCCGCCGGAACCACGGCGACCGTTGCCGAACGGATCGGGCGGTATCTGCGTGCCCGCGGGCAGGCCGTCGAGTCGATCGACCTGGCAGCGGCATGGAAAAGCGGCCGCACCGAGCTTGAGAGGCTTGAATGGCCTGCTGATTGCTGCTTATGGATCGGGTCGCCGGTTTATTGCCATCATGCCGCTCCTCCGGTGGCACAGTTCCTCGACCACCTGCCGGAGCGGTTGACGGGGCATGCCGTCCCCTTTGTCACCTGGGGCGGGGTGAGCAGCGGTCTGGCGCTGCCGGAACTGGCGCAACAACTATTGAACAAGGGATTGCAGCCGGTCGGCGCGGCGAAGATCATCGCCTGCCACTCTTCAACCTGGAACGTGAAAGAGCCTTTGCGCGCCGGTCGGCCGGATGGCGATGATTTTGCTCTGCTTCGGGAACTGGTGGACAAGGTGTGCGAAAACCTGTCGGCCCCGGCGCCGGTCCCGCTGAAGTTATCTGTTTTGAACTACCTTCCGGAACGGCTGCGGCGAGACTCCGCGACAAAATCCCTGGCCCTGGTCAAAGCGAGCGTACCGCTGGAATTGCGGCGAGAACTCTGTACCCGGTGTGGAACCTGCATGGATCGTTGTCCGCTGAACTGCATCAGTCTCGACCCGTATCCGCACCTGGGGGATGAGTGCATCCGCTGCCTGCAATGCGTCAGGCACTGCCCGGAACAGGCTTTTGTTTTCGATCCGCAAGCCGACTATGAAAGACTTGCCGCTCTGGCCGCAGCCGCGGAAGAGAAAAAAGTCAGCCGCGTTTTTCTTTGATGTGTACCCCGTTTATTCCTCGGGGGGGATGACGTAGACATCGAGCACTCCATGCGTCCGCAGCAAGCGCTCCCGTTCGATGCGGCGGGTGTCGCCGACGACGCCGAGGATAATGCGATCGGCGCCGGTTGACTGATGAAAATCACAGTCTGCGTTGACCAGCAATTCCTTGACCTGTTCCAGATCGTCCTCGGTGGCCGCTTTCTTCATAATCACCAGCATTTATCGATCTCCTTTGGTGTGCGTCCGTTCCAGGCTGCGGCTTTCGTCGATGACCCGTTCGAACAGGCGGATAATGGCGGCATTGTCGAGCGGCCCGCGATTCTGTCCCTGCATGCGTTGAAAAATGAGTTTCTCCCGGCGCGGGTCATAAATCGGGGTCCCCGCCTTTTTTTTGATTTTCCCGATTTCCAGGGCCAGGGCCGCGCGTTCGTTGAAAATACGCAGCAGTTCGTCGTCAAGCCGGTTGATCCGGTCCCGGATGTTTTCAATGTCCACGGTAAAAACCTTTCGTTTCAGTTGCCGACCGGTTAAGCGGCGGAGCCCATCAGGTTACACCGCACAAACGCGTGCGCAGGTTGCTGCGAAGAGAAGAAAAAGGACGCTTTCCGATAAAAATCAGACGGCGCCGGAAATAATGGTGTCATGGAGGAAATGCTCGTTATCGCGATCCGGGTAATCGATGGTATAGTGCAGACCGCGGCTCTCATGGCGCGACAGCGCACTTTGTACGATCAGGTGTGCGACGGTGGCGATATTGCGCAATTCGATCAGATCGGAGGTCAACAGGAAATCCCAATAATATTCATGGATTTCCTTCTGAATCAGTTCAATCCGGTTCATGGCCCGCTGCAGGCGTTTGTCGGAGCGGACAATGCCGACGTAATTCCACATGCAACGCCGGATTTCATCCCAGTTGTGGGCGACGATGACTTCTTCGTCGCTGTCGGTCGCGCTGCCGCAGTCCCAGGCCGGAATCGGCGGATTGGGCGGGAATTCCTCGTTTAAACGCGACAACGACAATTCGGCGGCCCGTTTACCGAACACCACACCTTCCAGCAAACTGTTGCTGGCCAGACGGTTGGCGCCGTGAAGGCCGCTGCAGGCGACTTCGCCGATGGCGAACAGATTGCGGATATTGGTTTCGCCGTCACGGTCGGCACGCAGGCCGCCGCACAGATAATGGGCTGCGGGAACCACCGGGATCGGTTCTCTGGTCATGTCGATGCCGAAATCGAGGCAGGTTTCGTAAATGGTCGGAAAATGGTCTTTGATGAACTCCGGACCTTTGTGGGTGATGTCGAGAAAGACACTGTCGTCCCCGGTTTTTTTCATTTCGCTGTCGATGGCCCGGGCGACGATATCGCGTGGGGCCAGGTCTTTCAGCGGATGATAGTCCGGCATGAACGCGTAGCCGTCGGCGCGCTTGAGAATCCCGCCTTCGCCGCGGACGGCTTCGGAAATCAGGAACGATTTGGCATGGGGATGATAAAGCGTGGTCGGATGGAACTGCATGAACTCCATGTTGGCGACATCGGCGCCGGCTCGCCAGCCGATGGCGACGCCATCGCCGGTGGCAATGTCGGGGTTGCAGGTATAGAGGTAAACCTTGCCGGCGCCGCCGGTGGCGAGAACGGTGAACTTGGCGCCGATGGTGATGACTTCCTTCCGGCTTTTGTCGAGGATGTAGGCACCCAGGCAGCGGTTGGGTCGCAATGCCCGGCGGGTGACCTTGGCCGCGGTGATCAGATCGACGGCGATGTGATCCTGGTAGAGGGTGATGTTGGGGTGGTTCAGGGCCGTTTCCACCAGCGCCCGTTCAATCTCGCGCCCGGTTGCATCCTTGGCGTGGAGAATGCGCCGGTGACTGTGCCCCCCCTCACGTGTCAGGTCGTATTCTTCGGTGTCCTGTTTCCGGCTGAACTGCACGCCCCATTTGATCAGATCGCGCACTGCCGGGGGGCCGGATTCGACCACCAGGTCAACGATTTCCCGTTTCGGCAGGTCAGCGCCGGCCACCATGGTGTCCGCGGCATGTTCGGCAAAACTGTCTTCTGCGGAAAACACCGTCGCTATGCCGCCCTGGGCCAATTGAGTGGCGGATATGTCGATATCTCGTTTGGTCACCAGGGAGACGCTGCCGTAATCGGCCACTTTCAGGGCGTAGGTAAGACCGGCGATACCGGTGCCGATCACCAGAAAATCAGTTGTAATTTTCATGTCTTCAGTTTTCGTCCTTGGCCGAGCCGTGGGGGTTGCGGAAAGAGAGGTACAGATCGATGCGGCATTATCGGCCCGGTTTTCGACCTTGTCAAGCAGAACGCCTGATCGATTGCGTGCTTGACAGCGTCGGGCACCAAGGTTATAAAATATTCATGATTTTGCAATCGCTTAGAATTACAACTTTTTTTATCTTTCTGCTCGCTCTTTCCGGAGCCTCCGCCGAAGCGGCTATCTACCGGTACATCGACGCCCGGGGACAGGTCCATTTCACCAACGTGCCGACGGAAAGCAAATATCGTTTTTATCGGAAAGAAGGGGACAAGTACCGGCTGGACACGCTGATTGATCATTTCGCCGCAAAATTCAAGCTGGACAAGGCCCTCATCAAGGCCGTGATCAAGGTCGAAAGCGATTTCAACCCGCGTTCCGTGTCGCGCAAAGGGGCACAAGGGTTGATGCAGCTGATGCCGGAGACGGCTCGGGAGGTCGGGGTCGATAATCCGTTTGATCCGTCGGATTCGATTTACGGCGGCGCGCTGTATCTGCGCCGCATGCTCGATACCTTTGACCGCAACCTCGATCATGCCCTGGCGGCTTACAATGCCGGACCCAATGCCGTGCTCAAGTATGGCGGAATTCCGCCGTATGCGGAAACGCAGAATTATGTTAAACGAGTAAAATATTATTTCGATCAATATCGTCGCACAGAGGACCGTTTCTGATGACTGAACAACACGCCAAACTGCTGAATCTTCCCAATGTCCTGACGCTGTCGCGGATTGCCGCCGTTCCCCTGGTGGTGGTGCTGCTGCTGTTCGAATCGAAGCAGAACTGTTTCTGGGCCGCAGTTGTCTTTACCGCAGCTTCGATCACCGACTGGCTCGATGGTTACCTGGCCCGCAAATGGGGTATTGTCACCGTGCTGGGCAAATTTCTCGACCCGCTGGCCGACAAGCTGATCGTCATGGCCGCCCTGATCATGCTGATTCCCCTGGGGCGCGTCCCGGCGTGGGCGGTCTTTGTCGTGCTGGCGCGCGAAATCATCGTATCCGGCATCCGCTCCATCGCCTCATCGGAAGGAGTTGTCATCGCCGCCAGCAACCTGGGCAAATACAAAACCATCTTTCAAATGGTCGCTATTGTCGGGCTATTGCTGCATTACCGTTATTACTGGTTTTTCGGTGTCGAGTTCAACTTTCTATACCCCTCGCTGCACAATGCCGGAATCTTTATCTTCTATATCTCGCTGTTTTTGACCGTATGGTCCGGCGGGGATTATTTCATCAAGTTCTTCAGGTTTTTTGCTCGGTAGGTAACTATTTAATATTTAAGTAAAATTTCAGGAAAGCAAAAAAACAATTTTTTATTGACACTGAATTCATCGTTTTGTTATACATACATCCGCTCGTTACGGCGGGCCTGACTGAGCGGGAATAACTCAGTGGTAGAGTGCAACCTTGCCAAGGTTGAAGTCGCGGGTTCAAATCCCGTTTCCCGCTCCATAAAAAAACGAGACCAGGTCATCCAGATCTGGTCTTTTTTTGTTTGTTTTTTTTCGCTTTCTTAACCCGGATTGCCCATGAGCGTTCGTTGCGAAACCAGCCCCTATCCGACCCTTTTCCCGGCGGTCGAAGCACGAAGATCGGGCCTGCTCCGAGGAGACGGGCAAGGCGTGATCGGAGCAATAGGATTCAGGAATAAACCGGGTTAAAGTTCTTGCGTTCGATTCCTGTTCAATGAGAATATATACAATTTAGCGAATGCATTTTCCGTCGGGTGGTTGCCGGGCTTTTCCGGCTTGCGCTTCACCGCCGACCGGCGGTGAAGAAGGAACTGTAAATAAATGAAATTTGTTCGGGCGCAGAGCGCCGGTTTTTGCATGGGCGTGAGCCTGGCGCTGCGAAAACTCGACAAAATCATCGAGGAGAAAAACATCCCCGGCGATATTTATATCCTCGGTTCGATCATCCACAATCCCCAGGTGGTGCGGGAATATTCGGGCAAGGGGGTCATCAGCGTCGATGCCCCGGAAGACATTCCGCCCGGTTCGATCGTGGTTATCCGCGCTCACGGGATCACCCGCAACGTTCAGCAGGACCTGACCGCGCGCGGTATCCACGTTATCGATGCCACCTGTCCCAAGGTCAAAGACGCCTGCCTGCTGATCGACGAGAACACCAGCACGGGGCGCACCCTCCTGCTGTTCGGGGAGCAGACCCATCCGGAAGTGAAATGTCTGCTCAGTTACGCGGCCGGCCCGACGATCGTATTCGACTCGTTCGAAGCCTGCCGTCGCTATCGGCTGGACGGCCGCCGGAAATACTGCCTGGCCGCGCAGACCACCCAGGACCGGACGGTTTTCGACCGGATCAGCGCTTATCTGACCGGCATCGAAAGCCTGGATGTGAAGGTTCTGCATACCATTTGCGACGCCACGAAAAAGCGGCAGGGGGAAGCCATCAAACTCGCTGAAGAGGTGGATTATTTCATTGTCGCCGGCGGCTATAACAGCAGCAATACCCGGCGCCTGGCGCAAGTCATAGAATCGCACGGAACCCAGGCGATTCATGTCGAAACCGCCGACGAACTGCCGGTGAAAGAGATTCGCAAGTATAACAAAATCGGTCTCACGGCCGGTGCGTCAACACCGAAAAAAATTGTCGATGATATTCAATCCGTGCTGGAATCTCTTTAGGAGTCGGTTTTGAAAACCTTCGTGACCCAGTCTCCAGGCTTCGATCTCAATCCGTCCGATTCACGCCACTGCGAACTCTTCGCAATCGGTGGAAAGCAGATCAACGCCCTGAAAAAGGTGGCTCATCCGCTTTATCTGATTGCCGGAGCAGAGCAGCGGTACGAATGCTTGACGGCCGATCAGCTGGCTGAACGCAACCCGCCGTTGTCCGCGTTGCTCGGGATGATCAACGCCTGCCCGCCGGACGCTCTGGGCGACGCTTTGTTTCGTCGCGATCACGGACTGCGTTATGCTTACGTGGGCGGCTCCATGGCAAAAGGTATCAGCTCCGTCAACATGGTGCGGGAATTGGGCCGCGCGGGCATGCTCGGCTTTTTCGGCGCCGCCGGTCTCGGCCTGGATGAAGTGGAAGCTGCGGTCGACCGGTTACAGAGCGCGACCGATCCTTTTCCTTTCGGGGTCAACCTGATTCACAGCCCGTCCGAACCGGAACTGGAAAAAGCCCTGGTGGACCTCTATCTGCGCCGTGATGTGCGGCTTGTCGAGGCGTCGGCGTTTTTGGCGCTCACCCTGCCGGTCGTACGATACCGTACGCATGGTCTCCATCGGAATACGGCGGGGGAGGTGGTTGCTCCCAACCGGATTATCGCCAAAGTCTCTCGCGAGGAGGTTGCGGCCCGCTTTTTTTCACCGCCGCCGGAGAAAATGCTGAAGCAGCTGGTGGAAAGCGGCGATTTAACCGTTGAACAGGCCGCCATGGCAGCGGAAATTCCCGTTGCCCAGGATGTGACCGTTGAGGCCGATTCAGGCGGGCACACCGATAACCGGCCCGCACTGGCTCTGTTTCCGACACTTGCTGCGCAAAAGGACGAATTTCAGTCGCGGTACGGCTATCGTACGCCGTTGCGGGTCGGTCTGGGCGGCGGGATCGGGACGCCGGCCGCCGCGGCCGCCGCTTTTTCCCTCGGGGCCGCCTATCTGGTCACCGGCACGGTGAATCAGGCGTGTATCGAATCGGGAACCTGCGACGAGGTCCGGCAGATGCTGGCGGAAACCCGTCAGGCGGATGTGACCATGGCGCCTTCGGGGGACATGTTTGAAATGGGTGTCAAGGTTCAGGTCATTAAACGCGGGACCATGTTTTCCGTGCGGGCGCATAAACTTTACGAACTGTATAAAACCTATGCGGGGATCGAGGCCCTGCCCGCCGATGAACGGGACAAACTGGAAAAATCCTTTTTCCGCGCTTCCTGCGACGAAGTCTGGAATCAGACCCGCGCCTACTTTTCCCGGCGTGATCCGCGGCAGATCGAAAAAGCCGAGGCCGACCCGAAATACAAAATGGCGTTGATTTTTCGCTGGTATCTCGGCCAGTCGCCGGTTTGGGCCAACCGCGGGGATTTGTCCCGGAAAATCGATTTTCAAATCTGGTGCGGCCCGGCCATGGGCGCCTTCAATGAATGGACCCGCGACACTTTCCTCTCCCGGCCGCAGGAACGGCGGGTGGCGACCGTCGCCATGAATCTGCTGTTCGGCGCCGCCGTTTCCCGGCGGGCGGCCCAACTTCCGGAACGTTGGCCCGGTGCCGATCTGCATGGGCCGCTGACCACCGAGCAAATCAAGGAGTATCTCAGTTGAATAACGACTACAGCGAAAAGCGGGAAAAGCCGACTGCCGGATTGTCTCCACTGGCGATTATCGGTCTGGGTTGCATGTTTCCGCAGGCCGATGATCCGGAAAAATTCTGGACCAATATCAAAACCGGAACCGATTGCATCAGTGAAGTGCCCGAGACTCATTGGCGCACCGCGGATTATTACGCCGAGGATCCCAAAGCGGCCGACAAGGTTTATGCCAAAATGGGAGGATTCCTCTCGCCGGTCGAGTTCAACCCGATGGATTACGGCATTCTGCCGAATGCCATCGAAGCCATCGACACCTCGCAACTGCTCGGTCTGCTCACGGTGGAACAGGCTCTGAAAGACGCCGGATACGGTCCGGACCGCGAGTATGACCGGGAGCGGGTAAGTGTCGTTCTCGGCGTCACCGGCACGCTGGAACTGGTTATTCCCCTGGGCGCCCGCCTCGGCTATCCGCATTGGCGGGAAGCGCTGCGCGATGCCGGGGTGGATGATCGGGTTGCCGCAGATGTGGTCCGGCGGATCTCGGATTCCTACGTGCCCTGGCAGGAAAATTCCTTCCCCGGCCTGTTGGGCAATGTGGTTGCCGGACGGATCAGTAAACACTTCAATCTCGGCGGCACCAATTGCGTGGTCGACGCCGCCTGCGGCAGTTCGCTGAGCGCGGTCAACCTGGCGGCCCTCGAACTGGCCGCCGGTCGTGCCGATATGGTTGTGACCGGCGGGATCGACACCTTCAACGACGTGTTCATGTATACCTGTTTCAGCAAGACGCCGGCCTTGTCGCCGTCCGGCCATGCCCGTCCTTACGACGCTGAAACGGACGGCACGACCCTGGGCGAAGGGCTGGGTATCGTCGTGCTTAAACGTCTGGCGGACGCCGAGCGTGACGGCGATAAGATTTACGCCGTCATCAAAGGCATCGGCACTTCAAGTGACGGTCGCGGTTCGGCAATTTACGAGCCCGACGCCAAAGGCCAGGCCAAAGCCCTGGTGCGCGCCTACGAACAGGCGGGGATCGGTCCCGAAAGTATCGAGTTGATCGAAGGGCACGGCACCGGCACCAGGGTCGGGGATGCGATTGAGGTGGCGGCGCTGAAGACGGTTTTCGGCCCGGCCGAACGACCCTGGTGCGCGCTGGGCTCGATCAAGTCGCAGATCGGCCATACCAAGGCCGCAGCCGGCGCCGCCGGCCTGATCAAGACCGCTCTGGCGTTGTACCATAAAGTTCTGCCGCCGACGATCAAGGTCAAACAGCCGCTGGACGAACTGTCGGTTCCGGCTTCGCCGTTTTACGTCAACACCGAGATGCGCCCCTGGATCGCGCACCCCGATTACCCGCGTCGCGCCGGTATCAGCGCTCTGGGTTTCGGCGGCAGCAATTTTCATTGTCTGCTGGAAGAACATCAGCGCCAAAAAACGGAAATCGACTGGAACGGAGAGGTCCAGATCTTACCTTTTTCGGCAGCGGACGACAGCGAACTGGCGGACCGGATGCGGAATTTTTCCGGCGCCCCGGACTGGCATGAGTTGCGGACGCAAGCCGCGGAACTGCGGCAGCAATTTTCCGCCGCCGCGACCTGCCGGCTGATTCTGGTCCTGGAACGGGGGAAGGCTGATCCCGCTCAGCAGATTGCGACGGCCTTATCGTTGCTGGACCGGAAAACCGACGAAGATCACTGGGCAACGCCCGATGGGATTTTTTACGGACGCGGAACGCCCGCCGGCCGGTTGGCCATGCTTTTCCCCGGCCAGGGCGCTCAATACCCGCATATGCTCAGCTCACTGGCCGTCCGGTTCCCCGAGTTTCACGCCACCCTGGAAGACGCCGACCGGGTGTTTGCGGCGCAGAGCGGACAACCGGTGCGGACCCTGGCGGAGCTTATTTATCCCCGTCCGGGATTCAGCCCTGCCGACCGCCGGAAGGCGGAGCAGCAATTGCAGGCAACCGAAGTGGCGCAACCGGCTTTGGGGGCCGTGAGCTTGGGCGCTGCCCGGGTGTTGGAGTCTTTCGGAGTGACCGCCGAGATCTGCGGCGGACACAGCTATGGCGAACTGACGGCACTCTGTGCCGCTGATTATTTTACCGTGCCCGAACTTTTTGCCCTGTCCCGGTTGCGTGGCGAATTGATGGCCGCCGGGGACGGCGATCGCGGTTCCATGCTCGCGGTGTCGGCGCCGTTGGCCGAAATCGAGGATTTTGTCGAGCAGTCCGGCCTGAAGCTGGTTCTGGCCAATAAAAATACGCCGTCTCAGGGCGTGCTTTCGGGACCGAGCGCGGATATCGGCAAGGCGGCCGAGCAACTTTCCGCTCGGGGGATCGCCTGCAAACAACTCGATGTCGCCGCCGCTTTTCACAGTTCCCTGGTCGCGGCGGCGGCGCAACCCTTTGCCGCCGAGCTTGAGAAAATCAATTTCAGCGCCCCGAAAAAAAAGGTTTTTTCCAATACCACCGGCGCCGCATACCCGGCGGAGGGAGCCGCAGCACGCGAATTGCTGGCGCAGCAGTTGGCGAGTCCGGTTGAATTCGTCAGCGAAATCGAACAGCTCTACCTGGCCGGAGTCAAAACCTTCGTCGAAGTCGGCCCCGGCGCCCGTCTGACCGGCATGGTCAAAACCATACTCGGCGAACGGGAGTTCCATGCTCTGGCCCTGGACGCTTCCAACGGGCAACGTTCCGGCAGCGCTGACCTGGCCCGGTGTCTGAGTATGCTTTCCGCCCTGGGACACGAGTTGAAACTTGATCTGTGGGATGCAAAGGCGCTCGGTCTGAAACCACAGTCCCGCCGGGCAAAAAAACCGGGCATCAGTATAAAGCTCTGCGGTGCCAATCATTATCAGCCACCGCAAAAGCGGCCGCCCCTGCAAATAAAATCGACCGTTGCCCCAGCTCCGACGGCAGCTGAGGAACCCGAGGCAACCACCCCGACGCATCCGGTTGCGGCAGCAACTGCGCAATCAGCGGCGAGTTCGGGACCTGCCGCCGGCAATTTACAGCAGGCTTTGCGGATCACCCAACAATCGCTCGCGGCGTTGCAGAGCCTGCAGGAACAGACCGCGCAGCTTCATCAGCAGTTTCTGCAGGGGCAGCAGGCGGCGACCGAGTCGTTTGTCAAACTGGTACAGCAGCAACAGCATCTGGTTCAGGGGCCCTCCGTAGGGGAACAGCCGCCTCAAAACGACTTTCCAACGGCGGCGGCGTCAGCCGCAACGCTGCAGCCGCCGGAAATTTTTCCTGAATCTGTGCCGCCCGGGCCGACCAATCAGCTTGGGGAGAAGCAAAGCCAGCAGCAGGAAAAGGCGGATATCGCTCCGTTGTTGCTGGACATCATTGCCGAGAAGACCGGTTATCCGGTGGAGATGCTGGAACTGGAGATGGCTCTGGACAGCGACCTGGGGATCGATTCGATCAAGCGGGTGGAAATCCTTTCCGCGCTGCAGGAAAAACTGCCGGGCGCTCCGCCCGTGGGGCCCGAGGATCTGGGTCGGCTGCAGACGCTGGGGCAGATCGTCGAGCATTTGAGCCGGGGCGGGCTGGAACGGCTTGCGACCGTGCCGACGGCGCCGCAACCGGGGCAGGTGAGCCGGGACGAGGTGGCGACGACGCTGCTGGAGGTGATTGCCGAGAAGACCGGTTATCCGGTGGAGATGCTGGAACTGGAGATGGCTCTGGACAGCGACCTGGGGATCGATTCGATCAAGCGGGTGGAAATCCTTTCCGCGCTGCAGGAAAAACTGCCGGAGGTTCCGGCCGTGGGGCCCGAGGATCTGGGTCGGCTGCAGACGCTGGGGCAGATCGTCGAGCATTTGAGCCGGGGCGGGCTGGAACGGGTTGCGACCGTGCCGACGGCGCCGCAACTGGGGCAGGTGAGCCGGGACGAGGTCGCGACGACGCTGCTGGAGGTGATTGCCGAGAAGACCGGTTATCCGGTGGAGATGCTGGAACTGGAGATGGCTTTGGACAGCGACCTGGGGATCGATTCGATCAAGCGGGTGGAAATCCTTTCCGCGCTGCAGGAAAAACTGCCGGGCGCTCCGGCCGTGGGGCCCGAGGATCTGGGTCGGCTGCAGACGCTGGGGCAGATCGTCGAGCATTTGAGCCGGGGCGGGCTGGAACGGGTTGCGACCGTGCCGACGGCGCCGCAACTGGGGCAGGTGAGCCGGGACGAGGTCGCGACGACGCTGCTGGAGGTGATTGCCGAGAAGACCGGTTATCCGGTGGAGATGCTGGAACTGGAGATGGCTTTGGACAGCGACCTGGGGATCGATTCGATCAAGCGGGTGGAAATCCTTTCCGCGCTGCAGGAAAAACTGCCGGGCGCTCCGGCCGTTAAGCCGGAACACCTTGCGACCTTGCAAACCGTCGGTGCCATCGTCGATTTTCTCGCCAGCGCCGGGGCCGACTCCACCCCGGGCGCGGCGGCGGCAGCGGAACCGGTCCAGGCGCCGAAAACGCTGACGCGACAGGTATTGAAAACCGTTCCCTTGCCGTTGAACCGCACCCTGGTTGAGATCAAATCCGCCGTCGGCACGGAGGTTTTGATCAGCGACGACGGTTCGGCATTGACCGAGGCTCTCTGCGATGAAATCAAGGCGCGCGGGTTCATCCCCAGAAAAATAAACCTTGAACAGCTGCCCGATTTGTCCCCGTCCGCGCAACTGGCCGGTCTTATCCTGCTGGCTCCCCTGAAGGGGGCGAACGATGCTTTCCTCCAACGGGCGTTCCAGACTGTGCGCCGGTTCGGTTCCCAACTGGAACGGACCGCGCAGCAACAAGGAGCGTTTCTGGTTTCGGTGTCACGCCTGAACGGGTATTTCGGTCTCGCAGAAGGAAAAGCGGAGATCAAGGACCCGCTTTCCGGGGGCTTGGCCGGTCTGGTCAAAACCGCAGGGCTGGAATGGCCTTCTTTGCACTGCAAGGTCCTTGACCTGGCCATGGGCATGGAGATTCTCGGCACGGCGAAATCGTTGAGCGAAGAAATCTTCCGGGCCGGGCCGCTGGAAGTCGGGATCAGTTCCCGGGGACTATACGGCCTGGAACTGGAACGCCGGGATCCGGCGGCGGATATGCCGCCGTCGCCCGTGAGCGAGAACGATGTGGTGGTGATCAGCGGCGGCGCTCGCGGGGTCACGGCGGAAACCGCCGTGGCGCTGGCGAAGAGAACCCGGGCGACCCTGCTGTTGTTGGGGCGCAGTCCGGCCCCGGCGGCCGAACCGGAGTGGCTGCACGGGCTGAAAACCGAAGCCGAAATCAAGCAGGGTATCGTCCAGCATGCGGATACGACGTTGAAACCGGTTGCGGTGGAACGTGAATTCCGGCGCATTCACAACGATCGCGAAATCCGTGCCACCCTGGATCGTATTCTGCAGGCCGGCGGCACGCCGCTTTATCGCTCCGTCGATCTACGCAACGCCGCTGAGGTAAAACAGCAGGTTGCTGAAGTCCGGCAAAAATACGGCCCGGTTCGCGGCCTGATTCATGGGGCCGGCGTTCTGGCCGATAAACTGATAGTCGATAAAACCGACGCGCAATTCGATGAGGTTTATACGACGAAGATTGCCGGGTTCAGAGCCTTGTTGAGTGCGGCGGACGATGATGAACTGAAATTCATTGCACTGTTTTCGTCCTCGACCGCGCGTTTCGGCCGTATCGGTCAGGCCGATTATGCCGTCGCCAACGAGATCCTGAACAAAATCGCGCAGCAGCAGGCCCGCCTGCGTTCCGATTGCCGCGTGGTCGCGTTGAACTGGGGGCCGTGGGACGGCGGCATGGTGACGCCCGCACTCAAGGGCGTATTCGCTCGTGAAGGGATCGATGTCATCGACCTCCAGGTCGGTTCCGACTATCTGGTCGATGAATTGTCGCAGCCTGCCGATGCTCCGGTGGAACTGGTGATTCTCGGCGGCGATGCCGATGCGGCTGAACGGGAAGAAAGCGAACCCCAACAGAATATTTACCTGTCAAAAGCCTTTGACCTGGACCTGTCGGTCAGCCAATACCCATTCCTGGGTTCCCATGTGCTGGACGGCAAAGCCGTGCTGCCGATGGCGATTATCGTCGAATGGCTGGCCCACGGAGCGATGCACAACAATCCGGGCATGAAGTTTCAGGGCGTGAACGACCTGCGCATTTTGTCCGGGGTCAAACTCGGCGCCGACGAAACGATTAACCTTCAGGTCATGACCGGTAAAGCGTTCAAGAGCGACGGCGTGCATATCGTGCCGGTCGAGCTGTCGAGCCGCGATGCACAAGGCAAAACCGCGATCCACGCGCGCGCGCGGATGATTCTGGGCGGACAGCTGCCGCACCGCAAGGAAGCGTCGATTCAGCTTTCTCTGCCCGGCTACCCGCATGCCGATGAAGACACCTATCGCTCCGAACGCCTGTTTCATGGGGCGGCTTTCCAGGGGCTGCGGGAAATCATCGGCTGTTCGGATGCCGGCATCAGTGCTCTGGTCAATACCGCTCCGCGCCCCGGAGAATGGATTCGTCAACCGTTCCGCAGTTCCTGGCTGGCCGATCCTTTAGTGCTGGACAGCAGCTTTCAGATGTTGATTCTTTGGAGCTTCGAACAATACCAGGCCGGATCGCTGCCGGTTTTTGCCGAGCGTTATCGCCAGTATCAGGAAGCGTTCCCGGCTGCCGGGGTCGAAGTGCGGGTAGCGATCGTCGAGCGCAGCAGCAATAAGGCCGTTGCCGACATTGAATTCGTCGATCCGCTCGACGGAAAGCTGGTCGCGCGGCTTGATCATTACGAATGCGTGATTGATGCGTCTCTCAATGCGTCGTTTCAGCGCAATCAACTGAACGGAGTCGCCTGATCATGACTCCGGCTCAATCGGTTGCGATCATCGGCATGGCCGGGGAATTCCCCAGCTCGCCGAACCTCGATCGTTACTGGGAAAACATCCTCAACAATGTCGATACCGCCCGGCGTCCGCCCGACGGACGCTGGCTGCTCGACCCGGAATCCGTTTATCATCCCGAGATCGGCCGCCCCGACCGGGTTTATTCGCAGAAGGCCTGTTTTCTTGATGCTGAACCCGATCCCGCGCAGCTTGGGAAGCTTGCCGTCGATCCGGACGCGCTGCGCGACTTGGACCCGATGTTCCGTCTGTTGCTGCGGGTGGGGCTGCAGACCCTGGCCGACACCAGTGGCGAACAGGCCGATCCCGCGCGTTCCGGGGTGATTATCGGGAACCTCGCCTTGCCCAGTGAAAAAGCCTCTCAACTGGCGCGCCATCTGCTCGGCCGGGCGTTTACGGAACGACTTTCACAGCGGCCTTTGAGCGTCATCGATGCCGCCGTTCAAGCACCCAATCAATATGTCGCCGGCCTGCCGGCGGCCCTGTTGGCCAAAGCCATCGGCTTCCAGGGCACCTGCTTTACCGTCGATGCGGCCTGCGCTTCATCCCTGTACGCCATTCAGCTGGCTGTCGACGAACTGCTTTCGGGACGGGCCGACAGCATGTTGGCCGGCGGGCTGTCGCGCCCCGATTCGCTTTATACGCAAATGGGTTTCTCGCAGTTGCGGGCCCTGTCTCCGACCGGGACCTGTGCGCCTTTCGATCACGACGGGAACGGCCTGGTGGTCGGGGAGGGCTGCGGTCTGGTGCTGCTCAAACGCACAGAGGATGCGCTCCGACAGGGCGACCGGATCTACGCCGTGATCCGCGCGATCGGCGTCTCAAACGACATCGAAGGCAACCTGCTGGCCCCGGCCTCGGAAGGGCAATTGCGCGCCATGCGCTCGGCCTACAAGCAGGCGGCCTGGCAGCCCAGCGACGTGGATCTGATCGAATGCCACGCGACCGGTACGCCGGTCGGCGACGCCGTCGAGTTCAACAGCCTGACGGCGCTGTGGAAAGACCTGCATTGGCGTTCCGGACAATGCGTTATCGGTTCGGTCAAGGCCAACATCGGGCATTTGCTGACCGCCGCCGGAGCGGCGGCTCTGATCAAGACATTGCTGGCGCTTAAACACCGGGTTTTGCCGCCGACGGTCAATTTTTCCCGGCCGGCCCCCGGTATCGATCTGGCCGGTGGTCCGTTTACCGTTCTCAATAAGCCCCGGCGGTGGGATAAACCGCGTAAACATCCGCGGCGGGCTGCGGTCAGCGCTTTCGGGTTCGGCGGCATCAATGCCCATCTGCTGCTTGAAGAATGGCAACCCGCCGCCGGCCGCAAAGCCGTGACCACGCACCCTTCCTTCCGGCGCAAAACAGAACCGGTCGCCATTGTCGGACTGGCCTGCCGGTTCGGTCCCTGGGAAGACAGTGTGCGGTTCCAACGCCGGGTGATGGGCGGCGACGAGGAGATCCGGCCGCAGTCGCCGGAGTCATGGTGGGGCCTGGAACAGAGCCGCTGGTTCAAACAGGCCGGTTATGAGGCGCGCCATTTTCAGGGTTATTTCATTCCCGAAGTGTCGGCCGTTGCAGGCGAATTCAGAATCCCTCCGAATGAACTGGCGGAGATGCTGCCCAGACAGCTACTGATGCTGAAAATTGCGGCGGCGGCCCTGGCGGACGCGCGGGCGGTGCAGGCCGACCACCTGTTTACCGGTGTTTATATCGGTTGCGGCCTGGATCTGAATGCGACCAATTTCACTTTTCGCTGGGGGATGGAAAAATTCGCCCGGATCTGGGCCGCGGAACTGGGTCTGGAACTGGATGAAAAACAACTGCTTGAATGGGTAGCCGAGTTGCGCAATCATGCCGGTCCGGCGCTCACCGCCAATCGCACCATGGGCGCGCTGGGAAGCGTTGTGGCCAGCCGCATCGCCAAGAATTTTCATATCGGGGGGCCGTCCTTTACCCTGTCCAGCGAAGAAAATTCCGGTTTGAGAGCGTTGGAGGTGGCGCAGCATGCCCTGCAGAAAGGCGCGATCAACCGTGCCCTGGTCGGGGCCGTGGATCTTTCCGGCGACCTGCGTCAGGTGCTCGGCCGTCACCATACCGCGCCCTATTCGGCCACGGGTCATTCCAGACCTTTCGATCCGACGACGGACGGCACCCTGATCGGAGAAGGCGCCGCGGCTGTGGTGTTGAAGCGCCTGAGCGACGCGCAGCAGGACGGCGACAAGATTTATGCCGTGCTGCGTGGTTTGGGGACGGCAATCGCCGGTGATCCTCTGGGTCCGCACCCGCAGGTGCAGGCTTACCGACAATCACTGCGCCGGGCCTGCAGCAATGCCGGCACCACGGCGGGGCGAATTTCCTATATCGAAGCCGACGGCTCGGGGATGCCGCATTACGACGAGCTCGAAAGCCGGGAACTCGGCAATTTTATCGGTTCCGAGTCTGCTCCCGGAGATTGCTACCTGGGAAGTTGCAAAGCCGATATCGGTCATTCGGGTTGTGCCTCGGGCCTGGCTTCAGTGGTCAAGGTCGCCCTTTGCCTGCAGCAAAAACTGCTGCCGCCGTTACGTAACACAAAGGAACTCAGTGCGGACTGGATCCGCCATCGACGCCGCTGTCGAGTGCCGCAAAGCGCACAATACTGGCTGACGGATCGGATCGATGGGCCAAGACAGGCGCTCATCGCCGGGATCGGCGGTGACGGCAGTTGTTCCCACGCAATCCTGGAAGAGTATTGCGGCCGCCAGGATGAAAACAGGTTTGCGCCTTTGCGGTTGCGGCCGACGGGTTTTTTGCCGGAAGGGTTGTTTGTTTTGTCCGGTGATTCAGTCGCCGGGATGACCGCCGAGGCGGAAGCCTTGCGCGCTTATGCCGAACAGCATAAGGAACAACGGATCGACGTCCTGGCCCATGGCCGGTACCTGACCCGACAGTCTGAGGCAAAGGGGCGGTATGCTCTGTCCCTGGTTGCGGAGAGTTACGAACAACTGCAGGCGCTGCTCGACAGCGCAGTTGAACACTTACGCCGTCATGCGGATCAGCCGCTCGGAAACGGAGCGGCCGCGGGTCTGAACCCGCAGTTGCGGGAACGGCTGTTTTACGCCCCGGAGCCGCTGTTGCCGAACGGTAAAGTCGCATTTGTTTTCCCCGGTTCGGGAAACCATTTCGCCGGAATGGGACGTGAGCTTTCGGCCCTCTGGCCCGGGGTTTATCGGGCCCAGGAAAACGACAACCAGTCTCTGGCCGGGCAATATCTGCCGGACAAATTCTGGACCGGGGAGCTTGCGGATTCCGTGCATCGGGATCATAACGCTCTGGTTATCGGGCATGTCGCCTGCTGTACGGCGTTGCATGATCTTGTCCGCCGTTTCGACATCCGCTCCGATATGGTCGCCGGCTACAGTCTGGGGGAAGCCGCGGCGCTTTTTTCGACCGGGGCATGGCGCGATCGCGACGGGATGTTGCAGCGTTTGCGGGAGTCGACGCTGTTCACTCGCGAACTGGCCGGGGAATGCCGCGCCGCGCAACGGGTCTGGGGCCTGGAAAACGGCACCCAAGTGGACTGGTTGCTGGGAATGGTGGATGTCCCGGCAGAGCGGGTCAGAAAGGTGATCGCCGGAAGGGAACGGGTTTATCTGCTGATTGTCAACACCTACCGGGAAACCGTGATCGGCGGGCAACGGTCTGCCGTGGAAAAACTGGTCAATCAGTTGGGCTGCCATTTTATTCCGCTGCGGGGTGTGACAACCGTTCATTGCGAAGTCACCAAAGCGGTGGCCGGCGCATACCGTGAACTGCATCTGTTCCCGGTGACGCCGCCCGAGGGAATCGATTTTTACAGTTGCGCTCTGGGGCGCAAATACCCCGTCACGACAGCCAATGCCGCTGACGCCATTCTCCAGCAGGCGTTGGCGACGATCGAATATCCTCAACTGATAGAACAGCTCTACCGGGACGGGGCGCGGGTGTTCCTCGAACTGGGGCCGGGAGGATCATGCCGGCGGATGATCAACAGCATTCTCGCCGACCGCCCTCATCTGTGTCGCTCGCTCAGCGTTCCGGGGCAGGCGGAAAGCGCACAACTGCTGCGGTTGCTGGCCCATTGCGCCGCCGAAAGAGTCCCGCTCGATTTGACCGCGCTGTATCCGCCGCTGCCGGAGGCGGCGCCGGTCAGGACCGGAATCCGGATCGAAACGAAGATCGGCGGAAAACCGTTCTCTCCTGCGTTGCCGAAGATAAAATCAAGCAAAAACAGCCTGATAGAGAGGAAAGATAAAGTATCGCCTGAACTCGAAAGAAAATCGGAACCGGTCCCGGCGGCACATATTCAGGGGGAACCGGCGAATCCTGAACTGAACCTTTTTCAACGCCAATTGAAGACGCAAATCAACGCTCATCAGGCCTATCTCCGGTTTTCCCAGGGTATGCGCGAGGCCATGAGTCAAACCATCGACCAGCAGATGAAGCTGTTGAACCGGCTTGTCGCCCGGGGTGATGCGCCCTTGCCGACGGCTGTAGAAAAATGGGTCCGGCCGCAGGACAACGACCGGTACCCGGCTTCGTTGATATTGCACGAACCTGCTCAGACACCGGTGAAAAAGCCCGTTGCCTTCGATCGCAGCCTGTGTCTGGAGTTTGCCACCGGTTCCGTCGCCGCCATGCTTGGTCCCGACTTTGCCGAAGTCGACAGTTTTCCGACCCGGGTGCGGCTGCCGGATGAGCCCCTGATGCTGGTCGACCGGATTATCAGCGTCGATGGCGAGGTGAAATCGATGACCCGGGGGCGGGTGGTGACGGAGCATGACGTCACCGCGGACCGCTGGTATCTCGACGGCGGTCGGATACCGACCTGCATTGCCGTCGAAGCGGGGCAGGCCGACCTGTTTCTATCCGGCTATCTGGGGATCGATTTCGTCACCCGGGGAAAAGCGGTTTATCGTTTGCTGGACGCCGAGGTCACTTTTCATCGGTCCTTGCCGGTGGTCGGCGATGTGATCCGCTACGACATCAAAATCCTCGAGTTCTTCCGCCAGGATCAGACCTATCTGTTCCGTTTCAACTTCGAAAGCAGTGTCGACGGCGAGCCGCTGCTGACAATGCGCAACGGTTGCGCCGGGTTTTTTACCGCCCGGGAGCTGGAGGCCGGGCAGGGTATCGTCCACACCAAGCTCGACCTGCGGCCGCAAACGGGGACACGGCCACCGGACTGGCGCGATCTGGCGCCCCTCCAAGTCGAATCCTATACGGAGGATCAGATCGCGGCTCTTTACGCCGGGGATTTAGGGCGTTGTTTCGGGGCGGAGTTCGCGGCATTGCCGTTACAGCGACCGTACACTTTGCCGGGCGGGAAGCTGAAACTGGTCGACCGGGTCACGCAACTCGATCCGCAGGGCGGACGTTACGGCCTGGGACAGATCAGCGCTGAGATGGATATCCGGCCGCAGGACTGGTTTTTGACCTGTCATTTCGTTGATGACCGGGTCATGCCGGGGACCCTGATGTATGAATGTTGTCTGCATACCCTGCGGATCTACCTGTTGCGCCTGGGCTGGATCGGCGAAGAGGGCGAGACCTGGTGCGAGCCGATACCGGGAGTGACCAGCGGCTTGAAATGTCGGGGGCAGGTGACTGAAAAGACCCGCACCGTCACTTACCGGGTCAGTATCAAGGAGCTTGGCTATCGGCCCGAACCCTTTGCCGTTGTTGACGCCCTGATGTATGCCGATGGCCATCCGATCGTGGAGATTCCGGATATGTCGATTCGCCTGTCCGGCCTGAACCGCGAGAAAGTCGAGGGGTTGTGGCGGGGGCAGTACCGGCCGCCGGACAGGATTCAGCCGCGACAGATCCTGTATGATACCGATAAAATCACCGCTTTTGCCATCGGCAACCCGTCCGCGGCCTTCGGGGAGCCTTACCGCGTGTTCGACGATAAACGGCGGATCGCCCGTTTGCCCGGACCGCCTTACCAGTTCCTCGACCGCATCGTCGCCGTTGACGGTGAACCTTTCAAGCTGACGGAAGGGGTGACGGTGACGTCCGAGTACGATGTGCCGCCCGATGCCTGGTATTTTACCGCCGGCGGCCAGCAGACCATGCCTTTTGCCGTTCTGCTGGAAATCGGCCTGCAGCCCTGCGGCTGGCTGGCCGCTTACATGGGATCGGCGCTCACCAGTGAAACCGATTTGTCCTTCCGCAATCTTGACGGCAACGCGGTCCAGACCCGGCAGGTTACGGCGTCAAGCGGTACTTTGACCACCCGGGTGAAAATCACCCGGATTGCCGGCAGTGCCGGCATGATTATCCAAAGCTACGACTTCAGCGTCAGCGATGCTGTCGGACCGGTTTACAGCGGCGATACGGTGTTCGGCTTTTTCTCGGCCTCGTCACTGGCGCAACAGGTGGGTATCCACGGGGCGCAAGCTTATCAGGGGCAGGCGGAAGAACAGGGCGGCGGTTTTCCTTTCCCGCAACAGCCGCCTTATCCGCAACCGATGTTGCGGATGCTGGACGGGATAGAAACCTGCGACCTGAAAGGCGGTCCGCAACAACTGGGTTACATTCGCGGCAATAAACGGGTCGATCCCGATGAATGGTTTTTCAAAGCGCATTTTTACCAGGACCCGGTCTGCCCCGGCTCGCTGGGATTGGAATCTTTCCTGCAGTTACTGAAAATTTTCGCCGCGGAAAAATGGACGGTTCATGAAGCGACGCAATTCGAAGCGGTGGCCCTTGATCAGCGACACACCTGGCAATACCGCGGTCAGATCATCCCCGCGAACAAAAAAATCATCGTCGAGGCGGTGATCAACGCTGTCGATGAAACGCACAGGTTGCTCAAAGCCGACGGCTATCTCAGCGTGGACGGCATAATCATTTATCAAATGAAGGATTTTACCCTCCGCATGGTGAATTGACGTTCCTATGACTTTCCTGCCGCGCCGAATTATGTTAAAAACGCAAGCTTCGGTAATATCCGTGACTTCGCGGGGGAACTGGGAATGAAATATTCACGCGTCTACATCGAGTCGGTCGGTTACGAACTGGCGCCTATCGTCATCACTTCGGCTGAACTGGAAAACCGCCTGAAACCGCTGTACGAAAGCCTGCACATCGCACCGGGGCAGCTGGAAAGCCTGACCGGTATTCATGAACGACGCTGGTGGAAACCGAATACGCCGATTTCCTACGGCGCAATCGCGGCCGCCCGCAAGGCGCTTCTGGAACGAAATATCGCCGCTCGGGATATCGGGGCGGTCATTTACGCGGGCGTCTGTCGCGAACATTTCGAACCGGCCACGGCTTGCCAGGTGGCGGCTGCTATCGGCGTACAGGGCGACGCCGCGGTTTACGATTTGTCCAATGCCTGCCTGGGTGTTCTCAACGGTGTGCTCGACATCGCCAACCGCATCGAGCTGGGACAGATCCGCGCCGGGCTGGTCGTCGCCTGTGAAAGCTCAAGGGAAATCAACGAAATCATGATCCGGCGGATGCTCGAGCAACCGTCGATGGAGCTGTTCACCCGCTCGCTGGCCACCCTGACCGGCGGTTCCGGAGCGGCGGCCGTGCTCTTGACGGACGGGTCTTTTTCCCCCAGCCGCAAGCCGAAGCTGCTGGGTGGCGTGAACATCGCGGAGCCGCAGTTCCATGAACTTTGTCGCTGGGGCATCAATAACGATTCCCCGGAAAATCATATCCCTTACATGTCGACCGATGCCGTTGCCGTGATGAAGCATGGGGTTGAACTGGGGAAAAGGACCTGGGCCCATTTTACCCGCACTCTCGACATCAACCCGGAACGGATCGACAAGGTCATCTGCCATCAGGTCGGCGAGGCTCATCAGAAGCTGATCCTGCAAACCCTGGGTGTCGATCTGGACAAGGACTTTCCGACCTATGCCTTCCTCGGCAATATGGGCACCGTCTCCCTGCCGATTACCGCGGCGATCGCCAAAGAACGCGATCAGTTGCGCGCCGGAGACCTGGTCGGGTTCCTCGGTATCGGCAGCGGCCTGAATTGCCTTATGGCGGCGATCCAATGGTAAAAGATTCAGCGTCGCTGCGTGCCGAATACCCGTTTCAAAGTCACTTTCTGAAGTTCGACGGGCTGGAGTATCATTATCTGGACGAGGGCCGGGGCGAGCCCGTCATCATGCTGCACGGCAACCCTTCCTGGTCCTTCTATTATCGCCATCTGGTGCGGGAACTGCGCCCTGATTACCGGGTTGTCGTGCCTGATCATATGGGTTGCGGCCTGTCCTCCAAGCCCGCGGATTCACAGTATGAATTTTCGCTGGAGCAGCGCATCAGGGACCTCGACAGGCTGATCGAGGCTCTGGATCTGGGTGACAACCTGACCCTGGTCATGCACGACTGGGGGGGGATGATCGGCATGGCCTGGGCGGTGCGAAACCCCGGGCGGGTTGCGCGCCTGGTGCTCATGAATACGGCGGCGTTTCACCTGCCGGCGGCGAAAAAATTGCCGCCGGCCCTCAAATTGTGCCGGGAGACCCAGTTCGGCGCTTTTCTGGTCCAGGGGTTGAACGCTTTTTGCCCGTGGCGCGGCCTGGATCGGCTGTCAACGAAAACGCCTGCGGCCGGAATTGCGCAAGCTTTATTGCAGCCCTTACGACAACTGGAAAAACCGGGTGGCGACGTTGCGCTTTGTCCAGGATATCCCCCTGCATGAAGGCGATCGCGGTTTTGACCTGGTCAGTGCCACCGCGGCCGGACTGGAACAGTTCGGGGACAGACCGGTTTGCCTGTTCTGGGGCGGCCGGGATTTTGTTTTCGACCGCTATTTTCTCGCCGTGTGGGAAAAACTTTATCCTGCTGCCGAGAAACATCTGTATCCCGATTGCGGGCATTATATCCTGGAAGACGCAGGCGACGAGATTATCCCGCTGATCAGGAATTTTCTTGACCATCATCCGGTGAAGGCGGCGTAGGGTTGACCGTTGATGGAAAATCGCAGCAACAACATCGCAGCGCATCTCCCCCGCATGGCCGAACTGCAGCCGCAAACCGCAGCGCTCCATATTCCTCAAACGAAGTCGAACGGCTACCGCAGTTACACTTACCTGGAACTGGAGAACGAAAGCAACCGGGTCGCCTATGCCCTGGAATTGAGCGGGATTCACCGGGGCATGCGGGTCGCGCTCATGGTTCCGCCGGGCCTCGATTTTTTCGCCTTGACCTTCGCGCTTTTTAAAATCGGCGCCGTGCCGGTGCTGATCGATCCGGGCATCGGGGTGAGAAACCTCAAAACCTGTCTTGCCGAAGCCGAACCGCAGGCGTTTGTCGGTATTCCCAAAGCTCATGCGGCTAGGCTCCTGTTCGGTTGGGGCAAAGCGACGCTGAAAATCCTCATCACTGTCGGCAGGCCGTTGTTCCGGTGCGGAAAAAGCCTGGCGCGACTGAGTTCGTCCGTCCCGGCCGAGAAAAAATATCGCCCGGCGCAGACGTCCGCCGATGAGACCGCGGCTATCCTGTTTACCAGCGGCAGTACCGGCCCGCCCAAAGGCGTGATTTACACGCACGGTAATTTCAACGCCCAGGTCGAACAGTTGAAACGCGTTTATGCCATCGAGCCGGGTGAAATCGACCTGCCGACATTCCCGCTGTTTGCCCTGTTCGCCCCGGCTCTGGGCATGAGTTCGGTGATTCCGGTGATGGATTTTACCCGGCCCGGTTCCGTTGACCCGCGCAATATCGTTCAGCCGCTGCAGCAATTCAACGCTACCACCATGTTCGGCTCGCCGGCGTTGATCAGACGGGTCGGGGAATACGGGGCGAAAAACGGCATAACCTTGCCGGCGTTGAAGCGGGTGATCTCGGCCGGAGCACCGGTTCCGGCTGTGGTGCTGGAGCGCTTTGACCGGTTGCTGCGCGAAGGAATCGAGGTTTTTACCCCTTACGGCTCCACCGAAGCGTTGCCGGTCTGTTCGATCGGCAGTCGGGAGATTTTGCGGGATACCCGGCAGGCGACGGATCGGGGAGAAGGCGTCTGTATCGGTTGCCCGGTGCCCGATATCGACTTGAAAATCATTCGCATCTCCGATGAGCCGATTGCCGAATGGAGCGACGATTTGGTGGTGGCGGACGGTGAAATCGGCGAGATCGCGGTCAGCGGACCGCAGGTGACCCAAGCCTATTACAACCGGCCGCAATCGACCCGTCTGGCCAAGATCAGGCATCGTGCCGGTCAAGCCTGCTACCACCGCATGGGCGATCTCGGCTACCGGGATTCACGCGGACGGATCTGGTTCTGCGGGCGCAAATCCCAGCGTGTGGAGTGCCCCGACAAGACCTACTACACCATTCCCTGTGAAGCGGTGTTCAATTCGCATCCGCAGGTCTTCCGGTCGGCGCTGGTGGGCATCAAGCGGGATGGACGAATACAGCCGGTGATCTGCCTGGAAACCCCGTCACGAGTGGGCGGCAAGGAACAAGCGCGGATTCTGCGCGAGGTTCAGTCCCTTGCCCGGCAGCATCCGCTGACCGCAGACCTGCGGGATTTTCTTTTCCACCCGGGCTTCCCGGTCGATATCCGCCACAATGCGAAGATTTTCCGCGAAAAGCTCGCAATCTGGGCGCAGGGGAAAATAAAGTGAAAGCGCTGATAACGGGCGGAGGCGGGTTTCTCGGCCGGGCCGTGGTCAAACTGCTGCTGCACAACGGGGACCAAGTGCGCTCCCTTTCACGGACAAAACATCCCCAACTGCAAGCCCTCGGCGTCGAACAGGTTGCAGGCGATATCGCTGCCGCCGGAGTTGTCGAAAACGCTTTGGCGGGTTGCGATTGCGTGTTTCATGTCGCGGCGAAAGCCGGGATCTGGGGACACTTTGATGATTACTACCGGACCAATGTCGTCGGTACGCAAAACGTTGTGACCGCCTGCCGCGCCCACGGCGTCAAACGCCTGATTTACACCAGTTCGCCGAGTGTGGTTTTCAGCGGCGATGACCTTGAGGGGGTTGATGAAACCGTTCCGTACCCGAAGCACTATCACGCTTTCTATCCCCGGACCAAAGCCACGGCGGAACAGCTGGTCCTGGCGGCCAACGACGAGCGTCTGGCAACGGTTGCCCTGCGGCCGCATCTGATCTGGGGGCCGGGGGACAATCATCTGGTTCCGCGCATTATCGCCCGCGGTCAAAGCGGCGCCCTGAGACGCATCGGCGCCGGGAACCGCCTGGTCGATTGTGTTTATATCGACAACGCCGCCCGCGCGCATATCCAGGCCGCTGCGCAATTGGCAATAGGCGCAGGAGTGGCCGGCAAAACCTATTTCATCACCAACGATGAACCCTTGCCGCTGTGGGACATCATCGATCGTATCCTGGCCGCTGCCGCGCTTCCTCCGGTGAGCAAAAGCGTTTCTCCCCGGACGGCCTATCTGGCCGGTGCGGTGCTGGAAAAAATATACGGGATCTTCAGGCTGGGCGGCGAACCGCGCATGACCCGATTCCTCGCCCGCGAACTGTCGACCGCACACTGGTTCGACATCACCGCGGCCAAGCGCGATTTCGGCTACCGGCCGCAGGTTTCGATCGATGAGGGAATGCGGCGTTTGCGCAGCTGGTTGCAGGATCAACATGAAAGTTGATCTGCGGCCCTGGGCGGCTCCGCCGGGCGATGCGATTTTAGCGCACGGCGAAATCCATCTCTGGAGTTTCCGCCTTGATCCGCAGGATGATCTCCAAGCCTGTCGCAATATCCTGCAGGCCGAAGAACTCAGGCGCGCGGATCGTTATCTCGACGCCGACAAAGCCGACACCTTCATTGCCGCCCGGTGTTTTCTGCGCCGTTTGCTGGCGCGGTACACCAAAATTCCGGGGTCCGACATCCTTTTTTCCTATGGCCCGCAGGGCAAGCCTTGCCTGGCCCATGAACGGCTGGAATCGCTGGCTTTCAACCTGTCCCATTCCAGGGACCGAGTCGTCGTGGCGGTGACGAAAAACGGCTCAGTCGGGGTCGACCTCGAGTATGCCGATCCGGACCTTGAGTTTGCAGCCATCGCCCGGCGCTATTTTTCCGAGATCGAACGCCAAGCTCTGACGCGGGCTTCGGAGCCTGGGAAATCCAGGCTGTTTTACCGCTTGTGGACGCGCAAGGAAGCCGTGTGGAAACAGAGCGGACTAGCTCCGGGGCCGGAGGGGGAGCCGCAGATCTCCCCGGCAGCGAGAAGCCTGGTGCGGACATTTTCACCGGCGCAAAATTATCTCTGCAGCCTGGCTTTTGAGCACGGAACAACAACGATCAAGCGCTTCAGAGGGCAGCCGCTCTGACCCTTTTAGGCCTTTCCCGCCTTTCTCTTCGACCGGCTTTTGTCGACCCTTCGGCCGCGCGGAGTCTTTCTATGCTATTCTATAACCTGAATCAGTGAAGGAGCGCGCACGGTCAGGGATAAGTCAATGCCGGCGCCGTTTTCCGTCCCGGGTATAGCTTTGAACCAATCATAACGCTTACGGGCGAGACCGATGAAGAAAAGACTCTTCCTGCCGGTGGGAGCATCGATGTTGCTGGCGGGCTGGTTCAGTGCTTTTTTTCTGAACAGCGTGCCGCAGCAGAGAACTTTTTACATCATCGTGCCGACGCTTTTGCTCGGCGCCGGGATGGGCTGCGTACTCAAGGCGGTCGGCGGGAAACTGACGGCCGTGACTTTGGCCCTGACCGCCTTGACGGCCCTGTTGACGTTCAATCAGATCTTTCCGCAACGCGGAGTCGGCATATCCGCTTTTCAGCGGAATCTGCAAGCCGATTATCCCGCGCTGAGAAGCATTACGGTCTTGGGCGGGCAGAACGGCGACCCGGCGGAAGAACCGGCGCTGGAAGCATTCGCTCCGCTTGAAGTCCGGGTTTTCAGCCGTCTTCCGGGGCAGCCCCGGCGCATTGGCCTTTGGTGACAACGGACGTTTGTTTGTCTCCCTGCCCGACCTGGGCGCCGTGTATCAACTGACGGACCGGGACCAGGACGGCTTCGCGGAGCAGCCGCAACTTTATTATGTCGGACTCGACCGGCCCAGCGGCCTGGCCTGGCATGACGGACGACTTTATGTCGCCGAACCGGAGGGCCTTCTGTCTTTGGCGGACGGCGACAATGCCAATCGTGCGGGCCGGGTACGTAGACTGTTCAGCGGGCTGCCGGACGACGGCGGACATTGGCGGCGGCCTCTGGCCGTCGGCCCGGACAGCCGTTTGTATCTGGCCGTGGGTTCACGCTGCAACGCCTGCGAAGAAAGCAATCCTCTGCGCGCCAAGGTATTGCGCATCGACCCGCAAAGCGGAAAATTCGAAGTTTATGCCGAAGGATTGCGTCATACCACGGCACTGACGTTCTCCGCGCAGAATGAACTCTGGGGCTGCGATGTCGGCCGGGAGGGTTTGGGCGCGACCGCGCCGGTCAATGAGATCAACCGAATCAGCGGCGGCGGAGATTACGGCTGGCCCTATTGCTATGGAGAACAACGGCCTGATCCCCAGTTCGGCGATCAGGAACGCTGCCGGCAGACGATCGCCGGCCGTTTGTCATTGCCCGGCGACAATCGTCCCACGGCTATGGTTGCCGGGCACGGTCTGAAAGCCGCGGATGAATACCGCAACAGCCTGTATGTCATGCTGGCGGGCCGCGAAACGAAACTGATCAGGCTGGCTTTAGACCCGGACCGGGATACTCCGGTCGGCCATGCATTTTTGCGCGGATGGGGAAAAGAGGGCGGGTTGAACAGCGCTCAAGCCTCACTCGTCGTCGGCCCGGACGGCCATCTTTACCTGGCGCTGTCCGGGATGAATGTCATTTATCAAATCCGTTGGGGGGAAAGGGGGACAGGATTATGAGACTGTGGTCGAGCTTGCTGCTGCTGTTGTTGCTGGTCACACCCGCAACCGCAGAAATGCGGGTTTTCGGCCTCGAACATCGTGCTCCGAGCGAGATTCTGGGCGCGGTTTGCGAACTGCTCGACGAGGGAGAAAAGGCTCAGGCGGTCGGTTCGCAACTGCTGGTCGTGGCCGATCATGACACCTTGAAGGCCGTGGCGGAATTGATCCGGCTGTTCGATCGGCAACCGCGGCAATTCATCATCCGCCTGCAACAGTTATGGGATAAACAGCGTGGTTCCTATGAGATCAGCGGCGCAGGAAGCAAAGACAGGCCATCCCGGCACCTGGGGAATACGATGGAAAGAAACGAACAGCGCTTGCGGGTACGGGAGGGCGGCAGCGGCCGGCTGGAAATCGGCCGGGCGATCCCTTATACCGAGGAGTGGGCCGCATATGCGGGCGATATCAGCGGTTATGCGGAAAAAACCGCTTATTTGACGCTGCGGACCGGGTTCTTCGTTTCTCCCCGGCAACTGGTCGGGGAGCGGGTTTATGTCCATATCGAACCCTATCTCAATCGGGCCGGGCAAGTTTCCGGAACCCCTTTGCCGGAAGTCAAGTTCAGTTCCCTGCGCACCGAGACATACCTGCCGCTGGGACGCTGGGTGACGCTGGGGGAACAATTGAACCCGCAGGATGGCCTGGGACGGCTGATTGTTTCCCGGCCGCCCGGGAAGGGACCGTCCCGGCAGGTTTTTCTGCTCAGGATCGATCAGGACGACGGATTTTCCCCTTGACACCCCAGAGCCGATTTGGTACTTCAATGCGCACGCAAAATCGGATTTTACCGGCCCCGTCGCCAAGTGGTAAGGCAGAGGTCTGCAACACCTTTATCACCAGTTCGAATCTGGTCGGGGCCTCCAATTTTACAGAGTGTCAGTCATTCCCGACTGACACTTTTCCTTTTTGTCATCGATTATGGACCTGTTAACACCACAAATCATCTTATTGACATTGTCCATGGGCGCGCTGGCCGGTTTTCTGGCCGGCCTGCTGGGGATCGGCGGCGGCGTTGTCCTGGTGCCGCTTTTCCTGTGGCTCTTTCCTCTGGCCGGATTTCCACCGGAGCTGGTCGTCCACAGCGCTTTCGGCACCAGCCTGGCCATCATCCTGCCGACCGCCGTCAGCAGCACGCTGGGGCATCGCAAGCGCGGCAATGTCGATTGGTACATGGTGGCTTACCTGGCGTTGGGCGGCATTGCCGGGGCGCTGTCCGGTTCTTCGGCCGCCGCGGTTATCCCCGGCGGTACGCTGAAAATGTGCTTTGGCCTGATGCAGATTGCGGTCAGCCTCAAGCTGCTGTTCTATAAACAGCGCCCGTCGGCCTCGGAACGGCCCGTCGGCATCCGCAAAACATCCTTGTTTCTGGTCGGTTTCGTCGGCGGATTTTTTTTCCGCTTTTCTTCGGTATCGGCGGCCGGTGTCATCGCGGTTCCGCTGATGCTGATCCTGCTGCACCTGCCCATCCACCCTGGCGGTCGGCAATTCCAGCGCGTTGATCGTCGTTTCTTCGTTTTCGGCGACCGTCTGTTATATCTGGTATGGGCTGCATCATGATGTGGCGGCGCCGTTCTCCCATCGGTTATGTTAATATTCTGGTGGCGGCGATTGTCGCTCCGCTGACGATCATTTTCGCTCGGCTGGGGGTTAATTTGGCCAGCCGCACCAGTCAGATGAAACTGGTCAAGGCATTTGCCGTCATGCTGTTTTGTATCGGGTGAAAAATCCTGTTCAAATTTTAGCCGGATTTCATCGCGAACACGCATGAATAAACCGGAACGGCCTCTGTCGGGAGTAAGATTATGTTGCGTGATCCGGCTGTCGCAGGAAGCTTTTATCCGGCGGAACCCCGCGAGCTCTCCGCCCAACTCGACCGGCTGTTGGTGAAACGACGGGATGAGTTGCCGCACAAAGCCGTCATCGTCCCGCATGCCGGATATGTCTACTCGGGTATGGTTGCGGGGGAAGTTTTTGCGGCAACAGTCGTACCCCCTCAGGTCGTTTTATTCGGCCCCAATCACCATGGCCCTGGGTGTGGACATCGCCGTCAGCGCGGTCGCTGCCTGGGGCACTCCGTTGGGTGATGTTCCGGTTGCGGCAGCTTTGCGCCGGCACCTGCTGGCAGCGGCTCCGGAGATGCAAAACGACGATCTGGCCCACAAATACGAGCATCGCTTGAAGTGATGTTGCCGTTTCTGATAAAAAGCCGTCCGGATGTCGAGATTGTGCCGATCGCCCTGGGGCGCTTGAGTTTGAACCGGTGTCTGGAGCTGGGCGAGCGGATCGGAGCGGCCTTGAGCGACTGGGACCGGGATGTGCTGCTGCTGGCCAGCAGCGACATGAACCATTTCAGCCCGGCTGCGACAACGGAGGAACTCGACCGCATGGCGATTGCGCCATGACCGAATACGATCCGCGGAAATTGTACGGGTGGTGCGGGAGAAGGGGATCAGCATGTGCGGAGTGCTGTCGGCCATTGTCGTCATGCAGGCCGCCCGCCGGCTTGGCGCCGCATCCTGTCATTTGCTTCGTCACTCCCATTCGGGCCATGTCAACCGATTTCGGCAATGTTGTCGGCTACGCCGGATTGACGATTGACTGATTCAGGACAAACGACTGATTTCATGGTTGTTCAAGGAGACAACGACATGTCTGATCTACGGGTACGTTTCGCTCCCAGTCCGACCGGCTACCTGCACATCGGTGGCGCCCGGACCGCACTCTTCAATTATCTTCTCGCCCGCAGCCAAAAGGGCGTATTTGTGCTGTCGCATTGAGGATACCGATGTCGCCCGGTCGACCCGGGAATCGGTCGAAGCGATCCTCGATGCCATGGAATGGCTCGGTTTGAGTTGCGACGAGGGTCCTATTATCAGTCCGAACGGTTGATCTCTACCGCGGTAAAGTCCGGCAACTGCTCGAACAGGGGAAGGCTTACCGTTGTTACTGTACGGCGGAGGAACTGGCCGCCAAACGGGAGCAGGCGCTTAAAGAGGGGCGCAAACCGAAATACGACGGCGACCCTGCCGCAACCGGGCCGATCAACCCGATCTGCCCTATGTGGTGCGGGTTCAAACTGCCCGCAGAACGTGAAGAAGTCGCTTTCGTCGACGAAATCAAGGGGGATATCGCGTTTCGGACCGCGGAACTCGACGATCTGATCATCCAGCGCACGGACGGCACGCCGACCTATAATTTCGTGGTTGGTCATCGATGATGCCGAAATGGGGATCAACTGGTGGTTCGCGGTGACGATCACATCAACAATACCCCGCGCCAGATTCTGTTGTACGAAGCTCTCGGTTACCGGGTGCCGCGCTTTGCCCATGTGCCGATGATCCTCGGCGCCGACAAAAAAGCGTCTGTCCAAGCGGCATGGCGCGACGTCGGTAATGGCTTACCGGATATGGGCTATCTGCCCGAGGCCATGGTCAATTATCTCGTTCGCCTGGGCTGGTCGCTGGGCGACGAGGAAATTTTCTCGATGACCGATCTGATTGACAAGTTCAGCCTGGACAACGTCGGTCGTTCAGCCGGAGTGTTCAACCGGAAAAACTGCTGTGGCTCAACAGCCATTACATCAAAAAGCGCCGCTCCGAGCGGCTGGCGGTTCTGCTGCGACTTTTCTGGCGGAACAGGGTATCGATCCGGACGCCGGTCCGGATTTGGCCGCCGTGGTCGGAACCCTGCAGGAGCGCAGCGCGACCCTGGTCGAAATGGCAGCGGGGGCCGAGTTTTATTTTCTCGATCAGGTCGTTTACGAAGAAAAGGCGCAAGCCAAGTTTCTCAAGGTCGCCAACCGCGAAATTTTTGCTGTCCTGGCCGCGGAGTTGGAACAATGCGGCGACTTCAGCACGGATCAACTGGAGGCCGTTTTCGGCCGGGTGATGGAGCGAATGCAACTGAAGTTCGGTAAAATCGCCCAACCTTTGCGCGTTGCCCTGACGGGCGGGACATCAAGCCCCGGTATTTATGAAATTCTGGAAGTCCTGGGCAAGGAAAGAACGTTTGCGGCGCATCCGCCGGGCGCAGGACAATCTGGTCTGAGTTGTTGACCGGCGGCGTTTTCCGGCTCAGGGAGCTTCGGATTCAACCTGTTCTATGATCCAACCGTCCAGTCGTTCGGTGATGTCCTCGGG